>NZ_JBIRFY010000001.1:0-355226 GCF_044327745.1 Streptomyces sp. NPDC018026
GTTGATAGGCCGGATCTGGAAGCACCGTGAGGTGTGGAGGTGACCGGTACTAATAGGCCGAGGGCTTGTCCTCAGTTGCTCGCGTCCACTGTGTTGGTTCTGAAACCACGAACAATCAGACCGTGTTGGTCACCGGTTGGTTGTCTGTTTCATAGTGTTTCGGTGGTCATAGCGTAGGGGAAACGCCCGGTTACATTTCGAACCCGGAAGCTAAGCCTTACAGCGCCGATGGTACTGCAGGGGGGACCCTGTGGGAGAGTAGGACGCCGCCGAACAATTATTGGAAAAGGGTTGGTCCCGGAACTTCGGTTCCAGGACCAGCTCTTTTTTGCTTTCCGTCACTTCGCGTTCACGTTGCGCCCCGACCATCTGACGTATGGGTACTGCAGCAATGCTGAGGGCCGCCGGCGTGGGCGTCGGTGACGAGGTCGTCGTACCTGCCTTCGGGAACGTGGAAGTCGCCGAAGCCGTGGCACTGGCGGGCGCGTTGCCGGTGTTCGCCGACATAGATCCGGAGACGTACTGCCTGGACGCCTCTCTGGTGGAGGCCGCGGTAACGCCTCGAACCGCGGCCATGGTCGTCGTGCACCGGTTCGGGCGGCCGGCGGACATGGGCTCTCTGCACCGCGTCGGGGAACGCCACGGGCTGCTCGTGCTGGAGTGGGGCGAGTCCGAGGCGCCCTATGACGAGATAGCCCGGCGCAGGCAGCGGGCGGCCTATCTCGACGGGAAGTTGAGGGGCGTGCGGACCCCCGACGGGGGCGACGGGCACACCTATCAGCAGTACGTGGTGCGGGTGCCGGGGAACGGGCGGCCGGACCGTGACGCGTTCGCCCGCGCGCTGCGGGGGAGGGGCATCGAATGCCGGGTGCCGGTGAGGACACCCGTGCACCGCATGCCTGGATTCCGGCGATGTGTGTCGCTGCCGGAGACGGAGCGGGCCGTCGACGAGACGCTCGCGCTGCCGGTCGAGGCCGCTTTGACCAAGCGGGACATGCAGCGGATCGCGTCCGCGTGCAATGCGCTCGGTGGGCTGTTGCAGCCCGCGTACTGAGCGGCAGTCAGTGGTTGGGAGCACCGGCTTGTTCGGGGTATGATCTATTCCGTTGCCGCGAGGGAAACCTCGAAAGCGACAGGCCCCTATAGCTCAGTCGGTAGAGCGTCTCCATGGTAAGGAGAAGGTCAACGGTTCGATTCCGTTTGGGGGCTCCAGCACAAAGGCCCCGCCCATTCGGGCGGGGCCTTTCGCATGCCCTGGTCAGTCCGTGTGGGGCTCCGGGACGCGCATCGCGAGGATCGCCATGTCGTCGGACGGGGCGTCGGAGGCGAAACGCTCCACCGCGCGCATGATGCGGGCGGCCACCGCGCCCGCCGTCAGGCCCGTGCAGGTCGTGAGGACGTCGGCGAGGCCGTCGTCGCCCAGCATGCGGGTGCCCTCGCGGCGTTCGGTGACGCCGTCCGTGACGCAGAGCAGGACGTCGCCCGGATCGAGGGTGACCGTCTGCTCGTACAGCTCCAGGTCCTCGATGACGCCGAGGAGGGGCTGGGGTTCGGCGGCAGGCTCGACCGTGCCGTCCTGGCGCAGGCGGAGCGGGAGCGGATGGCCGGCGCAGACCACCTTCAACTCCGCGCTGCCGTCCTCCTGCGGGCGCATCTCGCCGTACAGCAGGGTGAGGAAGCGGCTGCGGGCGCCCTCGTCGAGGATGGCGGAGTTGAGGCGCTCCAGGACCGCCGGGCCGCTCAGGCCCTCCCGCGCGAGCAGGCGCAGGGCGTGCCGGGCGAGGCCGGTGACCGCGGCCGCGTTGGGCCCCGTACCGCAGACGTCGCCGATGGCGAAGCCGTACGCGTCGTCGCTGATGGGGAAGAGGTCGTAGAAGTCGCCGCCGACCTCGTTGCCCTCGCCGGCCGCGCGGTAGATGACCTCGACCTCGACGCCGTCGATGACGGGCAGCTCCGGGGGCAGGAGGCTGCGCTGGAGGGACTGGCTGATGGCCGTGCGCTCGGAGTACAGCCGGGCGTTGTCCAGGGCCAGGGCGGCGCGGCGGGACAGGTCCTCGGCGAGTTCGAGGATCTCCTGGCGGAAGTGGTCGTCGGTGGGCTTGCCGAGGGTGAGCATGCCGATGACGCGGTTGCGGGCGACCAGGGGCAGGACGACGGTCTCGCCGCCGACGGCGGAGGCGGTGGCGAGGGTCGGGCCGATGCCGGTGCTCAGCTGCGGGGTCGGGCCGCCGCTGAGGCCGAGGTCGCGCATGGAGGTGCGCAGCGCCGCCTGGTGGGCCATCTCGGCGGGGGCCGTCCACACGCGGGCGCCCGGGGTGGGTACCGGGTCGGGCGGGGCGATCTTCGACAGCAGGGACTTGATGCCGTCGATGAGTTCCTCGTCCTCGTGCAGGACGTAGGAGAGGTACGGGTCCGAGGCCTGGTCGGCGATCGTGTAGACCGCGCACCAGGTGGCCAGGGTCGGGACCGTCATCTGGGCCATCAGGGCCAGCGTCTGATCGCGGTCCAGGGTGCCGGCGAGCAGGTCGGAGGCCTCGACGAGGAAGCTGAGGGAGCCGCGGCGCAGCCGCTCCAGCTCGCCCAGGCGCGCCGACTCGACGGCCAGCGCGATGCGGTCGGCCGCGAACTGGAGGCGCAGCGCCTCCTCGTTGGAGTACCGGCCGGCGGCCTCGGCGGCGACGCCGAGCGAGCCGGTGAGGCGGCCCTCGACCTTGAGCGGGACGGTGACGACCGAGCGCATGCCCGTGCTGTTGAGCAGCGGGACCGCGCCGGGGACGGCCTCCAGGTCGTCGTGGACGGCGGGCATGCGCGCCGAGCCGTAGCGGCCGGGCCCGGCCTCGACGGGGACGCGGGCGAAACGCTGGCGGGCGGAGGGCAGGCCGGTGGAGGCGCGGACCTCCAACTCCGTTTCGTCGTCGGTCGCCAGGAGCAGGAAGGCGGCGTCGGCGTCGAGCATGTCGCGGGCGCGTTCGACGGTGCGCTGGAGGAGTCCGTCGAGGTCGTCCGGGGCGGGGGAGCCGATGAACACCTCGAAGGGGTCCGCGCTCTGCCCCTCGGCGGACGGGGAGTCGGCGGACGGCACCCGCAACGGGGTCTGCAGCACCGCGCGTTCGTGGTCGCGGACGAGGAGGCAGACCGTGGAGGGCTCGCCGTCGGCGTCGCGGACGCGCAGGTGGGAGGCGTAGACCGGGGTCACCCGGCCGTTGGCGCCGCGCATGCCGTAGCTGCCCTCCCAGCGGGAGAGCTGGAGGGCCTCGGCGATGCCGGTGCTGGTGCCGGGGGTGTGCGGCCAGGCGGCGAGGTCGGTGAGCGGCTTGCCGGTGACCTGGTCGGGGGAGTAGCCGAAGAGGTCCTCGGCGTCCTCGTTCCACGAGGTGACGGCGCCGGAGCGGTCGATCTGGACGACGGCGACGCGGACCCGGCCGTCGGCGAGCGGCAGCAGGGCGGCCGGGAGGGAGGGGCCGGCGGCGCGGGTGCCGACCGGACGCTCGGGCAGGTGGAGGTGGAACCAGACGTTCTTCAGGGTGGGCGAGTACTCCACGCCCCAGCGGTCGGCCAGGGCCGCGCACAGCTGCAGGCCGCGGCCGCCCTCGCGGTCGAGGCTGCCCATGGTGGCGGGGGAGCCCTGCAGGGGGACCTCGCGCTCCGGGTAGTGGTCGGCGACCTCGATCCGTACCCCGTCGTCGCTGCGCAGGCACACGACGTCGGCGGTCGTGCCGGCGTGGACCACGGCATTGGTCACCAGTTCGCTGGTGAGCACCACGGCGTCGTCGACGATGTCCGCATGGCCCCAGCCCTGGAGCGTGTCGCGGACGAAGGACCGGGCACTCGCCACGGATCGTCCGACGGGCTCGAAGCTGGCGGCCGCGCGCGCGGTGATCACAGAACTCCTCGACCCTCTCTCCCCGTGCACGGCCTCATGGCCGACCGGCTCGTGCCGCTGCTGCGGCAGCCCACCCGTCGGCCCGGGATCCGGGGGCTGCTCCCCCGGGATCAGTCCGGTGGTCATTCCGGCCGCCCCTCCGATGCCCGCTCGACTCCGTGCCACCGCCCAGACCGGACGGGACCGGTTCGGCTGGACAGCCGTATGCAAGGTTACTTACCTTCGCCGTCCATCCGAATGCCGGTCTGCAGTGTTTCCGCCCAGAGGGTGTGCGGACGATGTGCGAAGCTGCCGAACTGTTATGGCCTGGTTCGGCCGGGGTGAAACACTGGGCAAGCTGCTTATGAAGGTCCGGGCAGGTGAATGCGCGCCGAGTCGGGTGGGCAGCAGCCCTGGAAGCGGTCCGGCGCGCCGGACCGGATCACCCGGCAGTGCGGGAAGTACCGGCAGTACGGGAAGTAAGCGGCAGGAACCGGTCCGCCGAGCGTGGGCGGCCGGGCACAGCGGTATCGGTCGACCCCTGCGGGAGGGACACAGTGGAGTCTGGCGCAGCGACGCGGACCACGAAGACGCGCGCGAAAGGCGGACAGTCCCTGAGTAACCAGGGCAAATCGCGGGGTGGCGGCGCACGGAGCGGCAGTACGACGGTGGACACCGCCGCGCTCAACCGGCTGCTCGCGGCGCTGGTGTCCATGCGCGAGGGGAACTTCCGCAGGCGGCTCACGGTGTCCGGCGACGGCGTGATGTCGGAGATCGCGGCGGTCTTCAACGAGGTGGCCGACCGCAATCTGCACCTCACGGGTGAGCTGGCGCGGGTGCGGCGCGTGGTCGGGCGTGAGGGAAAACTCACGGAGCGGCTGGAGACCGGCGCCTGCGAGGGGTCCTGGGCGGCCGCGATCGACCACTCGAACGCGCTGGTGGACGACCTCGTACGGCCCGTCTCCGAGGTCAGCCGGGTGCTGTCGGCGGTCGCGGACGGCGATCTGTCGCCGCGCATGGAGCTGCGCACGCAGAACGACGAGGGCACCGGGCAGCCGCTGCGCGGTGAGTTCCTGAAGGTCGGCCGGACCGTGAACAACCTGGTCGACCAGTTGTCGACGTTCACGGACGAGGTCACGCGGGTGGCCAGCGAGGTCGGCACCGAGGGCAAGCTGGGCGGTCAGGCCCGGGTGCGCGGAATGTCCGGGTCGTGGAAGGACCTGACGGACTCCGTCAACACGATGGCGTACCGGCTCACCGCGCAGGTGCGGGACATCGCGCTGGTCACGACGGCGGTGGCCAAGGGTGACCTGTCCCGGAAGGTCACGGTGCACGTGGCCGGCGAGATGCTGGAGCTGAAGAACACCGTCAACACGATGGTGGACCAGCTCTCCGCGTTCTCGTCCGAGGTGACGCGCGTCGCCCGCGAGGTGGGCACCGAGGGCGCCCTGGGCGGGCAGGCGCAGGTGCCGGGCGTGGCCGGGGTGTGGAAGGAGCTGACCGACTCCGTCAACACCATGGCCGGGAACCTGACGGCCCAGGTGCGGGAGATCTCCCACGTGACGACGGCGGTCGCCAACGGAGACCTGTCGAAGAAGGTGACGGTGCCGGCCCGCGGCGAGGTCGCGCAGCTCGCCGAGACGATCAACCAGATGACCGAGACGCTGCGGATCTTCGCGGACGAGGTCACGCGCGTGGCGAACGAGACCGGTGGCGAGGGCCAGCTCGGCGGGCAGGCGAACGTGCCGGGCGCGGCCGGTATCTGGAAGGACCTGACGGACTCCGTCAACACCGTCTTCCGGAACCTGACCACGCAGGTGCGGGACATCGCCGCCGTGACGACGGCCGTGGCCAGCGGCGACCTGTCGCAGAAGGTCACGGTGGACGTGGCCGGCGAGATGCTGGAGCTGAAGAACACCGTCAACACGATGGTGGACCAGCTGTCCGCGTTCGGTGCCGAGGTCACGCGGGTGGCCCGTGAGGTCGGTGTCGAGGGCGAGCTGGGCGGGCAGGCGCAGGTGCCGGGGGCGGCGGGGACGTGGAAGGACCTGACGGACTCCGTCAACACCGCGTTCCGCAACCTCACCGGTCAGGTGCGGAACATCGCCCAGGTGACGACGGCGGTGGCCAACGGCGACCTGTCGCAGAAGGTCACCGTGGACGTCTCCGGCGAGATGCTCCAGCTGAAGAACACCGTGAACACGATGGTGGACCAGCTCTCCAGCTTCGCCGACCAGGTGACGCGGATGGCCCGGGACGTGGGTACGGAGGGGCGCCTGGGCGGCCAGGCCCGGGTCGACGGCGTGTCGGGGACCTGGAAGGAGCTGACGGACTCCGTCAACTCCATGGCCGGCAATCTGACCTCCCAGGTGCGCAACATCGCGCAGGTGACGACGGCTGTGGCGCGCGGCGACCTGTCCCAGAAGATCGACGTCGACGCGCGCGGCGAGATCCTGGAGCTGAAGAACACCATCAACACGATGGTCGACCAGCTCTCCAGCTTCGCCGAGCAGGTCACCCGGGTCGCCCGTGAGGTGGGCACGGAGGGCCGCCTCGGCGGTCAGGCGCAGGTGCCCGGGGTGGCCGGTGTGTGGCGGGACCTGACCGACTCGGTGAACGGCATGGCCGGCAATCTCACCGCTCAGGTCCGCAACATCGCGCAGGTCGCGACGGCGGTGGCCCGCGGTGACCTGTCCCAGAAGATCACCGTGGACGCGCGCGGGGAGATCCTGGAGCTGAAGAACACGCTGAACACGATGGTGGACCAGCTGTCGTCGTTCGCCCAGGAGGTCACGCGCGTCGCGCGCGAGGTGGGCACCGAGGGCATCCTCGGCGGCCAGGCGGAGGTGCAGGGCGTCTCCGGCACCTGGAAGGACCTCACGCAGTCCGTGAACGGCATGGCCAACAACCTGACCATGCAGGTGCGCAACATCGCCGAGGTGACCACCGCGGTCGCCAAGGGCGACCTGTCGAAGAAGATCACCGTCGACGCCAAGGGCGAGATCCTCGAACTGGTCACCACCGTCAACACGATGGTGGACCAGCTGTCGTCCTTCGCCGAGCAGGTCACGCGGGTGGCCCGCGAGGTGGGCACGGAGGGCATCCTCGGTGGTCAGGCGAGCGTGCCCGGCGTCGTGGGCATCTGGAAGGACCTCAACGACAACGTCAACCTGATGGCCAAGAACCTCACGGTCCAGGTGCGGAACATCTCCCAGGTGGCCGCGGCCGTCGCCAACGGCGACCTGACGCGGACGGTGACGATCGAGGCGCGCGGCGAGGTCGCGCAGCTCGCCGAC
This sequence comes from Streptomyces sp. NPDC018026, assembly GCF_044327745.1. Taxonomy (NCBI): domain Bacteria; kingdom Bacillati; phylum Actinomycetota; class Actinomycetes; order Kitasatosporales; family Streptomycetaceae; genus Streptomyces; species Streptomyces sp. NPDC018026. The sequence goes on from NZ_JBIRFY010000001.1 coordinate 7,159, forward strand.
ACCTTCAACACCATGGTGCGCACGCTGCGGTCCTTCGCCGACCAGGTGACCAAGGTGGCCCGCGAGGTGGGCACCGACGGCATCCTGGGCGGCCAGGCACAGGTGCCGGGCGTGTCGGGGACGTGGAAGGACCTCACCGAGTCGGTGAACCAGATGGCGTCGAATCTGACCGGTCAGGTGCGCAACATCGCGATGGTCACCACGGCGATCGCCAAGGGCGACCTGACCAAGAAGATCGACATCGACGCGCGCGGCGAGATCCTGGAGCTGAAGACGACCATCAACACGATGGTCGACCAGCTGTCGTCCTTCGCCGAGGAGGTCACCCGGGTCGCCCGTGAGGTGGGCACGGAGGGGCAGCTCGGCGGCCAGGCACGCGTACGCGACGTCGACGGCACCTGGCGCGACCTGACGGAGTCCGTGAACGAGATGGCCGGGAATCTGACCCGGCAGGTGCGGGCCATCGCGCGCGTGGCGACCGCGGTGACCCGGGGCGACCTGAACCTGAAGATCGACGTGGACGCCTCCGGAGAGATCTCCGAGCTGCAGGACTACATCAACAAGATGATCGCCAACCTGCGCGACACCACGATCGCCAACAAGGAGCAGGACTGGCTCAAGGGCAATCTGGCCCGGATCTCCGGCCTGATGCAGGGCCGCCGCGATCTCCAGGACGTGGCGTCGCTGATCATGAGCGAGCTGACGCCGGTGGTCTCCGCGCAGCACGGGGCGTTCTTCCTCGCGATGCCGCTGGTCGACGGGCAGGAGCAGGCGGGCGCCGAGGGCGAGGCGTACGAGCTGCGCATGCTCGGGTCGTACGGCTACTCGATGGGGTCCATGCCCACCTCGTTCCGGCCGGGCGAGGCGCTGGTCGGCACGGCCGCCCAGGAGAAGCGCACGATCCTCGTGGAGAACGCGCCGAGCGGTTACCTGAAGATCTCCTCCGGGCTCGGCGAGGCGCCGCCCGCGCAGGTGATCGTGCTGCCGGTGCTGTTCGAGGGTCAGGTACTCGGCGTCATCGAGCTGGCGTCGTTCACGCCGTTCACGCACATCCAGAAGGACTTCCTGAACCAGATCGCCGAGATGATCGCGACCAGCGTCAACACCATCTCCGTGAACACCAAGACGGAGGTGCTGCTGAGCCAGTCGCAGGAGCTGACCGAGCAACTGCGGGAGCGGTCGGAGGAGTTGGAGCAGCGGCAGAAGGCGCTCCAGTCGTCCAACGCCGAACTGGAGGAGAAGGCCGAGCTGCTGGCGCAGCAGAACCGCGACATCGAGGTGAAGAACACCGAGATCGAGGAGGCGCGGCAGGTCCTGGAGGAGCGTGCCGAGCAGCTCGCGGTCTCCATGCGGTACAAGAGCGAGTTCCTGGCCAACATGTCGCACGAGCTGCGCACACCGCTCAACTCGCTGCTGATTCTGGCCAAGTTGCTCGCGGACAACGCCGACGCGAACCTGACCCCGAAGCAGGTCGAGTTCGCGGAGACGATCCACGGCGCGGGTTCCGACCTGCTCCAGCTCATCAACGACATCCTCGACCTGTCGAAGGTCGACGCCGGGAAGATGGACGTCTCCCCGACCCGCATCGCGCTCGTCCAGCTCGTGGACTACGTGGAGGCGACCTTCCGGCCGCTGAGCGCGGAGAAGGGCCTGGACCTGTCGGTGCGGGTGTCGCCGGGGCTGCCCGCCACCATGCACACCGACGAGCAGCGGCTGCTCCAGGTGCTGCGCAACCTGCTGTCCAACGCGGTGAAGTTCACCGACTCGGGCTCCGTCGAGCTGGTCATCCGGCCGGCCCGGGACGAGGTTCCGAAGGGCATCAGGGAGCAGTTGCTGGAGGCCGGTTCGATGAACGACCCGGACGCAGAGCTGATCGCGTTCTCCGTGAGCGACACGGGCATCGGGATCGCGGCCAGCAAGATGCAGGTGATCTTCGAGGCGTTCAAGCAGGCCGATGGCACCACGAGTCGCAAGTACGGCGGTACGGGCCTCGGGCTGTCCATCTCGCGGGAGATCGCGCAGCTGCTCGGCGGTGAGATCCACGCGCAGAGCGAGCCGGGCCGCGGGTCGACCTTCACGCTCTACCTGCCGCTGCACCCGAGCGAGCTGCCCCCGCACGGATACCAGCAGCCGCTGCCGTCCGTGGAGGCGGGTGAGCTGCCGGCGGCCTCGGGCGCGGTGGCCGAGCTGCCGGGTGCCGAGGTCGAGACGCCGGCCGAGGTGAAGTCGTACCAGGACGCGCAGAACGGCGCGGCCGCGCTGTTCCGGCGCCGTCGCAAGCCGGCCGCGGACACCGGTGACCGGCTCGAGGCGCAGGAGCGGCAGCCGGGCGCCGGGCAGGAGGCGGCACCGCAGGCGCACCGGGGGATCCGGTTCGGCGGGCAGAAGGTGCTGATCGTCGACGACGACATCCGCAACGTCTTCGCCCTCACCAGCGTGCTGGAGCAGCACGGCCTGTCCGTGCTGTACGCCGAGAACGGGCGTGAGGGCATCGAGGTGCTGGAGCAGCACGAGGACGTGGCGGTCGTCCTGATGGACATCATGATGCCCGAGATGGACGGATACGCGACGACCACGGCGATCCGCAGGATGCCCCAGTTCGCCGGGCTGCCGATCATCGCGCTGACCGCGAAGGCGATGAAGGGCGACCGGGAGAAGGCGATCGAGTCGGGCGCCTCCGACTACGTGACCAAGCCGGTCGACCCCGACCACCTGCTGACGGTGATGCAGCAGTGGATGCGCGAGGAGTGACGAGGAGTGAGCCCCGGGCGAGCCCGGGGGAGCCGGTGGCGGCGGGGCCGGGTGGCGGTGGCGGGGCCGGGCGGGAAGTGACCGGTCCGTCCGGCCCCCGGGCCCGTAGTACGTTCGGGCAGCGTCCTGCCGTACGTACGGGCACCTTCCGTGCGGCTCGCTCGGGCGGTGTGCGAACGTGGGGTGTGTGTAAACGGCGGGAACCTTCGGGGGCCACGCGAAGTCGCTGACCCAGCGTGCCCGAAGCCGTGTAGAAGTACGGGTTTCGGGGAACCTTCTGGTCTCCCGCCGCGTTTCTGCTACGAGCACAGTGACATCACGGTGACAGGGTGTGGCGACAGGCGGGGTGCGGCTACGATGACCGGCACAAGGACGGGCGGCGCAAGGGAGCCGTCCCCCGGGGCGGCACCCGCCGGTGCCGTGCCAAGTCCTGTGGACAGGGGAGGCCCCACGCCGGGGCGAGGAGGGCGGGCCATGGTGCAGAAGGCCAAGATCCTCCTGGTCGATGACCGGCCGGAGAATCTGCTTGCGCTGGAGGCGATCCTCTCGGCGCTCGATCAGACGCTGGTGCGGGCATCGTCCGGGGAGGAAGCGCTCAAAGCACTGCTCACGGACGACTTCGCGGTCATTCTGCTGGACGTCCAGATGCCGGGCATGGACGGATTCGAGACCGCCGCGCACATCAAGCGCCGGGAGCGGACCCGGGACATCCCGATCATCTTCCTCACGGCGATCAACCACGGGCCCCACCACACCTTCCGCGGGTACGCGGCAGGCGCGGTGGACTACATCTCCAAGCCGTTCGACCCCTGGGTGCTGCGCGCCAAGGTCTCGGTCTTCGTCGAGCTGTACATGAAGAACTGCCAGCTGCGTGAGCAGGCGGCTCTGCTGCGCCTCCAGTTGGAGGGCAACGACAAGGCCGCGGTCGGCGAGGCCAAGGAGCCGGCGGGGCTGCTCGCCGAGCTGTCGGCGCGGCTGGCGGCCGTGGAGGAGCAGGCGGAGGCGCTGTCCAAGCAGCTCGGCGACGAGTCGACGGACGCGGCCGCGGTGGCGACGGCCGCCCACCTGGAGCGCAAGCTCACCGGGCTGCGGCGGGCGCTGGATGCCTTGGAGCCGGGCTCGTCCGGCGGTCAGGCCGCCGTCAACTGACGCCGGGAACGCCCCTGCTGCCCGCGAGGCTCGTCGTGGCGGCCCGCGCGGCCGTCCGTGAGAGGGCCTGCGAGAGGGCCGGTGAGAGGGCCCGTGAGGGCTTGTCAGGGGCTGTACCGGAAGCGTCAGTTCCGCCCCCATGGAGGGGCGACACGAACGGGTGAAGCGGTAGGCACACGTGTCGACCGCCGTCTCCCCCGGTAACCTCACACCCATGGCCTCACGTCCCTCCGCAGCCAAGAAGCAGCCCGCGAAGAAGGCGGCCGCTCCCGCGAAGGGTCCGGCCAAAAAGGCCGCCGCGAAGAAGGCACCCGCGAAAAAGGCGCCCGCCAAGAAGGCCGCGGCGAAGAAGCCCGCGCCCAAACCGGCTCCGAACCCCACCGGCGGCGTCTACCGGCTGGTGCGCGCGCTCTGGCTGGGCCTCGCGCACGGAGTGGGCGCCGGCTTCCGCGGCATAGGGCAGGGCGCCAAGAACCTCGACCCGGCCCACCGCAAGGACGGCGTCGCGCTGCTGCTGCTCGGCATGTCGCTGATCGTCGCAGCGGGCACCTGGGCCGACCTCAAGGGCCCCGTCGGCGACCTCGTCGAGATCCTCGTGACCGGCGCCTTCGGCCGGCTCGACCTGCTCGTGCCGATCCTGCTCGGCGCCATCGCCGTACGTTTCATCCGGCACCCCGAGAAGCCCGAGGCCAACGGGCGGATCGTGATCGGCCTGTCCGCGCTCGTCATCGGCGTGCTCGGCCAGGTGCACATCGCCTGCGGCTCGCCGGCCCGCAGCGAGGGCATGCAGGCCATAAGGGACGCCGGCGGCCTCATCGGCTGGGGCGCGGCCACCCCGCTGTCGTACACGATGACCGACGTGCTGGCCGTGCCGCTGCTCGTGCTGCTCACCGTCTTCGGGCTGCTCGTCGTCACGGCCACCCCGGTCAACGCCATTCCGCAGCGGCTGCGGCAGCTCGGGGTGCGACTCGGCGTGGTCCACGCCCCGGAGACGGACGAGTTCACGGACGACGACGAGCGCTACGACGAGCAGTGGCGCGAGGCGCTGCCCGCCCGGTCCCGCAAGCGCGCCCAGCCGGCCGCCGCCGAGCCGTACGACCCCGACGCGGCCGAGCAGGAGGCGCTCAGCCGGCGCCGCGGCAGGCCCCGGCGGTCCGCCGTGCCGCAGCCCGAGCTGAACCGTCCGATGGACGCCGTGGACGTCGCCGCCGCGGCGGCCGCCGCGCTCGACGGCGCCGTACTGCACGGGATGCCGCCCTCCCCGCTGGTCGCCGACCTCACCCAGGGGGTGAGCCCCGGGGACCGCGAGTCCACGACCCCGACGCCCACGCCGGTGCCGGCCGCGCGGCCGCAGCCGGGGAAGCTCAAGAAGGACGCCACGAAGGCGGCCGGACGGGAACCGGCGGGCGGTGCGGTCCCCGACCTGACGAAGACGCCGCTGCCCAAGGAGCGGGACCTGCCGCCGCGCGCCGAGCAGCTCCAGCTCTCCGGCGACATCACCTACTCCCTGCCGTCCCTCGACGCCCTCACGCGCGGCGGCCCCGGCAAGGCGCGCAGTGCCGCCAACGACGCCATAGTCGCCTCGCTGACCACCGTCTTCACCGAGTTCAAGGTCGACGCCGCCGTCACCGGATTCACCCGCGGCCCGACGGTCACGCGCTACGAGGTCGAGCTGGGCCCCGCCGTGAAGGTCGAGCGGATCACCGCGCTGACCAAGAACATCGCCTACGCCGTCGCCAGCCCCGACGTGCGGATCATCAGCCCGATCCCCGGCAAGTCCGCGGTCGGCATCGAGATCCCCAACACCGACCGGGAGATGGTCAACCTCGGCGACGTGCTGCGCCTCGCGGAGTCCGCCGAGGACGACGACCCGATGCTGGTCGCCTTCGGCAAGGACGTCGAGGGCGGCTACGTCATGCACTCGCTGGCGAAGATGCCGCACATGCTGGTCGCCGGTGCCACCGGCTCCGGCAAGTCGTCCTGCATCAACTGCCTGATCACCTCGATCATGATGCGGGCGACCCCGGAGGACGTCCGGATGATCCTGGTCGACCCCAAGCGCGTCGAGCTGACCGCGTACGAGGGCATCCCGCACCTGATCACGCCGATCATCACCAACCCGAAACGGGCCGCCGAGGCGCTCCAGTGGGTCGTGCGCGAGATGGACCTGCGCTACGACGACCTCGCCGCCTACGGCTACCGGCACATCGACGACTTCAACCGCGCGGTGCGCGAGGGCAAGGTCAAGCCGCCCGAGGGCAGCGAGCGGGAGCTCCAGCCGTACCCGTACCTGCTGGTGATCGTGGACGAGCTGGCCGACCTGATGATGGTCGCCCCGCGCGACGTCGAGGACGCGATCGTCAGGATCACGCAGCTCGCGCGCGCGGCCGGCATCCACCTGGTGCTCGCCACCCAGCGGCCCTCCGTGGACGTCGTCACCGGCCTGATCAAGGCCAACGTGCCCTCCAGGCTCGCCTTCGCCACCTCCTCGCTCGCCGACTCCCGGGTCATCCTCGACCAGCCCGGCGCCGAGAAGCTGATCGGCAAGGGCGACGGCCTCTTCCTGCCGATGGGCGCGAACAAGCCGACCCGCATGCAGGGCGCGTTCGTGACCGAGGAGGAGGTCGCGACCGTCGTCCAGCACTGCAAGGACCAGATGGCGCCGGTCTTCCGGGACGACGTCACCGTCGGGACCAAGCAGAAGAAGGAGATCGACGAGGACATCGGCGACGACCTCGACCTGCTGTGCCAGGCGGCCGAGCTGGTCGTCTCCACCCAGTTCGGGTCCACCTCGATGCTCCAGCGCAAGCTGCGAGTCGGCTTCGCGAAGGCCGGCCGCCTGATGGACCTGATGGAGTCGCGGAGCATCGTCGGACCGAGCGAGGGTTCGAAGGCTCGTGACGTTCTTGTGAAGCCTGATGAGCTGGACGGCGTGCTCGCGGTGATCCGGGGGGAGTCTGAAGGGTAGGGGCGGGTAGGAGAAGGGTTCCGCCGACGATCCGCCGATGTTCCACCGACGGAGGGGCGCGACGGCCGGGCGGCCGATCGTGACTCACCCGTTAGGGATCATTGAGCAACCGTTTCCCCAGGCCCTACGTCAAGTTGAGGGAAGTGACAAACAGGTAGTACACCATCGGGGTGCCGGGCCATTCCGATGGCGTAAAGGTCGTACCGCCCGCTTGCCCCACCCGTTTGCACCCCCCCTAGACTGAACGCCCAGCACAGGCGGCCAAACGCTCGAAAGGCGCCCCCGTGTCCAACGGCAACTCCCCTGAAGACGAGCGTCCGATCGAAGACGTGTCCCAGGACGCCCCTGACGACGTTTCCGAGGAAGCCCGCCCCTCCGTCGGCCACGCCCTGAAGCAGGCCCGGATCGCCGCCGGGCTGACCGTCGACGACATCACCACCGCCACCCGGGTCCGCATCGCCATCGTGCACGCCATCGAGGCGGACGACTTCGCGCCCTGCGGCGGCGACGTCTACGCGCGCGGGCACATCCGCACCCTGGCCAAGGCCGTCGGGCTCGACCCGGCCGAGCTGCTCGCGCGGTTCGACGCCGAGCACGGCGGACGCCCGGCGCCGACCCCCGCCGCGCCCCTGTTCGAGGCGGAGCGCATCCGTCCCGAGCGGCGCGGACCCAACTGGACCGCCGCCATGGTCGCCGCGATCGTCGCGGTGATCGGTTTCGTGGGCTTCACGTTCGTCAAGGGCGGCGACGACGGCGGCAACGAGGCGAGCGTCGCCGAGGGCGCCCAGCCCTCGTCCGGCGAGTCCGCCTCGTCGAGCGCCAAGCCCAAGAAGCCCGCCGACCCCAAGCCCGAACCGAGCGACAGCGCCATCGCCGCCGCGCCCGCGGACAAGGTGACCGTCAAGGTCAGCGCCACCGAGGGCCGCAGCTGGATCTCCGCCCAGGACCACAACGGCCGGCTGCTCTTCGACGGCCTGCTCAAGCAGGGCGACTCCAAGACGTTCCAGGACAACGAGAAGGTCAAGCTCGTCCTCGGCGACGCCGGAGCCATCCAGCTCTACGTCAACGGCAAGAAGATCGAGGACGACTTCCAGCCCGGCGCCGTCGAGCGCCTGACGTACACGAAGGGCGACCCGCAGGTCGGATAGGGGACGCGGGGGACGAGTCCACACGGGGTTGGCCAGGATCGGCCAACCCCATCGACGTGGGCTGTCGGCGGGACGAAGTAGTCTTGAGCCCATGCCTGAAAGCCGTACCGTCGCACTCGTCACCCTTGGCTGCGCCCGTAACGAGGTGGACTCGGAGGAGCTCGCAGGCCGTCTGGAGGCGGACGGCTGGAAGCTCGTCGACGACGCCGAGGAAGCGGACGTCGCCGTCGTGAACACGTGCGGCTTTGTCGAGGCCGCCAAGAAGGACTCCGTGGACGCCCTCCTGGAGGCCAACGACCTCAAGGGCCACGGAAGAACGCAGGCCGTCGTGGCGGTGGGCTGCATGGCCGAGCGGTACGGCAAGGAGCTGGCCGACGCCCTCCCGGAGGCCGACGGCGTCCTCGGCTTCGACGACTACGCCGACATCTCCGACCGCCTGCAGACCATCCTGAACGGCGGCATCCACGCCGCCCACACCCCGCGCGACCGGCGCAAGCTGCTGCCGATCAGCCCCGCCGAGCGGCAGGAGGCCGGTGCCTCGGTCGCCCTGCCGGGACACGGCCCGACCGACCTCCCCGAAGGTGTCGCGCCCGCCTCGGGGCCCCGCGCGCCGCTGCGCCGCCGGCTGGACGGCTCCCCGGTCGCCTCGGTGAAGCTGGCCTCGGGCTGCGACCGGCGCTGCTCCTTCTGCGCCATCCCGTCCTTCCGCGGCTCCTTCATCTCGCGCCGACCCAGCGACGTGCTGAACGAGACACGGTGGCTGGCCGAGCAGGGCGTCAAGGAGATCATGCTGGTCTCCGAGAACAACACCTCCTACGGCAAGGACCTCGGCGACATCCGGCTCCTGGAGTCGCTCCTGCCGAACCTCGCCGAGGTCGACGGCATCGAGCGGGTGCGGGTCAGCTACCTCCAGCCGGCCGAGATGCGCCCCGGCCTGATCGACGTGCTCACCTCCACCGAGAAGGTCGTGCCCTACTTCGACCTCTCCTTCCAGCACTCCGCGCCGAACGTGCTGCGCGCGATGCGCCGCTTCGGCGACACCGACCGCTTCCTGGAGCTCCTCGACACCATCCGGAGCAAGGCCCCCGAGGCGGGCGTGCGTTCCAACTTCATCGTCGGCTTCCCCGGCGAGTCCGAGGCGGACCTCGCCGAGCTGGAGCGGTTCCTGAACCACGCCCGCCTCGACGCCATCGGCGTCTTCGGATACTCCGACGAGGAGGGCACCGAGGCGGCGACCTACGGCGACAAGCTGGACGAGGACGTCGTCGCCGAGCGGCTGGCACGCGTCTCCCGGCTGGCTGAGGAGCTGGTCTCGCAGCGGGCCGACGAGCGCGTCGGGGCGACCGTGCGGGTACTCGTCGAGTCCGTGGACCCGGCCGACGAGGGGGACGGCATCCGCGGCCGCGCGGAGCACCAGGCGCCCGAGACGGACGGCCAGGTGCTGCTCACGGGCAGCGAAGGCCTGAGCGTCGGTCGTATGGTCGACGCGAAGGTGGTCGGTACGGAGGGTGTCGACCTGGTGGCCGAACCGCTGCTGGGCTCGTCCGAGTGGAGTGAGGAGGCCGGCAGATGACCGGAGTCCCGGCGTCCGCGGCGGGCGGCTCCTCCAGTGCGCGCCGGACCGGCCCGCGCGGCGCCTCGGGCGCGGCACCGGAACCGGCCGGGCGCACGACTTCGGGGGGCGCCGTGGAACGGGACGCGGGAGAGCGGCGGGGCGCCACCGAGGGCGGCGCCGGTGCGCGCGGTGGCAAGATCACGGCGGCCGCCGTCAACCAGGCGAGCGTCTGGAACGTCGCCAATCTGCTGACGATGCTCCGGCTGCTCCTGGTGCCGGCCTTCGTCGCGCTCATGCTCGGCAACGGCGGGTACGACCCGGCCTGGCGCTCCTTCGCCTGGGCCGCCTTCGCCGTCGCCATGATCACCGACCTCTTCGACGGGCACCTGGCGCGCACCTACAACCTCGTCACCGACTTCGGGAAGATCGCCGACCCCATCGCCGACAAGGCGATCATGGGTGCGGCGCTCATCTGCCTGTCCGCGCTCGGCGACCTGCCGTGGTGGGTGACGGCCGTCATCCTCGGCCGGGAACTCGGGATCACCGTCCTGCGTTTCGTGGTCATCCGGTACGGCGTCATCCCCGCGAGCCGGGGCGGCAAGCTCAAGACGCTCACCCAGGGCATCGCCGTCGGCATGTACGTCCTGGCGCTGACGGGGCCGCTGGCCACCCTGAGGTTCTGGGTGATGGCGGCGGCGGTCGTCCTGACCGTCGCGACCGGCCTGGACTATGTGAAGCAGGCCATTGTGCTGCGCCGCCGGGGAATCGCCGAACGCAGGGCGGCGTTGAAGGACGCGTCGAAGGAGTCGGAAGTTTGAGTTCCACGGCCGCCGACGTGGTGCGACTACTCACGGTCAGGGGCGAGACCCTCGCGGTCGCCGAGTCACTGACGGGTGGAATGGTCGCCGCCGCGCTCACGGCGGTCCCCGGGGCGTCCAAGGCCTTCCGGGGCTCCGTCACCGCGTACGCGACGGAGCTGAAGCGGGAACTGCTCGGTGTCGACGGCGAGCTGCTCGCGGCACGCGGAGCGGTGGATCCGCAGGTCGCCGCCCGGATGGCGGCAGGCGTACGCACCGCGTTGGGTGCCGACTGGGGCATCGCGACGACGGGCGTCGCGGGTCCGGACCCGCAGGACGGGCAGCCCGTGGGGACGGTTTTCGTGGCCGTGGACGGGCCCTTCGGGGCCGAGCAGGGTTGCGCCGATGGCGGAAAAGTGGAGGCGCTGCGGTTGAACGGCGACCGCGCGGAAATTCGTATGGAGAGTGTACGGAGCGTACTCGCACTTCTTTTGAGGGAGCTTGCGAGCGAACAGACCGGGAATGAGCGGGCACAGGATACGGAACGGAACGGGGGGTTTTGATGTTTGCAGCCCTGAGTGAACACGACATCGCTCCCCGCACGGCCGCGGCGCGAGGCGGTACGGTGGGGCGTGAAGGATGCGGTTACACGGTCCGAGGAGGGAGCCACCGATGATTCTGCTCCGTCGCCTGCTGGGTGACGTGCTGCGTCGGCAGCGCCAACGCCAGGGCCGTACTCTGCGCGAAGTCTCCTCGTCCGCCCGAGTCTCACTCGGCTATCTCTCCGAGGTGGAGCGGGGGCAGAAGGAGGCTTCTTCCGAGCTGCTCTCCGCCATCTGCGACGCGCTGGACGTACGGATGTCCGAGCTCATGCGTGAAGTGAGCGACGAACTGGCCCTTGCCGAGCTGGCCCGGTCCGCCGCGGCCACGCCCAGCGAGACCGTACCGGCACCGGTGCGCCCGATGCTGGGTTCCGTGTCGGTGACCGGTGTGCCACCGGAACGGGTGACCATCAAGGCGCCCGCCGAGGCAGTGGACGTCGTCGCCGCCTGAGCGCCCGAGAACGTGTGCGTGTGAGGCCCCGGCCAGGGGTCGCTCCGGAGATCCGGAGCGACGAGGCCGGGGCTTTCGCATGCCCGGGGGTGTCCGGCGGGCGGGCGTGAGGCCCTCGGCGGTGCCGCCGCCGGTTTGCCGGTCCGTGAGGGGGCGGTCATCGTGGAGGGAGATGGCCGGGGGGCGAACCGACGGAGGCGTGGATGTACGTCGTGAAGAGCCCGTTGTCCGACGCGGACCTGAAGACCGTCTCCGAGGCGTTGCAGGGCGCCCTCGTCGACCTGGTCGACCTGTCCCTGGTGGCCAAGCAGATCCACTGGAACGTGGTCGGCCCGCGCTTCCGCTCGGTACACCTCCAGCTCGACGAACTCGTCGGCACCGCCCGCACGCACTCGGACACCGTGGCGGAGCGTGCCTCGGCGCTCGGCGTCTCCCCGGACGGGCGGGCCGCGACGGTCGCCGTCGGCAGCGGCATCGACGTGACCCCCGAGGGCTGGGTCGACGACACCACCGCCGTACAGACCGTCGTGGACGCGCTGGGCGCCGTGATCGGGCGGATGCGTGAGCGGATCGCGGCGAGCGGTGAGCCCGATCCCGTGAGCCAGGACATCTTCATCCAGATCACGGCCGACCTCGAGAAGCAGCACTGGATGTTCCAGGCCGAAAACGGATGACGCGGGATGGTCTCGGCGCGGACGGCTCGCCGGGCGGCCGCGCTGGGCCTCGGCGTGCTGTGGTGGTGGGCCGTGCTGCGCCTGGCGCTGGAGCCCGACGCCGGGGTGCTCGAAGGGGCGGTCGCGGTCGGCGGCTGGGGGCTGAGCGTGCTGCCGGTGCACTGTGTGCCACGGGGCCGGGCCGCGGGGGCGCTGGGAGCCGGCCGGTGGCGACGGGCGCTGCGCGGGGCGCGTACGCGGGGAGTGGCCACGACCCGCCCGGACGGGCGCTGACCTTTACGGCGGGGCGCCGGAGGAGTAACGTACAACCAAATGGTTGTAGATAGAGCCGCTGAGACGGTCGAAGAGGCGGAAGCGGGTACGGACCGCCTGTTCCAGGCCCTGGCCGACCTGACCCGCCGGGACATCCTGCGCCGCTGCGTGCGGGACGACCTGTCGGTGTCACGGCTGGCCGAGGCCTATCCGATGAGCTTCGCCGCGGTGCAGAAGCACGTCGCGGTACTGGAACGGGCCGGTCTGGTGGTCAAGGAGCGCCGCGGACGGGAGCAGCTCGTGCGGACCGATCCCGACGCCCTGGGCCGGGCCCGCCGTGCCCTGGACGAACTGGAGGCCGCCTGGCGCGGACGGGTGGAGCGGATGTCCGGTCTGCTCGCCGAGGCGCCGGAGGCCGGATCCGAAGCGCAGTAGACCGACGGAAGGACAGAGCCAATGAGTGTCACCAGCCTGGACAAGGATCTCGACAACCTGACCCTCACCCTGGTCGCCGACTTCGCCGCTCCGGTGGAGCGGGTGTGGCAGCTGTGGTCCGATCCCCGGCAGCTGGAGCGCTGGTGGGGACCGCCGACCTACCCGGCGACGGTGGAGGAGTACGACCTGACCCCGGGCGGGGACGTCACGTACTTCATGACCGGCCCGGAGGGCGAGAAGTTCCGCGGCTGGTGGCGGGTGGCCACGGTCGACGCCCCCAGGTCGCTGGAGTTCACCGACGGATTCGCCGACGCGGACGGGGTGCCGGACGCCGCGATGCCGACGGCGGCGAACCGGGTGACGCTCACCGAGCGCGACGGCGGCACCCGCATGGAGATGCGGGCGGTCTTCGACACCCGGGAGCAGATGGAGCAGATCATGACGATGGGCACGGCGGAGGGCCTGCGCGAGGCGGCCGGCCAGATGGACGCCCTCCTCGCCGCCTAGGCCCGTCCGTCCCGCGGCTGTCCGTCCCGCGGCCTTCCCGGCGGCTCACTCAGCGCCGTGTCCGGGCACCCGTGCGGCTGCCCGGACGCGGCGCGGGCCCCGCCTGGCAGGTCGGGCACCAGTACGTGGGGCGCTCACGGGAGCCGTCGCCCTGGTCGGCCACCCGGACCGACGTGCCGCAGCGCAGGCAGGGGCGGGGCGCCCGGCCGTACACGAACAGGTCCTGGCCGCGCAGGCCCGTGGTGCGGCGGACCGGGCGGTCGCGGTTGGCCTCCAGGAGCCTCCTGGCGAGCGTGGGCAGCCGCGCGGCCCGGTCGGCGGGCAGCTCGCCCACCGGCAGCCAGGGCGTGACGCCGAGCAGGAAGCACAGCTCGCTCTTGTAGACGTTGCCGATGCCGGCGAGATTGCGCTGGTCGAGCAGGGCCTCGCCGAGCGCGCGGGACGGGTCCGCGCGCAGATTGTCCAGGGCCCGCTCCGGATCCCAGTCCGGGCCCAGCAGGTCGGGGCCCAGATGGCCGACGGCGCGCTGCTCGTCGGCGGTGCGCAGGATGTCCAGCACCGGGAGGCGGTAGCCGACGGCCGTGCGGTCGGCGGTGCCGAGGATCACCCTGATCTGGTGCGCCGGGCCGCCGCTCCAGCGCTGACCGGGCGTGAACACCTTCCAGGAGCCGTCCATCCGCAGGTGCGAGTGGACCGTCAGTCCGCCCTCGACACGGGTCAGCAGATGCTTGCCGCGCGGGGTGACGTCCAGCACGGCGCGGCCGGTGAGGTCGACCGTGGCGTACCGGGGGACACGGAAGTCGCTGCGCGTCAGCACCCGGCCCGCGAGGGCGTCGTGCAGCCGTCGCGCCGCCTGCCAGACCGTGTCTCCTTCGGGCATGGCTCAAGGGTGACAGGGTCACGCCCTGATGCGCAGACCGCGCGGGTTGGCGATGAACCCCGCCCCCTCCAGGAGCGGGCCGAACGGGGACGTCAGGGCCGCCGTGCCGTTGACCCGCTCCACGGTGACCGTGCCGAGGGAACCGGCGCGTGCCGCCTCCGCGAGGGCTTCGGCGGCGGCTCGCAGCCGTGGGTCCTCGGTGGGCAGCCGGTCGGGGTCGGAGGGCCACAGCAGCAGGGTCTTGCCGCCGCGCTCCATGTAGAGCGCCGGTTCGCCCTCGACGAGCACCACCAGGGAGCCCGCCTTGCGACCGGGCTTGTGCGTGGCACCGGCCGGCGGTTCGGGCCAGCCCAGGGCCGCACCGTACGCGTTCGCCGGGTCGGCGGCGGCCAGCACCACGGCCCGCGGACCGACGGAGGTGCCGTCGCGACGGCCGGGGAAACCGGTGTCGTACCCGCCGCGCGGGCCCTCGGAACGGCCGTGCGCACCGCCCCCGCGCGGACCGCCGGCGCCCGGCTCGGCGTAGTCGCGAGGCGAGATGTAGTCGCCCCGGGAGGGTGAACGGCCCAGACGGTCGGGGTCGGCGAAGACGTCGTCGAAGGGGCGGCCGGCCCCGATGCCGCCGGAGGCGTCCTGGGGGTCGAAGGGAGCGAAGGGGTCGAGGGGACCTCCGAGGGAGGAGTCGTCGGCGGGGCCGGGGGAGCCGACGGTCCCGCGGCGGTTCGCGGAGCCGTCGCGCGGGAAGTCCGCCGGCCCGGCCGGGCCGCCGGCACCCCGCTCGCGTGCGTTCGCCACCGCGCGCAACCGGTCCACGGCGCCCTCCATGGCGAACTGTGCCGCCCCGAGCCCCTCCACCACGTAACCGCGCCGGGCCTGACCGCTCTCCTCGAACGCGGCCAGGATCCGGTACACCGCCGAGAAGCCGCCCTCGACGCCCTCCGCGGCGACGGCGCCGCGGGTCACCACGCCGTGCCGGTCGAGAAGCGTGCGGGCCAGGGCATGGGCCCGCACGGTGCCGTCGGCCTCGCGGTCGGGCAGCAGCGACCAGCGGCCCGCGACCGTCGGCGGGCCGGTGCGGGACGCCGGGCGGGCGGCGGCCGTGAGCGAGCCGTACCGGCCGCGGGGTACCGCACGCTTGGCACGGTGGGCCGTGGAACCCGCGGTGCGGCCGGAGCCAAGCAGGGAGCGCAGGGGCGCCAGCGTGTCGTTGGTCAGCCGCCCGGACCAGGCCAGGTCCCACAGGGCGTCGGCCAGCTGCGGGTCGGTGGCCTCCGGGTGGGTGGTGGCGCGGACCTGGTCGGCGATCTGGCGGAAGAACAGGCCGTACCCGCCCGAGAGCGCGCTCAGGACGGACTCGTGCAGGGCGGTCGTCTCCAGGGGGTGCGGGGGCGGCAGGAGCAGCGGGGCCGCGTCCGCGAGGTAGAGGGAGACCCAGCCGTCCTTGCCGGGCAGCGATCCCGCCCCGGCCCACACCACCTCACCGGCGGCCGTCAGCTCGTCCAGCATCGCGGGGCTGTAGTGCGCCACGCGTGAGGGCAGGACCAGCTTCTCCAGGGCGGAGGCGGGCACGGAGGCGCCCTGCAACTGCTCGACGGCGCGGACCAGCCCGTCGATGCCGCGCAGTGTGTGCCCCTTGCCGATGTGCTGCCACTGGGGGAGGAACTGGCCGAGCGCGGCCGGTGCCACCGGCTCCAGCTCGTGCCGGAGCGCGGCCAGGGAACGGCGGCGCAGCCTGCGCAGGACGGTCGCGTCGCACCACTCCTGGCCGATCCCGGCCGGATGGAACTCGCCCTGCACCACCCGCCCCGACCCCGCGAGCCGCTGGAGGGCGCCCTCGGTGACCGCGACGCCCAGACCGAAGCGGGCCGCCGCGGTGACCGACGTGAAGGGGCCGTGGGTGCGGGCATGACGGGCGAGGAGGTCGCCGAGCGGGTCCTTGACCGGCTCGGTGAAGGCCTCCGGCACCCCGACGGGCAGCGCCGTGCCCAGCGCGTCCCGCAGTCGGCCCGCGTCCTCGATCGCCGCCCAGTGGTCGGCGCCGGCGATCCGCACCCTGATCGCGCGGCGGGCCGCGGCCAGCTCGGGCGCCCACTGCGGCTCGGCGCCCCGCTCGGCCAGCTCCGCGTCCGTCAACGGGCCGAGCACCCGCAGCAGGTCGGCGACGCCCTCGGGATCCTTGACGCGGCGGTCCTCGGTGAGCCACTGCAGCTCGCGCTCCAGCTCGGTGAGCACCTCCGCGTCGAGCAGCTCGCGCAGCTCCGCCTGGCCGAGCAGCTCCGCCAGCAGCCGTGAGTCCAGGGACAGCGCGGCGGCCCGGCGCTCGGCGAGCGGCGAGTCGCCCTCGTACAGGAACTGGGCGACGTAGCCGAAGAGCAGGGAACGGGCGAACGGGGACGGCTCCGGGGTGGTGACCTCGACCAGGCGGACCTTGCGGGCCTCCACGTCGCCCATCAGCTCGACCAGGCCGGGGACGTCGAAGACGTCCTGGAGGCACTCGCGGACCGCCTCCAGGACGATCGGGAACGAGCCGTACTCGCTGGCCACCTCCAGCAGCTGTGCGGCGCGCTGGCGCTGCTGCCACAGCGGGGTGCGCCTGCCGGGGCTGCGGCGCGGCAGCAGCAGCGCGCGGGCGGCGCACTCGCGGAAGCGGGACGCGAACAGGGCCGATCCGCCCACCTGGTCGGTGACGACCCGGTCGACCTCGCCCTTGTCGAAGACGACGTCGGCCGCGCCGACGGGCGCCTTCTCCGCGTCGTACTCGAGGCCCGGCTTCGCGGGGTCCTGGTCGAGGAAGTCCAGTCCCATCAGGTCGGCGTCCGGCAGGCGCAGCACGATGCCGTCGTCGGCGTGCATGACCTGGGCGTCCATGCCGTAGCGCTCGGACAGGCGGGCACCCAGGGCGAGGGCCCAGGGCGCGTGGACCTGGGCGCCGAAGGGGGAGTGGACCACCACCCGCCAGTCGCCCAGCTCGTCCCGGAAGCGCTCGACGACGATGGTGCGGTCGTCGGGGACGTG
This sequence comes from Streptomyces sp. NPDC018026, assembly GCF_044327745.1. Classification (NCBI taxonomy): domain Bacteria; kingdom Bacillati; phylum Actinomycetota; class Actinomycetes; order Kitasatosporales; family Streptomycetaceae; genus Streptomyces; species Streptomyces sp. NPDC018026. Next base: position 24,343 of record NZ_JBIRFY010000001.1, read on the forward strand.
GCCGCAGGCCTCGCGCTGCTCGTCGAGGTACGACAGCACGTTGTCCGCGGCCCAGGCGTCCAGACCCGCGGTGACCAGACGCAGCCGGGCGTCCTCCTTGGACAGGGAGCCGACCTCGCGCAGGAACGCGCCCAGCGCGCGGCCCAGCTCCAGGGGGCGGCCCAGCTGGTCGCCCTTCCAGAACGGCAGCCTGCCCGGTACGCCCGGTGCCGGGGAGACCAGGACCCGGTCGCGGGTGATGTCCTCGATGCGCCAGGAGCTGGTGCCGAGCGTGAAGACGTCGCCCACGCGGGACTCGTACACCATCTCCTCGTCCAGCTCGCCGACGCGGCCGCCGCCCTTCTTCGGGTCGGCACCGGCCAGGAACACCCCGAAGAGCCCGCGGTCGGGAATCGTGCCCCCGGACGTCACGGCGAGCCGCTGCGCCCCCGGGCGGCCGGTGACCGTGCCGGCCACCCGGTCCCACACCACGCGCGGGCGCAGCTCGGCGAAGGCGTCGGACGGGTACCGGCCCGCGAGCATGTCCAGGACGGCGGTGAAGGCCGACTCCGGGAGAGAGGCGAACGGGGCGGCGCGGCGGACGGTGGCGAGGAGGTCGTCGACCTGCCAGGTGTCCAGCGCGGTCATCGCCACCAGTTGCTGGGCCAGCACGTCCAGCGGGTTGGCGGGGATGCGCAGCGCCTCGATGGCGCCGCTGCGCATCCGCTCGGTGACCACGGCGGACTGCACCAGGTCGCCGCGGTACTTGGGGAAGACCACACCCGTGGAGACCGCGCCGACCTGGTGGCCCGCGCGCCCCACGCGCTGCAGGCCGGAGGCGACGGAGGGCGGCGACTCGACCTGGACCACCAGGTCGACGGCGCCCATGTCGATGCCCAGCTCCAGGCTGGAGGTCGCGACCACGGCGGGCAGCCGCCCCGCCTTGAGGTCCTCCTCGACCAGGGCCCGCTGCTCCTTGGAGACCGAGCCGTGGTGGGCGCGGGCGATCACGGGCGGGGCGCCCTGGGCGGCACCCGAGCCGCCCATCAGCTCGGCCGGTGAGTGGTGCTCGTCCAGGGGCTCGCCGGTGGCCCTCTCGTACGCGATCTCGTTGAGCCGGTTGCACAGGCGCTCGGCCAGCCGTCGGGAGTTGGCGAAGACGATCGTGGAGCGGTGCGACTGGACCAGGTCGGTGATCCGCTCCTCGACGTGCGGCCAGATCGACGGGCGCTCCGCCCCCTCGTTGCCCTCCGCGACCGGGGAGCCGCCCAGCTCGCCGAGGTCCTCGACGGGGACGACGACGGACAGGTCGAACTCCTTGCCCGACTCCGGCTGGACGATCTCGACCCGGCCGCGCGGGGCGAGGAACCGGGCGACCTCGTCCACCGGGCGGACCGTCGCCGACAGGCCGATGCGGCGGGCCGGCTTCGGCAGCAGCTCGTCCAGCCGCTCCAGGGTGAGCGCGAGATGGGCGCCGCGCTTGGTGCCCGCGACCGCGTGCACCTCGTCCAGGATCACCGTCTCGATGCCGGTCAGCGCGTCGCGCGTGGCCGACGTCAGCATCAGGAAGAGGGACTCCGGGGTGGTGATCAGGATGTCCGGCGGCCGGGTGGACAGGGCGCGGCGCTCGGCGGCCGGGGTGTCGCCCGAGCGGATGCCGACCTTGACCTCCGGCTCGGGCAGGCCGAGGCGCACGGACTCCTGGCGGATGCCGGTCAGCGGGCTGCGGAGATTGCGCTCGACGTCGACGGCCAGGGCCTTCAGCGGGGAGACGTACAGGACGCGGCAGCGCTTCTTGGGGTCGGCGGGCGGGGGAGTCGAGGTCAGCTGGTCCAGCGCGGCGAGGAAGGCGGCCAGCGTCTTGCCGGAACCGGTGGGGGCGACCACCAGGACGTCCGAGCCCTGCGAGATGGCCTGCCACGCGCCCGCCTGTGCGGAGGTGGGCGCGGAGAAGGCCCCCGCGAACCAGCCGCGGGTCGCGGGCGAGAAGCCGTCCAGGGCTCGGTGTGCGGAGCTGACCATGGCTCCATCGTGCACCCGACCACTGACAATCGGCCCGGGCCGCGGACTCCGGGGTCCGCTGCGGGTGACGGAGAATGGGGGGCATGGCGGCATCGGGCGAGCGGGCACGGCACTGGCGGTACGAGGAGCTGCCCGACGTCGACCTGCTCCGCGCCCAGTACATACGCAAGACCTTCGTGCGCCACACGCACGAGCACTTCGTCATCGCCGCCATCGCCGACGGTGTGGAGGTCTTCCACCACGGCGGGAGCGACCAGTACGCCGGGGCCGGCTCCCTCGCCCTGGTCAACCCGGACACCCCGCACACGGGGCGGGCCGGGGTGCCGGAGGGGTGGCGGTACGGGGCCGTCTACCCGGCGCCCGACCTGGTGGCCGGGATCGCGGCGGAGACGACGACGCTGCGCGGGACGGCGGGATTCGTCCGGCCGGTGCTCGACGACCCGTACACCGTCGAGCTGGTGCACCGCGTGCTGCGGGCCGCCGACGAGGGAAACGCGCTCGCCGCCGACACCCTGCTGCGGGTGGCCGTGACCCGGCTGCTGCGGCTGAACGGCGGTCCGCTGCCCCGGCGCCGGGTGCGTACCGCCGGGGCGAGGACGGCGGCACGCGCGCGTGCGGTGCTGGAGGAGCGGATGGCCGACCCGCCGAGCCTGGAGCGGCTCGCCGGGGAGCTCGGGAGCAGTCCGTTCGCGCTGCTGCGGGCCTTCCGGGACGCCTATGGGATGCCGCCCCACACCTGGCTGACGGACGCCCGGGTGCGTCGGGCGCGGCGGCTGCTGGACACCGGGACCTCCCCGGCCGAGGCCGCCGTCGCCGTGGGGTTCACCGACCAGCCGCACCTGAACCGGCACTTCGCGCGGATCGTCGGTGTGCCGCCCGGTTCCTACCAGCGCGAGCGCAAGAACGTACAAGACGCGCGGCGGGAGCCGCTCCTACCGTTCGAGGCGTGACAGAACAGACAGCCCTCCCCGACGCTCCCGGCACGGGAGGCGCCGGTGCCAAGCCGGACGCCGCCGTCGTACGGGACGCCCTCGGGGTCGGAGTCGCCGTCGGACTGTCGGGGTTCGCCTTCGGGGTGACCTCGGCCGGCAGCGGACTCACCCTGGCCCAGACCTGCGCCCTCAGCCTGCTGGTGTTCACCGGGGCGTCCCAGTTCGCGCTCGTCGGCGCGCTCGCGGCAGGCGGAAACCCGCTCACCGCGGCCGCGGGGGCCTTCTTCCTGGGCGTCCGCAACGCCTTCTACGGGCTGCGCCTGTCGCAGTTGCTGGCCCTCCCGCGCGCGGTGCGGCCGTTCGCCGCGCAGTGGGTCATCGACGAGACGACGGCCGTGGCGCTCGCCCAGCCCACGCGGCGCGGCGTCCGGATCGGCTTCACCGTCACCGGACTCACGCTGTACGTCCTGTGGAACCTCACCACCCTGCTCGGCGCGCTGGGCGCCGAGGCCATCGGGGACACCGACGCCTGGGGCCTCGACGCGGCCGGTCCGGCGGTCTTCCTCGCGCTGCTCGCGCCGATGCTGAAGAACACCACGGAGCGCGCGGTCGCCGCCCTGGCCGTCCTGCTGGGGCTCGGTCTGCTGCCCGTGCTGCCCGCCGGCGTTCCCGTCCTGGTGGCCGCGCTCGCGGCGCCGCTCGTCCTGTGGGCGCGCGGACGCCGCGCGGGTGACGCCGAGGACGGCGCGGTCCGCGGGGCCGCCGAGGGGGAAGGGGAGGGCGAGCGATGAGCGTGTGGATCGCGATCGGCGTGACCGCGGTGGGCTGCTACGCGGTCAAGCTCCTCGGGCTGCTGGTGCCCGCGGGCGCCCTGGAACGGCCCCTGGTCCGGCGGCTCGCCGCGCTGCTGCCCGTCGCCCTCCTCGCGGCGCTCACCGCCCAGCAGACCTTCGCCGACGGGCAGCAGCTCGTGCTGGACGCGCGGGCCGCCGGAGTCGCCGCGGCCGCCGTCGCGCTGCTGCTGCGCGCACCGTTCCTGCTCGTCGTCGCGGCGGCCGTGGTGGTCACCGCGGGGGTACGGGCCATGGGCGGCTGAGCCGGCGGATCAGCCCAGCGGACGGCCGTACGCCCGGAGGGTGCGCAGGGCCTGGAGCGTCACCCGGCCGCGGGCCTCCAGCGCCGGGACGGGCGCCCACCGGCGTCGGCGCACGGGCCAGCCGCCGTCGTCCTCCTGCCCGGCCGCGAGGAAGTCGAGGGAACGGGCCATCTCGTCGTCCGTGAACCACGCGCGCGCGAGCGAACACGGATCGCTCGCGTAGTCGTGCGGGAAAAGGTGCTCGCCGGGGGCGTGGCCGGGAGGGACCGGACAGGCGTCGAGATCGTCCGGGTCCAGCACGGCGAGCCGCTGCTCGCGCACCAGGCGGCCCAGCCGGCCGGCCGCGGCCCGTGCGCGCGGACGGTCCGGAGCGGTGTCCAGGAAGGCCACGGCCGCCCGGACCTCGTACGGGTGCGGGGACCCCAGCGACTCGGCCGCCTGCCAGCAGAAGTCCGTGGCCCGGAACAGCCAGGCGTGCCAGACCTCGTTGCGGTGCAGCAGGCCGACCACCGGCCCGGTGACGAGCAGCTCGCCGGGAGGGTCGGCCACGACCGGCAGGAAGGGCGCGGCCGGTGCCCCGTCCCGGACCGCCCGGGTCACCGGCAGGGCACCGTCCGGCGTGGACACGGCGGTCAGATAGCGGCAGATCCGCTCGGCCCGCTGCCCGCCGCAGCGGCCCACGGCGTCCAGGACGCGCAGCGCCTGCGCGGTGTGCAGCGGCTGACTGACCGGGCCGCGCAGATCGGGTTCCAGTGCGTGGCCGTACCCGCCGTCCTCGTTGCGGTAGGCCTCCAGCGCGGTCTCCACCGGGCCGGGGTCCCCGCCCCGGAAGTCGTGCGCGAACAGCCGCTGCTCCAGTACGCGCGCGGTGAGCCAGACGAACTGCTCCGCGCGCGCGAGCGGTGAGCACGGGCCCTGGGCGCGGGGGGACGCGGGCGGTGGGATCGCGGGGAGTGGGGACGCTCCGGTTTCGGCCATGGGACAGACCGTAGGCCCAAAGGCGGTTCCGGCAGGTGGTCCCGGTTCGGGGCCCACTCTCAGGGGCGGGATACTGGGGGCATGCGGTTGACGGTCTTCTGGGAGCGGATGACGGATCACTTCGGTCCGGGGTACGCCGACACCTTCGCGCGTGATCACGTGATGGCGGAGCTGGGCGGGCGTACGGTGCACGAGGCGCTGGACGCCGGCTGGGACGCGAAGGACGTGTGGCGCGTGGTGTGCACCGTCATGAACGTGCCGCGGGAACAGCGGTGACGGTTCACGAAGATCGCCGTACCGGGCTCCCCCGTCGGTGGCGTGGGCGAGACTTGCTCCGTGGCATCCACTGACGAGACCGGGCAGGCCGCCCGGCACGCACCCTCCGAGGGCACCGCGCCGCCCGTCGGCCCCCCGGCCGACGGCTCCGTGGCGGGGCCGGGCGCCCGCATGCCGCGCTGGCTGCCGCGCGCCATGGTGCTGGCCCTCGCGCTCATCGCCGCCTTCCAGCTGGGCAGCTGGGCCTTCCACCAGCTCACCGGGCTGCTGATCAACGTCCTCATCGCGTTCTTCCTGGCCCTGGCCATCGAACCCGCGGTGAGCTGGATGGCCGGACGCGGCATGCGCCGGGGATTCGCCACCTTCCTCGTCTTCCTCGCCGTGCTGATCGCCGCCGCGGGGTTCGTCACCCTGCTCGGCTCCATGCTCGCGGGCCAGATCGTCAAGATGGTCGAGGAGTTCCCGGACTACCTCGACTCCGTCATCAACTGGGTCAACGGCCACTTCCACACCGAGCTGAGACGGGTCGACATCCAGGAGGGCCTGCTCCGCTCCGACTGGCTGCGCAACTACGTGCAGAACAGCGCGACGGGCGTCCTGGACGTGTCGGCCCAGGTCCTCGGCGGCCTCTTCCAGCTGCTGACGGTGCTGCTGTTCTCGTTCTACTTCGCCGCCGACGGCCCCCGGCTGCGGCGCGGACTCTGCTCCGTCCTGCCGCCCGCCCGCCAGGCGGAGGTCCTGCGCGCGTGGGAGATCGCCGTGGACAAGACCGGCGGCTACCTGTACTCACGCGGGTTGATGGCGCTGGTCTCCGGCGTCGCGCACTACATCCTCCTGGAGATCCTGGAGGTGCCCTACGCGCCCGCGCTCGCCGTGTGGGTCGGTCTGGTGTCGCAGTTCATCCCGACCATCGGCACCTATCTCGCGGGCGCCCTGCCCATGCTGATCGCGTTCACGGTCAACCCCTGGTACGCGCTGTGGGTGCTGATCTTCGTGGTGATCTACCAGCAGTTCGAGAACTACGTGCTGCAGCCCAAGCTGACGTCGAAGACCGTGGACATCCACCCCGCGGTCGCCTTCGGCTCCGTCATCGCGGGCACCGCCCTCCTCGGCGCCGTCGGCGCGCTGATCGCCATCCCGGCGGTCGCCACGCTGCAGGCGTTCCTCGGCGCGTACGTCAAGCGCTACGACGTCACGGACGATCCCCGCGTCCACGGGCGCAGGGACCGCCGGTCGGTGTCCGGGACGTCCACGCGCCTGCGCACACTGTGGGCCCGGCGCCCGGCGCCGGAGGGTACGGAGCGCACGGAGGGAACGGAGGGCACCGGGGACGGTGGCTCCTCCTGAGGCGCGGAGCACCCTCCTGAGGGGCGCTCCGCGGGCTCAGTAGGTGACACCGGCCCACACACCGGCGACGGCGACGGCGGCCGCGTAGCCGCACACCGCCCCGGTCACCACCCGCCGCCGTACCGTCTCGCTCCACGGGGTGAGGGCCAGCAGGCGGGCCAGCACCGGCAGTACCAGCACGGCGTGCAGGGACACGCCGTGCAGCGGCTTGAGCCACGCCGTGGAGTGGTAGGCGGCCTCCTGGTGACCGGTGCGGGTGAGCACCACACCGCGCGCGATCATCGCGGCGCCCGAGGCGAGACCGACGAGCAGCACCGCGAAACCGGAGCGCACCGCCAGGGCCATTCCGGCCGGGCCCGTGGGACGACGGAGGAAGGAGGCGAGGGCGAACGCGGTGAGCAGCACGACCAGGACACCGCCGCCCACCGCGAGCGTCATGGACACGGTGGTGTCGAAGGGCGTCTCCATGTTGAGGTGCGAGGGCACCTCGCGCCATGCCTGGAGGGTGATCCCGCCGACCTCGACGACGCAGTCGGCCGCGAACACCGCGAGCAGCACCGCGCGCGTTCGCGGCCGGAGGTCCAGGTACGAGGTGACCCAGGTGACCGCGATCAGCGTCACCCCGAAGGACAGCCCGAACGTCACCGGTTTGCGCCAGGACACCGGTCCGTCCCAGGGCCCGCCGTCCACCGCGAACACCACCAGGTGCGCGAGGCCGGAGAGGATCAGCACGAGGCCCGTCGCGCGGCACAGGCGCGGCACGGGAGAGCGGTCGGTGTGGGCGGTCTGCATGGGAGGAGCCTGGCAACGGCCGTCCGCCCCGTCGTCGTCCGGCCGGAGGCACCCGCCGTACGCCGGCGGGAGCAGGGTCAGCCCTGCGGTTCCTGCGGCTTGGCGTCGATCTCCCGCAGGTTGCGGTCCTTGAACTCGGTGCGGGTCTCGGTGCGGTGACCGCGGGCGATGTAGTCCCGCACCACCGCCTCGACGGCGTCCTGGGGTGAGCCGATACCGGCCAGGACCATCACCTCCACCACGAGTTCGGCGTCGAGATCGATGGTGATCCTGGCCATGGTGTCCCCTCTCCGACCTCTCCCGGTGTCGCATCCGCATCCAACCACCTGGCTCGCCGCCCCGGGGACGTACGCTCGGAAGTGCCGCGTGGTGCGCTTGACACGAAAATCGAACATCCATTCTTATGGAGGCTCCGGCGGGGCTCGTGACGGGTGATTCGAGTGGGTTCGGGTGGAGATGCACCCGAGTTATCCACAGGCCGGACCCGCATCGGGGCCCATTGTCAGTGGCAGGCATTAGCGTCTTTGACGTGAAGCGATCGAATCAAGCAAACCGGGTGGAACCCATGGCAGGAACCGACCGCGAGAAGGCCCTGGACGCCGCGCTCGCACAGATTGAACGGCAGTTCGGCAAGGGCGCGGTCATGCGCATGGGCGAGCGGCCGAACGAGCCCATCGAGGTCATCCCGACCGGGTCGACCGCGCTCGACGTGGCCCTCGGCGTCGGCGGCCTCCCGCGCGGCCGTGTCGTGGAGGTCTACGGCCCCGAGTCCTCCGGCAAGACGACCCTGACCCTGCACGCGGTGGCGAACGCGCAGAAGGCCGGCGGCCAGGTCGCCTTCGTGGACGCCGAGCACGCCCTCGACCCCGAGTACGCCAAGAAGCTTGGCGTCGACATCGACAACCTGATCCTCTCCCAGCCCGACAACGGCGAGCAGGCCCTGGAGATCGTGGACATGCTGGTCCGCTCCGGTGCCCTCGACCTCATCGTCATCGACTCCGTCGCCGCGCTCGTCCCGCGTGCGGAGATCGAGGGCGAGATGGGCGACAGCCACGTCGGTCTGCAGGCCCGGCTGATGAGCCAGGCCCTGCGGAAGATCACCAGCGCGCTCAACCAGTCCAAGACCACCGCGATCTTCATCAACCAGCTCCGCGAGAAGATCGGCGTGATGTTCGGCTCCCCGGAGACCACGACCGGTGGCCGGGCGCTGAAGTTCTACGCCTCCGTGCGCATCGACATCCGCCGCATCGAGACGCTGAAGGACGGCACGGACGCGGTCGGCAACCGCACCCGCTGCAAGGTCGTCAAGAACAAGGTCGCGCCGCCCTTCAAGCAGGCCGAGTTCGACATCCTCTACGGCCAGGGCATCAGCCGCGAGGGCGGCCTGATCGACATGGGCGTGGAGCACGGCTTCGTCCGCAAGGCCGGTGCCTGGTACACGTACGAGGGCGACCAGCTCGGCCAGGGCAAGGAGAACGCGCGCAACTTCCTGAAGGACAACCCCGACCTGGCCAACGAGATCGAGAAGAAGATCAAGCAGAAGCTGGGCGTCGGTGTGCGCCCCGAGGAGTCGGCCACCGAGCCCGGCGCGGACGCCGCCTCCGCCGCCCCGGCCGACGCCGCACCGGCGGTGCCCGCGCCCACGACCGCCAAGGCCACCAAGTCCAAGGCCGCGGCAGCCAAGAGCTGACCCGTGACCCGACGAACCGACTGGGCCGAGTACACGAGCGGCTCCGCCGGGCCGGGCGACGACGCGTACGGGGCGGCTGCGGCCCCGTACGAGCCGGATCCCTCCGCCGTCGGTCCCCACGAGGACGGCGCGGCGCGCCACGGTGACGGCGAGGGGCGCCGCGGAGGCGGACGGAGCCGTGGAGCGGGCGGCACGCGCGGGCGCCGAAGGCGCGAGCGTGTGGAGCCGTCCGCCGAGGACGGAGGTGCCACTTCCTCGTCGAGGGCCGAGAAGGGGGAGCCTCCGCGGGACCCGGTGGAGCAGGCACGGGCGATCTGCCTGCGCCTGCTCACCGGGACCCCGCGCACCCGCAGACAGTTGGCCGACGCCCTGCGCAAACGGGAGATCCCCGACGAGGCCGCGGAGGAGGTGCTGTCCAGGTTCGAGGAGGTCGGCCTGATCAACGACGGCGCCTTCGCTCAGGCCTGGGTGGAGTCCCGGCACCACGGCCGCGGGCTGGCCAGGCGCGCCCTCGCCAGAGAGTTGCGCACCAAGGGCGTCGAGGCGACGGTCATCGACGTGGCGGTGTCCCAACTGGACACCGAGCAGGAGGAGGAGACCGCGCGCGACCTGGTGGCGCGCAAGCTGCGCGCCACCCGGGGACTCGACCGCGACAAGAGACTGCGCCGCCTCGCCGGCATGCTGGCCCGTAAGGGCTACTCCGAGGGCATGGCCCTGCGGGTGGTCCGCCAGGCACTGGAGGAGGAGGGCGAGGACACGGAACACCTCGGCGACGAGGGGTTCTGAGCGGGCGTCCGGCCCGTCCGCAACACCGTCGCCCTGCCGTGCGGCAGGAAGGCGAAGAAGATCGACCACACTCCGATCCGCCTGGTCACCAAGGGCAACGCGGACCCGGCACCCCTGTACTGCCCCGCCGACTACTGGCCCCGTGCGGCCACCGGGAGGCCCGCCGACCGCCAGCCCTGGAAGCCCCCGATCAGGTCCGTGGCCCGGTGCAGTCCCAGCCGGTGCAGTGACTCCGCCGCCAGGCTGGAGGCGTATCCCTCGTCGCACACCACGACCACCCGCACGTCGTGGTCCGTCGCCTCGGGCACGCGGTGGCTGCCCAGCGGATCCAGCCGCCACTCCAGTTCGTTGCGCTCGATCACCAGCGCGCCGGGAATCACACCGTCCCGCTCGCGCAGGGCGGCGTACCGGATGTCGACCAGCAGTGCCGTGCCCGCCTCGGCGGCGTCGTACGCCTCTTCCGGCCCGATCCGCCGATACCCGGCGCGTACCCGCTCCAGCAGGGCGTCGATTCCGGTGGGCCCGCTCACTGCCAGTCCTGCGGGCGCTCGACCTGCTCCAGGCGCAGGGTCTGTCCGCTGCGGCTGTAGCGGCGGATCCGCGGCAGGGGCGGGTAGTAGGCGTGCACGGACACCGCGTGGCGGTCGGACGACTCGTTGAGGACCTCGTGCACGTGGTGCCGCCCGAAGGCGCGCCCCGTGCCGACGGTCAGCCGGCGCTCCCGGTCCACACCGTCGCTGAGTTCGAGGGTCTTCCAGCCGTCGGTGGGCAGGCGGGCGGCGAGCGCGTTCTCCTTGAGCTCGCCCGCGGCCGTCACGAAGGCGCCCACGGAGTCGGCGTGATCGTGCCAGCCGGTGCCCGTGCCGGGCGGCCAGCCGATCAGCCAGGCCTCGCTGCCACCCGGTCCGGCCAGCCGCATCCAGGTGCGGCCCTCGGGGTCGAGCGGCAGAGAGGCGATCAGTTCGGTGTCGGCCGCCGCCCGCCGTACGAAGCCCAGGAGTTGGGCCTGCGTCGGGGCGGGCGTGGACGCGGACGCGGGGGAAGGGGAAGCGGGGGAAACGGAGGGGAGGGACACGGGTACCGTCCTGGGAGTTCGCGAGGGAGCGCGCGGCGGCACGTCGGACCGGCGGCGCGCGCGAAGGAAAGGGGAGGCGAATTCAGCAGGACGGACGACACACGCAGCCCGCATAGCGGACGAGGTCCATATGGACCCTCCGCCACAGGCGCACACAGGTGTCGGTCACGATCCGGAGTAGACCATGACGGTGCGGGCCGGTCAACTCAGCGTCACCATGCGGACAGCGGCCGCGCCCCCCGGGTGTCCAGACGGCCGGCGGGACCGGCACCCGGCCGACGCGACCGCTGGACGCCACCGCTCAACGCCACCGCTCAACGCCACCGCTCAACGCGAACCGGCCCCGGCCCCCGCCCCCTCCTCGGCCTCGGTCGACGCCCTGGCCGTCGCCCCGCCCAGCGCGCTCTCGGCAGCCGCGTAGAGGTCGGCCGGACGCACCCCGTTCAGCGCCGTGACCAGGTGGCCGTCGGGCCGCACGAGCAGCACCGTGTGGGCCGCGGCACCCGGGTAGCTCTCGGCGACCAGCAGCTCGGCGTGGTGGGGCAGCGCCGTCACCGCGGCCGCCAGTCGGGGCATGATCCCGGCCGTCACCCAGTGCTTGCGGTCCCACACCCCGGTGCCCGGCGCGATCAGTACCACCAGCAGCGCCCCGCGCCCCAGCCGGTCGCGCAGCTGTACGAACGTGCCGTCCTCCGCCGTGACCCGCACATCGGTGACGGGTGTCCCCGGCGGTGTGCCCACGGACACCTCCCCGCCGAGGCCCTCGGGTGCGAGCGGCGAGTCGGCGTACGTCCCCTGCGCGCCCAGTGCGCCGCGGCCGAGGTGACCGTCCGTCAGCAGCGCGTCGTTGCCACGGGCGGAGCCGGGCACGTAGGAGCGCAGTCCACCGCCGCCGCGTACCAGCGGGAGCAACTGATCGGCGGCGCGCAGCCGCGCGGAGATCGCCGCCCGCCGCTCCTGCTGGTAGCTGTCGAGCAGCGCCTCGCGGGGCCCGTGGTGCCAGGCCAGAGCCAGTTTCCAGGCGAGGTTGTCGGCGTCCAGCAGCCCCTCCTCCAGGCCCTGCGTGCCCAGCGCGCCCAGCAGGTGAGCCGCGTCCCCGGCCAGCAGTACGCGGCCCACCCGCCAGCGGCGGGCGAGGCGGTGGTGGACCGTGTGGACGCCGGTGTCGAGGAGTTCGTATGCCGGGGTCGAACCGTCGGCCGCCCATCCGGTGAGGGTCTCGCGGACCCGGCTCACCAGCAGTTCGGGCGTGACCAGGTCCTTGCCGGGCGGCAGCAGCCAGTCCAGGCGCCACACGCCGTCCGGCAGCGGGCGGCCGACCACCTCGCCGGCCGGGGGCCCGGTCGTCCGCCACGGCGGCATGCGGTGGAGCAGCGCCTCGTCCGGCCACGGGAGTTCGGTGCGCAGTGCGGCGACGGCGTATCGTTCCACCGCCGTACGGCCGGGGAAGCGGATGTCCTGGAGCTTGCGGACGGTGGAGCGCGGGCCGTCGCAGCCGACCAGGTAACTGCCGCGCCACCACGTGCCGGCGGGGCCGCGGGTGTGGGCCGTGACGCCGGACTTCTCCTGCTCGATGCCGTCCAGTCGGCTGTCTACGGCGATCTTGACCAGCCGCTCGCGGGCGAGTGCCGTGCGCAGGACCCCGGCCAGCTCGTGCTGGGCGATGTGCAGGGGGGCCGGGTCGGCGTCGCCGAACGCGACCTCGCGCGTCACCTGCTTGCGCCGCATCGACCGCCATCCGGCCCAACGCGAACCCAGCCCCGTCAGCGCTGCGCCGGTCAGCCGCTCGACGAGCGCGACGGCCTCCTCGCGCAGCACGACGGTGCGCGCGGGGCGCGGTTCGTCCTTGCCGGGTCCCTCGTCGAGGACGACACAGGGCACCTCCTGCCGCGCCAGCGCCAGGGCGAGCGTGAGCCCGACGGGCCCCGCTCCGGTGATGATCACCGGGTCCACGGTGCGGCGCCCCCTGCCCGTGGCGGTGTCCCGGGGGACGTGGGTGAACAGGACGTTTGAGCAGGGTGCACGGTCACAGAACGTATGCAACCTATTGCCGCAGCTTGCGTCAAGCGACGGAGGCCGTGGCGATCACGCCACGGCCTCCGTCGATGGTCATACGAGATGACCGAGTGTCAGGTGTGCTAGATCTTGCCGACCGTTCCGGCATCGGCGGTCTCCACGTCGTCCGCCCTGAGTACCGCACCGGTCGACTTCTTCGCCCGCCGCAGCCGGCGCTCCAGCCAGCTCGCGAAGCTCGTGAGGGCGAAGTTGAGCGCGATGTAGATCACGGCGACCACGGTGTAGCTGGCGATCACGTTGGCGCCGTAGTAGCCGCTCATGGTGTTGGCCGACGCGAGCAGTTCGGGGAAGGTCAGGATCGCGCCGCCGAGCGCGGTGTCCTTGAGGATCACGACGAGCTGGCTGACGATGGCCGGGAGCATCGCCGTGACCGCCTGCGGCAGCAGGATCAGCCGCATGACCTGGCCCTTGCGGAGCCCGATGGCCATCGCGCCCTCGGCCTGGCCCTTGGGGAGGGCCAGGATGCCGGACCGGACGATCTCGGCGAGGACGGAGGCGTTGTACAGCACCAGGCCGGTGACGACGGCGTAGAGCGGGCGGTCGTCCGAGCTGACGTTCGTGTACTCCGCGAAGAGCGCGAGACCGAAGATCATCAGGACCAGCACGGGGATGGACCGGAAGAACTCGACCACGACCGCGGCCGGTACCCGGACCCACTTGTGGTCGGAGAGCCGGGCGATGCCCAGTGCGGCGCCGAGCGGCAGGGCGATGACCACCGCGAGAGCCGCGGCCTTCAGGGTGTTCTGCAGACCCGGCCAGATGTACGTCGACCAGGCCTCGGTGCCGGTGAAGAAGGGCTTCCACAGGGCCCACTCCAGCTGGCCCTTGTCGTCGAGGGTGCTGAACACCCACCACAGCAGGGCGGCGAACGCCACCAGGAAGACGACCGTGAAGAGGACGTTGCGACGCTTGGCGCGCGGCCCCTGGGCGTCATAGAGGACCGAGCTCATCGCTTCACCGCCACCTTCTTGCCCACCCAGCCGAGGATCAGGCCGGTCGGCAGCGTCAACACCACGAACACGAGAGCGATGACCGCGGAGATGAGCAGCAGTTGTGCCTCGTTCTCGATCATCTCCTTCATCAACAGCGCCGTCTCCGCCACACCGATGGCGGCGGCGACCGTGGTGTTCTTGATCAGGGCGATCAGCACGTTCGCCAGCGGAACGACGGACGAGCGGAACGCCTGCGGAAGGACCACCAGCCGAAGCACCTGACCGAAGCTCAGGCCGAGGGCCCGAGCCGCCTCCGCCTGGCCGACCGGCACCGTGTTGATGCCGGAGCGCAGCGCCTCGCACACGAACGACGACGTGTAGAGGATCAGGCCCAGGACGGCGAGCCGGAAGTTGATCGTCTCGAAGTCATCCCCTCCGCCGAGGGTGATGCCCAGCGTCTGGTTCAGTCCCAGCGACGCGAACAGAATGATCACGGTCAGCGGGATGTTCCGCACGATGTTCACGTACGCGGTTCCGAAACCGCGCATCAACGGCACCGGGCCGACCCGCATGGCGGCCAGCAGGGTGCCCCAGATCAGGGAGCCGACGGCCGAGAGCACAGCGAGCTGCACTGTCGTCCAGATGGCTCCCGCCAGGTCGTAATCCTGAAGAAAGTCGAACACGATCTCCCGCGCTTCCGGGTGTAGGGATGCCCGCCCCGGTGCGCCGCCCCTGCCGTAGGGCGGCGCACCTCGTCAGGCCCGGCCTCAACTCTTGATGTCGCCGATCTTCGGCGCCGGCTCGTTCTTGTAGTTGGCCGGGCCGAAGTTGTCCTTGACGGCCTTGTCCCAGGCGCCGTCGGCGACCATGGCCTCGAGCGCGTCGTTGATCTTGTTCTTGAGGTCGCTGCCCTTCTTGACGCCGATGCCGTAGTTCTCGTTCGTCAGCTTGAAGCCGCCGAGCTTGAACTTGCCCTTGAACTGCGACTGGGAGGCATAACCCGCGAGGATCGAGTCGTCCGTGGTCAGCGCGTCGATGGCGCCGTTCTGCAGGCCGGGCAGGCAGGCCGAGTACGTCGGGTACGGCTGCAGCTGGGCCTTGGGGGCCAGCTTCTCCTTGATGTTCTGCGCCGAGGTCGAACCGGTGACCGAGCAGAGCTTCGCGTCGTTCAGGTCCTCCGGCGACTTGATCTTGTCGTCGTCGGCACGGATCAGCACGTCCTGGTGGGCCAGCAGGTACGGGCCGGCGAAGTCGACCTTCTCCGAGCGCTCGGGAGTGATCGAGTACGTGGCGGCGATGAAGTCGACGTCACCGCGCTGCAGCATGGTCTCGCGGTCGGCGCTCTTCGACTCCTTCCACTCGATCTGGTCCTCGGTGTAGCCGAGCTTCTTGGCGACGTACGTGGCGACGTCCACGTCGAAGCCGGCGTAGCCGTCCGGGGTCTTCTGGCCGAGGCCGGGCTGGTCGAACTTGATGCCGATGGTGATCTTCTTGCCGTCACCACCGGACGAGCCGCTGTCCTTGTCGTCGCCGCCGCACGCGGTGGCGGTCAGGGCGAGGGCGAGCACGGCGGCCGAGGCGGCGGAGACCTTGCGAAGCTTCATGGTGAACATCCTTTGGCTGTGATCGAGCTGCGATCGGACGATCAGAGGATCAGGCGATCAGGTGCGGCTCCCGGGAACGGGCCGCCGGTGCGGTCGGCGCGGGGCGCCGGAGCCGCACCGAAATCTCAGTGGTGCAGGATCTTCGACAGGAAGTCCTTGGCACGGTCGCTGCGCGGATTGCTGAAGAACTGGTCCGGCGTGGCCTCTTCGACGATGCGGCCGTCCGCCATGAACACCACGCGGTTGGCGGCGGAGCGGGCGAAGCCCATCTCGTGGGTGACCACGATCATGGTCATCCCGTCCTCGGCGAGCTGCTTCATGACCTCGAGGACCTCGTTGATCATCTCCGGGTCGAGAGCCGACGTCGGCTCGTCGAAGAGCATGACCTTCGGGTCCATGGCCAGCGCACGCGCGATGGCGACACGCTGCTGCTGGCCGCCGGAGAGCTGCGCGGGGTACTTGTCGGCCTGGGCGCCCACGCCGACCCGGTCGAGCAGGGCGCGGGCCTTCTCCTCGGCCTTCTTGGCCTCGACCTTGCGGACCTTGACCTGGCCCAGCGTCACGTTCTCGAGCACCGTCTTGTGCGCGAAGAGGTTGAACGACTGGAAGACCATGCCGACGTCGGCCCGCAGCCTGGCCAGCTCCTTGCCCTCGGCGGGCAGCGGCTTGCCGTCGATCGTGATCGAACCGTCGTCGATGGTCTCCAGACGGTTGATGGTGCGGCACAGGGTGGACTTGCCGGACCCGGAGGGTCCGATGACCACGACGACCTCGCCGCGCTGAATCGTCAGGTCGATGTCCTGGAGCACGTGCAACGCGCCGAAGTGCTTGTTGACACTCTTCAGGACGACCAGTTCGCCGGTCGCAGCCTTGTCTTCCTTGGCCACCGATACTTCGGTCATCGCTCTCGGGCTCCGTCCTCCTGGGTTTCGCAGGACAGTAGTGACCCGGGCCACGTCGCGTCTCTACATCTGAGCGAGATCTGAGCATCACGATCCGATAGCAATCGGACACGAGTCGTAGCACTTGTGAGCTGGGCGCATATCGGCCGGATAACTTCGAGCGGCCGCAACCGGAAGCCTCTTGACGCCGTCCCCCTCCATCGGCGTCACTGCACAGGACGCACGCGCGCGTGCCCGTCCATGAGCCCGTCCCGATTTCTACCCGCCCCGAGCGTACGGCCGATGAACCGAAGGGAGCCCGGATGAGACTGCTGCTCGTCGAGGACGACAACCACGTGGCCGCCGCCCTGTCCGCGATCCTGGCACGGCACGGCTTCGACGTCACCCACGCGCGCAGCGGCGAGGAGGCGCTCCAGGCGCTCGTCCCGGAGGTCGACGGCTTCGGCGTCGTCCTGCTCGACCTGGGCCTGCCCGACCAGGACGGCTACGAGGTCTGCGGAAAGATCCGCAAGCGCACCAGCACCCCGGTCATCATGGTCACCGCGCGGGCCGACGTGCGCTCCCGCATCCACGGCCTCAACCTCGGCGCCGACGACTACGTGGTCAAGCCGTACGACACGGGGGAACTGCTGGCCCGGATCCACGCCGTCAGCCGGCGCACCGCCCACGAGGACGCCACCGGGAGCACCGAGACCGTGGTCCGCCTCGGCGCGGTGCGCATCGAGCTGCCGACACGCCAGGTGAGCGTGGACGGTTCGGTTGTCCAACTCACCCGCAAGGAGTTCGATCTGCTCGCCCTGCTCGCCCAGCGCCCCGGTGTGGTCTTCCGTCGTGAGCAGATCATCAGCGAGGTGTGGCGCACCAGCTGGGAGGGGACCGGGCGCACCCTGGAGGTGCACGTCGCGTCCCTGCGCTCCAAGCTGCACATGCCCGCGCTGATCGAGACCGTCCGCGGCGTCGGCTACCGCCTCGTCGCCCCCACCGCCTAGCGGGTCCGGTGAGCACCCGCCTGCTCCCGCTGCTCATCGTCCTGATGGCGGCCGTCCTGCTCGCGCTCGGCGTGCCGCTCGGCGTCAGCGTCGCCCGCGCGGAGCAGCAGAAGGTCGTCATCGACCGCATCGACGACACGGCGCGCTTCGCCGCGCTCGCCCAGTTCGTCACGGAGGACGGCTCGGGCGGCTCACGCCGGACGGACACGGACGAACGCCTGGAAACCCTGCAGACCGAGCTGACCAGCTACTACGAGGTCTACGGCATCAAGGCCGGGGTCTTCTACCGCAACCACATCCCGATGGCCAACGCGCCCACGACCTGGTTCCTGCCGCAGACCGGCGAGGTCCGCGACTCCTTCGACGAGGCGCTGCTCAGCCGCCGCAGCCACGATCCCGAGCAGGTGTGGCCCTGGCAGGACGGACGGCTCGTGGTGGCCTCGCCGGTCATCCGGGACGGCGACGTGGTCGCGGTCGTGGTCACCGAGTCGCCGACCGACTCGATGCGTTCGAGTATCCTGCGCGGCTGGCTCGTCATCGGCGCCGGGGAGTTCGCCGCGATGCTGCTCGCCGTCGGTGCGGCGCTGCGGCTGACCGGCTGGGTGCTCAGGCCGGTACGGGTACTCGACGCCACCACCCACGACATCGCCACCGGGCGGCTGAAGTCCCGGGTCGCGCCGTCCGGGGGACCGCCGGAGCTCAGACGCCTGGCCGGGTCGTTCAACGAGATGGCCGACCACGTGGAGGACGTTCTGGAGCAGCAGCGGGCCTTCGTCGCCGACGCCTCCCACCAGCTGCGCAACCCGCTCGCCGCCCTCCTGCTGCGCATCGAGCTGCTCGCCCTCGAACTGCCCGAGGGCAACGAGGAGATCGCCTCCGTCCAGACCGAGGGCAAACGCCTGGCCCGGGTCCTGGACGACCTGCTCGACCTGGCGCTGGCCGAGCACAGCCAGGCCGACCTGAAGGTCACCGACGTCGGCGCGCTGGCCGCCGAGCGGGTGGCCGCCTGGTCACCGACGGCCGACGCCAAGGGCGTACGGCTGGTCGGCGACTGCCCGCCGACCACGGGCTGGGCGGACCCGGTGACGCTGTCGAGCGCCCTGGACGCGGTCATCGACAACGCGGTGAAGTTCACGCCGCGCGGCGAGAGTGTCCGGGTCGAGGTCGCCTCCACCGGGGACGCCGCCACCGTCGTCGTCACCGACAACGGTCCCGGACTCACCGACGAGGAGCTCACGCGCGTGGGGGACCGTTTCTGGCGCAGCGGCCGGCACCAGAACATCAACGGCTCCGGCCTCGGCCTGTCCATCTGCCGGGCGCTGCTCGCGGCGGGCGACGGCTCGATCTCCTTCGGCCACCAGGAGCCGCACGGGCTTCGGGTCACGGTCACGGTGCCCAGGACCGGCACGGCGCCCAAGGAGCCCGAGCGGGTCTAGGGCTTGACCGACCGGTAGTAGCGCCGGGCGCCCTCGTGCAGTTCGAGCGGGTCGGTGTAGATCGCGGTACGCAGGTCCACCAGCTGCGCGGAGTGCACGTGCGCACCGATGCCGTCGCGGCTGTCGAGGACGGTCCGGGTCAGCCACTCGGTGAGCCGCGGATCGACGTCCGCGCGGGTCACCAGCAGGTTGGACACCGCCATCGTCGGCACCACGGCGCCGTTCTGGACCGTGGGGTAGGCCGACTCCGGCATGTTGGTGGTGCGGTAGTAGCGGGTCGCGCCGCCCGACCGGTGCAGCTTGGTGACCAGATCGTCGCCGATCGGCACGAACCGGAAGGCGGAACTCTCCGCGATCTTCTTGAGGCCGTCCGTCGGCACCCCGCCGGACCAGAAGAACGCGTCCAGCTCGTCGCCCAGCCGTCCGGGGCCGGTGTCGATCCCGTCCGCGCTGGGGGTGATGTCCGTCTCCGGGTCGATGCCCACCGCCTTCAGCAGCCGGGTGGCGATCAGCCTTACCCCCGAGTTGGGCAGCCCGATGGCCACCCGCTTGCCCCGCAGGTCCCGCACCGACTGGATGTCCGAGTCGGTCGGCACGACGAGCTGCACGTAGTCGTCGTAGAGCCGGGTGACCCCGCGCAGCCCTTCGGCACCCGGGCGGCCGGCCAGTTTGTACGTTTCGACCGCGTCGGCCGCGGCGATCGTGAAGTCGGCCTCCCCGGACGCCACCCGCTCGACGTTCTCCTGCGAGCCCGCGCTGGTCATCAGCCGCACGTCCAGGTCCGGCATGTCCTTGCGCAGCTCGGTGCGCAGCAGCTCGCCGTACTTCTGGTACACACCCGCGCGGGTTCCGGTGCTGAACGTGATCGTCCCGCTCGGCGGCTTCTCGCCCAGCGGCAGCAGCCACCACAACAGCAGCCCGAGCGCGACGGCACCGGCGACCGCGCCCTGGACGGCCCGGCGCCTGCCGATACGGGAGAGCAGCGTGGACATGGGGGCGATCCTGCCAGCCCGCACCCACACTGACCAGGGCCCACTGTCAGTGGTGGTCGCTAAAGTCGTCCACATGAGCAGCACCCCGCCCGCCGAGAGCGGCCCCCCGTCCGCCGAGGGACGCACCCCGTCTGCCGAGGGCCGCACCCCGTCCGCCGGGGGCAGGACGTCGCCCGCCGACCTGGTCCGTGCCTTCCACCTCGCCTTCGGGCTGGACGCCCGCAGCACTCCGACCGAGGTCCCGCCCGCCCTGGCCGCGCACAGAGGCGAGCTGCTCGCCGAGGAAGCGGCCGAGGTCGCCGAGGTGTCGGTGCGGGGCCCGCTCGACCGGCTCGCGCACGAACTGGCCGACGTGGTCTACGTGGCCTACGGCACCGCCCTCGTGCACGGCATAGACCTCGACGCGGTGATCGCGGAGGTCCACCGCTCCAACATGACCAAGCTGGGGCCCGACGGCCGCGTCAGCCGCCGGGCCGACGGCAAGGTCCTCAAGGGCGACCACTACGAGACACCGGACGTGTCCGGCGTGCTGCGCCGGCAGGGCTGGACACCGCCAACGCCGGACGCCCCGGAACCGACCGGCGCCTGACCCCGCCCGCCGGGGCCGGGCGCCCGGTCAGTCGCCCACCGAGGCTTCCGCCTCCGTCGCCGCGGTCCGGGGCGTCCCCTCCGCGGGCCCGCTCGGGCGGTCGGGGTTGTCGCGGCGCCGGAAGAGGCGCATCGCCAGCGGCTCGGTGAAGCGCGCGGTGAGGGGGCCCAGGACGACCAGGATGAGGACGTACGCCGTGGCCAGTGGGCCCAGGGACGGCTCGATACCGGCGGAGACCGCGAGGCCCGCGATCACGATGGAGAACTCGCCGCGCGCCACCAGCGCACCGCCCGCCCGCCAGCGGCCCTTGACGGAGATCCCGGCGCGCCGCGCCGCCCAGTACCCGGTGGCGATCTTCGTCACGGCGGTCAGCAGCGCCAGCGCCAGCGCGGGCAGCAGGACCGGCGGAATGCTGGCCGGGTCCGTGTGCAGCCCGAAGAAGACGAAGAAGACGGCCGCGAACAGGTCCCGCAGCGGGCTCAGCAGCGTGTGCGCGCCCTCCGCGACCTCCCCGGACAGCGCGATGCCCACCAGGAAGGCGCCCACCGCGGCCGACACCTGGAGCTGCTGTGCGACACCGGCGACGAGGATCGTCAGACCCAGCACCACGAGGAGCAGCTTCTCCGGGTCGTCGCTGGAGACGAAGCGGGAGATGAGCCGGCCGTAGCGCACCGCCACGAAGAGCACCAGGCCCGCCGCGGCCAGCGCGACCGCCAGCGTGATGCTCCCGGTCATCAGACCGGCGCCGGCGACCAGGGCCGTGACGATCGGCAGGTACACCGCCATCGCCAGGTCCTCCAGGACCAGCACGCTCAGGATCACCGGCGTCTCGCGGTTGCCGACCCGGCCCAGATCGCCGAGCACCTTCGCGATCACACCGGACGACGAGATCCACGTCACACCGGCCAGGACGACGGCGGCCACCGGGCCCCAGCCCATCAGCAGCGCGGCCACCGCGCCCGGCACGGCGTTGAGCGCGCAGTCGACGAGACCGGCCGGATAGTGCGACTTGAGGTTGGTGACCAGGTCGCTGGCCGTGTACTCCAGGCCCAGCATCAGCAGCAGGAGGATGACACCGATCTCGGCGCCGGTCGCGACGAACTCCTCGCTCGCGCCGAGCGGCAGCAGGCCGCCCTCGCCGAAGGCGAGACCGGCCAGCAGGTACAGCGGGATGGGCGACAGCCGGTAACGGCCGGCGAACCGGCCGAGCAGCCCGAGCCCGAGGATGATGGAACCGAACTCGATCAGGAGTACCGCGGAGTGCACGCGCTCACTCCTGCCCGAGTATCGCCGCGGCGGCGTCGACGCCCTCACGGGTGCCGATGACGATCAAGGTGTCACCACCCACGAGCCGGAAGTCCGGCGCCGGCGAGGGAATCGCCTCGGCCCGCCGCAGCACCGCCACGATCGAGGCGCCCGTGTCGGTCCGCATCCGGGTGTCGCCCAGCAGCCGTCCGTTCCACCGGGAGGTGGCCGCCACCTCGATCCGCTCGGCGACCAGCCCGAGATCGGTGGTGTAGAGCAGGCTCGCGCTGTGGTGGGAGGGCTTCAGCGCGTCGATCAGCGCGCCCGCCTCGGGGCCGGTCAACCGCAGCGAGTGGGCACAGGAGTCGGGGTCGTCGGACCGGTACACGTTCACCGTGCGGGCACCGTCGCGGTGGGCCACCACCGACAGGTGGCGGTGCTCGCGGGTCACCAGGTCGTACTGGACCCCGATACCCGGGAGCGGAGTCGCCCTCAGGCGTGGAGCTGACACGTGCTTTCCCCTCACTCGTCCTGCGTTGCCTGCCGCGTCTCCAGCTGCGCTTTCCGCACGTGGGTGCCGTGCCCGCGACCTCGCCATGCTGCCATCCGCACGTACGGTGGCGATATGGGTGTCGTGACGGATATACGCAGCCGGTCGCGGTCGGCGAAGCTGGCTGCGGGGGTGTCGTGCGAGAAGGCCGGGAGGAGCGGAAAGAGGAACGTGTCGCTGTTCTGGCGGATCTTCTCGCTCAACGCCGCCGGCCTGGTCGTGGCCACCGCACTGCTGCTGGGACCGGTCACCGTGTCGACGCCCGTGCTGGCCGGGGAGGCCCTGGTCCTGCTGGGCGGCCTCGCGGCCCTGCTGGCGGGCAACGCGGTCGTGCTGCGCATCGGGCTCACCCCGCTGCACCGGCTGGGCCGGGCCATGTCCACCGCCGACCTGCTGGTGCCCGGGACCCGTCCCGAGGTCTCCGGACCGGCCGAGGCAGCGCAGCTCATCGCGACGTACAACACGATGCTGGACCGGCTCCAGGCCGAACGCGCCGCCGGTGCCGGTCGGGCCCTGCAGGCCCAGGAACGCGAACGCCACCGCATCGCCCGCGAACTCCACGACGAGGTGGGCCAGACCCTGACCGCCGTTCTCCTCCAGCTCAAGCGCGTCGCCGACCGGGTCCCCGGGGAACTGCGCGACGAGGTGACCCTGGCGCAGGAGGCCACCCGGGCAGGGCTCGACGAGATCCGCCGCATCGCCCGGCGGCTGCGTCCCGGCGTCCTGGAGGAACTCGGCCTGGCCAGCGCCCTGCGCTCGCTCGCCGCCGAGTTCACGCACCACGGACTGACCGTCCAGCAGCACATCCCCGGCGACCTGCCCCCGCTCGCCCCGGAGGCCGAACTCGTGCTCTACCGGGTCGCCCAGGAGGGACTGACCAACACCGCCCGCCACGCCGGCGCCGCCCGCGCGGCGCTCACGCTGAGGCCGCTGCCCGACGACGCCGGTGTCGAACTGCTCGTCCGGGACGACGGCACCGGTCTCGGCACCGCCGCCGAGGGCGCCGGTATCCGCGGGATGCGGGAGCGGGCCCTGCTGATAGGAGCCGAGATCCACTTCGAACCCGCCCCCGGAGGGGGCACCGACGTACGCCTGCGCGTCCCCGCGCCGCCGGGGGACCGTTCCGCAGACCGAACCGGAGACAGCCCCTGATGTCCGCACGGCCCCCGATCCGCGTCCTGCTCGCCGACGACCACACCCTCGTACGCCGCGGAGTCCGCCTCATCCTGGACGGCGAACCCGATCTGACGGTGGTCGCCGAGGCCGGTGACGGTGCCGAAGCGGTCGCGGCCGCGCGGGCCACCGAGATCGACCTGGCCGTCCTGGATGTCGCCATGCCCCGCATGACCGGCCTCCAGGCGGCCCGCGAACTCTCCCGGCGCCTGCCCGAGCTGCGCATCCTCATCCTGACCATGTACGACAACGAGCAGTACTTCTTCGAGGCCCTCAAGGCGGGCGCCTGCGGATACGTCCTCAAGTCCGTCGCCGACCGCGACCTGGTCGAGGCGTGCCGGGCCGCCGTGCGCGACGAGCCGTTCATCTACCCCGGCGCCGAGCGGGCCCTCGTCCGCTCCTACCTGGACCGCGTGCAGGGCGGTGGCGGCCTGCCCGAGCGGCCCATCACCGAGCGCGAGGAGGAGATCCTCAAGCTCGTCGCCGAGGGCCACACCTCCAAGGAGATCGGCGAGCTGCTGTTCATCAGCGCCAAGACCGTCGAACGCCACCGCGCGAACCTCCTGCAGAAACTGGGCGTACGGGACCGGCTGGAACTCACCCGGTACGCGATCCGCGCGGGCCTCATCGAGCCCTGAGGCGCCCCGGCCCGGGCCGACGCCGTGGTGACACCCCCGTGGCCTCGGGCCCTCGGGGCCGCCCCGTCAGCAGCCGATCGGTGCGGAGCCCACGGCCACGTCGTCGAACCAGACGGTGTCGTCGCCCGTCGCGTAGCTCTCCCAGCCCAGTCGCAGGGCGGTCGGCCTGGGTGCGGTGCCGCGGGTGAGCCACTGCTGGTCGACGTCCTGTGTCGGCACCCCGTCGGCGTGCAGGCCCGGAACCTGCTCGTCGCCGAGCCAGGTGTCGAGGTTGGCGGCCGAGGTGTCGATCGCGAACCGCAGGCACTGCCAGCCGTCCGTCGGCAGCGGCCTGCTCAGCGCCACCCCGGCCGGGCTCTGTGCGGGCAGGGTGGCGTCGTCGCTCTCCCGGTTCCACTGCAGCGCGCCGTTCTGGCCGCCCACGCGCAGTGCCCGGCCCCCCTGCGCCGAGTCCGGCATCGACACGAAGGTGACGTGCGAGGTCGGCAGCGCGGTGGTGTGCCGGACCCACATGCGCACGTACATCACCGGGCCGACCGACGACAGGTCCGCGGTGTGGGCGACGAAGGCGTGGTTGCAGTACCCGGCCCGGCCGTCCACCCGGAGCGACCTGCCGCCCTCGTGCGACACCGCCGAGTCCACGGTGGCCGTGCCCGTGCCCTGGCAGTCGGGGGCGGTGAACCGCCAGTCGCCGGAGGGCTCGGGGCCGGACTGGTCCTCGAAGCCCGAGCAGATCACGGCGTCACCGCACTCCGCGGACGGCGGCGGAGTCGTCGTGGGAGGCGTGGTCGGCGGTGTGGTGGGGGACGCCGTCGGAGTGGCGGACGGTGTGCCGCCGTCCTCGCCGCAGGAGACGCCGTTGAGTGCGAAGTCGTCCGGTGCGGGGTCGGCGGACCGCCAGGTCCCCTGCAGTCCGAACTCGGCGGTGCCGCCGGTGGACACGGCGCCGTTCCAGCCGGCGTCGACGGCGACGACGGACGTGCCGGTCTGTGTGACGGTCGCGTTCCACGCCGAGGTCACCTGCTGATCGCCGGTGTAGGTCCAGGTGAGACGCCAGTCGCTCACCGCGGGACCGAGGTTGGTGATCCTCACCTGGGCGGTGTAGCCGCCCGCCCACGCGTCGACGCTGTAGTCGACCCGGCAGGCGGCCGCCGCGGCGCCGCTCGCGGGCATCGCCACCAGGACCGACACCACCAGCGCCACGGCGGCCACGGCCGCGGTCCAGGGCCGGCGCAGTAATCGAAGGACTCGGGTGCGCACAGGGTGCCTCCAGGGTGGGAGAAGGGAAGTGTGGGAGCGCTCCCATGCATCACACCGAGACTGACCGCGTACTGTCAAGATGTGCGCGGGCGTTCGCCCCGATCGTGACCGCCTACCCTTAGTGCCATGAGCAGCATCGACCGGAGCCAGTCAGTGGGCGGCACGCGCACCTACGAAGTACGCACCTACGGGTGCCAGATGAACGTTCACGACTCCGAGCGATTGTCCGGTCTGCTGGAGGACGCGGGTTACGTCCGCGCCCCCGAGGGCGCCGACGGCGACGCCGACGTCGTCGTCTTCAACACCTGCGCCGTACGGGAGAACGCCGACAACAAGCTGTACGGCAACCTCGGCCACCTCGCCCCGAAGAAGGCGAGCCGCCCCGGCATGCAGATCGCCGTCGGGGGCTGCCTGGCGCAGAAGGACCGCGACACCATCGTGAAGCGGGCCCCCTGGGTGGACGTCGTCTTCGGCACCCACAACATCGGCAAGCTCCCGGTGCTGCTCGAGCGCGCCCGCGTGCAGGAGGAGGCGCAGGTCGAGATCGCCGAGTCCCTGGAGGCGTTCCCGTCCACGCTGCCCACCCGGCGCGAGAGCGCGTACGCGGCCTGGGTCTCCATCTCCGTCGGCTGCAACAACACCTGCACCTTCTGCATCGTCCCCGCGCTGCGCGGCAAGGAGAAGGACCGCCGGCCCGGCGACATCCTCGCCGAGGTCGAGGCCCTGGTCGCCGAGGGCGTCAGCGAGATCACCCTGCTCGGGCAGAACGTCAACGCCTACGGCTCCGACATCGGCGACCGCGAGGCGTTCAGCAAGCTGCTGCGCGCCTGCGGGAACATCGACGGCCTGGAGCGCGTCCGCTTCACCTCCCCGCACCCCCGCGACTTCACCGACGACGTCATCGCCGCCATGGCCGAGACGCCGAACGCGATGCCGCAGCTGCACATGCCGCTCCAGTCCGGCTCCGACCCGGTCCTCAAGGCGATGCGCCGCTCCTACCGCCAGGAGCGCTACCTGGGAATCATCGAGAAGGTCCGCGCCGCCATCCCGCACGCGGCGATCACCACCGACATCATCGTGGGCTTCCCCGGCGAGACCGAGGAGGACTTCGAGCAGACGCTGCACGTGGTGCGGGAGGCCCGCTTCGCCCAGGCCTTCACCTTCCAGTACTCCAAGCGCCCCGGCACCCCGGCCGCCGAGATGGAGAACCAGATCCCCAAGGCGGTCGTCCAGGAGCGCTACGAGCGCCTGGTCGCCCTCCAGGAGGAGATCTCCTGGGACGAGAACAAGAAGCAGGTCGGCCGCACCCTGGAGCTGATGGTCGCCGAGGGCGAGGGCCGCAAGGACGGCGCCACCCACCGACTCTCCGGCCGGGCCCCCGACAACCGCCTGGTGCACTTCACCAAGCCCGACCAGGAGGTCCGCCCCGGCGACGTGGTGACCGTGGAGATCACGTACGCCGCCCCGCACCACCTCCTCGCCGAGGGCGCCGTGCTCGACGTGCGCCGCACGCGCGCGGGCGACGCCTGGGAGAAGCGCAACACCGCCGAGCAGGCCAAGCCCGCGGGTGTGCTGCTGGGCCTGCCCAAGATCGGCGTTCCCGAGCCGCAGCCGGCCGTGGCGAGCGGCTGCGGCTGCGACTGACCGCGGGGGGTGCCGACGGGGGCGGCGGTACGGGGATACGCTGCCGATCATGCTTGTCGCCGCCGCCGTCTGCCCCTGCCCGCCGCTCCTCGTGCCGGAGGTCGCCGCGGGTGCCGCACCCGAGCTGGACGCCGCACGCGCCGCGTGCACGGACGCCTTGGGCGTGCTCGCCGCGTCCCGGCCCGACCGGCTCGTGGTGGTCGGACCCGCGGACTCCGCCGGGCCCGAGGTCTATCCGCAGGGCGCGCGGGGCTCCTTCCGCGGCTTCGGCGTGGACGTGGAGGTGTACCTGGGCGCCGACAGCGGCGGTGTCGACGGGGCCGAGCTGCCCCACGGCCTCGCCGTCGGCGCCTGGCTGCTGGGGCGGACCGGGTGGACCGACGCCCCGGTCGACGCCATCGGGGTGGGCGACGGGCTGTCCGCCGAGCGCTGTGCCGCCGTCGGCCGGGACGTCGCCGCGCGGGCCGGGCGGACGGCGCTGCTGGTGCTCGGCGACGCCAGCGCGTGCCGCACGCTGAAGGCGCCCGGCTACCTCGACGAGCGGGCGGCGCCCTTCGACGCGGAGGTGGGCCGCGCCCTGGAAACGGCGGACCCGGCCGCGCTCGCCGCCCTGGACGCCGAGCTGGCCCGCGAGCTCAAGGCGTCGGGCCGGGCACCCTGGCAGGTCCTCGCGGGTGCCGCCGCGGACTCGGACCTGGGCGGGTCGCTGCTGTACGAGGACGCGCCCTACGGGGTCGGGTACATCGTGGCGACCTGGTCGTAGTGGTCGGCGCGGCCACCTGGCCGCGGTGTCCGGCGCGACGCCCCCGACGCGGCCGACACGGGGGCCCGGACGTGGTGGCCGACGCGGCTGCATGGCCGCAGCGGCGAGGCGCCACCGGGTCGTCGCGGCGTCGCCGCCACCTTGCCGCGGCGGTGGACGCGGGGACCCGGATGTGGTGGCGGGCGCGGCCGTCCGGTCGTTGCGGGGGCGCGCCCCCGGTCGTCGCGGCGGCGCGGCCAGCTCTCCGTGGCGGTGGACGCGGCGCCCCGGACGTCGCGGCAGGTGCAACCGGACGGTCGTCAGGCGCAACCGCATGGTCGTAGCGACGGCGCGGCGATCTTGCCGTGGTGGCAGTCGCGGCGCGCCGGACATAGCGGCCGACGCGGCTGCACGGACGT
Organism: Streptomyces sp. NPDC018026; assembly: GCF_044327745.1. NCBI lineage: Bacteria > Bacillati > Actinomycetota > Actinomycetes > Kitasatosporales > Streptomycetaceae > Streptomyces > Streptomyces sp. NPDC018026. Next base: position 52,507 of record NZ_JBIRFY010000001.1, read on the forward strand.
ACCGGCCGACGCGGCTGCACGGTCGTAGCGGCGAGGCACCCCCGCCTGGTCGCAGCGGCGGCGCGGGCACCGTCGTAGCCGTCGACGCGCGCGCGGACGGTCCGGAGCGGCGGCCCGGGGGCCGGGCTCCGTGACCGTCCGGTGGCGCACCGGGTCAGGAAGCCGGAGGCGGGCCGGCCGGAGGGGCGCCGCCAGGCGTGCCGCCGGGTGCGTCGCCGCCTTCTTCCCCGCCCTTGTCGTCCTTGTGGGCGAGGCGGTCCATGGCGCCCTTGGCCTTGCCCGTGCCCGTCTGGATCCGGTCGCTGTACTTGCCCTTGGTCCTCTCGTCGACGGTCCGCGCCATCTTGTCGAGACCGCGATCGATCTTGTCGCCGTGCTGCTGCGCGAGGTCGGAGACCTTGCCCTTCGCCGGTTCGAGTCTGGCCTTCAAATTGTCCAGGAGACCCATGGTTCGCCTTCCCTCACGGGGCAGTCAGGTGCGGGCGCCCTTGTCGGCCTCGTTGTCGACGGCCTCCCCGGCGGACTGCTGCTTGGGGATGCCGACGCTCTCCGAGTCGCCGGCCTCGGCGGAGGCCCCGTCGGCCGCGCCGGGCTCCGCCGTGTTCCGCGGACCGGCGTCGGCGGTCTCGGCCGCGTCGGCCATCTCGACCACGTCGGCCGCCTTCGCCTCCGCCGCGCTCCCGGTGTCCGGGATGTCGGTCCGCGGCTCCGTGCCCGACGCCGCCTCGGTGTTCTTCGACCTCCGAAAAAGCCGTGCAAAAACGCCCATATCAACTCCATACGTTACTCGTGCGGGCGAAATCCCGCGGCATCCGGTGCGTCCGTTTGCGTGGCCGGGGCCATGACCCGGTGGCCCGGGGAGCGGGAACCTCGCAACGGGCAACGACCCCGGACGCGGACCGTCACGTAACTCGTTCGAGGGCGAGGTGAGAGGTTTGCGAGACTGGTGCGGTGAGCAGCGCACCCCCCGCCCCCCGCGTCATCGCCGTAGTCGGACCCACCGCGGCCGGAAAGTCCGATCTGGGCGTCTTCCTGGCCGAGCGGCTCGGCGGAGAGGTCGTCAACGCCGACTCCATGCAGCTCTACCGAGGGATGGACATCGGCACCGCCAAACTGACGCCCCAGGAACGCGGTGGCGTCCCGCACCATCTGCTGGACATCTGGGACGTGACGGTCACGGCGTCCGTCGCCGAGTACCAGCGCCTCGCGCGCGAGCGGATCGACGCGCTGCTCGCCGAAGGGCGCTGGCCGATCCTCGTCGGCGGTTCCGGTCTCTACGTCCGCGGGGCCGTCGACAACCTGGAGTTCCCCGGTACCGACCCCGAGATCAGGGCCCGCCTCGAGGAGGAGCTCGAACTGCGCGGCCCGGGTGCGCTGCACGCCCGGCTGGCCCGCGCCGACCCGGAGGCGGCGCGGGCCATCCTGCCCAGCAACGGGCGTCGCATCGTGCGCGCCCTCGAGGTGATCGAGATCACCGGCAGGCCCTTCACCGCCAACCTCCCCGGTCACGACTCCGTCTACGACACCGTGCAGATCGGCGTCGACGTGGCCCGCCCCGAGCTGCACGAGCGCATCGCCCTGCGCGTCGACCGGATGTGGGAGGCCGGTCTGGTCGACGAGGTGCGCGCACTGGAGGCGCAGGGGCTGCGCGAGGGGCGTACGGCGTCCCGCGCGCTCGGCTACCAGCAGGTTCTCGCGGCGCTCGCCGGCGAGTGCACGCTCGACGAGGCGCGCGCCGAGACCGTCCGTGCCACCAAGCGCTTCGCGCGCCGTCAGGATTCGTGGTTCAGGCGCGACCCGCGGGTGCACTGGTTGAGTGGGGGTGTGGCGGATCGCACGGAACTTCCGCGGCTCGCCCTGTCGTTGGTCGAACGACCGGTTACAGCCTGATCACGTGATGGCATCGGGACGCCCCGGCCGTCATCCGGGCCTTCGGCGGCGTGCCATCATCGAGCTTCGATCGACCGAGTGAGTCCTAGTTGGGAGGGCGCGTGGCGATGGAGGCCGGCCCTCGCGACACCGCACCGAGCACCGAACACGGCACCGCCGACCACGGCGGACCGGAGCCGGACGGCGGCGCCCTGAGCCCCGACGGTCCCGACGAGACGCCGGACGGCGTCGCCGACGGACCCGCGCCCGACGAGATGTACGGGGACGAGGTCGAGGTCGAGCTGCGGCCCCAGCGCCGGCTGCGGATCTGGCAGCTCGCGCCCATCGTGTGCCTGGCCGCGCTCGGCTCCCTGATGTTCGCCTTCCCGCTCGCCTTCGACTTCGGCGACAGCGGCGCCGTGATCGCGATGCTGGGACTGCTGATCTGCTCCTGTGCGGCCGGCTGGGGCATGATGGCCGCCCGCCGGGTCGGCTACACCTGGCCGGGCCTGCCCCAGCGCGGCTCGGGGCGCCGGGCCGACTGGCGGACGATCCTCGTGTACGCCCTGGCGGTCGCCGCGGTCGTCGTCCTGGCCGTGTGGCGGGTCGCCCGCCTTCGGGGCTGACGGGCCCTCCCGCCCCCGGGCCCGGCTCCGCCCCTCGTCGTCGTGGTGCACCCACCCCGTACGATCGAGGAATGAGCACGCGGATCGCCTTCCTCAAGGGTCACGGCACCGAGAACGACTTCGTGATCGTTCCCGACCCGGAGAACGCCCTCGACCTGCCCCCCGCCGCTGTCGCCGCCCTGTGCGACCGCCGGGCGGGCCTCGGCGGGGACGGGCTGCTGCACGTGGTGCGGTCCGCGGCGCACCCCGAGGCCCGGGGCATGGCCGCCGAGGCGGAGTGGTTCATGGACTACCGCAACGGCGACGGCTCGGTCGCGGAGATGTGCGGCAACGGCGTGCGGGTCTTCGTGCGCTACCTCCAGCGCGCCGGGCACGCCGCCGAGGGGGACCTCGCCGTCGCGACGCGCGGCGGCGTGAAGCGCGTGCACATCGCCAAGAACGGCGACGTCACCGTCGGGATGGGCCGGGCGCTGCTGCCCGCGGGCGACGTCGAGGTGAGCGTGGGCGAGCGCGAGTGGCCCGCGCGGAACGTGAACATGGGCAACCCGCACGCGGTCGCCTTCGTCGCCGACCTCGCCCACGCGGGCGACCTGTACGCCCCGCCCGCCCACGCGCCCGCCGGCGCCTATCCGGACGGGGTCAACGTCGAGTTCGTGGTCGACCGGGGCCCCCGCCACGTCGCGATGCGCGTGCACGAGCGCGGCTCCGGCGAGACCCGCTCCTGCGGTACCGGCGCGTGCGCCGTCGCCGTCGCCACCGCCCGCCGGGACGGCCTCGACCCCGCGGCCACCGGAACCCCGGCCACCTACACCGTCGACGTGCCCGGCGGCACCCTGGTGATCACCGAGCGCCCGGACGGCGAGATCGAGATGACGGGGCCGGCCGTGATCGTCGCGGAGGGCGAGTTCGACTCCGCCTGGCTGGAAGGGGTACTCGCCTGAACCACGACCCGGTGACCCGGACCGCGGTGAACCACAGCTCGGTCCGTGACACTCAGTGCGAAAACGTAAACCCTCGGACCATCGCTCGAATGGGTGATCCGTTTCACGCTCGGCGAGAGGCGGTCGGCCGCACGTGATGGGCTCGATAGCATCAAGCACCGGCCCGGACGGGGGACCGACAGCATCCCCTGAGCCGTGTCCGCCCTGGGATTCCCCGTCCGCCGGTCCGCGCAGCCGGAGGTGCCCATGAATGCGGAGGCCGTGAATCCAGCGAGCCCGGGACCCGTGCCGCCCGCGGCCACCGGTGCCGTCACGCCGGCGCCCCGCAGGAAGGCCCGCCCCCGGATCGACCTGCGCCGCCTCGGCCGGGCCGCCCTGCTCGGCTCCGCCACCCGCAGCCGGGGCCTGCCCGACGCCATCGGCCACGTCGTCGAGGCCCACCGCGCCCACCACCCCGACGCCGACCTCGACCCGCTGCGCCGCGCCTACGTCCTGGCCGAGTCCTCGCACCGCGGGCAGATGCGCAAGAGCGGCGAGCCGTACATCACCCACCCCCTCGCCGTCACCCTGATCCTCGCCGAACTGGGCGCGGAGACCACCACCCTGACCGCCTCGCTCCTCCACGACACCGTCGAGGACACCGAGGTGACGCTCGATCAGGTCGGCGAGCAGTTCGGCGCCGAGGTCCGCTACCTCGTGGACGGCGTCACCAAGCTGGAGAAGGTCGACTACGGCGCCGCCGCCGAACCCGAGACCTTCCGCAAGATGCTCCTCGCCACCGGCAACGACGTCCGCGTGATGTCGATCAAACTCGCCGACCGGCTGCACAACATGCGCACCCTCGGCGTCATGCGCCGCGAGAAGCAGGAACGCATCGCCAAGGTCACCCGCGACGTCCTCATCCCGCTCGCCGAACGGCTCGGCGTCCAGGCGCTCAAGTCCGAGCTGGAGGACCTCGTCTTCGCGGTCATGCACCCCGAGGAGTACGCGCACACGCGGGAACTGGTCCAGGAGAACGCCGCCCGCGCGGACGACCCGCTCGCCGCGGTCGCCGACGAGGTGCGGGGCGTGCTGCGCGAGGCCGACATCCAGGCCGAAGTCCTCATCCGCCCGCGCCACTTCGTCTCGGTGCACCGTGTCTCCCGCAAGCGCGGCACGCTCCGCGGCGCGGACTTCGGCCGCCTCCTGGTGCTGGTCCAGGAGGACGCCGACTGCTACGCCGTCCTCGGTGAGCTGCACACCTGTATGACGCCCGTCGTCTCGGAGTTCAAGGACTTCATCGCCGTCCCCAAGTTCAACCTCTACCAGTCGCTGCACACGGCGGTGGCCCGCGCGGAGGACGGCCAGGTCGTCGAAGTCCTCATCCGCACCCACCAGATGCACAAGGTCGCGGAGGCCGGTGTGATCGCGCTCGGCAACCCGTACGCGCCCCCGTCGGAGGAGCAGAGCGCGGGCGACGGCGAGCGCGCCGACCCCACCCGGCCCGGCTGGCTCTCCCGGCTGCTCGACTGGCAGCGCGGCGCCCCCGACCCCGACACGTTCTGGTCCACCCTGCGCGAGGACCTCGCCCAGGACCGCGAGATCACCGTCTTCCGCCCCGACGGCGGCACCCTCGGCCTCCCCGAGGGCGCGACCTGCGTCGACGCCGCCTACGCCCAGTACGGCGAGGACGCGCACGCCACCATCGGCGCCCGGGTCAACGGCCGGCTGGCGCCCATGAGTACGGTGCTGCGGGACGGCGACACCGTGCAGCTCCTGATGGGCCAGGACCCCGCCTCCGAGCCGTCCAGGGAGTGGCTGGAGCACGCCCACACCCCGGCCGCGCGGATCGCCATCCAGCGCCGGCTCGCGGCCCACCCGGAAGCGGCGCCCGAGGCGCAGGAGCCGCCCCGCGAACCCGCCGTGCCCGAGCCCCACGCCCACCCGGACGTGCCGCGACCGGCCCCGGACGCCGCACCCGCCCGCCCCGCCGCCGACGTCCTCGTCGACCCACCGGGCGCGACCGTACGGCTGGCGGGCTGCTGCACCCCCGTACCGCCGGACGAGATCACCGGGTTCGCGGTGCGCGGAGGTGTGGTGACCGTGCACCGCGCCCAGTGCGCGGTGGTGGCGCGCATGAAGAGCACCGGGCGCGCGGAGGTCGGGGTGCGCTGGGGGGAGAGCACCGGATGCCGGGTGACCCTGCTCGCCGAATCGTTCGGCCGCCCGCACCTGCTGGCCGACCTCACCGAAGCCATGGCCCTCGAAGGCGCCGAAATCGTCTCCGCGACCGTCGAACCCCCGGACCGCCAGCGGGTCCGGCACAGCTACACCGTCGTACTCCCGGACGCGGCCCGGCTGCCCGCGCTCATGCGCGCCATGCGCGACGTGGCCGGCGTCTACGACGTCAGCCGGGCCCAGCCGCAGCCGACCGGCGCGTGATCCGGCACGGGCACGGTGGACCGCATCCGCCGCATCCGCCGCATCCGCCGCCGCATCCGGTAGGCGGCGCCGAGCCCGTGCGGCCCGGCAGGCGCGGCGCCGCACCCGCGTGATCGGCCCGAGGCACCGCACCTCTCCGATCCGGCACGCCGCGCCGGACCTGTCCGATCCGGCACGGCCTACCGCACCCGTCCGATCCTGCGCGCCGTGCCGGACCCGTTCGGGTGCCCCGGGCGCGCGCCGTCGCCGCCGGACACGCGCGCGCTGATAGCCGTGGGGAATGCTGCACACCCCTCACCCCCCGACTCCGCGACTCCGCGCACGCCCCAGGCGCCGGCTCAGGGCCGCGGCGCTGCTCGCCTCCGCCGTCTCCGTCTGCCTGGTCGCCGCGAGCGCCCCGCCGACCCCGCTGGGCGTCGGCGACCGCCTCTTCCCGCAGCTGGGCAACCCCGGGTACGACGTGGCGGCGTACGACCTCTCCTTCACCTACTCCGGCAGCAACAGCGAGCCGCTGAAGGCCGTCACCACCATCGAGGCCCGGGCGACCGCCGACCTGGACCGGATCAACCTCGACTTCGCCCACGGGAAGGTCGACTCGGTCGAGGTCGACGGCGAACCCGCCGGCTTCGCCACCGCGGGCGAGGACCTCGTCGTGACGCCTGAGGACGCGCTCGACGAGGGCGACCGGACGCGGATCACCGTGCGGCACAGCAGCGACCCGGTGTATTCCGAGGACCGCCAGGGCGGCTGGGTGCGCACCGCCGACGGCCTCGCCATGGCCAACCAGGCGGACGTCGCCCACCTGGTGTTCCCCTGCAACGACCACCCCTCCGACAAGGCGCGGTTCACCTTCCACATCACCGCCCCCGACGGGCTCACGGCCGTCGCGAACGGCCTGCCGACCCACGTGGACCGCACCGGCGGATCCACCACCTGGACCTACCGGAGCGCGCACCCCATGGCCACCGAGCTGGCCCAGGTGTCCATCGGCCGCTCCACGGTGCTGCACCGCACCGGGCCGCACGGACTGCCGATCCGGGACGTGGTCCCGACCGAGCACCGCGCGGCGCTCGAACCGTGGCTGGCGAAGACCCCCGGCCAGATCACGTGGATGGAGCGGAAGGTCGGGCGCTACCCCTTCGAGACGTACGGCCTGCTCATGGCCGACGCCACCACCGGCTTCGAACTCGAGACCCAGACGCTCACCCTCTTCGAGCGGGAGCTGTTCACCGAGCCGGCCTACCCGAAGTGGTATGTCGAGTCGATCATGGTGCACGAGCTGGCCCACTCGTGGTTCGGCAACAGCGTCAGCCCGGCCACCTGGTCCGACCTGTGGCTCAACGAGGGCCACGCCACCTGGTACGAGGCGCTGTACGCGGAGGAGACCGCGGACAAGCCCCTGGCGGCCCGTATGAAGGCCGCCTACGGGGCCTCCGACCGCTGGCGCACGGCGGGCGGACCCCCCGCCGCCCCCAAGCCGCCGAAGAACGGCAGCAAGACCGGGATCTTCCGCGCCAACGTCTACGACGGAGCCGCGCTCGTGCTCTACGCCCTGCGCCAGGAGATCGGCCGCCCCGCCTTCGAACGCGTCGAGCGCGCGTGGGTCGCCCGCAACCAGGACGGCACGGCGACGACCGCCGACTTCGTCCGGCTCGCCTCCGAGACCTCCGGCCGGGACCTGAGCGGCTTCTTCCAGGCCTGGCTGTACGGCGAGAAGACCCCGCCGATGCCCGGCCACCCGGACTGGAAGAAGAACCCCGTCGAGAAGGCGGCGGCGGGGAAGCAGCCCGCCAAGGCGTCCGGGAAGGCACACGGGGAATAAGCCGGTGACGAGACGGCCCGTGCCGTGCGACCATCTTCGAAGACGGCGCGGTACGGGCCCCGGGAATCTCCCCGGTGGTTCGCACGTTGTACACGGTGTCGCGGCCCGTGCGCCGCGCCAAGCCCTTCCGAGCTACGTAAGGATCCAATGACCTCCTCTTCTTCCCCCTCCCAGGACACCAAGCGTCTCGCGCAGACCTATCCCGAGGGCCTCCGGGCCGATGCCCTGATGGAAGAGGACGTCGCCTGGAACCGCGGAGACGACTCGCAGTGGGACGGCGAGCAGTTCGACCGCTCCGACCGCGCGGCACTGCGCCGCGTGGCGGGCCTCTCCACCGAGCTCGAGGACGTCACCGAGGTCGAGTACCGCCAGCTCCGTCTGGAGCGGGTCGTCCTCGTCGGCGTCTGGACCTCGGGCACCGTGCAGGACGCGGAGAACTCACTGGCCGAGCTGGCCGCCCTCGCGGAGACGGCGGGTGCGCTCGTGCTCGACGGCGTCGTCCAGCGCCGCGACAAGCCCGACGCCGCCACCTACATCGGCTCCGGCAAGGCCGAGGAGCTGCGGGACGTCGTGCTCGACACGGGCGCGGACACCGTCATTTGCGACGGTGAGCTGAGCCCGGGGCAGCTGATCCACCTCGAGGACGTCGTCAAGGTCAAGGTCATCGACCGCACGGCCCTGATCCTGGACATCTTCGCCCAGCACGCCAAGTCCCGAGAGGGCAAGGCGCAGGTCGCGCTCGCGCAGATGCAGTACATGCTGCCGCGGCTGCGCGGCTGGGGTCAGTCGCTGTCCCGGCAGATGGGCGGCGGCAAGGGCGGCGGCCTCGCCACCCGTGGTCCCGGTGAGACCAAGATCGAGACGGACCGGCGCCGGATCCGCGAGAAGATGGCGAAGATGCGCCGGGAGATCGCGGAGATGAAGACCGGCCGCGAGATCAAGCGCCAGGAGCGCAAGCGCCACAAGGTGCCCTCCGTCGCCATCGCGGGCTACACCAACGCCGGCAAGTCCTCGCTGCTCAACCGCCTCACGGGCGCGGGCGTACTGGTCGAGAACGCCCTGTTCGCGACCCTCGACCCGACCGTGCGCCGGGCCGAGACCCCCAGCGGGCGGCTGTACACCCTGGCCGACACCGTCGGCTTCGTCCGGCACCTGCCGCACCACCTGGTCGAGGCGTTCCGCTCCACCATGGAGGAGGTCGGCGACTCCGACCTGATCCTCCACGTGGTCGACGGTTCGCACCCCGTCCCGGAGGAGCAGCTGGCCGCCGTGCGCGAGGTGATCAGGGACGTCGGCGCCACCGACGTACCCGAGATCGTCGTGATCAACAAGGCCGACATGGCCGACCCGCTGGTGCTCCAGCGGCTGCTGCGGGTCGAGAAGCGGGCCATCGCCGTCTCGGCGCGCACCGGCCGGAACATCGACCAACTGCTCGCCCTGATCGACAACGAGCTGCCGCGTCCCTCGGTCGAGATCGAGGCGCTCGTGCCGTACACCCACGGCAAGCTGGTGGCCCGTGCCCACGACGAGGGCGAGGTGATCTCCGAGGAGCACACCCCGGAGGGCACCCTGCTCAAGGTGCGGGTGCACGAGGAACTGGCGGCGGAGTTCGCGCCGTACGTTCCGGCACCGCTCGCCTGAGACCGGTCGGGGGGGGGGGGGGGGGCGGGCCCCCCCCCCCCCCCCCCCGCCGGGGGGCCCCCCCCCCCCCCCCCGACACCACATGATTGGTAAAAAAAACCGCACCCCCCCCGGGCGGCCCCCCCCCCCTGGGGGGGGGTGCCCGGGGACGGGGGGGGGGTGGGGGCGCGGGGGGGCCCCCCCCCCCCCGCCCGGGGGGGGGGGGGGGCCCCCCCCCCCCCCCCCCCGACCGTACGGTCCCGGTAGGGATCACTGACCGCCGTACGTCCTGCTCATGTTCTGGTACATCGCCTCGGCCGACGGGCCGAGCTGCGGTCCCGCCAGCCAGGTGTTCTCCAGCGGGCCGATCGAGGTGTTCGAGACCAGCCTGGTCTCGCCGTCCACCACCCGGAACCAGCCGCCGCCGGACGAGCCGCCGGTCATGGTGCAGCCGATGCGGTACATCGTCGGCAGCGACGGGCTCAGCGACAACCGGCCGGGCCGGTCGAGACACTTGAACATCTCCAGGCCGTTGTACGGCGCCGCCGCCGGGTAGCCCCAGGCACCCATGCTGGACACCTCGGTCGCCGACGGGGCGGAGAAGTCCACCTCCAGCGCGGCGCCGACGGTCTCCTCCAGGGACTTGCCGCCCTGCTCGGGCTTCACGTGCAGCACCGAGTAGTCGTACGCGGCCCCGTCACCGCCGCTGTCCGAACCGCCCTTGATCCACTGGTCCGAGGTCGCCGCCCAGTCGGCCCACCAGGTGCCGTACGGGGCCATCTCGGTGGTCGTCGCGTTCGCCAGCTCCGCCTCGGACTTGCCGTAGTCGTTGTACGACGGGACGAAGGCGATGTTGCGGTACCAGCCGCCGCTGCCGCCCGCGTGCACGCAGTGGCCGGCCGTCCACACCAGGTTGGACTTCCCGGGGTGGTTCACGTCCTTGATCACCGTGCCGGAGCAGACCATCGAACCCTCGGGGGAGTCGAAGAAGACCTTCCCCACCGGAGCGGCGTTCTCGTGGTACGGCTTCTTCTCGGCCACGGCCTCGACGGGCGCCGGTTCCGGGTCGGTGGCGCCCTGGTCGGCGGCGGCGTCCTTGGTGGTGACGGTCTTGTCCGCCTCCTTCGCGGACTTCATCCGGTCCGGCTCCCACAGGCCCTCGATCACCGGGTTGACGAAGTCCTTGGCCTCACTGAGCCACTTGTCCTCGTCCCAGTTCTTCCAGCCGCCGTCCTTCCACCGGTCGACGTCGATGCCGTGCTCCTTGAGCCGGTCGGCGAGACCGGCCGCCAGTCCGCCCTCGCCGCCACCGGTGCCGCCCGCGTCGGCGGTCTCGGAGGTGCCGCCGCCGGGCTTGGCGTCGGCCTCGTCCTGCTCCGATCCGCCGCAGGCGGTCGCGGTGAGCGTGAGCGCGGTGACCAGACCGGCGGCGGCGAGTGCGGTGCGCCGCCCGCGCCGTGGCGCGGCGGACACAGGTGTGGAACGCATGGTGCGACAACCCCCGTTGAAACGTGTGAATGCGTGAATGCGTGAATGTGCGTCATGGAACGCGCGGTGGGGTGCCGGCTTCGGGCCCGACGCACCCCACCACCGTCCTCACTGGTCGGCGAACTTGCCGCTCACCGCGTCGAACACGCCCTTGGCCTCGTCGCCCAGGCGCGGACCGGCCAGCCAGCCGGCCGTCACCGGGCCGATCGAGGTGTTGGAGACCAGCGCGGGCTTGCCGTCGGAACCGGCGGCGACCCAGCCACCGCCGGACGAGCCGCCGGTCATGGTGCAGCCGATGCGGTACATCGTCGGGTCGGCGGCCTTGAGCGACAGCCGTCCGGGCTTGTCCTGGCACTGGTACAGCTTCTGGCCGTCGTACGGCGGCGCCGCCGGGTAGCCGATCGCCTTCATGCTCTCGATCTCCGGCACGGCGGGCGCGTCGAAGTCGACCGGCAGCGCGGCGCCGACGGTCTCCTCCAGCGACTTGCCGTCGCTGCCCTTCTCCGGCGTCACATGGATCACGGCGAAGTCGTACGAGGCACCGTCACCACCGGTCGCACCGCCCTGCTCGATCCACTGGTCCGAGGTCTGCGCCCAGTCGCCCCACCAGACACCGTAGGGAGCGAGCTCCTCCTTGGTGGCGTTCTGCAACTCCTCCACCGACTTGTCCGCGTCGTTGTACGACGGGACGAAGGCGATGTTGCGGTACCAGCCGCCGCTCTTGCCCGCGTGCACGCAGTGACCGGCCGTCCACACCATGTTGGACTTGCCGGGGTGGGCCGGGTCCTGCACGACCGTCGCCGAGCACACCATCGAACCCTTGGGGGAGTCGAAGAGGAGCTTGCCGGCCGTGGCGGCGTTGTCGTGGTACTTGGCCGGTACGGCCGCCGCCTCGACGGGCGCGGGCTCCGGGTCGGTGACGCCCTGGTCGCCGGAGATGTCGTTCTCGTCGACCTCCTGGTCCGGCTCCTCGGCGTCCCGCATCCGGTCCGGGTCCCACAGGCCCTCGATGATCGGGTTGACGAAGTCCTGCGCCTCGCGCAGCCAGTCGTCCTTGTTCCAGTTCTTCCAGGCGCCGTTCTTCCAGTCGTCGACGTCGATCCCGTGTTCCTTGAGCTTGTCCTTGATGTCGTCCGGGATCTGGATGCCGCCCTTGCCGTCGCCCGCGGCGGACGCGGAGGCCGAGGCGTCGCCGCCCGCCTCGGGGTCGCCGTCCTCGCACGCCGTGGCGGTGAGCGCGAGCGCCGAGACGAGCGCTACGGCGGCGGCCGCGGAGGAGGTTCCGCGCCGTCCGCGCCTGTTTCCGCGCGTGCTGAACGACGGCCGTATGGATCGCATGGTGTTGACTCCCCCTGCTGTGAACGAACGTGGTGCCGCGGTCGAACCGTCGAACGACGGTGACCGGGAACGGCACCACACACTATGCGGTGGCTGTGGGGGAGTTCCGACGGAACGGCAACGGTTCGGATACAGCCGCCTGACCTGGCACGCGTCGCCCGCCGCACCGGACCGCCGGGTCGCGGAGCCGGAACGGACCGCGGCACCCCCGCGCAAACCGCCGCCGCGGCAACGATCTTCAGGCAGGCCGTAACCCCGTGCACGGTCCTCGGTTGGTAGCGCTGGGGGGCCTGCTGTCCGGACGCGGTCCCCCATGCCGGGAGCGCCCGGCACGCCGGGTCGTGTCCGGACAGCGGGAGGTCGACGAGCCGTGGCGGGATCCCCCTACGGAGGGTACGCGGGCGCCGGCGGGAACGCCGGGCCGGTCGTGGCGAGGGAGCCCGCGGCCGGGGCGTCCACGCGGGCGCACGCCGCGCGAAGGGGCGCCCCGAGGCGCCGGGCGGCGCGGGAACCGGCCGCGCGTACCTACGCGCACGCCCTCCCGGTCGTACCCGTCCGCGCCCGGGGACTCACCATCGAGGGCGCCGACGGCCGCCGTTACCTGGACTGTGTCTCCGGCGCGGGCATCCTGGCCCTCGGCCACAACCACCCCGTCGTCCTGGACGCGATCCGCGCGGTCCTCGACTCGGGCGCGCCCCTGCACGTCATGGACCTCACCACACCGGTCGAGGACGCCTTCGTCACCGAGCTGCTGCGCACCCTGCCGCCGGGACTCGCCGACCGCGCGCGGGTGCGGTTCTGCGGCCCGGCCGGCCCGGACCCGGTCGCCGCCGCCGTCGCGCTGGCCCGCGCCGCCACCGGACGGACCCGGGTGGTCACCGTCCCTGACGCCGTCACTGAGGCCGACGCCGACGAGACGGTTCTCGGCGACGGCGACGGCGACGGCGACGCCGATGGCGGCGAGCCGGGGCGGGAGCGGCCTGCCGGACTCCTCCTGGAACCGGTCCGGAGCGAGGCCGGGGTGCGTCCGGTGCCGGACGGCCTGGTGCGGCGCCTGCGGGCCCGCGCGGCCGACCGTGCCGTCCCGCTCATCGTCGACGAGACCGGGACGGGCGTCGGCCGTACCGGTGCCTACTGGGCCTTCGAGCACAGCGGAGTCACGCCCGACGTGCTGGTCCTCGCCAAGGCGATCGGCGGCAGCCTCCCGCTGGCCGTGCTGGTTCACCGCGAGGACCTGGGCGAACCGGACCGTATGACCGGCGCCTTCCGCGGCAACCAACTGGCCCTGGCCGCAGGAGCAGCCACCCTCGCCCACGTCCGCGAGCACCGGCTCGCCGAGCACGCCGCCACGCTGGGCGGCCGGATGCTGACCGGACTGCGCGCCCTGGCCGCGGAGTTCACCTGCGTCGGCGAGGTGCGCGGGCGGGGCCTGATGGCCGGTGTCGAACTGCTGGCACCGGACACCGCGTCCGACGCCACCGCCCTTGGCGCCCGCCCCGGTACCGCCGTCGGCCCCGGTACCGCTGCCCACCTCGCCACTGCCGTCCGCCAGGAGTGCCTGCGCCGCGGGCTGATCGTGGACGTCACGGGCCCGCGCGCGAACGTCGTACGGCTGCTGCCGCCGCTCATCGTGACCGAGGAGCAGATGTCCGCCGTCCTCGACCGACTCGCCGACGCCGTACGGGCGGTGGACCGCGACCGCCCCGGCGGTCTTGTCCCGTTACGCGGGAAGCGCGCCCCGAGATGAGACCCACGCCCCGGACCCGGCACGCCAGGAGGACCCGCGTTGCACACCGACCCCGCCCCCGAACCGCCCCGCGCGGCCACCTCCGCACCCGGCGGCCCGGCTGCCCCGCGGCCTGTCGCCGCTCCGGACACCGCACGCGACGCCGCTTCGGAGCCCGACGCGACTGGGGACACCGCACCACGGCTTGCCCCGGCGCACGACGCCCTCCCCGCGCCGCGGCCCGCGCCGCACACCGGCCAGGCCGCGGCCGACCCCCTGGACGACCTCGATCCCCGCGCCGCCGCCCAGGCCGCGGGCACGGAGAACCTGATCCGCTGCTGGGCCCGCGAGGCCGGTGTGTCCACCCCCGGCGACGGCGTCCTCCACGTACCGCTCCCGGCCTCCGGAACCTCGCTCGTCGTGCCCGTCCGCTACTGGTCCCCGACCGGGGCGCACCGCTTCGGCCCCCCGCGGCTTTCCGGCTCTCCCGCGTCGGCGCCGCCGGTGGACGCGGTCACGCTCGCCGCGCTGCTCGTACGCGAGACGGCCGGTTCCCCGGGGCCGGACGGTCCCGACCTCGTCGCGCGCGTGGCCGACTCCGTCCGCCGCACCGCCGTCTTCCTCCGGGACCGCGCCGGTTCCAGCGAACGCAGCTGCCCCGACCTTTTCCTCGCCGCCGAACAGTCGCTGCTCCTCGGACACCCGCTGCATCCCACCCCGAAGAGCCGGGAGGGCCTCACCGAGGACGAGGCCCGCCGGTACTCACCGGAGCTGCGCGGCTCCTTCCCCCTGCACTGGCTGGCCGTCGCCCCCTCGGTACTCGGCACCGACTCGGCCTGGACCGAGCGCGGCCGCCCGGTCACCGCGCCCGCGCTCACCGCACGCCTCGCGGCGGACACTCCGGCGGCACCGGAGGGGTACGCCCTCCTGCCTCTGCACCCCTGGCAGTTCCGCGCGGTGCTGCACCGGCCGGACGTCGCGGCACTCCTGGACTCCGGGCTGGTCAGGGATCTCGGCGCCCGGGGCCCGGCGTGGCACCCCACGTCCTCCGTGCGCACCGTCCACCGCGGCGGCGCCCCCGCCATGCTCAAGCTCTCGCTGGGCCTGCACATCACCAACTCCCGCAGGGAGAACCTCCGCAAGGAGCTCCACCGCGGCGTCGAGGTGCACCGCCTGCTGCGCCGCGGCCTGTCCCGCCAGTGGCGGTCGGCCCACCCGGACTTCGACATCGTCCGCGACCCGGCCTGGCTGGCCGTCGACGCACCCGACGGCACGCCCGTGCGCGGCCTCGACGTCGTCGTCCGGCACAACCCCTTCCGGCCCTCGGACGACGTCTGCTGCGTGGCCTCCCTCGTGGAGCCGCGGCCGCACACCCGGCTGGCCGAGGTGGTCACCCGGCTCGCCGGACGGACCGGCCGCCCGCGCGGGGCGGTCGCCGTCGAGTGGTTCCTGCGCTACCTCCACCACGTCGTGCGCCCCGTCCTGTGGCTGGACGCCCGCGCGGGGATCGCCCTGGAGGCGCACCAGCAGAACACGCTCGTCCTGCTGGACGCCGACGGCTGGCCCGCGGGCGGCCGCTACCGCGACAACCAGGGCTACTACTTCCGCGAGTCCCGGCGTGCGGAACTCGATGCCAGACTCCCCGGGATCGGCGCACACAGCGACACGTTCGTGGCCGACGCCGTCACCGACGAGCGCTTCGCGTACTACCTCGCCGTCAACAACGTGTTCGGTCTCATCGGCACCTTCGGCTCCGAGCGTCTCGCCCCGGAGGGCACGCTGCTGGCGGCCTTCCGCCGCTTCCTCGGTGAGCTGGGCTCGGGCCCCGACGCCCAGGGCGGCCCGCTCCCCGCCCACCTCCTCGACTCACCCGTGCTGCGCTGCAAGGCGAACCTGCTGACCCGGCTGCACGGCCTCGACGAACTCGTCGGCCCGGTGGACACCCAGTCCGTCTACGTCACCATCGCCAACCCCCTGCACGCCTGAGCGGGCCGCCCTCCCGAAGGAACGACACTGTGAAATCCACCGACGCGAGCGCCGACGACACCCTGGACCTGCACCTGCCCGAGGAGTTCGTCGCCCTCTTCCGGACCCCGGCGAACGACCCCTCGGAGGCAGCGACGGCACGCGCGCGTGAGGACCTCCTCGACGGCATCGCCGACTGGGGGCCGAGCGACACGCCCGCCGGAGTCTTCCACCTGGTCCCCGTCGACCTGGAACGGGACGTCGAGCTCGTCGCCCGCTGGATGAACGACCCCGCCGTCGCGGCGTACTGGGAGCTGACCGGACCGCAGAGCGTGACCGCGGACCACCTACGGGCCCAGCTGACCGGCGACGGGCGCAGCGTCCCGTGCCTCGGGACACTGGACGGGGTGCCGATGAGCTACTGGGAGATCTACCGCGCCGACCTCGATCCGCTGGCCCGGTACTGCCCGGTCCGGCCCCACGACACCGGCGTCCACCTGCTGATCGGCGACCGCGCCCACCGCGGGCGGGGCCTCGGAACCGAGCTGATCAGGGCCGTCGCCGACCTCGTCCTCGCGGGGCGCCCCGCCTGCACGCGCGTGCTCGCCGAACCCGACGTCCGCAACAGACCGTCCGTCGCGGCGTTCCTCGGCGCCGGGTTCCGGACGACGGGGGAGGTGGACCTGCCCACCAAGCGCGCCGTCCTCATGAGCCGGGCACGCGAGGCGCGGGAACAGTCGCCGTGAAGCGCCGCGCCCGCCCGCCGTCCCACCCCGTTTCGCCGGTCAGCCACCCAGGAGCCTCCCTTGCCCCGCCTGTCCCCACGGTTACTCACGCCCCTCGCCCCCGCCTTGCCGACCCGTTTGTCAGTCCCGGGCCGTAGGGTGGTCGCGCTATGACGAAGCCCTCACTCCCCGAACTCCTGCACGCCGCCGTCACCGCCGTCGGCGGCACGGAGCGTCCCGGCCAGGTGGCCATGGCCGAAGCCGTCGAGGAAGCCATCGACGGCGGCTCCCATCTGCTGGTCCAGGCCGGCACCGGCACCGGAAAGTCGCTGGGGTACCTGGTGCCCGCGCTGGCGCACGGGGAGCGGGTGGTCGTGGCCACGGCGACGCTGGCCCTGCAGCGCCAGCTGGTCGAGCGGGACCTGCCCCGCACGGTCGACGCGCTCCACCCCCAGCTGCGCCGCCGCCCCGAGTTCGCGATGCTCAAGGGCCGGTCGAACTACCTGTGCCTGCACCGGCTGCACGAGGGCGTGCCGCAGGACGAGGAAGACGGTCTCTTCGACCAGTTCGAGGCCGCCGCCCCCACCAGCAAACTGGGCCAGGACCTGCTGCGGATGCGCGACTGGGCGGACGAGACCGAGACCGGGGACCGCGACGACCTCACGCCGGGCGTCTCCGACCGCGCCTGGGCGCAGGTGTCGGTGTCCTCCCGGGAGTGCCTGGGCGCCACTAAGTGCGCCTACGGTGCCGAGTGCTTCGCCGAGTCGGCCCGTGAGCGGGCCAAGCTCTCCGAGGTCGTCGTCACCAACCACGCGCTGCTCGCGATCGACGCCATCGAGGGCGCGCCCGTCCTCCCGCAGCACGAGGTGCTGATCGTCGACGAGGCCCACGAGCTGGTCTCCCGGGTCACCGGAGTCGCCACCGGCGAGCTGACCCCCGGCCAGGTCAACCGTGCCGTGCGCCGTGCCGCGAAGCTGGTGAACGAGAAGGCCGCCGACCAGCTCCAGACCGCCGCGGAGGGCTTCGAGCGGCTGATGGAGCTCGCGCTGCCGGGCCGCCTGGAGGAGATCCCGGAGGACCTCGGCTACGCCCTGATGGCCCTGCGGGACGCCTGTCGCACGGTCATCTCGGCGATCGGCGCCACCCGCGACAAGTCCGTGCAGGACGAGGACGCGGTCCGCAAGCAGGCGCTGGCCTCCGTGGAATCGGTGCACGACGTGGCCGAGCGGATCACGAACGGCTCCGAGTGGGACGTCGTCTGGTACGAGCGCCACGAGCCCCGCGGCGGAGCCGCATACCGGCCCAGTGGGGCCTCGCTGCGGGTTGCTCCGATGTCCGTCTCCGGGCTGCTGCGGGAGAAGCTCTTCACCGACCGCTCGGTGGTCCTGACCTCCGCGACCCTGAAGCTGGGCGGCGACTTCAACGGCGTCGGGGCGTCCCTCGGCCTCGCCCCCGAGGGCACCGAGGGCGACGACGTGCCCCAGTGGAAGGGCGTCGACGTGGGCTCGCCCTTCGACTACCGCAAGCAGGGCATCCTCTACGTCGCCAAGCACCTGGCCCGGCCCGCCCGGGACGGCGACCGCGGCGACATGCTCGACGAGCTGACCGAGCTGATCCAGGCGGCGGGCGGCCGCACACTGGGGCTGTTCTCCTCGATGCGCGCGGCCCAGCTGGCCGCCGAGGAGCTGCGCTCGCGGATCCCGGAGTACCCGATCCTGCTCCAGGGCGAGGAGACCCTCGGCGAGCTGATCAAGAACTTCGCGGCCGACCCGCGGACCTGCCTCTTCGGCACCCTGTCCCTGTGGCAGGGCGTCGACGTGCCCGGGCCCAGCTGCCAGCTGGTCGTCATGGACAAGATCCCGTTCCCGCGTCCGGACGACCCCCTGATGAGTGCCCGCCAGAAGGCGGTGGAGGAGGCAGGGGGCAACGGCTTCATGGCGGTCGCCGCCACCCACGCGGCGCTGCTGATGGCCCAGGGCGCGGGCCGGCTGGTCCGGGCGTCGGGCGACCGCGGGGTGGTCGCCGTACTGGACCAGCGGCTGGCGACGGCCCGGTACGGCAGCTATCTGAAGGCGTCGCTGCCCGACTTCTGGTTCACCACGGACCGCAACCAGGTCCGCAAGTCACTCGCCGCGATCGACGCGAAGGCACGGCAGACCGAGGGCGCCGAGCAGACGGAGGGCGCCGAGCAGACCGTGAGCGCCGAGCAGGCCGAGGGCGACTGATCGCTCCCGCACAGCGCTGGGCCCCGGAACCGGCGCAGAGGTCCCGGGGCCCGGTCTGGTCGGCGGGGCGCTGTCGCGCGTACCCGCCCGCCGTGGCGCTCAGACGCGACGCAGTACGGCCACCACCTTGCCGAGGATGGTCGCGTCGTCACCGGGAATCGGCTCGTACGCGGAGTTGTGCGGGAGGAGCCAGACGTGGCCGTCCTCGCGCTTGAAGCGCTTGACGGTGGCCTCGCCGTCGAGCATCGCGGCCACGATGTCGCCGTTCTCCGCGACCGGCTGACGGCGGACCGTGACCCAGTCGCCGTCGCAGATCGCGGCCTCGATCATCGAGTCGCCGACGACCTTCAGGACGAACAGCTCGCCGTCGCCGACCAGCTGCCGGGGGAGCGGGAAGACGTCCTCGACGGACTCCTCGGCCAGGATCGGACCACCGGCGGCGATACGACCGACCAGCGGCACGTACGAGGCGGCCGGCTTTCCGGCGGTGTCCGTGGGCTGCACCGAGGCGGCCTGGTCGGAGCCGCGCACCTCGTAGGCGCGCGGGCGGTGCGGGTCCCGGCGCAGGAAGCCCTTGCGCTCCAGCGCCATCAGCTGGTGCGCCACGGACGAGGTG
This sequence comes from Streptomyces sp. NPDC018026, assembly GCF_044327745.1. Lineage (NCBI taxonomy): Bacteria > Bacillati > Actinomycetota > Actinomycetes > Kitasatosporales > Streptomycetaceae > Streptomyces > Streptomyces sp. NPDC018026. Next base: position 71,889 of record NZ_JBIRFY010000001.1, read on the forward strand.
CTGGAGAGGCCGACGGCCTGGCCGATCTCCCGCATCGACGGCGGGTATCCGCGCCGCTGCACGGAGTCGCGGATGACCTCGATCACCCGGCGCTGGCGGTCGGTGAGCCCCGAGCTGTCCGCCCGGATGCCGGGAGGTCGCCCCGGCAGGGAGCGCTTGTGCCCCTCGGGACTCGCGGCGTCGCTCATCGCGTGCACCGGCTCAGGTCGGCCCTGGGGGCGTTCCTGGGCAGTGATGGTGGCACTGTCGGCGGTGGTGGTCACGTCGGCCCCTCTCGATGGTCTCCCTGCTGCACAACGGTAGTAGCTTTCGAAAGGTTGCGCCAAACACACGTTCGAGTGAAAAAACGCGAATCGCTCGCTCGTATTGCGTGCCTGGGTGTATAGCTACCGTGACGCCTGGCGGACAAAAGGGCTCATTGCTGTACTCTTCACCGCCGTGGTGACAACCTCCGGGATGTCGCCCCAGTCTGCCATCCGGCATCCCGTTCGACCGGGCGGGTCTCCCATCTGTTGCGGTAGCCCCACGTCCCCTCCCCGCGGTGCCCACGGTATCTCCGCATGCCCCGGGCGGCCGCGCACGCACAGGCGCGACACGCGTGCAGGGCGTGTATGTATGAGCCAATCCCCACATCTAGTGGTTGGATAGCGTGAGCAGCCCACAAGTTGTGGTCCCCCGGGTCTTCGGGCCCGCCGCGATCGCCTATGCTGGGGGCTGCTTCGAGGGGCCTGAAGGGCCTTTCGAGGCTGTTGAGTCTGCTGTGAGGAGGGTTCGGAGTCCATGCACTGCCCCTTCTGCAGGCACCCCGACAGCCGTGTCGTCGACAGTCGTACGACCGACGACGGCACGTCGATCCGCAGGCGCCGCCAGTGCCCTGACTGCTCCCGTCGGTTCACGACCGTGGAGACGTGCTCGCTCATGGTGGTGAAGCGGTCCGGGGTCACCGAACCGTTCAGCCGCACCAAGGTGATCAACGGTGTGCGCAAGGCCTGTCAGGGCCGGCCCGTCACCGAGGACGCGCTCGCCCAGCTCGGCCAGCGGGTCGAGGAGGCGGTGCGGGCCACCGGAAGCGCCGAGCTGACCACCCACGACGTGGGGCTGGCCATCCTCGGACCGTTGCAGGAGCTCGACCTCGTCGCCTATCTGCGATTCGCCTCCGTCTACCGGGCGTTCGACTCGCTCGAGGACTTCGAGGCCGCGATCGCGGAACTGAGGGAGACGACGGGGCACCCCGGCGAGGACGACGACACCGGCGCGGGGAGCCAGGAGAACGACCGCGGGCCCACGGGGGCAGGACAGGTCCCCGAGCCCGCAGGCGCCGCCGACTGATCGGCGGGCCGGACCCGGACTTCGGCGCCCGGGCCCGGCCGGACGGCGGCGAGCGAACAAGACCCGTTGCGGGCGGTGCGAGAGATGCCCGCAACACCAGACAGAACACCGTGCCCACGGGAACAATCGGGGCACTTCAGGGCGTTTTCGCCCGTACAGGGAGGCGGCATGACAGAGACGGCGAGCGGTCCGGCACGGAGTTCCCGCGCCAAGGGCACCAAGGCGGGCAAGGGACTCCGCGTCGAGCGCGTCCACACCACTCCCGGCGTCCACCCCTACGACGAGGTGGCCTGGGAGCGTCGTGACGTCGTCATGACCAACTGGCGCGACGGCTCGGTGAACTTCGAGCAGCGTGGCGTCGAGTTCCCCGAGTTCTGGTCGGTGAACGCGGTCAACATCGTCACCAGCAAGTACTTCCGGGGCGCCGTGGGCACCCCGCAGCGCGAGGTGAGCCTGAGGCAGCTCATCGACCGCATCGTGAAGACGTACCGGAAGGCCGGCGAGGACAACAAGTACTTCGCCTCGCCCGCCGACGCCGAGATCTTCGAGCACGAGCTGGCCTACGCCCTCCTGCACCAGATCTTCAGCTTCAACAGCCCGGTGTGGTTCAACGTCGGCACGCCCCAGCCGCAGCAGGTCTCCGCCTGCTTCATCCTGTCCGTCGACGACTCCATGGAGTCGATCCTCGACTGGTACAAGGAAGAGGGCATGATCTTCAAGGGCGGCTCCGGCGCCGGCCTGAACCTCTCCCGGATCCGCTCCTCCAAGGAACTGCTCTCCTCCGGCGGCAACGCCTCGGGACCGGTCTCCTTCATGCGCGGCGCCGACGCCTCCGCCGGCACCATCAAGTCCGGCGGCGCCACCCGCCGCGCGGCCAAGATGGTCATCCTGGACGTCGACCACCCCGACATCGAGGACTTCATCCAGACCAAGGTCAAGGAAGAGGAGAAGATCCGCGCCCTGCGCGACGCGGGCTTCGACATGGACCTGGGCGGCGACGACATCACGTCCGTCCAGTACCAGAACGCCAACAACTCGGTCCGCGTGAACGACACGTTCATGAAGGCCGTGCAGGACGGCGGCAAGTTCGGCCTGACGTCCCGCATGACCGGCGAGGTCATCGAGGAGGTCGACGCCAAGGCGCTCTTCCGCAAGATGGCCGAGGCCGCCTGGGCGTGTGCCGACCCGGGCATCCAGTACGACGACACCATCAACCAGTGGCACACCTGCCCGGAGTCCGGCCGCATCAACGGCTCGAACCCGTGCAGCGAGTACATGCACCTGGACAACACGTCCTGCAACCTCGCCTCGCTGAACCTGATGAAGTTCCTGAAGGACGACGGCAAGGGCAACCAGTCCTTCGACGCCGAGCGCTTCTCCAAGGTCGTCGAGCTGGTCATCACCGCGATGGACATCTCCATCTGCTTCGCGGACTTCCCGACCCAGAAGATCGGCGAGAACACCCGCGCCTTCCGCCAGCTCGGCATCGGCTACGCCAACCTCGGCGCCCTGCTGATGGCGACCGGCCACGCCTACGACTCCGACGGCGGCCGCGCCCTGGCCGGCGCCATCACCTCCCTGATGACCGGCACGTCGTACCGCCGCTCCGCCGAGCTCGCCGCGATCGTCGGCCCCTACGACGGCTACGCCCGCAACGCGAAGCCGCACCTCAGGGTCATGAAGCAGCACTCCGACGAGAACGCCAAGGCCGTCCGCATGGACGACCTCGACACGCCGATCTGGGCCGCCGCCACCGAGGCCTGGCAGGACGTGCTGCGCCTCGGCGAGAAGAACGGCTTCCGCAACTCCCAGGCGTCCGTCATCGCCCCGACCGGCACCATCGGTCTCGCGATGTCCTGCGACACCACCGGCCTCGAGCCCGACCTCGCCCTGGTCAAGTTCAAGAAGCTGGTCGGCGGCGGCTCGATGCAGATCGTCAACGGCACCGTCCCGCAGGCCCTGCGCCGCCTGGGCTACCAGGAGGAGCAGATCGAGGCGATCGTCGCCCACATCGCCGAGCACGGCAACGTGATCGACGCGCCCGGTCTCAAGCACGAGCACTACGAGGTGTTCGACTGCGCGATGGGCGAGCGTTCCATCTCCGCGATGGGCCACGTCCGCATGATGGCCGCCATCCAGCCGTGGATCTCCGGCGCCCTGTCCAAGACGGTCAACCTGCCGGAGTCGGCCACCGTCGAGGACGTCGAGGAGGTCTACTTCGAGGCCTGGAAGATGGGCGTCAAGGCGCTCGCCATCTACCGCGACAACTGCAAGGTCGGCCAGCCCCTCTCCGCCAAGACCAAGTCCGCCAAGGACGAGAAGGCGGAGATCACCGAGAAGACCGAGGCGGCCATCCGCGAGACGGTCGAGAAGGTCGTCGAGTACCGCCCGGTCCGCAAGCGCCTCCCGAAGGGACGTCCCGGCATCACCACGTCCTTCACCGTCGGCGGCGCCGAGGGCTACATGACCGCCAACTCCTACCCGGACGACGGTCTCGGCGAGGTCTTCCTGAAGATGTCCAAGCAGGGCTCGACCCTCGCGGGCATGATGGACGCCTTCTCCATCGCGGTCTCCGTCGGCCTCCAGTACGGCGTGCCGCTGGAGACGTACGTCTCGAAGTTCACCAACATGCGCTTCGAGCCGGCCGGCATGACGGACGACCCGGACGTGCGGATGGCGCAGTCGATCGTCGACTACATCTTCCGCCGCCTGGCGCTGGACTTCCTGCCCTTCGAGACGCGCTCCGCGCTCGGCATCCACTCCGCCGAGGAGCGCCAGCGCCACCTGGAGACCGGTTCGTACGAGCCGTCCGACGACGAGCTGGACGTCGAGGGCCTGGCCCAGTCCGCGCCCCGCGCCCAGGAGCTGGTGGCCGAGGCCGAAGCCGCCAAGCCCGCTCCGCAGCAGGCGCACACCAGCACCGAACTGGTGGAGATGCAGCTGGGCATCCAGGCCGACGCCCCGCTCTGCTTCTCCTGCGGCACGAAGATGCAGCGCGCCGGCTCCTGCTACATCTGCGAGGGCTGCGGCTCGACCAGCGGTTGCAGCTGACGCCTGGTCGTGCCTAGTCGCCCATGAGTAAGGGGCGCCCGCCATTGGTGGGCGCCCCTTACTCATACGCGTGCAACGTCAGGACCGCCGCGCCGCGCCCATCACCCGGGTGAACGTCGCGGGATCGCCGTCGAAGCCGTGTACGCCGGCGCGAAACTCCCACGCCCCAGCCTCGTCCCGGACGAACTCCGCGACCGTCGCCGCGGTGGCGGCCGGAACGCCGGCGAAGTCCTCCGCGGCCAGGTCCGTGTAGCCCTCGCGGATGCGCAGGCCCGGGTTGGCCACGTCGCGGAAGGTCCGGTCCTCGGTGTGCTGCTGGATGGCGACGCCCACCACCACGCGCGCGTACCGGGCGTCCAGCCGCTCCAGCTCCAGGGTCATGACCTCGTCGAAACCGAAGCCCTTGCCGTCCTTGCTGTCCCGGTTGAGGTAGATCGTGCCGTCGGGCGAGCGGCTGTCGAAGTGCACCACGTAGACCGGGGTCCCGTACGGGTCACCGGCCGGATAGGTCCCGGCGACGAGGTCCAGGTCGGTGGGTGGCTCTCCCGCCGGACTCGGGTCCCACCGCAGTGCGACCTCGACCTTGCCCATGCCCTTGCTGAGGCCGTTCACAGACTTCCCCTTCCCAGGTCCCCCCGCCCCGCCCGGGCCACCAGAACTGCCGGGCGGCGGCGGCCGGTTGTCCATCCTGCCACGCACCGGGACGGGGGTGCGGGCAAGCGGTCCCGCGGAGAGCGACCGGCGCCGGGTTCCCTGGCCTTACCATGGCGCGGTGCTGGTCAAGTGGATTCGCTGCACCGTGGTGGACCGCCGCGGTTTCGAACGGGGGCAGCGGAAGTGGGCGGGGCTTCCGGGGGAGCCGGGTTTTCGGGGACAGGGGGGTGGCTGGAGCCGGGCGCGGCCGGACGTGGCGCACGTCTTCGCCTTCTGGGAGAGCCGTGCCTTCTACGACTCCTTCATGGCCCGCTCCCACGACAGGCTGGCCTCGGCCCAGGTGGGCACCTTCAAGGACGCCCAGGTCAGGCTCTTCGACTACCGCTTCGACGTGAAGACCGGGTTCGAGCCGCGCTTCACCGACGCCGACCTGCTGCGGGTGGCGCTGTGCCGGGTCCACGAGGAGCGGTCGGAGCACTACGTCCTCATGCAGGAGAAGGTCTGGAACCCGGCGATGGCGGGCTCGCCGGGCATGATCCGCGGCCTGTTCGGCGAGGCCCCGGGCAACGGGTACAACGAGTACCTCGTGCTGTCCATGTGGCTGTCGGCCGCCGAACACGGAAAGTACCGCACCGAGCGGGTGGAGCGGCTCGCCCTGCGCGCCCAGACGGAGGCCGACATCGCCGCGCTGACGGGCGACATCGTGCAACTGGAACCTTCCTGGACCGTTTGATCTAGGGTTCTGGCATGGCACGACCACGGCGCATCGTTCTTGTCCGGCACGGCGAGTCGACCGGCAACGTCGATGACACCGTGTACGAGCGCGAACCCGACCACGCGCTCGCCCTCACCGACCGGGGCCGGGCGCAGGCCGAGGAGACCGGCAAGGGGCTGCGCGAGGTGTTCGGCGGCGAGCGGATCAGCGTGTACGTCTCCCCCTACCGCCGCACCCACGAGACGCTCCGCGCCTTCCACCTCGACCCGGACCTGATACGGATACGTGAGGAACCCCGGCTGCGGGAGCAGGACTGGGGGAACTGGCAGGACCGCGACGACGTGCGTCTGCAGAAGGCCTACCGCGACGCCTACGGGCACTTCTTCTACCGCTTCGCCCAGGGCGAGTCCGGCGCCGACGTGTACGACCGGGTCGGCGGCTTCCTGGAGAGCCTGTTCCGCAGCTTCGAGGACCCCGACCATCCGCCGAACGTGCTGCTGGTGACGCACGGGCTGGCCATGCGGCTGTTCTGCATGAGGTGGTTCCACTGGACGGTCGCGGAGTTCGAGTCGCTGTCCAACCCCGGGAACGCCGAGATGCGGATGCTCGTTCTCGGTGAGGACGGCAAGTACACCCTTGACCGGCCCTTCGAACGCTGGCGAGATCCGGAACCGTACGGGATCACCGGATAGAGTGGCGGGGCGATGACCCTTCATTCTTCTTCTGACGGGCGCCTGGACCGCGCCCTTTCCAGCCTGCGCGGACTGTCGGTGGGGGACGCGCTCGGCTCACAGTTCTTCGTTCCCGCGAACTACCCGCTGCTGGGGCGCCGCGAGCTGCCGTCCGGTACCTGGCAGTGGACGGACGACACGGAGATGGCCTGTTCCGTCGTCTCCGTCCTGGCCGCGCACCACCGCATCGACCAGGACGCTCTGGCACAGTCCTTCGCCCACCACCACGACTTCGACCGGGGATACGGACCCGCGGTCAACCGGCTGCTGCGGCTGGTCCGCGAAGGCGGCGACTGGCGCGAGCTGGCCGCGGCGCTGTTCAACGGCCAGGGCTCGTGGGGCAACGGCGCCGCCATGCGCATCGCCCCGCTCGGCGCCTGGTACGCGGACGATCCGGAGCAGGCGACCCACCAGGCGGAGATCTCGGCCTACCCGACGCACCAGCACCGTGAGGCCGTGGTCGGTGCCATGGCCGTCGCGGCGGCCGCGGCACTGGCCGCCGATCCGGCCGGCCCGCCCGCCGCGCACACCCTCCTCGACGGGGTGATCGCGCTCGTACCGAAGAGCGCGGTGGGCGCCGGACTGCGACGCGCCCGGGACATGCTCGACTACGGCGATGCGGCCACGGTCGCGGCGGTCCTGGGCTGCGGTCGGCGTACGACCGCCCATGACACGGTTCCCTTCGCCCTCTGGTCCGCGGCGCGCGCCCTCCGGGACTACGAGACCGCGTTCTGGACCACCGCCCAGGTCGGCGGCGACGTGGACACCACCTGTGCCATCGTGGGCGGGGTGATCGCGTCCGGCAAGGCGGGGGCGCCCCCGGCCGAGTGGGCGGACCGGGTCGAGGCGCTGCCCGCCTGGACGGCGACGTCGGCCTGACCGAATCGCTCGGCGTGGACGTGCTGTCGGTGTTCGTCGCGCTGCTCCGACGGGTGGGCGCGGCGACCAGCTGCGGACCCCGCCCGGCCCGGGGCGCCGCGGTGTCAGCCCATACCCGGCCCCGCCGTGCCGGACAGGGCGTCCAGGTCGCTCTTGCGCACCCGTATCACCAGCCAGGCCGTGGCCAGCGCCAGTACGGCCATGGCCGCCGCCGGGATGAAGGCGGCCGAGATGCCCTGTGCCAGCACGTCGTGCGACCAGGGCGCGGGCAGCTGGTGCGTCTGGGCGAACTCCGCCTTCTGCTCCGGCGAACCGTTGGTGAGGAAGTCGGGCACCTGCTCTTTCGCCTCGTCCTTGCTGGCCGTGCCGAAGACCGTGGTCAGGATGGCGAGCCCGATCGATCCGCCCACCTGCTGCATCGCGTTGAGCAGACCCGACGCCGCGCCCGCCTCGTGCTGGGCGACGCCGGAGACCGCGGTCAGCGTCAGCGTGACGAAGTTCAGCCCCATGCCGAAGCCGAAGATCAGCATCGGTCCCAGGATTCCGCCGACATACGAGCTGTCGGAGCTGATGAGAGCCTGCCAGCCGAGCCCGAGCGCCGCGAGCGCCGAGCCCGCGATCATGAACGGCTTGGGGCCGAACACCGGCAGGAAGCGCTGCGACAGTCCGGCACCGAGCGCGATCACGACCGTGACCGGCAGGAAGGCCAGACCCGCCTCGATGGGGGTGTAGCCGAGCACGTTCTGCACGAACAGCACGATGTAGAAGAACATGCCGAACATCGCCGCGGCCAGGCTCAGCATGATTACGTACGTGCCGGAGCGGTTGCGGTCGGCGAACATCTTCAGCGGGGTGATCGGTTCCTTGGCCCGCTGCTCGATGAGGACGAAGGCCAGCAGCAGGACCGCGGCGGCCGCGAAGGAGCCGATGGTCAGGTTGTCCCGCCAGCCCTCGTCCGCGGCCCGGATGAAGCCGTAGACGAGAGATGCCATGCCCGCCGTCGAGGTGATCGCCCCGGCGATGTCGAAGCGGCCGGAGTGCCGTTCGGACTCGCTGATGTAGAGCGGCGCGAGCACGGCGATCAGTACGCCGATCGGCACGTTGACGAAGAGCACCCAGCGCCAGTCGAGCCACTCGGTGAGCATGCCGCCGGCCAGCAGGCCGATGGCACCGCCACCCGCGGAGACGGCGGCGAAGACGCCGAAGGCCCGGTTGCGTTCCGGCCCCTCGGGGAAGGTGGTGGTAATAAGGGCCAGCGACGTGGGCGACGCGATCGCGCCTCCCATGCCCTGCAGGACGCGCGCGGCCAGCAGCTGCCAGGGTTCCTGCGCGAAGCCGCCGAGCAGCGAGGCGAAGGTGAACAGCAGGATGCCCGTCATGAAGACCCGGCGCCTGCCGAGGATGTCACCGGCTCGGCCGCCGAGCAGGAGCAGGCCGCCGAAGGTGAGCGTGTAGGCGCTGACGACCCAGGTGAGGTCGGTGGTGCTGAACTCGAGCGCGTTCTGGATGTGCGGGAGCGCGATGTTCACAATCGTCGCGTCAAGTACGACCATGAGTTGGCAGGCCGCGATGACGGCGAGTGCGATGCCGGGATGCCCCTCCCGGCGGGCCGCTCCCGGCTTCTTGTCTTTGACCAGAGAAGAGGTTGTCACTATGTGTCCCCCACGGACGATTTAGTGAACGATCGCGTTCACTGTTGCTTCAACGTTAGTGACTCGGAGACAGTGAACGCAACCGTTCACTTTTCGTGTCGTCGTGCATCCTGTCCCCGTCGCGGCCGCACGATGCGTACCTCATCCCCGAATACCCGTTTTCACCGCTTTCTGGAGACCTCCGACATGGTTGCTTCGCACTGGGCGTCCGCCTCCGCCCAGACGCCCTCCCGCCGGCGTGGTGCGGTCCTGGAGCGCGCGATCCTCGAGGCCGCGCTGGACCAGCTCGGGACCGTCGGCTGGAACGGCCTGACGATGGAGGGGGTGGCCGCGGGCGCGCAGACCGGCAAGGCCGCCGTCTACCGGCGCTGGCCCTCCAAGGAGGACCTCGTCGCGGACGCGCTGCGGTCCGGGCTCCCGGACTTCGACACGGCCCCCGACCGTGGCAGCGTGCGCGAGGACCTGTTGGAGCTGTGCCGCAGGGCGCGCGACGCGATGTTCTCCCGGCCCGGATCCGCTTTGCGCTCCGTGATTCACGAATGCGACACCATGCAGGCCGAGCGCTTCCATACGGTGATCATCAAGGGTGTCGTCGAGCCGACCCTCAAGCTGCTCTGTGAGGTCATCGAGCGTGGAAGGGAGCGGGGGGAGGTCCGGCCCGACGCGGTCAACGGGTACGTCTGCGACGCCATCCCGGCGATGATGATGTACCGCTCCAAGATTTGTGCAAGTGAATGGACGGATCACGAGCTTGAGGAAATGATCGACCAGCTGATGATCCCGCTGCTGCGTCCCGACGGTCCCTGACCCGGGCGGCCGGGAGGCCGTTCCCGTTTTGGGCGACCGGGGTGTCGCCCGGCGATCGCGGCGGCGTACGCTAGGGGCGCCATGCCGTACGAACCACCTACTCACACCGTCGAGCGCTCCCTTCGCGCCACGACCGGAGCGAAGATCATTGCCGGTGTCGACGAGGTGGGGCGCGGTGCGTGGGCCGGTCCGGTCACCGTCTGCGCCGCGATCACCGGACTGCGCCGACCCCCGGTCGGTCTGACCGACTCCAAGCTGCTCACCATCAAGCGACGCACCGAACTCGAGGTGGAGTTGCGGACCTGGGTCACGTCCTACGCCCTGGGCCACGCCTCTCCGGAGGAGATCGACGCGCTGGGGATGACCGCCGCGCTGCGACTGGCGGCGGTGCGGGCCCTGGAGACCCTGCCCGTCCGCCCCGACGCCGTCATCCTCGACGGCAAGCACGACTATCTCGGGGCCCCTTGGCGGGTTCGCACGGTGATCAAGGGCGATCAGTCCTGCGTCGCCGTCGCGGCGGCCTCGGTGCTCGCCAAGGTCCAGCGCGACAAAATGATGGCCGAACTGGGTGTCGACCATGCAGACTTCGGTTTTGCGGACAACGCCGGGTATCCGTCGCCCGTGCACAAGGCCGCACTGGAGGAGCGGGGCCCCACCCCGCACCACCGGTTGTCGTGGGCGTATCTTGATGCGCTGCCCCAGTGGCGGCACCTCAAGAAGGTCCGCAGTTGGGTGGAGGGAAGCGTTCCGGAAATCGAGGGTCAGCTCGGATTCGATTTCTGACGGTTCCGCTCGCAGGTATGTGCCACCCGCCGACGCGAGCCGCACCAACGTTTGATAAATATCAGCTCATGCCTCTCATTCCCGAGGAGCCTCAGATTCACGAGAAGGCCCAGGGTCCCCGCGCCACTCCGGCCAGTGGCCGCACCGCGCCGACCCCCCGCCCCGTACCCGGCCCCCGTCCCGCGGCTCCGCCGCGCCCCGGCCGTCCCGGCCCGGTGCGGCCGGCACCGCCGGCGCAACGCGCATCGCGCGACACGGCCGCCAAACCCGGACCTTCGGGTCCGGCCGCCCCGGCCACCCCGGAAGTCACCTCGGCGGCCCCGCAGATCCAGTTGATCCCGGCCACGCCCGACGGCGCGCTCGACGCCGCCGAAGAGGCCGTGGACCTGCTGCTGGACTCGGGTCGTACCCCCGGTGACGTGCTGGTGATCACCACCGGCGAACTCCACCCGTGGGCGGCCCACGAACTGTCCTTCGGCGATGCCGCCTACTGGGCGCAGCACGACGCGGGCGACGACGTCTTCTACACCGACGCCGCCGTCGCCGACCGTGCCGCGTCGCGGGCGGTGGTCGTGGTCGCGATCAACGGCGGCCCCGAGGCCGCCGCTGTCACCGCCCTGACCGTGGCCCACTCCCGGGCCGGTGCCCTGCTGATCGTCTGCGGTGATCCGCAGCGGATCAACTCGGTGCTGGGCGCGGGCGTCTGAGACCGCTCCGCCGAGCACGGCGGACGCCGGTGTGACACAGGGGGCGCCGGCCTGAGCCCCCGGCACGGTGGGGGCTCAGGCCTGCCCGGGTGCCCTCCGGTGCCCGACAGGACCGGGTCCGACGCGGGCAGCAGTGCGCCTGCCGCCGCACCTGCCGGTGCCCGTGCCGGTCGTCGGGATTCGGACGCCGTACGGACACCGCCGGACGCCCTGAGCGGTCGGTGCGGTCGGCGCCGACGGGTCTCGTACCGGTCGGGTCACGGGCGAGGGGTGCGACGGCGCGGGCTGCCGTCCCGTCGTGGCCTCCGGCGTGGCCTCTTTCGTGGTGGCCTCGCCGAGTATGCCCCCGTCCGCGGTGCTCAGCGGGCCGCGGCGCGGCGCAGCACGTCCGAGGCGACACCACCGGTGCGTGGCGGCGGGGGCGGCGACTCCGCCGTGGCGAAGGGCTCCGGCGCCGACGCCGCGTTGGGCCGGCGCCCGCCGCGGCCCTCGCCGAGGACCTGCCAGCCGTCCCGGGTCAGCGTGATGTACGCGCCGCAGCGCAGCCCGTGCAGTGTGCACGCGTCCCGCAGCCCCCACATCCACGCGCCGTCCTCCTGGGTCCAGCGCCCGTCGCCCTCACGGCAGTAGAGCAGCACGGCGGTGCGCACCGGAGTGCGGCGCCGCAGGTCGTGCGGGATGACACGGCGCAGCTGGGAGAGCAGCGCGTTGCGGAACATCCAGCCGTCGGCGGCCGAGCGGCGGCTGGTGAACGAGGCACTGGCGCGCAGCCGTTCGTCCGGGTCGAGCACGGCCACGACCGCCGTCGCCGGTTCGGGACGGTGCCGTGAGTGCAGCCCGGTGACGACCTCGCGGGGATTGCGCAGCAGCGGGATGCCGGCGGCGGCCCACTCCGCCGGTTCGAGCATGCGAGTGGCGGAAACGGCGGACGACGAAAACGAGGCCGCCGAGGACGGAGCGAATCCGAAGGTCACGTTCCTCCCTTCGGCTACGCGCCCACACTGCGGGCAGGGTCGGATTCGGGGAGCGCGCACCGCAGCGAAGCCCTGCCGGGGCACGGAGGGCCGTGCGGGGAGCGGACTTCAATTCTTCCTGTCGAACTTGGATGCGGCAACGAGCAATTGAGACCGAGGACCCATATCGGCTGATGTGCGTTCTATATCCCTACCCGGAGTGTCACCCGGCGACGCATGGGGCACGGCACACGCCACGGCCCGTTCCGGATTCGCCGATTGTCAGTGCCATCGGGTTGCATGGGGGCATGGACCACGTGGAACTCCGGACCGAAGCGGACGCCGTCCTCGCCGAGCTCGTCGGCGACCGTGAGGGCTCGGCACGGCTGCGGGAGGATCAGTGGCAGGCGGTGGCGGCCCTGGTGGAGGAGCACCGGCGGGCCCTGGTGGTGCAGCGCACCGGCTGGGGCAAGTCGGCCGTGTACTTCGTCGCCACCGCCCTGCTGCGCCGCCGTGGCGCCGGACCCACGGTGATCATCTCGCCCCTGCTGGCGCTGATGCGGAACCAGGTCGAGGCTGCCGCGCGGGCGGGGATCCGGGCGCGCACGATCAACTCGGCGAACCCGGAGGACTGGGAAGCGATCTACGGGGAGGTCGAGCGGGGTGAGACGGACGTCCTCCTGGTGAGCCCGGAGCGCCTGAACTCCGTGGACTTCCGCGATCAAGTACTGCCGAAGCTCGCGGCCACGACCGGCCTGCTCGTGGTGGACGAGGCGCACTGCATCTCCGACTGGGGCCACGACTTCCGCCCCGACTACCGCAGGCTGCGCACGATGCTGGTCGAGCTGCCGGCCGGGGTTCCGGTGCTGGCCACCACGGCGACCGCCAACGCGCGGGTCACGGCCGACGTGGCGGACCAGCTGGGCACCGGCGGCGGGGACGCTCTGGTTCTGCGCGGGCCGCTCGACCGGGAGAGCCTCCGGCTGGGCGTGCTCGTGCTGCCGGACGCGGCGCACCGGCTGGCGTGGCTGGGGGAGCAGCTGGGGGAGCTGCCCGGTTCCGGAATCATCTACACCCTGACGGTGGCTGCGGCGGAGGAGGTCGCGGCGTTCCTGCGGCAGCGCGGATATCCGGTGGCCTCCTACACCGGGAAGACGGAGAACGCCGACCGGTTGCAGGCGGAGGAGGATCTGCTGGCGAACCGGGTGAAGGCACTCGTGGCGACGTCGGCGCTGGGCATGGGCTTCGACAAGCCCGACCTGGGCTTCGTCGTTCATGTGGGGTCGCCCTCGTCCCCCATCGCCTATTACCAGCAGGTGGGACGTGCCGGGCGTGGCGTGGACCATGCGGACGTCCTGCTGCTGCCCGGGCGGGAGGACGAGGCGATCTGGGCGTACTTCGCCTCGGTGGGCTTCCCGCCGGAGGAGCAGGTCCGGCGCACGCTGGCGGTGCTGGAGGAGGCGGGGCGGCCCATGTCGCTCCCGGCGCTCGAACCGCTGGTGGACCTTCGCCGATCGCGGCTGGAGACCATGCTCAAGGTCCTGGACGTGGACGGCGCGGTCAAGCGGGTGAAGGGCGGCTGGGCCGCCACGGGACAAGCGTGGGCGTACGACGCGGACCGGTACGCCTGGGTGGCCCGGCAGCGGCAGGCGGAGCAGCAGGCCATGCGGGACTACGTGTCCACCACGCGGTGCCGGATGGAATTCCTGCAGCGGCAGCTGGACGACGAGAAGGCGGCCCCGTGCGGTCGCTGCGACACCTGTGCCGGCCCCTGGCTCGACCCCGCCGTCTCCGCCGAGGCCCTCGCGGCGGCGACGGGCGAGCTGGACCGTCCGGGCGTGGAGGTCGAGCCGCGCAAGATGTGGCCGACCGGCCTCGCCGCGGTGGGCATGGACCTCAAGGGCCGCATCCCCGCGGGCCGGCAGGCCCTCACCGGGCGGGCACTGGGAAGGCTGTCGGACATCGGCTGGGGCAACCGACTGCGACCGCTCCTGTCGGCGCAGGCCGCGGACGGTCCGGTCCCGGACGACGTGCTGCGGGCCGTCGTGACGGTGCTGGCCGACTGGGCCCGCTCACCGGGTGGCTGGGCCACCGGCTCTCCCGACGCGGTGGCGAGGCCCGTGGGCGTCGTCGCCGTGCCCTCCCGCACCCGCCCCCAGCTGGTCGCCTCACTGGCCGAGGGAGTGGCGCGGGTCGGCAGGCTCCCGCTGCTGGGCAGCCTCGCCCACACCCCCCACGCCGACGAGTACGGCGCCCACCGCAGCAACTCCGCCCAGCGACTGCGTGCCCTGGCCGAGTCGTTCACCGTGCCCGCCGAGCTGGCCGCGGCGCTGGCCGCCACGGACGGTCCGGTCCTGCTCGTCGACGACTTCACCGACTCGGGCTGGACACTGGCCGTGGGCGCACGCCTGCTGCGTCAGGCCGGTGCCGACGAGGTGCTCCCGCTCGTCCTTGCTCTGGCCGGATAAGGGGTTCCGGCCCTCGGACGCGGTCGTGACGTGTCCCTGCCGATAGTTGTCCACAGGGCAAAGCGGAGTTTTCCGATCCGCGAGATGGTCCAGTCATGACGAACCACAGCGAAACGACTGGATCCTCCGAGAACGGCGACATCTCGCGAGCCGCCGAACGGGGGCGGGAGCGGGCGGACGCCGCCACGCCCGAGAGCCCCGCAGACGAACACCAGGTCACCCTGCGCACCCCCGCCGAACTCGCGGACGCCTTGCCGTACCTGCTCGGGTACCGCCCCGAAGACAGCATCGTCCTGGCGGCCCTGCGCGACAGGGACGGTCGGGGCCGGTTCGGCGGCCGCGCGCGGCTCGGTATCCCGGCGAGCCCGGACGACTGGGCGGGCGCGGCCGGACAACTGGTTCACGGGCTGGTGACCGGGAGCGAGCGCCGGGGGGTGCGGCCCGAGCAGATGGTCGCCTACCTCTGCCAGGAACCTCGCCCGGGCGAGACCGGCCGGGAGGTGATGGAGCGACTGCGGCCGCTGGCCCAGAAGCTCCGTGTCGAGTGCGGTGCCCTCGACATTCCCGTCGTCGAAGCCCTGTGCATCTCGGACGGGCGCTTCTGGTCCTACTGCTGCGACGAAGAGGCCTGCTGCCCTGCCGACGGCCTCCCCGTGGGACTGCCGGGTACGTCGGTGCTGGCCGCGGCGGCCACCTACGCCGGGATCCAGGTGCGCGGCTCGCTCACCGAGCTGCGCGCCAGGATGCTCCCGGGGGAGCACGCGACGGCGGCCGAGCAGACGGCCGCCCTCGATGCGGCCGCCACGACGCTGGTCGCCAGGATCCTTGACGCCGGGGGCCGGGCCGAGGTGGCCGCGGAGACGCTGGAGACGGCGCAGCGGATCATGCGGCGCCTCGCCGGGGCTCCGCCCGTGTCCGGCGCGCAGGCCGAGGACGTGCGGGACGATCAACTGCTCGGGCACGACGAGGCGGCGGCACTGATCCTGGGGCTCCAGGACCGTACGACGCGTGACCGTGCCGCCGCCTGGATGGAGGGCGCCGAGGCGGCACCCGCGATGCGCCTCTGGCGGGCCCTGGCCCGACGCTGCGTCGGGCCGTACGGCGAACACGCGGCCGCGCCCCTCACCCTCGCGGGCTGGGTCGCCTGGTCCACCGGTGACGAACTGGAGGCGCGGGAGGCACTGGCCATGGCCCTCGGCGCGGACCCCGACTACCTCTTCGCCCGGCTCCTGCACCAGGCGTGCAACGAGGGCCTCGACCCCGAGTCGATCCGCCGCTGCCTGCGCGAGGACAGGGAAGGCGGCCAAGGCAAGGGAGACACCACCGCGGCCGACGACGGGCGCGGCGGTGCAGCCGTGGAAGGGGGAGGGGAACCGCCCCGGCCCTCGTCCGCCGCGCCGCCCCGCCGTCGGCGCCGCGGGCCTTCCCCCGCCTTGCCCTCCGGCGTACGACGCCGGACGAGGGCAGGGGGTCACCGGCCCGGGACCGAGACCACGCCTCCCCGCACCACCCCTCCCCGCACCGCCCCTCCCCGCACCGCCCCCGGGGCCGGCCACCCCGGCGTCCCGCGCACGCGCCGGACCCGCTCCCAGGCTCCGGCGACGCCGGTCACCGGCCGGGAGGACGCCCGCCCGGAGGGTGCGGGCACGGGAGAGAGCGGGAGCCTCGGGGACAGGGAGCGCCCCTGAGGCGGATGGCCGAGGCCCGGACGTACCCGGGGCCGCCGGGTGGGGAGGCCCAGGTCGGGAGGAAGTGGATCAGCGGCGAAGCGGTTGGCGAAGGGAGTGTTTATCGTCAGGCAGACGACTATGATCGCCGCATGCCCTACGACCCGTCAGCTTTTCCGCCCTTCGCCGTCACTGTGGACCTGGTCGTGCTGACCGTGCGTCGCCACTCACTGTGCGCGCTGGCGGTGCGCCGGGGTGAGCCGCCGTTCCAGGGCCGTTGGGCCCTGCCCGGCGGGTTCGTACGGGACGGCGAGGACCTGGCGCAGGCGGCGGCGCGGGAGCTGGCCGAGGAGACCGGGCTGTGCGTCCACGACCCTGCCGCACCGCCCCAGGACAACGGCGCCCACCTGGAGCAGCTCGCGACGTACGGTGACCCCGAGCGCGATCCCCGCATGCGGGTGGTCAGCGTCGCCCACCTCGCGCTCGCCCCCGACCTGCCCGCGCCGCGAGCGGGCGGCGACGCCAGCAACGCCCGCTGGGCACCGGTCGAGGAACTGCTGGAACAGAGCGGCTACGGCCGTGCCGACGAGGCGGTGGCGCCGCTCGCCTTCGACCACGCCCAGATCCTGGCGGACGGCGTGGAGCGAGCCCGCTCCAAGATCGAGTATTCCTCCCTGGCCACCGCCTTCTGCCCGCCCGAGTTCACCGTGGGGGAGCTGCGCCGTGTCTACGAGGCGGTGTGGAGCGTGGCGCTCGACCCCCGCAACTTCCACCGCAAGGTGACGGGCACCCCGGGCTTCCTCGTCCCCACCGGCGGCACGACCACCCGCCAGGGCGGCCGTCCCGCCCAGCTCTTCCGCGCGGGCGGCGCGACCCTCCTCAACCCGCCGATGCTTCGTCCCGAGGTGTGACGCCGGGCCCGTGCGATGCCCGAAAAACCGGATATCACACGCTATCTTGCTACGGGTGATCCAGGCCTTCGGACTGACCAGCAACCCCCGCAAGGAGCTTCCGCCCGCCGTCGACGACGTCTCGTTCGAGGCGCGTGCGGGCCGCGTCACCGCGCTGCTCGGAGCATCGGGCGCCGGCAAGACGACGGCACTCAGACTCATGCTCGACCTTCAGCGGGGCCGTGGCCTCACCTACTTCAGAGGCCGCCCCCTGCACCGCATCGCCCACCCCGCACGCGAGGTCGGCGTGCTGCTGGGGGACGTTCCGGGACACCCCGCCCGTACGGTGCGCGGCCATCTCCGCATGCTGTGCGCCGCCGCCGGCGTTCCCGTCCGCAGGGCCGACGAGGTCCTGGAGTCGGTCGGTCTCCTGGGCCTGCGCGACGAACGCGTCGGCTCCCTCTCCCGGGGCATGGACCGGCGCCTCGGACTGGCCTGCGCACTGGTCCCCGACCCGCACACCCTGCTCTTCGACGATCCCGCCGGCGCACTCTCCGCCCACGACGCCCGACGACTGCACGGAGTACTGCGCGCGCATGCCGCACAGGGCGGCACGGTCCTGTTCAGCACGGCGGATCCCAAGGAGGCCGCACGCAGCGCCGACCACGTCGTCACGCTCGAGCGGGGCAGAGTCGTCGCCGACCAGGAGGCGGCGGAGTTCGCCCGTACCCGGCTGCGCCCCCGCGTCGCGGTACGCAGCCCGCACGCCGCCCGGCTCGCGGCCCTGGTGACCAAGGAGGCGCGCGCGGCACGCCGTTCCGTCGAGGTGGTGCGCGAGGGCGGCAACCGTCTGGCGGTGTACGGCAGTACGTGCGCCGACATCGGTGAGGCGGCCTTCCGGCACGGCATCCTCGTGCACCAACTGGCCGACGAGGTCGGTGACATGGGCCCCGGAGCCGGTGTGGTCCCCGCAGCCCGGCAGCAGGAGCCACGGGAGACGGACGGCGATCGGGCGCCGGGCACAGGCGCGCCGAGCGCGGTGAGGCCGGGCCCCGAGACGCCCGGCGCGCTCCTCCCGTCGCCCGCCACGGACGGCGACACCCTCGGAGACGGGCGCGCTGTCGGGCACGGAGACCCGGACGGCCCCGCATCGGGGACCGTTCCGAACCGAACTCCCGGCCCCCGCCAGGCCCCCGTCCCCGGCGACCACCCCGAAGCCGCTCCCAGCCCCTCCGAACCCGCACCCGGTCCTTCCACATCCGTTCCCAGTCCCTCCGGCCCTGCTCCCAGTCCCTCCGCGGTCGATGCCGCTCCGCTCCGCACCCCGCGCCCGTTCCGTGCCCTCGCCCCGGGCGGCGCGCGGAGCCGGGAAGCGGCCGCCACGCTGCCGCCGCCGATCTCCGTCCGCTCCGCCCCCAGCCCGCTTCGTCCGCTGCGCTACGAACTCCGCCGCGCGGTGGGCATCCGTACCGGGTTCGTCACCGGTGCGGTCGTGCTCCTCGTGTCCGCCGTCATCGCCGTGGTCCTGGCCCGGGTGGGACACATCCCGCAGCCGCGACTCCTGGCCGCCTGGCCGCGCGAGCTCCCGCTGCCGCCCGCCGCACTCGGCGCCGGGCTGCTCGGCGCCCTCGCCTTCGGCGACGAGTTCCGCCACCCCGCCCTGGCGGCGGACCGCGGTACCGTGCCACGCCGCATGGGACTGCTGACCGCCAAACTCCTCGTCTCCGCGGCCACCGCACTGCTGCTGGCCGCGCTGACGGTGGGCTGCGACGCCGAGGTGCTCCGCCTCTTCTACGGGCCGGAGCTCGCCCAGGCCCCCGCCGACTGGCCCGCCCTGAGTGCGGGTTGGCTCGGACTCGTCGTCGGGTGCGCCTGGTCCGGAGTGCTCGCCGCGGGCGTCTTCCGGTCCACCACCGCCGGGCTGGCGGCGGTGGTCGCCGTTCCGGTCGCCGTCGTACCGCTCGTACAGAAGGTCTGGGAGGGCCCCTCCGTGCGGACGGCCGCCGGACTGCCGATGCGGGTGCGCGAGGTCCTGCTGACCCAGTGGCCGTTCGGAGGCGAGCGGTACGTGGCGGAGGTGCTGCGTCTGATCGCCCAACCGGTGGGCGGCGCAATGGCGTTGTCCCTGACCGCGCTGCTCTGCGCCTATCTGCTCATGACCTTGCGCAGCAGGGTTTGACGACCCCTGTCCCACCCTTCCGTTCCGACCGTGTGCGCAACTCCCCGGGGAAAGCCCATTTCTTTCCGATAAGGCGTCAATTGCGACGGGGTGAGCGATCACCCTTTCGTGTGCTTTTCACCAAAGACCTCAAGGGAGTTGAGGTCGGCGCCGACAAAGGATGCGTGAGTACCCTTGCGCACACCATGATGACCGCCGCCCGTTCCGCCGACTCCGGCCTCGCGAACCCGGGCGAACTCGACCGCTACCCGTACGCGGAGACGCCCGCCGTCGACCGTGTCGGGGTGCCCTCCTGGGAAGGGGTGGAGCCCGAGCTGGGGCGCGTGGGCCGGCGTACCGCGGGCAACCGTGGCCGCGGACTGCACGGACAACTCGTCCAGCAGCTGGGCCAGATGATCGTTTCCGGCGACCTGGGTGCCGACCGCCCGCTGGTGCCGGAGGAGATCGGGCAGCGTTTCGAGGTCTCCCGCACCGTGGTGCGCGAGTCCCTTCGCGTGCTGGAGGCCAAGGGGCTGGTCAGCGCCCGCCCCAATGTCGGCACCCGGGTGCGCCCCGTCAGTGACTGGAACCTCCTGGATCCGGACATCATCGAATGGCGCGCCTTCGGCCCGCAGCGTGACGACCAGCGCCGCGAGCTGAGCGAGCTGCGCTGGACGATCGAGCCGCTCGCCGCGCGCCTGGCCGCCGGGCACGGGCGCGAGGACGTCCAGCAGAGGCTGTCCGACATGGTCGGGATCATGGGCCACGCCATGGGGCAGGGTGACGCGCTCACCTTCTCGCGCGCGGATGCCGAGTTCCACACCCTGCTCATCCAGATCGCGGGCAACCGGATGCTGGACCACCTCTCCGGGATCGTCTCTGCCGCCCTCCACGTCTCCGGCGGTCCGGTCACGGGCTGTGACCGGCCGAACGACGTGTCGCTCGCCCAGCACGGCAGGATCGTCGACGCCCTCGCCACCGGGGACGGTGCGGCGGCCGAGGCGGCCATGCGCCAACTTCTGACCGTTCACCCCGAGGTGGAACGCGTGGTGCCCGCCCCTCGCGAGCACTGACCGCCTTCCGCCACAACGGCGCGGTCCGGGCACGCCAAACCCCTCCTGTGGCTGTGGCCGGCCATCGCCGTCACCTTCGGGCCCCGCGGAGCCGCTCGCGGTTTCCACGGGGTCCGAAGGTGTGATGAGCAGGCTGAGCCTTCCCCGTGCGGTCGGAAGGTACGAGTTGATGACCTTGTTTATCCGCATTTGATCAACTTTGATCGCTTACGGGGTGTGACTCGGGCCACGCGGATTGGGCGTAACGCTCTTGGGAACAACACGATGACCTAAGAGGTGACAGCCGCGGAGGGAATACGGACGCCGTTCACGGCGCTGTGCATCTCCCCGGCCCGCCCGCACCGTCGGCCCATTCCCAAGCCGGTGGTCGGCCCCTGTCCGCCGTGGACGGGGCCGGAAGCCGTTTTTCAACGTTCCGAGAGGTTGTTCGTGTCGGCCAGCACATCCCGTACGCTCCCGCCGGAGATCGCCGAGTCCGTCTCTGTCATGGCGCTCATTGAGCGGGGAAAGGCTGAGGGGCAGATCGCCGGCGATGACGTGCGTCGGGCCTTCGAAGCTGACCAGATTCCGGCCACTCAGTGGAAGAACGTACTGCGCAGCCTCAACCAGATCCTCGAGGAAGAGGGTGTGACGCTGATGGTCAGTGCCGCAGAGCCCAAGCGCACCCGAAAGAGCGTCGCAGCGAAGAGTCCCGCCAAGCGCACCGCCACGAAGGCGGTCGCGGCCAAGCCGGTGACCAGCAGGAAGGCGGCCGCTCCCGCCGCCCCGGCGGCACCCGCGACCGAGCCCGCCGCCGTCGAGGAAGAGGCGCCCGCCAAGAAGGCGGCGGCCAAGAAGACGACCGCCAAGAAGGCGACGGCGAAGAAGACGACCGCCAAGAAGACGGCGGCCAAGAAGACCACCGCCAAGAAGGAAGACGGCGAGCTTCTCGAGGACGAGGCGACCGAGGAGCCGAAGGCCGCGACGGAGGAGCCCGAGGGCACCGAGAACGCGGGCTTCGTACTGTCCGACGAGGACGAGGACGACGCCCCGGCCCAGCAGGTCGCCGCGGCCGGTGCCACCGCCGACCCGGTCAAGGACTACCTCAAGCAGATCGGCAAGGTCCCCCTGCTCAACGCCGAGCAGGAGGTCGAGCTCGCCAAGCGCATCGAGGCCGGTCTGTTCGCCGAGGACAAGCTGGCGAACTCCGACAAGCTGGCGCCCAAGCTCAAGCGCGAGCTGGAGATCATCGCCGAGGACGGCCGCCGCGCCAAGAACCACCTGCTGGAGGCCAACCTCCGTCTGGTGGTCTCGCTGGCCAAGCGCTACACCGGCCGCGGCATGCTCTTCCTGGACCTCATCCAGGAGGGCAACCTCGGTCTGATCCGCGCCGTGGAGAAGTTCGACTACACCAAGGGCTACAAGTTCTCCACGTACGCCACCTGGTGGATCCGCCAGGCGATCACCCGCGCGATGGCCGACCAGGCCCGCACCATCCGTATCCCGGTGCACATGGTCGAGGTCATCAACAAGCTCGCGCGCGTGCAGCGCCAGATGCTCCAGGACCTGGGCCGCGAGCCCACCCCGGAGGAGCTGGCCAAGGAGCTCGACATGACCCCGGAGAAGGTCATCGAGGTCCAGAAGTACGGTCGCGAGCCCATCTCGCTGCACACGCCGCTGGGCGAGGACGGCGACAGCGAGTTCGGTGACCTCATCGAGGACTCCGAGGCGGTCGTCCCGGCCGACGCGGTCAGCTTCACACTCCTGCAGGAGCAGCTGCACTCCGTTCTCGACACCCTGTCGGAGCGCGAGGCGGGCGTCGTCTCCATGCGCTTCGGACTCACCGACGGTCAGCCGAAGACCCTCGACGAGATCGGCAAGGTGTACGGCGTCACGCGTGAGCGCATCCGCCAGATCGAGTCGAAGACCATGTCCAAGCTGCGTCACCCCTCGCGCTCGCAGGTGCTGCGCGACTACCTCGACTAGGTCGTAGCAGGCAGTACGGACAGGCAGTACGAGCGGACGTACGAGCGACGAAGGCCCGGTCCCGCCAGGTGCGGAACCGGGCCTTCGCGTTGGGCAGCGGGTGCGCGGCACGGCGTACTGGATCACTCTGGGTGTCCCATGACCACCTAGGAGTGAGGAGCCCGCATGCGTCGTCTCTTTGCCCGGACACTGGCCCGGCCGCTGGTGCTGGCGGCCGCGGCGACCGCGATACCGCTGGGGTCCGCCACCCCCGCGGCCGCCGACAGCATCGTCGTCGGAGGTTTTCCGGTCGAGGTGTCCGACAGTCCGTGGACCGTCGCCCTGTCCAGTCGTGACCGGTTCGGGGGTACGCGGGCGGGACAGTTCTGCGGCGGAGTGGCCGTCGGCCGGACCACCGTGCTCACGGCGGCCCACTGCCTGGGGGAGCAGGTTCTCGGGTCGCCGCCGGAACAGGTGGACGACCTGAGGATCATCGCGGGCCGTACCGACCTGCTGTCGGACCGGGGCCAGGAGATCCCCGTCCGCTCCGTGTGGGTGAATCCGGCGCACGACGACGGCAGCAACGCCGGCGACTTCGCGGTGCTCACGCTTTCCGAAGCCCTGCCCGCCGGCTCGGTCATAGGGATGGCGGCGGAAGGCGACCCCGCGTACACCCCGGACACCGGGGCCCTCGTCTACGGCTGGGGGGACACCACGGGCGCCGGAGACTACGCGAACGGCCTGCACGCGTCCCGGGTGCGCGTACTTCCCGACGCGTCCTGCGAGCGGGCGTATCCGGGCAACGACGACGGCCACTACCTCCCGAGCACCATGCTCTGTGCCGGGGAGGAGGCCGGGGGCCGTGACGCCTGTCAGGGGGACAGCGGCGGACCGCTGGTCGGTCGGGGCAGGCTCATCGGTCTCGTGTCCTGGGGGAGTGGCTGCGGGCGCCCGGGCAGTCCCGGGGTGTACACGCGCGTCTCCTCGATACTGCGGACGCTGGGCTGGGACGGCACGGCCGCGCAGCAGCGCGGTGGCGTCTGAGGGCCGCTGAGAGCCTTCCGGGTACGAGCACGGGCGGCCGCCTCCGGGGTCCGGAGGCGGCCGCCCGTTCACCGGCCTGTGCCGATTCGGCTCGTCGTCGGGCGCGTTGAGTCAGCGCTCTTCCTCGGCGGAAGATGCCGGAACGGCCGTCAGCCGCTCCGTCTCGTCCTGTATCTCAGCGGCGATCTTCTTGAGTTCCGGCTCGAACTTGCGACCGTGGTGGGCGCAGAAGAGCAGTTCTCCGCCGCTCAGCAGGACGACGCGCAGGTATGCCTGGGCGCCGCAGCGGTCGCAGCGATCGGCGGCCGTCAGCGGGCTTGCGGAAGTCAGAACAGTAGTCACGTCGCCTCTTCTCTAGCTCGACGAGCTGTCGTACCAGGGTCAACATCCAACCAGCCCCAAAACGTTCCCGCTCGTGGCTTTTCCTCGAAAAAACTTTCCGAGGGGCCGGCTGTTGCCGATTGGCGGCGAATGTGCCGTAGTGCGTGTCTTTGTGTCGTACGGGTTCGCGCAGTCGGTCAGTGTCGGTCCCGCCGGCTGGGTTGCCGGTTTGTTCATGAGGACGTGCCCGGAGCCTAAATGGTTCATGCGTCGAAGGGAACGTGATGTGTACTTCACCCCATCGAGGGATCGAACAGGCATGCGACACTGGACTAGGGTGAGTGCGAGACGAGGGTGGCGTTACAACGGCTCTACCAGGCCTCGGTACCCTCTGACCGGTGAACAGAGCCGCGCCCTTACCCAGCGGGGCCCCATCTGAAATTCAGCGAGGAGCGAACCGCGTGACCGCCGAGACATCCGTGCCGTCCACTGCGCTGCTGGCAGGAGCAGACCGGGACGGATCCAACTACACCGCGCGGCACCTGCTCGTCCTCGAGGGGCTCGAGGCCGTGCGCAAGCGTCCGGGCATGTACATCGGATCGACCGACAGCCGTGGCCTGATGCACTGCCTGTGGGAGATCATCGACAACTCCGTCGACGAGGCCCTGGGTGGTTACTGCGACCACATCGAAGTGATCCTCCACGACGACGCCTCGGTGGAGGTCCGGGACAACGGCCGGGGCATCCCGGTCGACGTCGAGCCCAAGACCGGCCTGTCCGGCGTCGAGGTCGTCATGACCAAGCTGCACGCCGGCGGCAAGTTTGGCGGTGGCGCCTACGCCGCCTCCGGCGGTCTGCACGGTGTCGGCGCCTCCGTGGTGAACGCCCTGTCCGCCCGCCTGGACATCGAGGTCGACCTCGGCGGGCACACCCACGCCATCAGCTTCCGGCGCGGGGTCCCGGGGACGTTCGCGAAGGCCGGACCGGACGCGAAGTTCGAGGCCGGGAGCGGGCTGCGCAAGGTGAAGAAGGTGCCCAAGAGCCGCAGGGGCACGCGCGTGCGGTACTGGGCGGACCGCCAGATCTTCCTCAAGGACGCGAAGCTCTCCCTGGACACCCTGCACCAGCGGGCCCGCCAGACCGCGTTCCTGGTGCCCGGACTGACGATCGTCGTCCGCGACGAGTTCGGTCTCGGCGACGGCGGCAGCAAGGGCGAGGAGTCCTTCCGCTTCGACGGGGGCATCAGCGAGTTCTGCGAGTTCCTGGCCGCCGACCGGCCCGTCTGCGACGTCCTGCGCTTCAGCGGGCAGGGCAGCTTCAAGGAGACCGTCCCAGTCCTGGACGAGGACGGTCAGATGACGCCCAGCGAGGTCACCCGCGACCTCGGTGTCGACGTCGCACTGCGCTGGGGCACCGGTTACGACACCACGGTCAGATCATTCGTCAACATCATCGCCACGCCCAAGGGCGGCACGCACGTCGCCGGCTTCGAGCAGGCCGTGGCCAAGACGATGAACGAGGTGCTGCGCACCAAGAAGATGCTGCGCGTCGCCGAGGACGACATCGTCAAGGACGACGCCCTGGAAGGGCTGACCGCGGTCGTCACCGTCCGCCTCGCCGAGCCGCAGTTCGAGGGCCAGACCAAGGAGGTCCTCGGCACCTCGGCGGCCCGCCGGATCGTGAACAGCGTGATCAGCAGGGAACTGAAGGCGTTCCTCACCTCGACCAAGCGTGACGCGGCCCAGCAGGCCCGGGTGGTCATGGAGAAGGCCGTCGCCGCGGCCCGCACCCGTATCGCGGCGCGCCAGCACAAGGACGCCCAGCGCCGCAAGACGGCCCTGGAGTCGTCGTCGCTGCCCGCGAAGCTCGCCGACTGCCGCAGCGACGACGTCGACCGCAGCGAGCTGTTCATCGTCGAGGGCGACTCCGCGCTGGGCACCGCCAAGCTCGCCCGCAACTCCGAGTTCCAGGCGCTGCTGCCGATCCGGGGCAAGATCCTCAACGTCCAGAAGTCGTCCGTGACGGACATGCTGAAGAACGCCGAGTGCGGGGCGATCATCCAGGTCATAGGAGCCGGGTCGGGCCGTACCTTCGACATCGACGCGGCCCGCTACGGCAAGATCATCATGATGACCGACGCCGATGTGGACGGCTCCCACATCCGGACCCTGCTGCTGACCCTCTTCCACCGCTACATGCGGCCCATGGTCGAGGCCGGCCGGGTGTTCGCCGCGGTGCCGCCGCTGCACCGCATCGAGCTGGTCCAGCCGAAGAAGGGCCAGGACAAGTACGTCTACACGTACTCGGACCGCGAGCTGCGCGACAAGCTCATGGAGTTCCAGAGCAAGAACATCCGGTACAAGGACTCCATCCAGCGCTACAAGGGCCTCGGTGAGATGGACGCCGACCAGCTGGCGGAGACCACCATGGACCCGCGCCGCCGGACCCTGCGCCGGATCAACCTGACCGACCTGGACTCCGCCGAGCAGGTCTTCGACCTGCTGATGGGCAACGACGTCGCACCCCGCAAGGAGTTCATCTCCAGCTCGGCGGCGACGCTGGACCGGTCGCGCATCGACGCGTGAGGCGGCTCGGCCGCCGGACCGGGCCCGGGAGCGTGAACCGGGCCCGGTCCGGCGGCTGCGGTCCGTCGTCCTCTCCACCTCTGGGTGGAGTGCCGCACCAGGCAGAGCTCCACCCATGATCCACCCGGACTCCGATCCCGTGACCTCGTACTTTCCGTAACGTCGAAGGCGTCGGCGGGACTCCGCCGGCATCACCCTTCTTCCGCTCACGGAGGCACGATGTCCGGGCTCGTCGACGCGTTGGTCATCACGGCGGTGGCGGGCCTGGTGATCACCCGGCAGTTCCGCGCGAGCCGGATCGACACCGGCCGACGCCAGTGGGTGCTGCCCGTGGTGCTGGGCATCGTCGCGCTGCGCGAACCGGGCATGCTCGACGCCCACCACCACACGGCCGCTCTGCTGCTGTTCGCCGCCGAGGTGATCGTCGGTCTGCTCACCGGCGCCGGGTGGGCCCGGACCACCCGGATATGGGTCGAGGCCGACGGGGCGGTGTGGAGCAGGGGCACCAGGGCGAGCGTCGCCGTGTGGGGCGGCGGAATCGCGCTGCGCGCCGGCCTCTACGGGATCGGTGCGGTCCTGGGAGTGCGACAGGACGGCTCCGCCCTGCTGTTCGCCCTGGCGGTCACCCTGCTGGTCCGGTCCGGCGTCCTGGCCTGGCGCGTTCAGGACCCACGCCCGGCCGGAGCACCTGGTCCCGCGTACCGTGACGCCGTGCCCCGGCCCACCTGGAAGGAGCCCGCGTGACGGAGAACATCTGGACGAGGTGGCCTTCCAGGGAGGCACTCCTGCCCGAGAGCGTCTCCCGGCCCCGCCGCCTGCTCACCGGGGCGGTGCGCCTGGTGGTGTCCGGGACGCTGCTGTGGGGTGCGTTCACCAGCAGTCGCCTGCACGGGTGGGGATCGGCCGCGGCGGCCGTCGGCCTCGTGGCCGCCGTGTGCGCGGCATGGGCCTTCTTCCGGACCACGCTCGCGCACCGGCTGTGGCCGTCCCTGGCACTCGTGGTCGTCCTGCTCGCGATCGCGGTGGCCGCCCGTTCCGTCGGCTTCGGTGTCCCCGCACTGGTCATCTGGTGCGGCTGCGCCGTCGTGGCCCTGGAACGACTGCCCATCGCGGCCGCGCTGCCCGTGGCCTCGGTCGCGCTGGCCTCCTACGCCGCGGTCAGCGACGACGCGTGGCTGACCACGGCGGCGACGGCCGGCGGCCTGGCGCTGGCCGGATACGTCCTGCGACTGGACGCCGAGGCACGGGGGAGCGCGCAGCGGCTGCTGACCCAGGAGCGGGCCGCCCGGACGGCCGAGGCGGAGACCGCGGCACTCGCGGAGCGGGCCCGTATCGCCCGGGAGATCCACGACGTGCTGGCGCACAGCCTCTCGGCGCAGATGGTGCACCTGGAGGCGGCCCGACTGCTCATCGAGCGGGACGCGGACCGGCAGCAGATCCTGGACCGGGTGGTGGCGGCGCGGGGGATGGCCCGCGACGGACTCGCCGAGACCCGACAGGCGCTGTCCGCGCTGCGCGGCGACCTGACGCCGCTGGAGAACTTCCTGGCCCAGCTCGTCGAGACGGCAGGCGGCACGGCGAAGGTCACCATTACGGGCGAACGCAGACCGCTGTCGGCCGAGGCGTCTCAGGCCGTGCGCAGGGTGGCCCAGGAGGCGCTGACGAACGCCCGCAGGCACGCCCCCGGCGCCGGCGTGCGGGTGCGGCTGGACTACGCCGCCCACGAAGTGGTGCTGGACGTGCGGGATTCGGGAGGCCCGCCCGGCGAAGACACCGGCTCCGGAGGTGGGTACGGTCTGCTGGGCATGCGGGAGCGTGCCGAGCTGCTGGGCGGTTCGCTGCGGGCAGGGCCGGGCGAGGAGGGGTTCGTGGTGACGCTGAAGGTGCCCGTATGAGTGAGGAGCCCGGAAAGAGGCCCGCGCGGGTGGTGGTCGCGGACGACCAGACCGTGGTGCGCGAGGGGATCGTGATGCTGCTCGGACTCCTGCCCGGCGTGGATGTGGTGGGCGCCGCCGGTGACGGCGAGGAGGCGGTCCGGCTCGTCGCCGAACTCGCTCCGGACGTGGTGCTCATGGACCTGCGCATGCCCAGGTGCGACGGGGTGGAGGCCACCCGCCGGATCCGGTCCGAGTACCCCGGTACGCAGGTCGTCGTGCTGACGACGTACGCGGACGACGAGTCGCTGTTCCCGGCGTTGCACGCGGGGGCGCGTGGCTATCTCACCAAGGACGCGGGCGGCGACGAGATCGTCCGGGCGGTGCACAGCGTCCTGTCCGGGGACGCGGGACTTGCGCCGAGCATCCAACGACGCCTGCTGGAGCGCCTGTCCGAGTCCGAGTCCGAGCCCCGGCCGACCGGACCCCCCGAGCCCCCGGACGGGCTCACCACCCGGGAGACCGAGGTGCTGGTACTCATCGCAGAGGGGCTCAGCAACCACCAGATCGCGAGCAGACTGCAGGTCTCCACGGCCACGGTGAAGACCCACATCAACAACCTGTTCGCCAAGACGGGCCTCAAGGACCGTGCACAGGCGGTGCGTTACGCCTATGGGAAGGGGCTGGTGCGGCCACCAACGGGATGAATCACCTGATGGGGTGAAACGCGTGGGGAAGAAGAGTCGGGGATCTTCCCGTTCTGTCCATCCTTGGGCATGCAGTCAAGCAACGATCCGCCCCGCGGCGCCGGGGGCGGTCCGGAAAGCGCGGCCGACCACCGCGCCGTGCCGGGCAGGGCCTACGTCGAGACGGCCCGGGGGGCGCGGTACGACGGCCCGCGGTACGACGACCCGTGGTACGACGCCCTCGCCTCCGGCTGGGGCGAGGCGGCCGGTCCCGCGGCCCCCGAGCCGGCGGTGCCACCGATGCGTCGGGACGCCCCGGCGGAGCCGCACCGGGCCGCCGCCGACGTGTACCTGGAGGTCCAGCGCAGCGCGGCCTTCCAGGAGGTCCGCAGCCGGTACCGGAGGTTCGTGGTGCCGGCGGTCACCGGCTTCTTCCTCTGGTACCTCGCCTACGTGGTGGCCGCCACGTCGGCGCCCGCCCTGATGGCCCGACCGGTGGCCGGTGCGGTGAACGTGGCGATGGTCGCGGGACTCGGGCAGTTCCTGACCACGTTCCTGCTCACCTGGGCCTACGCCCGCCACGCCCGGCTGCGCAGGGACCGGGCCGCGCTCGAACTGCGCTGGGACACCCAGGAGCTGACGCGCGGAGTGCGAGGCGATGCGTCGTGACGGGCGATCACCAGACGCTGGCCCTGCTGCTGTTCAGCACGTTCGTCGCCGTCACCCTCGGGATCACCACCTGGGTGGGCCGCCACCGGCAGGGATCCGCCGAGGAGTTCTACGCCGGCGGGCGCCTCTTCTCCCCGATGGAGAATGGTTTTGCCATCTCCGGCGACTACATGTCGGCCGCATCCTTCCTCGGTATCTCGGGGCTCATCGCGCTCAACGGGTACGACGGCATGCTCTACTCGGTGGGATTCCTGGTGGCCTGGCTCGTGGTCCTGTTCCTCGTCGCCGAACTGGTCCGCAACTGCGGACGGTTCACCCTCGCCGACGTCGTGGCCGCCCGGATGAGGGAGCGGCCGGTGCGCATCGCGGCGGGGACCTCCTCGGTCACCGTCTCCGTCCTGTACCTGGTGGCACAGATGGTGGGCGCGGGCAGCCTGGTCGCGCTGCTGCTGGGCGGGACGAGCGAGGCGGCGCGGACATGGACCGTCATCGGTGTCGGCGCCCTCATGGTGATCTACGTGTCGCTGGGCGGGATGCGCGCCACCACCTGGATCCAGATCGTGAAGGCGGTCCTGCTGCTCGGCGGCACCGTGGCGCTGACCACGCTCGTCCTGGTGCGCTTCCACGGCGACGTCGACCGGCTGCTGCGCACGGCGGCCGAGCGCAGTGGCCACGGTGAGGCGTTCCTCGCGCCCGGCCTGGCCTACGGCGGGGACTGGGTCTCCCGCTTCGACTTCATCAGCCTGGGACTCGCCCTGGTCCTGGGTACGGCCGGGCTGCCGCACATCCTGTCCCGCTTCTACACCGTGCCCACCGCGCGGGCGGCGAGGCGGTCGGTGGTCTGGTCGATCGGTCTCATCGGCGGCTTCTACCTGATGACGATCGTGCTGGGATTCGGTGCCGCCGCCCTGGTCGGGCCGGACGCCGTGCGCGCGTCCAACGCCGCCGGGAACACGGCGGTGCCGCTGCTCGCCCTCGATCTGGGCGGCGGCGCGCAGTCCACCGGCGGGACGGTCCTGTTCGCCGTCGTCGCCGCCGTCGCGTTCGCCACCATCCTCGCGGTGGTGGCCGGCATCACCCTGGCGTCCTCGGCGTCCGTGGCCCACGACCTGTACGCGTCCTTGCGGCGCCGCAACTCCAAGCCGCGCAGCGAGGTCGCCGTGGCGCGGGTCGCCGCCGTCGGCATCGGCGCCGTCGCGATCGGGCTCGGCCTGCTCGCCCGCGACCTCAACGTCGCGTTCCTGGTGGGCCTCGCCTTCGCCGTGGCCGCCTCCGCCAACCTGCCGGTGCTGCTCTACTCGCTGTTCTGGCGCGGCTTCACCACGCGCGGCGCGGTCTGGGCGGTCTACGGCGGTCTGGTGCCGTCCGTGCTGCTCGTGCTGCTGTCCCCGGTGGTCTCCGGCAGCCCGCAGTCGCTCTTCCCGGACCTGGACTTCCAGTGCTTCCCGTTGCAGAACCCGGGCCTCGTCTCGATCCCGCTCGGCTTCGTCGCCGGCTGGCTGGGCACGGTGACCTCCCGGGAGGTCCCGGACGAGGCCAGGCACGCCGAGACCGAGGTGCGGTCGCTGACCGGGGCGGGGGCCGTGTAGGGACGGCGCCGGCGGCTCCCGGTGGCCGGCGGTCGTCTCAGGTGCGGGTCGCCCACGCGTAACGGTGCTCGGGGCGGCCCGCCTCACCGTACTTGAGGGTCAGTACGGCCCGTCCGGTGCGTTCCAGGAGCTTCAGATAGCGCTGCGCGGTCTGGCGGCTCACGCCGGTCCGCTCGGCGATCTCCTGGGCGGAGAGCGGTCCGTCGGCCTTCAGCAGGCACTGGCGTACCAGCTCGGCGGTGGTGGGGGAGTGGCCCTTGGGCAGCCCGGGTTCGGAGGGTGCCGACAGGGCGCCGAAGATCCGGTCGACCTCGGCCTGCTCCGCCTCACCGCCCCCGTCGAGGGTGCGGCGCAGTTCGGCGTACGCCGCCAGCTTGCCGCGCAGACCGGCGAAGGCGAACGGTTTCACCAGGTACTGGAGCGCCCCCTGACGCATCGCCGCCTGCACGGTCGACACGTCCCGGGCGGCCGTCACCATGATCACGTCGGTCTGGCGTCCCCGTCGCCGCATCTCCTGGACGACCTCCAGACCGGTCCGGTCGGGCAGGTAGTGGTCCAGCAGGATCAGGTCCAGGCGGGGCAGCCGCTCCACCGCGTCCAGCGCCTCCAGCGCGCTGTGCGCCTCACCGGCGACGTGGAAGCCCGGCACCTTCTCGACGTACGCGGCGTTGACGCGCGCGACGCGCGTGTCGTCGTCCACGACCAGGACCTCGATCATCGGGACTCCTCCTCGGCAGCGGTGGTCACAGGGGCGGCGAGGGCGGGTTCCGGGGCCGCCTCGGTCAGCGCCTCCGGAAGGACGACGACGAACTCCGCGCCCCCGCCGTACGCCTCCCCGACGGTCGCGCTGCCGCCCTGCCGCTCGGCCAGGCGGCGCACCAGCGGCAGTCCGATGCCACGCTCGCGGTGGGTGGGCGGCTCCTTGGTGGACCAGCCCGCGGCGAACACCAGCTCACGGTGGTCGGCCGCGATCCCGGGCCCCGTGTCGCGCACCGTGAGCGTGGCGGCCCGCCCCTCGGCCCGCAGTTCGACCTCCACGCGCGCGTGCGCCGTCCCCGCGGCGGCGTCGAGCGCGTTGTCCACCAGGTTGCCGACGATCGTCACGAGCCCCCGCGGATCGACCAGGCGGTCCGGCAACCGGGTCCGGTCCGAGACCCACAGGGCGACTCCGCGTTCGGCCGCGACGGTGGCCTTGCCGACCAGGAGGGCGGCGAGCAGCGGGTCATGGATCCGCTCGGTGATCTGCTCCGCGGTGACCCGGTGGTCGCCGACCACCTCGCCGACGAACTCCACGGCGTCGTCGTACATCTCCAGTTCGAGCAGGCCCAGCAGGGTGTGCATGCGGTTGGCGTGTTCGTGGTCCTGGGCGCGCAGCGCGTCGATCAGGCCGCGCGTGGAGTCCAGCTCCCGGCCGAGCTGGTCCAGCTCGGTGCGGTCACGCAGGGTGGCCACGGCGCCGCCGTCGTCGGTGGGCATCCGGTTGGCGACCAGGACCCGCCGGCCGCGCACGGTCAGCAGGTCGGTGCCGGTCACCCGGCCGGTCAGCACGTCGGCCGTGCGTCCCGCGCCGAGCGCCTCGTCGGGGGAGCGGCCGACGGCCTCGCCGCCGATGCCGAGCAGGCGCTGCGCCTCGTCGTTGAGCAGCCGCACGCGGCCGCCCCGGTCGAGGGCGACGACGCCCTCCCGGATGCCGTGCAGCATGGCCTCCCGTTCGGCCAGCAGCCCCGCGATGTCGGAGAAGGCCAGGTCCCGGGTCTGCCGCTGCACCCGGCGCGAGATGATCCAGGAGGCCAGGGCGCCGACGGCCAGTGCGCCGCCGGCGTACGCGAACAGGCCGGGAATGGCGTGGATCAGCCGCGCCCGGACGCTGTCGTAGGCGATGCCCACCGAGACCGCCCCGACGATCTCGCCGTCGCCGTCGCGCAGGGGCACCTTCCCGCGGGCGGAGCGGCCCAGGGTGCCGTCGTCGATCTCCATGACCTCGCGCCCGGCCAGGGCCTGCCCCGGGTCGGTCGAGACGACCTCGCCGATGCGTTCCGGGTCGGTGTGCGACCAGCGCACGCCCTGCCGGTCCATCACGACCACGTACTCCGCCCTGGTGGCCTCCCGGACCCGCTCCGCCTCCCGCTGCACCGGGCCGTTCGCCGTCGGCCGGGTGGTCCGCAGGTCCCGCACGACCTGCGGCTGCTGCGCGGTGGTCTGCGCGATCGCCAGCGCCCGGCGCATCGCCTGGTCGTCCAGCTGGTCCCCGAGCGGCGCCAGGAACAGCCCGGTCGCGAGTACCGCGACGCCCGCGGCGATCGCCAGCTGCATCAGCAGCACCTGTGAGAACACCCGCCGCGGCAGGCCCAGGCGCAGTCGGCGGACGGGGGGAGTGGAGCTCATGGCCATGACGGTACGTGGGGCCGGTGGCATGCCGTAGCGGGGTGTGGCGCGTATCTCCCGCCAGGGGCGTGCATCGCCCGCGGGGTCAGCTCGCCAGCGCCGCCGTCACCGGCAGGGCGCGCACCGCCGTGACCTCCATCCGCGCCGGCGAGCCCAGTACCGACGCCGCGCAGCTCTCCGGTCGCGGCGGCCCGGACGCCCCTTGTACGACGGTGACCCGCCAGTGCCGGCCGTCGCGGTGCGCCAGGGTCACCTCCCAGCGCGGTGCGGCGCCGTCCGTGCGTACGACGGTCAGTGCCTGGGCCGTGTCCTCGCCGAGGGCCGATCGCAGGGCCAGCTCGGCCGCCTGGCCGGGGCGGTCCCACGCGGAGTTCCCGCGGCAGCCCTCGATGACGATCCGGTCCTCCCGTGCGCCGTGCAGGATCTCCTTGACGGTGTGGGCCTGGACCCGGCCGTAGACGTATCCGTGGGGCAGCACGAGCACGGTCGGCGAGAAGCGGTGCCCGCCCAGGTGGGTGACTTCCCAGACGCCGTCGGCTCCGGAGGCGGCGAGTTCGGCCGCCAGGGGCCTGCCGAGGAGAGCGCAGCACCGGTCGCGCCTGCCGTTGGTGCAGACGAGGGCGAGCGGATCGCCCGCGTGGGGGCGGCCGTCCAGCACCGAGTCGAAGGCGCGGTGGTCGCCCCGGCCGAGCGCCGCGAAATCGAGGCCGAGCAGGCGACGGGGATCTGTGACCGTGGTGCCGTGCAGCCATACGTTTCCCGGCACGGTGTGGGCCGCGTACACCCTGCGTGCGGCGGTCGTGCCCCGGTCCGCGTGGCGCCCGGGACGCCGCACGAGCGCGATGCGCACGCCCGTCCCCTTGGCCGCCGCGTCGAGGGCACGCCCCAGCGCGGGGTCCAGGTGGCTCGAAGTGAGCGCCTTGGCGCCCCACGGGCCGGGCTGTTCGAGCAGCAACCAGGTCCTCGCGACGGGTGCGGTGCCCGAAACGGGCTCGTCGAGGTCCCGGGAGACGGTTGAGCACGTACTCACAGAGGTGAGCCTAACCTGACTTCGCCCCCGGCGGCTTCCAGCCGCGCCTGAGCACTACTCCGGCAGCGGCCGCGGGGGCCTCGGACCCGTGTACAGCCCACTCGGCCGCATCCGCAGCGGGCGCTCCCCGTACTCCTCCAGGGCATGCGCGATCCAGCCCGCCGTGCGGGCCACGGCGAAGATCGTCTCGGCCGCGGTGGAGGCCATGCCGGAGGACACGGTGAGCACGGCGAGCGCCAGGTCGACATTGGCGTGCAGCGGGGTGTGGCGGGCGGCGGTGGCCTGGACGTCCCGGGCCGCCGCGAGCGCGGGCGCCGCCCGGGGGATGTCCTCCAGGAGCGCGAACAGGGCACGCGCGCGTGGGTCCTCACCTGGATAGAGCCGGTGGCCGAGCCCCGGGACGCGGCGGCCGGCCCGCAGTTCCTCCGCGACCACCGGCGCCGCGCTGCCCAGATCGAGAACCTCCAGCAGCATCCGGTGCGCGAGTCCCCCCGCGGCACCGTGCAGCGGTCCCTCGATCACACCGAGCCCGGCGGAGACGGCGGCGTAGGCGTGCGCCCGCGCCGACGCGGCGACGCGCACGGCCAGCGTGGAGGCCGCCAGATCGTGGTCGACGAGGAGTCCGAGCGCCGTGTCCAGCGCCCGCAGCGTCGGCTCGTCGGCCTGCTGCCCGCTGAGCCGGGTCCACAGGCGGTGGGCGATCGGGTCCCGGTCGTGCCCGTCGCGCAGTACGGGGGGAAGCGCGGCGACGAGGGTGGGAATGAGGACGCGCGCCGTGCCCAGCACCGCGTCCTCGGACAGGTCGAAACGGAGCGGGTCCGTGACCGCCGCGGCGATCGCCGCGACACGGAGCCGGTCCGCGGGCCCGGCGTGTTCGGGCAGGGCGTCGACGGCCCGGCGGGCGACGGCGACGGAGGACTCGGGGGCCGAGAACGCGGCGCCGGGACGCAGCTCCCCGGTCCAGAGCCACTCGGCCACCTCCTCGTAGGTGTGGCGCGCGGCCAGTTCGACCGCGTCGACGCCCCGGTAGGAGAACCGGTCGTTCTCGATGAGCGTGAGGCGGGTCCGCACGGTCAGCTCCTGACCGGCGGCCGAGGCCGGGTTCGTGCCGCCGTCGCGCCGGTTGCGCCGGGCGAGGGCCCGCACCTCGTCGGCGTCGAAGGTGCTGCCCCGGGAACCGGGCGCGCGTCGGCTGCCGAGCTGGCCGCGGCTGACGTACGCATACACGGTCTCGGGCTTCACCCCGAGCAGTTCGGCCGCCTCCCTGGTGGTCAGGCGCGGCTCGCTGTCTGCGGGGTGGTGGGGCTCGTGATCGCGCATGAGGTCACCGTATCGATCGGAGGCGGTCCGTGTTGAGTCGCCGCAATACTAAGCATTGATTCAATCAATATTGACAGAATCACAGTCAAGTATGGACAGTTAAATCAAGTTCGAGGAGGTAATCATGTCCGTCAACAGAACCGCAGCCGCGGCAACCCCCGTCGAGGTGCCGCGCGGGCTCGCCGGTGTCGTGGTGGCCGACACCGAGGTCGGCGACGTGCGAGGACTCGAGGGGTTCTACCACTACCGCCAGTACTCGGCCGTCGAACTCGCCAGGAGCCGCGGCTTCGAGGACGTCTGGCATCTCCTGGTCCACGGGGAACTCCCCGACGCGCGAACCGGGGCCGCCTTCGCCGCCGAGACCGCGGCGCTGCGGCGGCTCCCCGACGCGGTACGCGCCGCCCTGCCCGCCATCGCCGAGGCCGGTGGACGCTCCGGTCCGCTGGCCGGCATGCGCACCGGCCTGTCCCTGCTCGGTGCGGCCCTGGGCTTCGGACCGGTGTACGACCTGTCGGTCGACCGGCGCAGGCAGGACACCCTGGTGGCCGCGGCGGCCGTACCGACGCTGCTGACCGCGCTGCACCGGTTGGGACGGGGACTCGAACCGGTGGAGCCGCGCGAGGACCTCTCGTACGCCGCGAACTACCTGTACATGTTGACCGGCCAGGAGCCGGACGAGGCGCGCACACGGGCGATCGAGCAGTACCTGATCTCCACCATCGACCACGGATTCAACGCGTCGACCTTCACCGCGCGGGTCATCGCGTCCACGGGTGCGGATGTCGCGGCCTGCCTGGCGGGCGCGGTGTCGGCGTTGTCCGGCCCGCTGCACGGCGGCGCGCCCAGCCGGGCGCTGGACACCCTGGACGCGATCGGCACGCCCGATCGCATCGACGCGTGGATTCGCGAGCGGGTGCTCGACGGTGACCGCATCATGGGCTTCGGGCACGCGGTCTACCGCACGGAGGACCCGCGCTCACGGATGCTGCGCGAGGTGGCGCAGAGCTTCGGCGGACCGCGCGTGGAGTTCGCCGTCGAGGTGGAGCGGCAGGTCGAGGCGATCCTCGCGGAGCTGAAGCCGGGACGCGAACTGCACACCAACGTCGAGTTCTACGCGGGCGTGGTCATGGAACTGTGCGGCCTGCCCCGCGAGATGTTCACTCCCACGTTCGCGGCGGCCCGGGTGGTGGGCTGGAGCGCGAACATTCTGGAGCAGGCGTCCGACTCCAAGATCATCCGCCCGGCGGCGCGGTATGTGGGGCCGGGGGCGCCCGTGGGGGTCCCGGCGGTGGCCTGAGAAACACGAACGGCCTGGTGCCGTTCGGGCGCCAGGCCTGGTCGGGAGAGGGTCGAGCAAGGACGGGGTGCCGGGTTGCTCGCCGGTGCTGGGGGTCCGTGCGCCGCCGGCGGTGGGGTACTGCCGAAGGCACGGGTGACGTCAGGCGTCGGGGATGTCCGCCTTGGCCCGGATGAGGGTCTCCCGGCTGATGACCACGATGCGTTCGTAGTCGGCCCGGGAAGCGTCGGCGGGCAGCTCACGTTCGAGGGCTTCGGTGGCCTCCGTACCGATCACTGCAAAATTGCCGTCGCTCAGTTCGAACAGATCCGGGCAGTTGGCTCCCGACGTACTGCCACGCGAGCTCGGAGGCACACCGATGCGGCGCACGATCTTCAAAGGGTACCGGTCCTTACACAGGTTGGGCACGCTGGTCGGCAGCACCGTACTGTGATCAGTGGGTCGCGTGTGACCGCATGGCCGAAATGAAGCGAGAGGTTCACTCGCCCGAGGACGAGTTGCCCTCCCAGGCGGGTGGAGGCGTGCCGACCACCCACCACTCGTCCGTGTCCGCCTCGTCCAGGTCCATGATCAGGCCGTCCACCATGGCACCGATCCGCGTCTCGTCGGAAGACTCGGCCAGCGTCGCGCGCTGCGCCCTCGACGCTTCCCAGTACTCCCGCATCAGCGGCGTCTGGAAGATTTCACGCAGACGCCCGAACAGCTCCTGCTGGTCCAGCAGGCCCGCTTCGTAGAGGTAGTACAGGTTGACGTACCAGGCGTTGGCGTAGAAGAACTGACGCCGCTTCTCTGCGGGGATGTGCTTGTCGTAGGTGTCGATCACGGCAGCCAGGGACGCGTCGTCCATCGCCCTCGTGAGCAGCTCCCAGTGCATGCGCTGCTGGTGCGCCAGAGCCCTGCGCCGGGAGGCCGCTTCCTCCAGTTCCAGCCGCCTGAGACCGACGCGTTCCGCTTCCAGTCGCCGCTGGCGCGCGGCCAGTGTCAACCCCGCCGTGGCGACCAGCATCCCGGCCGCGGCGGAGCCGAACCTCCCCGTGACCTTCTTCCGTGTGACCATGTCAACCCCCGAATCAGGCGACCGCCCGCCGGTCGTCGAGTGCGGGTCGGCTGACGGGGACCGGCGAGCGATGCTTGGTGCTGCCACCTCCAGGGTGCCGAGCGGCGCTGATCGACGGGGAGGCGGAGAGGAGGCGCACGGAGGGAAGCGAGGGTCGCACGGTCCGGCGCCTTGGAAAACGTCTGCCCACCAAGTGCTGCTAACAATCGTTCACTCCGCGGGTACTCCGCCGGCTCGTATCCTGAGCAGGCAATTCCGTTCACGGGTGTACGCCCTGCCGCGGGCCGGCGTACGCATGGGTGAGAAAGAGGTCGCACGGTGGGGCAGCGCTCGACTCCGCAGCAGATTCCGGTCGTCGTGCTCGCCGGATTCCTCGGCTCCGGGAAG
Organism: Streptomyces sp. NPDC018026; assembly: GCF_044327745.1. NCBI lineage: Bacteria > Bacillati > Actinomycetota > Actinomycetes > Kitasatosporales > Streptomycetaceae > Streptomyces > Streptomyces sp. NPDC018026. The sequence continues at coordinate 110,594 of NZ_JBIRFY010000001.1, forward strand.
ACCACCCTGCTCAACCACCTCCTCCACCGCAGCGGAGGCAGCCGTATCGGCGCCGTCGTCAACGACTTCGGATCGATCGAGATCGACGCGATGGCCGTCGCGGGCGCCCTCGGCGACTCCACCGTGTCCCTGGGCAACGGCTGCCTGTGCTGTGCCGTCGATGCGAGTGAACTGGACGGCTACCTGGCGCGGCTCGCCCGGCCCGAGGCCGGCATCGACGTCATCGTCATCGAGGCCAGCGGCCTCGCCGAACCGCAGGAACTCGTGCGCATGCTGCTCGCCAGCGAGCAGCCGGGGATCGTCTACGGCGGGCTCGTCGAGGTCGTCGACGCCGCCGAGTTCGACGACACCCGCGCCAAGCATCCCGAGATCGACCGGCACCTGGCCCTCGCCGACCTGGTCGTGGTCAACAAGACCGACCGGGTCCCCGACGCCGAGCGGGTGCTCGGCCTCGTGCACTCGCTCGTGGACGGCGCCGCCGTCGTGCCCGCGACCTACGGCCGTATCGACCCCGGGTTCCTCTACGACTGCCGGCCCGGCGAGGAGCGCGTGGGGCAGCTGTCCTTCGACGACCTGCACGACCACTCCGAGGGCGGCGCGCACTCCGATCACCTGCACGCCGACTACGACACCCTGTCGTTCGTCTCGGCCCTCCCGCTCGACCCGCGCCGGCTCATGCGCTTCCTCGACAGCCGTCCCGAGGGCCTGTACCGGATCAAGGGGTACGTCGACTTCGGCCCGTACGACACGCGCAACCGGTACGCCGTCCACGCCGTCGGACGCTTCCTGCGCTTCTACCCGGAGCCCTGGACGTCCGCCGACGACACTCCCGCCGACGACACCGCCGGCGCCCGCCGCACCCGGCTCGTCCTCATCGGCACCGGCCTCGACACGGCGGCCCTCGGCGCGGAACTCGACGCGTGCCGCCGGGACACCGACGCCCCACCCGCCGACGAGCACGGCATGTGGGGCGTCCTGCGCTATGTGCCCGACGGCGAGGAGCCCGACGGCCAGGAGCCGCCGGACGCCCCGTAGGCCTCCCTACACCGGGCCCGCCACCACCGACACCGTCTTGGGCAGCGACACGCCCGAGCCGTCGCGGCGCGGGTCGGTGTCCGGGAGCTGGGCCGGCGTGCCGTTCTTCTGCGCGGCGAGGGCCGGGGTGGCGCCCGCCCAGGCGAAGGCCAGGCAGTCCTCGCCCTTCAGGAACCGCTGGCAGCGCACACCGCCCGTGGCGCGACCCTTGCGCGGGTACTGGTCGAACGGCGTGAGCTTGGCCGTGGTCTGCACGGAGTCGTCCAGTGTGCCGCGCGATCCGGCCACCGTGAAGACCACCGCGTCGGCCGCCGGGTCCACCGCCGTGAAGGAGATGACCTTGGCCCCGTCGGCGAGCTTGACGCCCGCCACACCACCCGCAGGACGGCCCTGTGGGCGGACCTGCGAGGCCTGGTAGCGCAGGAGCTGCGCGTCGTCCGTGATGAAGACCAGGTCCTCGTCACCGGTGCGCAACTCGACCCCGCCGACGATGCGGTCGCCGTCCTTGAGGGTGATGACCTCCAACTCGTCCTTGTTGGACGGGTAGTCGGGCACCACCCGCTTGACGACGCCCTGTTCCGTGCCGAGCGCCAGCCCCGGCGACGACTCGTCCAGCGTGGTCAGGCAGACGACGTCCTCGTCGTCCTCCAGGGACACGAACTCGGCCAGCGGCGCGCCGCCCGCGAGGTTCGGCGTCGGCATGGCCTCCGGGAGCTGGGGCAGGTCCACCACGTTCACCCGCAGCAGCCGCCCGCCGGACGTCACCACGCCCACCTCGCCGCGCGCGGTGGCCGGTACCGCCGAGACGATCAGGTCGTGCTTGACGCGCTTGGCCCCGGCCTCCGTGACGAGAGGCTCGTCGTTCGCCGTGCGGGCCAGCAGCCCCGTCGACGACAGCAGTACCCGGCACGGGTCGTCCGCCACCTGGAGCGGCACGGCGGCGACCGGGGCACCGCTCGACTCCAGCAGCGTCGTACGCCGGTCGGTGCCGAACTTCTTCGCCACCGCCGCCAGTTCGGCCGAGACCAGCTTGCGCAGCTCCGCGTCCGAGTCGAGGATCCGGGTCAGCTCCTCGATCTCCGCGTTCAGCCGGTCCTTCTCGGACTCCAGCTCGATGCGGTCGAACTTGGTGAGCCGGCGCAGCGGGGTGTCCAGGATGTACTGCGTCTGGACGTCGCTCAGCGAGAACCGCTCCATCAGGCGCTGCTTGGCCTGTGCGGAGTTCTCGCTGGAGCGGATGAGGCGGATGACCTCGTCGATGTCGACCAGGGCGGTGAGCAGGCCCTCCACCAGGTGCAGCCGGTCGCGCTTCTTGCTGCGGCGGAACTCGCTGCGGCGCCTGACGACCGTGAAGCGGTGGTCGAGATAGACCTCCAGCAGCTCCTTGAGGCCCAGGGTGAGGGGCTGGCCGTCGACCAGGGCGACGTTGTTGATGCCGAAGGACTCCTCCATGGCCGTCAGCTTGTAGAGCTGCTCCAGGACCGCCTCCGGCACGAAGCCGTTCTTGATCTCGATGACCAGGCGCAGTCCGTGGGCGCGGTCGGTGAGGTCCTTGACGTCCGCGATGCCCTGGATCTTCTTCGCGCCGACCAGGTCCTTGATCTTCGAGATGACCTTCTCCGGGCCGACCGCGAAGGGCAGCTCGGTGACGACGAGACCCTTGCGGCGCGCCGTCACCGTCTCCACGGACACCGTCGCACGGATCTTGAAGGTGCCGCGGCCCGTCTCGTACGCGTCCCGGATGCCGGGCAGGCCGACGATGCGGCCGCCGGTGGGCAGGTCGGGGCCCGGCACGTGCTTCATCAGCGCGTCCAGGTCGGCGTTCGGGTACCGGATCAGATGCCGGGCCGCCGCGATCACCTCGCGCAGATTGTGCGGCGGCATGTTCGTGGCCATGCCGACCGCGATGCCCGAAGCGCCGTTGACCAGCAGGTTCGGGAAGGCGGCGGGCAGGGCCGCCGGCTCCTGCTCCTGGCCGTCGTAGTTCGGGGCGAAGTCGACGGTGTCCTCGTCGATGGACTCCGTCATCAGGCCGGCGGCCTCGGCCATCCGGCACTCGGTGTACCGCATGGCGGCCGGCGGGTCGTCGTTGCCCAGCGAGCCGAAGTTGCCGTGGCCGTCCACCAGGGGCACGCGCATCGAGAACGACTGGGCCATGCGGACCAGGGCGTCGTAGATCGACGCGTCGCCGTGCGGATGCAGCTTGCCCATGACCTCGCCGACGACGCGGGCGCACTTCACGTAGCTGCGCTCGGGCCGCAGGCCCATCTCGTTCATCTGGTAGACGATGCGCCGGTGCACCGGCTTGAGGCCGTCGCGGGCGTCCGGCAGCGCACGGGAGTAGATGACCGAGTACGCGTACTCGAGGAAGGAGCCCTGCATCTCGTCGACGACGTCGATGTCGAGGATCTTCTCCTCGTACGAGTCGTCGGGCGGCGGGGTCTTCGTACTACGGCGGGCCATCGCTGCCGGCTCCTTGCTGAAGCGTGAACGGTGATCTGACGCCGTCCATTGTGGACTGCGGCACTGACAGCGACCGACCAGGACCCGTCACGGGCTGCCGGCCCGGCGCTGCCCGCAGCGTACGCCCTCGTCCCGGGGTGCCGTCCGCGCAGCCGTCTCCGGCGGCCCGTCAACCGCGTTCTCGCTCTCGGCGTACGGGGCCCGGGAACTCCACCGGCCGCCCGCACGCTTGCATACAGTGGCAGGACCGGCGGAATTCCGCAGTTCCGCCCATGGATTCCACCCGGTGGTTCACCCAGTGACTCCACCAGGATCTCGCGATCGAAGGGACGTACATGCCCATGGGTCACACGGCCACAGCCCAGGCAGGCTCCGGCGGCCTGACAGCGACCGAGCACCGCCTGGCCAACGGCCTGCGCGTGGTGCTCTCCGAGGACCACCTGACCCCGGTCGCGGCGGTGTGCCTCTGGTACGACGTCGGCTCGCGCCACGAGGTCAAGGGGCGCACCGGCCTGGCTCACCTTTTCGAGCACCTCATGTTCCAGGGCTCCGCCCAGGTCAAGGGCAACGGCCACTTCGAGCTGGTGCAGGGCGCCGGCGGCTCGCTCAACGGCACCACCAGCTTCGAGCGGACCAACTACTTCGAGACCATGCCCGCCCACCAGCTGGAGCTCGCCCTCTGGCTGGAGGCCGACCGCATGGGCTCCCTGCTCGCCGCCCTGGACGACGAGTCGATGGAGAACCAGCGGGACGTCGTCAAGAACGAACGCCGCCAGCGCTACGACAACGTCCCCTACGGCACCGCCTTCGAGAAGCTGACCGCCCTCGCCTACCCGGAGGGCCACCCCTACCACCACACGCCGATCGGCTCGATGGCCGACCTGGACGCGGCGACCCTGGAGGACGCGCGCGCGTTCTTCCGCACCTACTACGCGCCGAACAACGCGGTGCTCTCGGTCGTCGGCGACATCGACCCCGAGCAGACCCTCGCGTGGATCGAGAAGTACTTCGGCTCCATCGCCTCCCACGACGGCAAGCAGCCGCCCCGGGACGGCGCGCTGCCCGACGTCATGGGCGGGGAACTGCGGGAGGTCGTCGAGGAGGAGGTCCCGGCCCGCGCCCTGATGGCGGCCTACCGACTGCCGGAGGACGGCACGCGCGCGTGCGACGCGGCCGACCTGGCCCTGACCGTCCTGGGCGGCGGCGAGTCGTCCCGCCTGTACAACCGGCTCGTCCGCCGCGACCGCACCGCCGTCGCCGCCGGGTTCGGCCTGCTCCGGCTCGCCGGGGCGCCCTCCCTGGGCTGGCTGGACGTGAAGACGTCCGGCGACGTCGAGGTGCCGGTCATCGAGACCGCCATCGACGAGGAGCTGGCCCGGTTCGCCGAGGAGGGCCCCACGGCCGAGGAGATGGAGCGCGCCCAGGCCCAGCTGGAGCGCGAGTGGCTGGACCGCCTGGGCACGGTCGCCGGCCGCGCCGACGAACTGTGCCGGTACGCCGTCCTGTTCGGCGACCCGCAGCTCGCCCTCACCGCCGTGCAGCGGGTCCTCGAGGTGACCGCGGAGGAGGTCCAGGAGGTCGCCAAGGCCCGCCTGCGCCCCGACAACCGCGCGGTGCTCGTCTACGAGCCCACCGCCCCCGCCGACGAGACCGACGCCGACGAGACCACCGTCTCCGTGACCGACGCCACCGACGAGAACGAGGAGGCGGCCAAGTGACCGAGCTCGCCACCATGGAATTCCACGCCCAGCCGCAGGCCGGCGAGCCCAAGCCCTGGGCGTTCCCCGCGCCCGAGCGCGGCAGCCTCGACAACGGCCTCACCGTGCTGCGCTGCCACCGCCCCGGCCAGCAGGTCGTCGCCGTCGAGGTGCTCCTCGACGCCCCCCTGGACGCCGAGCCGGCCGGCCTCGACGGCGTCGCCACCATCATGGCGCGCGCCTTCTCCGAGGGCACCGACAAGCACTCCGCCGAGGACTTCGCCGCCGAGCTGGAGCGCTGCGGCGCCACCCTGGACGCGCACGCCGACCACCCCGGCGTCCGGCTGAGCCTGGAGGTGCCCGCCTCGCGCCTCGCCAAGGCACTCGGCCTGCTCGCCGACGCCCTCAGGGCGCCCGCCTTCGCCGACGGCGAGGTCGAACGGCTGGTGCGCAACCGGCTCGACGAGATCCCGCACGAGCTGGCCAACCCCTCCCGGCGCGCCGCCAAGGAACTCTCCAAGGAGCTGTTCCCGGCCGACGTGCGCATGTCGCGCCCGCGCCAGGGCACCGAGGAGACGGTCGAGGCCATCGACTCGGCGGCCGTACGCGCCTTCTACGAGCGGCACGTCCGCCCCGCCACGGCCACCGCGGTGGTCGTCGGCGACCTCACCGGCGTCGACCTGGACGTGCTGCTCGGCGACACCCTGGGCGCGTGGACCGGCTCGGCGGCCGAGCCGCGCCCCGTGCCCCCGGTGACCGCCGACGACCGGGGCCGGGTCGTCATCGTGGACCGTCCCGGCGCCGTCCAGACGCAGCTGCTGATCGGCCGCACCGGCGCCGACCGGCACGACCGGGTGTGGCCCGCGCAGGTGCTCGGCACCTACTGCCTGGGCGGCACCCTCACCTCGCGCCTGGACCGCGTCCTGCGCGAGGAGAAGGGCTACACCTACGGTGTGCGGGCGTTCGGCCAGGTCCTGCGCTCCGCGCCGGACGGCACCGGCGCCGCGATGCTCGCCATCAGCGGATCCGTCGACACCCCCAACACCGGTCCCGCCCTGGAGGACCTGTGGACGGTGCTGCGCAAGCTGGCCGCGGAGGGGCTCACCGACGCCGAACGCGACGTGGCCGTGCAGAACCTGGTGGGCGTGGCGCCGCTGAAGTACGAGACGGCGGCGGCCGTGGCGAGCACGCTGGCCGACCAGGTCGAGCAGCACCTGCCCGACGACTTCCAGGCCACGCTCTACCGCCAACTGGCCGCCACGGGCACCGTGGAGGCCACCGCGGCGGTCGTGAACGCCTTCCCGGTGGACCGTCTCGTGACGGTCCTCGTCGGCGACGCGGCGCAGATCAGGGAGCCCGTCGAGGCCCTCGGCATCGGCGAAGTCACCGTGGTGGCGGCCGAGTAGCGGCACGCGCGCGGCGGCCCTGGTGACCGGTGTGTCACCAGGGCCGCCGTTTGTCCGGATTGGGGGAGTGGTTGCCCGTCTGCCCTGTGGCGTGCGCTACAAAAAGCCTGTTGCGTTTGAGGATTGAACGCAGCCGCGTTTAGCGTCGTCCGGGCTGTTCGTCAGGCAGTGCGCCGCGTCCGCGGCACCGGGCAGCCATCGCCGAGTCCCCGTACGGCGCGAGCCAGGGGAGCCGGGGACCCATCGCAGTCCCTGGGGTGAATCGGACGCCCGCGCGCACGCGAGGGGGTCCGTAGGAGACCTTCCACCTCCGAACCCGTCAGCTAACCCGGTAGGCGAGAGGGAAGGAAAGGACAAGCCTCTACATGGCGTTCACGCGCGCCACCGGGAAGCACCGCCGTACCGGCCGGGTGCACCGCACCACCGCCCGCGCGGCGGGAGTCGCGGCCCTCGCCACCACCGGCGTGGTCGGCACCCTCGCGGCTCCGGCGCTCGCCGCCGAGCCCGAGGCGGAACAGACCGGGCTCACCCCGGTCGTCACCATCGGCGACTCCATAGCCGACGAGATCGACGCCCAGGCCCTCGCCCAGCAGCAGGCGGCCGCGGACGCCGCCGCCCGCGAGGCGGCCCAGGAGGCGGCCCGCGAGCGGGCGGCCGAGGCGGCCAAGGAGGCGCGCGAGGCCAAGGAGCGCGCCGCGCGGGAGGCGGAGCGCGAGCGCCTCAACACCTTCGTCGCGCCGATCACCGCCTCGTACGTCTCCACCGCCTACCAGGCCGGCAGCTCCCTGTGGTCCTCGGGCAGCCACACCGGCATCGACTTCCACGCCTCCAGCGGCACGTCCGTGCACTCCGTCGGCGTCGGCACCGTCGTCGAGGCCGGCTGGGGCGGGGCGTACGGCAACCAGGTCGTGATCCGGATGCACGACGGCACGTACACGCAGTACGGGCACCTGTCGTCGATCGGCGTCTCGGTCGGCCAGTCGGTCGAGCCCGGCCAGCAGATCGGCGTCTCGGGGGCCACCGGCAACGTCACCGGACCGCACCTGCACTTCGAGGCCCGTACGAGTCCCGAGTACGGCTCGGACATGGACCCCGTCGCCTATCTCCGCTCCCACGGCGTGAACGTCTGAGGAGAGAGAACGTCTGACGGAGACAACGTCTGACGGAGAGAACGTCTGGCAAAAAGCCCCCGGCTTCCCGAGTCGGGGCTTTTTGTATTCCATCCCGGCCTGATTGGCCTAGAGTCGCTGAAAGCGCGTCCATCGTCGACGTTTCAGGGGATCAAGGCGGAGGTCGGTCATGCGTATTCCGGCGCATTCGGTGTGCACGGCGATTCGGGACGACATCGTGGCCGGCGTCCACGGACGCGGGAGCCGGCTCACCGAGGAAATCCTGGCCCGCCGCTACGGCGTCTCCCGCGTCCCCGTCCGCGAGGCTCTGCGCACGCTGGAGGCGGAGGGCTTCGTGGTGACCCGGCGGCACGCGGGCGCGTGCGTCGCGGAACCGTCCGAGCGGGAGGCCGCGGACCTGCTGGAGACCCGCGCGCTCCTGGAGCCGCTCGGTGCCTCCCGGGCCGCGCGACGGCGCACCGACGCCCACCTCAAGGTGCTGCGCGGCCTGGTCAGGCTGGGGCGGGAACGGGCCGGGCGGGGCACCGCCGACGAGTTGCGCTCCCTGGGGGACTGGTTCCACGAGACCCTCGCCCGGGCGGCGGACAGCCCCTCCCTGACCGCGCTGCTGACCCAGCTCCGCCAGAAGATCGCCTGGATGTACGTCGTGGAGGCACCGGCCGGACCGGTGGAGTACTGGGCGGAGTACGCGGCGATCACCGATGCCGTGGCCCGGGGCGACGGCGAACGCGCGCGGGCGCTCATGACGCGGCACATCGAGCGGTCGGCATCCGGGCACCGGCTCCGATTCGCCTCCGGCGGCGCGGCGACGGAGCGTGTGAGGAATACGCAACATTCCGTAAACACCGCGAGCCCGCTCCGGTAACACAGGTTCCGTATACAAAAGCGGGGGAATTCCGGCCGACTATTTCTGCCGTCCCTAATGGGCGGAAGCGGAAGCGGGAGCGTAAAGGCGAAAGGCCCGTCCGGTGGTCCCGGCGGGCCTTTCGGTGCTGCTGTCCTGTCCCTCAGACGGTCTCGGGAAGCTCCTCGAGCCCCTCGGCGACCAGCTTCGCCAGCCGGTCCAGAGCCGCCTCGGCGCCCTCGGCGTCGGAGGCGAGGACGATCTCCTCGCCCCCCTGGGCGCCGAGGCCGAGGACGGCCAGCATGGAGGCCGCGTTGACGGGGGACCCGTCGGCCTTGGCGATCGTCACCGGGACGCCTGTGGCCGTGGCGGCTCGGACGAAGATGGAGGCGGGGCGGGCGTGGAGACCCTCGGCCCAGCCGACGTTGACGCGGCGCTCAGCCATGTGATGCTGCCCTTCAGGTGTTCAGAGGCGTTGAAGTTGTCTAGACCAGTCTTGTCTAGACCAGTTTCCCACATCGTGAAGCAAGCCGGGACGACCACGTGGGCCGCCCCGTACGGGTCCCGGACCGCGGCCTCGGTCCGGACATCCGTCCCCCACAGACTGCCCCGCGCCGTTGTCGTACGCGAGCCGTACTCTGGGGCCCATGCAGACCTCGTCGGACCGGCACGAGTACCCCGCCCACTGGGAAGCCGACGTGGTGCTGCGCGACGGCGGTACCGCGCGCGTCCGCCCCATCACCGTTGACGACGCCGAGCGCCTGGTCAGCTTCTACGAGCAGGTTTCCGACGAGTCGAAGTACTACCGCTTCTTCGCGCCGTACCCTCGCCTGTCCGCCAAGGACGTCCACCGCTTCACGCACCACGACTTTGTGGACCGGGTGGGACTCGCGGCCACCATCGGCGGCGAGTTCATCGCCACCGTACGCTACGACCGGATCGGGGCCGGCGGAACACCCGCCACCGCACCGGCCGACGAGGCCGAGGTCGCCTTCCTCGTCCAGGACGCCCACCAGGGGCGCGGCGTCGCCTCCGCCCTCCTGGAGCACATCGCCGCCGTCGCCCGCGAGCGGGGCATCCGCCGCTTCGCCGCCGAGGTGCTGCCCGCCAACAACAAGATGATCAAAGTCTTCATGGACGCCGGGTACACCCAGAAGCGGAGCTTCGAGGACGGGGTGGTCCGCCTGGAGTTCGATCTCGAACCCACCGACCGCTCGCTGGCCGTGCAGTACGCGCGCGAGCACCGCGCGGAAGCCCGATCCGTCCAGCGGCTGCTGCAGCCCGGCTCGGTCGCGGTCGTCGGCGCCGGCCGCACCCCGGGCGGCGTCGGCCGCAGCATCCTCGGCAACATCCGGGACGCCGGCTACACGGGGCGCGTGTACGCCGTGAACAGGGCCTTCCCCGAGGACATGAAGGAGCTCGACGGAGTTCCGGCGTGCCGTTCCGTGCGCGACATCGACGGGCCCGTCGACCTCGCCGTCGTCACCGTGCCCGCCGAGCACGTCCCGGACGTCGTCACCGCGTGCGGCGAGCACGGGGTGCAGGGCCTGGTGGTGATCTCCGCCGGATACGCCGACAGCGGCCCCGAGGGGCGCGAACGCCAGCGCGCCCTCGTGCGGCACGCGCGCACGTACGGCATGCGCATTATCGGGCCCAACGCCTTCGGGATCATCAACACCTCCCCGGACGTGCGGCTCAACGCCTCCCTCGCCCCCGAGATGCCGCGCACGGGGCGGATCGGCCTGTTCGCGCAGTCCGGCGCCATCGGCATCGCCCTGCTGTCCCGGCTGCACCGGCGCGGCGGCGGGGTCACCGGCGTCACCGGCGTGTCCACCTTCGTCTCCTCCGGCAACCGCGCCGACGTCTCCGGCAACGACGTCCTCCAGTACTGGTACGACGACCCGGAGACCGACGTCGCGCTGATGTACCTGGAGTCCATCGGCAACCCCCGCAAGTTCACCCGCCTGGCCCGGCGTACCGCGGCCGCCAAGCCCCTGGTCGTGGTGCAGGGCGCCCGGCACGGCGGCGTGGCACCCCAGGGGCACGCCGTACGGGCGACGCGGCTGCCGCACGCGACGGTCTCCGCGCTGCTGCGGCAGGCCGGCGTGATCCGGGTCGACACCATCACCGACCTGGTCGACGCGGGGCTGCTCCTCGCCCGCCAGCCGCTGCCCACCGGACCGAGGGTGGCCATCCTGGGCAACTCGGAGTCCCTGGGACTGCTCACCTACGATGCGTGCCTCTCCGAGGGCCTGCGCCCGCAGCCCCCGCTGGACCTGACGACCGCCGCCTCCGCCGACGACTTCCACGCGGCCCTGGCCAGGGCGCTGGCCGACGACACGTGCGACGCGGTGGTGGTGACCGCCATCCCGACGGTGGGGGAGGGGGCGGCCGGGGACGCCGCGCTCGCCGAGGCCCTGCGCTCGGCGGCGGCCGCGGTCCCCACCAAGCCCGTCCTCGTGGTCCACGTGGAGCTGGGCGGCCTGGCGGAGGCCCTGTCCGCGGCGGCGAGCACGGCCCCGCAAACAGCTCAGGCCACCGCGTCCCAGGCGGGGGCCACCCCGGGCAACACTTCCCAGGCGGCTCCGGCCACCGGCCCCGAAGCGGCTCCGAGCGCGGCCTTCCCGGTCGATCCGGGTGCCGTGCGGCAGGGCGGCCCGGGCGGCCCTGCCTCCCGGGCCACCTCAGGCGGCGCAGCCCAGGCGGCTCCGGTCACCGGCTCCCAAGCCGACCCGAGCACAGCATTCCCGCCCGACCCGGGTGCCGTGCCCCAGGCCACCCCGGGCGGCCCGGCCTCCCGGACGACCCCGGGCGGCGTACCCCATGCCGCTCCCGGCACCGCCGAACGGCCCCCGTCCCGCGCGTCCGGTCCGTCCGTCGCGTCCGCCGCCACGGCCCAGCCGCCGTCGGCCGTCCTGCCCAAGGAGGGGGCCCACCTCATCCCCGCCTACCCCGCCGCCGAGCGTGCCGTCCGCGCCCTCGGTGAGGCGGTCGCCTACGCCCAGTGGCGGCGCGAGGCCGCCGACCCCGGCAGGGTGCCGGAGTACGAGGACATCGACGAGAAGGGCGCCGCCCAGCAGATAGCGGGGCACCTCGCGCGCGGGCAGGGGCTCACCCTCGGCAGCCAGGAGACCTGCGACCTGCTCGGCCGGTACGGCGTCCACGTCCACCGCGCCCTGCCCGCAGCCACCCCCGACGACGCCGCGGCCGCCGCGCGGACCATCGGCTACCCGGTGGCCCTCAAGGCCACCGCCCCGCACCTGCGCCACCGCGCCGACCTGGGCGGCGTACGCCTCGACCTCGCGGACGAGGAGCAACTGCGCCGGGCCTACGCCGAATTGACCGAGCTGTTCGGGAAGCCCGCGGAGCTGCGCCCGGTGGTGCAGGGCATGGCTCCGCGCGGCGTCGACACCGTCGTACGGGCGGTCATCGACCCGGCGGCCGGCGCGGTGCTCTCCTTCGGCCTCGCCGGCGCCGCCACCCAGTTGCTCGGCGACATGGCGCACCGGCTGATCCCGGTCACCGACCGGGACGCGACCTCGCTCATCCGCTCGGTCCGCACGGCCCCCCTCCTCTTCGGCTGGCGCGGCTCGGCCCCGGTCGACGCCGCCGCCCTCGAAGAGCTGCTGCTGCGGGTCTCCCGGCTGGTCGACGACCACCCGGAGGTCGTCGCGGTCACCCTGGAGCCCGTCGTGGTCGCCCCGCACGGCCTGAGCGTCCTCGGCGCCTCCGTCCGCCTCGCGCCCCCTCCCGCCAGGGACGACCTGGGCCCGCGGACCCTGCCGGCCTACTGACCCGCCCCGCCCCGTACCCGGCCTCGTACCCGCCCCTACCCGGCCCGGTGCCCGCGCCGGGTACGCCCCGGGACGGGTACCGCAGGAGCGTCCCTCGCAGTCAGTGGGTCCCCGTAGGATGGACGGCATGGCCAAGACCAGTACGACGACCCAGGGGCTGCGAGCGGCGATCGAGCGCAGCGGCTACTACCCGGCCCTCGTGGCCGAGGCGGTGGAGGCCGCCGTGGGCGGCGAGCCCGTGCGGTCTTACCTGGTCCACCAGGAGACGACGTTCGACCAGAACGAGGTGCGCCGGCACGTGACCGTGCTGGTGCTCACCGGCAACCGCTTCATCGTCAGCCACACCGACGAGCAGGCCGCCGACGACACCTCCCCGACGCCGTACGCCACGACGTCCACGGAGTCCGTCAAGCTCGGCCGGATCTCGTCCATCGTCGTCAGCCGCGTCGTCGCCAACCCGGAGCAGTACAAGCCGGGCACCCTGCCCCGCGAGATCGTGCTGACCATCGGCTGGGGCGCCGTCTCCCGCCTCGACCTGGAGCCCGCCGCCTGCGGCGACCCCAACTGCGAGGCCGACCACGGCTACACGGGCAGCTCGACGGCCGACGACCTCAGCCTGCGCGTCAGCGAGGCCGGGGACGGCCCCGAGACGGTGCGCCAGGCGCTCACCTTCGCCCAGGCCCTCTCCGAGGCGACCGCGGACTCCGCCCGCTGATGGTGCAGAACACCGCCTGGGACACCCACCCGGAACCGCTCCCCGTCGACTCCGCCCCCGTACCCGAGTACGGCCGGGGCTCCCTCGCCGACCTGCTGCCCACCCTGGCCGCCGGCCTCGGTGTCCCCGGCATGACCGCGGGGATCACCGAACTGACCCCCGCCGACCGCAACTGCGTCTTCCTGATCGACGGCCTCGGCTGGGAGCAGCTGCGCGCGCACCCCGAGGACGCCCCGTTCCTCAGTTCCCTCCTGGGCAGCTCGCGCGGCGGCACGGGGCGCCCGATCACCGCCGGCTACCCGGCGACCACGGCGACCTCCCTCGCCTCCGTCGGCACCGGCCTCCCGCCGGGCGCCCACGGCCTGCCCGGATACACGGTGCGCAATCCCGGCACCGGCGCCCTGATGAACCAGCTCCGCTGGCAGCCGTGGACCGCGCCCGGCCCCTGGCAGCCCTACCCCACCGTCTTCGGCCTCGCCCACGAGGCGGGGGTGCACGCCGCCCAGGTCTCCTCGCCCACCTTCGCCAACACCCCGCTGACCAAGGTCGCGCTCAGCGGCGGCGAGTTCCACGGACGCCTGTCCGGCGAGGACCGGATGGACTGCGCCGCCGAGCAGCTCGCCCGCGCCGACCGCGCTCTCGTCTACACGTACTACGCCGAGGTCGACGGCGCCGGACACCGCTTCGGCGTCGACTCCGACACCTGGCGCGGCCAGCTCGGCCACGTGGACCGGCTCGTCCAGCGCCTCGCCGAGCAGCTGCCACCGCGCAGCGCCCTGTACGTCACCGCCGACCACGGCATGGTCGACGTGCCCTTCGACGAGGAACACCGCATCGACTTCGACGAGGACTGGGAGCTGAAGGCGGGCGTCGCCCTCCTCGGCGGCGAGGGCCGCGCCCGCCACGTCTACGCCGTCCCCGGTGCCCGCAACGACGTGCTGTTCTGCTGGCGCGAGGTGCTCGGCGAGCAGTTCTGGGTGGCCTCCCGGGACGAGGCGATCGCCGCGGGCTGGTTCGGCCCCCGCATCGACGACCGGGTGTACGAGCGCATCGGCGACGTGGTCGCCGCGGCGCGCGACGACGTCCTGGTCATCGCCTCCGAGCGCGAGCCCAAGGAGTCGGCGATGGTCGGCAACCACGGTTCGATGACCCCCGCCGAGCAGTTCGTCCCGCTGCTCGAAGTACGCTCCTGACCCTCTCCGCTCCACCGATCCCGCTGCCGAAAGGTGCCCAACCCCTCATGCCCGAGCTGGTGTTCTTCTCCGGAACGATGGACTGCGGGAAGTCGACACTGGCTCTCCAGATCGAGCACAACCGCTCGGCGCGCGGACTGGCCGGCATGATCTTCACCCGCGACGACCGTGCGGGCGAGGGCAAGCTCTCCTCCCGCCTCGGCCTCGTCACCGACGCGGTCGAGGTCGGGGACGGCCAGGACCTGTACGCCCACGTCGTCGACCACCTCTCGCAGGGCGGCCGGGTGGACTACGTGATCGCGGACGAGGCGCAGTTCCTCGCGCCGGACCAGATCGACCAGCTCGCGCGCGTGGTCGACGACCTCGACGTCGACGTGTACGCCTTCGGCATCACCACCGACTTCCGCTCCAAGCTCTTCCCGGGCTCCCAGCGGCTGGTGGAACTCGCCGACCGCGTCGAGGTGCTCCAGGTCGAGGCCCTGTGCTGGTGCGGAGCCCGCGCCACGCACAACGCCCGCACCGTGGGCGGCGTCATGGTCGTCGAGGGCGCCCAGGTGGTCGTCGGGGACGTCGCCCAGTCCCCCGACGAGATCGGCTACGAGGTGCTGTGCCGCCGCCACCACCGCAGGCGGATGACGAGCGCGACGGCGCGGGCGGCGGCGCTCTCGCCGGACGTGCTGCCCGTCTCCACCACGTGAGTGCCCAGGCCGGCGCGCGCCGGCCCTGATCAGCCGATCTGCTCGGCCACGATGAGCTGGAACCGCTCGAAGGCCAGCTCCACGGTGTTGTGCCGAGCGTCGACGGTGCCGAGAGAGGTGCCGTTGAACGGGTCGGTCAGGCGGTACCTGCCGCGGCCCAGGCCACGCAGCTCGACGGTCCCGTCCCACCGCCCGGCGTAGAAGGCGTAGTGCAGGGTCGCGCCCTTGGCCACCACATGCGCCTCGGGCTTGTCGAAACCGATGTCGTACAGCTCGCCCCGGTACTCGCCCGTGGACAGCATGTTCTCCTCGTACAGGTTCATCCACCGGCGCCAGAGGGCTTCCCTCTCCGGCGTGAGCACGATGGAGTCGTCCGGGCCCGCGGGGTAGGTGAACTTCGTCGACAGGACGGCTCCCACACCGTAGCTGGAGGCGAAGTCGTCGCCGCCGTCGCTCAGTTCGACGTGGTCGCCGGAGTAGCTGCTGCCCCGGCCCATCAGCGCCTTCATCGTCTTGCCCTTCGTACGGACCTGGTACGACGAGAGTGGGTCCGAGCTCGGGTACTGGTCGACGTAGGGGAGGTTGTGGAAGGCGAAGGCGGTGCCGCAGGGGCAGAGCTCGACCACGGCGTCGCGGTTCGCCTCGTGCGCGGCCTCGTACACCGCCTTCCAGAACTGCGCGAGGCCCTCGGTCGATTCTTCCGGGCGGGCATGCCCGTGCGCCGGGTTGTAGCAGGGCGTGACGGCGTTGAGGTGCTGGCCGTCGATCTTGAGCCCCTCGTATCCCCAGTCGCCGATGAACCGCTTCACCTGCCCGACGAAGTAGTCCACCGTCGGCCGGTACGCGGGGCACAGGGTCCAGGCGTCCCACCAGCTCACGCGCTGCTTGTTGCCCTCACGGTCCAGCAGGAGCATGTCGGAGTGGTTCCGGTACAGGCTGCTCTCCGGGTCCGCCGCCAGCGGAGCCCACCACAGGCGCGGCCGCAGGCCGGCGTCCCGGATCTGCTCCGTGAAGGCCCGCATGTCCCTCGCGCCGCGCGGGAACTTCCGCGGGTCCAGTTCCCAGTCGCCCTCGTTGGTCTGCCAGCCGTCGTCCAGCACCGCCCACTTGAGGCCGACCTCGCGCACCTTGGGGAGCGTTGCGACGACCTGCTCGACGGTGAAGTCCCGCTCGTAGCCCCAGGCGCACCACATGGGTTCCAGGGCCGGCCCGGGCGTCCTGGGCGCACGCTGGCCGACGTCGCTCATGTAGTCGCGGTAGCGCTGCAGCGGTGCGAAGTGGTCGCCGGGCAGGGCGGTCAGGAAGGTGGTGTCGGTGGTCAGGCGCCGCCCCGGTTCCAGGGTCACGCGGGTGTCGCCCTCGACGGCGAGGCTCGCTCCGCCGGCCGTCCTGCGAACCGGCAGGCGCAGCATCCTGGCCACGGGTTCGACGTGCCCGACGGAGAGACCGGCCCCCGGCCGCCACACGGTCGCCATGGGGGTGCCGCCGCCGTAGTCGGAGGCGTCCATCCCCAGCGAGTTCTCCTGGACGAACCCGTCCGTCATCGGCCGCACCCAGTCGCGACGGTCCTCGTAGGTGGTTCCCGAGAAGGTGTGGAAGCCGCCGGGGACCTCCAGGAGTTCATGGGCCCCGCTGCGCCATCCGGTGACCGCCAGCGGGGCACCGGTCCCGTTGGTGTAGGTCACCTTCATCACGATCATCCCGGTCAGGCGCCGGAAGGAGGTCAGCTCCACCGTCTTGCGGACTCCGGTCGCGGACTTGCCCCAGACGGTCACGCTCACGCCCGCGCCGTGCCGGGAATGCCGGGTCCTGCGGGTTTCGTGCCCGCCGTACGTGAACGCGTCGATCGCCCCGCCGTCCACCAGCAGGGCCTCACCGGCGTCGAAGCGTGTGACGTCGACGCCCCGCAACGCCACCCGGCTGCGCAGCCGGTCGTCGAACTCCAGGGTGATGGAGGTGTCGCCGACCCCGACGAGGTCGGGTCCGCGGTGCGGTGCGGCGGCCGCGGGCGTGGCGCCCGGCGCCACGGAGGGGAGGGCGGCCAGGCCGGCACCTCCCAGCGCCACCTTCAGTACGCTGCGCCGGTTCACATCCGTCATGTCGGCCTCTCTGTCGGAGCAGGCCCTGGTCTGTAACCGGCTCCTCGAACGGAGCCGGGACACCCGTGAGGGCGAGGACGGCGCCATCGGGCTCCGAGTGGCCTGCATCGAGAACGTAAGTGGTATTTGATTGGCATGTCAATGGTTCAAAGCTCCGCCCCGGCGCGGGAGTTCACGACGTGCGGTGGGGACGCGAGGGATGCGGGTGCCTGCGCCGCCGGTCGAACCGGTACGCTTCTGGTATGACCGAAGCGAGTACGCCGATGCCCAGGGGCCTTTTCGCCGACGACGCCCTTCCGCTGTACGAGCGCACGGCCGCGCGGCTCCTCGACGACCTGCGTGCCGCCGCCGCCCGCCCCGGTGACCGGCTGCCCTCCGAGCGGGCCCTGGTCACCCGGTACGCCGTCTCGCGCGTGACCCTGCGGGCCGCCCTCGCCCAGCTGGAGGCGCGAGGGGTCGTGCGGCCGTCGTCGTCGCGCGGGTGGTTCGTCGCCGAACCCGGCCTGTTCCCCGAAGCGGTGACGGCGCCGGCCTCGACCGTGCCCCAGGTCCAGGGATTCGCCGACTACGCCGAGGCCAACGGGCTGACGACGGCCAGCAAGGTGCTCTCCGCCGCCGTCCGCCCGGCCACCGTGGCGGAGGCCGAGCAGCTCCGGATCGCTCCGGGCGCCGACCTCTTCGACCTCCACCGGCTGCGCTTCCTGGACGGCCTGCTGGTCGTGCTGGAGCACAACCGGCTGCCGCTGTCGGCCTGCCCGGCCCTGGCCGACACCGACTTCAGCACCGCCTCGCTGTACGCCACCCTGCGTGCCGCCGACCCGCCGCAGCTTCCCCGGGTCGCCGACTACTCGGTCGAGGCCCGCCATCCGACGGCGCGGGAGATGGAGCTGCTCGAGATCGGGGCGACCATGCCGATGCTGGTCGCGACCCAGCTGACCTCCAACCAGGACGCCCGCCCGATCGAACTGACCGTCCAGGTCTACCGGGGGGACCGCTACCGGTTCCGGGCCTCCATCACCAATCAGACCTGAACCGACCGGACCTGAACCGACCGGACCTGAACCGACCGGACCTGAATGGACCGGACCTGAACCTGCCCGAGCCGGGCGTCGGAGCAGCCGACGCCCGGCTCGTCGCCGTTTCACCGACCTTGAGTAATACCAGAAGCATACCAATGGAGACTATTGACGGCCGAAAATAAGACCAGTAACGTTCCGCATGAGCTTCGGGCCATCGCGGCAAACGGGCTCAAATTGCACTTCAGTAAGGGGTTGGCGATGCAGAGCCCGTTGGACGAGGTCGTCCGGCGTCAGAAGGCCGGACGACCACAGGGCATCACCTCCGTGTGCTCGGCCCATCCGCTGGTCATCGAGGCGGCCGTGATGCAGGCGCGCGAGACCGGTGGTCCGGTACTGGTAGAGGCGACCTCGAACCAGGTCGACCAGTACGGCGGCTACACGGGCCTGCGGCCCGCGGACTTCCGCGACCTCGTGTACGGCATCGCGACGGAACGCGGTCTGCCACTGGACCGCGTCATTCTCGGCGGCGACCATCTCGGACCGAACCGGTGGCAGTCCCTGACGCCCGACGAGGCGATGCGGCAGGCCGATGCCCTGGTCGCGGCCTACGCGGAGGCGGGCTTCACCAAGATCCACCTGGACTGCAGCTTCGCCTGCGCCGGTGACCCCGCACCGCTGACCGACGACGTGGTCGCCGAACGCGCCGCGCGTCTGATCCGGGTGGCCGAGGACACGGTGGGCCCCGAGCGGGCGGAGCGGATCCGGTATGTGATCGGTACCGAGGTGCCGACGCCCGGCGGCGCGCACGAGACGCTCGGCGCCCTGGTGCCCACCACGGCCGAGGCGGCGCGCGCGACCCTGGAGCAGCACCGGAAGGCGTTCGCCCGGCACGGCGTCGAAGGGGTCTGGCCCCGCGTCATGGCCCTGGTGGTACAGCCGGCCGTGGAGTTCGACCACCTGCGGGTCGTCGACTACCGGCGGGAGGCGACCGAGGAACTGCGCAAGGTCCTCGACGACGAGCCCACCATGGTCTACGAGGCCCACTCGACCGACTACCAGACCGCCGAGGCGCTCACCGCGCTGGTCGAGGACCACTGGGCGGTCCTCAAGGTGGGCCCCGGTCTGACCTTCGCCCTGCGCGAGGCGCTGTTCGCCCTCGCAGCGATCGAGGACGAGCTGGTGCCGGCCGGCGAGCGGTCACGGCTTCCCGAGGTCGTCGAGCGGCGGATGCTCGCCGAGCCCGCCCAGTGGGAGGGCTACTACCCGGGCGGCGACGCCGAGCAGCGCCTGGCACGCCGCTACAGCTACAGCGACCGGATGCGCTACTACTGGACCGACCCCGAGATCGAAGCGGCCCAGGCCCGTCTGCTGGCCAACCTTTCGGCCACGGCCGTCCCGTTGCCCCTGCTCAGCGCGCACCTTCCGCTCCAGTACGCCCGCGTCCGCCGCGGCGAGCTCGCCGCCCGCCCGCGCGAACTGGCCGTGGACCACGTCCGCGACGTCCTGCGCGACTACGACCGCGCCGCCGACCAGAACCAGAACCAGAGGGAGTTCGTGTGACCACGCCCCCCGGCACGCTGCCCTTCGACGACAGCGCCGTCCACACCGTCCGCGAGATCGCCCAGCAGCCCGCCCTGTGGCGGGAGGTCGACCGCATCGTCGGAGCCTCCCGGGAAGCGCTGGACGCGTTCCTGGGTCCGCTCGTGGCCCGCGGCGACCTGCGCGTGGTGCTCACCGGCGCCGGAACCTCCGCGTTCGCCGGCCAGGTGCTCCAGCCCTCGCTGGCGCGGCACTTGGGGCGGCGCGTCGACGCGGTTGCCACCACGGATCTCGTCGCCGACCCCCGCGGGTGCCTCGCCGAGGACCTGCCCACGCTGCTGGTCTCCTTCGCACGGTCCGGTGACAGCCCGGAGTCCGTCGCCGCCACCGCCCTGGCCGACCAGGTCCTCACCGAGGTGCACCACCTCGTGATCACCTGCAACGAGCAGGGCCGCCTGGCACGCGAGCACGCGCCGCGGCCGCGGTCGCACGTGCTGCTGATGCCGGCCGCGTCCAACGACCGCGGCTTCGCCATGACGTCGAGCTTCACCTGCATGACGCTCGCGGCACTGCTCGCCCTGGGCAAGGACGCCCGCGACGGGGTCGCCGAACGCCTGGCCCGGGCAGCGGAGTCGATCATCGAGGACGGCGCCGCAGAGCGCACGGCCGGCGCCCTGGTGGACCGCGCCCCGGAGCGCATCGTCTTCCTCGGCAGCGGCCCGCTGAAGGGCCTCGCCGAGGAGTCGGCGCTGAAGGTGCTGGAGCTGACCGGCGGGACGCTCATGGCCGTCGCGGAGTCCTCGCTGGGCTTCCGGCACGGTCCCAAGGCGGTGCTCAACGAACGTTCGGTCGCGGTGGTGTACGTGTCGAACGACCCGTACACCCGCCAGTACGACCACGACATCGTCGCGGAGCTGCGCGGAAACCTTCCCGTCGGCAGTGTCGTCGCGGTCTCCGCGGAGACCGGCACGGGAACGGAGAGCGCCGATGCCTGGCCGCTCCCCGGTCTCGGCGACGTCGAGGACGCCGCCCTGGCACTGCCCGCCGTGGTGTACGCCCAGCTCATCGCCCTGCGCGCCTCCCAGGCCCGGGGTCTGCGGCCCGACAACCCGTTCCCCTCGGGTGAGGTCAACCGCGTGGTGCAGGGCGTGACCCTGCACACCTTGAACGACTGATCGAAGTCAGCAACGGCGCGGATCGAGGGCGCCGGACGGAGGTACGACGATGTTCCTGGGTGTCGACGGCGGCGGTACGAAAACCGCGTTCTGTCTGGTCGACCGGTCCGGACAAGTGGTGGCGCGTGCCCAGGCGGCAAGTTCGTACTACTTCTCCCACGGCATCGAGCTCGTCGAGCGGGTGCTGAGGGAAGGCGTCGGCACCGTCTGCGCGGCGGCCGGACTGGCCCCGGCCGACATCGAGTACGCCTTCTTCGGCCTGCCCGGTTACGGGGAGGCGGCCCGCGACCTGCCGGTGCTCGACGCGGCACCGCGGGCGGTGCTCGGGCACGACCGCTACGCCTGCGACAACGACATGGTCTGCGGCTGGGCGGGTTCGCTGGGCGCGGCCGACGGCATCAACGTCATCAGCGGCACCGGCTCGATGACCTACGGCGAGCGGCAGGGCCGGGGCGTACGCATCGGCGGCTGGAGCGAGTCGTTCGGCGACGAGGGATCGGCGTACTGGATCGCGATCCGCGGCCTCAACGCCTTCTCCCGGATGAGCGACGGACGGCTCCCCGAGGGCCCCCTGGCCGGGGTGTTCCGAAGCGGGCTCGGCCTGGAGTCCGACCTCGACGTGATCGACGTCGTGCACAACCGGTGGCAGGGCGACCGGGGCCGGATCGCCGCACTGAGCCGCTCGGTGGCCGAGGCGGCCGCGTCGGGCGACGAGACCGCCGCGGCGATCCTCGCGGAGGCCGGCCGCGAACTCGCCCTGCTCGTCGAAGCCACCCGGGAACGGCTCGGGTTCGGCCCGGACGAGACCGTGCCCGTCTCCTACTCCGGCGGTACCTTCGGCGCCGCCCCGGTCCTGGAGGCGTTCACCACCGGGCTGAAGAGCCGCTTCGCGGGCTACGAGCTGCGACACCCCCTGTACGAGCCCGTCGTGGGCGCTGCCCTGTACGCGGCGAAACTCGCTGGAACCCCGCTCGACCGGCCGGCGCTCGACGCGCTGCGCAGGGCCTCAGGGTCCCCCGCCTCAGGAGAGGACGAACAATGAAGAACGGCACAAGAGGCTGGATCCTGTACGCGTCGCTGCTGGTCCTGTTCTGGGGTGTGTGGGGCGCCTTCTCCAGTGAGCCCAACAGCAGGTACGGCTACCCCAACGAGATGATCTACATCATCTGGGCCTTCACGATGCTCATCCCCGCGTACTTCGCGATGCGCGGCAAGACGTTCGACCGCAGGCCGGTCGCCGCGATGTACGGACTGATCGCGGGCCTGACCGGCGCCGGCGGACAACTGCTGCTGTTCCAGGCGCTCGCCGACGGCCCCGCGTACCTGATCTTCCCCCTGGTGTCCCTGTCCCCGGTGATCACCGTCCTCATGGCGACGGTGCTGCTGCGGGAGCGGATCACCCGGCTCGCCGTCGTGGGCGTGGTCGCGGCGCTGGTGGCGATCGTGCTGCTCAGCATCCCCAGCGGCGGGGGCGACTCGGACACGCACGGCCCGTGGCTGCCGCTGGCCATCCTGATCTGCGTCGCCTGGGGTGTGCAGGCGTTCTGCATGCGCAAGGCCGCGCTCGTCGGGGTCAACGACGCGACCACCTTCGGGTGGATGACCATCAGCGGACTGCTGCTGGTTCCCGTGGCGTTCGCGATCATGGGCGGTCTCCCGTCCGGGGCCCCCTGGCAGGCGCCGGCGCTCACCGCGGTGACCCAGGTCCTCAACGCCGTCGGCGCGCTGTTCCTGGTCATGGCGTTCAGCCGGGGCAAGGCCACCGTGGTCGCCCCCATCACCAACGCACTCGCCCCGGTCCTGACCATCGTGCTGTCCCTGGCGGTCTACCAGACGCTGCCCAGCGTGTGGGGTGCCCTCGGTATCGTGCTCGCCCTCGCGGGTTCGACGCTGATGGTCTACAGCGACGAGAAGAGCGGCGAGAGTTCCGTGGCACCGGGTGTGGCGGACGGCGACGTGAGTTCCGTCGGACGCTAGGGCCTGTCTGACAATTCCCGTCTGCCGCGCGACGCCATGCACGCACTCTCGCCGCACCGGCCCCAGACCCGAGTACGGCCAGTACGCGGGTCTGGGGCCGGCACGCCGAGAGCACGCACCTGACGCCGCGCGGCCGCCCTTCGGGCGACGACGCGAATTGTCAGACAGGCCCTAGCCCCGAACGCCCACCCACCCGTACCGGCCGGTGCGGACGGCAACCGCCGTACCGGCCGGACCGACCGACCGTCGAAGCAACACGAAAGCGAGGGGGACACCCCCATGCCGCTGGTTCCCACGCGCCAACTCGTCTCGGAAGCCGCCGTCGCCGGCCGGGCCGTCGCGGCGTTCAACGTGATCACGCTGGAGCACGCCGAGGCGATCACCTCCGGCGCGGAGGCCGCGGGCGCCCCCGTGATCCTGCAGATCAGCGAGAACGCCGTGCGGTTCCACGGCGGCCGGGTCGAGCCGGTCGCGCGGGCCGCGGCAGAGGTCGCCAAGGCCTGTGACGTCGACGTCGCACTGCACCTGGACCACGTGACGGACCCGCGGCTGCTGCGCACGGCGGCCGACGCGGGGTTCTCCTCCGCGATGTTCGACGCCGGGGCGCAGCCCTACGCCGAGAACCTCGCCGCCACCCGCGCCGCGGCGCGGTGGGCCCACGGCGCGGGCCTGTGGCTGGAGGCCGAACTCGGGTACGTGGGGGGCAAACCCGACGCCCCCGCGAGCGCCCACGCGGCCGGGGTGCGCACCGACCCGCAGGAAGCGGCGCGCTACGTGGCGGACACCGGCGTGGACGCGCTGGCCGTCGCCGTCGGCAGCAGCCACGCGATGACCGAACGCTCCGCGTCCCTGGACCACGCACTGATCGAACGACTCCGGGAGGCCGTGCCCGTGCCCCTGGTACTGCACGGTTCGTCGGGCGTCGGGGACGACGAACTGCGGCGAGCCGTCCGGGCGGGCATCGTGAAGATCAACATCGGTACCGCCCTCAACATCGCCTTCACGCGCGCGGTCCGCGAGACGCTGGCGGCGCGGCCCGACCTGACCGACCCTCGCCCCTACGTCGCCCAGGGCCGGGAGGCGATGGCGGAGACGGTACGTGTCCTTCTCGGCGTGGTGAGCGGCTGAGTGGGGTCGGAGAGCGGCGAGTTCGACCGAAAGGGCGTGTGAGGGGCCGTCACAAACCTGGCCCCTGCCCTGTCTTGGAGTGAGAGGGACGGAGTGACCGACCTCGTCACCCCGTCGATGACCACGGTCGACGCTCTCCAGAAGGACGACAACATGAACCAGATCAACGTCGCACACCCTGACGCACCGAGGCTCGACGAAGCAGTTCCGTCGCGCTACGCACTGAAGGTCGGCGAGATCGACGTGACGGTGATCAGCGACGGGGTGCTCCCGATCAACCCCGCGACACTGGCCACCAATGCCGACAAGGCCGAGCTGTCGGCCTGGCTCAGCGACAACTTCCTGCCGCCCGAGGTGATCGACTACCCGCTGAACGTGGCCGTGGTGCGCAGCGGCGGCCGGACCATCCTCGTCGACTCCGGTCTGGGTACGGAGTTCCCGGGCTTCCCCCGGGCCGGGCAGCTGGCCATGAGGCTGGACGCCGCCGGGATCGATCCCGCGTCCGTGACCGACGTGGTGCTCACCCACCTGCACATGGACCACATCGGCGGACTGCTCGTCGAGGGTCTGAGGGGCCGGCTGCGCAAGGACCTGCGGGTCCACCTGGCGGCCGCCGAGGCCGAGTTCTGGCAGGCACCCGACTTCTCCCGCACCGCCATGCCGGCACAGGTGCCCGAGACACTCCGGACGACCGCGGCGCGGTTCCTGGACGTGTACCGAGGCCAGCTGCAGCCGTTCGAGACGGAGTTCGAGGTGGCGCCGGGTGTGCTGATCAAGCGCACCGGCGGGCACACCCCCGGCCACAGCATCATCCGCCTGGAGTCGGGCGGCGAGCGGCTGACGTTCGCGGGCGACGCCGTGTTCCAGTGCGGGTTCGACCAGCCCGGCTGGTTCAACGGCTTCGAACACGACCCCGAGGAGTCCGCGCGGGTCCGGATCCGTCTCCTGACGGAGATGGCGGCGAGCGGCGAGCACCTGATGGCCACCCACCTGCCGTTCCCGTCCGTCTGCCACGTGGCGGCCGCCGGCAACGCCTTCCGTTTCGTGCCGACCGTCTGGGACTACTGAGCCGCCGCGGCCACGCCGCTTCCATGAGGAGGGCTCGGGGCGGGGCGGACGCGGCAGCCGCGGCGATGGCATCCGCCCCGCGCCCGCGCCGCCCCGTCCCGCCCGCTGTCAGGACGTCAGCGTCGTACCGCGAGCAGCGTGAACCGCGCCCCCTCCGGATCCGCCACCGTCGCCACCCGGCCGTGGGGCGTGTCGTGGGCCGGGGTGAGGACGTGCCCGCCCAGGTCGACGAGGCGCGCCGCGGACTCGTCCGTGTCGGCCACCTCGAAGTACGTCATCCAGTGCGGCCCCCGGTCGCGCGGCAGGGCGTCGCCGACGCCGTGGAGGCCGGCGACCGGGCGGCCCCCGATGCGCAGGGTCACGTGGTCGCGGTCGGCGGAGGGGTCCGGGAGCAGTTCGAAGCCGAAGACCGTCTCGTAGAACTTGGCGACGCTCGCCGTCTCGTACGTCAGCAGTTCGTTCCAGGCCGGTGTGCCGGGCCGGCCCGTGACGGCCGTGCCCAGGTGTGCGGCCGCCTGCCACATGCCGAAGACGGCGCCGGCCGGATCGGAGCCCAGGGCCATACGGCCGGCCTCGCCCGCGTCCAGGGGGCCGACGCCGACCGTGCCACCGCACAGGCGCACCGTTTCGGCCGTCCGG
Source organism: Streptomyces sp. NPDC018026 (assembly GCF_044327745.1). Lineage (NCBI taxonomy): Bacteria > Bacillati > Actinomycetota > Actinomycetes > Kitasatosporales > Streptomycetaceae > Streptomyces > Streptomyces sp. NPDC018026. Next base: position 136,213 of record NZ_JBIRFY010000001.1, read on the forward strand.
TTGACGTCGTCGGACGCGAAGTACGGCGTCCAGGCGGTGGGCAGTTGCCGGTCCGGGGGCAACCGCCCGATGCCGGCCACCTCCCGCCCGTCGAGCAGGGCCCGCGCGTAGGGGCCCAGTTGCTGAGGGCCCGGCCGGAACTCCCAGCCGAACAGGGCACCGTAGAAGTCGTGGGTGGCGGCCGGTCCGTGCACCATCAGACTCACCCAGCAGGGCGTGCCGGGCGCGCGTCGGGCGTTCGTCCCGCCGGACCGGCTGTCCGATCCCCGTGCGTCGGTCATCGTCACCCTCTTCTCGGCCCTCCGCGGGCCGTGCGTCCGCTTCCGCTCCGACGGGCCTCGGCACCGGCACCGGGTTCCGGTGCGTGCTTCGGGCGTGCTCGCGCTCGTGGGGCAGCCCGCCTGCCCGGGCAGTACAGCATGTGGCCGAACCCGTACGCCTCGTGATCGGTACTGTCCGGCGGGCAGAGTAGCCCGACAACGACGCCTCGGCCACTCGGTACGTCAGGATGGGGCCATGAACGCCATCATCTCCGCATCCGAACTCGTCGACGAACTGGCGGGCGCCAATCCGCCCGCCCTGCTCGACGTCCGCTGGCAGCTGAGCACGGCGAAGGCGGCCGGTGCCCCGCCGTTCGACGGCCGCGCCGAGTACGCGGCCGGGCATCTGCCCGGTGCCGTCTACGTCGACCTGGACCGCGAACTCGCCTCGGCGCCCGGCGTGCACGGCCGGCACCCGTTGCCCGAGGTGGGGGAGTTCGGCGCGGCGATGCGCCGGGCGGGCGTGTCGCAGGGGCGACCGGTCGTGGTCTACGACGGCGGGCAGGGATGGGCGGCGGCCCGCGCCTGGTGGCTGCTGCGCTGGACGGGTCACCCGAACGTGCGGGTCCTCGACGGCGGGTTGCCGTCCTGGGAGGCGCCGCTGTCGACGGACGTCCCGGCGCCCGCGGAGGGCGACTTCACGCCGGCGCCGGGCGCGACGGGCCTGCTGGACGCGGACGGGGCGGCCGCGCTGGCCCGGTCCGGGGTGCTGTTCGACGCCCGCGCGGGGGAGCGTTACCGGGGCGAGGTCGAGCCGATCGACCCGGTCGGCGGCCACATCCCGGGCGCCGTGTCCGCCCCGACGACCGCCAATGTGGCCCCGGACGGGCACTTCCTGCCCGCCGAGGAACTCCGGGCACGCTTCAAGACCCTCGGCGCCACGGAGGACGGCAGGGTCGGCGTGTACTGCGGCTCGGGCGTGTCGGGTGCCCACGAAGTGCTCGCGTTGGCGGTGGCGGGGATTCCGGCGGCGCTGTACGTGGGCTCCTGGTCCGAGTGGTCGTCGGACCCGGCCCGGCCGGTCGCGGTGGGGCCCGACCCGCAGTAGAGGGGGCCGGTCCGGAAGGCCGGGACCGGCATCGAGGGTGGCGCGGCGCCCGCACGAGCGCCGCACCCGCAAGGGCCGGCCGGTCCGGCGGCGGACCGCGCGTCCCGGGTGGGGCGGCGCCCGCACGCGGAGAGGGGCCGCACCCGGCAGGCCCGTCCGCGGCAAGGCCGTACGCGCAGTCGGCCGTTGGCACGAAATCGGGGCCGCACCCACCCGGGTGCGGCCCCGACCTCGGTCACGTCATTCGGCGGAGACCGGACTACTCCTGCTTCTTGCGCCGCGTGCCGAACACGATCTCGTCCCAGCTCGGCACCGCCGCGCGGCGGCCCGGCCGGACGCCGTCGGCCTCGGCCTGGCGGTCGGTGGAGCCGGTGAGGCGGTCGCGGTGGCTCGCCACCGAGCGCGGCATGAGCACGTCGGCGTAGGCGGAACCGGCCGACGCCGCGGGCGCGGGCGGCTCCTCCACCTCGGGTTCCTCGACGGGCTCCGCCACCGGATCCGGAGCGCGCTCGGGCACCACCAGGTCACCACGGAAGCTCGGTACGGCCTCCAGCAGGCTGGTGAGCGAGTCGCGTTCGCGCTCGGCCGAGGCGGTGACCGCGGTGTCGTCGGCCGGTTCGGACGGCGGCGGGGGCAGGCTCGGCCGCTCCCGCTGCTCCCGGTCGAGGGTGCGGTCCAGCGGCCGGTCGCGCGGCAGTCGGGCGATGCGCGGCACGAACGGGAAGCTGGGCTCGGGCGCGGCGAGGTCGTCGGACTCCCCGATCAGCGCGCGTGCCTCCGCGTCGACGGCCTGGACGAGCCGCCGGGGCGGGTCGTACGTCCAGCTCGCCGAGTGCGGTTCGCCCGCGACCAGGTAGACCAGCAGGACCTCCCAGGTGCCGTCGTCGCGGCGCCAGGAGTCCCACTGGACGGTGTCCTTGTCGGCGCCGCGCAGCAGCAACCGCTCCTGGACGGCCTCGCCGAGGGGCGGCCCGGAGTTCTCGCCGGGACGGCGGACGGGGGTCTTGCGGGCCCGCTCCGCCATGAAGGCGCGCTCGGCCAGCACCGGGCCCTCGAAGCGCCGTACGCGGTCGACGGGGATGCCCGCCATCTGGGCGACCTCTTCCGCGGTCGCGCCGGCACGTATACGCGCCTGGATGTCGCGGGGGCGGAGATGGCTCTCCACCTCGATCTCGATCTGGCCGAGGCGGGGACGGTCGCCGCGCACGGCGGCACGGAGCCGCTCGTCGATCGGAAGCGTGTACTCCGTGCTGTCCGCAGCCTTCAGCACCAGCCGTGTGCCGTCATTCGAGACGGCCACGACACGCAGTTCGGGCATGGGGACCTCCCGGGTGGTGCCTGCCGACGTCACGTGCGTCGCTGCTTCCGCTCTGTCGAGTGTGGCCTGCCCGGGTGCAGCCTGCCACAACCTTGCCGAGTTGCCCGGCGTGTCGGGCGCGGGCCCTGGATCGCCGTTATGGCACGGTTACCTGTTCGCAACGCTAAGTGACCAACCTCGTCACCCTGTGCAACTAGCCCCCTCCCGGCGGTCCTTCAAGGTGCCGGACCCCCTGTCGGGAGACCGGCTCCAGGGCTCGCAACAGTACTCCATTCGGACCACGTGCGTGGATTGGCGCGCCGCCCAACTTCTGGCAAGAGGTGACAGCCGGCCGTCCCCGGCACGGTTTCCGTGATCTTGAGCGTGGCGTACTTCACGCAATCACCAGAAACGGAACTAATGGTTTCGGCCGCACGTCCCTTTCTCATGCAGTTGATCGATCCCGTACGGGAAAGGCAGGCAAGGTCCGACGATGCGTGAAAGGTCCGATGGCGCGGATGTGGCGGACATGCGTTCGAAGGGGGAGTCCAGGCGCATCGACCTGAGCGTCCCGCAGGTCGCGGGCAGCGCCCTGGCGGCGGTGGTGGCCGCCAAACTCGCCTCCTCCTTCGGTGTCTACGGCACGATCGCCGGGGCCGGCCTGATCAGTGTCGTCGCCACCTGCGGGGGCTCGGTGCTCCAGCACTTCTTCAAGCGCACCGGGGAGCAGATCCGGGTGCAGCGCACCGCCGCTGCCGTGCGGATCGACGGGCGAACCGCGTCGGTTCCGGCCGAGGCGCCGGACCCGAACCCGCCTTCGCCCTCGCCCTCGCCCTCGGGGGAGTTCACCGAGGGCACCGTCTACCGCGCGCGGACCAGGGGCCGGCGCCGCCCGCTGATCGCGGCGGCCCTCGTCTTCGGCGTCACCATGGCCGGGATCACGGTGTACGAGGTCGCCTCCGGCCAGAACCTGAGCGGCGGCCACAGCACCACCGTCGGCAACGCCTTCACCGGACACAACAAGTCCGCCGCCGATTCGGGGGAGTCCGGGAAGTCCGGGGAGACCGGCGACTCCGGTGGCGCGCAAGACCCGCAGGACGGCCGGGACTCCGGGGGCTCCGGTGACTCGGGTGACGCGAAGGACTCCGGTTCCGGGAGCGGAGCTCCGGCCCCCACTCCCTCCGGGAGCCCGGACGGAACCGACGGGAGCCCGTCGTCCGGTGCCGGTTCGACGGAGGGCGGCGGTACGGCGTCCAGCCCGACGACCACCCCGGACGCCGGCGGTGACGAGGATGCCGGCGGTACCGGAGCCCCCGACCCGGACGCCTCGGCTACGGCCCCAGAACCCGGCGCAAGTGGTCGTTCTGGAACAGACGGTCGGGGTCAAGACGGTCCCGCAGCGCCGTGAACTCGCCGAAGCGCGGATACACCCGGGAGAAGTACCCGGCGTCCCGGGTGTGCACCTTGCCCCAGTGCGGTCGGCCCTCGTGCGCCGTGAAGATGCGCTCGGCGGCGGTGAAGTACGCCTGGTAGGGCGTGCCCCTGAACATGTGCACGGCGATGTACGCGCTGTCGCGCCCCGACGCGGTGGACAGCGTGATGTCGTCGGCCGGGGCCGTGCGCACCTCGACCGGGAAGCTGATCCGCAGCCGTGAGCGGTCGACCATCGTCCTCAGCTCGCGCAGCACCTCGACCACGGCCTCGCGCGCAACGGCGTACTCCATCTCCACGAACCGCACCCGGCGCGGGGATGTGAAGACCTTGTAGGGAGTGTCCGTGTACGTCCGCGCGGCGAGTGCCCGGCTGGAGATCCGGGCGATCGCCGGGATGGTGGCGGGCGCCGCACGGCCGACCCAGTTGGCCGCCTGGAAGACGCCGTTGGACAGGAACTCGTCGTCCAGCCAGCCCTGGAACCGCCCCACCGGCCGCTCCGGACCGGCGCTGCGGTTGTTGCGCTTGGTGTTGGTGCTGTTGGTGTGCGGGAACCAGTAGAACTCGAAGTGCTCGTTCTCCGACCACAGCGCGTCGAAGTCGGCCAGGACCCGGTCGAACGGCATCGGTGCCTCGCGGGCCGTGAGCAGGAAGACCGGCTCCACGGCGAAGGTGATCGCGGTGACGACGCCCAGGGCTCCGAGGCCGATCCGGGCGGCGGCGAACACCTCGGGGTTCTCGTCCGCGGAGCAGGTCAGCACCGAGCCGTCCGCCGTGACCAGTTCCAGGCCCCGGATCTGGGCGGCGATCGAGGCCGAGTCGCGGCCGGTGCCGTGGGTGCCGGTGCTGGTGGCCCCGGAGACGGTCTGCTCCATGATGTCGCCCATGTTGGTCAGCGACAGGCCCTCACGCGCGAGCGCCATGTTGAGCCTCTTGAGCGGGGTACCGGCCTCGACCGTGACCGTCATGGCGTCGCGATCAATGCTGCGGATGCCCGTCAACAGTTGAGGCCGGATCAACACACCGTCCGTCGCGGCTATCGACGTGAACGAGTGCCCGGTGCCCACCGCCTTGACCCGCTGCCCGTCCTCGGCCGCCCGGCGGACGGCGTCGGCCAGTTCGTCGACGGAGGCGGGAGTGACCTCCCGCGCGGGGCGCGCCGAGACGTTTCCGCCCCAGTTACGCCATGTGCCGTTCCGGCCGCTCGTCCTGCCGTTCGCCGTGCGTGTGCTGCTCAACGGTCCCTCCCCGACGCGGTTCCGGCCGCTTGAGCCGGCGGTACCCGAGGAAACCGACCGCGACCGCGACGGCCCCGGCCACCGCCGGAACCCCGTACCCGGCACGGGCCCCGGAGGCGTCGATCACCCAGCCGCCCGCGGAGGAGCCGAGCGCGACCCCCACCGCGAGTCCGGTACTCACCCAGGTCATGCCCTCGGTGAGCTGCGTGCGCGGTACGTGCTCTTCGATGAGGGACATGGTCGTGATCATCGTGGGAGCGATGGACAGACCCGCAACGAACAGCGCAGCGGCCAGAAACGGCAAGTTTCCGACCAGTAGGAGGGGGATCATACTCACGGCCATCGCACACACGCCCAGGAGCCAGCGGCGTTCCGGCGGCCCGGCGAAGCGCAGCAGCCCGAAGATCATGGCGGCCGTGCACGATCCCGCCGCGTAGAGGGCGAGGACGAGGCTGGCAGCGGCCTTGTGCCCCTGCTCCTCGGCGAACGCCACGGTGACGACGTCGATGGCCCCGAAGATCGTCCCCGTGGCCGCGAAGGTGCCCACAAGGACCCGGAGCCCCCGGGAGCGCAGCGCCGTGCCGCCGCCCTTGTGCTCGCGCGGGTGCGGTTCCGGCTCGGTGGCACGCTGCGAGGTCAGCCAGAAGACGCCGGCCGCCAGGAAGCAGGCGGCGAGCAGCGGCCCGGCCTCCGGGAACCACGCCGTGGACAGGCCGATGGAGATGATCGGGCCGAAGATGAAGCAGATCTCGTCCACCACGGACTCGAAGGAGTACGCGGTGTGCAGTTGCGGCGTGCCCCGGTACAGGGCCGCCCAGCGGGCCCGGACCATCGCGCCGAGACTCGGCACGCAGCCGATGCCGACGCAGGCCGCGAACAGCACCCAGTCCGGCCACCCGTAGTGCGCGGCGGGCAGCAGGACCGCCGCCGCGGTCAGCGACACCAGGGTCGCCGGGCGCAGCACCCGGCGCTGCCCGTACCGGTCCACCAGGCGGGAGACCTGCGGCCCGGCCACGGCGGCGGCGAGCGCGATGGTGGCCGACAGCGCCCCGGCCAGTCCGTACCGCCCGGTGAGCTGCGAGATCATCGTCACCACGCCGATGCCCATCATCGACAGCGGCATCCGGCCCAGGAGGCCCGCGGCGGAGAAGCCCTTGGTGCCGGGGGCGGCGAACAGGGCGCGGTAGGGACTGGCCAACGAGGTCTCCGGAAGCGGCTCGGTCACGAGTTGGTAAGGTGCGAACGCAGTCGATACAGCTTACTCGCCCCTGCGTTCGGGAACACCCCCTCGGACCTGGTGAAACGCACGGTCGGTACCCCACCGTTTCCCCGCTGTCAGTGCCGGGTGGCAGGATCGGGGCATGCCAGACGTGCTCGATGCCAGCCCCTACGACGCCCTGCTCCTGCTCTCGTTCGGCGGCCCGGAGGGGCCGGACGACGTGGTCCCGTTCCTGGAGAACGTGACCCGGGGGCGCGGCATCCCCAAGGAACGCCTCAAGGAAGTCGGACAGCACTACTTCCTCTTCGGCGGCGTCAGCCCGATCAACGACCAGAACCGCGCCCTGCTGGACGCCCTGCGCAAGGACTTCGCCGAGCACGGCCTGGACCTGCCGGTCTACTGGGGCAACCGCAACTGGGCGCCGTACCTGACGGACACCCTGCGCGAGATGGTCGGCGACGGCCGCCGCCGCATCCTGGTCCTCGCGACCAGCGCCTACGCCTCCTACTCGGGCTGCCGCCAGTACCGCGAGAACCTCGCCGACGCGCTCGCCGCCCTCGATGCCGAGGGCCTGGAGCTGCCGAAGATCGACAAGCTCCGGCACTACTTCAACCACCCCGGCTTCGTCGAGCCCATGGTCGACGGGGTCGTCCGGTCCCTCGCCGAGCTGCCCGAGGAGGTCCGGGACGGCGCGCACCTCGCGTTCTGCACCCACTCGATCCCCACCTCGGCCGCCGACGGCTCCGGGCCGGTGGAGGAGCACGGCGACGGCGGGGCGTACGTACGCCAGCACCTGGACGTGGCCCAGGTGATCGCCGATGCCGTCCGCGAGCGCACCGGCGTCGACCACCCCTGGCAGCTCGTCTACCAGTCGCGCTCGGGTGCCCCGCACATCCCGTGGCTGGAGCCCGACATCTGCGACCACCTGGAGGAGCGGCAGGCGGCCGGTGTCCCCGCGGTGGTGATGGCCCCCATCGGGTTCGTCTCCGACCACATGGAGGTCCTGTACGACCTCGACACGGAGGCCACCGCCAAGGCCGAGGAGCTGGGGCTGCCGGTGCGCCGCTCGGCCACCGTGGGCGCCGACCCGCGGTTCGCCGCGGCCGTCCGCGACCTGGTCCTGGAGCGGGCGGGCGACGAGCGCGGGCAGGAGGTCACGCCCTGTGCCCTCGGCACGCTCGGCGCGAGCCACAACCTGTGCCCGGTCGGCTGCTGCCCCGCCCGTGCCCCCCGTCCCGCCGCCGCGGGCGCCGACAGCCCCTACGCGTGAGGAGCCCCGTGACCGACGTGACGCCCGACCCGCTCCGTGCCGACCTGCTGAAGATCGCCCAGGAGGCCGCCCACCGCGCGGGCGAGCTGCTGCGGGACGGCCGCCCGGCCGACCTCGCGGTCGCCGCCACCAAGTCCAGCCCCATCGACGTGGTCACCGAGATGGACATCGCGGCGGAGAAGCTGATCACCGGGCTGATCGCCGACCGCCGCCCCGACGACGGCTTCCTCGGCGAGGAGGGCGCCGCCACGGAGGGCACCAGCGGCGTCCGCTGGGTCATCGACCCGCTGGACGGCACGGTGAACTACCTCTACGGACTGCCCACCTGGTCGGTCTCCATCGCCGCCGAGCAGGACGGCGAGCGGGTGGCCGGCGTGGTCGTGGCCCCGATGCGCGGCGAGTCCTACCACGCGGTGCTGGGCGGCGGCGCCTGGGCGACGGGTGCCTGGGCGGGCGAACGCAGGCTCGCCTGCCGGTCCGCCGCCCCGCTGGACCAGGCGCTGGTCTCCACCGGCTTCAACTACGTCGCCGAGGTCCGCGCGGAGCAGGCGGAGATCGCACGGCGGCTGATTCCGCTGGTGCGGGACATCCGGCGCGGCGGCTCGGCCGCGATCGAACTGTGCGACGTGGCCGCGGGACGCCTCGACGGCTACTACGAGCGCGGGCTGCACCCCTGGGACCTCGCGGCGGGCGACCTGATCGCCCGGGAGGCGGGCGCGGTGACCGGTGGCCGCCCCGGTGAGCGCCCCACCGGCGCCCTGACCATCGCCGCCACCCCGGCCGTCTTCGAGCCCCTCCAGCGGCTTCTGACGGACTTCGGAGCGTAGGCCTCCGGCGGTAGTGCGGAGGACGGCGCCGGTCGCCGCGGGGGAGTGCCGTCGCCCGGCGCCGTGCCCGCGCGCCCCGCGGGCGTGCCGGGTGCCCGAGCGGGGAGGCTGCGCCCACGCGAGCGGGGCCGCGTGACGCCGCCCGCACCCCTCGGCCGCCGCGCCGGGTGGTGCGGGGCGGCGGTCCCTCCCGCCCGAGCGTGGCCGCCGCAGGCATGCTCGCGCGGTCGGTCCCGCCGTCGGCTCTGCGCTCGGTTCCGCCGTCGGTGCCGCGTCCGGTCACATCGCGTTGTGAGCCGACGAGCGGACCGGCGCTGGTCGTTTGCGGTCGGGCCTCTCGACCCTCGGCCTCTCGGCCGCGCGGCCAGGCTCGTGGGTCTGGACCGCCTCTCCGCGCCGCCGCCCGCTTGCCGGGCGAGGTTCGGCGGCCCCCGGCTCACGTGGTCCCGGAGACCGCTCAGGCGTGTCCCCCGCCGGGTCGGATCGGGCAGCCACTCCGCCCGGCCGCGCCGCACGGACTGCCCCGGCCGCCCCACCCGTGCTGCCCGTACTCCGTGGTCGCCGGGGCACACCACGAACCGCGACACGGCGCCGCGCACGACGAGGCCCCGGCGCTGGATCTCGCCGGGGCCTCGTCCTGCGCGGGCCGATCAGGCGTTGGTCGCGCTGACCTCCACACCGTGCTCGGCAGCGAGACGGCGCAGATCGTCGAGCTCGCCCAGCTCCACTTCGACAAGGAACTCGTCGCCCTCGTCGCGGGCCCGGGACAGGTCGGACTCGGTCGTCTTTATGCGCTGCAGAAGTCCTGCGGTGAAAGCGTCCATGCTGCGCCCCCTCGTCCTGGGTCGTGGGTCGTTGGCACGGGGGTGTGCCGATCGGAAGGGGCGATCACGCCTCCGGTGGAGTGCCCAGCGCTGCCCTGCCGGGCGGCGACCGTGCCGGACACCCACGCCCGCTCTGCGGAAGCGGACCGCGACGTACCGCGCGGTAACGCGGTACAGGCAGAGCGTGATCGCGGGGTGTAAAGCCGTCCTCCCCCAGCTCCCCTTCGCGGAAACCTCAACCACGCGAGAAAATCTCGTATTCCCGCTTCCGAGGCCTTTCCGCGTCCCGCTTCGGCACCGGTTCCTCACCCGACTTACAGCCGACTTATGGCCGAAAAGGGCAGGATGGAGGCAACACACCCACCAGGCCCCTGCCCTCGTGCGTCCGAGAAGCGCTACGCGGGTGGACACAGGAAGGACAAGCGACGTGCGCGTACTCGTCGTCGAGGACGAGCAGCTGCTCGCCGATGCGGTGGCCACCGGACTGCGCCGGGAGGCCATGGCCGTCGACGTCGTGTACGACGGTGCGGCCGCCCTGGAGCGCATCGGCGTCAACGACTACGACGTGGTCGTCCTCGACCGCGACCTCCCCCTCGTGCACGGCGACGACGTCTGCCGCAAGATCGTCGAACTGGGCATGCCCACGCGCGTGCTGATGCTCACGGCCTCCGGCGACGTCAGCGACCGGGTCGAGGGCCTGGAGATCGGCGCCGACGACTATCTGCCGAAGCCCTTCGCGTTCAGCGAGCTGATCGCCCGCGTGCGCGCCCTGGGCCGGCGCACCAGTGTGCCGCTGCCGCCGGTCCTGGAGCGGGCCGGGATCAAGCTCGACCCCAACCGCCGGGAGGTCTTCCGCGACGGCAAGGAGGTGCAGCTCGCGCCCAAGGAGTTCGCCGTCCTGGAGGTCCTCATGCGCAGCGAGGGCGCCGTGGTCTCCGCCGAGCAGCTCCTGGAGAAGGCCTGGGACGAGAACACCGACCCGTTCACCAACGTCGTGCGCGTGACCGTCATGACGCTGCGCCGCAAGCTGGGCGAGCCGCCCGTCATCGTCACCGTCCCCGGCTCCGGCTACCGGATCTGACCGGCCGTGGCGACGACACCCGCGCCCCCCGGGGCGCCCCCCAAGCCCACGTGGGACCCGCGCTCGGCCACGCCCCTGCCGTGGCTGCGCCCCACCATCCGGATAAGGCTCACGCTGCTGTACGGCGGTATGTTCCTGATCGCCGGCATCCTGCTGCTGTCGATCATCTACCTGCTCGCCGCCCAGGCGGTCCGCACCGGCAACGAACCGCTGTACAAGATCGTCGACTTCACCGACCTCAAGGTCTCCAGCAGCACCTGTCCCGTGGTCGACAACGGCGGCCTGTCGCTGTCCGACTTCAACGCGGCAATCAGCGACTGCATGGACCACCAGCGCAAGGTCGCCCTGGACAACCTGCTCAGCCGCTCCCTGCTGGCGCTGCTCGGCCTCGCCGTGATCGCCTTCGCCTTCGGCTACGCCATGGCCGGGCGCGTCCTGTCACCGCTGGGGCGGATCACCCGCACCGCGCGCGCGGTGGCCGGCTCCGACCTCTCCCGGCGGATCGAGCTGGACGGCCCGGACGACGAGCTGAAGGAGCTGGCCGACACCTTCGACGACATGCTGGAGCGGCTGCAGCGGGCCTTCACCGCCCAGCAGCGCTTCGTCGGCAACGCCTCCCACGAGCTGCGCACGCCGCTGGCGATCAACCGCACGCTCCTGGAGGTGCACCTGTCCGACCCGGGCGCCCCGGTGGAGCTCCAGCAGCTCGGCAAGACGCTGCTGGCGACCAACGAACGCAGCGAGCAGCTGGTCGAGGGCCTGCTCCTGCTGGCCCGCAGCGACAACCAGATCGTCGAGCGCAAACCGGTGGACCTCGCCGAGGTGGCCGGCCAGGCCATCGACCAGGTGCACGGCGAGGCCGAGAGCAAGGGCGTGGAGATCCGCGGCACCCGCGAGGCCGCGGTGGTCCAGGGCAACGGCGTCCTGCTGGAGCGCATCGCCCTGAACCTCGTCCAGAACGCCGTGCGCTACAACGTGGCCGAACAGGGCTGGGTCGAGGTCGCCACCGCTGTCGAGAACGGACAGGCGGTCCTGGTGGTCACCAACACCGGCCCCGTCGTACCGGCGTACGAGGTGGACAACCTCTTCGAGCCGTTCCGGCGGCTGCGCACCGAGCGGACGGGCAGCGACAAGGGCGTGGGCCTCGGGCTGTCCATCGCGCGGTCCGTGGCCCGGGCGCACGGCGGCCACATCTCCGCCCAGCCGCGCGAGGGCGGAGGGCTCGTGATGCGCGTGACGCTCCCCGTCTGAGATCATGACCCCGACATCTCACCGAGACCCGAGGATGTTCGCTTTGAGCGGAATTTCCAGGCCACCGGCCCTGGAGTCGCGTGTGTGATCGATCACAGCGGAGGCTTTCCCGCCCTCTACTCTCCGTGATCATGCACCCTGTCGGAAAGCCGGGAAAATCCCGGTTTTCAGGGCCCCTGATCACGGGAAGTACACGGTGAGACGCCTTTGAAGTGCGGCATTCGGACCGTGTACGGTCCCCATCGCCATCCAAGCCGATCACTCATGAGGAGTCCGGTTGGGTGTCGATTGAGTAACAGACCTTGATGTGAGGCAAAATCTCCGCCTCAGGTCGGGCACAAGTCCGGCCTCTCACGCGTTACGTGCGCTGAAGACACCGCAGACACCCAGAGGGGGAGAGCGACCATGGCAACCGATTACGACACTCCACGCAAGACCGACGACGACGTCGACTCGGACAGCCTCGAAGAGCTGAAGGCCCGGCGGAACGACAAGTCCGCCTCGGCCGTCGACGTCGACGAGTTCGAGGCCGCGGAAGGCCTCGAGCTTCCCGGCGCCGACCTCTCGAACGAGGAACTGGCCGTCCGTGTACTGCCGAAGCAGCAGGACGAGTTCACCTGCATGAGCTGCTTCCTGGTGCACCACCGCAGCCAGCTGGCCCGAGAGAAGAACGGCCAGCCGATCTGCCGCGACTGCGACTGAGGCGGGGTCGGCCGTGACCACCGGCTCGACCCCTCCCTGGAAGCGCCGTTCCTCCCGACGAGGAGCGGACCAAGGGCCGCCCGACGGTCCCTACAGCGCGCGTGACGACGAGCGGGGCCCGACCGATACAGGTAAGGCCCCGCTCGAGCCAGTGGCCGACCGGAGTGACCTCCCGGCGACCACGCGGACTCCGGCACCCGCTGCCCGGCGCCGGGCAGCGGCGTTCCGGGACAAGGCCGGACAGAGCGTCCGCAACGGCGGCGCCCGCGCCAGGGCCGCCCTGGCACACCTCGCCGACCGGATCATCGACCTGGCACCCCGCGTGCCCGTACGGGACCTGGCGACGCTGCGCAGGCAGTTCCCGGGCCTCGGTCCCGAGGAGATCGCCGACCGGCTCGTGGCCGGCGCGGCCAAGGGCACGGCGACCGTGGGAGCGGGCATCGGAGCGGCGGCGATGCTGCCCGTACCACCCGCGATGCCCACCGAACTGGCCGCCGAGATCACCGGCGTCGCCGCGATCGAGCTCAAGCTGATCGCCGAACTCCACGAGGTCTACGGCGTGCGCCCGCCCGGCAGCCTCGCCCAGCGCAGCACCGCGTACCTGAACTCGTGGTCCGACGAACGCGGCGTCGACGTGTCCAAGCCGTCGACCCTCGGCTCGGCGATGAACAGCCACATGAAGCGCCAGCTGCGCCAGCAGATCATGAAGCGGATGGTGCGCGACCTGCCGAACCTGATGCCCTTCATGGTGGGCGCGGCCGTGGGCGCCGTCATGAACCGGCGCGACACCCGGAAACTGGCCGCGAGGATCCGGACCGACCTGCGCAAGCACCAGGTCGCCTGGAGCGCCCTGGGCGACCTCCCGGCCCTGGAACGCCCGCAGGACGCCCTCGACATGGGCGAGATCACCAAGGGGATCGGACCCGGCCGGCTCGGCCGCGGGGAAAACTTCGGCAAAGACGACCGCTGACCGCAGGCCCGCCCTACGCGGCCGCGGCCTTCGCCGCCTTCAGCGCCTCGATCAGCCGCTCCGGCTCGCGCGTCGACAGGTACAGGTACGGAGTCGGGTCCTGCGGGTCCGTGACCAGCACCCGCACGGCCCTCGGAATGTAGGCGCGCAGCAGCAGGAACGCCCGGGTGTCGGCCTTGTACGTGCGCCAGGCGCGGGCCTCCTCCGGATCGAGGATCTCCGCCTCTCCCAGCGCCGAGAGCGGCACCTTCGCCTCGCCCGCGATCAGCGAGTCGCCCACGACCCGGATGCGGACCGCGCCGTACGAACTGGCCGCCACCGCCGCCACCGCGGTGCCGCCCGCCAGGCCGCCCAGCATCGGCAGCGTGCCGAACGGCAGCAGGATCAGCGCGAACGCCAGCCCCACCAGGAAGGAGACCAGCCACCAGGAGCGGGGCGCGGTGAGGCGTTCTTCGTACGGGGCCGTGGAGAGCTGCATGAAGCAAGCTTGGCACGGTATCGGTGTTCGGCCGACGCGCGGGTAAGGTCTGCGCCTGTGAGTGGTACTTCCCCAGGTCTTCAGCCCCCCGACGACGCCGTGAAACCCGTACGGCACCCCGACGCGCCCGCCCCCGGCGAGCTGCTCGGCGCCCACTACGGCCAGTGCTTCGGCTGCGGCGGCGACCAGCCCCACGGACTGCACCTCCAGGCGCGCGCGGGCGAAGGCGTGTCGATCACCGCCGAGTTCACCGTCCGCCCCGCCCACCAGGGCGCTCCCGGTCTGGCGCACGGCGGCGTGCTGGCCACCGCCCTGGACGAGACGCTGGGCTCGCTGAACTGGCTGCTGCGCACCATCGCGGTGACCGGACGGCTGGAGACCGACTTCCGGCGGCCGGTGCCCGTGGACACGACGCTGTACCTGGAGGCCGAGGTCACCGCGGTGGCCGGCCGCAAGATCTACTCCACCGCCACCGGCCGGATCGGCGGGCCCGACGGCCCCGTGGCCGTCCGCGCCGACGCCCTCTTCATCGAGGTCAAGGTCGAGCACTTCGTCCAGAACGGCCGCGAGGAGGAGATCCGCGCCGCCATGGACGATCCCGACCAGCTCCGCCGCGCCCGCGCCTTCGAGGTGAACCCGTGAGCCGTGCCGACCTCGAGGTGCTCATCCGCCGCGTCGACCCCGACGTACCGCTTCCGGCGTACGCGCAGCCCGGGGACGCGGGCGCCGACCTGCGTACCACCGTCGACCGCGAGCTGGCGCCCGGCGAACGCGCCGTTCTGCCCACCGGCGTGTCTGTCGCCCTCCCCGAGGGGTACGCGGCCTTCGTGCACCCACGTTCCGGACTGGCCGCACGCTGCGGCGTCGCCCTGGTGAATGCCCCGGGGACGATTGATGCCGGGTACCGTGGGGAGATCAAGGTGATCGTGGTGAATCTCGACCCGCGCGAGAGCGTGCGGTTCGAGCGCTTCGACCGGATTGCCCAACTGGTCGTCCAGCAGGTCGAGAGGGTCCGCTTCCGTCAGGTCGCGGAACTTCCCGGCTCGGCGCGGGCCGAGGGGGGCTTCGGGTCCACCGGCGGCCACGCCGGGCTGGACCCTGCAAGCGGCACAAGCGGTCAGGTCGCCGAAGGCGGCCCGACGGGTGGGAATCGATACGCTTCGGTCGTATCCGACCGGGAAGGACAGTGACGTGTTCGGACGTCGCAAGAAGAACGACGCCGCCGAGGACGCGGCCGGCGAGACCGAGCAGGTCGTCGACAGCGTCGACACCGAGGCGGACGAAGAGCGCGAACGCGTGCGGCTCGAGCCCGAGCCGCGCCCCGACGGGCCCTGGGACAGCACCGAGGTCCGCGACCCGGGCGAGGGCCGGGTCGACCTGGGCGGCCTGTTCATCCCCGGGGTCGACGGCATGGAACTGCGGGTGGAGGTCGCGGGCGACGCGATCGTCGCCGCGACCGTCGTACTGCGCGACAGCGCCATCCAGCTCCAGGGCTTCGCCGCGCCCAAGCGCGAGGGCATCTGGGGCGAGGTGCGCGAGGAGATCGGCTCCGGCATCACCCAGCAGGGCGGCATCATCGACGAGGTCGAGGGTCCGCTGGGCTGGGAGCTGCGGGCCCAGGTCCCGGTGCAGCTGCCGGACGGCACGGGCGGCTTCCAGGTCGTGCGGTTCGTCGGCGTGGACGGGCCCCGCTGGTTCCTGCGCGGCGTGATCTCGGGCCAGGGCGCGGTGCAGCCGCAGGCCGCCGGTCTGCTGGAGCAGATCTTCCGGGACACCGTCGTCGTCCGCGGCGAGGGCCCGATGGCCCCCCGCGACCCCATCGTCCTGAAGCTGCCGAACGACGCGCAGATGGTCCCCGAGGGCGTGCAACAGGAGGAGGGCTCACGCTTCGCCGGCGGCATGGGCCAGCTCCAGCGCGGACCGGAGATCACCGAGGTGCGGTAGGCGACGACCCGGTACGGCTTCTCGTCGTCCCGGTACGCCTGCTCGCCGTACGCGCGCGCCACGAGGGCCGCGTCCCCAGGAGGACGCGGCCCTTCGCGCTGCCGGTCGCTCGGCAGGGTCGTGCGGCCCCGATCGGGCCCCGGCCGTTGATCCGTCCGCCGCCGCCGGTGATACTGGCGCCCGGTTCACCGAGTACGACGGGGGAGGGCACGACATGACCCAGGTGGTCACGGAGACCATGGTGCGCGTCGAGGGCGTGCGCAAGTCGTACGGCCGGGACAGCGCCGCCGTACACGCCCTGCGCGGCGTCTCCTTCGAGGTGCCGCGCGGTGAGCTGGTCGCCCTCAAGGGCCGGTCGGGGTCCGGCAAGACCACCCTGCTCAACATCGTCGGCGGTCTCGACACCCCCGACGCCGGGCGGGTCGAGGTCGACGGCCGGGACCTCGCGGAGCTGGACGAGGACGGACTGCTCGCGCTGCGCCGGGACCGGGTCGGCTTCGTCTTCCAGTCCTTCGGGCTCGTCCCGATCCTCACCGCCGCCGAGAACGTCGGCGTACCGATGCGGCTGCGCCGGGCCGCCCCGCGCGAACGCGAGGAACGCGTAGAGCTGCTGCTCTCCCTGGTCGGCCTCGCCGACCACGCCGCCCAGCGCCCCGGCGAGATGTCCGGCGGACAGCAGCAGCGGGTCGCCATCGCCCGCGCCCTCGCCAACAACCCCGCCCTCCTGATCGCCGACGAACCCACCGGCCAGCTGGACGCCGAGACCGGGCACTCCGTGATGGAGCTGCTGCGGGCCGTCGTACGCAGCGAGCAGGTCACCGCCCTGGTCGCCACCCACGACGCCACCCTGCTCGACCTCGCCGACCGGGTGCTGGAGCTGCGGGACGGGGAGATCGTCGAGGAGTGACGCTCCGGCGTCGGAGTGCGCGGGCGTGCGCCGAGTGCGCCGGAGTGCGTCAGAGTTCCGTCAAGGACGACCGGCATCCGCACCCCCGCCCCTTTTGCCGCGATTGTGGGTCGTAGGGTCGACGCTGCGCAGTCAGCGGTGACCGGAAGACAATGAGGCCATGGGACGCGGCAAGCTTCGGATCTACCTCGGTGCGGCACCGGGCGTCGGCAAGACGTACGCGATGCTCTCCGAGGCGCACCGGCGCGTCGAACGGGGCACCGACTGCGTCGTGGCCTTCGTCGAGCACCACGACCGGGCACGCACCGAGGTGATGCTGCGCGGCCTGGAACAGGTGCCGCGCCGTGAGGTCGAGTACCGGGGCGCGGTCTTCACCGAGCTGGACCTGGACGCGGTACTGGCCCGCGCCCCCCGGGTGGCGCTGGTGGACGAGCTGGCCCACACCAACGTCCCCGGCGTGCGCAACGCCAAGCGCTGGCAGGACGTGGAGGAACTCCTCGCCGCCGGCATCGACGTAGTCTCGACCGTCAACATCCAGCACCTGGAGTCACTCGGCGACGTCGTGGAGTCCATCACCGGCGTACGGCAGCGCGAGACCGTGCCGGACGAGGTGGTGCGGCGCGCGGACCAGATCGAACTGGTCGACATGTCGCCGCAGGCGCTGCGCCGCCGCATGGCGCACGGCAACATCTACCAGCCGGACAAGGTCGACGCGGCCCTGTCGAACTACTTCCGCCCCGGCAACCTCACCGCCCTGCGCGAGCTGGCCCTGCTGTGGGTCGCGGACCGGGCCGACGAGTACCTCCAGCAGTACCGCAGCGAGCACCGGGTCTCGAAGATCTGGGGCTCGCGCGAACGCATCGTGGTCGGCCTGACCGGCGGCCCCGAGGGCCGGACGCTGATACGGCGGGCCGCGCGCCTCGCGGAGAAGGGCGCCGGCGGCGAGGTGCTGGCGGTGTACATAGCCCGCAGCGACGGGCTGACCTCCGCCTCCCCGAAGGAGCTGGCGGTCCAGCGCACCCTCGTGGAGGACCTCGGCGGCACCTTCCACCACGTGCTCGGCGAGGACATACCCGCCGCCCTGCTCGACTTCGCCCGCGGCGTCAACGCCACCCAGATCATCCTCGGCTCCTCGCGCCGCAAGACCTGGCAGTACGTCTTCGGACCGGGCGTCGGCGCCACCGTCGCCCGCGAGTCCGGCTCCGACCTGGACGTCCACATCGTGACCCACGAGGAGGTCGCCAAGGGGCGCGGGCTGCCGGTGGCAAGGGGCGCACGGCTCGGCCGGTCCCGGATCGTCTGGGGCTGGTTCGCGGGCCTGGGCGGCCCGGTACTGCTGACGCTGCTGCTCAGCACCGTCCACCTCGGGCTCGCCAACGACGTCCTGCTCTACCTGGCGCTCACCGTCGCCGCCGCCCTGCTCGGCGGGCTCTACCCCGCGCTCGCCTCGGCCGCGGTCGGGTCGCTGCTGCTGAACTGGTTCTTCACGCCGCCCGTCAACCGGATCACCATCGCCGACCCCAGGAACATGCTTGCGCTCGCCATATTCGTGGGCGTCGCGCTCTCCGTCGCCTCGGTCGTCGACGTCGCGGCCCGCCGCACCCACCAGGCGGCCCGGCTGCGTGCCGAGTCGGAGATCCTGTCCTTCCTCGCCGGTGACGTACTGCGCGGCGAGACCAGCCTGGAGACGCTCCTGGAGCGGGTGCGCGAGACCTTCGGCATGGAGTCGGCCGCCCTCCTGGAGCGGGAGGGCGACGTGGCGCCCTGGACCTGTGCGGGCCGCGCCGGATCGGGACCGCCGGTCGAGCGCCCGGAGGACGCGGACGTGGACATGCCCGTCGGCGACCACATGGCCCTCGCGCTGACCGGCCGGGTCCTGCCCGCCGAGGACCGCCGGGTGCTGGCCGCCTTCGCCGCCCAGGCCGCCGTCGTCCTGGACCGGCGCCGCCTGCGCGAGGAGGCCGACCGGGCCCGCGCGCTGGCCGAGGGCAACCGCATCCGCACCGCGCTGCTGGCCGCCGTCAGCCACGACCTGCGCACCCCGCTGGCCGGGATCAAGGCGTCGGTGACCAGCCTCAGGTCCGACGACGTGGCCTGGTCCGAGGAGGACCAGGCGGAGCTGCTCGAAGGCATCGAGGAGGGCGCCGACCGCCTCGACCACCTCGTGGGCAACCTGCTCGACATGTCCCGCCTGCAGACCGGCACCGTCACCCCGCTGATCCGCGAGATCGACGTGGACGAGGTGGCGCCGATGGCGCTCGGCGGGGTCCCCGAGGGGAGCGCGGAGCTGGACATCCCCGAGACGCTGCCCATGGTCGCCGTGGACGCCGGGCTCCTGGAGCGGGCGCTGGCCAACCTGGTGGAGAACGCCGTCAAGTACAGTCCGGACGACCGGACCGTCCTGGTCGCCGCCAGCGCCCTCGCCGACCGCGTCGAGGTGCGCGTCGTCGACCGGGGGCCGGGAGTGCCGGACGAGGCCAAGGACCGCATCTTCGAGCCCTTCCAGCGCTACGGCGACGCCCCGCGCGGGGCCGGGGTGGGACTCGGGCTGGCCGTGGCCCGCGGCTTCGCCGAGGCGATGGGCGGCACCCTGAACGCCGAGGACACCCCCGGCGGCGGCCTCACCATGGTCCTCACCCTCCGCGCGGTGGGCCGGTCGGTATCGGCACCCCACCTGGCGACAGCAGAAAGGCAGGCCGCCCGATGACCCGGGTGCTCGTGATCGACGACGAACCGCAGATCGTGCGGGCCCTCGTGATCAACCTCAAGGCACGGCACTACGAGGTCGACGCCGCCCACGACGGCGCCACCGCCCTCCAGCTCGCCGCCGCCCGGCACCCCGACGTGGTGGTCCTGGACCTGGGCCTGCCCGACATGGACGGTGTCGAGGTGATCAGGGGGCTGCGCGGCTGGACCCGGGTGCCGATCCTGGTGCTCTCCGCCCGGCACTCCTCCGACGAGAAGGTCGAGGCGCTCGACGCGGGCGCCGACGACTACGTCACCAAGCCCTTCGGCATGGACGAGCTGCTGGCCCGGCTCCGGGCCGCCGTCCGCCGGGCCGAGCCCGTCCCCGGCGGCGAGGACGAGGTCGTCGTGGACACCCCGGAGTTCAGCGTCGACCTGGCCGCGAAGAAGGTCAACCGGGGCGGCAGGGACGTACGCCTCACGCCCACCGAGTGGCACCTGCTGGAGGTGCTGGTGCGCAACACGGGACGCCTGGTCAGCCAGAAGCAGCTGCTGCGGGAGGTGTGGGGGCCCTCGTACGGGACGGAGACGAACTACCTGCGGGTCTACATGGCCCAGCTGCGCCGCAAGCTCGAGGCGGACCCCGCGCACCCACGGCACTTCATCACCGAGCCGGGCATGGGATACCGCTTCGAGAAGTGAGAGGGGGTGCACGGGACGTGAGGGGGAAGTGAGCCTCGCCATCCCGCCCCGAGAGGGGTGCATGGCTGTCGGCGTGCCCCGGTACGCTTCAGATATGAGTGCTGCTCCGCGTTCCGACAAGCCGGTGGGCCGGTTCCGGCGCATGTTCGACCGGCTCTCCTCGTCACAGGAGGACCTGGAGTCGGAGGAACTGCGCGAGGACGCCGACACCGCCGGCTGCACTCGCATCGGAGACTGCCAGGACCGGCAGGTCGTGTCGGTTACTGGTACCTTGCGCACGGTCACCCTGCGACCGCGTGCGGGCGTTCCGGCCCTGGAGGCCGAGCTGTTCGACGGTTCCGCCGCCCTGGACGTGGTGTGGCTGGGCAGACGCTCCATCGTGGGCATAGAGCCGGGGCGCAAGCTCATCGCATCGGGCCGGATCTCCATGAGCCACGGCCGCCGGGTGCTCTTCAACCCGAAATACGAACTGAGACCCCTCGGACGGGAGTAGCCGGTGACGTCGCTCGACAAGCCGACCGAAGAGACGACAGAGGCCGACGACGCCCGGGCGGTGACGGAGGCCGCGCTGTTCGAGGCGTTCGGCGGCGTGCGGGGCATGATCGAGACGGTGCTGCCGGGCCTGCTCTTCGTCACCATCTTCACCCTCAACAACGACCTGCACATGTCGGCGATCGCGGCCCTGGCCGTGTCGGTGGTGCTGGTCGTCGTCCGGCTCGTGATGAAGGACACCGTCAAGCACGCGTTCAGCGGGGTCTTCGGTGTCGCCTTCGGCGTGGTCTTCGCGATGATGACCGACAACGCCAAGAACTTCTATCTGCCGGGCATGCTCTACACCCTGGGTCTGGCGCTGGCGTACATCGTCACCTCACTGGCCGGCGTGCCGCTGATCGGTCTGATCCTCGGCCCGGTCTTCAAGGAGAACCTCTCCTGGCGCACCCGCAACCCCGGCCGCAAGAAGGCCTACACCAAGGCCAGCTACGCGTGGGGCCTGATCCTGCTCGCCAAGAGCGCGATCCTCTTCCCGCTGTACTGGTGGGCGGACACCGAGCAGCTCGGCTGGGTCCTGGTCACCCTGAAGATCCCGCCCTTCCTGCTCGCCGTCTGGCTGACCTGGGTCTTCCTGGCCAAGGCGCCGGCCCCCATCGACGTGTTCGCGGAGATGGAGGCGGCGGAAGAGGCCGAGAAGGCGGAGAAGGCGGAGCGGGAACGGCGCGACCGCGAGCAGGAGGAGGCCGGCGGCGCCCTGCCGGGGCCGTCCGAGGCCGACGGGGAGGCCGCGGACCTGCGTGGTGGCAGGCACCGCAAGGCCTGACGGACGGGACGAGACAAGACGGCGGTGGGGCGCCCGGGAAATTCCGGGCGCCCCACCGCCGTAGGCCGTCCTGTGCCCCGTCAGACCGCGCCGTCGGGCCGCCGGCGTGCCGACAGCAGGTCCTCCAGCTGCTCCTCACGGGCCTGCGCGGCGACGAAGAGCAGCTCGTCGCCCGCCTCCAGGGAGTCCTCCCGGGACGGCGTCAGCACCCGGGTGCCGCGGATGATCGTCACCAGCGAGGTGTCCTCGGGCCACTGGACGTCGCCGACCTGGGTACCGGCCAGGGCCGACTCCTCCGGCAGCGTCAGCTCGACCAGGTTCGCGTCGCCGTGGCTGAAGCGCAGCAGCCGGACCAGGTCGCCGACGCTCACCGCCTCCTCCACCAGGGCCGACATCAGCCGCGGGGTGGAGACGGCCACGTCCACGCCCCAGGACTCGTTGAAGAGCCACTCGTTCTTCGGGTTGTTCACCCGGGCGACGACGCGCGGAACGCCGTACTCCGTCTTGGCCAGCAGCGAGACGACGAGGTTGACCTTGTCGTCGCCCGTCGCGGCGATGACGACGTTGCAGCGCTGGAGCGCCGCCTCGTCCAGGGACGTGATCTCGCAGGCGTCGGCGAGCAGCCACTCCGCCATCGGGACGCGCTCGACCGAGATGGCGGTCGGCGCCTTGTCGATGAGCAGGACCTCGTGGCCGTTCTCCAGCAGCTCGCCCGCGATCGAACGGCCGACCGCGCCGGCTCCGGCAATGGCGACCCTCATCAGTGACCGCCCTCCTCTTCGGGACCCTGGGCGAACGCCGCCTCGACCTTGTGGACCTCGTCGGTGCGCATCATGACGTGCACGAGGTCACCCTCCTGAAGGACGGTCTGCGAGGACGGCAGGATCGCCTCCCCGAGCCGGGTGACGAAGGCCACCCGCACGCCCGTCTCCTCCTGGAGCCGGCTGATCTTGTGGCCCACCCAGGACGAGGACGTGTGCACCTCGGCCAGCTGGACACCTCCGGTGGGGTCGCGCCACAGCGGCTCGGCGCCCGAGGGGAGCAGCCGGCGCAGCATCTGGTCGGCCGTCCAGCGGACGGTGGCCACGGTGGGGATGCCCAGGCGCTGGTAGACCTCGGCGCGGCGCGGGTCGTAGATGCGGGCGGCGACGTTCTCCACGCCGAACATCTCGCGGGCCACCCGGGCGGCGATGATGTTGGAGTTGTCGCCGCTGGAGACCGCGGCGAAGGCACCGGCCTCCTCGATGCCCGCCTCGCGCAGGGTGTCCTGGTCGAAGCCGATGCCGGTGACGCGGCGGCCGCCGAAGGAGGAACCGAGGCGACGGAAGGAGGTGGGGTCCCGGTCGATCACGGCGACCGTGTGCCCCTGCTGCTCCAGGGTCTGGGCGAGCGCGGAGCCCACGCGCCCGCAGCCCATGATGACAATGTGCATCGCCTCACACCGCGCTTCCTGCGGGCCCGCCGGCCTTGGTGAATGTCTCGCTCATGTCTCTCTTTCGGCTCGCCTGGCGACACGTCGCGGCCAGTGTGCGGGCCGCAGGGGAACATCATGCCGGTGCGCACCGACGCCGACGCCGCTAGGGCCCGTCTGACAGACCCCGGGGGCCCGGGAAGCCGGGTCCCCGCCCGGAGCCGACGCACCGGCGTCCGGAGCCGACGCACCGGCGTCCGGAGCCGACGCACCGGCGTCCGGATCCAACGTATCGGCAAGCCCCCCGAGCCCGCAGGAGCCGTCTCATCCCCCGGCCGACGACCCCCGGCGGCAGATGCTGCGGATGCTGGCGACCGTCAGGATTCCGAGGCCTACGAGCGAGGCGGCGCCGCCGATCAGCTCTGCGCTCAGGTGCATGGGACCTCCAGGGGCGGCAACGGACGGAAAACGGGCAGGGCTTGTCGGGTAAGCAGTCATATAGCCATGCGAATGCCGTCACCTGCGGAATCCGCAGCCGGAGCACTCCCCGAATTCACCCGTAGAGCAGACTGCGGACCGATCGGGGGTGGCGGTTGGGTGGTCGCCCGTTCGAACGCTTACGATCCTCTGCTGTGTCCAAACTGACCGACGTGCCCAAGCGGATCCTCATCGGGCGCGCACTGCGCAGCGACCGGCTGGGTGAGACGCTCCTGCCGAAGCGCATCGCCCTGCCGGTGTTCGCGTCCGACCCGCTGTCCTCCGTGGCGTACGCGCCCGGTGAGGTGCTGCTCGTCCTGTCCATCGCGGGCGTGTCGGCCTACCACTTCAGCCCGTGGATCGCGGTCGCGGTCGTGGTCCTGATGTTCACCGTGGTCGCCTCCTACCGGCAGAACGTGCACGCCTACCCGAGCGGCGGCGGCGACTACGAGGTGGCCACCACCAACCTCGGCCCCAAGGCCGGTCTGACCGTCGCCAGCGCGCTGCTGGTCGACTACGTCCTGACCGTCGCGGTCTCCATCTCCTCCGGCATCGAGAACCTGGGCTCGGCGATCCCCTTCGTCGTCGAGCACAAGGTCCTGTGCGCGGTCGCCGTGATCCTGCTGCTCACGCTGATGAACCTGCGCGGGGTCAGGGAGTCGGGCACCCTGTTCGCGATTCCGACGTACGTCTTCGTCGCGGGCGTCTTCATCATGATCGTGTGGGGGGCGTTCCGCGGACTGGTCCTGGACGACACCATGCGCGCCCCGACCGCGGACTACGAGATCAAGCCGGAGCACGGCGGCCTGGCCGGCTTCGCCCTGATCTTCCTCCTCCTGCGCGCCTTCTCCTCCGGCTGCGCCGCGCTCACCGGCGTCGAGGCGATCTCCAACGGCGTCCCGGCCTTCCGCAAGCCCAAGTCCAAGAACGCGGGCAACACCCTCGCGATGATGGGCCTGCTCGCCGTCACCATGTTCTGCGGCATCATCGCGCTGGCCTCCGCCACCGACGTGCGGATGTCGGAGAACCCGGCCACCGAGCTCTTCCACAACGGCGTCGCGGTCGGCGCCGACTACGTCCAGCACCCGGTGATCTCGCAGGTCGCCGAGGCGGTCTTCGGCGAGGGCAGCTTCCTGTTCATCGTGCTCGCCGCCGCCACCGCGCTGGTTCTCTTCCTCGCCGCCAACACCGCGTACAACGGCTTCCCGCTGCTCGGCTCGATCCTTGCCCAGGACCGCTACCTGCCGCGCCAGCTGCACACCCGCGGCGACCGCCTGGCCTTCTCCAACGGCATCGTGCTCCTCGCCGGGGCCGCCGTGCTCCTGGTCGTCGTCTACGGCGCCGACTCGACCCGGCTGATCCAGCTCTACATCGTCGGCGTCTTCGTGTCCTTCACGCTCAGCCAGATCGGCATGGTCCGCCACTGGAACCGCAACCTGGCCACCGAGCGGGACCAGTCCAAGCGCCGCCACATGATGCGCTCCCGCGCGATCAACGCCTTCGGCGCCTTCTTCACCGGCCTCGTCCTGGTCGTGGTCCTGGCGACCAAGTTCACGCACGGCGCCTGGGTCGCGCTGCTCGGCATGTGCATCTTCTTCGCGACCATGACGGCGATCCGCAAGCACTACGACCGCGTCGCCGAGGAGATCGCGGCCCCCGAGGACCCCGAGGAGGCGCAGACCGACGACATGGTGCGCCCCTCCCGCGTCCACTCGGTGGTCCTGATCTCCAAGATCCACCGCCCCACGCTCCGGGCCCTCGCCTACGCCAAGCTGATGCGCTCCGACAGCCTGGAGGCGCTCAGCGTCAACGTCGACCCGGTCGAGACGAAGGCGCTGCGCGAGGAGTGGGAGCGGCGCGGCATCGCCGTACCGCTGAAGGTCCTGGACTCGCCGTACCGCGAGATCACGCGGCCGGTCATCGAGTACGTCAAGAGCCTGCGCAAGGAGTCCCCGCGCGACGCGGTCTCGGTGATCATCCCGGAGTACGTGGTCGGCCACTGGTACGAGCATCTGCTGCACAACCAGAGCGCCCTGCGCCTCAAGGGCCGGCTGCTGTTCACACCGGGCGTCATGGTCACGTCCGTCCCCTACCAGCTGGAGTCCTCCGAGGCCGCCAGGCGCCGGGCCCGCAAGCGGCAGGACTGGAGCGCGCCGGGTGCGGTGCGCCGCGGACCGGCCCACCACCCCCACCAGGACCGTCCAAAGGACTCCTCCTCGTCCACGTAGACTGGACGGCTGTTGTCCTTTGTCGCCCCCGTTCTCTGGAGTCACCCCGCCATGCAGGCAGAACCGAAGAAGTCGCAGGCGGAGCAGCGAGCGGTCTCGGAGTCGGCCCCGCGGGCGGTCTCGGAGCCGGTCTCGCTGGTGGGCGAGGAGTACGAGGTCGAGGTCGGCCCCGTCGCCCACGGCGGCCACTGCATCGCCCGCACGTCCGAGGGCCAGGTGCTGTTCGTCCGGCACACGCTGCCCGGCGAGCGGGTCGTGGCCCGGGTGACGGAGGGCGAGGAGGGCGCCCGCTTCCTGCGCGCGGACGCGGTCGAGATCCTGGACCCCTCCAAGGACCGCATCGAGGCCCCCTGCCCCTTCGCCGGCCCCGGCCGCTGCGGCGGGTGCGACTGGCAGCACGCCAAGCCGGGCGCCCAGCGCCGCCTGAAGGGCGAGGTGGTCGCCGAGCAGCTGCAGCGCCTGGCGGGCCTCACCCCGGAGGAGGCCGGCTGGGACGGCACGGTGATGCCGGCCGAGGGTGACAAGCTGCCCGCCGGCCAGGTCCCGTCGTGGCGCACGCGGGTGCAGTACGCGGTGGACGCGGACGGCCGCGCCGGTCTGCGCCGCCACCGCTCCCACGAGATCGAGCCGATCGACCACTGCATGATCGCGGCGGAGGGCGTCAGCGAGCTGGGTATCGAGGCGCGTGACTGGCCCGGCATGGCGTCCGTCGAGGCGATCGCGGCGACGGGCTCCCAGGACCGCCAGGTCATCCTGACCCCGCGCCCCGGCGCCCGCCTGCCCATCGTCGAGCTGGACCGCCCGGTCTCGGTCATGCGCGTCGGGGAGAAGGACGGCGGCGTCCACCGCGTCCACGGCCGCCCCTTCGTCCGCGAGCGCGCCGACGGCCGCACCTACCGGGTGGGCTCCGGCGGCTTCTGGCAGGTCCACCCGAAGGCCGCCGACACCCTGGTGACCGCGGTCATGCAGGGCCTGCTGCCCCGCAAGGGCGACATGGCCCTGGATCTCTACTGCGGCGTCGGCCTCTTCGCCGGCGCCCTGGCCGACCGCGTCGGCGACCAGGGAGCGGTCCTCGGCATCGAGTCCGGCAAGCGCGCCGTCGAGGACGCCCGCCACAACCTCGCCGCCTTCGACCGCGTCCGCATCGAGCAGGGCAAGGTCGAGTCCGTCCTGCCCCGCACCGGCATCGACGAGGTCGACCTCATCGTCCTCGACCCGCCCCGCGCGGGCGCCGGCCGCAAGACGGTCCAGCACCTGTCCTCCCTGGGCCCCCGCCGCATCGCCTACGTGGCCTGCGACCCGGCCGCGCTGGCCCGGGACCTGGGGTACTTCCGGGACGGGGGGTACCGGGTGCGGATGCTGCGGGTGTTCGATCTGTTTCCGATGACGCACCATGTGGAGTGCGTCGCGATCCTTGAGCCTGCCGATAAGGGCCGTTGACCTGCGGCTTTACTCGGTGTGCGGGATGTGTGCTATGCGCGTTACGGGCGAAATCTTGACGCTCAAATGACGCTCTCCGAGGTGCCTTGACGCTCATTTGACGCTCGTTCTGATGGCGCGTCAGGTGCATTTCGGGATGCTGTGACCTGGGCTGAAGCGTGGGCTGAGGAACGTGCGTGGGCGGCCACGGTCCTGCCCGATGGGTAGCGCGCCTCGGATCGTCGGGTGGGTTCGCTTGTCGGCGCGTACGGTGTGTGCCGCGTCTGACCGTGTACCTGCGCCGTTCGCGGAAGGCGGCGATGCCGCCGTGCCGAGCGATTCACCGTCGCCTTAAGCCGCCCGCCGTCGTCCCCTCGTCTGCACGCTCATTCGCAGGCGTCGCCTCAAGACGGCGCGCTCTTGATCCTTTACGAACTCCACAGGGCGCAGCTCGCTGGCCTTCCGGGCGGCATTCGCTGTACCGCGACATAGCACGCACGCTTCCAGCCCTTTAGGGAAGCCGCAGGTCCCGCAGCTGTCGCCGGGAGGTGATGCTCAGCTTGCGGAAGATGCTGCGGAGGTGGGCCTCAATGGTGCGCGGGCTCAAGAACAGCTGTGCGCCGACCTCCCGGGAGGTCGCCCCGGTAGCTACCAGCCGGGCGATCGTCAGCTCCTGTGCGGTGAGCGCGTCCGAGGGCTGGGCGGTCCGGCTGCGTGGGTGCTCGCCGGTGGCGCGCAGCTCGCGGGCGGCGCGTGCGGCGAACGCTTCCGCACCCATGTCCGACAGCATCTGGTGGGCGGTGCGGAGCTGCTGGCGGGCGCCTTGACGGCGGCCCTGGCGGCGTAGCCACTCGCCATAGACGAGATGAGCTCGGGCCAGCTGGGTGGCCACTCGGCAGTTTCGTAGCTGCTCGATCGCCTCGCGGTAGTACTCCTCGGCGGCCGGGCCGGTGCTGACCAATGCCCGTGAGCGCGCTGCCAGCCCGAGCCCCCACGGGGTGCCGCTGGCCAGCGCCCGTGAGCTGAGCTGGTCCAGCGCAGCGGTCGCATGCTCCGGCCGGCCGCTACGGCATGCCGCTTCAATGAGCTCGGAGTGTGCCAGGTTGCTGTGGGTCAGCTCGTCGGACTCGAAAGCCCGCGTCGCAGCGACCAGAGCCGCCGGGTAGTCGCCCAGACCGTTGTGCAGCACCGCCATGGCGTACTGCGCCAGGAAGTCCTCAGTTCGGCGCCCACGTCCAGCCGCTTCCCGGACCATGGTCGCGTGGATCTCGGTGGTCTCGTCCGAGCGGCCGCGCCAGGCAGCCAGGATGAGCTGGCCGTGGAGCACGGGCACAGTTCTGGTCGCGGCCGCGATCGCGGTCTGTTCGGCGGCCCGGGAGAAGTCACCAGAGAGCACCAGCATGACGGACTGGACGAGCAGTGCTGCCGGGAGCGTGGCCAGCGCGCCGGCTTCCCTGACCAGCCGGACATGACGAGCGGCCAGCGCGTGCACCATCTGGTCGTCGAAGAGCGACATCGCGGTCCGGCCGGCCAGCCACAGCCAGCGGCGGTCGTCGCTGTCGTTCACGGCATGATCGTCCCGCTCGTGACGATTGAAGGCGTCCAACGCCCGCCGCAGGCCGGGCACTCCTGCCGCGTAGCCCTGCGTGAACGTCGTCACCAGCCCGTCGAGCAACAGATCCACGGGCCTCGGCGTCTCCGGTGGTGCGGGCGCGGCCCGGGCTGCGTCGGCCACCGTACGCACGCCGCCGGGTCCGCGGTCGCCGGTAACGATCGCCGCATCGAGCGCGTCCAGGTAGGTCTCCCGGGACAGCGCCGGGTCCAGCGGGGCGAGGGTCTTGGCGGCGTCCAGCAGCATCCGTGGCCCCTCGCCGCCCCTTGCCCCGTGGAACGCGATCCGAGCATGCAGCAGCTGTAGGCGGGCCTGCGCCACGGCGTCCAACGGCCCGGCCGCGGCGACTGTCAGCAGCTCCAGGGCTTCGGACGCACCTGCCTCGTGCTTGGCGTGCGCAGCTTCCAGGGCCCGTTCCGCCCGGACGGCCGGCCTGGGGGTCAGCTCGGCCGCACGCTTCAGGAACGCCGCCGCGGCGGCCAGCCCGCCGCGGGCGCGGGCCCGTCCGGCCGAACGCTCCAGCTCCGCGGCGGCGTCCTCATCAGTGCCCACCACCGCCTGCGCGCGGTGCCAGGCACGCCGGTCCGGATCGACCTGCTGGTCGGTGACGGCGGCCAGCGCGCCGTGCGCCCGGC
This sequence comes from Streptomyces sp. NPDC018026, assembly GCF_044327745.1. NCBI lineage: Bacteria > Bacillati > Actinomycetota > Actinomycetes > Kitasatosporales > Streptomycetaceae > Streptomyces > Streptomyces sp. NPDC018026. The sequence goes on from NZ_JBIRFY010000001.1 coordinate 165,504, forward strand.
GCCGGTCGGTCGGTGTGGCCGCCCGGTAGACCGCCGAGCGCACCAGCGGGTGCCGGAACCGCACACGGAAGTCGAACTCCAGCAGCCCGGCGGCCTCCGCGGGCGCAGCCGCCTCGCGGGCGATCCCCAGCTCCGCGGCCGCGCGCCACAGCAACGCCGCGTCCCCGGTCGGCTCGGCCGCGGCAACCACCAGCAGCATCCGCGCGTCGGCAGGCAGGCTGTTCGCGCGGCGCCGAAAGCCGTCCTCGATCCGGCGCGGAACGCTCACCACATCCGGCAGCTCGAACCCGCCCGCGAACTGCACCGCCGGAGCACCCCGGGGTAGCTCCAACAACGCCAGCGGATTGCCGCGCGCCTCGGCTACGATCCGGTCGCGCACCACATCGTCCAGTGGTGCGCGGACCGCGGTGGCCAGCAGCGTCTGGGCATCGGAGGCCCCCAGCCCCGCCAGGCGCAGTTCCGGCAACCCGCTGAACGCCTCGACGTCGGTCACACCGGGATCGCGCAGCGCAAACACCATCACCACCCGCTCGGCCCCCACTCGCCGGGCCACGAAAGCCAGAACCTGCGCAGACGCCTGATCGAGCCACTGCGCATCATCGACCACACACAGCAACGGCCCGTTCTCGGCCAACAGGCTCAGCACCGCCAACCCCACCAGGAACCGGTCCGGCGCAGCACCCTCGCGCAGCCCGAACGCCACCCCGAGCGCGGCCTGCTGCGGCTCGGGCAGCTCGACCGCCCGCGCCAGGAACGGGGCGCACAACTGGTGCAGGCCCGCGAACGCGAACTCTGCCTCGGCCTCCACCCCGGCCGCGTCGTGAACCCCGAATCCCGCCGCCACGGCGGTCTCCCGCATGTGCTGCAGGAGGGCGGACTTGCCGATGCCGGCTTCCCCGCGCACCACCAACACTCCGCTGTCGCCGCCCTGCGCCTGAGCCAGCAGCTGCTCGAGCGCCGCCTGCTCGGCGCGCCGTCCCACGAGCATCGCCTGGTCCTCCCCTGGCGCCGACACGGCGTCTATCCGGTAATTGTCACCGACGCGAAGCGCGCGGGCAGCACCGGGTCGTCAGGATGCCGGCCTCCCCCGCGCCAGGGTCGGTGACGGAGTAAGGGATTTTTACCGACGCGGACCAGGCGCCTTCCCCGCGACTCTGAGAGCCCTCAGCAGAGCGACCGGGAAGGGAGCGACCACCGTGACCAGCATCGAGGTGTTCTTCCCCGCCGACGAGGAGTCCTCCCGCTACGGCAGCAGCGCGAGCGGGTCGCCGTCCACGCCCTGGCCCACCGGGAGCTGCACGGCCGTGGGGCGGGCTGTCGGAGGCCGATCGCCGGCGCCGGCTCACGCGCCCCTGACCACGCCGAAGACATTTGGGCCGACGACACGTCGGTCGACGACACCTGAAGGGAACAGCCGTGGCCTGGAGACCCCGCCAACTCGCCGAACTCGCCGGCACCACTGTGGGTGCGGTGCGGCACTACCCCGACGTCGGCCTGCTGGAGGAGCCGCCGCGGCGCGCCAACGCCACAACACGGCGACGAACCTGCCCCTCGACCTCCTCGGCGGACCGACCGCCGTGACCGCGTTCGCCTCCGGCCTGGATGACGCGACCACCCGTTTCGACCGCAACGAGCCACAGCTCAACGTCTCCACTGGCCCAGACGACGAGCGCGACACCACCACACCGGCCGCCATCGTCGAGAGCATGCGGGCGGTGCCCCTCGCTGGCGGCCTGCAGCCGGCCGGCCGCGAGCGGCTCACCACCTCGCTCGTCGCGAACACCACCGGCGACGCCACCATCCGGGCCGGCGTGCCAGCCGGGTGGCCAATCGGGGACAGGACCGGGACCGAAGCACAGGGCGAGCGCAACGACGTCGGGAGCGTGCTGCCCCCGGACCGCGCGCCGCTGGTCTCGCCGTCTACGCCGACCCGGACGACCCGGAGTCCACGGCCGGCAACGCCACCATCGCCGAGGCGACAACGATCGCGGTACGGCGGCTCGTCGGTCAATAGCAGGCAGACCACCCTCGGAAAGGAAAGATCATGGGACACGTAACCATCGGGTACGAGAACAGCACGCCGGTCGAGCTCTACTACGAGGACCAAGGCGCGGGTCAGCCCGTCGTCCTCATCCACGGCTACCCGCTCAACGGCCACAGCTGGGAGCGCCAGACGCGCGAGCTGCTCTCCGCCGGCTACCGCGTCATCACCTACGACCGCCGCGGCTTCGGCCGCTCGTCGAAGGTCGGCACCGGCTACGACTACGACACCTTCGCCGCCGACCTGAATGCCCTGCTGGAGACCCTGGACCTGCGCGATGTCGTCCTCATCGGGTTCTCGATGGGCACCGGCGAACTCGCCCGCTACATCGCTCGATACGGCCACCAGCGGGTCGCGAAGCTCGCCTTCCTGGCCTCCCTGGAGCCCTTCCTCGTTGCTCGGGACGACAACCCGGACGGCGTGCCCCAGGACGTCTTCGATGGCATCGAGGCCGCGGCCAAGGGCGACCGCTACGCCTGGTACGAGCAGTTCTTCTCCAACTTCTACAACCTCGACGAGAACCTGGGCAACCGCATCGGCCAGGAGGCGGTCACAGCCAGCTGGAACGTCGCCATCTCCAGCGCCCCCGTGGCCGCCCATGCCGTCGTCTCCTCGTGGATCGAGGACTTCCGCGCCGACGTCGAGGCCGTCCGGGCCAGCGGCACGCCGACCCTGATCCTGCACGGCACCGCCGATCGGATCCTCCCCATCGAAGTCACGGCCCACCGCTTCCGCCGGGCCCTGCCCGACGCGCAGTACGTGGAGATCGACGGCGCCCCGCACGGGCTGCTGTGGACTCACGCCGACGAGGTCAACGCCGCCCTGCTCGCCTTCCTGGGAGACCCCCTCCCTACGGGCGTCCGCCCCGGTTCGGAGGAGTCGCCATGACCACGGCCACCGGCGCCTCGCCGCGCGGCGCCGACCTCGGCGTGCGCCCGCGGCGAGCGCCTCGTCCATACGCTGCCCGTGCCGTGGCAGCGGTTCGGCGTGCTCGATGGGCAAGCTCGTCGTCGGCGATCGACGAACGGGTCCCGACCCTAACCGCGGCGGCGGGGCCATCGGTCAAGGTACTCGGGCCCGTGGTCTGCGGGCCTAGAAGCACCTGCGGCAGGCCGCTGAGCATGCGCACACCATTCACGGTCAGGTCGGCACCACCGAACGGGACCCGGCTCGGTGGGGTGGCACTGCCGCAGCAGGGGCCCGAGGATGCGCTCATCAGGATCCGAGCGGGGCTCACCGGCATCCCGCTCGTGCACGGGGTCGGCGTCCTCGTCGGGGCGTCGGACGATCCCGCCGGCCTCGGACGGTATGGCACGGACTTCTGGGGCCGGAAGATGGTCACGGCTGAGGGGACGCGATGAGGGCAACCGGTGCTCCGGCCCCGCTCGTCGGACGACAGGCAGAGATCGCTGCCGTGACCGAGGTGCTCGACCGAGCCCGCCGTGGCACGGGTGGCGCCCTGGTGCTCTGGGGTGAGCCGGGCATCGGCAAGACCGCACTTCTCGACCACGTCACCGCGGCGTCTCCCGATTTCGCCCCGCTGGCGGTACAGCCCGCACGGTGCGAGTCCGGGACCCCCTTCGCCGGCCTGGACACGCTGCTCCGGCCGGTCGAGCACCTGATCGCGACTCTTCCGGTGTCCCAGGCGGCAGCGTTGCGAGGCGTGCTCGCGGGCGAGGTCACCGGAGCGGGCCGGTCGCTCACCGCCGTGGCGGTCCTGTCCCTGTTGTCGACGCTGGCAGTCGACCGCCCGCTACTGATCGTCGTGGACGACGCACACCGGCTCGACGCGGAGACCGAGTTCGTGCTCGGATTCGTCGCCCGGCGGGTGGGGACCGATCCGGTGGTGGTCCTGGTCGCCGGCCACGACGCGCCTGCCGGCGGATCGTGGGAGGGGGTCGATCCGCTCGCGGTGAGTCCTCTCGCTGACGACCACGCCGCCCAACTGGTCGCCGCCGCTCACCCCGGCCTCGACGGCCCCGAGGTCACCCGCGCGGTGAAAGCAGGTGGGGGCAACCCGCTGGCACTGCACGAGCTGCCTGTACCAATCGACGATCTTGCCGTCGGCACGGTGCCCGTGGGGCCCCGGCTGCGTACGGCCTTCGCCGAGCGCCTGCAGACCATGCCGACCCCGGCACGCGAGTTCGTCGTGCTCATGGCCGCGGCTCGTGCCGACGGTGATCAGCTCACGCTCGCACGGTCAGCACGTTCCCGCGCCGCCGAGGAGCCGGTCTGGGAGGAGACGATCCGGTCGGGTCTGCTCGCCGGGACGCCCGACCGGCCTGCGCTACGGCACCCGGTGGTCCGGGCCGCTGTCTACGCGAGCGCCTCCCCGTCTGAGCGCAGGAACGCCCACCGGACCCTGGCCGCCGCGCTTCCCCCGGGCAGTCGCGGGCATGTCTGGCACCGGGCCGCGACCGTTCACGACGTCGACGAGGAGATCGCCGGGCTGCTCGAGCAGACGGTGCCCTCGGGCGCCGGCGCGGTACCGATCCTGCGGCGGGCCGCCGAGCTGTCCGCCGACCCGGCCGCTGCGACCCGCAGGCTCGCCGGCGCGGCCGTGGCTGCCTGGCACGGCGGCGACGCCACGATGGCGCGTCGGTTGCTGGCCGATGCCCGGAGCCTGACCGACGAGGTTCTGGCCACCCGCGCCAGCCGCGGCCTGCGCGGGGTACTCGAACTCGCCGAGGGGTCTCTGGAACGAGCCCACCGATCGATCAGTCGCGACATCGCCGCGTTCGATGATCCGCGCATGAGAGTGGAGCTCGGCGCCGCTGCCCTGCACGCGGGATGGTCCGCGGCCCGCGACGACCTCGTCGGCGAGACCCTCACTCGTCTCGCGGGGCTGACGACCCCTGGGCTGCCCGAGGTCCTCCCGATCGTCCGGACGTGGTGGGGGCCAGCGACGGACCCGGCACGGGCAGCGTCGTCGGCAGAACTCGGTGACGTCATGGCGCACATCTCCCGGGTGGAGTCGCAGTTGCTCCCGGCGTCGCCGCTCGGACTGGTGTGGGGCCTCGACGAGCCACTCGCCGATGCTGTGCACGCCCTTGTCCGCAGGCACCGCCGTCACGCCGATGGCACCTCGCTTGCTGCGGCGCTGGCTCGGATCGCGCGACTCGACATCGCCGCGGGCCGGTGGGGCGCTGCGGAGGACGCCGCGGCCGAGGGGCTCGCGTCGGCCGAGCGGATCGGTGCCGAGCACATCGCTGCGGAGTGCCGGAACTGCCTCGGGTGGCTCGCCGCCGCCCGCGGTGACGGCCGCAGCGTCGACCATCTGACCGTTCGGACCCTGCAGCTGGCCGTGCCGCGCCGCGACCGTGCGGTCAGCGCCTCGGCCCACTGGAATCGTGGAATGGCCGCCCTGGCGGCCGGTCGCGCCGATGCTGCACTCGACCTGCTCGCCCGCTTGGACGAGCACGGGCACGAGGCAGCACATCCGATCGTCGCTCTGCTGGCAAGCCTGGACACGATCGAGGCCGCCGTGCACGCGCGGCGGCCGGAGATCGGCCGGCGCCGCGCCGAGGCGCTCGACGCCTGGGTACGGCGCACCGGCGCGCACTGGGCGAGATTCACAGCGCACCTGGCACGCGCACTGCTGGACGAACCGGCCGCCGAACGGTCCTACCGGGCGGCGCTGGACGTGCCCGGTGCGTCCCGGCGCCCGTTCGACCACGCACGGGCCCGGCTGCTCTACGGCGAGTGGTTGCGGCGACAGCGGCGGCGCCGAGACGCCCGCCAGCAGCTCGACGCCGCTGCCGAGACGTTCCACGCACTGGGAGCGCGCCCGATGCTTGAGCGGGCCCGGCGTGAGCAGCGTCTGATCATGGCGCCCGCACGCCGTGACACTGCCGTCGGCACGGGCATGGCAACGCTGACGGCACAGGAACGCCGGGTGGCCCAGCTTGCCGCCGGCGAACTGACCAACCGGGAGATCGGGGCCCATCTGCGGATCAGCGACCGCACCGTCGGGCATCACCTATCCAACGTGTTCGCCAAGCTGGGGCTCTGCTCACGGCGCGACTTGGCGGCCACCGGCATCTCCGGACGGAGCTGATGACGCCTCACCGCCTACCTTGAGCGCTTCGGCGGCGATCTGCTGTAGCCGGGCGTCGCTGGCCCCCTGCTCCTGGGCGTCGAAGAGGCGGGCGGCGTAGACGGGCGGCAGGGCGACGGTCAGGTGCCGGATGCGGTCCTGGTCCGTCGACCCGATCGGGGCCGTGTAGCCCATGCGGGCGCGGGTGTCGATGATGATGCCGCCCGTGCTGGCCGCCTTCTCCTTGGCCTTCGCGCGGATCTGCGGCTGCCACCGCTTCTTCACCTCGCGCTCCAGGCGCGCGGCGAGTTCGGGCCGGGGCTTCTTGATCTGGTCCTTCACGTACCGCTCGACGGTGCGCTGGGAGACCCGCAGTATCAGGGCGACCGCCTTTGTGCCCTAGAGCTGCTTGACCAGGTACCGCATCTGCGCACCCGCGCTCTTGGGTGCCGGGCGCGTGAACGCCTTCTGCACCGCCGCCTCCAGGCCGTCCCCGAACAGGCTCATCGTGGCCTACTCCTACTCTCCGTTGTCGACGTCGGTGACGGTGCCGTCCTTGATGTGCCGGGCGAGGTTGAGCTCCGGGGCGTTGAACCGCTCCCGGACTTCCTCGCCCCACATCAGGTCCTGGGTGCCCTCGTGCTTGACCAGGCCGGGGTTGATGCCGAGCTTGAAGCCGCCGGGCAGCGGCTTGCCTTCCCGGTAGGGCAGGAAGTCCAGCGGCGAGGGCCCGCCTGCCACGTAGACGACGCAGTCGGACAGGATCGCGATGGGGTACTGCCCGGTGAAGGCGGCGGGCTTGACGATCTTGCGGTGCAGGTTGATCCGGGTGCGGGAGATGACCGCCGCCCGGAAGCCCGGCCGCCACGTCGGGCGGGACAGCGCGCGCCACGGCTCGCCCGGTCTCCAGCCCTCGCCGCGGGGCCGCTCGCGGAGCTTGCCCAGACCTCCCTTCACCGGTCGCCTTGACCGCCGTGCCAACGATCGCCAGTTCCGGGTCATGGCCCTTGTAGCCGTCCATCGCCGCAAGGAAGTCCACCGGGGCGAGGTCGGCGTCGACGCCGAGGTCGGCCATCGTGGCGAGGTAGGCGTCACGGAGCCGGTTGTACCAGCCGTCCAGGTACCGGCCGTGCTCGTACCGGACCCACGCCTCAATCGGCCGCACCTCGTAGCCGAGCTCCGCCGCGTAAGCGACGGTGGGCGTCGCGTACCAGGCCGGGCCAGTCAGGCGCTCGCCCTTCGGCGTGAACGGAGAGGGCAGCAGCGAGCCGTCCAGCTCCCCCCACTCCTTGCCGACCTTCACGCGGGACAGATCGACGTGGGACAGGTCGACCAGCCAGGAGCCGGGCAGCTTCGCGTCGAACGCGGGGGCCTTGACGCACGCCGACGACAAGACGCTGGCCGCCCTGGCCGCCGCAGGCACGGTGACCGCCGCCGATGTGCCCGCCGTCCTGCGGCACCGAAGGGCCTGGGCCGGGCTGGTCTCAGCCCTGGCACGGCACCCTGGGCAGGTCGAGGCCGCTATCGCTCTCCTGCCCCGCCTCTCCAGCTACGAGGTGGAGCAGGTCGTCCGGTCCTGGGATCCCGACCGTTACACCCGCACCGAAGCGGACGCACCTGCCCCGCCCGTGCCGCCAGAACTGTTCGACGCTGTCCCGGAAGCCTGCCTGACTCCGCTCGCCGCGTACCTTCTCCACCCGGAGCCCGAAGAGGGCTGGGAGGCCGTGTCCGATTTCTCAAAGGACTGGTCCCTGGACCTGGCCGGCCACAGCGGCTGGGCGATGCTGGCCCGGTGTCCCGAGCGGTGGTCGGAGCTCGCCACTCACCCCACACTCGGTGCGGCCGTCCAGCACCTGCTGCTAGACCATGCCGAGACCCAGGCCCTCAAGGACTCCCGCCTCCGCGCCACCGACCGTCCTCGCCGCCACCCCGCACACCCCGCACGCAGCTGTCGTGGGCGTCTTGGGCGGGCTGCACCCTGCCGAACTGGCCCGGACCGCCGAGAAGGCCGACGGCCTCGACTGGTTCAGAAGGCCGACCGCCCCGACTGGTTCCTGGCCGCGGCGGCCGCCATCCCGGTTCCGGAAGACGAGGACGACGGTGTGGTGCGGCTGGTGGACGACGACGAACTCGGCAAGCACCCCGACCCCGCGGCCGTCCTGCAGTCCTGGCTCGACTCCCCCGCCACCGGGGAGATCCTCTCCCGCTCCGAGGTCTACCGCGCCGTCGCGAAGTCCCGCTACCGCACCCTGGAGCACCTACGCCAGATCCCGCCGACGAGGTCCTCGCCAACCACGAACCCGACGTCGCCCTGACGATCCTGCTGGACCGCTGCGGGCGCAGCACCGACCGGTGGGGCACTCGCCGCTGCCATGACCTTCGACTACGACGACGAGAAGATCACCTTCGGGGAACTCCTCGACTCCTTGGACCCGACGCCCGCAGAGGCGCAGACATCCTGACCGTCGGGAGAACTGTAGGTTCTCGCGATTCGTGTCATACGACGCTGCTGTGACCTCGGGCTCGGCGGGTGTCTCAAGCCATGTCTGAGGCGGTCAGTCTCATGGTCGTGTCGGAATCCTCTCCATCGCCGGACGCAGCCACGGCTCATCACCGTCTGTAGTGCAACGAAGCGCCGCGAGCTCACAAAACTGTTCCTGAACCCCACAAGATCAACGTGCAGTTCAGCGCGAACAGGTGAGAGCTGCCACTGCCCGCAGGAATACGACGGCAACGGAATAGGTGCTCTGCGCCGGTACGGCGTCCGTCGCCGTCGCCGTAGTGGACCGGGACCGGTCGGCAATGGCGTACCGCATTGACGATGGTGAGCAGGACCTCGGAATCCGGACAGTCCGGTTCACGGGGCTCATCTCTGAGGGTGAGTTCGGAGATCCGTTCCACGTACGGTTTGCCGGAGCGCTGAGGTTCACTCTGCGCACGGCTCCAGGCCCGCGTCGCGGGCCAGGAGCGCCGCTTGGACCCGGTTGTCGCAGTCGAGCTTGGTGAGGACGCGGCTGACGTAGGTCTTCACCGTCGCCTCGCTCATATGCAGGCGGGCGCCGGCGGCCGCGTTGGACAGTCCTTCGCCGAGCAGGGCCAGCACCTCGCGTTCGCGAGCGGTCAGCCCGGCCAGGCGGCGGCGCGCCTCCTCGCCACGCACGGTGGCGGGGGAGGCGAGGGTGTCCACTACGTGGCGGGTGGCGGCCGGGGACAGGTAAGCGTTGCCGGCCGCCGCCGCGCGGACTGCGTGGATCAGCTCCTGCGGGGCGGTGTCCTTCAGCAGGAAGCCCGCACTGCCGTGGCCGAGCGCCCGCAGGACGTTGTCGCGTTCCCCGAACGTCGTCAGGATCAGCACCCGTACCCCCGGCGCGGCACGGCCCAGTTCGGCCAGTGCGGTCAGCCCGTCCATCACGGGCATCTGGATGTCCAGCAGGGCCACGTCGACCGCGGTGCTCCGAGCGGTGTCCACCGCCTCCCGGCCGTCCCGTGCCTCGGCGACGACCTCGATGTCCCCGGCGGAGGTGAGGATCATTCTGATGCCTGCTCTGATGAGCGGCTCGTCGTCGGCGATGAGAACCCGGATCATGCGATCTCCTGCGCGGGATCGGTGTGACAGGCGGACAACAGGCCAGCTCATCATGCCCGATCCGGCCGGGAGCGCGGTCACAGACCTCGGGTCAGGGGTTCCACGTGTAGGACACTTTGGAGGCGAGCTTCCCGTCGCGGAAGCAGAACCGGTAGACGATGTCCTTCTCGTCGTCCACGAAGTGCTCGCAGGCCGCGTCATCGGGCAGCGCAGGCCCCTGCTTCTCCACGCCGTCGGTGAGCAACGAGCCGCCTTCCGGCAACTTCCCGCGCAGGTCCGCCTCGGCCTCGCCGACTCGAGCCGACTCGTACACGCTCGCCGGTATGGCCCCCTTCTCCAACTCGTCGATCCCTTTCGACACCCCCCACACCAGAAGGGCGCCGACGCCCACGACGAGGACCACGGCGGTGGCGGCGCATCCCAGGGCGGCGTTCTTCTTGCTGCTCATGATGGCGGTGAACTCCTTGTGCGGTACGGCGCGTTCGAGGACGCCACCACCATTTCCCGCCGAGGCCCCGCCGATCTGCCCTCGGAAGTCGTCGTCCGCAGCCACCGAAGTCGCGCCGCCCGGAGGGGACTGCCGCTCGCCACCGGCGTACGGCAGCACACCGGCGAGGCGGAAGCCCCCGCCGGGGGTGAGGCCGGTGTGCACCATGCCGCCGACCAGACGGGCCCGCTCCCGCAGGCCCGTCAGCCCCTGTTGGCCGCTGATCGCGGGGGGTGCGGCCGGAACCCCGGCCGGTACTGGGCCGTTCGCCACCTCGACTACGAGGCTGTCCGGTTCGTAGCGCAGCGCGACCGTGATCGGGGCGCCCGGCGCGTGCTTGTGTGCATTGGTCAGTCCCTCCTGAGCGATGCGGTACGCCGCCCGGTCGACAGCGGGGGTGAGGGGTCGCTCGGCGCCGGATCGGTGCAGTTCCACTGTCGCGCCCGCCGCCCGCGACGACGCGACCAGCTCGTCGACAGAAACCGCGGCACGGTCCGAGGAGGGCCCGGCTTCCTGCGGACCGGGCCCGGACATCTCCGCGTCGTTGCGCAGGATGCCCACGGCTTCGCGCAGCTCCCGCATCGCCGATCTGGATGCCTCCCGGAGGACGCCCACACCTTCCCGCTGGCGGCCATTGAGCTCCGGGTCCACCTCCAGCGCCCCCGTGTGCACGGCGATCAGGGCAAGTTGGTGGCCAAGGCTGTCGTGCATGTCCTGGGCGATGCGCTGCCGCTCCAGCAGCCGGGCCTGGCGCGCCACCATCGCCCGTTCGCGCACCAGTTGGGCGTTGTGCCGCCGCAGGGCGTCCAGCAGGGCGTGCCGCTGGGCACGGTACCGGGCGGCGAAACCGGGCACCACCGCGAGCACCAGGAACGGCCCCCCGGTAAGTGCGACGGTCACCAGCACCGACAGTCCGAGGTCTTCATCTGGTGCGCTGGCCACGCCGGCGACAAGGTGGAGCACGAAACCAGCCGTGAACGCGGCCAGTGCCCGCGCCGGGCGCTCGATGCGGCTGCCGGCGGACCATCCGGCGCAGACCAGCAGGACGAACGCACCGAGAAAGGTGCCCGCCAGGGCTGACGCGGCCAGCAGTACCGACGCCGGCAGGGCGCGACGCGCCAGGGACAGTACGGCGACGACCAGGGCCAGTGCCCCGCCCTGTACCAGGGAGCCGGTCTCCGCCGTGCGAAGGATGCCTGCGATCCCGGAGAGCACTGGGGTGAGCACGGCCTCGCCGACGATCCGCCGCCGGGGCCAGGCGGAGGCGGCGGCGAGACGGAAGCGGAACGACGGTCCGGTACGGGGAGTTTCTGCAGCATCCACGCGCAGACGATAGACGGCTGCCCTCTGACGCCCGCATCCTTCCTTCGGTGCGGTCGCGCGCGACGAAGGGGGGTCGGGGAGGCATCGGTTCCTGGGATTCCTGCCCTCTTTGGTCGTTACGGGTGACGACTTATGGAGACTGCCGCAGGGGCGGGCGGTCCGGTGACGATGGCTCCGCCGGACGCACTCAGCGGCGGCACAGGGAACGACGGCTTCGGGAGCGGAACAGTGGACAGTGCGGGACAGTGGACCGGCAGACGTTTCACCGTCCGGCAGGAGAACCGTCTCAAGGCCGGCCGTTACACCGTGAGCGAGCTGATGCCGGACGGCTCTGAGGGCGAGGTCGTGGCCTGCGCCGAGGTGAAGCGATTCTCGCCCAAGGAGAAGATCACCTTCCACACCGGCCTGTCCGGGACCCGCGTGCTGTTCACCATCGAGGAGCGCGGCCTTCGCGGCGCCGGTGATGGCTACGACGTGTGGGACGCGGAGGGCAACCTTGTCGGCGGTTTCGAGGAGAAGGACGTCGCCTCCCTGGTGCGTTCGACCTGGGTGCTGGACCAGCCCGGATTCCCGGCCGCCGTCGGCCGGGAGCGTAACCGGTTCGTGGCTGTGCTCCGCCGCGCCTGGGACTTCCTGCCGCTGGACCTGCCGTTCCTGTGGCCGTACCACTTCGACTTCGAGACGGGAGGCAAGCAGGTGCTGAAGGTGGACAGGAAGTGGGGTCTGCGGGACCGTTACGTGGTCGACATCCTCACCCCCGGACCGGACCCCCGCCTGGCCGTCGCCCAGGCCGTGGCCCTGGACACGTTCCAGGACCGTTGACCCGAAGAGACTGGCGCCGACGGCGGGCAGGTGGGCCATGTCGCCGGTGGGAAAGCTCCAGGCCCATGGCCGGATACCTCCGGACCGGCCTCGAACAGCCACGGGCCTCGGTATCCAGCAGGATGCGCATGCTCTCCAGTTCTGCGGGCGGCAGCGCATCCCACACTTCGTAGGACGACCAGTACGCGCCGGAGTAACGCCACTGCCCTTGCGCCGGTGCCGAACTCGCCGACGACACCCTGGACATCGTCGGCAACCCGAGCCCGGCCGAGCAGCGCGTCAGCCCGGACGTCGAACGGGTCCTGGGCCGCGCGCCGCGCCCCTTCGCCGACTGGGCCGCCCGCAACGTCACCGCGTTCCGCTGAGACCGGCCGCACCGGGGCGCCGTACCGGGGCCAGGCGCTAGAACACGTCGCGCAGGGTCTCCAGGAGGCGGGCGATGTTCGCCTCGTCGCGGCGGTAGTAGGTCCACTTGCCGCGTCGGGTGGCGACCACCAGCCCTGCCTGCCGCAGCATGGTGAGGTACTGGGAGGTGGTGGACTGTCCCAGGCCCATGCGCCGCTGGATGTCGGTCACGCAGACGCCGATCTCGACGTCCTCGGCCTTCTGGCCGGGGAAGCTCATGGGGTCCTTGAGCCACACCAGCATCTGGCGGCGGGCGGGGTTGGACAGGGCCCGGAATACGGACAGCAACTGCTCTTCCGAGAACACGACGTGATCGTAACCCATTTTCATATTGACGATTCGCGATACGACGATTTATCTTCGCCGTATGTCCTCTTCGATGCGCGTGATGGAACTCGTCCGTTTCGGTGGTGCGGACACCGCGTTCGCGGTACGGGAACGGCCCATGCCCAGCCCTGGGCCCGGCCAGCTGCTGGTGAAGGTCATGGCCACCTCCGTGAATCCCCTGGACCTGCAGACCCGCCGCGGCGACTACCGCGACCAGGTGGCGCTGCCGGCGGTGATCGGCAACGACGTGTCCGGCGTGGTGGTCGAGACCGGCACGGGGGCGGGCCACTACCGTCCGGGCGACGAGGTCTGGTACTTGGCGCCGGTGTTCACCGGTCAGGGAACCTATGCCGAGTTCCACGTGGTCGACCAGGCCCTGGTCGCCCGCAAGCCCTCCCGCTTGTCGCATGTCGAGGCCGCCGGTCTCGCTCTCGTGGGGGTGACGGCGTGGGAGGCGCTGGTCGAACGGGCCGGAGTGCGGACCGGGGAGCGGGTCCTGGTGCACGGCGGCGCGGGCGGGGTCGGTTCGGTCGCCATCCAGGTCGCACGTGCGCTGGGGGCCGAGGTGGTCACTACCGCGCGGGCGAGGGATCACGACTTCGTCACCCGGCTGGGAGCGGACGTTACGATCGACTTCTCGGCCGGTGACTATGTGCCGCAGGTGCAGGCCCTGGGCGGGGTGGACGTCGTGTTGGACACGGTGGGCCGGGACACCCTCACCCGCAGTCCGCTGGCTCTGGCCGACCGAGGCCGCGTGGTGTCGATCGTGGACATTCCCGAGCCGCAGAACCTCCTCGCTGCTTGGGGCGTGAACGCGACCTACCATTTTCTCTTCGTCAGTCCCGGCCGGGCAAAACTCGAGGCCCTCGGCCGCCTGGTCGACCAGGGCGAACTCCGGCCGGTGATCGGCGCCGTGCTGCCGCTGGCCGACGTCGCCCACGCCCACAGCCTCTTGGAAGGCGGCTCCGCCGACGAAGGACGCCAACGCCCGCGCGGCAAGATCGCTCTCGCCGTGCATCCCGTGGACGAGACCCCGCACGCGGCGGCGGCCCGGACCTGAGGAATGGGGCGCCTCGCGCACCCGTTGTCGTCTCGTATGAGCGAAACAACTGCGGTAGTGGCGGGCGCGTACGGGGGTCCCGAGGTCCTGTCGGTGATCGATGTCGCCGTCCCGGAGCCGAGGCCGAACGAGGTACGGATCACGGTCCGCGCGGCCGGCGTCAATCCCTTCGACTACAAGTCGTACAGCGGCGCCTTCGGTGTCGATCCGGAGAGACTGCCGGTGCGGCTCGGTGTCGAGGCGGCGGGCGTGGTGACAGCGGTCGGTGCCGACGCGATCGGCCCCGCGGGCCCGATCGCGGTGGGTGACGAAGTGATCACCTACACCGCGCCGGGCGCCTACGCCGCCGAAATCGTCGTGCCCGCCTCGTCCGTGGTGCCGAAGCCCGTCGCCCTGTCCTGGGAGCAGGCCGGCGGGCTGCTGGCCGCCGGGGTCACCGCCGTACACACGCTTGAGGCGGTCGGCCTGGGCAAGGGCGAGACGGTGCTGATCCACGGTGCCGCGGGAGGCGTCGGTCTCGTGGCCGTGCAGCTCGCGGTGGCACGCGGCGCGACGGTAGTGGCCACGGCGAGCCGGGCCAAGCACGACCTCCTGCGAGAGCTGGGAGCGATCCCGGTCGTCTACGGGCCGGGGCTGGCGGACAGGGTGCGCGCGGTGGCGCCGGAGGGCGTGCACGCGGCCGCCGATCTCGTGGGCACCGAGGAGGCGGTGGACGTCTCCGTGGAGCTCGTGCCGGACCGCTTGCGTATCGCCACCATCGCGGGCCACGAGCGCGGGGCTCGCGCGGGAATCAAGCTCCTGGGTGGTGTGCCGGGCGCGGATCCCGGTACCGAGATCCGCCAAGCCGCCCGCCTGCAGCTCACGGAAGCCGCGACAGCAGGCCGCCTGCGCATTGTGATCGCGGACAGCTACCCCCTGCGCGAGGCCGCCACCGCCCACCGCGAGATCATGGCCGGCCACACCACGGGAAAGATCGTCCTGGTCCCGTAACCCGTTCCTGTCCCCGCATTGCTGAAGCCACACCGCGAGCGGCCGCCCGCGCGACCACCGGTCCCGGTACGCGACGGATCGAGTGCGTGGGCGGCCTGCGACCAGTTCGTCAGGTGTCCATGTCCTGGTTCTTGGCGCTCCATTCGATCAGCGGATGCAGGACGCGCATCAGGCTGGCACCTTGTTCGGTGGGCCGGTACGTGATCTGGACCGGCGTCGTCGGTACCACGAGCCGCTCAATGAGTCGGTGGCCCTCGAGCTCACGCAGACGCTGGGACAGAAGGTGGTTCGAGATTCCGGGGATCCGCGCTCGGTAGTCGACGAATCGGCGCGCGCCCCGCATCGCCGCCAGGAGCACCGCGGCGCTCCACTTCTTGCCCACGATCTCGACCGAGCGCTGAAAACTGCGGCACACGTCGTCGTCGATGTGTTCGTAGCCTGCTTCCGGGCGGCTCTGGCCCGCGGTGGCGGAGGAGTCATCGGGCTGTCGGGGACCGGTCATACGGTCACGATACTGGAGCGTGTCACTTTTGATGACCTGGTCATGTCTTGCTTGTCGCCTGTGATCATCGCCGTGCAGCCTTGGCCCATGAACGCATACTCGGCCTGTCACCACGCGCTATGAACTACGGGCACCCGCTGAGGTTCGGGCTGCACCTGCCCTCCGACGCCGACTGCGGACCCGGCCGGTTGGCCGAAGTGGCGGGCCTGGCCGAGCAGTGGGGACTGGACTTGCTGGTCGTCCCGGCCGGAACCGCCGGCGACGATCTCGAACCGTCGACTGTGGCGGCCTGGATCGCCGGGGCTACGGTCTCTCTCGGACTGGTGCTGGAGGCACGCCCCGACACCCTCCATCCGGCGATGCTCGCGCGAGCCGTCGCGGGCCTGGACCGGCTCACCGAAGGCAGGGTCGAACTGGCTTTCCGGGCGGGCCCGTCAGCCGCCGCGTCCGGGACAGCCGATTCGGTCGCGGCACTGGGTGAGGCGATCGCCGTCGTCCGCGAGCTCTGGAATGTCCTCGACCGTGGCCTCGGCCGGTTCACCGGCCGCTTCTACCGTCTCGCGGGGGCTGAGAAGGCCGCGCCCGCGCACGACGTGCCGATCTCCGTGGACGGCCAGGGCCAGGACCTGCTCCGGCTGGTCGGACTGCGGGCTGACGAGTGGTCGACGGGGTGCGACGCCGCCACGCTGACGCAGGGCAACCGCGCAGTCGACGAGGCGGCGCGAGGGGCAGGCCGCGATCCCCGCGAGATCCGCAGACGGGTCACGATCCGCGGTGGCTTCGGCGAGCGGACAGGCAGGTTCACCGGGACCGCCGCGGACTGGGTGAACGACCTGCTGCCACTCGTCGTCGAGCACGGGGTGGGCACCATCGTGCTGGACACCGAGGAGCGAGACGTCGCGGCAGGCTTCGCGAGCGAGGTCGCCCCGGCCCTGCGGGCGGCCGTGGACGCGGTGCTTTTGCGCGGATGGTCGGGCGCGCGGGTCCGGCGGTCCGCCGTGCGCGCCAGGCGCCGACCGGGGATCGACTACGAGGGCGCTCCGCCGGAGATGGCCGAGGTCGTCGAGCCCGGTGATCCGGCCTACGCCCGGCTGCGGTCCGGATACCTGCGCGGCGGTGCGCCCGGCATCATCCTGCGGGCGGCGACGAACGAGCAGGTGACCCAGGCGCTCGCGTTCGCCCGCCGGCATCCCGGCGTGGCCCTGTCTCGGCGAAGCGCCGGACATGGGGTCTCCGGCCGCTCCACCAATGACGGCGGGATCGTCATCGACGTGTCACTGATGAATGCGATCGAGGTGCTCGACAGGAAGACACGCCGGGTGCGCATCGGCCCGGGTGCGCGCTGGGCCGAGGTGGCGGCCGCACTGGAGCCCTACGGCTGGGCATTGAGTTCGGGCGACTACGGGGGCGTCGGGGTGGGCGGCCTCGCCACGGCGGGGGGCATCGGGTACCTCGCGCGCGGGCACGGACTGACCATCGACCGCCTGCGGGCCGTGGAGATGGTGCTCGCGGACGGCTCCGTCGTGCGGGCCGACGATGTGGAGAACCCCGATCTCTTCTGGGCCGTGCGAGGGGCGGGCGCGAACTTCGGGATCGTCACTGCCTTCGAGTTCGAGGCCGACGACGTGGGCGCGGTCGCCTTCGCCCGGCTCACCCAGGACGCGAGCGACCTCGAGCGCTACCTCGTCGAGTGGGGCCGGGCGGTCGAGGACTCACCGCGAGACCTCACCAGCTTCGTCATCGTGCCGCCCCCGCGCGGCGGACGTCCGGCGCTCGCGGTGAGCCACACCATGGTCGACTCCTCGGACCCGGAGACCGTGCGCGCCCGGCTGGAGCCACTGGCCGCGATCTCCGCGATGTATGCCCAGGACATCGTCATCACCTCCTACGCGGCCGTGATGGACAACGCGAGCGACGACCCACCGGTCTCCCAGGGTGAACCGGTCTCACGCAGCGGGCTGCTCCGGCACGTGACCCCGCAGTTCGCTGCGGCGGCGGCTCAGATGATCCGCAGCGGCGCGATCGGATGGTTCCAGCTCCGCTCGGTCGGGGGCGCCGTCGCCGATGTTCCCGCGGACGCCACGGCCTACGCCCACCGCGACGCGAACTTCTCGCTGGTGGTGATGGGCGGTGCCGACGAGGTGGTCGACCGGGCCTGGGCCCGGCTGAGCCCTTTCCTCGACGGCCTCTACATCAGCTTCGAGTCCAGCCTCCGGCCCGAGCGGATCACCGCGGCCTGGCCCCCACGGACCCTCACGCGTCTGCGTGAGCTGAAGAGCGTCTACGACCCCGAGGGCGTGTTCGGCGACAACTTCGCCCTCACACCCGCCGCGAACCACCCCGGAGGAAGCACCCCATGAGCGACTACGGCCACGAACTGTGGTTCGGCAGCTTCATCACCCCCACCGCCCACCCGCCTCAGGCGCCGGTCGAGCTGGCCCAGACCTCCGAGAGGGCCGGCCTCGACCTGGTCAGCTTCCAGGACCACCCCTACCAGTCGGCGTTCCAGGACACCTGGACCCTGATGTCGTACGTCGCCGCACGCACCGAACGGATCCGGATCAGCGGCAACGTGCTGAGCCTTCCGCTGCGGCCCCCGGCCGTGCTGGCCCGCGCCGCCGCGAGCCTGGACCGGCTGACCGGCGGGCGAGTCGAACTGGGCATCGGCGCGGGCGCGTTCTGGGACGGCATCGTCGCGATGGGAGGCCGCCGGCTCGAACCGGCCCAGGCCGTGCGGGCGGTGGAGGAGGCCGTGGGCGTGATCCGAGGGCTGTGGGCCACCGACGAGACCGGTCCCCTCCGTGTCACCGGGGAGTTCTACACCGTGAACGGCGCCAAGCGCGGTCCGGCACCCGCCCATCGCATCCCGATCCGTATCGGTGCCTACAAGCCGCGCATGCTCCGGCTGACGGGCAGGATCGCCGACGGTTGGCTACCCTCCCTGGGTTTCCTGCCCGAGGGCCCGGCATCGCTGCGCGCGATGAACGAGCAGATCGACGAGGCCGCCTCCGCCGCCGGTCGGGAGCCCGCGGCGGTCAGCCGCCTGCTCAACCTGAGCGGCCGATTCACGTCCGGCGCCGGCGGCGGCCTGTTGCAGGGGACTCCCGGCGACTGGGCCGAACAGATCGCCGACCTCGCCCTGCAGTACGGCGTGTCCGGGTTCATCCTCGCCTCGGACGAGCCTGCCGACCTGAACCTCTTCGGTCACGAGGTCGCGCCGCGCGCCCGCGAACTCGTCCAGTCCGAACGCGTGACGTGATGCGGTGCGCGCGTGGCGGGCCCGGTGACCAAGCTGCGACAGGGGCAGCGCCGACGGAGCTGTTCGGACGCCGCGAGGAGACCGCGGTTCTCGACGGGCTGCTTACGCAGGCCCGCGGCGGGAGCGGTGGCGCGCTCGTAGTGTGGGGCGAGCCGGGTATCGGCAAGTCAGCTCTGCTTCGCCACGTGCATGGCCAGGCCGCGGACTTCGTCCGGCTGAGCCACTCGGCCACCCGGCCCGAGTCGGACCTGGCTTTCGCGGGGCTGCACGGGCTGCTGCGACCGCTGGCCGATCGTGTCGAGCTGCTGGCGACGGCCCAGGCCGCCGCTGTGCGTACCGCGCTCGGGCTGAGCGGTGAGCCGACGGACCGCCTGGTGGTCGGGGCGGCCGTGCTGTCGCTGCTCCGCGGACTCGCCGAGCGGCAGCCCGTGCTCGTCGTGGTGGACGACGGGCAGTGGCTCGACGAGGCCACCGCGCTGTGCCTGGGGTTCGTCGCCCGACGTGTGGGAGCGCATCCCGTGGTCGTCGTGCTCGCCGATCACAGCGATCCGGCTGGCCGGCCCTGGGAAGGCGTGGCCGACGTGCGGGTCGACGGCCTGAGCGACGAGAGCGCGCGGCAGCTTGTGGCGGCCGTGGCGCCGCTCACCGACGAGGCGACGACGCGGAGCATGGTCCGGGAGGCAGGGGGCAACCCCTTGGCGCTGCACGAACTGGCCACGCTTGGGGGCGACCTCGACGACGCCGAGCATCGCCGGAAGCGAGGACGACCGCCCGTCGGGCCGTGCCTGCAGCGGGCTTTCCGTGCCAGGATCGAGGCCCTGAGCCCTCCGGCGCAGTTGCTGACCGTGCTCGCGGCGGCCGAGGAGCACGGCGACCGGCTCACGGTGCAGCGGGCCGGACGTGCGTCGGGTGCCGGTGACGCCGTCTGGGAGGAAGTGACCAACGCGGGCCTGCTCCACGTGGCGGGCAACCGCGTCGGTTTCCGGCACCCGGTCGTGAGCAGAGCCGTCTACGAGGGCTGCGGTGCCGCGACGAGGCGCCGGGCTCACCGCGCCCTGGCCGCCACGATGCCGGACGAGGCGGAGGAGCGCGCATGGCATCTCGCCGCCCTGGCCCACGGACGCGATGAGGACGTCGCGCGGCTCCTCGAACGGACCGCCGTCCGCTCCCGGCTCCGCGGGGCCACGAACACGGCGGCACGGGCG
The DNA here is from genome assembly GCF_044327745.1 of Streptomyces sp. NPDC018026. Lineage (NCBI taxonomy): Bacteria > Bacillati > Actinomycetota > Actinomycetes > Kitasatosporales > Streptomycetaceae > Streptomyces > Streptomyces sp. NPDC018026. Next base: position 185,547 of record NZ_JBIRFY010000001.1, read on the forward strand.
TGGTGGCGGGCCGCCGAACTGTCGGCCGCACCGATCGACGCCTCACAACGCCTTGCCGAGGCGGCCAGGGCTTCCTGGGACGCCGGGTGGGCAGCCACGGCGGAGCGCCTGCTCGATGACGCGGAACGGCTGGCCCCCGGTGCTCACGTCGCCCGGCGGAGCCGGGGCCTGCGGGGGATCATGGAGTTCGCCCGGGGCATGCCCGAGATGGCGCACCACTTCCTGATCACCGACATGAAGCGCGTCCCGGAACCGGGAACGGCGCTGGAACTGGGCACGCTGGCCATGCGCGCCGCCTGGACCGTCGGACGCGGCGACCTGCGGGACAGAGCGCTGGAGCTGCTGCTCGAAGACGACGTCGCGGGCCGGACCGGATTACCCGGCACGCTTGCCTGGTGGAGCGACGACGTGTCCGCCGACGCGGCGCCGGCGGACACCCCCGACCTCGGTGATGCCGCCGCGCGGGTCCGTACGACCATCCTGCCGTTGCTGCCGCCGACACCCCTCGCCCTGGCCTGGGGGATCGACGAGCCGATGGCGGATGCGCTGCGCCGCCGGTTGCCGCGCCTGCGGCGGCGCAGCGAGCGCGCTCGGCTCGCCGCCGCCCTGGCCCAGACCGCGATGCTGGACAACGCTGCCGGCGGCTGGCCGCAAGCGGAGTCCTCGGCCGCGGAGGGACTGCGGCTGGCCCAGGACCTGGGTGCCGACCACATCGCCTCCCACTGCCGCACCAGCCTGGGCTGGCTCGCCGCGGCGCGTGGTGACGAACGCGCCGTCGCGGAGGCCACCGCCAGGACTCTGGAGACGTCACTCCCGCAGGGCGTCCGCGCGCTGAGCGCCGCCGCGTACTGGAACCGCGGCATGGCCTCGCTGTTTCGCGAGCGCCCCGAGGAAGCACTGGACATCCTGGTGCGCCTGACCGAGCCGGGCCATGGCGCGGAACACCCGACCTTCGCGCTCCTGGCCGCTCTCGACACGGCCGAGGCGGCCGTGCGCGTCGGCAGGAGCGACCTCGCGGACGAACGGGTACGGGTGCTCGAAGCCTGGGCGCGGCGCACGGGAGCGCCGTGGGCCCGCTGTGCCGCGCACGTCACGCGCGGGCTCCTCGGCGGCGCCCGGGCCGAGGGTGCCTTCCGGGCCGCACTCGACGTGCCGGGTGCCCGATCCCATGCGCTGCTCTACGCGCGCGCTCAGTTGTCCTACGGCGAGTGGTTGCGACGGGGCCGCCGACGGACCGATGCGCGCGTCCGGATCGGCGCCGCCTTGGAGGCGTTCGAGCGGCTCGGTGCCGAGCCGCTGCGCCAACGCGCGCAGCGCGAGCAGGACCTCACCGGAGCGCCGGGACGCCGGGGAAGCTCGGACACCAGGGCGATGAACCGGCTCACCGCCCAGGAACAGCGAGTCGCCGAACTGGCCGCCGAACAGCTTACGAATCGCGAGATCGGCGTACAGCTGCGGATCAGCCACCGCACCGTGGGCCACCACCTCGGGAACGTGTTCGCCAAGCTCGGCATCAACACCCGAACCGAGCTGAGCCACCTCCACGCCGGTTGTGAGCCACCGTGAGCACAGGGAGGCCGCGGCGGAGAGGGCGCGCGACGCCTCCGGCGGAAGTGACGGATTGCCCGCCCGATTCGCTCACCGGTCCTGATTTGTAGCGTCGCTGACGTTGTCCCGCGTACCCGCGGCGAAACGCCGTGCGACGCATGACGAGAGGTCACCTCATGCCCAAGTCCGAAAACCTGCCCCACACGCGCCACTACATCGACGGGCAGTGGCAGGACTCCAGTTCCCGCGGCGAGTCCCGCAGCCCCGCGACCAACGGCCTGCTCGGTACCTTCGCCGACGGCGGTGCGCGGGAGGCGAGGGCCGCCGTGGCCGCGGCCCGAAGGGCCTTCGACTCCACCGCCTGGTCCCGCGACCGTCACCGGCGTGCGGCAGCGCTGCACGAACTGGCCGACCGGCTCGAGCAGCGCAAGGACGAACTGATCACCCTCCTGGCGCGGGAGAACGGGAAAGTGCTTTCCGAGGCGGCCATCGAAGTCGAAGGCACCATCCCCAAGCTCCGCTACCACGCGGCGCTGGCCCTCACCGACCACGGCAGGGCCGGCGAAGTACGGCCCGGCATGTACTCGATGACCCTGCGCGAAGCCGCGGGCGTCGCCGCGGTGATCGTGCCGTGGAACTCACCGGTCATCCTCTCGGCGCGTTCCTTCGCACCCGCCCTGGCGGCCGGCTGCACCGTGGTCATGAAGATGCCGGCGCAGACCGGCCTGGTCAACGGAGTGCTGAGCGAGATCGTCGCCGACACGCCGAGCCTGGACCCGGGCGTGTTCAACGTCTTCACCGAGAGCGGCAACGCCGGGGCTCCGGAGCTGGTCTCCTCCCCGGACGTCGACGTGCTCAGCTACACCGGCTCCACCGCGGTCGGCCGCGTGATCATGGAACAGGCCGCCCCGACGCTGAAAACGCTGTCCATGGAGCTGGGCGGAAAGACGCCGATGCTCGTCTTCGACGACGCCGACCTGGACGCCGTCGTGCCCGTGCTCACCAAGGCCGTCACCATGTTCGCGGGCCAGTTCTGCATGACGGGCAGCCGGATACTGGTCCAGCGCGGCGTGGCGGACGAACTCCGGCGGCGGCTCGTCGCCGCCCTCGAAGCGGTCCGGGTCGGGCCCGGCGACGACCCCGCCAGCGAGATGGGCGCCATGATCGACGAAGGAAACGCCCAACGGGTCGAACAGACCGTGGCCGCCGCGGCCGACTACGCCACCGTCCTCGTGCGGGGCAAGCGGGACCGGGCGCTCCTCGGCCCGTCCCTGATCGAGGTCGCCGACGTGTCCTCGCCGATCGTGCAGCGCGAAGTGTTCGGGCCGGTCGCCACCTTCGAGGTGTTCGACTCCGAGGCCGACGCCGTCGCGCGTGCCAACGCCACCGAGTTCGGCCTGGCCGCGAGCATCTGGACCCGTGATGTCGACCGCCCCCTGCGCGTCGGCCGCGAACTGCAGGCCGGGACCGTCTGGACCAACACCTGGGCCATGATCCACGACCAGTTCGAGGAGGGCGGCTTCAAGCAGTCGGGAGTGGGCCGCCTGAACGGCATCCGCGGGATCGAGGAATTCCAGGAGACCAAGCACCTCGTGCATGTGGCACCGCAGCTCTGACAGCTCTCGACGGCGGAGTGAGAATCGATGACCGAGACGGACGACGTCGGCCCGGCCGACGTCACCCTGCTGACCGCGCGCGCTGTGGAACCCGGCTACGAGCAGGACTTCCGGGAGTGGTTCGGGCGGGTGACCGACACCGCCTCAGCGTTTCCCGGACACCTGGGGGACGGGTTGTTCCGGCCTGCCACGGCCGCCGGGCCATGGGTTCTGATCCACCGGTTCCGCGACCAGGAGTCCGCGCGGCACTGGACGACGTCACCTGAGCGGGCCGCACTGTTCGACCACTGCGAGGGCCATCATCAGAGCGAGGTGGCGCGTCGCGAACTCTCCGGAATGGAGACCCTGTTCACCACTGCGCACGACACGCCCACGACGGCGCCGCCTCGTTGGAAGATGGCGCTCGCCGCCTTCGCGGCCGTACTCCCGATCTCCCTGATCGGCAACGGTCTTCTGGGGCCGGCGCTCCGTGCTTGGCCGCTTGTGGCGCGGGTGCTGATGCTCGCGCTGCTTTTCAGTACGTTGATGACGTATCTGATGATGCCGGCTGTGACGCTCGTCCTGCGCCGTTGGCTCTATGCCGACAGCTCGACCGCGCGCGAGGGACCGACGCGATGACGCGGCGGCCCCGGGGCGGACCGCGCCGTCTTGCGGCTCGGCTTTCAGCGGGACAGTTCCATGATCTCCGGCACGGATCTCCCGCAGCGGCTGGTTGATCACGGTGGCGGGGTCGCATGCGGAGCCCCGGACGGGCACCACGACGGGAAGTACGCCGTCCGCGCGGCGGGCCGCCCGGCGTGCGCAACTCGACGAGCGCGGCCGGGACGCCGCCGGCGAGGGCGTTGATCACCGCTTGCGTGGCCTTCTTCCCGAGGGAGCGGTCGGGCTCGCGGTAAGCGGCATTCATGCGCTGGTGGATGCCCCAGGTCGCCTTGACCTCGACGTGCTCGAAGATGGCGAACAACGCCTCGAGGCGCGCGTGCTGGCAGAGTCCTTCGACACGGTGCGGGTCAGCTCTGCGTGATCAAGTCAGGGCTGGCTCGCGGATCGCCATCTCCTCGGGTCCTGCGGGAGTGCCTCTCCCGGGTTCAAAGAGGGGAGTTCATTCGGTCGGGCGGGACAGATGCTGCCGATGACCTGTTTCAGCGGCCCGTGTGATCGCCTCGAGTACCCGGTGGCGATCGAGTGCGACCGTGAAATCCGGCGCATCGGCGGTTCCGTCGCGGAGGTCGGCGGCGAACTGGGCGTAGAGGCGGGCGACCCCCGCTGCGGGTGCGTCGAGTTGCAGGTCGGGAGCCGCATAAGCGGGAGGGACCTGTAGCACTTGGGCAGGCTCGCTGCCGCGGCTCAGCGTGATGGTGAGATCGGTGAAATGGATGTAACCCGACGCCGACTCCACACGCACACTGCCCTCGGTGCCCTGGATCTCCCATACCAGCGCCGAGCCGGCAGACTGCCCGGCACTGTAGTGCAGCGAGGTGACGATCCCGCCATCGAGAACGCCGGCGACGACGATCTCATCCGGCGCGTCCTTCGGCAGCGTCGCGCCATCGGACAGGCGGACGCCGTCACCGCGCTGATTGGCGACGACGGCGGACAGACTCTCGAACGTGCCGAGCACGCGCGCAAGCGGTTCGAGCCCGTGGCCGAGCATGATGCTCAGCAGCGTGGCGCCATTCTTTGCGTGAGCCATGTACTCGACCGGCGGGTCATATCGGCCGGCCCACATGTCGTCGGACAAATGCGCTCGGATGCTCGTGCTGAGCGGCTTGCCGATCACGCCTTGCGCGATGAGGTCGCGAAGGAAGAGGATCGGCGGGTGCAGGCCGCCCTGCAACCCGACAACCGTCCGCAGCCGCCGCTCGCGGGCAAACCCCTCCAGCGCTTCGGCCTCCGACAGGTTTCTTGCGAGCGGCCATTCGCAATAAACCATCTTGCCCGCGGCCAGCGCGTCGGAAACGATCTTCTCGTGATCCGGCACCTTGACCGCGACCACCACCAGGTCGACCTCCGGTCGCACGACCAGAGCCTCATGAGTGTCGAAGGCGAGATCGGCGCCCAGCCGACGAGCGGTCGCGTTCGCGCTCTCCATACGAGTCGTACTGACGGCGCGGATCTGGAACGCGTCGAGCGCCTGCAGCGCCGGGACGTGAGCAATTCCGCCCCAACCCCGATCGGCACTGGCCCCGATAATACCGACGCCGATCTGGGTATGTGCTGAATTCGTCATGAGGATGCTCCTGCCATGTGCAGCCCGGAATCGCTCTCCGGGCTGCGTCACGATGATTCGTTTCCGGACACATGCGTGGGCACTCGGGCTCACCATGGCGAGCGAGCAATTATTGCCGTTCGCCATGGTGAGCCCGAGTGACCCAAGCGCTAGTTCTACACGTGAGCCCAGTGGGCCTCGAGTTCGCGCGCGACATCGGCCGCACGCTCTATCATCGGCCAGTGCGAGCTGCGCAGCTTGAAGACGGCACGTGCGCGTGTGGCATTACCGAGCTCGTCGGCGAAGCGGTGAGGAAGGAACGGATCGTCCAGGCCCCAGATCACTAGCGCTGGTGCGGTCACCTTGCTCAGACCTGGCTTCCACTCCGCCCCGACCTCGATCGCCGAACGGTAAAGGGCGAGAATGCTTGCCCTCATAGTGGCATCGATATGCCGGACCGCTTCGTCTGCCGCGTCGCGCGGCATCTGCGCCTCGTTGAGACTTGCTGCGAACTCCTCGAGGTCGAGGTCCGCCATCCACTGCTCGCCCTCGCCCGGCGTTTGCCAGATCTTGGCAAGATAGTGCCACGGATACTCCGGATCGATGGGGCCGCTGATGCCTGTCCATGTCCGCACCAGTTCCGGTCGGACCGACGCGAGACGGCCCGTGAGCAGAGACCCCCAGTCATGACCGACCAGGTCGACGGGTTCGCCGATTTCCTCGATCCTCTCAATGAGCCAATCGAGATACTCTTCCTTCGTCGACGTGAATCCCTCTGGCAGGGGGACGCCAAACCCGGGGAGATCGATCGTCAAAATATCTTCGCGCTGAAGATGGGAACGGACGGTGTCCCAAAGCCGGTGGGTATCAGGTACACCATGAACGAGGACTGCAGGCATTTCGGATTCTCCAGTTGCTTGTTGTCGTGGTTGAAATGGTCGGTCGGCCGAGTCAGGGAAGGAGGATGACTTTGCCGTGGGTGTGGCCCGTGGCGACGAGGCGATGAGCGTCCGCGGCCTCGTCGAGTGGGAAGCTCCGGCCGATGCGTGCGGTCCATGCGCCGGCGGCGATCAGATTCAGGGCTTCCTGGACAGGGCCGCGGTCGCGGTTCCCGCTGCCCCCGGGGCTGAATACGACGCCGTGCAGTGCGGCATCGCGGTCGGCGAGCGTCACGATCCGGTCGGGGCCGCCGAGAAGATCGACGAGGGCGGGAAGGAGCCCCTTGCCGGCGGTGTCGAGCGCGGCGTCGACCCCGCCCGGAGCGGCGGCACGGATGCGATCGACCAGGCCCGGGCCGTGGGCGACAGGGGTCGCTCCGAGACTCCTGACGAAGTCGGCGTTGTCAGTTCCGGCGACGCCGATCACCGTCACGCCGCGCTGTCGCGCGAACTGCACGGCGGCGCCGCCCAGAGCACCGCTCGCGCCGGTGACCACGAGCGTCTCACCCGGGCGAATGTTCAGAAGCCCGAGAGCCCTCGCCGCGTTGTCGGCGCCGATGACAGTAGCCGCGGCCTCCTCGAAGGAAACGCCGTAGGGGATCGTCGCGAAGTTGCTGCTGACCGTGTACTCGGCGTACGAGCCCTGGGTGGCGGAGTCCGGCCACCCGGCGACGCGGTCGCCGACCACGCCCTCGTCGACGCCCGGGCCGACCGCCTCGACGACGCCGGCGAATTCGAATCCGATGATGGCGGGAGCACGCAGGCGGAACACTCCGGCGCGTGCCTGGATCTCCGCCGGGTTCACCCCCGCGGCGTGAACCCGCACCAGTACCTGACCCGGACCCGGCAGCGGTCGCGGAGCCTCCGCAACCCGCAACACGGAGGGTTCGCCGAACGAGGTGATGACGACGGCTTTCATGATGATCCTTCTCGTATACAAGGGTTTGCTCGCACCGTTCAGAACGGTGTCAGGTCAGGAAGACCGGAGGATTCTCGCCCCGCAGGCGGTAGTCGGGCCGGGGCCGTTCGAGGCGGATCGATTCCAGCACGGTGTACGCGTGGTACTTGGTCTGGGTGGTGGCTCCCGCCAGCCGTTCCCACCAGAGCCGGCCGTCGCTCGTCTCCTTCTCGAGGACGTGGCGGGTGGTGTAGTTCGCCATGGAGCTGATCCAGTTCTCGGTACCGACGAAGATCCTGTCCCAGCCGGTGCCGGTCACTATGTCGACGAGCGCATCCGAGCGGCTGAACCGTTCGACCGCCGCAGTCGCCCCCTCGAGCACGTCGGTGAAGTACTCCACGCACAGCTTCACCTGCTCGTAGGTGCCGTAATGCATGTGGTGCCCGCCGACGAAGTAGTCGAAGTCGTATTCGAGGATCTGGGACTGAGCCTCGTACCAGCCGGAGATGTTCTGCGAGGCGTCGCAGTGCATGAACGTGACGCTTCCCGGACTGACGATGTCCACGGCCGTGAGCACCTTCTGCCGCGGTGCGTAGATGAAGATGTTGCCGGGGCAGTGGTTCTCTCCCCTGTAGGAGAGCTGCAGGCTCACGCCGCCCACTTCGAGGACGAGTTCGTCGTCGAACGTCCTCGTCGGCAGGGGGCGCTTCGGGTCGGGGAAGCGCTCCAGGAGTTCCTTGGTGATGCGGTGGGCGACGATCTCGACGTCGGGACCGAAGACGGAGGCTGCGCCGATGTGATCGGCGTGCCAGTGGCTGTAGATGACGTGGGTCACCGGTCGGTCGGTGACGTCCTCGATCGCCGCCAGCATGTTCTCGCCCAGCGTCGGGGGTGCGTCGATCGCGACCACGCCCTCCTCGGTCACCACGAACGCGGCGTCGTAGCCGGCACTGGTGACCCAGTAGAAGCCGCCGCGCAGTTCTTCCACGTGGTAGCCGTACTTCTGGAAGTGCTCGCTCTGGAAATACGGGGGGTTATAGTCCGCGGGGTCCAACGGGTCGTCCGCCCCCGCGCGAGGGAACCCATAAGGTTCGATCCCGTAGAAGCTCGGGGTTTCTTCGACCCTGATGGGTTTCTGACTGCTCTGGCACATCGACGGGACGCCTTTCTGTGTTCTTGGGAAGCTGTGGAACGGGTGGGCTATCCCGGTGACGTGAATCGAAGGACCGCCTTGGTGACGCGGCCTGAGCCCGCGTCCTCGAACGCGGTGTTGATATCGGCGAAGTCGTAGAAGGACAGCAGTCGGTCGATGGGGAACCGGCCCGCTCGATAGAGCTGGGCAAGGTCGTTGATCAGGAGCGACGAGACGGCGTCGCCCTGGATGATGCCCTGAAGCGACTGGCCGAGCGTGAGCCGGCCGGCGTCGAGTACGGCGCCCGCTCCTTCGTGGAACGCCACGAAGCCGAATCGGCCCATCGGGGCCAGGGCGCCGACCCCGGCGTCGAGGTTCTCCGCGCGGCCGCTGGTGTCGAGGACGTACTCCAGACCGCGTTCGTCGACGGCGCGGAGCGCGCCGGTCAGATCCTCGACCCGGCCGGGGTCCACGAGGTGCGTCGCTCCGAGATCGCGGGCCAGATCGAGGCGGCCGGCGTCGACGTCGACGGCGACGATGGTGGTGGCACCCGCGACATGTGCCGCCATGACCGCCGCCAGGCCCACCGCTCCCACACCGAAGACCGCGAAGGACGCTCCCGCCGGCACGGCGAGGGCCTTGAGTACGGCCCCCGCGCCCGTCTGCAGCCCGCACCCCAGCGGAGCCATGACGTCGAGGGGCAGATCGCGTGGGACCTTGATCGTGTTCCGTTGGTGCGTCAGGGCGTGGGTGGCGAACGAGGACTGGCCGAAGAAGTGACCGTGCGGCTCAGCACCGTGGGCGACGTGGAGACCGTTCGAGCCGTCCAGGCGGGCACCTGCGAAGTTGGCCGCCCAGACGTTGTCGCAGTAGGCCGCGTGCGAGGACATGCACGGCTTGCAGCGGCCGCACGAGTGGTAGGAGAGGACGACGTGGTCACCGGGCTCGACGGTGGTGACAGCGGCCCCCACCCGTTCGACGACTCCTCCTCCCTCGTGCCCCAGCACCACCGGCAGCGGCGTTGCCATGCGCTGTGCCCGCACGTGAGCGTCGGTCGCGCATATTCCGGTCGCGACCATGCGAACGAGTACCTCGTCGGACCGCGGGTCCTCGATCTCGATGTCGCGGAACTCGAAGGGCCCGTCCTGCGCTTCGAGCACAGCGGCGCGCGCGGAGGTGGTCATACGCCGTGAGCCTGCCGCGAAGCGCCGCGAGGGCCATGGTGACGAGGACGAGGGACTGACATCATCAGCGACTCTCTGATCGGGGGGTGGGCCTCAGGAACCCTTCAGCGAGTCCGAACCTATGTCGGCCGCCCGTGCCCGCGGATCGGTCGCCGTATCCGTCACGGCAGTGAGCCACGGTGTCGCGAGGTGCGGCGCGGTCACTGCCGGACGCCGGTCCGGGCGGCTTGTTCGACTCGGGCGATGAGACGGCTGTTGTGGGCGGCGTGCTGGAATCCCGGGGTGTGGTGGGTGCCGTTCGTGATGTCGCGGGCCAGGCTGGCGTAGACCTCGCCGACGTTGATGGAAGCGCCCGTCCAGATGTCGGCGGCGGTGGGTCCCGCGCCGGTGGCGACCGGGCGGTCGGGCGCGGTGAAGTCGACGCTCGACGAGAGGGTGAGGTCGCCGACCTGAACGCCCGCGGGGTGGTCGCCCGTCAGCTTCAGCCAGCCCTCCGATCCGCGTACCTCCAGACTGAAGTGGGCGTCGGGTGCGGGCACGCCCGCCAGGATCTGCACCCCGACCGGCGCCCCCGAGGAGGTCTTGGCGATGGCGTCGAGGTGATCCGGGACCTCGCGGACGGACATCGCGCCGGTGTCGACCAACTTCACCTGCGGCCAGAGGAGTTCGGTACGGGCGTCGATCTCGGTGATGTCGCCGAGAACGGCCTCGACCACATCCAGGACGTGGCCCGCGGCGATGGTGAGGAAACCGGCTCCGGACGCTGCCTTGTCGAAGTATTCGTACGCACTCACCGACTCCGGGCCGTTGCCGAAGGTCGTCGCGGCGACTCGCGCCGAGAGCAGCCGCCCGAGCCGGCCCTCGGCGATGATCTCCGACGCGCGGCGTACCGAGGGGTTGAGCCGGCCCTGCAGGCCGATCGCGGTGTGCAGTGCGCCGGCCGCCTCAGCCATCTCTTCCGTCTGCGCGACGGTCGCGCCCAGCGGCGACTCCGCGTACACGGCCTTGTTCGCCGCGAGGGCCGCCAGGACGAGCTCGCGGTGAGCCGGGACCTTCACCGCGACGGTGACGAGGTCGATCGAAGGGTCACCGATGAGAGCGTAGGGGTCCGCGAACCAACGCTCGGCGCCGAACGCCTCGGCAGCGCCGCGCGCGCTCTCCTCGTGCCGCGTCGCCACACCGGCCAGGTGGAAGTCGGGCTGTGCCGCCAGCGCGGGTATGTGCGATGCGCCCGCCCAGCTCGCCTTCGTGTCCGCGCCGATGATGCCGACCCGTATGAGATTGCTTGACATGATGTGGTGTTCCGTTTCTTTCGCTGAAGCAAGACGTGGTGTGATGCGCGGGGCGAATCGGCGCGTTCGCGCCTCTGTCACTGGTCGACGGCGGCCATGTCGGGCTCGGCATGGCGTTCGCCGGACGCCGGTGTGAGGTTGTTCAGGCGGGCGATCTGGCCCGGGGTGAGCCGGATGCCGTCGGCGGCGCTGTTCTCCTTGAGGCGGTCGATGCGTGTCGTCCCCGGAATGGGGGTGATGCCGTCTCCTTGCGCGAGCAGCCAGGCCAGAGCGACCTGCGCGGGCGTGGCCCCGACCTCGTCGGCGACCTCGCGCACCTGGTCGACGATGCGCAGGTTGCGCGTGAGGTTGTCGCCGGTGAACCGGGGATTGGAGCGACGCCAGTCGGCGGCGTCCAAGCCGTCCAGGGTGCGGATGTCACCGGTGAGAAATCCGTGTCCCAGCGGTGCATAGGGAACCAGCCCGATGCCGAGCTCGCGCAGCGTGGGCAGCACCTCGGCCTCCGGGTCACGCGTCCACAGCGAGTACTCGCTCTGGACAGCGGCCACGGGATGGACCGCATGGGCCCGGCGGACGGTCGCCGCTGCCGCCTCCGACAGCCCGATGTGGAGGACCTTGCCCGCCTCCACCAGCTCGCTCAGCGCCCCCACCGTCTCCTCGATGGGAGTGTTGGGGTCGACCCGGTGCTGGTAGTAGAGGTCGATGCGGTCGGTTCCGAGCCGCCGCAGTGAGCCGTCGACAGCCGTGTGAATGTTGGCGGGGGTGCTGTCCGGGCCCGGCCGGCCGGTGTGGGAGACGAGGCCGAACTTGGTGGCGAGGACGACTTCGTCCCGGCGGCCCTTGATCGCGCGACCCAGCAGTTCCTCGTTGATGTAGGGGCCGTACACCTCGGCGGTGTCCAGATGGGTGACACCGAGGTCGACGGCGCGACGAATGGTGCGGATCGACTCGGCTTCGTCCCGGCCGGTGCCGGTGTAAAAGGCCGACATCCCCATGACACCCAGGCCGATGCGCGGGACATCGAGCCTGCCGAGCGACGTGGACTGCATCTGTTGTCCATTCCGTGTGGGGCGGGCCTCAGCGCCGCAGAGCGAACTTGACGCGTCAAGTTCTACTCCTTCGAACTTGACGCGTCAATAAGTGGCTCTAGGATGTCCTCATGGCGAGTACGGCAGATGACACGAACGGCCGGCGCCGTCGGCGTCCACGGAACGGGCCGACATCCGAGGCGACGGCTCGTGCCGACGCAGGCTCCGGCTCGGGGGATTCCACCGGTCCGGTTGCCGAGACGCGATGGCTGAACGGCGACGAGCTGGCGGCGTGGCTGGCCAACTCCGCGATCATGATCAGCCTGCCGGCCGCGCTGGATGCGCGCATGCAGCGCGAGGCTCAGCTGACCTTCTTCGAGTACATGGTGCTCTCGGTCCTCTCCGAGCAGCCGGACCGCACCATGCAGATGAGCGCCCTGGCCGCGCGAACGGCTGCGTCACTGTCGAGGCTGTCCCATGTCGTCGGTCGGCTCGAGAAGCGCGAACTGCTCGCGCGGAAGCGGATCCCCGGTTCCGGAAGGCGCACCACCGCGACGCTGACCGAGGCCGGCTACGACGTAGTGGTGGCGGCGGCGCCGGGACACGTCGCCGCAGTCCGCGAGTACCTGATCGATGATCTCGGTCCTCAGGAGCTGGCGGCACTGCGCCGCATCGGTGCGGCGGTGGACGCGGCCATCAAGCGCGGGCAACCCGACGCGAGCGCTGCGGCTTCGCCTCCGGGGGACGGCGCAGTGGACGGCCAGTAACCCACGATTCATCCTGCTTCACAGCCTCCGGCCGACACCTTGATCGTGACTCCCCGCGAGCCCGCCGGCCAAGAGCCTGACCAGCCCTGACCGGCGGGCGTGAGTGAGGTCCGCGCAGCTTGCGGGCCGTGCTGGGCTGCACCACAGCATGCGACCTTCACCGTCCGTGACGACCATCGACTTGACGGCGTTCTGCCAGTTTTTGCCGGAGATGAACTTGCACACCCAAAGCGGGTGGGAGCCGGAATGCGAGGGCGGCTCGGCAGGGGGCGTGTCGCCATCGCCACCCAACGAGTCGTTGGGCGGCTGGCCCAAGATCTTCATCGGACGCGCCTGGCTCTGTCGACGTTGAAGAGCAGCGTCTCGCGCCGTTCGGGAGGCACCTCGGCTGCCAGTTCGGGCAAGCAGCAAACAGCGGAACAGCGGAGGCATGTGTGTCGACAACTGCTGTCGCAGGACATCGAGAAAGCCATGCCAGCCGCACGCCTCTGCGGGGCCGTGGTCCGCCGGTCGGCGGCCAGCGCCATCCTCCGCCACTGAGCCCACAGCGCGCCGAGTCAACTCCCTGCTCGCCGATTCCATCCGACTCGGTCGAGACCCTGAGGAAGTGCCCCGTTCGTGGTGGCCTGCGCGTTCCTCCCCGTCGTCCGGGAGAACACCACCGTGCGGGGACTTCTCCGCCTCGCCCGCGTCTTGCGCGCCGCCCGCTTCCTGCCCCAACTGCGCATCGTGCTCGTCGCGGTGGGCCGCAGCCTGCCCGGCACGGTCAGCTTCCTGCTCGTGGGCGGACTCCTGCTGTACGTCTACGCGATGGTGGGCTGGGTCTTCTTCGCCCGCGCCGCCCCCGAACACTTCGGCTCGATCGGCCGCGCCGTCCTGACCCTGTTCCTGCTCATGACGCTCGACGGCCTCGGTGACGCCGTCCGCGCGGGCCTGGAGATCTCTCGCTGGAGCGTCCTCTACTACGCCAGCTACGTCCTCATCGCCTCCTTCGTTCTGGTCAACGTCCTCATCAGTGTCGGCGCGCAGAGCACTCGACGAGTTGGAGGAGAGCCTGGCGATCCTCTCCGTGCCCCGCCCGACTGGCACGGAAGCTACTGCACCGCCGCTGCGGGGGAACCCGTAATTCGACAGCTGTGTCGAACCGTCGGGTCAAGGCGAGGCTGACGGGCATGAAGGTCTCGGGCATCTTCACCGCGATCGTGATCGGCGTCGTGATCGGAGCCCCGGGCCGCCTGATCATCCCCGGCCGCCAGCGCATCGGCATCTGGTGGACGATCCCGGCCGGCATCGTCGCGGCCCTGGCCGGCACGGCCATCGCCGGCGCCTTCAACGTCGCCGACACCAAGGGCATCGCCTGGATCGAACTCGCCATCCAGATCGGTCTCACCGCGCTCGGCGTCGTCGGAGTGGAGCGGTTCACCGGCCGCCGGTGACCGGCGTGACACCTCGGCTGCGCGGATCCGTACGTTCGCAGCCACGCGAGCTGGGGCGACAGCGTTCCGAGGTGGCCTTGGCGTTTTTCGGTGAGCGCGGCCTGGAAGCGCCCGGCCCGGGCCGCGAAATAGCCCCTTCCGTGGCGTGCAGTGCTGCTCCTTCGCGGAGGTGAGGGCTGCAGTTCTCGTTCGGTCTGAAGCGCTCGGTTGCGCACGCGGCGTGCGTCATGATGGCGCACGTAGCGCACACTATGCCCGTAACGACGTGACCCGTATGCCGGATTTGCGTGTCGCGCGCTGTTGAGCTGCACGTATTTCCACATGCTTTCGTGTCCACATGTTTCGCGATGACCCATCATGTGGAGTGTGTCGCGATTTTGGAGCCTGCGGGCAAGGCGAACTGACCTGCGCTTTTGTCGGTCCGGGTGGGTTGCCCTACCTGTTTCCCTCAGTGCAGCGGTTCGAGCGGGCGGATCGATCTCTGTAGCTCGCTGACCTGAGGATTCGTGAGCGAGGTGCGTTGCACGGGCGACGACTTTGAGGGGCGTTCGGAGATTCTTGACGCTCGGACGACGCTTGCAGCAGAAGCCTCTGCTGCGCCTCCTGAGGCGCTGTGCGCCGCCACCTTGGGCTCCACGTTTTTAGGGAACACGACTCGACCACCTCAGCCGTGATACCGATCAGGTATCATGCATGTATGGCGATGACACTCCGACTCCCTGATGACCTTGACGCGAAGCTGTCCGAGCGGGCTCGTCAGGAAGGTCGTAGCAAGCAGGAACTTGCCATCGAGGCTATCCGTGACGCCCAGAACCGGGCCGAGCTGAAGGTCGATGACGTCCTGGCCGAGCTGATGGACAGCGATGCGGAGATCCTGGACTACCTGAAGTGACCGACGTGCGCTACATCCAGATCGACGAGATCCTGGCCGTCGCCCGCACGGTCAACGGTACCGAGCACAGCGTGCGTGACATGGGCCTTCTGGTGTCCGCGATCGAGCGCCCCCGGACGAACGTGTTCGGGGCCGAGCTGTATCCCACGCTGCACGAGAAGGCGGCGGCACTGCTGCACTCCGTCGCTCGCAATCACGCGCTGATCGACGGCAACAAGCGCACCGCCTGGCTTGCCATGCGTGTTTTCCTGCGGTTCAACGGCGTCAGCGCCAGTACCGCCCCGCCACACGTCTCCATTGCCGGCCCGTTCGTCGAGGACGTCGCGCAGGACAACGTTGACGTACCGGCGATCGCCAAGCGCCTGGCGACCTGGTTCCCCGTTTCCTGACGCTCGATTAGATGAGAGCGCAGCATGTGCGGTGCGTGGCAACACTGGAGCTTGCCGCAAAGGGAGCTGACTTGCGGCTTTGCGAGTCAAATAAGACGCGGCCAGGGGCAACCAGCTCTCCTCAGCTGGCGCGTCTACGAGAATAAGCGGCTGAGCTCCCGGCGAGCCCGGCGAGGGGCAGACGGGGATCGTCTCGCGTGCCACGATCTTTCGGTTGGAGCGCCAGCCGTTCAACGACATCGTTGCCGCTCTCGGGTCAGGTCCATCTACGGGCCGCGGAAGCCGGACCGCCGCAGCCGCTCGACAAGCGCGGCATCCTCAGTATGCTGCTGTTCTGCCTGCGCTCTTGGGTATGCATTCGGAATATTGCCGATTCTCCCGGAATCAACCTTCTTGGGCTGTTCGATCATTCATTGTGGTGTCATAACCCCTAGCCCGCTGTTGTATCGAGACGCCTTAAGTGTGGCGTAGCAGGGGAAAAACATCGCGCGTGATTGGGGGAAAGATTCGTACAGCAGCATGGGGTCCGTGCCGTGGATGACGTCCGTCCATGTAAAATAGGATAATTGTAGTTATCCTGTCTTTACTTGCCTTGGCCGCACGCAAGGAACGCCCCGGTCATGGCCGGGGCGTCCGAGGGGGAGGGAGAGCCGGCGTGGGTCAGCCGAGCAGGATGGCCAGCACCCCCATCACGGTCAGCGCGCCGGTGAAGGCTCCGCCTGCGGCGAACACCTGGACGGGGGTGCTCGCGACTGGGACGGTGCTGCCGCCCGCGGGCGCGGGGGCTGGCGTGTTCACGGTGTACGCGAACACGGCGACGGCCGCCGAGCACAGGACTCCGAAGCCGGTCCAGGCGATCCGAACGGCGCCCGGGGTCGTCTCCGGCAGCCCCAGTGCGCTCATCACGGAGGCGACGTCGACGGCGAACGCCACCACGGCCGCGCCCGCCGCGGCCCAGGACTGGCCTGGCGGCGGCGAGGACCTGGCCGCCACCCGGAAGGCCGCGAACGCGAGCACCAGGGCGACGACGGTGGCGCACGCCAGGAGTGCGGACTGGAGACTCGACATGGGGCTTCCCCTCCCGGTGTGGCCCATGGGGTCGGTTCTGGGTACACCAATGCACGACGAACGGAACGGCCGGTGCCGCCCGAGTGCGTGTTCCGTAGTCTATGAAAAAATGAAAGAATCGGCCAACATGCGAGGTGAGCGGTGATGGCGGCGGGACGCCAGGCACGGGCGCAGGACCCCACGGAGCAGGCGGAGGAGCACCCCAACCCGTCGGCGCGCCACCGGCCACGGCCGACGGGGCGTCCCGCGCGGGCGCTGGACGCGGACGCGCCTCGCCCAGTACAGGACCTTGCTATGTCACTCCGCGAGCTGCGGGCGGAAGCGGGGCTGACGCTGGCGGAACTCGCCCGCAGGGCCGGGACCAGTCCCGCCACCCTGTCCCGCGCTCTGAACGGCGCCTCGGTCCCGTCGGAGAAGACCGTCCACGCCTACCTCGTCGCCTTGGGCGTGCCGCGCGACGAGCGCATGAAGGTGCTGCAGGTGGCCAGCCGCGCCCGTTCCGCGAGCGAGGGTGGCCGTGATTGGGTCGACGAGCAGTTGCCCCAGGCTATGGCCGAGTTGCATGAGCGGGCAGGAGCCCCGAGCGTGCGACAGATCTCGAGGCAGCTCAGTGAGGCGGACCAGCCGTTCTCGCACACGATGGTCCACCGCGCGATGCGCGACCCCCGCTACTACCCGACATGCGCCCTGGCCGTGGCCGAGTTGCTGGCCGATCAGCTGAAGGAGCACGAGCGCCAGCGCGCTGAGGCGACGCTGCTCGCCCCTCTCCGGGCTTTTCAAGGTTCCCCCGGGCATCGTTCCCCGTCCCGCAGCAGAGCCGAGACGCTCAGGACTGGGCAATGGGACGACACAGACGGCGGCGGGTTCACCCGCGTGCCACCACAGGATCTCGATGCCGAGCAGTCCGTCCTCGGCGGCATGCTGCTTTCCAAGGACGCCATCGCCGACGTCGTCAAGATCCTTCAGGAGGGGCGCGATTTCTACCGGCCCGCGCACGAGACGATCTACCAGGCCGTCCTCGGTCTCTACACGGAAGACAAGCCTGCCGACCCCATCACCGTCGCTGCTGAACTCGACCGGCGCGGCGAACTCGACCGCGCGGGGGGCGCACGCTATCTGCACATGCTCGTCCAGGCGGTGCCCTCGGCGGCCAATGCCGGCTACTACGCGGAGAACGTCCGCGACACAGCCGTACGGCGCCGTCTCATCGAGGCCAGCGCCCAAATCGCGCAGCTGGCCTACACAAGTGATCTTCCAATGGACGACATGATCCACGTGGCCCACGACGTCATCAGTGCCGCTATTGGACCCGGGCAGATCGAAACTCCGGAGGCGCCGCGGTGACCATCACTGTGGATCAGCGCTGGGGGAGCGCTAACCGAGCGCCGCGTCCCACGCGATCACTGGCCTGAACACGCACGGAGGCTGCACGACTTCCTCGTCTCCCTGTACGGCACAAATGACCGGCTCCCCGCCCCGGCCGCGGCCTGGAAGGCCCACCGGCGCAGCACGAACACGCAGAAGACGTACGCGCGCGGCTTCAAGGTTTTCGAAAAGTTCGCCTAAGCCGTCACTGGACACCTTCACGTTGCGCTCGCGCAGCCCGACCACGTGCGGCTGCCAGGTGGGTGGACACCGAACTCAAGGCGCATCCCGTTCCGTTCAGTCCGCCCCGGAGTCGAGGCCGTACGCCAGCGCTTCGGCGAGAACGTAGCCCAGGCTGTTGTCGAGCAGTCCGCACCTGTAGTTGTACCAGCTGGTGGTGGGGGCGTCCTGGTGATCGGCCCACTCCTGCGCCCGGTTGATCCGGGCGTCGGTCCGGGCGGCAGCATGCGTGATGGCCATGTGCGTCATCACGTGGGGGTGGATCGATTTGGCCTGCGGCAGCCCGAGGGCCGGCCCGACGCGCGAGGGAGCGGATCATACGCCACACGGCGGGCTCGCCGAGCCGTCCACCGGAGGCGGTGGTGAATAGCGGCCCGGTCGTACGACCGTCGAGGTACTCCTGCAGGGCGTCCCAGGTGTGCGGCGGGATAGCCTTCTTCTTCCTTGCGCCGCCCTTGACCCGGGCGTTGAGTACACAGTGACCGCGGTCGCAGCCGAGGTCCTCGACGTCGCCTGCGAGCACGGAGTCGATCCGCAGGCACGCCGTGTAGATCATCAACAGCAAGGCGTATGCCCGCGGCCGGTACGCCGCCGGCTGTTGCTCATCGCGGACGGCCACCAGCAGCCGGACCGTCTCCGCCTCGGTCAGGCCCTCAGTCGCCGAGTAGTCCGGGTCGATCACCGGCCGCCGGACTGCAGCGAACGGGTCGCTCACCGGCCGCTCGTTGACGGTGTCGAGGTATGCGAAGAACGAGCTGGCCGCTGACAGGGCGTTGGCTCGAGATGTGTCGGACTACGGCGCCCCGGTGCGGGCCATCTCGCCGCGCTGGCCGCCCTTGAGCCTCACCCAGGTGGGAGCGGTCTCCAGGTAAGCAGAGAAGATGTCGGCCAGCATAAATGTCGTGTGCAGCGAGTGTACGGCGTGGCCCTAGGCGCTGACCCGTATCTCAGCGGAGATCAACCTGCCCCGGACGCGCCGGGAACTCGATTCCGGACGCACCCGGGCCAGCAACCAGGCGTTGCACACGCTCTCCCACATCGGAGACAAGAGGGCGTGCACCTGGAGCGCGTGTGACATGCTCACACCATTGACGCGGAGGTGGCGCGGGCCGCGGGGCGCGTCGACGTCTCCCTCGTGCCTGAGGCGGGTTCACAGTGGGCGCACCGACACGACTCAACGGCGTGAGGTTTCGTACTGGGGAGGTGCCGCCGTACTGCGGTGTCCGTGACACGCCAGATCGCCCGAGCTGAATCGACGTACGGCCGTGACGCTCATTTGGCGCTCCGGGCGCTTGATGGCCCCTCATTCGGGCGTCGAAATCCCATCTGACCTGCTGCTTTGCCGCCTGCGCCCGGGGCAACATGTTTCCGATGACGCACCACGTGGAGTGCGTGGCGGTCCTGGAGTCTGCGGGCAAGGGGTCCTGACCTGCGCTTTTGTTGTTCGGGTGGGTTGCTCGACCTGTTTCCCTCCGTGGAACGGTTCGAGCGACGGATCGATCTTTGCAGATTGCTGACCTGCGGGTTCGTGAGTGAGGTGCCTGCATGGGCGACGCACTCAGAGGGGCTTTCGGAGATTCTTGACGCTCGGATGACACTCCGACTTCCTGGCGACCTGGACGCGAAGCCTACGGAGCGGGCCCCTCGGGAGGGCCGCAGTAAGCAGGCACTTGTCATCGAGGCTATTGGCGATGCCCAGAACCGGGCCGAGTCGAAGGTCGGTGACGTGGGTCTTCCGGTGTCGGCGGTCGAGCGGCCCCGGACGAACGTGTTCGGGGCCGAGGTGTATTCCACGCTGGACGAGAAGGCGGCGTCTCACGGTCCGCCGACTGACCCCGGTACCACGCGCACACCCAGCCCCCGCACCCGGTAGATGCACGTGTCGTCGCCCCACAGCGACGCGTCCGCCACGGCATAGGGTCCCCGCGAGTCCGTGCCGCTCTCCACGATGTCCATGTCCACTCGGATCAGCCGATTGGCCGGAGTGATCTGGCCGCGGTACGTCCAGGCCACCTCGCGACCGAGCAGCACCGGTTCGAACCTGGGGTGGGCTACGCCGTCGGCCGCACCGCTTTCGAGCAGGTGGTACTGGAGCAGTTGGCACATGGCTTCGACGCCCAACGAGCCGGGCTGCACCGGGTCCTGGAAGAAGTGGGCACGGAAGAACCAGGCGTCCGGGCGAACGTCCTTCTCCGACCGCAGCCGGCCCAGTCCCGCGCTTCCGCCGTTCGGCCAGTAGCCCGTGATGCGGTCCAGCATCAACAACATCGGTCCCGGCAAGCGCAGTTCCCCGGCGCAGTGCCGGGCGGGACGGGTGGTCAGGTCGACCACAGGGCCGTGAGACTCCTCCAGACGGGCCCGGTCGGCCGCCGAAGCCGCGAGACCCTGCTGGTCGTCGAAGGCCGACCGGGGGAAGTAGCCGAAGACCGTGGAGAGTTCGAACACGGGCACATCGTCGGCCTCGCACGTCACCCGGAACGACTCGATGACCATGTCCCCGTTGCGCGACACCCGTGTCAGTTCGGCCCTGGTGCGGACCGTACGCGTCGCGGGGGTGACCTCGCCGGTGACCGTTCCCGACCCGTCGAGGTTGCGGAACAGCAGGTCTGCCTCGCTGGTCACCGCGCTGCCCGCGTACGAGGCCAGCCAACCGCAGGGCTGCAGCGCGACCTCCATGAGGACGGCGAACGGCATGGCGCGGCCACCGTTCTGCTCGAAGAACCACGCCTGGGCCGGCACGTCGTATTCGGCGACGACGACGCTGCCTTCCCTCATCGCACCCTGCCGGCCGTCCACAGACACGATGCGGCTCATGAAGTGGTAGGGCGGGCCGGGAAGACGGGCCACCCTGCGGGTGCCGTCGAAGGGTTCGTACATGGCGCCGAAGGCTTCGCTCGGCCGGCCCCAGGCGCATGCCAGCAGCGAGGCGTAGTCGAAGGGGAGTCCGTCGACGGCCGCGGCCACCGGCTTCTCCTCCCGGTGGCCCGCCAGCCCGCCGAGCCGCGACAGCGGCACCGGCGCTCCGTCGGCCTGCACGGCGGGCGGCCCCGAATGCCGCCAGTGCGACAACGGCCAGTCGGGAACCAGCCGGAGCGCCATGCCGCGGCCCAGGAACGCCTTCGCTCCGTCCACCGAGCCGAGGACGTCCGCGTAGAGCGTCGGCACCGGCCCGGCCGAGACGCCGCGTACGAACACCTCGTAGTCGACCCGCCGGCTCTCCGGGGTCGCCTGGCCCCGGCACATCGCCCTGGCGGGGTGTTCGCCGACCGGCTCGAAGCGCCAGCCGTCCCGGTCGACGGTGAAGCCCATGGCCGTCAGGTAGAACGCCATCGCCTGGAGACCGCCCTGCAGCATCAGAGTGCCTGGCATGCAGGGGTCGTTCTTGAAGTGGCCGGCGAAGAACCAGTCGTCCGGGGACAACGAGGTCTCGGCGCGCAGATAGCCTCGGCCCCACGGCCCTCCGGCGGGGTCGAACGCGGTGACCTCGTCCAGCAGTCGCAGTCGCTCCTTGTCGAGCCTCGGCGAGCGGACGTGGGCCGCTGTCGCCTCCCAGCCGGGGCCGAAGCAGTCCGCAGGCCGCCCTCGCATCAGGGCTCGCACCTGGTCCACGCCGAAACGGGACCGTTCGCAGCACACGGTCGGCGGGTCGAGCGGCAGGTCGTCTCCTGGCGGGTGCTCGGCGGGATCCCAGCGCACACCACCGCTGCCGGCGAGCTCCCCGGGGGTGAAGAAGCCGGCTTGGCCCTCGCGGACACTGAGCCGCAGCTCACCGTCCACGTAGCAGTCGTAGTGGAAGAAGGCCAGTCGAACGCCGTCGACCTCCGCGTGCCCGTCGACATGGATCTCGAAGCACAGTGTGTCGCCGGGTTGCGGCGGGCCGCCGTGGAACGTCACCTCGCAGCCGAGCAGCCGGTAGGCGCGCTCACCCCGGTTGAGGAGGTCGACGCCCAGCCAACTGAGCAGCAGCAGGTCGGCCTGGCCCGCCTCGATCAGCAGGCCGGTCGGCATACGCCCCGTGGAGTCCAGGTACCAGCTGTCGGGCAGGACATCGGTCTCCGTCCAGATCCTCCCGTCCGTGCGGACCGGATCCGGCAGGACGAGCGCCGCAGGTACCGCGTCGATGCCGGTGACCCGGTCGGCGAGCAGCATGGGCGGCCCGGGCATCCGGGTCTGTACCGCGTATCGGTCCTGTTCGGCGAAGCGCGTACCGAAATGGGTGGAGATCTCGCGGGAGGCGAGGTGCTCCAGTTGGGCGCGGTCGAACGTCGGTCCCGGCTTCGGAGCCGGCGCGGGCGCGGCTGCCGTGGGGGAGCCGGGCACCGGCCGGGGCCTGGGGAGCGCCGGGGCCGCGGGTGAAGGCCCGGTGGGTGGAGGCGGTGCGGCGGGGGTGGACGGCCGTACGGGAACGGGGCCGGAGCCGGATCTGGTCGGGCCGACGGCGGTCAGCGCCGTCACGGCGAGCGCGGACATCCGCAGAAACTGCTGATGAGCCTCGGCGTGCGCGGCCATGACCTCCTGGTGCAGCGTGGCGACCCGCTGACTCTGCCGGGCGACCACGGCCCGAACGCCTGCCGTCCCCGGCTCCCGGTCGCCTTCGGCGGGCGGCCGGGAGCGCTGTCCCGCGGCGGGCAGGGGTACGGCGCCGGCGGCCGGGGCGGGGAGGCGGCCAAAGTCCTGGCCCACCGGGGCGGCGCGGCGGCCGGGGAGCCGGTCCGGTACGGGTGCCAGCTCGGGTGCCCGGGGCAGAACGGTCACGGCAGGCTCCAGGGGCGGTAGGCGCGGAGAGGGGGGTACGGGAACGGTGACGGTGGGGCCGGGCCGCGGGAGTTCCGTCGCGGCCTCGGCGAGGCGGGTGAGCAACGCGTCGGCCCGCACGGGCACTCCGGCGACGACGAGTTCGGCGACCGCGAGACACAGGTGCCGCAGCCCGGCGTCGCCCGGGGCGTCCAGCGCGACGGCCACATGCTCCCGGTCGCCGAGCACCCGCTTGATCCAACCGGTGCACAGCCTGCGCGGCCCGTGCTCCACGAAGACCCGGACACCGTCCGCCCACGCCTGCTCGACCGTGGCCGCGAAATCGATCGTGCCGAGTCCCTGGGCGGTGAGCGCCTCAGCGGCTCGCTCGGCCGTCGGTCGGTACGCCCGCCCGGTGGCCCCGCTGTAGAACCGAACCCCGGGCACCTCGACCGTGGGACGACGGTGGGTCTCGCGCCACACCTCGCGGACCTCCGCCAACTCCGGAGCGTGGGCCGCCATGTCGTAGTCCAGCTCGATCGCCCGGTCGGCGCCGAGCCTGGCCACGACGGCCGCGCAGGCCCGGGACTCGCCACCGATGACACAGACCTCGGGCGCGTTCACCGCCATCAGATGGACCGCGGCCTCCGTGGCGAGCTCCGCGCGGACGGCTTCCAGGGACGCGCTGACCAGGTAGCTCGACCACCGGGAGCCCTGGATGCCCCGCCGTCGCCAGTAGCGTCGGACCGCCCGCAGCTCGCCGGTGAGTTCGGTCGTGAACAGACCGCTGTCCCGGGTGGCTTCGTACAGCCCCGGGGCATCCGGCCATGCCCCCAGAGCGACCAGCGCCGTCGACTCGCCCGAGGAGTACCCGAGCGCGGCGTCCGGCCGAAGCCCGAGCACCTCCCGGCTGAACACGGTGTGGAAGGAGGCCAGTTCGGCGGCGGCCCAGATCTGGCCGAGCACTCCGGGCTCGGTCCGGGACCGCAGCCGCGTACCCACCGCCCCGTGCTCCTCGCGGATCCGCTCGCCCAGCGACGGCAGGGCGAGCGCCAGCTCATGGCCCATCCCCGGGTAGGTGGCCGATCCGTTGGTGTACACGAAGGCGGTCTGCCCGGTGACCGGCCCGTCTCGGTACAGGACGTCGGCCGGGCGGATCCCACCCTCCGTCAACCAGCGGCGGGCGGCTTCCCTGCGGTCCGGCGGCAGGGTGGCGCCGTCGACCACGAGCGCCAGCCGGGCCGGGCCGGCCGAGGACTCCCGGCCGGCCTCCAGGGCGGCCAGCACCTCCCGCCGGTCCGCCCCGGAGAAGACGTGCAGGCTCGGAGCCGGACCTCGCAGCCACGGCCGGCAGTCCGCCGCGCGCAGCCGTACGCTCGCGGCGGGGCCGTCCAGCGGCGTGACCTCGGCCCGCGCGGTGTGCGGGACGGCCGCGGTGTCCGCGGGGCCGCCCGGGCGGGGCACCGCGCGGTGCTGGAGCGAGACCGCGGCGACGGCGACGGAGACGAGCCCGGACGCGGCATGAGCACGCCCGAAGGCCGACGACGGGTCGAACGCCGCGTCGGGACCGTCGCCGACGACCAGGTCCGGTGCGTCGTCGCCCTCCTCGTCCAGCAGGGCGACGACGGTGTCGCCGTCCCTGCGCGCGGCGTGCAGAGGCTTGAGGACCAGGACGACGGCCGCGTCCCCGGGGCCGTCCTCGTGCCCGAGTTCCCGCAGGGCGACCCGGTGGACCGCCTCGCAGGAGAGGTCGGTGGCACCGACGAGCGCGGCATCGGCCTCCCCCGACCGGATGGCCCGGGCTGCGACCTCCAACGCGACCAGCCCGGACGCCTCCTCGGCGGACACCGTGAACCCGGGCCCCGCCAGATCCAGTTGGGTGCTGATGCGGTTCGCCGCGAGGTTCGGCATGCTGCCCACCACGGCTTCCGCCGTCATGGGCCCGGTGAACGCCTCCCGGGCGAGATCCGCCGACGGCGCGGTGACGGGCACACCGGACTGCTCCAGCCAGTACGGGACCCGCCAGCGGGCGCCGGCGCGGGCCACCTCGGGGTCCACCCCCGTACCGATGACCACCATGGTCCGCTCGCGCGGCAGGCTCACCGTCCTGGCGGCCTCCCTGGCGGCCTCCAGCACCAGGAGCTGGTGACGCGCGGTCCGCTCCAGGGCCAGCGGCGGGAAGCACAGGCCCGTCAGTTCCACGGCGATCTCCGCGACGGGACCGCGCCGTTCGCCGCCCAGCACCGCCCGGCGGAAGTCCTCCAGCGACGCCCCCTCGCCGACCCGGGTACCGAGGGCGACGATCGCCACCGGTGTACGGGCGCCCGGCGCGTCACGTTCAGGAGCCGGCTCCGGCGCGGCGGCAACCGGTCCGCCACGCCGTACGGGGGGCAGGGGAGCGACGTCCGGAGCGTCGACGACCAGATGGGCGTTGGTCCCGCCGAACCCGAACGCGCTGATCGCCGCCCTGCGTCGCCCCACCCACTCCTCCGGCGCGGACAGCACCCGCAAGGGCGTGTCCGCCAGCAACTCCAGCGGACGCCCGGCCCCGAGCGTCGCCGGGCGTACCCCCGCCCGCATCGCGCCGAGCACCTTGAGCAGCCCCGCCACCCCCGCCGAGGCCAGCAGGTGCCCGACATTCGACTTCGCGGAACCGATGGGTACGTCGTCGCCCGACCCGAAGACCCGGGCCATGCCGCGCGCCTCCACCGCGTCCCCGACCGGCGTCCCCGTCGCGTGGCACTCGACGAGCGACACCGACTCGGGAGCGACACCCGCCATGTCGTACGCCAGGCGCATGGCCCGTACCTGACCCTCCTCCGACGGGCTGATCAGGCCGGAACCCCGCCCGTCGTTGGACAGACCCACACCGCGGATCACACCGAGCACCGGCAGGCCGGCGGCGCGAGCCCCGGACAACCGCATCAGGGCGACGAACCCGGCACCCTCACCGTGCACCAGCCCGTCCGCGTCCCGGTGAAAGGGGCGGCTGCGCCCCGTGCGGCTCGTCGCGGACAGCCCGCAGAACCCCACGTGGAGGTAGAGGGGATCGGGGCGGCTGACCGCACCGGCCACCATCAGGTCGGCCGTGCCGTCGTGCAGCCGGTCGCACGCCAGTTTGATCGCGTACAACGAGGACGCACAGGCGGCGTCGAGGGACCAGGCCCCCGCCCCGAGCCCGAGCGCGCGGGCCGCGAGCCGGGCGGGCAGCCCGGAGGAGAAACGGTTGCGGGCGTCGGGGCGCGTACGGCGCTCACCCGTCAACAGGGCGTCACGGAGCGAAGCCCGCTGGGCGGACAGCCAAACGTGTTCGGCGAAGGCCGCCCCGGAGGCTGTGGGGTACGACAGGTTCCCCAGCACCAGCCCCCCGCGCGGCAGCGGACCCGCACTGCCCGCCTCGGCGAGCGCCTGCCGCACCCCGTACAGCACCCAGTGGAAGAGCGGGTCCAAGGACGCGATGCGCTCCGGGGCGATGCCGAAGCCGCCCGGATCGAAGACGGACTCGAACCCCTGGACGTACCCCCCGACATCGGTCCACGTACGGTCGAGGTGGTCCGCCACGGAACCCATGGCCCAGCCGCGCGGCAGCCGCCATCGGCCCGCCGGGGCGGCCGACAGGCTCACGCGGCCGGCGGCGATGTTCTCCCAGAACGTGTCCGGATCCAGCGCGCCGGGCAGCACACAGCCTCGTCCGACGACGGCGATCGGTTCGCGACGCATGCGGGTCTCCCTTCAGGACAGGGCGGAGGGCGGGGACGGGGTCAGGAGGGGCGGCGGACGAGTTCGACGCCGATCAGCTCCAGCCGGACGAAACCGTCGGCGTCGATCAGTGCCGCGTCGCAGCGCGCACCCGTCTCGTGCGCCTTGCGCCCCCTCACCACACACCGCACGGCGGCGTCCACCGGGCCACGCCGGTGCACTCTGCACTCGGCGACGGTCATCGGCAGCGTCGCCGCCCCGAGCACCTCCGCACCCCAGAGCAGGGCGAGCTGGAGAGCGCCGTCCACGGCGGCCGGATCGAGCGACCAGTGCTCACCCGCCCAGCCCAGGGCACGCACGCCCGTGACGGTCGCCTCGGCTCCGTGCTCCGAGATACCGCGCACCGTGCGCAGCGCGTGGAACCGGGGGCCGTGGAAGAGGACCTTCCCGTCGTACGGATCGTCCCGGTCGAGTGGCTTCAGGCCGTCCGGGGCGTCCCACGCGGCCGCATCGGGCTCCCCCTCCCCGGTGTCCAGGATGGCACGGAAGTGCGCCACACCGTCCTGGCCCCGCAGCTCCGCCTCCAGAGCCGACGGTGAACCGGGCGCGCCCCGGCTGCCGACCACGGTGAGCCGGTGGCCCACGCCGGGCAGTTGCGGCAGGTCGTACTTCTTGTACACCCGCAGATCGCGCAGGACGAGCCGTCCGGCAGCCGGCAGCCAGGCCGTGGCCGCGCCCGAGAACCAGTTCAGGACCAGGGCCACGGGCAGTACGGGCACCACGGCGGGCGCGTGGTCGGCCAGCTGCGGCAGGGTGTCCGAGTGGACCAGCAGTTGTGCGCTACGCGGCTCACCGGCCGGGGACAGGGCGGCCGGGTCGTCCCCGGCGGCCAGGACGACGCGGGCCTCGCCGGCGGTGCCGTCCAGCTCGGCGGTGAAGGCCGCCGCACCCTGTTCAAGAGGAATGAGCGGTACCCCCGACCGGCCGAGATGAGCGGCCAGGGCCGGGGTGACCATGCCGCCCCGCCAAGGGCCCCAGGCCAGGCACCGCACCAGGCAGCCGGGGCGGCGGACCCGCTCCGCCGACGCAACCTGATGGAGGACCTCGTTGGCCATGGCGTAGTCGCCCTGCCCCGGGTTGCCGAACACGGCGGCCACCGAGGAGAACAGGCAGATCGTGTCCAGAGGATCCTCCGCCGTCGCCTCCAGCAGCGCCCGCAGACCGTCCACCTTGGTGGACATCACCAGTTCGGCCTGCTCGTCGGTCTTGTCGGCGATCCGCTTGTCGGCCAGCACCCCCGAACCGTGCACGATGCCGGTGACCGGCCCCCACGTCTCGCGCACGTCGCGCAGCGCGGCGGCGAGGGCGGCACCGTCGCGGACGTCCACCCGGACGTACCGGACCGGCGACCCCGCCGCCTCCAGCCCCGCCAGTGTCGCCCGCACCTCGCGCGCGGCCAGGATCGCCCGTGCCCGCTCCGCGATCCGGACGGGTGAGGAGTCCGCCGCGCTCCCGGTCGAGCGCTCCGCGAGCAGACGGGTGAGCGTCGGCTCGTCGGTCGCCGTGGCCAGTCCGGCGGGCTCGGCGGCCAGGTCCGTCCTGCCCAGCAGCACGATCCTTGGACGGTGGGTCCTGGCCAGGTCGAGCAAGGCCGCGGCGGTCACCCCGCGCGCCCCTCCGGTGGCCACGATCACCGACGCGGAGGAGATCCGTCGGGTGCCGCCGGGCGTGACCGGCTCAGGCACCATCCGCAGGAGGGCGCGGGTGCCGTCCGCCCGGAGGCCGACCTCCGCGTCGGCCCCGCCTTCGAGCAGTTCCCGCACGATCGCTTCGGCGACCTCCTCGTCGTCCCGGCCGCCCCGCTCGCAGTCGACGACCTTGACCGAGGCGTCCGGCCACTCCTTCGCCGCGGTCCTGGCCAGACCGGCGACTCCGCCGAGCCATGCGCGGTCGGGCGCGTGGCCCCCGAGCCCGAAGTTGCCCCCGGTGTCCTGGACGGTCACGAACAGCCCGCCGCCCGCGGCCGCTCCTGCCGCCACCGCACGCGCCGCGCGGAGCGCCGACCGGTGGACCTCCCGCGCCTCGTCCGGCGCGCCGCTCGCGGTGAGCCCGCCGAGATGGACGACACCACGCGCGTCCGCGGGCACTTCCGCCACGGCGGCGGCGTCCACGCCGCGCTCCGTCAGCTTCCGGGCGACGAGGCCGACGATCCCGCACCCGCCCGTGCCCTCGCCGGTCACCAGGACGGGCCCGTCCAGCAGTCCCGCCGTGGCCAGCCCGGACGCAGGCGACTCCACCGTGCGCGGCACCAGCCTGGCCAGCGGCGTCCCCTCGCCCGCCCCGGTGCGCG
Source organism: Streptomyces sp. NPDC018026 (assembly GCF_044327745.1). Lineage (NCBI taxonomy): Bacteria > Bacillati > Actinomycetota > Actinomycetes > Kitasatosporales > Streptomycetaceae > Streptomyces > Streptomyces sp. NPDC018026. Next base: position 214,332 of record NZ_JBIRFY010000001.1, read on the forward strand.
GGGCAGGTGGTTCGGATGCCTCGGGAACGGCGGGGGCTCCGGCGGCACGGCCGCCCGGCTCCGGCGGCTCGGGAGGCTCGGGAGGCCGGGCGCCGCCGGTGAGCGCATCGACGATCTCGCGCAGCGTCCGGAGCTTGCCGAGCTGCCCGGCGTCCCCCACCGCCACGTCGCCCACCTGCCGGCGTACGGCCGACAGGATCTCGACGCGCTTGATGGAGTCGACGCCCAGGTCCGCCTCCAGCTCCATGTCCATGTTGAGCATGGCGCTGGGATAGCCCGTGAGCCGGGCCACCACCGACAGCAGCAACTCCTCCAGCTCCTTTGGCGACAAGGACACCACATCATCGGCGGGAGCGGGAGCAGCTGCCGGTGCGGGGGAAGACGCCGCCTCGACCCCGGGGGACGCGCCGGGCACAGGGCCGGCCGGGGCGGGTACGGGTACGGGTACCGGAGCACCGGTCGGGACCGGAGCCGGCATCGCCACGGGCCCCGGTGCGGGCCGCGGTGACGTGGGGCGGGGCAGCGGCAGCGGGGGAGCCGGTACGTCCGTGATCACGCCCGGGTGCGCTCCCCCGAGCATCGCGGTCAGGGTCGTCTCGGTCATCCGCAGAAAGGCCATGTGGCTTTCCGTCAGCATGCGCTGGCAGGCGGTGTGGGTCTCCGCCGCCTGCCGCTGGACACTCTCGACGGTGGCGAGCCAGTCACCGCCGACCGCACCCGAGGCCCCGGCGCTGTCAGCGGCATCGGCCTCTTGCGCCGGTTCGGGCTCCAGCTGCCAGGGCGCGGCGGTGGCCGTCCCGTACGCCGACGGCTGCGAGGTGTGGGCCGGAGAGGCAGCGGACGCGGGCACGGGAGCCATCGGGGTGTCGGACGGGTGTGCGGGTACGAGGGAAGACCGAGGCCGGGGCTCCGGTGCGGGCGGCGGCTCGGCGGACGCGGCACGGGTCGGCGCGGACCGGCCGAAGTTGGCTCCGCTGATCTTCACGGTCATTCGGGGCTCGCGCTCCTTCGCTGAGGTTCCGGGCGGGGCGTACGGCGCCCAGAGGGTGTCGAGATCGAGGGGGACGCCGCGTACGGCGAGTTCGCCGAGCGCGGCGTGCAGGGTGTCGGCCCCGGGCCGGGCCGGCCGGTCCAGGGGGATGGCCGCGTACTCGCGGTCGCCGAGGATCTGCCCGACCAGGCCGGTCAGCGCGGTGCCGGCGCCGACCTCGACGAAGGTGCGTACCCCAGCGGCGTACATCGCCTGGATCTGGTCCTGGAAGAGCACGGGCGAAGCGAGATGGCGGGCGATCCGGTGGCGCACCTCGTCGGGGGACGACGGGTACGGCGCCCCGTCCGCGTTGCCGTAGACCTCGATCCCGGGCTCCGCGAGCGGCATCGTGCGCAGGTACGCGGCGAGCGGCTCGACGGCCGGGGCGACCAGCGGGCTGTGGAAGGCGGTCGACGCGGCCAGCCGACGGGTGGCGACGCCCGCGGCCGAAAACGCCTTCTCGGCACGGCCGACCGCTTCCACCGATCCGGAGAGCACCACTTGGTGCGGGGAGTTGTGGTTGGCGGGCCAGATGTCGCCGAACCTGCCGCCGGCCAGCACCTCCGCCACGTGTGTGCGGTCCGCCGTCACCGCCAGCATCGCGCCCGGGGCGAGAGCCGCGTCCCGCATCAGCTCGCCGCGATGACGGGCCAGACCCACCAGCGACGTGGCGTCCAGCGCACCCGCGCAGTGCAACGCCACCAGCTCGCCGAAGCTGTGCCCCGCTACGCAGTCCGGCCGCAGCCCCAGCTCGCGCACCACCTCCAGCAGGGCGAGCGCGTGCACCGCCAGCGCGGGCTGCGCCCACTCGGTGGCATTCAGCAGGGCTTGCCGGGCGGCTCGTTCCTCGTCGGTGAAGGAGGGCGGGGGGAAGACGACCCGGTGCAGGAGCTGTCCGTCGAAGCGGGTGCCGCCCAGCCGGTCCCACAGGGCCTGCGCGGACGGCGCCAGCATCGCGAGATCGGCTCCCATCCCGACGTACTGGGACCCCTGCCCGGGGAACAGGAAGCCGATGCGGCCGGGGGCGGCCTCCCCGTACGCGTACCGGACACCGGCGGGCGTCGAGAACGCCGCGTCGGGGCGCTGCCGGATCAGCGCGAGGGCCTGCGCGTGCTTGTGCAGCAGGTCCTCGCCGTCCGTGGCGACGACAGCCAGCCGCATCCGGGCGGCGGGTGAGAAGCGGGCGTGGCTCTCCCGTGCCGACGCGGCAAGCGGACGGCCGTCGTCCGTCTGCGGCGGTGCCAGGTCCGACAGGGAATCGCCACTGAGCAGGACGAGTTCGCTCGGGGCGGTGCGATGACGCAGGGCCGCACGGCCCGGGGCGCCCGAGGGGACGTACTCCTCCAATGTGACGTGGAAGTTGCTGCCGCCGAAGCCGAAGCTCGACACCGCCGCCCGGCGCGGATGACCGGCCGGCCTCACCCACGGACGGGCCTGGGTGTTGACGTAGAACGGGCCGTCCGGGGCGGCGGCTGCCGGGTTCGGCCGGTCGACCTTGACGGTGGGCGGCAGCACCTTGTGGTGCAGGGCCATCACCGCCTTGAGCAGCCCCGCCGCACCCGCCGCGCACTTGGTGTGCCCGATCTGCGACTTGACGGAGCCGATCGCGCACCACTGCCCGTCCGTACGGCCCGACGCTGCGAACACCGACCCGAGCGCGGCCAGTTCGGAGGTGTCCCCGGCCTTCGTCCCGGTCCCGTGCGCCTCGACCAACTCCACGGTGTCCGGTCCGTAGCCCGCCTCCTCGTAGGCGCGTCGCAGGGCCCGCGCCTGACCGCCGGGCAGCGGTGCGTAGATCGCCGTACCTCTGCCGTCGGACGAGGAGCCGATGCCCCGGATCACCGCGTGGATCCGATCGCCGTCACGCTCCGCGTCGGACAACCGCTTCAGGGCGTACATGACGACCGCCTCGCCGAGCATGGTTCCGTCGGCCGCGGCCGAGAACGGCCGGCAGTCACCGCTGGGCGACAGCGCGGGCGTCTTGGAGAAGCACAGGAACATGCCGATGTCGTTCCCGGTGTCCACGCCACCGCTGATCACCAGGTCGGCCCGGCCGAGCGACAGCTCACCGACGGCCGTCGACAGGGCCGCCAGAGAGCTGGCGCAGGCGGCGTCGGTGGTGTGGTTGATGCCGTGCAGATCGAACCGGTTGGCGATCCGACCCGCGACGACGTTGCCCAGCAGCCCGGGGAAGGACGATTCCCGCCACGGCTCGAAGCGGGCCGAGATGCGGTCGCACACGGCTTGTGCCTCGCTCTCCCCGAGTCCGCTCTCCCGCAGCCCCGCGAGCCACGCGGGACGCTGAGTGCGCCCGTACATGTGCGGAAGGAGTTCGAGGGCGGCCGCGCCGAGGACGACGCCGGTGCGGTCCCGGTCCACCCCGGCCGGACCGCCGACGTCCGTCAGCACCTGGTCGGCGACCATCAGAGCGAGCAGCTGAGAGGTGTCCGTCGCCGGCAGATTGGCGGGGGGCACCCCGTAGGCCATCGGGTCGAAGTCCACCTCGTCGAGGAAGGCGCCCCGGCGGGCGTACGTCTTGTCGGGGGCGGCCGGGTCCGGGTCGTAGTGGTCCTCCACGCGCCAGCGGGAGGCGGGCACCTCGGTGATCAGGTCGTGGCCGCCGGTCACGATCCGCCAGTAACCGGCCGCGTCCGTCGCGCCGGGTACCAGCGCGCCCACGCCGACCACGGCGATGGGGATCTGATGGGGAATGGAGCCGGACACGGTCCCTCCTCGGGGGCGTGCTGTCGTTGCCGACGTATCGGCGGCGCCGGTGCCGCTCACGCCAGCTCGCACGGGGTGTGGGAGAACGCTTCAGCCGGCAGCGGAACGCCATACGTGCGCAGCTGGTGGGCGCGGGTGACCACGGCAGCCCCTTCGAGCAGGTTGAGCGCGATCTGCACCACGGACCGGTGCGCCGGCTCGGCCAGGAACGTGTCCGCCACCCACCGGTTGAACGCGCCCATCGCGGGCCCGCACCAGATCTGGTAATCGGCCCGCCGCGTCGTCTCCCCGGTGATCGCCCACCGGCTCGAACTGCCCAGATACCAGCGGAAGACCAGGGCCATGCGGTGTTTCGGGTCGGCCTCCGCACGGGTGATCTCCGCGGGATCGCGCTGTTCCCAGAAGGCGCGCGTTCGCTGCCAGACCTCGTCGAACGGGGCGCGCAGCACGTCGCGCTCGATCGAAGCGCGCAGCGCGGACGGGATCTCCTCCAGCGAACCGTGGGCCCGGTACGCCATGTGGAGCCGGCCGGCCCGCTGGGCGAACATGGTGCCCCGGGAGAGCACTTGCAGTTTCACGCCGAGCTCGAACATGTCGGCCGACGGCGCCATGGCCACATCGGAGACGTCCGCGTCGCAGAGCATCGCCTTGGCCTCGTCGGAGAGGCCCGCCTCCACGGCCGTCTGGTTCACCGATCCGACGACCACGTAGGACGCACCGAGGGCGAAGGCGGCGGCCACCGCGTCCGGTGTGCCGAGACCGCCGGCCGCGCCGAGCCGGACCGGGCGGCGGTAGCCGAAGCGCCGGCACAGCGTGTCGCGCAGGGCGGTGATCCGCGGCAGCAGGACCGACAGCGGCCGGTTGTCGGTGTGCCCCCCGCTGTCCGCCTCCACGGTGATGTCCTCGGCCACCGGCACCAGGGCCGCCAGATCCGCCTCCTCACGGGTCAGCTTTCCCTGGTCGACGAGCGGGCCCAGCAACGCGGGCGGGGCGGGGGAGAGGAACCTCTCCGCCACCTCGGGCCGGGACACCTTCGCGAACAGGCGTGTACGCCGGACGATGTCGCCGTCCGTGCCCCGGCGCAGTCCGTGGGCCGAGCAGAGCACGACCGCGGGGGTCAGCTCCATGAACGCGGACGCCGAGATGCGAGGAACACCGCAGCGCAGCAGCAGCTCGGCGACGCGCCACTCCAGCGCCGGCTCCGCCGGTGAGTGGATGAGGTTGACGCCCCAGTTCGGGAGTGCTCCCAGCTCGTGCGCCAGTGCGTGCACGGCCCGCTCCACGTCGGGGTAGGCCAGACCGCCCGCGCCGAAGAAGCCGATCATCTCCGCCCGGGCCATCTCCGAGACCATCCGGGTGGTCGCGATGCCGCCTGCCATCTCACCGGCGACATAGGGGAAGCGGACCCCGTGCGTCTCGCAGAAGGTGCGACCACCGAGCCACTCGGGGTACAGCGGGGGCAGCGTACCGAGCACCGGACCGCCGGGTACGGGACCGGTCGTGATCCCCAGCTCCCGGCCGTCCGGCCCGCTGACGATGTGAACGGGTTCCCGGATGTGCCGGACGCGGGCCGTGATTCCCTCGGGCGAGAAGACCGGCGGGAACGCGGCGGGGACGCCGGGAAGGGCGAGGACGGTCACGGTAGGGCTCCAACGGGCGAGGACGCCTGCTGGCCAGGCGTACGGGGTGGACGGGGCGGCGGCCGGGGGACTGCCCGACGAGGGGAGTCACCCGGCCCCCGGGGCCAGTCCGGCCCCCGGGGCCAGTCCGGACAAGAGATAGTCGAGGCTCACCGGGGCGCAGGCCGCTGACGGCCCGAGCCGGGTTCTGACCCGGGTGTCGTCGAACCGCCGCCGGTGGGCGAGGTAGGCCGTCATACCCGGGTAGAAATCCAGCAGCGCCTCCAGCTCCGACGGGGCGTCCGGCCTGGTGGCGACCAGGTCGACCGAGAGCGGGACCAGCCGTTCCAAGAGGGCCACGACCGTCGGCACGGGCACATCGCGGTCATGGACGACGTGGTACGTGTCGACCCCGCCCGAAAGCGACAGCCCGGCCAGCCGCACCATGACCTCGGCCGCGTGCTCCACCTGCAACAGGTTCAGCCGGCCGTGCGGATGCCCCACCACCCGGACGCGGGGCCGCCGGCCGGCCGGGCCCGGGAGCGGCGGCTCGGCGGCACCTCGCGCGTCCCGCAGGATCCGCTCGACGACCAGCAGCGGGTGCGGGGGCAGTTCGGGGTGCGTCGGAAGGTCCGTGACCAGGATGCTCGGCCGCAGTACCAGGACCGGGCGAGCGTGCTCCCGGGACCACGCGTGTACCAGCAGCTCCGCCTCGTACTTGGACTGTTCGTAGGCGTTCTCGAAACCACCGGAGTCGTCCAGCTCGTCCTCGTACGCCACTCCGGTGCGGCGCCCGCCGGCCACGAACGCGGTGCTCACGTGATGGACCACGGGTGACCGACGGCCTGCGGCCGCGAACTCCAGGATGTGCCGGGTCCCTTCGACGTTGATCCCGCGCAGCTCGGGAAGATCCCCCTGCAGGTTGATGCTGCCCGCGCTGTGCCAGATCGCGCCGATGCTGTCGGCCAGCTTCTGGAACGTACGCCCGGACAGCCCCAGCCGCGGCAGTGCCAGGTCGGTCTCCACCACCCGAAGGCGGCGGGGGAGTCCCGCGGTGAACTCCTCTGGGGCGCCCGTCAGTTCGAAGAACCGCGTGATGCGGTGCAGAGCGTCCGCCGACCCGGCGTGGGTCAGGACTGTCACCGACCGGTGCGTGTCGAGCAGGCGACGTAACAGGCGCAGTCCGAGGAACCCGGTGGCGCCGGTGAGCGCGACGTGCACGAGCTTGTCTCCAAGGGCGGTGAGAGGGGCGGGCCTGCGGCCGCCTGCGGAGGGCGGAGGCGGGGTGCCGCCGTTGCGGCGACCGGGTGCGGATGAACGGGACGCCACCGGCCTTCCTGCGACATGGATCGTCTCCGGCGGTCGCGTCGCGCACGGCCCGACTGATGCTCGCCGGTTCTCCGACACCCCTGTCCGGCCCAGGGCTCTTCAGGCCCTGGGGGCCCGGTGACCGCTGGCGCACGGCACACACTGGCAGACGCAGGGTGGGGCGCGAGTCTCGATCGTCCCTGCTCACCCGAACGAAGTACGCCGCACCGTGACCGCGGACGTCCTCCCGGTTCGGCGCGACTCGTCGCAGACCAAGTGTGTCCGGCTTGCGGAGCGTCCGGACCAGGTGGGAGCCCTACGGCGGTGACTGGAGCCCATTCCCTCTTTCGAGGGAACTCGGCGGCGGGGGCCTTGGACCGGTCTGCCAGGGGTCGCCCCGCCGACGGCGGTTGCGGGCGCGTGGACAGCGAGCCCGTCAGGGCACGGAAAACCGGGAGCGCAGGAGCCCGGGAGCGAGTGCGGCCGCCCGTCGTCGGCCCGACAGGAATCCGGCTGCCGAGGCCGCGGCGGCGTGCGGGCGCCGGACGGACCCGCTCCGTTCGGTGGTCATCCTGATGGTCGGCCGGTCCGGGCCGTGGTGTGCTGCGGTCGGCCGGTTCGGTGGGCTGCCGGGGGCGTGGCCTGTTGCCGTTCGCACGCTCGCTTCCCCCCCGGCCCCTCCTGCGGTCAGCGCGACCGCCCTCGCCCTCGCCCGAACTGGAGCCCCGGAGCCCATGCCCGATTCCGAGCAGCCCACCCTGTCCGCCCCGTCCGAGCGCTCCGTGCGGCCCGATCCGTCCGTTCCTCCGCCCCGCCACCCCACTCACTCGGTCGACCGGGCGTTCCTCAAGCTGGAGCGCCGTCGACCCGACGTCCGCTGGGACGCGGGCGGTGTCGCGTACCTCAGCGGTCCGCCCCCGGCCCTGGCGGACCTTCGCGCGTACGTGAGCTTCCGGCTCGGCGCGTTGCCTCTGCTCACGAGCCGGGTGGAGGGCGGTCGGCGGTCCCGGTGGCAGCCGGACGCGGACTTCGACATCGACCAGCATGTGCACGAGGTGGTCGCCGACGGTCCCACTGCCTGGGACTCCGCCCTCCATACCGCGCTCAACGCCCCTTTCGCCCCCGGCGCCTACTGGGGGGTCTGGCTGATCCACGGCCACGAACCCGACGCGTATGCCGTGTGCTACCGCTTCCACCATGCCTGCCAGGACGGTTCGGCCGCCGCCATGACCTTCCGGGCCATGCTGGGCGAGGGGGAGCCGTCGGCGCGTCCGGTGCCGGGTCGGAGCCGTCGGTTCGGGGCACCCCGGCGGGTGGGCGCGGCCGTCGGGCTGGCGATGAGGTTCCTGTCCGGCACCGTTGCCGTTCGCGGGCACCGCCTGGGCACGGCCTTCACCCCTTCCGGGGAGCGGCGGCTGTGGCGAGGCCGTGTACCGGCGGACACCCTCCGCCGGATCGGTACCGCGCGCGGCGGCTCGGCCCACGACGTACATCTGGCCGCACTCGCCGGGGCGTTGTCGGTCTGGTCGGCCCGCGCCGGCGTCCCGCTCCCCCGGGTGACGGCCGTGCTGCCCGTCGACGCACGCAGAGCGGACGAGGAGCAGACGTGGGGAAACCGCTGTTTCGCACTGCCTCTTGAGCTGCCGGTGCGGACCGCCGCGGAACACCCGGACGGGGCCCGGGAGGGTGAGGCGTCCCTGCGGCGGCTGGATCGTGTCATGGCGGCCACCCGGAGGCTGCGGGGCGAGGCATGGCGGCAGGCCATTCAGGACCTGGTCCGCTTCATGCCGGGCCGCCCCACCGAGTGGTACCTGCGAAGGATGCTCTCCCCGCGTGTCACCAACGTCATGGCCACCTCCATGCCGCTTGCCGAGAAAGGGAGCCTGGGGGAGACGCAGGTGACGGGCACTGCCCTGTTGCCGCTGCTCGTGCCGGGGCACCTCTTCGCGGTGGGGCTGTCGTTCTTCGGCGACTGGGCCGAGGTGTCCTTCGTCGCCGACCGCGCCCTTCCCCTGGGGGAACTGCTGCCGGAGCTGTGGGAGCAGGCCGTGGGTGAGCTGGAGGAGAGTGCGACGCCGGTGTGACCCGGGCGGGCGCTGCGACCGCACGGAGTGAAGGTAGGGCCGTCGCGGCCGCCGCCATCGGTGACGCCCAGGACCGGGCCGAGCTGAAGGTCGATGACGTCCTGGCCGAGCTGATGGCCAGCGATGCGGAGATCCTGGACTACCTGAAGTGACCGGTGACACCAGGTGGTTCAGAAAGGACGGTCACGTCGATTGGCCGCGGCGGGGTGGTGAACCTCCTGTCGGCTCGCGCCGTTCCGGCTACTGGACCAGCTCGATGTGGGGGTGGGACGGGTCGGTCGGGCAGGCGTGGAGCTGGAGGCTGGAACCGCCGGCGATGCCGATCAGTGTGTAGTTTGCCGGCGGGGTGCCGGGGAGGAGTGGAGTCGGGTTCGTCCTCTCCTCCTCGGGTGCCCAGCTGTCGCTGTCGGCGTCCCATTCGACGGTGGCGATGGTGAGGAGCGGCAGCGTCTCGGTGCCGCACTCCGGGCAGCGGCGAGGCACGGGGTCGGTCATTCCCCGGCGCGGCCAGCCACCGGTCTTCCAGCCCGGCGCAGCGGACAGGTCGTTGGCGTAGAACTCCTGCGGGGCGGTGGGGCGGGAGACGCCCCACCGGATCGGGTCGCTCAGCTCCTGCCGCAGCTTCTGGTCCAGTTGGCTGAAGGCGGGGTACTCCGTGACCTGCTCCGGTGCCAGCGCGGACGGCTCCGGAAGGTAGCCCTGAGACTTGATCGCGGGCGGTTCGGGCGGGGCGTCGAGGATGTCGGAGACGGTGCCTGCGGAGCGCCGGAAGACCGCGGTACGGGGGTGGGCCGGGTGGTCGAAGGGGCACCACAGGATCTGGAGGAGGTCGGCTCCGGGCGGGTTGAGGGGGAGAGGGACGTCGCGGGCGTACAGCTGCGCGACGGGGAGCAGGGGGACCGGGGCCTCGGGCCAGGGGCGGCCCTGGAGGATCCGCCTCTCGGTGGCGAGTTCCTCGGGTGTGGGCCGGGAGGCCGGGGGGCCGAGGTGCCGCCGGCTCGCCACCACCGCTTGGTTGTGACGGAGGAGCCGGATGTCGTCGGGGGACAGAACCCTGCGCGTCGCGCCCCTCTCGTGCGGCCCTCCGCAGTGCGGCCACGGCTCGTCGGCGGGCCACAGCAGCGGCCCGCCGACGGAACTGTCGTGCACGGTGGCCGAGCCCGGCCGCGGGTGCAGCCGGGTCGCCGTGCGTGCCAGCGGGGCCAGTTGGGGGAAGAGCGCGGTCACATCGACCGGCCGCGGCGGAGTGGTGAGACTCATGCTGGCTCCCGAGGGCACGGACAAGGTGGGGCAGAGATCAGTTGCCGAGGTTGTGCGCTCCGCCGGTCTGAGTGTTGAAAATGTTGATGTCCTCGAACATCGGCTCGACCGAACCGTCCTCGCGCTGGATCTTGGCACTCATCGTAACGCGCACCGGGATCGTGCTGTCGGCGCTCAGGTAATGGGGAGTCACCTCGTAGAGGATCGCGTCGGCGTCGCCGAACGAGGCCAACCGCACTTCGTCCCTGACCTGCTCCTCCCACTCCCACATGCTGCCAGCGCCGGTGTTCATCCCGACCTGCCAGCAGGGCACGAGGTTCTGCGATATCCGCCCGCCGAGGATGTTGGCGACCAGGTGGCACCGGGCGAGCTGGTCGGTGAGGCTGTTCGCTGTGGCGTAGTCCGCCGCGTCCACCCAGCCGGTGATCTCGCCGCCGGCGTCACTGCCGGGTCCAAGCACCTTGCCCAGACAGGCGGTGGCCTTGGTCGCCCGGAAGCCGGCCGGGCTCGACGGATCGTTCTTCCTGACGTGTGGGACCGGTTCGGTGGTATTCAGGATCCAGCCGTTGCCGGCCGGGCGCGCGCCCGCCGGCGAGATCCCCAGGCACTCCGCGTGGGAGCCGTCCAGCGACGCCGTGAGTGTCAGCTTGAACTGGTCGGCGTCGATGACCCGCTGGCCCGCAAATCCGTCGGTGAGCTGGTTGTCCGCGAACTGCTTGTCGGCGGCGGCGACATGAGCGCGCACACATCGCTGGGAGGTGTCGAGGTCCGAACCACCGCCGAGCTCGAGGATGGACCAGCCACCGCTGCCGTAGTAGGGGATGAGTTCGGCGCACTCAGCACCGTCCCTTCCGCCTTCCTTCGTCTCCGCGAAGGGGAACTGGGCACAGGTGTCGGTCGGAATGAGGTCGCTCGCGTCTGCGAACGGCTCCGACGATCCGCTCCCACAGGTGCTGTTCGTACGCCCGGCCACGCCGCTCGTTGACCGGGTCAGCGCGGTGTTGAGTCCCCAGCCGTCGGTGAGGCTCCTCTGGGCCCACAGGTACGCCGCTACCGCGCCGCCCTTGTCCGAGCCCTGCGGGCTCATCGACAACTCGGCCATGACCGACGGAACGGCACAGCCCGCCACCGAGGTGCCGCCGACCGCGTCGTCGCACCTGATCTGCCTCGGGTTCTTCCACGACGCGTTCGGGTCGGTCGGCGTCGCGCCCGGGGACGTCACGTACATCACGTAGGACGTGTAGAAGGAGGACGAGGAGCCCGTCGTCTGGGCCGACGAGTAGCCGACGTCGCCGGTGAGCGGCGGGGCGCCGACGGTGATGTCGCCGTTCCACCACGGGGAGACGTCGGTGGCCGTGCAGCCGGCGTCGCAGGACGCGCGGAACTTGACGTTCAGGGCGGTGACGTCGCCGGAGGCGCTGGTCATCCTGACGTTGACCTGCTCGCTCCAGGTCGTGGCGGTCGGTGACAGGTCGGCGCCGGTGGAGACCTCCAGGGTGCCGCGACCGATCTCCACACCCCTGCTGTCGCGGAGGATGTAGGTGACGTTGATGCCGGTCACGCAGTACGAGAAGCGCTCGTAGCTGTAGCTTCCGGGGTTGGTGAGGTCGCAGCTGCCGACGGGAGCGGCCGCGGCGGTGGAGGAGGGGGAGGCGGCGGGGCCGCTGCGGGTCTTCGCCTTCGTGGGGGCGGGAGCGACCGTCACACAGGACTCGACGGCGCCCGCACGGCGCTCCTTGGAGCCACGCGCGGTGGGGGTGCACTGCTCACCGGAACCGGCCACGAACGCACTGGTCTCGGCGGCATCGGTGGTCTGCGCGCCGGAGGCCGCGGAGTCGCTGGTGGACGCGGCGCGGGCCGGCGCGGACGGCTCGGCCGCCTGGCTCGTCGTGGCCGAGGTGAGACCGAGGGTCAGGGCGGTGACGACGCCCAGGACGGTCGAGCGGGCGCGTCTTCTTGTGGCGCGCCCGCCACGTATTCCATGCACGGGGCAGGACCTTTCCGTGAGGGGAGGAGGGGGCAGGGGCGCCGCGTGCTCGCGGCGCCCCTGGACAACGGACGGGCGAGATCAGGCCACCAGGTCGTAGAGGTCGCTGAGACCCTTCGTGGCGCTGGCGACCAGGTCCTCGCCGGTGTCGGTGATCTTGCTGACGACGGGCTTGACGATGCTGCCGCCGAGCGCCTTGTCGGCGGCGCCGACCCACTTGTAGGCGCCGAAGGAGACCAGGCTCAGACCGGTGCCGACGGCGGACTCCCAGAAGGCGCCGCTGGTGAAGCCGTGCTCGATGCCCGTGAAGAGGCTGCTGAGGGCACCGGCGCCCGCGGAGACACCGGCGAAGAAGCCGGCCGCGCCGAGGGCCGGCGGGAAGACGAAGGCGGCGAGGGCGCAGCCGGCCGACAGGAACGCGGCGCCGGTACTGATCACGCCCGCGGCGTCCGCGTAGAACTGGGCGTCGTTCCACCACTCGTCGGCGTCGCCGTCCGCGGTGCCGTTCGGGTTGACCTGGTTGTTCTTGTCGTTGTCGGCCGGGTTCTGGTTGTTCTGGCGCTGCTCTAGGGCCTTGAGCGCGGCCGCCTTGGCCTTCGCGATCTCCTCGGCCCGCTTCTTGTCGGCGGCGATCTGCTTGGCCTGGGCGTACGCGGCAGCGGCGGCCTTCGCGTCGGCGGACGCGGCGAGTTCGGCGGCGCGGGCCGTGGCGGCGGAGCGCTGGGCCTCGGCGGAGGAGGCGAGGGCCGCGCGCGCCGAGTCGACGGCCTTGTTGGCCGAGTAGTTGGCGGAGCGGGCGGCGCCGCGGGCGGTGGCGGCGGCGTTCTTCGCCGTGGCGGCGGAGGCACGGGCGTCGGCGGCCGACTTGTCGGCGGCGTTGGCGTTGTCGCGGGCCTGCTGGGCGTAGTCGTCGGCCTTGGCGGCGGCGTCGAGCGCCTTCTGCGCCCACTCCTGGGCCTCGGCGGCGGCGTTGCGGGCGTCGGCGGCGGCCTTCGAGGCGAGTGCCGCGTCCTCCTGCGCCTTCTGCGCGACCTTCGCGGCGGCGGCGATGGCTCCCCGGATCGCGGCGACGTGGGTGGCGGTGTCGAAGTCGAGCTGGGCGGTGCGGTACTGGACCACGGTGATGAAGTTGCGCAGCATCCACTGCGGTCCTTCGAGCGCGACCTCCGCGTAGGACCTGGTGTAGGCGCCGCCGGTTTTGATCAGCTGGTTGGCCAGGACCTGGTCGTCCTCCTTGACGGCCCGCGGGTAGGCCTCGTCGAAGAAGTGGTTGAGGGATTCGGTGGTGTTGGTGTCGAGGGCGTCGTTGGCGGCCTCGGTGACGGCCCTGCCCGCGCCCTCGGCGATGATCCTGTTGATGGCGACGCGCAGGTCCTCGTCCGAGGCGCGCTTCATGCCGCCGGTGAGGAAGTCGCCGATGGCCTTGGAGTCGCTGCTCTCCAACGCGGCGGCGGCGGCCGCGGCCACCTTCGGACCGCCGATCGTTGCCACGTGCAGGGTGGTCTCGCGGTCGTCCTGCGTCGCGGCGAGCGTCCGGTCGAGGTCGATCCAGGAGTAGACGTCGTCGTCGGAGCCGGCGAGGGCGTGCTGGGCCGCCTGCCGGGTGTTGGCCCCGCGGGCGTCCATCAGGGCGACCGCGGCCTGCCGGCCCAGGGTCGCGGCGACCGACATGTTGCCGGAGTACAGGGCCTCTTCCGCCTTGGCGATGAGGTCCTTGGTCGCCTGGTCGGTGCGCTCCGCCATCAGCCGCTTCTCGCGTACGTCGGAGAGCTCGGCCTGCTCGATGGCGGCGAGCTGCTGGACCTCCTCGATGGCCTGCTGCTTGTCCTGCTCGATGGTCTGCGCCTCGGCGGCGCGGGCGTTCTTCTCCACCTCGATGGCGTCACTGACGGCCTGGGTGGCGACGTTGGCGGCCTTCTGGGCCTCCGCGGCGTGGGCGGTCGACTTGTTGGCGTAGTCGACGGCCTGGCCCGCGTACTTCACGGCCTCCTCGGCGGCGTCGGCGGCCTTGTCGGCGTGGTTGGCGGCGGAGTTGGCGGCGTCGCGGGCGGTGCGGGCCGCCTTGGCGGCGGCGCTCGCCAGTGCCTGGGCGGCGGAGGCGGCGTTCGTGGCGCGGTTGGCGGCGCTGGTGGCGATGGCGGCCTGGCGCTTGGCCTCGGCTGCCTCGGCCTGCGCGGCACCGGCGGACGCGGCGGCCTGGGCGGCGGCGTTCGCGGCGGCGGCCGAGTTGCGGGCGGCGGAGGCGGCGGCCAGGCCGGCGGCCGAGGAGGCGTCTCCGGCGAGGGCGGCCTTCTCGGCGGCCGCGGCGGCGCTGCGGGCCTTGTCGGCGGCGTTGCGGGCGGCGATCGCGGCGTTCTTGGCGCTCTCCGCCTTGCCGGCGTCCTTGGACGCGGCGATCGCGGCGTTGTAGGCGCGGGCGGCGGCGTTGCCCGCCTTCGCGGCGGCCTGGGCGGCGCCGGCGGCCGCCCAGGAGGCGCGACGGGAGGCCGTCACGGCGGCGTTGGAAGCGTTGACGGCGTTTCGGGCGGCGTCGGCCGCGCCCTTCGCCGCGCTGGCCGCCTTGCGGGCCGCGGCCGCCGACTTCTTCACGTCGCTCTGCGCGGCGGCGGCTTCGGCGGCGGCCTTCTGGGCGGCCTCCTTGGCCTTGGTGGCGGCGGTCTCGGCGCGGGCCCCGGCCTCGATGGCCAGGTTCGTCTGGCGCTCGGCACGCCTGCCCTCGCGCTGGACGACGGCCACCAGTTCCTCGATGGTCGCCGACTCCTGGTCGCGGGCGCGCGCGATGTGCTGGCCGGTCTCGATGAACCACTCGACGTCCTTCGCGGAGCCGTTGAGCGCGCGGTCCGCGTACTTCTGCACCTCCGGGCCGCCGTTCATCAGCATGGCGCTGACCTGGACCTGCGTGTCCTCCAGCCGCGCGTCGTACTGTCCGTCGCTGAGGAAGGTGACGAGGGACGACTCGGTGCCGGCGTCCAGCGCGGCGTTGGCCTCACGCACCACGGCCCTGTCGCCGGTGGACGCGACGATGCTGGTGGCGACCCGGAAGTCCTCCAGCATGGCGGGGGCGAAGCCCGACGAGAGGAAGCCGGCTATCGCCTCGTCGCCGTTGTCCAGTGCGGCGACGGCCTCGCGGCGCAGGCCCTTGCCCGCGCGGTCCAGGCTGCTGACGATCGCGACCCGGTTGTCCTGCACGGTCTGCTGCGGCAGCGTTTCGGCGAGGAAGGACTGGATCTCGCTGTCGGTCCCGTAGAGGGCCGTGGTGGCGGCGGCCTTGACGCCCCTGCCGCCGGACAGCCACGCGCGGACGGCCTTGGCGCGATCGGTGTCCGGCAGCGGCACCGGGTCGGCGCCTGCCGTCTCGGCGGCCGCCGCGGTGGCCGGCCGCAGGACCGAGGGGGTTGCGGCGACAGCGGTTGTTGCCGCGAGTGCGCCCAGGACGCGACGTCTGCTCCAGAATGCCGTCTGCATAGGGGACTTGCCCTTCTACGAAAGATGCGGTGACGTGTCGGATTTCGCGCCGTACCGGACAACTGATCCTTGGATCGAAGCCCGCCACGTTCACGAACAGTAGCAACGCAGTAATCATTCGGTGGGAGTTGTGGTTGTCGAGAGACCAACAGTGCATGTTTCGCGAAGATTTGATGGGTCGTCACGCTTATCCCGAAATCGTGGCGCCGACCCCAACCGCCTCGCCTCGAAGTGACGCAGGTCACGTATCATTTGCTTTCTATGTCCTGATGAGGGCGGTTTCGGGATGCTGGACGTGGGTGCGTCACCATGCTGGGATGCCAAGGCCGACGACGATCATCGGCGTTCGGCGAGTGCGTCGCGAAGGCGTGCCAGTGACACGCAAGAGGGGGCCATTCCGTATGTGCGGGCTTCCCCTGTTCGCGATCGGTTTCACGACCGGTGGTTTTCAAATCCGGGCGGCGGCTTCGAGATTAGGGATACGATGAAGGAAACCAGCACTAACGTCGGAAAGTCGCGGAGAATGCGGCTCACGGTACGGGTACTCGGCACCGCCGCCGCCGGCGGCGCGCTGGCCTGGATCGCGGTCGTCGGCGGCGTGCCGGGCGGAGGCACTGGCGCCGATGAGACGGCCGACGCCCCCGCGCTGGTCGCGGAGGGGGCCCCCGGCTACGCCGTGGAGGACTTCAACTACCCCGGGGCGGACAAGATCCTGGCCGAGCAGAACATCGTTCTGAAGCGGGGCGACGGCCACATCACGCTCGCCGAATGCGCCACGGGGACCGGGCAGTTGGAGCTCCTGGCCCGTGACCGGGGCAGCAAGATCTGCTTCAACACCGTCGGCAACGAGGGCTGGCTGAGCCTGGAGATCCCCGCCGTCTTCTCGATCAAGGGAAATGACTACTCCACCACGGTCGACATGACGGTCGGCACCGAGGAGAAGTCCTACGAGATCGACAAGAACACCTGGACGCCGGTGGGCGAAAGCGCGGACCCCGAGGGCCGCGACCACATGCTCGTGGAGATCCGGGTCGCCAAGTAGCCACTTCGAGGGGAACGGCACCTCCCGGGGCCGTGCGTCACGACGTCGGCCTTCGAGACCGGTCATGGTCTCGAAGGCCGACGTCATGACGCGCGCGGAGGTGTCACGCGACGGCGGTGCCCTCCAGCTCGACCATCTGACCGGGGATCGCCAGCCGTGCCACACCGAGCATGGTGGTGGCCGGTGCGACACCGACGGCGCCCAGGCGGCCCGCCAGCACACCGTAGTGCTGGAAGAGCAGATCGACGTCGGTCGTGTAGACGTTCAGCCGGACGAGGTTCGCGAGGGTCATGCCCGCCTCGGCGAGAACCGCCTCGACGTTGTCGGCGGCCAGCGCCAACTGCGCCCCCATGTCGCCGTCGTGCTCGGGCTCGCCTTCCCCGCTCATCGCCGTCTGGCCCGAGATGTACAGGGTGCGCGAGTGCCCGGAGACGACCTCGCCCTGGTTGAATCCCATCTCGACGGACCACGACACCGGGTTGACCGCGTTACGTTCCATTTGCCGCCCCTGCTCCATTCGGTTCATGACACCGCGCACGCCCATCGCTTCGGCAACCGCCGCGCTCTGACGTCGTGCGATGAAGCCTGTCAGGAATACGTGACACCCTTCGTCATGTATTTCGCTAGGGTTTCCCCATGCGCGCCGACCGCTTGGTCTCCCTGGTCCTGTTGCTGCGTCAGCGGGGCCGGACGACCGCGGAGACACTCGCCCGTGAGCTGGAGGTGTCGACCCGGACGGTGCTCCGCGACATGGAGGCACTCTCCGCGGCGGGGGTTCCGGTCTACGCGGAGCGCGGGCGGCACGGCGGATTCGCGCTCCTGCCGGATTTCCAGACGGCGCTCACCGGCCTGAGCCACGACGAGGCGCTCGCTCTCGTGGTCGCCGGATCACGGCGCGGCGCGCAGCTGTTCGGTCTGGGACCGGCGCTCGCCTCGGCCGTACTGAAAGTGGTCGACGCGCTGCCCGAGGGGCTGCGGGACACCGCCACCGGAGCGGCCCGGCGGCTGCTCGTCGACCCGGAGACCGACCTGCTCTCCCGTCGCGTGGCCCCCGAGGAGGTCTCGGACTCCATCACCGCAGAGGTCCGGCGGGCGGTCTTCGCCGGGCACAGACTGCGCATCTACTACGAGGCCGTGGGCCGGCCCCCGACGTGGCGCACGGTGGACCCGATCGGTCTGGTCACCGTCAGGGACCAGGGCTACCTGCTGGCCAAGCGGGGCACCGAGGACCGCACCTACCGGTTGAGCCGGATCCTGGCGGCCGAGGAGCTCGGCGAAGCCGCGCGGCGTTCGGACACGGTGGACCTGGACCGGGCCTGGCGCGAACGCAACGTGCGGTTCCGGACCGGCGGTGACAGCACCGCCGTGGTGGTCCGCGTGGATCCCGCCCGTCGGGAGCACCTGGTCGCCACCGCTCTGGAGGTCCGCTCCGAGGAGACCGACGACGACGGCCGGCTCCGGCTGAACGTCGTCTTCCAGGACGCACGGCACGCGGAATGGGCACTGTGGGAGCACGCCACGGACGCGGAGGTGGAGGCCCCGCAGTGGCTGCGCACCTCCCTGCACCACCGCGCGACGGTGATCGCGGCCCGCTATCGGCCACCGGCCTGACGCCGCTGCCCTCCGGCCTGGTGGGCGTCGGCGAACCTCGGTCAGGCCTGTTCGAAGTGGAACGCCTTGATGAAGCAGTCCCGGGGCTGGGCTACGGCGAAGAGGACGCACTCCACGAAGTCGGGCGGGTAGAGCGAGATCACCCGGACCCCTTGCGAGCGCAGGCGCTTGGAGAGGATCTCGGTGAACCCCGCCTGGGCGCTCTTGGCCGCGTAGAAGGCGTCGTGCGCGTCCGAACGGTGGTGGCCCGGCGCTCCGCAGGCGGAGACCATCGTCACCACAGGAGGGGGAGGGAGCTCGTGGATCGGGTGGTGCCGTGCGTCGCGGTTCTACGCTATCGGTCATGGTCGCTCACGAACGGTCGTTCACGGTCAACGATGGTGTTGAGGTGCCCAGCCCCGGAGCGGACGAGGTCTGGACCGTCGGCGCTGTCATCCTCAATCGGGAGGGGCACGCCTTTGCGCAGAAGCGGAGCCGGGACCGTCGCCTGTTCCCCGGGACCTGGGACATCGTGGGCGGTCATGTCGAGGAGGGCGAAACGCTTCTGGAGGCACTCGCACGTGAAGTCGAGGAGGAGACCGGCTGGCGCCTGACCCACGTGCGACGGTTCCTCGGCGCCACGGCCTGGACGGGGGACGACGGCGGTGGCCTGCGTCACGAGGCCGACTACCTGGTCGAGGTGGACGGCGACCTGGACCATCCAAGGCTGGAATGGTCCAAGCACTCCGCCTACGACTGGTTCGGCCCCGGCAGCCTCGCCCGCCTCAAGGAGAACTGCCGACCAGGGGAGTACCTGATCCACGACCTCATCGCGAGTGCCGTTGCCGGCTCGTCCGGACCGGCCGGGTGAGCTCGTGAGGGTCGCCGCCGCCGCCGCGGCGGCGACCCGGGGATCGCCGGCGCCGTCCCGTCAGGTGCGGGTCCAGTGCTGGTTGGCGCCGTTCGAGCAGGAGTAGAGCTGGATCAGGGTTCCGTTGGCGGTGCCGCCTCCGACGGCGTCGAGGCAGAGGCCGGACTGGACGCCGACGACGGACCCGTCGGAGCCGAGGCGCCATTTCTGGTTGTCGCCGCCCCAGCAACTGTAGATCTGGACCTTGGTCCCGTTGCCGGTGCCGGCGGCGTCCAGGCACTTGTCGCCGTAGACCCTGAGCTCTCCGGCGTCGGTGTACGTCCACTGCTGGTTGGTGCCGCTGTGGCAGTCCCACAGCTGGAGCTGGGTGCCGTCGGAGGTACTGGCGTCGGGCACGTCGAGGCAGCGGCCCGAACCGACGCCCTTGATCTGTCCCCCGTCCGCGGGGGGCTCCGAGGAGTCGCCGCCGTTGAGTGCGTCGAGGACGGCGGTGTAGGCGGCCTTCTTGCTGCCGTCGTTGTTGAACAGCAACGGCGTCTGCTCCGATCGCCAGGAGTCGCTGTCGCGCACACCCCAGACGGTGATGCCGAGGCAGCGCGAGACGGCCAGGCAGTCGTTCGTCACGTTGGCGTAGGTCGAGGCCGGGGCGCCCTGGATGTCCAGTTCGGTGATGGCCACGTCGACGCCGAGGGCGGCGAAGTTCTGCAGGGTGGTGCGGAAGTTGCTGTTGTAGGGGCTGCCGCTGTTGAAGTGCGACTGGAAGCCGACGCAGTCGATCGGTACGCCGCGCTGCTTGAAGTCCCGCACCATGTTGTACATGGCCTGGGTCTTGGCCCAGGTCCAGTTCTCGACGTTGTAGTCGTTGTAGCAGAGCTTGGCGGACGGGTCGGCGGCGCGCGCGGTGCGGAAGGCGACCTCGATCCAGTCGTTGCCGGTGCGTTGCAGGTTGGAGTCCCGGCGGGCGCCCGAACTGCCGTCGGCGAAGGCCTCGTTCACGACGTCCCACTGGACGATCTTGCCCTTGTAGTGGGCCATCACGCCGTTGATGTGGTCGATCATCGCCTGGCGCAGTGCGCTGCCGCTGAGGCTCTGCATCCAGCCGGGCTGCTGGGAGTGCCAGGCCAGGGTGTGGCCGCGCACCTGTTTGCCGTTCTGCACCGCCCAGTTGTAGACGCGGTCGGCGGAGCTGAAGTTGAACTGGCCACGCTGCGGTTCAGTGGCGTCGATCTTCATCTCGTTCTCGGCCGTCACCATGTTGAACTCACGGTTCGCGATCGACGTGTACGTCGAGTCGCTCAGCCTGCCCGAGGCGATGGCGGTGCCGAAGTAGCGGCCGCTCTGCGCCGCCGCGGCGCCGAGCGTGCTCTCGGCGGCGTGTGCTCTCGGCGGCGCGATCAGCGCGGTGGCCGCGCCGAGGACGCCGACGACCAGCGCCAACAGCAGGACGCGAATGCTCCTGCGGACACCGGATCTGGGAAGGGCGTAGGAGCCCATGACTGTGCCTCCAAGGTAGTGGTCACGGAAGGACTGGAGCGCAGGGAAGTCAGACAGGAATGATTGAGGTGTTGACGATGCTCGGTCAATACTTGGCGCCGGAAAAGTTTCAGTTCTTCTGCGAAAGTTTCGAAACCAGGTGAGTAGGGCCTGATCTGCGAGGTCCCGAGCCCTTGTGGGACGGTCTTCCGTGTGACGTGCGGCGTAGGGCGCGTCGCCTCTCATGAATGTTTCGGGGTGGCGGCGATACATGCGAGAGGTATTGACGACGTTCACCGGTTCTCTATGATGCGGAGCGCTCGACTCTTCGACCGATGTTCGGTATTACGAACATGCCGTGTCGCTCTCTTGCCCGGCAAGGAACCGCCCACCCAAGTTGAGGGAGTTCCCATGCACAGAGGAAGTTTCAGCCGCGGGCATACGCCCGCGGTGCTCGCCGCCGTGGTCGCGGCCCTGGCCGCGCTGGCGGCGCTGCTCGTCGCCACCGCCCCCGCTCAGGCGGCCGGCAGCGGCGCCCTGCGCGGTGTCGCTTCGAACCGGTGTCTCGACGTGCTGGGCGGCAGCGAGACCGACGGCGCGCTGCTGCAGATGTACGACTGCTGGGGCGGCGCCAACCAGCAGTGGACCTCGACGGACTCCAACCAGCTCACCGTGTACGGCGACAAGTGCCTGGATGTTCCGGGGCACGCCACCGCGCCCGGTACCCGGGTGCAGATCTGGTCCTGCTCCGGCGGTGCGAACCAGCAGTGGCGGGTGAACTCCGACGGCACGGTGGTCGGTGTGGAGTCCGGGCTGTGCCTGGAGGCGGCGGGCGCCGGCACGGCCAACGGCACGGCGGTGCAGCTCTGGACGTGCAACGGCGGCGGCAACCAGAAGTGGACCGGCCTGACCGGCACGCCGCCGACGGACGGCACGTGTGCGCTTCCTTCGACGTACCGGTGGTCCTCGACGGGGGTCCTGGCGCAGCCGAGGAGCGGGTGGGTCGCGCTGAAGGACTTCACCACGGTGACGCACAACGGCAGGCACCTGGTCTACGGGTCGACCTCGTCGGGGTCGTCGTACGGCTCGATGGTGTTCAGCCCCTTCACCGACTGGTCGGACATGGCGTCGGCCGGCCAGAACGCGATGAACCAGGCCGCGGTGGCGCCCACGCTGTTCTACTTCGCGCCCAAGAACATCTGGGTGCTGGCGTACCAGTGGGGTTCGTGGCCCTTCATCTACCGCACGTCGAGCGACCCCACCGACCCCAACGGCTGGTCCGCTCCGCAGCCGCTGTTCACCGGGAGCATCTCCGGCTCCGACACCGGCCCGATCGACCAGACCCTGATCGCCGACGGACAGAACATGTACCTGTTCTTCGCCGGTGACAACGGCAAGATCTACCGGGCGAGCATGCCGATCGGGAACTTCCCGGGCAACTTCGGTTCCTCGTACACCACGATCATGAGCGACACCAAGGCCAACCTGTTCGAGGGCGTGCAGGTCTACAAGGTCCAGGGCCAGAACCAGTACCTCATGATCGTCGAGGCGATGGGCGCGAACGGGCGCTACTTCCGTTCCTTCACGGCCTCCAGTCTGAGCGGCTCGTGGACCCCGCAGGCCGCCAGTGAGAGCAACCCCTTCGCGGGCAAGGCCAACAGCGGGGCCACCTGGACCAACGACATCAGCCACGGCGACCTGGTCCGCGACAACCCCGACCAGACCATGACCATCGACCCCTGCAACCTGCAGTTCCTCTACCAGGGCAAGTCCCCGAACGCGGGCGGGGACTACAACTCGCTGCCGTGGCGGCCGGGAGTCCTCACCCTGCGGCGCTGACCTTCCCGACGGACGGTGACCGCATGCGGTGCGGCGAGCGGCGTACGGCGAGTACCGCCAAGTCGTCCTGCTGCGGTCCCTCCGTGAAGGCGTGGACGTCGTCGACGAGCGCGTGGGTGAGCCGGCCCGCGGTGATGTCGACGTGGCCGGCCAGGCGTGTCTCCAGCGGGTAGAAGGTGCCGGCGGGGGAGCGGGCCTCGGTGAGACCGTCGGTGCACAGCAGCAGCGTCGCCCCGGCGGGGAAGGGGAACCAGGACACCGTGCGCGGCTCGTCGACGAGGTCGGCCAGGCCGAGCGGCGCATGCTCCGTCCCGTCGCCCACGGCGGTGACGGTCCCGTCGTGCAGCAGGTAGGGCGGGATGTGGCCGCATGTGACCAGCTGGGTCTCGGCGCCGGTGTCCACCCCCAGGACGACGGCGGTGACGAACCGTTCCGGCTCACCGCGCTGTTCCGCGTAGCCGTTGTGCCGGACCACCGCCGCCTCGAGCGAGTCCACCAGCGCGGTGACAGTGGGCTCGCGGTGGGCGGCCTCACGGAAGGCACCGACCACGTCGATGGCCATGCCGATGGCGGGGAGCCCCTTGCCCTGGACGTCGCCGATCAGGACCCGGGTGCCCCAGGGGGTCGCCGCGACGTCGTAGATGTCGCCGCCGACGAGTTTGTCCTGCTGCACCGGCTCGTACACGCCGTCCACGAGCACGTCGTCGGTGAGCAGCGGCAGCGGACGCAGGATCTGCCGCTGCATCGCGGCAGCGGTCGACCGCAGACGCACCAGCGTGCCCTCGCGCGTGATGCGCAGCCAGGATCCGTAGACGGCCAGCGCGCCGAAGCCGAGGGCGAACAGGGCCAGGGTCACCCGGTCGGCGAGCTGCTCCGTGGACAGGGCCACGGGCACGATGACGACGATGCTCACCCAGGCGGAGACGAGCGTGGTCTGGCGTGGGGTGCACAGCGCGGAGGCGAACGCGGGGAGGAACACGAGCAGCCCGATCAGGAGCACGGCGGTCTCGGTCACCGCACCGAGGACGACCGTCACCACCGTCGCCGCGATCGTCACCAGTGCGACAACACGCGTGGGAGGCGTGCGGATCGCGCTGCCGTCGTCCCGGTCCGCACCGCCCTCCGCGGGGACCGGCGCCGCACGCGACGGACGGAACATGCGCGCAACCTCCAGTGGCGGCGTGATCGGGTGGTGCGGATGCCGCACCCGGCGACGGGCGGGCGCCCTCGATCATCCAATCCGGTCGAAGTGCCGGAGGGAGGCTGGCCGTACCCGGGCCGAAGTGCGTCCACCCGGGTGATTGCGGCGGGAACCTCGGGCCGACTGCCGGACATGGACAGGGTATGGAACTGAACGACGCCGGTCCTGCCGTACCGGTCGGCGGGGTGTCCGACCGGGAGCTGTGGGCGCGGGCCGTCGACGGCGATCGCGAGGCCTTCGGCCGGATCTTCGACCGTCACGGGAAGGCCGTCTACAACCATCTCTTCCGGCGGACGGCCGACTGGTCCGAGGCCGAGGACCTCACGTCCACGGTGTTCCTGCACGCCTGGCGACGGCGGTCGGAGACGGTGCTCGACCGGGACTCGGCGCTGCCGTGGCTGCTGGGCATCGCCAACGGCCTGTTGTCGAACACCAGGCGGCGGCTGAGGCGGGCCGAGGCGCTGCTGCACCGGCTCGTCTCGCACGAGGAGCCGGTGGGCGACCACGCGGACCGCGTCGCCGGGAGGGTCGACGACGAGCGCCGTATGTCGGAGATCCACCGGGCGCTGGGCCGGCTGCCGCGGCACGAACGCGAGGTCGTCGAACTCTGTGTCTGGTCGGGCCTCGACCAGCAGGCGGCCGCGGCGGTGCTGAAGGTGGCGGTGGGAACCGTGAAGTCCCGCCTGCACCGGGCGCGGCGCAGGCTGGGGGCCGACCTCGGCGGAGCCGCCGACCCGGCGCGGTTCAGTTCCAGGAATCCCGTCAACGAGAAGGAGGTCGCACGATGAACGACCCGCAGGGCGTTCCCGCGGCTCCTTTCGATCGTGATCTGCCGAACCACCGGCGGACCCGAGAGGAACTACTGATGAAGATCGGTCCGGAGAACAACGGGGCCTCGCCGCAGCGCAGATGGGGACTCAGGTGGGGCGTGCCGCTCGGTGTCGCCTCCGGTGTGACGGCGGTGAGCGTCGCGGCCGTGGTCGTCCTCGGCGGATCGGGGAGCACCGGACCGAGCGCCGCCGACCCCGCACACGGCGGCGGCCCGGCGCAGGGCGGCGGCCCGGCCAACTCCACTCCGGCACCGGGTCCGAGCGCGTCGGCCTCGCCCGGCGGGACCTCGCCCGAGGCCGACTTCACCGTCACCGACGCGACCACGACGCCGATCGACGCCGGGACCGCCACCAGGATCCTCTCCTCCTGCCTCGGGCCGGACGCGTCGCGGTACCACGCCGTCGTCGCGGTGCGTACGCCCCTCGCCACCGAGGACTGGGACGGCGTGGTCGTCGCCGTCGACTCCGCCGGCCAGTACGTGCAGTGCCAGTCCAAGGGCGACAAGGGCACCAGCCAGGACTCCCCGCCCACCTTCATCAACGACCGGCTGTGGGGCACCGGCCGGATCGTCGAGTACTTCGACTCCATGCTCGTGCCCGCCGGAGAGGGGAAGTACCTCATGCTGGGCGCCGGGCACTACTCGTCCGACGTCGCCGAGATCACCGTCAGCTACGGGGAGGACCCGAAGCAGTACCCGGCCCGCATGGCCGACGGCGCGTTCGTCTACGGGGCCGCGCTCTCCCCGGACACGCCCCCCGGCCGGCGCTACACGGGCCCGAGCCCCTACGTCCACGCCTACGACGCGTCGGGCCGGGAGATCTACAACCAGGCCGAGGACCCGAAGTTCACCGACCGGTGACGTACTTGATGATCCGCACCCCGGTGAGCCCAGGGCTGTCCCGTGGGCGTCGGCCATTGTGGCCGGGCGTCGGGGCGGCTATGGTTCCTCTTATCTGAGAGAGTCACCTCATTTAAGAGATCCATCAGACTCATGCACATGGAGTGCCATCATGTTCATTGCTGCGGCGACGGACGGCGTGTCCGTCGCTCCGAGCTGGGACCGCGCTGCCGCGGCCGACACACGCCGGCTGGGGGAGGTGCCGGCCGCCCACGTCGGCGACGCGCTGGAGCGGATGACCGTCATGGACGGCGGCATCCGGCTGCTCACCGGGCACACCGCCCTGCTGGGCAACGCCCTCACGGTGGACGTGCGCTCGGGCGACAACCTCGCCGTCCACCGGGCGCTCGACGAGGCCCGGCCGGGCGACGTCCTGGTCGTCAACGGCCACGGGGACACGACCCGCGCGCTGGTCGGCGACCTCATCGGCGAGATCATGGTGAACACCGGGGTCACCGGCGCCGTGGTCGACGGCGCGGTCCGTGACGTACAGGCGCTGTCCGAAATGGGGCTGGCCGTCTACGCCCGGGCGATCACCCCCGCCGGGCCCTTCAAGGACGGGCCCGGCGCCGTCGGATCCCCGGTGGCGGTCGGCGGCATGGTCGTGGCGTCGGGTGACGTGCTCGTCGGTGACGCCGACGGCGTCGTGGTCGTTCCCCGGCGGCGGGTGGCGGAGGTCGTGGCCGCGGTCGACGGGATCGCCGAGAAGGAGGACGCGCTCCGCGGGCGCATCCTCGCCGCGCGCCCCGACCGCGCGGTGGTGGCCCGATGACCGCCACCTCGCCCGCCTCCCGGATCGCGGAACTGCGCCGCCTCTCGCGCCGCCCGGCCCTCGCCCCGGCCCCGCCGGGGGCCGTCTCCCTGGCCATGGGGGAGCCGGACCTCCCGACCCCGCCGACGGTGGTCCAGGCCGCGGTGTCCGCCCTGCGCGAGGGGCACACCCACTACGCCGACCAGCGGGGCCTGCGCGAGCTGCGCGCCGCGCTCGCGGCCGGACTGCCGGAGCGTCCCGGCCGGGCGTGGCACGCGGACGACGTCCTGGTCACCCACGGGGCCACCGCCGCGCTGGCGGCGGTGGTGCTCGCGACGATCGGCCCCGGCGACCGGGTGGTGGTCCCGGAGCCCGCCTACTCGCTCTACGCCGACCTGGTCGTCCTCGCCGGCGGCACGGTGGACTTCGTCCCGCTCGCCCCGGACCTGCACTGGGACCTGGACGCACTGGCCGCCGCACTCCCCGGCGCCGCGATGATGATCTTCTCGAACCCGTCGAACCCGACCGGCATCGTGCACCGCAGGGAGGAACTCGAAGCCCTCGGCAAGCTCCTCGACGGCACCGACGTCCTGGTCGTCAGCGACGAGGCGTACCACCGGCTGGCCCACCCGGGCCACGAACCGGTCTCGGCGCTGGAGATCGAGTCGCTGCGCGACCGGACGGTGTACGTGCAGACGTTCTCCAAGACGTACGCGATGACCGGCTGGCGGGTGGGGTGTCTGACCGGGCCGCGCGAGGTGCTGGACGCGGCGGCCCAGGTGCACCGGACCTGGAACGGCTCGCTGAACACGGCGGTCCAGCACGCGGCCCTGGCCGCCCTGGACCTGCCGGACGGCGTCGTCGAGGCCATGGCCGACCGGTACCGGCGGCGCCGGGACCTGGTCGTCGGGCGGCTGTCCGGCGTGCCCGGCCTGCACCTGGTGCCGCCGGAAGGGGCGTTCTACGGGTTCCTGCGCTACGACTCGGGCCTGCCCTCGGAGGTGGTCGCGCGCGAACTCGCCGCCCGCCAGGTACTCGTCCGGGCCGGCGCCGAGTACGGGCCCTCCGGCGAGGGACACCTCCGGATCTCCTTCGCGGCCTCCGAGGACGACCTGTGGGTCGGGCTGGAACGGATCGTCCGCTACTTCGGCGAGGCGAGCTCCTGAGGGCCCCGTACGGCACCTCGGCCGGGGCCGCCGCCCCAGGGAGATACCCTTTGCCTGCACTTCTGTGAGGCGGAGGACGCCCGTGACCGATCAGCAGGCCGCCCCGCCCGGGCGGCGCAAGCCGCGCAGCGACACCCGGCGCAACCACCGCCGCCTCCTCCAGGCCGTCGGTGAGCTGGCCCGGGAGGCGCCCGACCAGCTCACCATGCAGGCGGTCGCGTCCCGCGCGGAGATCGGTCCCGCCACCGCGTACCGCTACTACTCCTCGGTCGACGACGTACTGGCGGCCTATGTGCTCAGCGTCGTCGAGCAGCTCCGCGACTTCAGCCTCGCCTCCACCGCGCAGGGACGGCCGCTGTTCGACGCCCTCGTGGACAAGTGGGTGGACCTGCTCGCCGAGCACGGCCCGGCGCTGGTGCAACTGCGGTCCCGCCGGGGCTACCTGGAGCGGCTGCACGACGGCAACGAGATCATCGTCGCGCTGCGGGACGCCTGGAGCGAGCCCGTGCGCGGACTGCTCGACGACATCGGCGTGGTGGACGGGATGCTCGAACACGCCCTGTTCCTCAGCAACATGATCTTCGACCCCCGGGAGATCCAGGACCTGCTGCGGGAGACGGGTCTGTCCCGCCGTGAGGTCATCGCCCGGCTGACCGAGGCGTACTGCGGCGCGCTGCGCGGGTGGGTGCGGGCGGGCTGACCGTCCCACCCCCTACCCCGGTATCACTCCGCATTGGCTCCCGGGTATGACGCCCGGAGCGTAGCCGTCCACCCACTCTGCACCTCGTCGCCAGGCACCACCGCACCGGCGTTGGAGCCTTCCTTCAGGCGGCCCATGAAGTGATAGATGAATCTCAAATAAGATAGCTCTATCTAGTGGAGGTCAGCGATGACCAAGCAGCAGCAAGAGACCGTACGAGCGGGCGAACTCGACGTCGGGTTGCTCGACGACGGCGACGGCGTGCCGCTCCTGCTCGTCCACGGCGGGGAGAGCGACCGCACCCAGTTCGCCACGCTCCGCGCGGGACTCGGCCCGGGGATCAGGGCGGTCTCCTACGACCAGCGCGACTCCGGGATCACCGTGAACCCGCCGGTTCCCTACACGCCCGAGGTCCTCGCCGACGACCTCGTCGCCCTGCTCGACGCGCTGGGGCTCGCGCGGGCACACCTGCTGGGCACCTCCTTCGGCGGCGCCGTCGCCCAGCACGCCGCACGCCGGCACCCCGAACGGGTCGCGTCCCTCGTCCTGGTCGCCACCACGCCGAGCTACGCGATGGGCAGCGCGGCGATCGACGAACTCCTGGAGATGTCCCACGAGGACCGGCAGAAGGCGGCCGCGGACTTCTTCTTCACGCCCGAGGGCCAGGCCGAGCAGCGCGCCCGGCCGGCCCGGACCCTCACCCGCCGCACCCCCGAGCAGAGCGTCCGCCGCCACGACGCCGCCCGGCGGCACGAGATACGGGACGGTCTCGGGGACATCACCGCACCCACCCTGATCGTGCACGGCACGCAGGACCGGCTGGCGCCCTACGAAGGCGCCCTCCTGATGGAACGGCGCATCCCGAACGCCGAGTTGCGCCCGATCGAGGGCGGACGCCACGGGATCGCGGTGGAGTTCGCGGACACGGTCGCCCACTGGGTGCGCGAGTTCCTCGGGGTCAACGGCCATGGCTGACACCGCCCGCGACGTCGCGGACCGGATGGCCGAAGCCGCCCGGGCGTGGCTGGACTCCCTGGATTCCATGGATTTTCCGGACGACGGCCGGCGCGCGGCCGCGGTCGGACCGGCACCGGCCCCGGGCACCCCGGGCGAGGCCGAGGGCGAACGCACCCGCTGGTACTACACGCCCACGGACCACGGCGGCCTGACCCTCCACCAGCAGCGCCCGGCCCAGCAGCGCCTGGCCATGCGCCTGGTCGCGAGCGGGCTGTCCGACGCCGGATACGTCACCGTCGCCACCGTGCTCGGCCTGGAGAACGTGCTCGACCACGTCGAGGGCTTCTCGGTGAACTGGGGCCGGGAGCGGACCCGCGACCCCGGCATGTACTACCTGCGCGTCTTCGGCGAGCCCGGCGGGCCGCGGCCGTGGGGCTGGCGGTTCGGCGGCCACCACGTCTCGCTCAACAACCTCGTGGTGGACGGGCGCGTCGTCGCCACCACCCCCTGCTTCCTGGGCGCCGACCCCGCCGCCTCGCCCCTCCTGGGCGGCTCGACGCTGCGCCCGCTGGGGACGGCCGAGGATCTGGCGCGCGAACTGGTGCGTTCCCTGCGCCCCGAGGCCGCCGCCCGCGCGGTCCTGCTGCCCCGCGCCCCGAACGACATCGTGGCGGGCAACAGCGCCCGCATAGGCGACCGCGTGATCAGGCGCCGCGAACTCTGGCGCCCCGGCACCCACACCCCGGACCGCGCCGAGCAGCCGTCCACCGGACTCGACGGCGACGAACGGCGGGCGCTGGCCCTCACCCCGGCGCCCAAGGGCGTACCGGGCGCGGAACTCGACGCGGCCCAGCGGGAGTTGCTGCGCGCCCTGCTCGGCGCCTACCTCGGCCGCGTCCCGGACGGGGCGTCCCCCCTGCCCCGCTACGACGACCCCGCCGCGCTGGACGCCGTACACCTCGCCTGGGCCGGTCCGACCGCGCCGGGCGAGCCGCACTACTACCGGCTGCAGGGCCCCCGGCTGCTCATCGAGTGGACCAACGTCCACCGCGGCGTCAACCACGCGCACGCCGTGTGGCGCGACCCGGAGACCGACTTCGGCGGCGACGTCCTGGCCGCCCACCACGCGGCCCATCACGCGGCCCACGACGCAGCCGACCACGCGGCCCATCACGCCGCCCACCACGCCGCCCACCACCCGAACGGAATGTGACTGACATGGCCGGTCGACCACCGTCACCGCCCGACGCCCCCGCGCACACCACCCGCCCCACCCTCCGCGGCTCCTTCGGCATGTGCGCCTCGACGCACTGGCTGGCGACCGCGACCGCCCAGTCCGTACTGGAGCGGGGCGGCAACGCCTTCGACGCCGCCGTGGCAGGTGCCTTCGTGCTGCACGTCGCCGAACCCCACCTCAACGGCCCCGGCGGTGACCTCGTCGCCGTGCTCGCGACCGCCGCGGACCCGTCGCCGCGGGTGCTGGCGGGCCAGGGACACGCCCCGCGCGGAGCCACGATCGAGCACTTCCGGGCCGAGGGGCTTGACCACGTACCCGGCGCGGGAGCGCTCGCCGCCGCCGTCCCGGGCGCCGTCGACTCCTGGCTCTGGCTGCTCGCCGAGTTCGGCACCTGGGAACTCGCCGACGTCCTGGCCTACGCCATCGCCTACGCGGAGCACGGGGTACCGGTCGTACCGCAGTTGGCGCGCGTCCTGGCCACGGTCGAGGAGCTCTTCCGTGCGCACTGGCCGACGTCGTACGCCCTGTGGATGCCCGAGGGCCGCGTCCCCGCGCCGTACGCCACTCTCGTCAACCCCGCCTACGCCCGCACCCTGCGCCGGCTGGGCGCGGCGGGCACGGCGGGCACGGCTGCCTCCGGCAGGACGCGGACCGCCCGGATCGACGCCGCGCGGCGCGCCTGGCGCACCGGGTTCGTGGCGGAGGCCGTCGCCGCGTTCGCGGCCGTGCCGCACCGGCACTCCTCGGGCGGCGACCACGCCGGAGTCATCACCGCCGCCGACTTCGCCGACTTCCACCCGTCCCTGGAACCCGCGGTCACCGCGCGGTTCCGCGGGACCACGGTGGCCAAGGCGGGCCTGTGGTCCCAGGGACCCGTGCTGCTGCAGGCCCTCACCATGCTGGACCACTTCGACGACGCGCGGCTCGACCCGTCGACCGCCGAGGGCGTCCACACCCTCACCGAGGCCCTGAAGCTGGCCATGGCCGACCGGGAGGCGTACTACGGCCACCTCGACCCGGCGGAGGCCGAGGCCGTGCTGCGCCGGCTGCTGTCCCCCCGGTACGGCAAGGAGCGCGCGAGTCTGATCCGGCCGCTCGCCTCCACCGCCTTCCGGCCCGGCCACATCGGCGGCACGCCGTACACGCCGCCGCTCGTCACGCGCGGGTCCGCCCAACAGGCCGACGGCGTGGGCGAACCCACCGTGCAGCAGACCGGGGAGACCCGCGGCGACACCTGCCACATCGACGTCGTCGACCGCTGGGGGAACATCGTCTCCGCCACACCGTCCGGAGGGTGGCTCCAGTCCTCGCCCGCCGTGCCGGAACTGGGCTTCGCACTCGGCACCCGCCTCCAGATGACCTGGCTGGACCCGGCCGCACCGTCCCGCCTGGCACCGGGCCGACGACCGCGTACGACCCTGACGCCGACCCTGCTGCTGCGCGACGGCAATCCCGTGGCCGCCCTCGGCACGCCCGGCGGCGACCAGCAGGACCAGTGGCAACTGATCTACCTGGTGCGCACGCTGGCCCTGGGCATGGACCCGCAGGAGGCGATCGACGCGCCCGCGTTCCACACCACCGCCGTACCGAGTTCGTTCTGGCCGCGGACCTGGACGCCCGGGGGACTGGTGATCGAGGAGCGCGCGGGCGGGGCGGTCGTCGAGGAACTGCGCGCACGCGGCCACGAGGTGACCGTCTCCGGGCCCTGGAGCCAGGGCCGTCTGTCCGTCGTCACACGTGATCCGGACAGCGGCGTCCTCGGGGCGGCCGCGAACCCGCGCGGCGCCCAGGGCTACGCGGCCGGACGATGAACGCGCGGCGGCGGGTGACGCAACCCGGCCTGATGCTCGCCCTCACCTTCGCGACCGGCGTCGTCGACGCCGTCGGCTACCTGCGCCTCGACCAGGTGTTCGCGGGCAACATGACGGGCAACGTGGTCATCCTCGGCATGGCGGCCACCGGTGGCGGTACGGGGCTGCCGGTGCTCGGGCCGGTCGTGGCGCTCGCGTTCTTCCTGGCCGGCGCGGCGACGGCCGGGCGGGTCCTGCGCACCGCCGCCCCGGGCTGGAGCGGCCGGTGCGCGGCGCTGCTGGGCGGCGTCGGACTGGCCCTGACCGCGACGGCCCTCGGCCTGGCCGCCGTCGGCGCCGACACCTCCGGCGCCCGCGCGGGCATGGCGTCCTCACTCGCCCTGGCCATGGGGGCGCAGGCGGCGACCGCCCGTCACCTGGCCGTCAAGGACGTCACCACCGTGGTCGTGACCTCCACGCTGACCGGCCTCGCGGCCGACTCCCGGCTGGGCGCGGCCCGCGGCCGGGGTGCCCTGCGCCGGATTGCCGCCGTCGCGCTCATCGTCGCCGGAGCGGCGGCCGGCGCGCTGCTGTGCCAGGTGCACGAGGGCCTCGCGGTGGCGGCGGCGGCCTGCGTCGTCCTGGCCGTGACGGCTCTCGCCGGCCGGGCGGCTCCGGCCACGGCCGGAGCCGCCCCCACCGCTCCACCCGCTCCATCAACGGCCCTCCCGCGGCCATGACGGAAAGGACGCTCATGACCACAACCCTGGCACCGCCGGTCCCCATTGGGAAGGCCGCTGTCGGCGCCCTCGGCATCCTGGCACTGTCCACCGGTGCCCTGGAGTCGGTGGTGTCACCGACGATCCCGCTCCTGGAACGCGAACTGGACATGAGCCAGGCCGAGGGAGCACTGCTCAGCATCGTCCTCCTCATCACCGGCGCGCTCATCACCCCGCTGGCGGGCAAGTTCGGCGACCGCTACGGCGGGAAGAAGGTCCTGATCCGCCTGATGGCGGTGGTCTCGCTCGGCGGCACGGTGTCCGCCCTGGCGCCGAACCTGCCCGTGCTGCTGGTCGGACAGGTGTTGCAGGGCGCGATGATCGGCGCGCTGCCGCTGTCGTTCATCGTGGTCCGCAAGCACCTCCCCGCCGGCGAGTCCAAGGTGGCCATCGGCGTGGTCAGCGGACTCTTCGTCGGTGGGTCGATGGTCGGCATGCTGTCCGCCGGTCCGGTGGCGGAACAGCTGTCCCGGCACTGGATGTTCGCGCTGCCGACGATCGCGGTCGTCGGGTCCACCCTGCTCGTGAACAGGCTGATGCCGGCCGATCCGCCGGGCCGGTCGGACGACGCCGGGATCGACTGGCCCGGCCTGCTGCTGCTCAGCGGCCTGCTGGTCACCCTCATGCTCGTCCTCGCGCTGGCCCCCGAAGCAGGCTCGGCGCCACTCGTGCTCGTCGCCCTCGTCGTCCTGCTGGCCGTCCTCGTCACCGGCTGGGTGCGGGTCGAACGGCGGGCGGCCGCGCCGATGATCGACCTGAACATGCTGGCACGGCCCGCGATATGGAAGGCGTGCGTGCTGACCTTCGTGATCTGCCTCGGCACCACGATGGCCGTCTACCTCGTCCCGCAACTGCTCGACGAGCGCGGCGACGGCTACGGATTCCGGGCCAGCGCCACCGAGATCGGCTTCTACCTGCTGCCCGGCGCCATCGCCGCGACGCTGGCCGGGCCGCTCGGCGGGATCGGGGACCGGCGCTTCGGCTCGCGCGCCGTGGTCAACACCGGCGTCGTCATGATGGCCGTCGGCCTGCTCGCCGTGGCGGCCGTGCACACCGAGATCTGGCACCTCGTCGTCGGCAAGGTGCTGATCGCGCTCGCCAACGGCCTGTGCGTCACGGCGATGATGACCAGCACCGCCACCGCCGTCGACCCCAACGACACCGGCATCGCCACCAGCCTGATCCTGGTGAGCCGCGTGCTCGGCTCCGCCGTCGGCGGCCAGCTCGGCGGCGCTCTCCTCACCGCCGGAACCCCCTCCGGGTCGGAGGTCGCGGCCGAATCGGCCTACGTCACCGGCTTCCTCATCGCCGGCGTCGTCGTACTGACGGCCCTGTTCGTCACCCGCACCATGAGCAAAGGAGTCAAAGCATGACCCGCACCGCACCCAGGCGCAGCGTCCTGATCTCCGGGGCCAGCATCGCCGGTCCCGCCCTGGCCTTCTGGCTCAACCGCCACGGATACGAGGTCACCGTGGTGGAGAAGGCCGGGACCCTCCGCAGCGGCGGCTACCCCATCGACGTACGCGGCACCGCACTCGACGTCGTGGAGCGGATGGGAATCCTGCCGCAACTGCGCGACGCGCACATCGACCTGCGCCGGATCACCTTCCTCGACGGGGACGGCGACGAGGTCACCTCGCTCCACCCGCACGCCGTCACCGGCGGGGTGACCGGACGCGACCTGGAGATACGCCGCGGGGACCTGACCGACGCGCTGTACATGGCGGTCCGGGACGACGTGGAGTTCCTCTTCAACGACTCCATCGACACCCTCGTCCAGTCCGACCGCGGAGTCGACGTCACCTTCCACGGCGGCAGCAGTCGCCGGTTCGACATGGTCTTCGGCGCGGACGGCATGCACTCGCGCACCCGCGAGACGCTGTTCGGCCCCGAGGAGCAGTTCCACCGCCATCTCGGCTACTGCTTCGCCGTGTTCACCATGCCCAACACCCTCGGCCTCTCCCACGAGACGGTGATGTGGAACACCCCGGGCCGGGCCGCGGCCGTCTACGCCGTGGGCGACGACGAGGAGGTGCACGCCTTCCTCAACTTCGCCCAGCCCGACCCGCCCTACGACGCCTTCGGCGACCCGAAGGCCCAACGGGCCCTGCTCGCCGACGTCTTCGCCGACGCCGGCTGGGAGGTCCCCGGCATCCTGGGCGCCCTGCACGACGCGGACGACGTGTTCTTCGACGCGGTCGGCCAGATCCGGATGCCGCGCTGGACCGAGGGCAGGGTCGCGCTGCTGGGCGACGCCGCGTACGCGCCCTCGTTCCTCACCGGCCAGGGCACCAGCCTCGCCCTCGTCGGCGCCTACATGCTCGCCGCGTCCCTCGCCGACCGGGACCACGCCGAGGGCTTCGCCGCCTACGAGCGCGCCACCCGTGACTTCGTGACCCTGAACCAGGACCTGGTCGGCGAGGGCGGCGCCACCCTCTTCCCGACCACCGCCCAGGCCCTGGCACAGCGCAACGCCCGACTGCGCGCCCTCGGCGCCATGCCCGCCCCAAAACCCCGGCCGGCCCACTCGGCCCTGACGCTGCCGCCACCCGCGACACGCGGATGACGGGCGGAGTGCGAGGTTCCTGAGAATCCGGCCGTGCCGGCGGCGGCTATGCCCGTTTCCTCCGGACAGCGGCCGGTGACGGGACCTCGGCGCTCTCAGGAAGCTCCCAGGATCTCTCCGGGACCGGCCAGGCACGGCTGTCAGCGTCGCGCTCAGATCTTCCGTGAGCTCGACCTGACTTGGGAGCCCTTTCCGTGGCGACATTCCTCTCCCGGCTCGGCCGGTTCTCCTTCCGGAGGCGCCGACTCGTCGCACTGCTGTGGACGGCACTGCTCGTGGGGGCGGCGGTGCTGGCCGGGCGCGCTCCCGCCGCACCGCCGAACGACTTCTCCATGCCCGGCACCGAGGCACAACAGGCCTACGACCTGCTGGAGAAGAGCTTCCCCGAACTGAACGCCGACGGAGCCGCCGCCCGGGTGGTGTTCCGCGCCGAGCACGGCAAGGTCACCGATCCCGGGACGCGCGGCGCGATCGAGGACACGGTGCGGGCCCTCGGTGACGGACCCCAGGTCGTACGGGTCACCGACCCCTTCGCCACCCGGTCCGTGAGCAAGGACGGTTCCACCGCCTACGCGCAGGTCTCCTACGCGCGGTCCGCCGCCGAACTGGAGGAGGACTCCCGCACCGCGTTGCGGGAGACCGTCGAGCAGGCCGCCTCTGAGGAGCTGTCCGTCGAGGCGGGTGGCAACGCCGTGGAGGCCAGGGCCGGCGGGCACTCCTCCGAGGCCCTCGGACTCGGGGTGGCCGCCGTGGTGCTGGTCGTCACCTTCGGCTCGCTCCTCGCGGCCGGGCTGCCCCTGCTGACCGCCGTGCTCGGCGTCGGCGTCGGCGCACTGGCCATCAAGGCGCTGGCCGCGCCGCTGGGCCTCGGCGCCACCACGACCAGCCTCGCCGTGATGATCGGCCTGGCCGTGGGCATCGACTACGCCCTGTTCGTCGTCTCGCGCTACCGGGCCGAACTCGCGCGCGGCCGGGACGGGGCGGAGGCGGCCGGGCACGCCGTGGGGACCGCGGGCTCGGCGGTCGTGTTCGCCGGGCTCACCGTGGTCGTCGCCCTGGCCGGTCTGTCCGTGGTGGGTATCCCGATGCTGACCCGGATGGGTCTCGCCGCGGCGGGCACGGTCGTCATCGCGGTACTCATCGCCGTCACCCTCGTCCCCGCGCTGCTGGGGCTCTGCGGCCGCCGGATCGGTCCCGCCCGCCCGCGTCGCGGCAGGCGGACGACGGACCGCGCCCCGCGGCCGGCCATGGGCGTGCGCTGGGCCCGGCTCGTCGTCCGCCGTCCGGTCGCCGTGCTCCTCGGCGGGACGGTACTGCTCGGCGTGGTCGCGCTGCCCGCCGCGTCCCTGGAGATGGGACTGCCCGGCGACGACAGCAAACCCGTCTCCACCACCCAGCGCCGCGCCTACGACCTGATCGCCGACGGCTTCGGGCCGGGCCACAACGGTCCCCTCACCGTGGTCGTCCAGGCCGACGACAGCGGTGGCAGTGCTGAGCGGGCCGCGCAGGACGTGGCCGGGCGGATCGACGGCCGCGAGGACGTCGGCGCCGTCGGCCCGCCCCGGCTGAGCGCCTCCGGCGACATCGCCGTACTGAACGTCGTACCGGACGCGTCGCCCGGCAGCACCGAGACCGCCGACCTCGTCCACGCGCTGCGCGACCCGGAGATCGAGCGGGCGAGCGACGCCCGGGTGCTCGTCACCGGCACGACCGCGATGAACGCGGACGTCTCGCAGAAGCTGTCCGAGGCGCTCCTGCCGTACCTGACGCTGGTGGTCGGACTGGCCTTCCTGCTGCTCATCGCCGTCTTCCGCTCCGTGCTCGTCCCGCTCAAGGCCGCCCTCGGCTTCCTGCTGTCGGTGCTGGCCGGGCTCGGCGCGGTGGTCGCCGTCTTCCAGTGGGGATGGCTGGGTTCCCTGCTCGGGGTCACGGAGCCGGGGCCGATCGTGTCGATCATGCCCATCTTCATGGTCGGCGTCGTCTTCGGCCTCGCCATGGACTACGAGGTGTTCCTGGTGACCCGGATGCGCGAGGCGTACGTCCACGGGCGGTCGCCCAAGGAGTCCGTGGTCAGCGGGTTCGAGCACAGCGCGCGGGTGGTGACCGCCGCGGCCGTGGTCATGATCTCGGTGTTCGCCGCCTTCCTCGGGTCCGAGGAGCAGATCCTCAAGACGATCGGCTTCGGACTCGCCGCCGCCGTTCTCTTCGACGCCTTCGTGGTCCGTATGACGCTCGTCCCCGCCGTGCTCGCCCTCCTGGGCCGGCGCGCCTGGCGGCTGCCCCGGTGGCTGGACCGGCTCGTGCCCGACCTCGACATCGAGGGCGAGCGGCTGGGTCGGTCGCCGCACGGGGGCGGGGCCGGGGCGGGCGGTGGCGAACCCGTCGGTGCCGCCTCGGGCCCCCGCCACGGCAACTGACCTCCCGCTTCCCACCGTGCACAGGAGCCTGCCCATGTCCGCCTCGCCTGCCCTCTCCTCCCCGCCCGCGTGGCGCCACGTCCTCGAAGGCGGCCTCGCCGTCGTGGCCGCCCTCGCCACCATGGCCGCCACCGCCTGGGCGGCCCTGACACTCCTCGGCGCCGACGGCGTCGCACCGGTCTCCCGGCTGGTGCCGACGCTGGTGAGCCTGGCCGTCGGCGGCGGCGTCACCCTGGAATCGGCCGCCGGGTCCGGTTCCTCCGCGGGTGGGGGAGGAGGGGGACTCGCCGGGCTTCTCGGCGGCGGCGGTGAGGGAGGTCTCAGCGTCTCGCTGACCGGGCAGGCGGCGCTGACGCCCCTGACCCTGACCTTCCTGGGTACGGCCGTGCTGGCGACGGTGTTCTTCCGGCCGCTGCGCCGCCGTGCGCGGCCCGCCCCGGCGATGCTGTGGGCGCGGAGCGCCGGCGCACTGGTGACCTCGGCGGTGGCTCTTCCGGTGTGCGCCGTGCTGGCGACGGGCACCGCCCGGCTGCCGGAGAGCGTGACGGACCGGATGGGCGACCGCGCCGGGTCGGGCGGGGCGAGTGGATCCGGCGGGCTCGGCGGGTTCGGAGGATTCGGCGGTGGCGGTGGCGGTGGCCTTGCCTCCGGGCTGGCCTCGGTGAGCTTCCGGACCGACGTCGTCGCCACCGCCTTCCTCGGTGTCCTGGGAGTGGCCGCCGTCCTCGCGCTCGGCTGCCTCGCCGCGCGGCGGACGGCACTCCCGCGGCCCCTCGCCCTGAGCGGGCTCCGGACGAAGTGGAACGCCGTCCTGTCCACCCTGGCCGGGACCGCGGCCGTGCTGTGCTGCGCCGTCCTCGCCGTCGCCATTCTCGCCGGTGCCGCGGCACTGACCGGCCACGGCCGGACCGCGGAGGCCGCCGGGGTGCTGCTGCTCGCCGGTCCCAACCTGATCGCCGCGGTGCTCACCGCCGGAACCGGCGCCTCCTGGGAGGCCGGGGCGCGGCGGGTGCAGCCCGAGGGCGGTGGAATGCTCGGCATGCTCGGCGGCGGCGCCGGGAAGCAGGACGGTACGGCGGACGGGGACAGGTCGGTGGACCTAGGCCACTGGGCGGGCGCGGGTGTGCCGCTGTGGGTGATCGGACTGCTGCTCACGCTGCTCCTGCTGTCGGCCGCCGGATACGTCGCCGCCGCCCGCACCCCGGCCCGCACCCCGCGGCAGGACGCCGACTCCCTCCTGGACCGCCACGCGGACACCGCCCTGCGCATGGGCATCGCGGTCGGCGTCATGACGTTCGTGCTCCCGTTCCTCGCCCGCGGCTCGCTGCGGGTCGGCGTCGGCCTCATGGGCCGGGAGATGGGAGGCCTCGACGCCGGTCTCGACACGAGCCCCCGGCTGTCCGCCCTCACCGCCTTCGTCGTGGCAGCCCTCGCCTCGTACGCCGGAAGCCGTCTGCACGGGCGACGGGCGCGGCGTCGGGAACGCCCGGCGGGAAGGGCCCGCGTCCCCGCACCCCGACGCCGTGCGGTCACGTCCGACTCGGCCTCCTGAGGACCGTGTGATCTCCTGGTGAACCCCCGTTCAGACACTCCGAGAAGGCGAACACGACCATGGCGGTACCGGCTCCCCCCTCGCGCCCCCCGGGCCGTACGGACCACCTGCTCGTCGTGGACGACGAGCCCACCGTCCGGGAGCTGCTGCGCACCGCCCTGCGCTACGCCGGGTTCGACGTCGACGCCGCCGCCACCGGCCAGGAAGCCCTCGACCTGGCCGCACGGCGCATCCCGGACCTCGTCCTTCTCGACGTCATGCTCCCGGACATGGACGGGTTCGAGGTGATCCGCCGCCTGCGCGCCCAGCCCCGAACGCCGCAGCCGGGCCGGGGCGGCGACGTTCCGGTCCTCTTCGTCACCGCGCGCGAGGACCGCCAGGACCGGCTGAACGGACTGCGCCTCGGCGGGGACGACTACGTCACCAAGCCCTTCGACCTCGAGGAACTGATCGCCCGCATCCACGCCGTACTGCGCCGCACCCGGGGTGAGACGCCGGCCCGCCTCACCGTCGGCGACCTGCACCTCGAACCCGACAGCCACCACGTCACCCGGGCGGGCCGGAGCGTGCGGCTGTCCCCGACCGAGTTCCGCCTGCTGCACTTCCTGGTCGCCAACGCCGGACGGACCATGACCAAGAGCCAGATCCTGGACAGCGTCTGGGAGTACGACTTCGGCGGCGACCCCAGCATCGTCGACACCTACATCAGCTATCTGCGCCGCAAGGTCGACACCGTCGACGCCGACGGACCCAGGCTCATCCACACCGTCCGCGGCGTCGGCTATGTCGTCCGCGAGCCCCGGTCGTGAAGCGACTCCGCCCGCTGTCGCCCACGGTGTGGCTGGGCCGGCTGTCGCTGCGCACCCGCCTGCTGTGCCTGTCCGTCGCCCTGGTCGCGGTCGGTCTGCTCGGCACCGGACTGCTGGTCACCACCGCCCTGCACGGCTACCTCCAGAGCAGGGTCGACGACCGGCTCGCCCTCACCGGACAGATCGCCGCCCGGCTGTCGCCGCCCTCCGACACCGGCACGCCGCCGAGCGTGCGCGCCCTCAGCGTGCTGGGCGACACCACCGTGACGTACGTGGACGACACCGGTGCCGCCCGCAAGAGGTTCGACGCCAGCACCGCCCCCTCGGGCGGCGGGCCCGACCTGCCCCGGCTCGACCGTGCGGGCGTCCTGGCCCACGGCGGCCGGCCCTTCACCGTGTCCGCCATGGACGGCGAGCACAGCTGGCGGGTCGTCGCCCTGACCCAGCCCGCCCAGGTCTTTCCGCCGGACCCCTCCGGGACCGGTGGGTCCGTCGTCGTCGCCACCTCCATGGAGGAGGTCGACCGCACCATCACCAAGACCCGGAACCTCTCCCTGACCGCGGGCGTCGCCCTGCTCGCGGTCCTGGGCGTCGCGGGCTGGTTCGCGGTGCGCTCCGGACTGCGCCCCCTCGCCAGGATCGAGGAGACCGCGACCGCTATCACGTCCGGCGACCACTCCCACCGCGTCCCCGAACCGGCCGCCCCGCACACCGAGGTGGGACGCCTGACCACCTGCCTCAACCAGATGCTCGACCGGATCGACACGGCCTTCCGGGCCCGCACCGAGGCCGAGGCGCGAACCCGGCGCTTCTTCGCCGACGCCAGCCACGAGCTGCGCACGCCGCTCGTCGGCATCAAGGGCTACACCGACCTGCACCGCATGGGCGCCACGTCCACCCGCGAGGACGTCGACCGGACGATGACCCGGATCGCGGAGGAGTCCGAACGCCTCACCCGGCTCGTCGAGGAGATGTTCCTCCTCGCCCGCCTCGACGAGGACGCCGACGGCGCGAGCACCGACGGCGCGCGCTCCGCGCGGGAGCCCGCCTTCGCCCTCGACCTCGCCCCCATGGACCTGCGCACCCTGGCCGCCGACGCCCTCCGCGACGTACGCGCCCTGGACCGCACGCGTCCGGTGACCCTGACCGGACCCGGCGGTGGCAAACCGGGCTCCGCCCCCGCCCACGCCGACGAGGCCCGACTGCGCCAGGTCGTCACCAACCTCATCGGCAACGCCGTCACCCACACCCCCGCCGGCACCCCGATCCGCATCGGCGTCGGCACGGTGGGCCGGCACGCCGTCCTGGAGGTCGCCGACGAAGGGCCCGGCCTCACCGCCACCGAACGCGCCCACGTCTTCGACCGCTTCTACCGCACCGACGACTCCCGCACCCGCGCCACCGGCGGTTCCGGCCTCGGCCTCGCCATCGCCCACGCCCTCGTCACCGCGCACACCGGCCGCCTCACCCTCGACGCCGCCCCCGGGCGGGGCTGCACCTTCCGCATCCTGCTTCCGCTGCCGGACGACCCGCCGCAGGCCGCGGCCACCTGACCGACCGCCCGGCGTCACCCGGACGGCCGGGCGGCGCGGCTTCGCAGGAAGAGCGCGGCGACGGCGACGCCGAGGAGGACCAGGGCCGCGTTGACGGCGATGGCCGTCGTGACGCCCCGGTGGACGGCGGAGGCGGTGGCCGCGCCCGCGGTGCCGGCGGTGACGACGGCGGACATGACCGGTGTGCCCATGGTGATGCCGACCTGCTGGGACATCGAGGCCAGCCCGGTGGCCAGGCCCTGTTCGGCGTCCGGCAGTCCGCTGGTGGCCGTGACCATGAAACCGACGATGACCAGCATGTTGCCGACGCCGCCGAAGAAGGTGGCGGGCAGCAGCAGGGCGAGGGACGCCCCGGTCGTCGTACCGAGGAAGAGCAGGGCGGCGGTGAAGACCGCCTGGACGATGCCACCGCCGACGAGCACGGTCAGGGTGGACGTCCTGGCGAGCAGCCTGGGGGCGACCAGCCCGCCGACGACGGTGCCCACGCCGAGGACGCCGAAGGAGACACCGGCCGCGAGGGCGGAGAAGCCCAGGGTCTTCTGGAGGTACAGGGTGAGCAGGTAGACCAGCGAGGTCTCGGTGGCGAAGGCGAGCAGGCCCAGCACGTTGCCCCAGGCCACGTTGCGGCGCCGCAGCGTCCCGAGCGGTACCAGCGGCGCCGGCACGCTGCGCTCGATCAGGACGAACGCGGCGAGCAGGAGCGCGCCCCCGGCCAGCCCGGCCAGCGCGTGCGGGTGGGTCCAGCCGTACTCGCCGGCCTGGGTCATGCCGTAGACGAGAGCGAGCAGACCGAGGGTGACGGTGAGCGCGCCGGGCAGGTCGAGGCCGGCCCGGCCGGCGGGCCTGGACTCCTTGATGACGGCCGGGGCGACGAGCACGACCGCGAGCGCCACGGGCACGTTGACGAAGAAAGTCCAGCGCCAGGAGAGCAGGTCGGTCAGGACACCGCCGAGGATCGCTCCGGTGGTGAACCCGGCCGACATCAGCGCGCCGTTGATGCCGAGCGCCCTCTGCCGCAAGGGACCCTCGGCGAACGAGGTCGTCAGCAGGGACAGCCCCGCCGGGGTGGCGGCGGCGGTGGCCAGGCCCTGGGCGACCCGGGCGGCGAGCAGCACCTCGGGGCTGGTGGTGAGGCCCCCGAGCAGGGAGGCGAGGCCCAGGAGGGCGATGCCGCCGATGAA
Source organism: Streptomyces sp. NPDC018026 (assembly GCF_044327745.1). Classification (NCBI taxonomy): domain Bacteria; kingdom Bacillati; phylum Actinomycetota; class Actinomycetes; order Kitasatosporales; family Streptomycetaceae; genus Streptomyces; species Streptomyces sp. NPDC018026. The sequence goes on from NZ_JBIRFY010000001.1 coordinate 257,012, forward strand.
GATCCTCTTGCGTCCGACCAGGTCGCCGATACGGCCGAGGAAGAGGGTGAAGCCCGCGGCCGACAGGGCGAACGAGGTGGCGATCCACTGCAGGTCGGAGAGGGCGAAGCCGAGTCCGTCGCCGATCGCGGGCAGCGCGACGTTCAGGATCGAGAAGTCGACGGCCAGCATGAACTGGGCGACCAGCAGGACCGCGAGGACCAGCTTCGACCGGCCGGTGAGCCGCTGCGGACCGGCCCCGGCCGCAGCGCCGCCCGTGGCGGTGGCCCCGGCGGTGGCCGTGGCGTTGGTGGTGGGCATGGCGTTCCCTTCGGAAGTCGTTAATGGGTCTGAGGTCCCATTACGGCTCGGAAGGTAGCACGTAGCCGAGCGGTAAAGGAACTGTGGTTCCGATAAGGTGGGGGTCTGGCGTCGTGAGTGCGCCGTGAGAGAGACGAGGGAGTCGTGATGCCCGACCCAGCCGCCCCCGGGACCCTCCGCCCCGGGGGTCGTACCGCACGTATCCGCGAGGCCGTTCTCCTGGCGGCGGGCGACGCGCTCGCCGCCGACGGCTTCGACGCGCTCGACCTGGGGGAGATCGCCCGCCGCGCGGGCGTCGGCAAGACGACGGTCTACCGCCGCTGGGGGACCCCGGGCGGTCTCGCCGCCGACCTTCTGGCCGACATGGCGGACCAGTCGCTGCCCCGTGCGGACACGGGCGCCCTGGAGGAGGACCTCCGGGCGAACGCGCGCCTCGTCGTCAGGACGCTCGACGACCCCCGCCAAGGGCGGCTCTTCAGGGCGCTGATCGCGGCCTCCCTCTGCAACGAGCAGGCGGCCGAGGCCCTGCACCGCTTCTACGCCGTACGCGTCGACGAATGGGCCGGCTGTGTGCGGGACGCCGTGGCGCGGGGTGAAGTCCCGGACGGCACCGACCCGCACGCCGTCGTGGCCGCCGTCTCCGCGCCGCTCTACTACGCGCTGCTCAACACCGGCCGGCCTCTCTGCGAGGCCGACGCCGACCGTGCGGCCCGCGCGGCGAGCACCGCCGCGCGGGCGGGTGTGTGGGTGACGGGCTGAACGGAGCAGGGGACGGCGGCCCGGAAGGGCCGGGGTCCGGTCCGCGTCAAGTGCACGAGCGCACGGTTGACGCATTGGTCCAGACCTTCTACGTTGTGGGCGCTCAACTCCCTCACGCGCGCACGGTTCACCTCACCCCCTGTACCACCCCACCACCACAGGGAGAGCCATGTTCCACAGGCGCAGACCACCGAACAGGATCAGAACGCGGATCGCCGCACTGGTGACCGCGTTGCTGCTGCCGCTCGCGGCGCTCACCGCGCTCGCGGCACCCGCCCAGGCGGCCGGAACGCTGACCGCGACCTTCAGCTCCCAGAGCAACGGGTCCGGATGGACGGGCAAGTACGTCGTCCACAACAACGGCACGGCCGCCTCCGACGGCTGGACCCTGGAGTTCGACCTGCCACCGGGCGTGTCCGTGAGCGGGCACCTCTACGGCGAAGCCACGGTCTCCGGCCGGCACGTGACCGTCGAGAACGCCTACTACAACGGCAGGGTCCCGGCGGGCGGCACCACCGAGCCCTACAGCTACCAGTTCTCGGCGACCGGCCCGGTCGGCACCCCGACCGGCTGCACGGTCAACGGCGACAAGTGCGACGGCACCCCCGACGTGCCGCCGGCCGCCCCCGGAACGCCGGAGGCGACCGCGGTCACCGCACACACGGTCGCGCTGAAATGGGCCGCGGCCCAGCCCGGTGACCACCCCGTCACCTCCTACGAGGTCCTGAAGGGCACGGAGACCGTCGCCACCACGAGCGGCACCTCCGCGACCGTCACCGACCTGACCCCGGCGACGAGTTACACCTTCACCGTCCGGGCCACCGACAAGCGGGGCAACGTCGGACCGGCCAGCGAACCGCTCACCGTCGAGACGGTGGACCCGGCGACCGACCCGACGCCGCCGACCGCGCCGGGCAACCCGCGCTCCACCGGCAGGACGGCCACCACCGTCGGCCTGGCCTGGGACAAGTCCACCGACAATGTGGCCGTGGCCGCCTACGACGTCTACCGCGGCGACACCCTGGCGAAGACCGTCGGGGCGGACACCACCACCGCCACGGTGGACGGACTCTCCCCGGCCACCGCCTACACCTTCACCGTCAGGGCCCGGGACACCGCCGACAACTCCTCGGCGGCCTCCGCGGCCGTGCGGGTGACCACCGACGACGTGGCAGGCGAGGGCAAGCAGCTCAAGGTCGGGTACTTCGTGCAGTGGGGCATCTACGGACGCCAGTACTTCGTGAAGAACCTCGACACCTCCGGCGCCGCCAAGCAGCTCGACGTCATCAACTACGCCTTCGAGAACCTCGACCCGACCAACCTCACCTGCCAGGCCGGTGTCACCAAGGGCACCTCGGGCAACCCGCAGGACCCGGACGAGGGCACCGGCGCCGGTGACGCGGACGCCGACTACGCGCGGCCCATGTCCGCCGCCCAGTCCGTCGACGGGGTCGCCGACGACGGCTGGGGCAAGCTGCGCGGCAACCTCAACCAGCTGAAGAAGCTCAAGGCCAAGTACCCGCACCTCAAGGTCGTCGTGTCGCTCGGCGGCTGGACGTACTCGAAGTTCTTCTCGGACGCCGCCGCGACGCCGGAGTCCCGGAAGAAGTTCGTCGAGTCCTGCATCGACGTGTGGATCAAGGGCAACCTGCCCGTCTACAACGGCGCCGGCGGTCCCGGCACCGCGGCCGGGATCTTCGACGGCATCGACATCGACTGGGAGTGGCCCGGCTCCGAGGGCCACCCGGGCAACCACTACGGCGCCCAGGACAAGGACAACCTGACCGCCCTGCTCGCCGAGTTCCGGGAGCAGCTCGACGCGCTCGGCGGCGAGCACAAGCTGCTCACCGCGTTCACCCCGGCCGACCCGGCGAAGATCGAGGCCGGCTGGGACCTGACCAAGATCTTCGACTCCCTCGACTACGCCAACGTGCAGGGGTACGACTTCCACGGCTCGGGCAGCGACAACTCCTGGGAGCCCAACCGCACCGGGCACGCCTCCAACCTCTACACCGACGCGGAGGACCCCTACCCCTTCCACTTCAGCATCGAGAACGCGATCCAGACGTATCTCGACGCCGGGGTCAACCCGCGCAAACTGACGGTCGGCTTCCCGTTCTACGGGCGCGGCTGGCAGGGCGTCAGCGAGGGCGGCGCGGCCGGTGAGTGGCAGGACGCGAACGGCGCGGCACCCGGCCAGTTCCCCGCGGAGGCCGGGGTCCGCGGCTACAGCAACCTGATCAGCAGCTACCCGTCCATGACCGTCCACCACGACGAGGAGTCGGTGTCCACCTTCGGCTACACCGGTCCGGGTGGCCAGTGGTGGTCCTTCGACGACACCTGGTCGATCGGGAAGAAGACCGACTGGGTCAAGTCCAAGGGCCTGCTGGGCGGTTTCGTCTGGGAGATGTCCGGCGACACGGCCGACGGCCGGCTCATGACCGCGCTGGACAACGGACTGGAGTGACGCGAACCGGATCCGCGTGACGCGCCACCGGCCCTGCCGCCCCCGCCGGGGGGTGGCAGGGCCCTTTCACGCCGCCAGGACGGTGCAGCCCAGCGCGAGCAGGGCGAGGACCTTCACGATCTCCAGGGCGACGTAGTAGAGGTGTGCGCCGGAGCGGTTCTCGGCCGGGTCCTCGCCCGCGAGCACCGCGTCGGAACGGCGGTTCAGGCGGGGGCGTACGACACCGAGCTGCACCGCCAGTACGGCCACCGCGACGGCGGTGAGCGTCACGACCGCCGCGGACGGGCCGCCGGTGGCGACCGCGACGACCACGGCGGCGGCGAGCACGGCCTCGGCGAGGTTCAGGGCGCGGAAGACCATGCGGCCGATGCCGAGCCCGATCGGGATCGTCACCCCGGGGGCCCGGAACTTCAGCGGCGCCTCCAGGAAGGAGATCGCCAGTACCATGCCGAGCCACAGGAAGGTGACGGCACCTGCCACGGCCGCCGACGTCGTGTCCATCGCGCAGACCTCGTCCTTCTCGTCGTACTTCTGGGTGTCCTTCTCGGTGTCCTTCTGGGTGCGCCCCCGTGCCAGAATGTACGACCACGTCCACGCCGCCCGCCCCGCGCCCCCCGCATCGTCCCGCCCCGAGGTTCCCGTGACCAAGCCCGTCGCCCGTGAGCCGCAGCGCCGCAACGCGCGGTCGAACAGGGCGCGCATCCTGGCCACCGCCCGCCGGGAGCTGGGGCGGAACCCGGACACCACGCTGGAGGAGCTGGCCCGGGCCGCCGGTGTCGTACGGCGTACCCTTTTCGGCCACTTCCCGGGGCGTGCGGCACTGCTGGAGGCCCTCGCCGAGGAGGCGTCCGAGGTGCTGCGCGGCGCGATGGCCGAGGCGGCGGGACCGGAGGAGCCGGCCGACCGGGCGCTGGCCCACTTCACGCTGCTGATGTGGTCCGTGGGCGACCGCTACCGCATGCTGCTGGCCCTGGCCCGGCACGACCTGGGCGTGGAGCGCGTGGCCGAGATCCTGGCCCCGGCCCGCGCCGAGGTCACCGCCATCCTGGAGCGCGGCCAGCGGGACGGGGTCTTCCCGGCCCACCTGCCCCCCGCGGTGCTGAGCGCGGGACTTGAAGCGATGGTCGTCGCGCTCCTGGAGCAGGTCAACACCGGTGCCCTGGAGGACGACGGTCCCCGGACCGCCGCCGCCATGCTCATCGCGGCCGGTGTGCCGGAGCCGCGGGCGCGGGCCGTCGTCGAGGCGGTGGGCCCGGCGGTGCGCGCGAAGTCCGTCCCGGCCGAGTAGGCCACCCCTTCCCGTTCCTCTCCTCGTCCAGTAGGCGCCCCCGGTCGGTGGGCGCCTTATTTGCACGTCCATGTGCAACAAACTACGCTGCTCTTGTCTGCTCACTCATGGGCAATTAACCCGCCCTCGCTTGTCTCCGGGAGCCCCCATGCCCCTACTGGCCACCACCCCCGTCGAGAAGATGCCCGGGCCCTACGCCCGGCGCTGGTGGGCGCTCCTCGTGCTCTGCCTGGCTCTGCTGATCGTCGTCATGGCCAACACGTCCCTGATCGTGGCCGCCCCGGACATGACGACCGACCTGGGCCTGAGCAGCAGCGACCTGCAGTGGGTCATCGACGGCTACACCGTCCCGTACGCCGCGCTGATGCTGGTGCTCGGCGCGATCGGCGACAAGTACAGCCGCCGCGGCGCCCTGGTCACCGGTCTGGTGATCTTCGCGGGCGGTTCGGTGATGGGCAGCCTGGTCCACGAGACGGGGCTGGTCATCGCCGCCCGGGCGGTCATGGGCGTCGGCGCCGCCGTCGTCATGCCGGCCACGCTGTCCCTGCTGGTCGCGGTCTTTCCGAAGGGGGAGCGGGCCCGTGCCATCACGGCCTGGACCGCCACCTCGGGACTCGCCATCGCGGTCGGGCCGCTGGTCGCCGGGTGGCTCCTGGAGGACCACGCCTGGGGCTCGACCTTCCTGGTCAACGTCCCCGTCGCGGTCCTCGCCGTCGTCGGCGCGCTGGTCCTCGTACCGCCGTCCAGGGCGGCCGGTGCGGGCCGCATCGACTACGTCGGCGGGCTGCTCTCCATCGTCTCCGTCGGCAGCCTGGTCTACGCGACCATCGAGGGCCCGCACTTCGGCTGGGGCGCCGGTCCCGTGACCGCGGCCGTCGTCGCCGCCGTCGGCCTGACCGGCTTCGTGGCCTGGGAGCTGCGCCACCCGCACCCCATGCTGGACGTGCGCAGGTTCCTGCTGCGGCCCTTCAGCGGCTCGATGCTCGCGGTGCTGTTCTTCTTCTTCGGCACCTACGGCGCCATCTACTACGCCACGCAGTTCCTGCAGTTCGTGCTCGGCTACGGCGCGCTGGAGACCGGCGTACGGCTGCTGCCGCTGGCCGGGGCCGTGTTCGTCGGCGCCGCGGTGACCGGGCGGCTGACCCCGAAGCTCGGCGTGCGGGCCATGGTCGGCTCGGGCATGGCCATCGGCACCGTCGGCGTCTTCCTGCTGGTCCTGATCGACCAGAACTCCACCTACGCCGACTTCCTCGCCCCGATGCTGCTGCTGGGCCTCGCCATCGGCCTCAGCGTCTCCCCGGCCACCGACACCATCATGGGCTCCTTCCCGGAGAGCGAACTGGGCGTCGGCGGCGGCGCCAACGACACCGCGCTGGAACTCGGCGGCTCCCTGGGCATCGCCGTCCTGGGCTCCCTCCTCGGCACCTCCTACCGGGACGAGCTGTCCGGGCTCGTCGGCGACCGGCTGCCGGCCGCCGCCCTCGACACCGCCCAGGACTCCGTGGGCGGCGGACTCGCCGTCGCCGAGCGGCTCGCCACCAACCCGGCCGCCGGACCCGAGCAGGCGCAGGCCCTCGCCGACGCCGTGAACCGGGCCTTCGCCCACGGCGTCTCGACGACCAGCCTCGTCGGCGGCGTCATCATGGCCGCGGGCACCCTGATCGTCCTCGCCGTCCTGCCCGGCCGACGCGCCCGGCGGGCGGCCGAGGCCGAGGCCGAGACCGGGGCCGACCCGACGCAGGCCCGGGACACCGAACTCAGCCGTTCCGGGAGCTGAACCACCCGCACCCCGGCCGCCCCCGCTTGGTCAGTCGGCCAGCGCCGCCAGCTCCTCCGCCGTCCGCGGGCCCGTCGCCGCGTCCGCCAGCAGTCCCCGCGCCCGCAGCAGCCCGGCCGCCGCGACACCCCAGGGGAGCCGCAGCCCGGCCTGCCGCAGCAGGTCGGTGCGGGCCAGCGTCGCGGCGGCCGGGCCGGTGCGCACACCGTCCGGGGTGAGCAGGGCGGCGTCGTCGGACCAGCGCAGGGCGAGGTCGACGTCGTGGGTGGCCATCACCACGGTGGTGCCGCCCGCGCGCAGCCGGTCCAGGGTGGCGAGCAGCCGCTCCTGCCCGTCCGGGTCGAGACCTGCGGTCGGCTCGTCGAGGATCAGCACCCGGGGCCGCATCGCGACCGCCCCCGCGATCGCGGTCCGCTTGCGCTGCCCGTACGACAGCAGGTGCGTGGGCCGCTCGGCCAGCGCCGCGATGTCCAGCGCGGCGAGCGCCTCCCCGACCCGGGAGCGCACCTCCGCGTCGGGCAGCCCCAGGTTCAGCGGACCGAAGGACACGTCCTGGCCGACCGAGGCCGCGAAGAGCTGGTCGTCCGGGTCCTGGACCACCAACTGCACGGTGGTCCGCAGCCGGGTCAGCCCCTTGCGGTCGTAGGTCACCGGCTCCCCGCCGACCGTCAACGTCCCCGCGCGCGGCCTCAGCCCGCCGCTGAGCAGCCGCATCAGCGTCGTCTTGCCGCTGCCGTTGCGGCCCAGCAGCGCCAGCGCCCGCCCCTCGCGCACCGCGAAGTCCAGGCCCGCCAGCACGTCCGGGCCCTCCTCGTACGCGAACGACGCGCCCCGCAGGGCGACCAGGTCCGGGGCCGGGTCCGAGGCCGGGTCCGAGGCCGGGTCCGAGGCCGGGTCGGGTGACCGCACCGGTTCGCTCACGACAGGGGTCCTTCCAGTACGAGGGTGAGGGCGGCGAGCGCCGCCAGCAGCGCGACGCTCGCCGCCGTGAACGGCACCGACACGCGGGCCTCGGGCACCAGCACGCGCAGGGTGCCGTCGTAACCGCGCCCGGCGAGCCCGGTCTGCAGCCGGGCCGCCCGGTCGAAGGCCCGCACGAAGGCGGTGGCGCCGAGCCCGCCGAGCGAACGCCAGGCCGCCGCCCGCGTGGTGTGGCCCAGCCGCGCGGCCTGCGCCTGCCGGATCCGGCGCACCGAGTCCAGCAGCAGGAAACTCATCCGGTACGTCACCAGCGCCACGTCCACGACCGGCGCGGGCACCCCGGCCCGTACCAGGCGCGGCAGCAGGTCGGACATCGGCGTGGTGAACGCGAACAGCAGCACCCCGAGCGAGGCCGCCGAGGTGCGCAGCAGCAGCCCGCCCGCGCGCACCGCACCGCCGTCGGCCGCCGTCAGGAACCCGTCCGGGCCCCCGACCTGCACCAGCAGCGGCAGCGCACCCGTCACGCAGAAGCCCAGCGGCACCCGGTAGGCCCGCCACAGCCGGCGCCCGGGCACGCCCGCCGGGCCGAGCAGCACCGCCAGCGCCGTCACCAGCACCAGCGCCGCGCCCGGCCAGGGCGGCAGCGAGATCGCGAGCACGGTCAGGCCGAGACCGAGCACGGCCTTGTCCACGGGATGGCGGCGGCGCCAGCGACTGGCGTGCGCCGCCGCGTCGATCGGCAGCACTCAGTCCCCTTCGGGGGTGTTCCCCGGTGCCGCCGTGGCCCCGGAAGCCGCCAGCGCCCGCTCCTCGCCCTGCCGTCGGCCCCGGCGCAGGCCGAAGTAGTACGCCAGCACGCCCGCGCCGAGCGCGGCCTGCAGGGCGAACAGCGCCGACTCGACCTCACCGGACGGCGGTTCGTACAGCGGGGAGAACCACGGTTCGTAGTCCGGTTCGATCTCGGTGATCGCCGTCTCCGCCTCCGCGTCGGACCCGGCGAACGGCTCCTCTTTGTGGTCGCCGAGCCCCAGCACGAGCGGCAGCACCGCCAGCGCGGCCACGGCGAGCAGCAGCAGGGTGTTGATCTTCGCGTTACGGCTCATCGGGCCACCGCCCCGGACTTGGCGCCCGCGCTGGCCGTCTTCGTCAGCAGCACGCCCAGCCGTGTCAGTTCGCCCTTGCTGGACTGCACGAGCAGCCGCATCACGATCACCGTGAGCAGACCCTCGCTCACCGCGAGCGGAATCTGCGTCACGGCGAAGATCGAGCCGAACTTGCCGAGCGCGCCCAGGAACCCGCTGCTCGGGTCCGGGAAGGCCAGCGCCAGCTGCACGCTGGTCACGCAGTACGTGGACAGGTCGGCGACGAACGCGCCGACGAACACCGCGACCATCAGCGGCACGTGCCAGCGGCGCAGCAGCCGGTAGCCGCCGTACCCGGCCCAGGGACCGGCGATCGCCATCGAGAAGACGTTGGCGCCGAGCGTGGTCAGCCCGCCGTGGGCGAGCAGCAGCGCCTGGAAGAGCAGCGTGATGGTGCCGAGCACCGCCATGATCGGCGGCCGGAACAGGATCGCGCCCAGACCGGTGCCGGTCGGATGGGAGCAACTCCCGGTGACGGACGGCAGTTTCAGGGCCGACAGGACGAACGTGAAGGCTCCGGAGGCCCCGAGGAGCAGTGTGCTCTCCGGGTGCTCCCTGACCTCACGGGTGAGTGACCGGACTCCGTGGACGACGAACGGCGCGGACGCGACACCCCAGGCGATCGCGTGCGCCGGTGGCAGAAAGCCCTCGGCTATGTGCATGGCTCAGCAGACCCTCTCCAGCACCTCGTGGATGGACGACGCGCCTTGGCCGGTCTCCTGGCTTACGGGTACCACCGCCCGTGCTCCGCCTTCCCGGATCACAAGGATCCAGTGGCTGCCCCTTAGGGCCGGAGCCGGACTTCCCGATTCACAGTGGCGAGGGCCGCACCGGCATCACACCGGATTTCCCGTTCACCAAGGCGTGGCGACAGTAGTGCTCCCACGGGGGCGGACACAAGCAGGCCTCGGACCCCGCGGCACCCCTGTCAGCGCGAACGGCCCCGCTCCGGACGCCGGACCACCATGTCCCGCATCCGGGTGGTCAGCGCGGTCGCGGCGGCCGTCAGGAAGACGAAGCTGTAGGTGATCTGCAGGATCGTCACGACCCGCGCGGCCTGGCCGCGCGGGGTGATGTCCCCGTACCCGACGGTCGCGAGCGTCACCACGGTGAAGTACAGCGCGTCGATCCGGGTGTGCAGTCCGCTGAACTGGCCAGGCGACTTGGCGAGGGCGTAGTACGTGGCCGAGAAGACGTGCACGGACAGGACGATCAGCAGCGAGATGACCACCCCGGGCCGGCGGTCCGGACGGTCGAGGAGAACGTGCCGGATCTGCCGCAGCAGCAGTAGGGCGACGAGGGTCAGCAGCAGGGCGAACAGCACCCAGCTCAGCACCGGCCGCTGCGGCCCCAGGTGGTCGAGGGGGAGCAGGAAGTACGCCACGACCACGGCGGCCGCGATCCCCACCCGTACGAGCCAGGGCCGGACCGCTGCCCAGCCGGTCCGGGAACGCGGACGAGGGCGCGGACGAGGGCGAGGGCGCGGGTGTGCGGTCCGGCGGTCCCTCACCGTGCCGCTCCCGCCGTCGGCGCCCCACCCGGTTCCGGCCGGGTGCGGCGCACCAGCTGGGCCACGACGAACGCGACGACCGAGGCCATGACGATCAGCGGCATCTGGTCGTGGGCGTCCCGGCCCATCAGCAGCACCGCCAGGACCGAGCTGGCCAGCGGCAGCCCCGTCACCGCGGCCGCCGCGGCGGCGATGCCGAGGGCGAGGGCCGGGGTGGCGCCGAAGCCGGGCAGCCCGGAGCAGGCCAGGGCCGTCGCCGCGCCCAGCAGGACGGCCGGGAAGATCGGGCCGCCGCGCAGCGCGCCCAGCGCGATGCCCCAGGCCAGCCCCTTGCAGGCGACCAGCGCGACCAGCGCCCCCACGGACCAGGCGTGCGGGTGCGCGGCGAGCTGGGCGAGGGTGGCCTGGCCGGACAGCGCCGCCTCGGCCGGGGAACGGCCGGTGATCAGCGCGTACGCGGCGACACAGCCGCCGACCGCGGCGGCGCAGGCGACGGTGCGGGCGGCCGTGCGGTGCCCGGTCCAGGTGACGGTGCGGCGGCCCAGCGCGCGGGCCAGCGTCACCAGTACGGCGATCAGGGCCGCGGTGGGCAGGCCCCACAGGAAGTCACCCGCGTCCGGATTGGCCTGCGGCGGCAGGTCGGGCAGGCTCAGCGCGCCGATCTCCAGCCCCGTCCACTGCCCGAAGCCGGTGAAGACCAGGGCGCCGGCCGCGCTGGCCAGCAGGCAGGGCAGCAGCAGGGCGACCAGCTGGGTGCCGGCCAGCCCCGCCCCCTCGATGAGCAGCACCGCCGCCGCGATCGGACCGCCGAGGATGGTGGAGATCGCGGCGGTGGAGCCGGCCGTCGCGAGGATCGCGCTCGCCCGTTGATCGCCGCCCGCGCCCGCCCGCCGCAGCGCCAACAGGGCGAGCCCGCTGCCGACGGCCATGAGCGGGGCCTCGGGACCCAGCACCACGCCGAGCGGCAACGTGGCCAGCGCGGCCAGCACCGCGCCGGGCAGCGCCCGGGGGCCGACGGGCGCGCCGCCCAGGCCGTTCACCGGCAGATGGCCGCCGCCGCCCGGCATCCGGGTCACGATCGGCGCCAGGATCAGTCCGGCGAGCACCAGCGCGGGCAGCGGCCACCACCACGGCGGGGTGTCGTATCCGGCCGCCTCGGGCAGCGACGTCCACACCCAGTGCTGCAACTCGTGCTGGAGCCCGACGAAGAAGAAGCAGGCCAGCGCGATGGGCACCCCCAGCAGCACGCACAGCAGCAACAGCCGCCGGTAGCCGGGGCTGAGCAGGGTCTGCCGCAGGGACAGCTCCGCCCGGTCCGGGACGGCGTTCGCCGGCGCGGTCACGGAACCCGTCCGCGCGGACCCCGCCGGGGCAGCGGCCGACTCGTCACACGCCCTCCTTCGTCCCGCCCCGGGGTCCGTCGGTCACCGGGGCCGCGGGTGCCGCTCAGTTAACGCGAGGCCGGGAGCGTCCGCATGCGCACGCCCGGCGCGCGGTTCACCCGTCCGGCGGACCCGCCTGGCCGGGGAGCGCGGCCACCCGCAGGCTCTGAATGACCTGTCGGTGCCGTTGGGCGCCGGTGGGCAGCTGCCCCGTACGGGGGACACAGAAAGGACTCCGCTCATGAGCCAGCACGCCGAACCCACTCCCGGCCGGCCGTCCCACGGCGGCGACGCCTCCTGGGCCCAGCGCTCGGGCGACCGCACCAGCGGCTGGGTGACCGGCGGTGTCGTCTTCGCGGGCGTACTGCTGCTGCTGAACGGCGCGCTCGCCGTCCTCCAGGGCATCGCGGCCATCGCCGAGGACGACGTGTACGCCCGTATCGGCACCTACGTCTACGAGATGAGCCTGACCGGCTGGGGAGTCGTCCACGTCATCCTGGGCGCCCTCGTGTTCGTCACCGGGTTCGGTCTGCTCAAGGACATGGCCTGGGCGCGGGTGGCGGGCATCGTCCTCGCCTCGCTGAGCCTGATCGCCCAGTTCCTGTTCCTGCCGTACTCGCCCGTCTGGTCCGTGATCATGATGGCGATCGACGTCTTCGTGATCTGGGCCCTGGCGAGCCGTCAGGACAGCGCGTCGTCCCGGGCCTGAGACTCCACGCCCGGACACGGACTCCATGCCCGTCGTGTCCGGGCTCAGCGGCGGCGCAGGCTCCGGGCCAGCGCCGTCGCCGCCGCCGCGGTGCCCATCGCGGCCGCCGCCGCGGCCGCGAGGGCCACGGCCCGGGCCCGCGGCCCGGGAGCGGACGGACGGGCGCCCAAAGCGGTGCCGTACGCGCTGCCCGGGGCGTTCCCCGGGCCGGTCGCGGGACCGGGCGGCAGCGCCGAGGCCAGCAGTTCCGCCAGGTGCACGCCCTCGTGGCCGCCGCTGTCGAACTCGTGGATCTGGGTCCGGCAGCTGAACCCGTCGGCGAGGACGACGGTCGACTCGTCCTCCTCCCGCAGCCGGGGCAGCAGCACCCGTTCCGCGCACGCCTCGCTGACGTCGAGATGACCGCGCTCGAAGCCGAAGTTGCCGGCCAGCCCGCAGCAGCCGGAGTCGAGTCGCTGCGCGTCCACCCCGGCCCGGCGCAGCAGCTCCCGGTCGGCCTCCCAGCCCAGGACCGCGTGCTGGTGGCAGTGCACCTGGGCGAGCGCACGCGCCGAGCGGTCCGGGACCCGCGGCGGCTCGTAGCCGGGGGAGTGCTCGGTGAGCAGCTCCGACAGCGTCACCGTCCGCTCGGCCAGCCGCAGCACGTCCTGGTCGCCGGGGAACAGCTCCGCCGCGTCCGCCCGGAACACGGCCGTGCAGCTCGGCTCCAGCGCCACCACCAGGCCGCCCGCGCGGACGTGCTCGGCCAGGGCGCGCACGGTGCGGGTGAGGACCTTCTCCGCCGTGCCCAGCTGCCCGGTGGAGATCCAGGTCAGCCCGCAGCACAGCGGCTCGTGCGGCAACTCCACCCGCCAGCCCGCGTTTTCGAGGACCCGTACCGCCGCCCGGCCGATGTGCGGGTGGAAGTGGTTGGTGAAGGTGTCCGGCCACAGCAGCACGGACCCGCGGCGCCCGTCGCCCTCCGGCTGGTGGCCGGCGAACCACTGCTCGAAGGTGCGCTCCGCGAACAGCGGCACCTCCCGGTCCGCCACTCCCGCCACCAGCACCGCCGCCCTCGACAGCAGCGGCGCGTGCGTCAGCGCGTTGACCACCGGCCCGAGCCGGGTGCGGCCCACGACCTGCGCGAGCGCCGGCAGCCAGCCCATCGACCAGTCCGAGCGCGGCCGGCGCCACGGCCGGCCCGCGTAGTGGTGGGACAGGAACTCCGCCTTGTACGTGGCCATGTCCACGTCCGCCGGACAGTCCTTCTTGCAGCCCTTGCAGGCCAGGCAGAGATCGAGGGCGTCCCTGACCGCCTCCGAACGCCAGCCGTCCCGGATCGCGCCGTCCCCGTGCCCGTCGAGCATCTCGAACAGCAGCCGGGCCCGGCCCCGCGTCGAGTGCTCCTCCTCCCGGGTCACCTGGTACGACGGACACATCACCGTGCCGTCGCTGGTGTGCTGCCGGCACTTGCCGACGCCGACGCAGCGGTTGGCCGCCTGCGAGAACGAACCCCCGTCGTGCGGGAAGCGGAAGTGCAGGTCGCGGGGCTCGAACGGGGCCCAGTCACCGCCGAGCCGCAGGTTGTCGTCCAGCCCGTACGGCGCGACGACCTTCCCCGGGTTCATCCGGTCCAGCGGGTCGAACACGGCCTTCAGCCGGCCGAACGCCTCCACGAGCCGGTCCCCGAACATCCGCCCCAGCAGCTCGCCGCGGCTCTGCCCGTCCCCGTGCTCGCCGGACAGCGAGCCGCCGAACTCGACGACGAGATCGGCGGCCCGCTCCATGAACCTCCGGTACGCCGCCACCCCGTCCGCGGTGTACAGGTCGAACGGGATCCGGGTGTGCACGCAGCCCTGCCCGAAGTGGCCGTACAGGCTCGGACCCGTGTCGCTCAGGTACCCGAACTCCTCGAACAGGCCGCGCAGCCGTCGCAGGTAGTCGCCCAGCCTCTCGGGGGCGACCGCCGAGTCCTCCCAGCCCTCGAAGGTGTCGGGCCTGCCCGGGATGTGCGCGGTGGCGCCGAGCCCGGCCTCGCGGACCTGCCACAGGTCTGCCTCGTGCGACGGGTCGTCCAGGAACGCGCAGTCGGCGTCCCGTTCGGAGCGGTGCACGGCCTGAAGCATCCGGTGCGCCCGCGCGTCGGCCTCCTCGACGGTGTCCCCGCCGAACTGCACCATCAGGTAGGCGTTGCCCTCGGGCATCTCGGCCAGCGCCCCCGGGTTCAGGTGCTTGATCCGCTCGTCGCGCACCAGCCGGGCGTCGACGCCCTCCAGGGCGATCGGCTCGTGCGGCAGGATGCCGGGCACCGCGTCGGCGGCCTTGTCGATGCTGTCGAACCCGAGCACGAGCAGCGAGCGTTCTTTCACCACCGGCACCAGCTCCAGCTCCGCCCGCACCACCGTGACCAGCGTCGACTCGCTGCCCACCAGCAGCCCTGCCACGTCGAAGCCGAACTCCGGCAGCAGGGAGTCCAGGTTGTAGCCGGAGACCCGGCGCGGGAGGTCCGGGAACCGGCGGCGGATCTCGTCCCCGTAGGCGTCGCGCAGCGCCCGCAGCCGGCGGTAGACGGTCGCCCGCAGATCGCCCTGCCGCTCGATCTCGGCGTACTCCTCGTCGTCCGTGCGGCCGCACCAGAAGCGGGTGCCGTCGTACAGCAGCACCTCCAGGCGGACGATGTTGTCCACGACCTTGCCGTGCGCCTGCGCGGTGGCGCCGCAGGAGTTGTTGCCGATCATGCCGCCGACGGTGCAGTTGGCGTGGGTGGCGGGCTCGGGTCCGTAGCGCAGGCCGTGCGGCGCGAGTTGCCCGTTGAGGTCGTCGAGCACGATCCCGGGCTGCACGACGCAGGTGCGGGCGCCGGGGTCCACCGACTCCACCCGGGTGCAGTACTTCGACCAGTCGAGGACCACGCCCGCGTTGGTGCACTGCCCGGCCAGGCTGGTGCCGCCACCGCGCGAGAGCACGGGTGCGCCGAACTCCCGGGCCACGGCCACCGCCTCCACCCCGGCCTCCGGGGTACGCGGGACGACCACGCCGAGGGGGGTCTGCCGGAAGTTCGACGCGTCCGTGGAGTAGGCGGCCCGGCTCCCGGCGTCGAAACGGACCTCACCGTCCACCCGCTCGCGCAGGGCGTCCCGGAGGGCGGCGGTGTCGACCTTCGGCGCTGCCGCCTCGCGCGTGACGGGCTCGGGCAGGTCCAGCGCACCCATGGGCACTCCTTCTTGTGACGGCTGTCGCTGAGTACCCGGCCCGGCGCCGGACAATCACCGGACACGGAGCGTCGCCAACCGTGTCGCTGTTGGGCCGAACGGGTGACTTGGCGTAAGAATTGGCCGGTGCAGGCAATGAAGGCGAGTGAAATCGGGGGTGCCGGTGAACAGCCACGACGTCACCGATGAACAGTGGGAAGGGCTCGCCCAGGTAGTTCCGCTGCGTGGGCGCGACGCCTGGCCGTCCGCGGTCGGTCACCGGGCGATGCCCGAGGCGGAGACGGAGCGGCGCCGCCGTTTCGTCGTCCTGAGGGTCAACGTGTTCGCGGACGCCCGCGAGGTCGCCGAGACCCTGATGGCCGGGATTCCGGTGCTCCTGGACCTGACCAGCGCCGAGGGCGAGGTGGCCAAGCGGGTCCTGGACTTCAGCACCGGCGTCGTCTTCGGGCTGGCCAGCGGGATGCACCGGGTGGACCGCAACGTCTTCCTGCTGACTCCGGCGGGCACCGAGGTGAACGGGCTGATGGAGAGTGCGGCAGGGGTGTCGGGAGTGTGACGGTCCGCTCCGGCCCTGACCGTCCGGTCCCCCGATCGTAGGAAAGCCGTCCGGGCAAAACGGTTCGCCGTCCGGCGGAGTCCTACGGTCCGCATATGGCAGCGTCACCTGCGTCCTCCGCGTTACCGGCATCCGTCGCGCCGGTCCCCGACCGCCCCCGCGTCACCCAGCTGCGGCTGTCCGCGTTCGCCGGGCACCGGCGCGCCGTGCTGCGGCTCGGGCCGCTCACCGTGCTCGCCGGGCCCAGCGGCAGCGGCAAGACCAGTGCGCTGCGGGCGTACGACGCCCTGGCCCGGCTCGGCGGCGGCGCGGAACTCGGCGCGGTGTTCGCGGACCCGGGCGCCTGCGTGCCCGAGCGGGCCCGGCCCGACGCGCAGCACCGCCGGGGCTTTCGCATCGGCTGCACGGCCGACGGGGCCGAGGGGCCGGTGCACCTGGACGTCGCCGTGCAGGCCGAGCCGGAACTGCGCATCGTGGGGGAGCGGCTGACGGCGGACGGCGTCGTGCTGCTCGAAACGGCCCTGCGCGACCCCGGCCGCCGTGCCGTACAGGCGGCCTGGCACACGGCCGGGTCGGCGCCCGTGACCCGTGCCCCGCTGCCCGACGACCGGCTCGGCACCCCGCTGCTGCCGCTGCGGGTGGCCGGCAAGACGGACGGGCAGCGCAGGGTGCTCGCGGCGGCCGAACAGATGGTGGTCGCGCTGCGCTCCGTCTTCGCCTGCGATCCGCGGCCGGGCCGGATGCGGGAGCCCGTGCCCACCGGCTCGGGGCGCCTGCTCGGCGGCTGCGACAACCTCGCCGACGTGCTGTGGCGCACCCGCGCCGAGTGCGGCCGGCGGCACGCGCAGTTCGTCGCTGCGGTACGTGCCGGGTGCGCGGGCCCCGTCGAGGACGTCCTGGCCGAACCGGTCCTCGGCGGCGGTGTGGTCCGCGCGCTCCTCGACCGGGGCGACGGCGTCCGCACCGGCCTCGGCCGCCTCGGCTACGGCGAGCTGCGCTACCTCGCCCTGGCCCTGGTGCTGTTCACCGGACCCGGTGTGCTGGAGGTCGACCCGGCCGGCGAGGTGCCCGCCGCGCTGCAGACGCTCACCGTCCTCGCCGACGGCTTCGACCGCGGCCTGGACGTGTGCCAGCGCGCCGAACTGCTCCGGCTGGCGGCGCGGATGTGCGACCGCGGGCACATCCGCTTCCTCGGAGCGGTCGCCGACGCGTCGTGGGCGGTCGAGGTGGTCGAGGCGATGGGGGAGGCCGGGCGGGCCGGGGCGGCCGCGGCGGGCGGCGTCACGGTGGTACACCTGAACCCGTGACCGATCACCCCCGTGACCTCGCGGCACTGCGGCGCAGGCTGGCCGAGTTCGCCGCCGCGCGCGACTGGCAGCCGTACCACACCCCCAAGAACCTGGCCGCCGCGCTGAGCGTGGAGGCCTCCGAACTCCTCGAGATCTTCCAGTGGCTGACGCCCGAGCAGTCGGCCCGCGTGATGACCGACCCGGACACCGCCCACCGGGTCCGGGACGAGGTCGCCGACGTCCTGGCGTACCTCCTCCAGTTCTGCGAGGTGCTCGGAGTCGACCCGCTGGCCGCGCTGGAGGCGAAGATCGAGCGCAACGAGTCCCGGTTCCCGGTGGCGGGCGCACCGGAAGACTGAACCCGGGGAGTCAACCACTCCGCTATCACTCTCCGCAGTCAAATTCCGGCCAGAAATCACGATGGTGTCCGAAGATTTCCGCCTTCCTCTGGCTTTTCGTCCCACACACCTTCACTCTGGGTAGTGAACAACGGAGTTCGGGCGGACGCGCCGCGAGCGCGTCGGACAGACGGGGGCAGCGCATGGACGCTGTGCGGCTCATCGTGACGAGTGGGCGTGCCCTGGCCGCCGGCGGCGAGGTGCCGGAGGTCCTGACGGAGGTGTGGCAGGTGCAGGCGCTGGCCCAGGCGATTGGCAGCCGGCTGGCGGTCCACGGACCACCCGAACTGCGCGGCGAGGCCATCGGGTTGACCGAGCTGGCGGGCCGCGGCTGCGGAGTGCTGCGCACCCCGGAGCTGGACCCGGGCGAGCTGCGCGCCGCCCAGCTCACCGAACTGGGCGACGCCCGGCAGGCCCTGATGCGCCTGGGCACCCTGCTCGGCGAGACCGGCATCGCTCTCGTGGGCGTCGCCTGCGCCGCCGACGACGAGGCGACGTACTGGCAGTGCATGGAGGCCATCGACGCGGCGGACGAGTCGCGCGACCGGGTCCTGGAGATGCTGCGCAAACTGGCGGACCGCGAGGCGCACTTACCCGAGCGGGAGGCCGGATGAGGCCCCCGCTCCGCGCGCCGCGGCGGGAGCCTGTGCCGTACCCCCGCGCCGAGCAGGCAGGATGGAAGACATGGATCTCCGTATCTTCACCGAGCCCCAGCAGGGGGCCACCTACGACACCTTGCTCACCGTGGCCAGGGCCACCGAGGACCTCGGCTTCGACGCCTTCTTCCGCAGCGACCACTACCTCCGCATGGGCGCCG
The DNA here is from genome assembly GCF_044327745.1 of Streptomyces sp. NPDC018026. Classification (NCBI taxonomy): domain Bacteria; kingdom Bacillati; phylum Actinomycetota; class Actinomycetes; order Kitasatosporales; family Streptomycetaceae; genus Streptomyces; species Streptomyces sp. NPDC018026. The sequence goes on from NZ_JBIRFY010000001.1 coordinate 275,518, forward strand.
CGGACGGACTCCCCGGCCCCACCGACGCCTGGATCACCCTCGCCGGACTCGCCCGGGAGACCAAGCGCATCCGCCTCGGCACCCTCATGACCGCCGGCACCTTCCGGCTGCCCGGCGTCCTCGCCATCCAGGTCGCCCAGGTGGACCGGATGTCCGGCGGCCGCGTCGAGCTGGGCCTGGGCGCGGGCTGGTTCGAGGAGGAGCACAAGGCCTACGGCATCCCCTTCCCGAAGGAGAAGATCGGCCGCCTGGAGGAGCAGCTGGCCATCGTCACCGGACTGTGGGCCACCGAGACCGGCAAGACCTTCGACTTCCACGGAAAGTTCTACGACCTCACCGACTCGCCCGCGCTGCCCAAGCCCGCGCAGGCCAAGGTGCCCGTGCTCATCGGCGGCCACGGCGCCACCCGCACCCCGCGGCTGGCCGGTCGGTACGCCGACGAGTTCAACATGCCGTTCGCCTCGATCGAGGACACCGAGCGCCAGTTCGGCCGGGTACGGGCCGCCGCCGAGGCGGCCGGCCGCGGCGCGGACGCGCTCACCTACTCCAACGCCCTCGTCGCCTGCGTCGGCAAGGACGACGCCGAGGTCGCCCGGCGCGCCGCCGTCATCGGCCGCGAGGTGGAGGAGCTGAAGGCCAACGGCCTCGCGGGCTCCCCGGCCGAGGTCGTCGAGAAGATCGGCCGCTACGCCGAGGCCGGCGCACAGCGGATCTACCTCCAGATCCTCGACCTCGACGACCTGGACCACCTCGAACTGATCTCCTCCCAGGTCCAGTCGCAGCTTGCCTGAGGCCGCCTGTCGAACCGTCGGATAACCGAAGGCGCCGGTCACCCACCCTGTGCGATGGTGTGACCGTCGTCCTGCCGGAGCCCCCGGGGAACACCCCCTGGGGGCTCTCGTGCGCACGGCACCCACGCAGTCGTCCGTTGCACCGCCGACCCGGCCGGAGAGGCCCATGTTCCTGACCATCACCACCACCGGCACCCCCGAGCACCCCGCGACCGACCTCGGTTTCCTGCTGCACAAGCATCCGGACAAGGCGCAGGCGTTCTCCACCTCCTTCGGCACGGCCCACGTGCTCTACCCCGAGGCGGAGGATCAGCGCTGCACGGCGGCGCTGCTGCTGGAGGTCGACGCGGTGGCGCTGGTCAGGCGCGGCAAGGGCAAGGGCCGCGGCGGCGCCCCCGACGCGGCGCTCGCCCAGTACGTCAACGACCGCCCGTACGCCGCCTCGTCCCTCCTCGCCGTCGCGCTGAGCAACGTCTTCTCCAGCGCGATGCGCGGCGTGTGCAAGACCCGCCCCGAGCGCGCCGCCCAGCCGCTGCCGCTGCGCGTCGAGGTGCCCGCGCTGCCCGCCCGCGGCGGCCCCGACCTGGTACGGCGCCTGTTCGAGCCGCTGGGCTGGGCGGTCGCCGTCGAGGCGGTGCCGCTGGACCCCGAGTTCCCCGAGTGGGGCGACTCGCGCTACGTCCGGCTCGTGCTGGAGTCCGAGACCCTCACCCTCGCGCACGCCCTGCGCCACCTGTACGTCCTCCTCCCGGTGCTCGACGACGCCAAGCACTACTGGGTCTCCCCGGACGAGGTCGACAAGCTGCTGCGGGCCGGCGAGGGCTGGCTGCCCGGCCACCCCGAACACAAGCTCATCACCAGCCGGTACCTCTCCCGCCGCTGGTCCCTGACCCGCGAGGCGATGGACCGGCTGGAGCTGATCCGGCTGGCCGAGACCGACGACAGCGAGGTCGAGGAGATCGACAACGCGGTCGAGGCGGAGGCCGAGCAGGAGCCGAAGCCGACCCCGCTCGCCGTGCACCGCCGCGAGGCGATCCTCACCGCCCTGCGCGACCGGGCCGCCGCCCGCGTCCTCGACCTGGGCTGCGGCGAGGGGCACCTGGTGCGCGAGCTGCTCAGGGAGCCGCGGTTCACCGAGATCGTCGGCGTGGACGTGTCGGTGCGCGCCCTCACCATCGCCTCCCGGCGGCTCAAGCTGGACCGCATGGGCGAGCGGCAGGCCGCCCGCGTCCGGCTCCTCCAGGGCTCCCTCGCCTACACCGACAAGCGGCTCAAGGGCTACGACGCCGCCGTGCTCAGCGAGGTGATCGAGCACCTCGACCTGCCGAGGCTGCCCGCCCTGGAGTACGCCGTCTTCGGCTCGGCCCGCCCGCGCACCGTCGTCGTCACCACCCCCAACGTCGAGTACAACGTGCGCTGGGAGACCCTGCCCGCCGGTCACGTCCGCCACCGCGACCACCGCTTCGAGTGGACCCGCGAGGAGTTCCGCGCCTGGGCCGGGGCGGTCGCCGAACGGCACGGCTACTACGTGGAGTTCCGCCCCGTCGGACCCGACGACCCCGAGGTGGGCGCGCCCACCCAGCTGGCCCTGTTCACCCTCGGCACGACCGAGGCCCCGACCGAGAAGGAGGCGAAGGCCGCATGAGCACCACCGAAGACACCTCCGTGCGGGCCCGCGCCCTGCCCGTCACCGACCTCTCCCTCGTCGTGCTGATCGGCGCCTCCGGCTCCGGCAAGTCCACCTTCGCGCGGCGCCACTTCAAGCCGACCGAGGTCATCTCCTCCGACTTCTGCCGGGGCCTGGTCGCCGACGACGAGAACGACCAGAGCGCCAGCCGCGACGCCTTCGACGTCCTGCACTACATCGCGGGCAAGCGGCTCGCCGCCGGCCGACGTACCGTCGTCGACGCCACCAACGTGCAGCAGGACGCCCGGCGTCAGCTGATCGAGCTGGCCAAAAAGCACGACGTGCTGCCCATCGCCATCGTCCTCGACGTGCCCGAGCAGGTCTGCGCCGAGCGCAACGCCACCCGCACCGACCGCGCCGACATGCCCCGCCGGGTCATCCAGCGCCACACCCGCGAACTCCGCCGCTCCCTGCGCCACCTGGAGCGCGAGGGCTTCCGCAAGGTGCACGTGCTGCGCGGCACCGCGGAGGCCGAGCACGCCACCGTCGTCACCGAGAAGCGCTTCAACGACCTCACCCACCTCACCGGCCCCTTCGACATCGTCGGCGACGTCCACGGCTGCGCCACCGAGCTGGAGACCCTGCTCGGCAAGCTGGGCTACACCGACGGCGTCCACCCCGACGGCCGCACCGCCGTCTTCGTCGGCGACCTCGTCGACCGCGGCCCGGACAGCCCCGGCGTGCTGCGCCGCGTGATGTCCATGGTCAAGTCGGGCAACGCCCTGTGCGTCCCCGGCAACCACGAGAACAAGTACGGCCGCTTCCTGAAGGGCCGCAAGGTCCAGCACACCCACGGACTCGCCGAGACCGTCGAGCAGATGGACGGCCAGAGCGAGGAGTTCCGCGCCGAGGTACGGGAGTTCATCGACGGCCTGGTCAGCCACTACGTCCTCGACGGCGGCCGGCTGGTGGTCTGCCACGCCGGTCTGCCCGAGAAGTACCACGGCCGCACCTCAGGCCGGGTCCGCAGCCACGCCCTGTACGGCGACACCACCGGCGAGACCGACGAGTTCGGCCTGCCCGTGCGCTACCCGTGGGCCGAGGACTACCGGGGCCGCGCGGCCGTCGTCTACGGCCACACCCCCGTCCCGGAGGCGACCTGGCTGAACAACACCATCTGCCTGGACACCGGCGCCGTCTTCGGCGGCAGGCTCACCGCGCTGCGCTGGCCGGAGCGGGAGACCGTCGACGTACCGGCCGAGCGGGTCTGGTACGAGCCGGCCAAGCCGCTGCGCACCGAGGCACCCGGCGGGCACGACGGCCGCCCGCTGGACCTGGCCGACGTCCAGGGCCGCCGGGTGGTGGAGACCCGGCACGCCGGGCGGATCACCGTACGCGAGGAGAACGGCGCGGCGGCCCTGGAGGTCATGAGCCGCTTCGCCACCGACCCCCGCCTGCTGCCGTACCTCCCGCCGACCATGGCACCGACGGCCACCTCCGGAGTGGACGGCTACCTGGAGCACCCCAAGGAGGCCTTCGCGCAGTACGCGGCGGACGGTGTCGAGCGCGTCGTGTGCGAGGAGAAGCACATGGGTTCGCGGGCGGTGGTCCTGGTCTGCCGCGACGCGGAGGTGGCCCGCACCCGTTTCGGTGTCGACGGCCCCACCGGGTCCCTGTACACCCGTACCGGCCGCCCCTTCCTCGACGACGCGTCGGTCACCGAGGAGATCCTCGACCGGCTGCGCACCGCGATCGGCGAGGCCGGTCTGTGGGACGAACTGGCCACCGACTGGCTGCTCCTCGACACCGAGCTGATGCCCTGGTCGCTCAAGGCCTCCGGCCTGCTGCGCTCCCAGTACGCCGCCGTGGGCGCCGCCTCCGGCGCGGTGTTCCCGGGCGCGCTGGCCGCGCTGGAGGGCGCCGCGGCGCGCGGCGTCGAAGTGAAGGACCTCCTCGACCGCCAGCGGGCCCGGTCCGCCGACGCGGCCGCCTTCACCGACGCCTACCGCCGCTACTGCTGGCCCACCGAAGGGCTGGACGGCGTCCGCCTGGCCCCGTTCCAGATCCTGGCCGTCCAGGGCCGCAGCCTGGCCGCACTGCCGCACGACGAGCAGCTCGCCCTCCTCGACCGGCTCGTCGAGCACGACGGCAGCGGCCTGCTGCAGACCACCCGGCGGCTGTACGTCGACACCGGCGACCCGGAGTCGGTGGCGGCGGGCGTCGACTGGTGGCTGGAGATGACCGGCCGCGGCGGCGAGGGCATGGTCGTCAAGCCGATCGGCGCCCTGGTGCGCGACAGCAAGGGCCGCCTGGTGCAGCCCGGCATCAAGTGCCGCGGCCGCGAGTACCTGCGGATCATCTACGGCCCCGAGTACACCCGTCCCGACAACCTCGCCCGGCTCAGGCACCGCTTCCTGAACCACAAGCGGTCCCTGGCGATCCGCGAGTACGCCCTCGGCCTGGAGGCCCTGGACCGGCTCGCGGACGGCGAGCCGCTGTGGCGGGTGCACGAGGCGGTGTTCGCGGTGCTGGCCCTGGAGTCGGAGCCGGTGGACCCGCGGCTGTGACCTCCGTGATCCGGTGACCGGGCCGCGGCGGTGGGACGTGCGCCGGCCGGTGTCACCCGGCGTACGGCTTCACCGCCGTGGACCGGGCCGACTCCGGACGGCGCACGCGCGTGGCGAGCCGCGCGTTCAGCAGCAGGAGCGGCTGGGTCAGCAGCGTCGTGGCCAGGGCCATGAAGACGAGGACCGTGTAGAGCGGGGCGCTCAGCAGGCCCGCGTCCAGGCCCGCGTTGAGGGCGATCAGCTCGGTCAGCCCCCGGGTGTTGAGCAGGATGCCGACCGTCCAGGCGTCGTGCCGGTCGAGACCGCCCAGTGCGGCCGCCGCCGCCCCGCTGCCGATCTTCGTCACGACCGCGAGCAGCGTCACCACCGCCAGAGCCGCCCAGCCCGTGCCCGTCATGCTGTTCAGCGCCACGGACTGGCCCGACAGCACGAAGAAGAACGGCAGCAGCAGCGAGGCCACGGACAGCAGCGGCCGCAGCAGGTCGGGGTCGAGCGTGCCACCCGTCTCCCGCGGGACGACCACCCCGGCGAGCAGCGCACCGAAGATCACATGCAGCCCCAGCGCGTGCGTGACCCACGCAGAGCCGAGCGCGAAGCCGATGAGCAGCGCCATCCGGAGCGAGGGCTCCAGGCGGGTCCGCCACAGCAGCAGGCGCAGCAGCGGCCGGGCCGCGCACGCCATCAGGGCGACGTAGCCGACCGTGAGCAGCACCCGCCACGGCCAGTCGAGCCCCCCTGCGGTGCCGCCCCCGCCCCCCGAATCCAGCAGCGCGCCCGCCAGCACCGTCCAGCAGATCGCGTCCAGCACTCCGGCGGCGGAGACGGCCACCACTCCGGGCACCGTGCGGGACAGCCCGTTCTCGCGCACGATGGCCGTCAGCACCGGTACCGCCGTCGTCGCCAGGGCCACCCCCGCGAAGACCACCATGCCGGGCGAGAGGTCCCTGGGCATGCCCAGGTCGTGCAGGGCGTCCCCGAACAGCAGGGCGCAGCCGCAGCCCACGGCCATCGGCACGGCGAACGAGGCCAGCGCCACGTTCACCGAGCTGCGCGCCCGGACGCCGAGCATCTTCAGGTCCAGCTCGTAGCCCACCGCGAACAGGAACACCACCAGCGAGAACTGCGCGAGCCCGGTCAGCGCCGGACCGATCGCCGCCGGGAACAGGGCCGCGTACGCGTCCGGGGCGGTGCTGCCGAGCAGCGAGGGACCGAGGGCGATCCCCGTCGCCAACTGGCCCACGATGTACGGCTGCCCCAGCCGCCGGGCCAGCCACCCGCCGCTGTGGGCGGCCACCAGGATCAGCGCCGAGGCCCCCACGAAGTGGGTGATCAATGCGTCGGAACTCAAGGCGTCGGAACTCAACGTGCCGGAACTCAGCGTTTCGGAACTCAACGGGCCTCCCCCTGAGGTGCGGCCGGGCACTCCGGCCGTCGCCACGCTTTACGCGGCGGCGCCGCGGGGCCCCGCCGTCGCACAGGGGCACCCGGAGGGCGCACTGTGGTCACCGGCACGCGAAAGCAGGGGGTGAACGGGCGCCGGAGTGGTCAGGATGGAGACATGGGATTCCAAGTCGACTCCGAAGCCGGGCGGCTCACCCGCGTCATCCTGCACCGGCCGGATCTCGAGCTCAAAAGGCTCACCCCCAGCAACAAGGACGCCCTTCTCTTCGACGACGTGCTGTGGGTGCGCCGGGCGCGCGCCGAGCACGACGGGTTCGCCGACGTGCTCCGCGACCGCGGGGTGGCGGTGCACCTCTTCGGCGACCTGCTCACCGAGACCCTGGACGTGCCGGCCGCGCGGCGGCTCGTCCTGGACCGGGTCTTCGACGAGAAGGAGTACGGAGTGCTGGCCACCGACCACCTCCGGGCCGCCTTCGAGACCCTGCCCGCCCACGAGCTGGCCGAGTGGCTGGTCGGCGGCATGACCAAGCGGGAGTTCCTGGACGCGCACCCGGAGCCGACCTCGGTGCGCTTCCACGCCATGGAGCTGGACGACTTCCTGCTCGGCCCGCTGCCCAACCACCTCTTCACCCGGGACACCTCGGCCTGGATCTATGACGGGGTCTCCATCAACGCCATGCGCTGGCCCGCCCGGCAGCGCGAGACGGTCCACTTCGAGGCGATCTACCGCCACCACCCGCTGTTCCGCGACGAGACCTTCCACCTCTGGTCCGAGGGGCAGGCCGACTACCCCTCCACCATCGAGGGCGGCGACGTCCTGGTCATCGGCAACGGCGCCGTGCTCATCGGCATGAGCGAGCGCACCACGCCCCAGGCCGTCGAGATGCTCGCGCACAAGCTGTTCGCCGCCGGGTCCGCCCGGACGATCGTGGCCCTCGACATGCCCAAGCGGCGCGCCTTCATGCACCTGGACACGGTGATGACGATGGTCGACGGCGACACCTTCACCCAGTACGCCGGGCTCGGCATGCTCCGCTCCTACACCATCGAGCCGGGCGCCGGGGAGAAGGACCTGAAGGTCACCGACCACCCGCCGGAGCACATGCACCGCGCGATGGCCGCCGCCCTCGGCCTCGGCGAGATCCGGGTCCTCACCGCCACCCAGGACGTGCACGCGGCCGAGCGCGAGCAGTGGGACGACGGCTGCAACGTCCTGGCCGTCGAGCCGGGCGTCGTCGTCGCCTACGAACGCAACGCCACGACCAACACCCACCTGCGCAAACAGGGCATCGAGGTGATCGAGATCCCGGGCAGCGAACTGGGCCGGGGCAGGGGCGGGCCGCGCTGCATGAGCTGCCCGGTGCAGCGGGGGCCCGTATAAGGACCCGGACCTGTATAAAAAATGCCCCTGTATATAAATTCAGAAGTTCGTATAGACTTCCAGAAGACAGTCCCCGACCTGCACCTCTGGAGCGCCCCCATGGCGACAGTCCCGACCGCCCTCACCGGCCGCCACTTCCTCAAGGAGCTCGACTTCACCGAGGAGGAGTTCCGCGGTCTGCTCGAGCTGGCCGCCGAACTGAAGGCCGCCAAGCGGGCCGGGACCGAGACGCGGTACCTCACCGGCAAGAACATCGCGCTGATCTTCGAGAAGACCTCGACACGCACCCGCTGCGCGTTCGAGGTCGCCGCCGCCGACCAGGGCGCGTCCACGACGTACCTCGACCCGGCCGGGTCGCAGATCGGCCACAAGGAGTCCGTGAAGGACACCGCCCGCGTCCTCGGCCGCATGTTCGACGGCATCGAGTACCGCGGCGACAGCCAGGCCAAGGTCGAGGAGCTGGCGGCCTTCGCGGGCGTCCCCGTCTACAACGGCCTGACGGACGACTGGCACCCCACCCAGATGCTCGCCGACGTGCTCACGATGACCGAGCACGGCGACCGGCCGCTGCGGGAGACCAGCTTCGCCTACCTCGGCGACGCCCGCTTCAACATGGGCAACTCCTACCTGGTCACCGGCGCCCTGCTCGGCATGGACGTGCGCATCGTCGCCCCGAGGTCCTACTGGCCCGCCCAGGAGGTCGTCGACCGGGCGCACCGGCTCGCCGAGACCAGCGGGGCGCGCATCACCCTCACCGAGGACGTGGCCGAGGGGGTGCGGGGCGCCGGGTTCGTCGTCACGGACGTCTGGGTCTCCATGGGGGAGCCCAAGGAGGTCTGGGCGGAGCGCATCAAGGCCCTCGCGCCCTACGCCGTGACCATGGACGTGCTGCGCGCCACCGGCAACCCGGACGTCAGGTTCCTGCACTGCCTGCCCGCCTTCCACGACCTGGGCACCAAGGTGGGCCAGGAGATCTTCGAGGCCCACGGGCTCGACTCGCTGGAGGTCACCGACGAGGTCTTCGAGTCGGAGCACTCGGTCGTCTTCGACGAGGCGGAGAACCGCCTGCACACCATCAAGGCCGTACTCGTCGCCACCCTCGCCTGATCCTCTTCGCGGCCCGCCCCACCAGGCCCTATGCTGACCGGCGGCTCCGGAGCCACCCCTTCCGGTGCCGTCGGCCGCGACCACCGTCGCGCCCCCGCACCACCAGAAACGAGCACCACCCGCAATGCCCGCTTCCCGCGTCAAGTCCCCCCACCTCCTCGTCGCCGAATCCGGCGCGGACCGCGAAGGCCACGGCCTGAAGCGCACGATGGGGCTGTTCCAGCTCGTCTGCTTCGGCGTCGGCGCGATCGTCGGCACCGGCATCTTCGTCGGCCTGTCCGACTCCGTCGCCGAGGCCGGTCCCGCCGTCGTCGTCTCCTTCGTCCTGGCCGCGATCACCTGCGTGTTCACCGCGTTCGCCTTCGCCGAGCTGGGCGGCGCGATCCCCGTCTCCGGCTCCTCGTACTCCTTCGCCTACGCCGGGCTCGGCGAGCGGACGGCCTTCCTCGTCGGCTGGTGCCTGCTCCTGGAGTACGGCGTGTCCGTCTCGGCGGTCGCGGTCGGCTGGAGCCAATACGTCAACGAGCTGCTCGACAGCGTCCTCGGCGTCCAGCTCCCGCACGCCCTCTCCGCGGGCCCCGGCGACGGCGGCGCGGTCAATCTGCCCGCGGTGATCGTCATCGCCCTGGCCTCGGTCCTGCTGGTGCGCGGCGTACGGGAGAGCGCCCGCGCCACGGCCGCCATGGCCGTCCTCAAGCTGGCCGTGCTGCTCGCCTTCTGCGCCATCGGCTTCTACGCCTTCCAGGACGGGAACCTCACCCCCTTCTCCCCGGCCGGTCTCGGCGGCATCGGCGCCGGCACCACCGCCGCCTTCTTCTCCTACATCGGCTTCGACGCGATCACCACGGCCGGCGAGGAGGCCAAGAACCCGCGCCGGGACATCCCCGTCGCGATCCTGGTCTGCATCGGCCTGGTCACCCTGCTGTACTGCGCGGTCGCCGTCGCCGCGATCGGCGCCGTCGGCGGCGACCGGGTCGGCGACCGGCCCGCCGCGCTCTCCTACGTCGTCGACGAGGTCACCGGCTCCGCGATCGGCGGCGGCGTGGTCGCCTTCGGCGCGGTCGTCGCCATCGCCTCCGTGGTGCTCGCCGTGATGTACGGCCAGACCCGCATCCTGATGTCGATGTCCCGGGACGGACTGATCCCCCGGGTCTTCGAGAAGGTCTCCCCGCGCACCGCGACCCCCGTCGCCGGAACCCTGATCGTCGGCGTGGTCTTCGCCCTCCCCGCGGCCTTCGCCCCGCTGGACGCCGTGGTCAACCTGTGCACCATCGGCACCCTCGCCACCATGGCCGCCGTCAACGTCTCGGTGATCACCCTGCGGCGCCGCGAACCGGGCCTGGCCCGCACCTTCCGCGTGCCGCTCTACCCGGCGACGCCGCTGCTCGGGGTCGGCTTCTGCCTGTACCTGATGTACGAGACGGGCGGTGCCACCTGGCTCCAGTTCGCGGTGTTCCTCGCGGTGGGCCTGCTGGTCTACACGGCCTACGGGCGCCGCCACTCCCGCCTGGCGCAGGCCGCCGTCAGCGCGGACGACGCTGAGCGGGTACCGCAGGAAGCCTGAACCAGACCGCCTTGCCCGACCGGGTGGGCCGGTGGCCGCAGGACGAGCTGAGGGCGCGGATCAGCAGCAGACCGCGCCCGTCCTCGCGCCACGGGTCGGGCGGCTCCACGTCCGGCCGGGTGAGGTCGGCCGGCGGCGACGGGTCGGGGTCGTGGACCTCCACCTGGCAGCCGGTCGGCATCAGCTCCACCACCAGCTCGATCGAGGTCGGGCCGGCCGCGGTGTGCTCCACCGCGTTGGCGACCAGCTCCGCCGTGAGCAGCTCCGCGGTGTCCCCGTCGGCCGTGTGCTCCAGCTCGGCCAGGGCGTTGCGCACCAGGGCACGGGCCACCGGCACCGCGGCGGCGGAGTGCGGCAGTGCGATGCGCCAGGAGGCGGGAGCGGGGAAGTGATCGTGCACGGCAGGTCCGTTTCGTGGAGCAGGGGAGTCCTGTCCTGCTTTCAACCTTATGAATGGTACGGCGCCGCCCGGCAGAGCCGTTCGACGGGCACCCTCAGGGACCTTCGACCCTCGACACCGACGCCCCGATGCCTTATCGCGCCCCCGTGACGACAGTCACGGAAGGGTGATAGCTTCGATTGTCATGAGTCCCTTCACCGGCTCCGCCGTCCCCACCCCCGACTGGCGGCACCTGCGTGTCGAGATCACCGACGGCGTCGCCACCGTCACCCTGGCCCGCCCCGACAAGCTCAACGCCCTCACCTTCGAGGCCTACGCCGACCTGCGCGACCTGCTCGCCGAGCTGTCCCGGCAGAGGTCCGTACGGGCGCTGGTCCTCGCCGGCGAGGGGCGCGGCTTCTGCTCCGGCGGCGACGTGGACGAGATCATCGGCGCCACCCTGTCGATGGACACCGCCCGGCTGCTGGACTTCAACCGGATGACCGGCCAGGTGGTGCGGGCGGTACGGGAGTGCCCGTTCCCGGTGATCGCCGCCCTGCACGGGGTCGCGGCCGGTGCGGGCGCGGTCCTCGCGCTGGCCGCCGACTTCCGCGTCGCCGACCCGTCCGCCCGCTTCGCCTTCCTCTTCACGCGCGTCGGCCTCTCCGGCGGCGACATGGGCGCCGCCTACCTCCTGCCCCGCGTCGTCGGCCTCGGCCACGCCACCCGGCTGCTGATGCTCGGCGACCCGGTCCGCGCACCCGAGGCCGAGCGGATCGGCCTGATCAGCGAGCTGACCGAAGAGGGCCGCGCCGACGAGGCCGCCCACACCCTGGCCCGGCGCCTCGCCGACGGCCCGGCCCTGGCCCACGCCCAGACCAAGGCCCTCCTCACGGCCGAACTGGACATGCCGCTGGCGGCCGCGGTGGAACTGGACGCCTCGACCCAGGCCCTGCTGATGACGGGCGAGGACTACGCCGAATTCCACGCGTCCTTCACGGAGAAGCGCCCCCCGAAGTGGCAAGGGAGGTAGGGAGATGTCGTCGATGCGGGGGAGTATGCCAACCTCAGGGGCGCGGGGAACTGCGCGAGCAACCACAACGAACCCGCAGCCGCCCGCGAAGACAAGCCACCCCCTACAAGCGGCGATCATCGGTGGCGGCCCCGGCGGCCTCTACACCGCCGCCCTCCTCAAACGCCTCGCCCCCGACCGCGAGGTCACCGTCTACGAACGCAACGCCCCCGACGACACCTTCGGCTTCGGCGTGGTCCTCTCCGACGAAACCCTGGGCGGCATCGAACACGCCGACCCGACCGTCTACGAGGCCCTCAAGGCCCACTTCGTCCGCTGGGACGACATCGACATCGTCCACCGAGGCACCCGCCACACCTCCGGAGGACACCGCTTCGCCGCCCTCGGCCGCCGCCGCCTCCTCGAAATCCTGCACGAGCGCTGCCGCGACCTCGGCGTGGAACTCCGCTTCCGCACCGAGGCACCGCCCCCGGACCGCCTCGCGCGCACCCACGACCTCGTCGTCGCCGCCGACGGCGTGCACAGCGCCACCCGCGAGGCGTACCACGACGTCTTCCGGCCGCACCTCACCCCGCACCGCTGCCGCTACATCTGGCTCGCCGCCGACTTCGCCTTCGACGCCTTCCGCTTCGAGATCGCCGAGACCGAGCACGGCGTGATGCAACTGCACGGCTACCCGTATGCGCCCAACGCCTCCACCGTCATCGTCGAGATGCGCGAGGAGGTCTGGCGGGCGGCCGGCTTCGACGAACTGGACGAGACGGAGTCCACCGCCCGCTGCGCCAAGATCTTCGCCGACGCGCTCGGCGGCCGCCCGCTGAGGTCCAACAAGTCGGCGTGGACCACCTTCCGCACGGTCGTCAACGCACGCTGGTCGCACGGCAACGTCGTCCTGCTCGGCGACGCCGCCCACACCGCCCACTTCTCCATCGGCTCCGGCACCAAGCTCGCCGTCGAGGACGCCCTCGCGCTCGCCGCCTGCCTCCAGGAGCGGCCCACCCTCCAGGAGGCGCTGACCGCGTACGAGGAGGAACGGCGCCCCGTCGTCGCCTCCACGCAGCGGGCGGCCAAGGCCAGCCTGGAGTGGTTCGAGGACCTGGACCGGTACCTCGCCCAGCCGCCGCGCCAGTTCGCCTTCAACCTGCTCACCCGCAGCCGCCGGGTCACCCACGAGAACCTGCGGCTGCGCGACGCCGACTTCACCGGCGAGGTGGAGCGGGAGTTCGGCTGCCCGCCGGACACGCCCCCGATGTTCACCCCGTTCCGGCTGCGCGGGCTGACCCTGCGCAACCGCGTCGTCGTCTCCCCGATGGACATGTACTCCGCCACCGACGGCGTCCCCGGCGACTTCCACCTGGTCCACCTCGGCGCCCGGGCCCTCGGCGGTGCCGCCCTGGTGATGACCGAGATGGTGTGCGTCAGCGCCGAAGGCCGCATCACCCCCGGCTGCGCGGGCCTCTACACCGGCCGGCAGGGCGAGGCGTGGCGGCGGATCACCGACTTCGTGCACGACGGCGCGCCCGGCACCGCGATCGGCGTACAGCTCGGCCACAGCGGCCGCAAGGGCTCGACCCGGCTGATGTGGGAGGGCATGGACGAACCGCTGCCCGACGGAAACTGGCCCCTCGTGGCACCCTCCCCGCTGCCGTACCGGCCCGGCAGCCAGACTCCGCGCGAGCTGTCCCGGGCGCAACTGGCGGACGTGCGGGAGCAGTTCAGGGCCGCCGCCGAACGGGCCGCCGGGGCCGGATTCGACCTGCTCGAACTGCACTGCGCCCACGGCTACCTGCTCTCCGGCTTCCTCTCCCCGCTCACCAACCACCGCACCGACGCCTACGGCGGCTCACCGGAGAGGCGGCTGCGCTTCCCTCTGGAGGTCTTCGACGCCGTACGCGAGGTGTGGCCGGACGAGCGGCCCATGACGGTACGGATCTCCGCGACCGACTGGGCCGAGGGCGGCACGAGCGGCGAGGACGCGGTCGGGATCGCCCGCGCGTTCGCCGCGCACGGCGCCGACGCCATCGACGTGTCCACGGGCCAGGTCGTCGCCGGTGAACGGCCCGAGTTCGGGCGGTCGTACCAGACGCCGTACGCGGACCGCATCCGCCACGAGGCGGGCGTCCCGGTGATCGCGGTCGGCGCCATCTCCTCCTGGGACGACGTCAACTCGCTGATCCTGGCCGGGCGCACCGATCTGTGCGCCCTCGCCCGGCCCCACCTCTACGACCCGCACTGGACGCTGCACGCCGCAGCCGAGCAGGGCTACGACGGACCGGGCGCCCGCTGGCCCGCGCCGTACCGGGCGGGCAGCCGCCCGCCGCGCACCGGACGCACCGACGCCCCCAAGCCGAGGCTGACGCTGTACGGCCCGGGTCAGGACGGGTAGCCCCAGGCCGCGCACATCGGGCGCAGCCGCTCGGGGATCTCGTCCCGACCGGGCAGTGCGCGTCCCGGCTGCACGGTGCCGGTGCGGATGTTCTCCCGCCAGTCGCCCAGACCCCTGACCAGCTCCGCACCGCTCTTCGCGCCGTAGTCGAGCATGGCCGGCGCGTAGTCGACGCCGAGGTATGCGCACAGGCGGCGCATCTCGCGCTCGGGGTCGCCGGTGATGTCCTCGTAGCGCACGGTGAAGCCGTCGGCGTCCGCCGACCGGGCCTCCTCCACGGCCGTCATGTAGCGCAGCACGTCCGTGACGGCGGTGTCGTACGGCCGCTTGACGGGGTCGCTCTCGTGCCAGGAGCGGGCGATCGACTCGGGGTGGCGCAGCAGGAAGACGAAGCGCGCGTCGGGCCAGCAGTCCTTGAGGCGCTGGTACATGTAGGCGTTGGCCGGGGTCTTCTCGACCACGAAGTCCTTGCCGGACTTGGTGAGTTCACGGTGCAGGACGCGGTCCCACAGCAGGTGCTCCAGGTCGCCGCGGCGCAGGCCGAGTTCACCCATCGCGCGCTCGGAGTGCCAGTTGGTGCAGGCGACCTCCAGCTTGCCGACGTGCAGTTCGTGCGGGGCGTGCAGCCGCGGGTGGGCGCCCGCCATCATGCGCAGCAGGGTGGAGCCGGAACGGATCGACGAGATGATGAAGACGGGCCGTCGCAGCAACCGGTCGGTGGGCAGCTCCCCGGCCGACGGACATCGGTACGGGGCCGCCCGGTGCGCCGCGGGCTGCGCGGCGGCGGACTTCGCTGCCTGCCTCCCCTTCGGACTCCCCTTCGCCGTCCGGGGTGCTCTCCGTACCTGGAGGCCGGTCGTGGCGGTGAGGGCCCGGTTCAAGTTACGTGCGAGACTCATGCCTCCGCACGGTAGGTGAGAAACCTGAGAAGAGGGTCTGAGGGGGCTGAGCGTTCCCTGATCGCCTCAGAATGTGATGTGACTCACTCCCCGGGGGTCGGAGTCGGTCCCATCGCCGCGTACTGTGCGCCCGCGTCGCGCAGCCGCTCGTGCAGCGCCCGGAAGACGGCCGCCGAGCGTGTGCCGGGCCAGCCCTCGGGCAGCAGCCGGGCGGGCAGCCCGGGGTCCGTGTAGGGCAGGTGGCGCCAGGAGTCCAGGGCGAGGAGGTAGTCGCGGTAGGCCTCCTCGGGCGGCGTGTCCGCCCGGCGCTCCCAGTCGTGCAGGACGCGCGCATGACGGTCGAGGAAGGCCTCGTGCTCCTTGGCGATCGCGGCCAGGTCCCACCAGCGGGCCACCGCCTCGGCGGTCGCCGTGAATCCCAGGTGCTCACCGCGGAAGAAGTCCACGTAGGAGTCCAGGCCGAGGCGGCCCAGGGTGTGCCGGGTCTCCGCGTACAGCCGGGCCGGGGCGATCCACACGCCGGGAGCCGCGGTGCCGAAGCCGAGACCGGCCAGCCGCGAACGCAGGACGTGTCGCTTCTGCCGCTCCGACTCGGGCACGGAGAACACGGCGAGCACCCAGCCCTCGTCCTCGTGGGGCGTGCCGGCGTAGACGCGCCGGTCTCCGTCGTCGAGCAGCTGACGGGCCTCGGCGGAGAGTTCGTACCCCGCCGCGCCCTCGGCCGTACGGGCGGGCAGCAGCAGCCCGCGCCGTTTCAGCCGGGACACCGACGAACGCACGGAGGGCGCGTCCACCCCGACCGCGGCCAGCAGCCGGATCAGCTCGGCGACGGGCACCGGGCCCGGCGCAAAACGGCCGTACGCGCCGTAGAGCGTGACGATGAGGGACCTCGGAGCAGGCTGTACGTGCAGGTCGGACACATTGATCATCTTATGTCGTCGGCGTCACGCCCGGCCGCCCAGGGGACCGGGACGAGCCCCGGGAGCGGGGGAGGGGCCCGGACCGGTCGGGTCGAGGAGGCGGTAGCGCTGGAGCTTGCCGGTCGCCGTGCGCGGCAGCGCGTCCGGGAAGAGGATCTCCCGCGGACACTTGTAAGGCGCCAGCTCCGAGCGCAGGAACGCGCGCAGCGCGTCCGCGTCCCGCGCGGCCCCTTCCCGCAGCACCGCGTGCGCCACCACGACCTGCCCCCGGTGCGGGTCGGGACGGCCCACCACCGCCGCCTCCAGCACGTCCGGGTGGCGCAGCAGCGCGTCCTCCACCTCGGGCCCGGCGATGTTGTACCCGGATGAGATGATCATGTCGTCGGCGCGTGCCACGTACCGGAAGTACCCGTCGGGCTCGCGGACGTAGGTGTCCCCCGTGACGTTCCAGCCGCCGCGCACGTACTCCCGCTGGCGCGGGTCGGCGAGGTACCGGCAGCCCACCGGACCGCGCACCGCCAGCAGTCCGGGCTCGCCGTCGGGCACGGGTGCGCCGTGCGCGTCCTGCACCCGCGCCTGCCACCCCGGCACCGGAACGCCCGTCGTCCCGGGCCTGATGTCGCCGTCCGCGGCGGACACGAAGATGTGCAGCAGTTCGGTGGCGCCGATGCCGTTGATGACGCCCAGTCCGGTGCGCTCGTGCCAGGCCCGCCAGGTGGCCGCGGGCAGGTTCTCGCCCGCCGAGACGCAGCGCCTGAGGCTACTCACGTCGTACCCGTCCAGCTCGTCGAGCATCGCGCGGTACGCCGTCGGCGCGGTGAACAGCACCGACACCCGGTGCTCGGCGACCGCCGGCAACAGCTGCCGGGGGCCCGCCTGTTCGAGCAGCAGGGCGCTCGCCCCGGCCCGCATCGGGAAGACGACGAGACCGCCGAGCCCGAAGGTGAAACCGAGCGGCGGGCTGCCCGCGAAGAGGTCGTCGGAGCGCGGCTTGAGCACCCGCGCGGAGAAGGTGTCCGCGATCGCCAGCACATCGCGGTGGAAGTGCATGCACCCCTTGGGCCGCCCGGTGGTGCCGGAGGTGAACGCGATCAGCGCCACGTCGTCGGCGGCGGTGTCGACGGCCCGGTACGGCGTCGAGGGCACCGTGTCCGACGCCGTGCGGCGGTGCAGGTCGCCCGGCGCGTCCCCGCCGTACGTCGTGATCCGCAGGCCGGTGATCTCCGCCTTGGCGAGGTCGTCGACGGCCCGGACGTCGCACAGCGCGTGCCGCACCCGGGCGATCTCGCAGATCGCGCGCAGCTCGTGCGGGCGCTGCTGGGCCAGCACGGTGACCGCCACCGCGCCCGCCTTCAGCACCGCCAGCCAGCACGCGGCCAGCCACGGGCCGGTGGGGCCGCGCAGCAACACCCGGTTGCCCGGGACGACGCCGAGATCGCCGGTGAGCACGTGGGCGATCCGGTCGACGCGGTCCCGCAGCCCCCCGTAGGTCCAGGTGTCCCCGGACGCGGTGCGGAAGACCGGGCGGTCGCCGGGCGGGCCGGTGAGCAGCTCGGCGGCGCAGTTCAGCCGTTCCGGGTAGCGCAGCTCCGGCAGGTCGAAGAGCAGCTCGGGCCACTGCTCGGGGGGCGGCAGGTGGTCGCGCGCGAAGGTGTCGACGTGGGCGGAGCGGTGCGGGTCCGCGCGGCGCGGATCGGCCATGGCGGTTCGCCCCCTTTGTCGTGGTGGGCTCGCGCAACGAGCGTATCGTGTTGGTGACGACAGTCAACGGGGCGCGATAGCCTCGACCGTGGCCCGGACAGGGGAAGGGACCGGCGATGCCCGCATTCTCGCTCGAACCGGCACAACTCACCTGGTGCGACGAGCTGCGCGCCCTCGCCGCCGAACGGCTGCGCCCGCTCGCGGAGAAGGGCGAGCCGGGCCGCGTCAACCGCCCCCTGGTCGCCGAACTGGGCTCCCTCGGCCTGCTGCCCCGGCTGTTCACCTCGGGCGCGCTCGACCTGTGCCTGATGCGCGAGTCCCTCGCGCACGCCTGCACGGAGGCCGAGACCGCCCTGGCCCTCCAGGGCCTCGGCGCCCACCCCGTGCACGCGCACGGCACCGAGTCCCAGCGCGCCCGCTGGCTCCCCCGCGTGAGCGACGGCACCGCGATCGCCGCCTTCGCCCTCAGCGAGCCCGGCGCCGGCTCGGACGCGGCGGCACTGTCGCTGCGGGCGGAACCGGAGGCCGGGCCCGGCGCGGGAGCCGCCGCCTGGCGGCTCACCGGGGAGAAGTGCTGGATCTCCAACGCCCCCGAGGCCGACTTCTACACGGTGTTCGCCCGCACCACCCCCGGCGCCGGTGCCCGCGGTGTGACCGCCTTCCTCGTGCCCGCCGACCGTCCCGGGCTCACCGGCACCCCGCTCGACATGCTCTCGCCGCACCCCGTCGGCGCCCTCGCCTTCGACGGCGTACCCGTCACCGCGGACGACGTGCTCGGCGAACCCGACCGCGGCTTCCGGGTGGCCATGGACACCCTCAACCTGTTCCGCCCCAGCGTCGGCGCCTTCGCCGTCGGGATGGCGCAGGCCGCCCTGGACGCGACCCTCGCCCACACCACCGCCCGCGAGGCCTTCGGCGGCAGGCTGCGCGACCTCCAGACCGTCGCCCACCAGGTCGCCGAGATGGCGCTGCGCACCGAGGCGGCCCGCCTGATGGTGTACGCGGCGGCCACGGCGTACGACGCGGGCGCCCCGGACGTCCCGGGGCGCGCAGCGATGGCGAAACTCCTCGCCACCGAGACCGCTCAGTACGTCGTCGACCACGCCGTCCAGCTGCACGGCGCCCGCGCCCTGCGCCGCGGCCACCTCCTCGAACACCTCTACCGCGAGGTGCGCGCCCCGCGCGTCTACGAGGGAGCGAGCGAGGTCCAGCGCGGCATCGTCGCCAAGGAGCTGTACCGGACGTACCAGCCGTCCCGGACCGACGCCACGAGCAAGGAGGCCGGAGCATGACCGCCGAACGGGTGAACCCACCCCAACTGTCCCCGCCCACCGGCTTCTCCCACGCCGTCGTCGCCACCGGCGGCCGCGTCGTGTTCCTGGCCGGCCAGACCGCCCTCGACACCGACGGCAAGGTCACCGGCGACACCCTCCCCGCCCAGTTCGAGCAGGCCCTCACCAACCTCCTCACCGCCCTGCGCGCCGCCGGGGGCGCCCCCGCCGACCTGGCCCGGGTCACCGTCTACGCCACCGACGTCGCCGCGTACCGCACCCACGCCGCAGAACTCGGCCGCACCTGGCGCGAGCTGGCCGGCCGCGACTACCCGGCGATGGCGGTCGTGGAGGTCGTACGGCTCTGGGACGAACGGGCGTTGGTGGAACTGGACGGCTTCGCCGTACTGCCGTAGCCCGGCCGCGACGCCTAGCATTCCGGCATGCCGGACATCGAACTGAGCGCGGGAACCGTCGAGTACGAGGACACCGGCGGCGACGGCCCCGTCGTCGTCCTCCTGCACGGCCTCGTCCACGACCGGACCGTCTGGCGCAAGGTCGTCGCCGACCTGCGCACCGACCACCGGGTGATCGCGCCGACCCTGCCCTACGGCGCCCACCGCCGCCCGTTGCGCCGGCCACCCACACCCGACCTGGTCAACGAGCTGATCGCCGAGTTCCTCGACCGCCTCGATCTCACCGACGTCACCCTCGTCGAGAACGACTGCGGGCGCGCCCAGACGGTGGCCGCCCGGCACCCGGAGCGGCTCGCGCGGCTGGCGCTCGTCGCGTGCGAGGCGTTCGACAACTACCCGCCGGGCCTGCCCGGGAAGCTGATCGGCATCGCCTGCCGGACCCCGGGCGGCGTGTCCCTGCTGGTGCGCACCCTCGGCCTCAAGCCGCTGCGCCGTCTGCCCGTCGGCATCGGCGCACTCACCAAACGCCCCGTGCCCGACGAGGTCGTCGACGGCTGGCTGCGCCCGCTGCGCACCGACCCCGCGATCCGGCGCGACTTCCGGCACTACGGCACGCACGTGCGCCGCGACGAACTGCTCGAAGCCGCCCAGGGCCTGCGGAGATTCGACCGGCCCGCACTCGTCGTGTGGGCCACCGAGGACCTGATGATGCCCCGCGCCCACGGCCGGCGCCTGGCCGAACTCCTCCCGCGGGGACGGCTCGTGGAGGTCGAGGACACCCGGACGCTGATCCCCGAGGACCAGCCGGAGCTGCTCGCCTCCCTGCTGCGGGAGTTCGTCGCCGAGCAGGACTGAGCCGTACCGGACGGATTCAGGCGGCCATGGCCAGGCGCCCGGCGGGCACCCGGCACGGGGCGACCACTCGGCCGTCGGGGAGCAGCTCGCCGGTGTCGTCGAAGACGACCGTGCCGTCGCACAGCAGGTTCCACCCCTGCTCCGGGTGGGCGGCGACGACGTGCGCGGTGACGACGCGCGCCTCGGGGGAGTCGGAAGCGGGGCAGGAAGGCCGGTGGACACACATGGCGCACCTCCACGTCGGGAGACCGTCCCGTCCTCGGGACCGTCGCGTGTACAGACGGTGCGCCCGCCGGGAAGTCGTCGCCAAGACCCGGGCGGCAAGCGTGACAACACCCGGACAAGCCGGCGACCGTTCCACGACGGCCGGCGCGGACTCGCCACCGAAGGGGTGACGGTCACTGCCGCCGGCCCCTCCGCCCGGTACCAGTGGAACCCCTCATTCCGACCGATCGGGAGGTCCCCCGTGCCCGTACGCCCCGCCGCCCTCGCCGCAGCCGCCGGCGCAGCTGTGCTCCTGCTCGCCGCCCCCGCCGCCACGGCCGCACCCCACGACGCCCGCCTCGTCGCGGAGTCGGTGACCGTCGACCCGGCCGGCCGCATCGCCGCCGACGGCAGCGTCACCCTCTCCGGCACCTACCGCTGCACCGGCGGCAGCGGCCCGGTCTACGTCAGCTCCACCGTGAGCCAGAGCGACCCGTCCGCCCGCTTCGGCGTCGGCGGCACCCGCGCGGTCTGCGACGGCCTGGAGCACCGCTGGGTCAACACCGGCACGCCCGACACGGTCGTCCTGGAGCCCGGCGCGGCCCACGTCGAGGCCACCCTGATGGAGCTGCGCCCCATGGGTATCGTGCCGCTGCCGAGCTTCCACGCCCGGCAGGCACAGGACGTGATCCTGACGGCGGGCTGACCCGCGCGGTGCCCTCCCGTATCCGTCCGGGCGCGATCCGCAACGCATTCCGCATTTCCTTTTCTTCACATTCTCCGAAAGGAGATGGAAGACCGTCGCAACCGCCTTGTTCCACTCCGGTCAGGTTCGTTTTCCGGGCCTCGTGCCGGGCCGCGGCGAACGCACGGCATTCTGCCGCTGCTGCGGAAGGGACACCGGATCGGCGGCCGCCCTGCCCGACGGATCGTCACCCGGAGTGACCGCGGCGCGCTGCCGGTGACGCGGCACCGCCCGCCGGGGCGGACGGGTGAGCGTGATCTGGCGGATGACCTGCTGGAAGCAGACCAGCGAGGCCAGTCCGGGCAGCGCGGCCGCCGCGCCGTCGCTGATCGTCCTGGGCGCCTCCGCGATGCAGAGCAGCATCGCGATGGCCGAGAACAGCAGGACGACGGCCCAGGAGTGCACCGCGCGGCGCTGGTGCAGCGCGGCCCGCAGCACCGCCAACGAGGCCACCAGCCAGGGCCCGTAGACCAGCAGCGGCCACCAGGACACGACGCTGCCGCGGGTGCGGGTCACGGCGGCCAGTCGCAGCGGTTCGTAGGCCACCATGCCGCCGAACAGGCTCACCGAGGCGGCGATGACCGCGGCGAGCGCGGCGACGAACAGGCTCGCGGCGCGCAGCCGGCTCACCTTTCTCCCTCTGCGGACCCTGCGGTGACTCGTCGGGGACTCCCTCAACGGGGGCAGCTCCGCCGTGATCTCCTGCAGATTGCTCAGCGGTGTGCCCGGGGCGGGTGCGAGTGCCGAGGTGTCCGTCGCGGAGGGTGCTCCGGGCTGCTGCTCCATCGCGTCCTGGAGCAGGAACGCGAGTTCCTCGGCCGGGTCCCAACCGGGTTCGGGCGGGACCAGGGTCTCCTGGGAGGCCGCCTCGGGCGCGCGGTGCCGACCGCTGCCCGTGGCGCGGAACGGTCCCTCGCCGTACGGCATGCGGGGGTGGGTGTGATCTCCGTAGTGTTCTTCGTACACGAGGTGCCGGTCACTCCGCCCGGGTGTACGTCAAGGAGCCCTGCGTCCGGCCCCACCGCTCGGCGAGGCCGGTCTCCAACTCGGTCATGACGTCCAGGAACCGCTGCAGCACGGGCTCGGTCACCCGGAGCGGGACGGGGTACCCGCCTCTGGTCAGAGTTCCGTCGATCGGTGACGGACAGTGATTTCTGCCGGGCCTGTAGGTGTACGGGCCAAGCGCCGTGAATTCCCCGCGTTCCTCGGTCATATCCGAAGTAACGTCTGCCTACTCCGTCGGATGCGCGGCAGTCGGGTGAACGATTTCTGCGATACTTACCCAATCTCGAATTCACACCGGTTCGGTTGCCGTCCTGTACGAAAAGCGTCAGAGATCGCGCGAACGGGGGAGAAGCGCGGCCCGACGGTGCGTCCGGGCCCGGTACGAGGCCTGGCGGCGCGTGACCTAGGGTGGCCCTGACCACGGACAGCGCAGGAGCGGCGATGAAGCGAGCGGCACCCGGGCGGGCGCCCGCCCACGTCCGCGGTGTGCTGGCCCTGCTCGTGGCAGTGGTGGGGCTGCTGTGCGTCTTCACGCACGCGGAAAGCGGAGCGCGGGGCATGCCCGCGCCCACCGCGGAGCGGGTACAGACCTCAGCCGCAGCCGCAGCAGCTGCCGCCGTGGCCGAACCTTCCGACGGCGCCGCGGCACCGTGCGGCAAGAAGGCGATCGGCGACTCCAGTGTCCAGCGGGCCGAGAACCCGCCGCCGTCCGCCGCCTTCCCGCGCGCGACGTCCCCGCACACCGATCCCGCGCCCCTCGTGCCACAGCACTTCGGCGTCTTCGCCGGCGGCCCTGATCCGCCCTCGCCGACCCTCCACTCCGTTCTGCGGATGTAGACCGGCCCGTTCGGCCGTGTCCCCACATCCTCTGAAACGGAGTTCTTCGGCATGTCCTCTTCCCCGCGCTCCTGGCGGCGGGCGGGTACGGCACTGCGTGGTTGGCGGTCCCGGCAGTGGACCGTGGCGGGCGCGGGTGCGCTGGCCACGGCGGTCCTGGTCGGCGCGCCCACCGACGTGGTGCCCAATCCGCTCTTCGGCCGGTCGGTCCCCGTGCAGTGGTGGAACTACCCGGCCCTGGCCGTCACGGCCGCACTGGCCGGCATCGTCCTGACCACCTACGTGCGCCGGCCGTCGTCCTCACCGGAGCCGCACGCCGCCGACGGCGGCCGACTCGGGGCGATCGGCGGGGTGCTCTCCTTCTTCGCCGTCGGCTGCCCGGTCTGCAACAAGCTGGTCCTCGTGCTCCTCGGAGCCTCCGGCGCACTGAGCTACTGGGCTCCGCTGCAGCCGCTGCTGGCCCTGCTGTCGGTGGGCCTGCTGACGGAAGCCGCGCTGCGCCGCCTGTCCTTCGAGACCGCGTGCCCGGTCACGCCCTCCGCCTGACCCGAGGCCGGTTCCGCACCCCTCCTCTTCCTCTTCCCTTCCCTCCTCACCTGTCTGAGGTACCCCATGACCGGATCCACCCCGTCCCCGTCCCCTTCCCCGTCTTCCCCTTCCCCTTCCTCGTCCCGCCGCAGCCGCAGCCGCAGCCGCAGCCGGACCGCCGCCGCCGTGGCAGTGCTCGCGGCCGCCGCGGTGACCGCGGCCTTCGCCCTCACGCTCGACGGCTCGGACCACCGCGAGGAGAAGGCCGGCGAACCCGCGGCCGTCACCGGCTCCGCCGCCCCCGCGCCCGCCGACGAGGCCTTGCTCGCCCTCGCCCGCCGCGACGCGTCCGATCCCTTGGCGATCGGGCGCGCCGACGCTCCGGTCGTGCTGATCGAGTACTCCGACTTCCAGTGCCCGTTCTGCGGACGGTTCGCCCGCGAGACCAAGCCCGAACTGCTGCGCTCGTACGTGGACAAGGGCACCCTGCGCATCGAGTGGCGCAACTTCCCCATCTTCGGCGAGGAGTCCGAACAGGCGGCACTGGCCGGCTGGGCGGCCGGGCGGCAGAAGAAGTTCTGGGAGTTCCACGACGTCGCCTACGGCAAGCCGCGCGAGCGCAACACTGGCGCCTTCGACGCCGAGAACCTCGTCGCCATGGCCCGCGAGGCGGGAATCGCCGACATCGAGCGCTTCCAGGCCGACATGGCCTCCGACGAGGCCCGCGGCGCGGTGCGCGAGGACCAGGAGGAGGGCTACACCCTGGGCGTGACCAGCACCCCGGCGTTCCTGGTCAACGGCAGGCCGATCCTGGGCGCCCAGCCCACGGACACCTTCGAGGAAGCCGTCGAGACCGCGGCGAGGGCGGCGAAGGCGGCGAAGGGGGCCGGACGATGAGCGAGGCCGGCCTGGCGATGGCCTTCCTCGGCGGCCTGCTGGCCCTGCTCAGCCCGTGCAGCGCACTGCTGCTGCCGGCCTTCTTCGCCTACTCCTTCACCAGCCGCACCCGGCTGATGGCACGCACCGGCCTGTTCTACGTCGGACTGTGCACGACGCTGGTACCGCTCGGCGTGGCCGGTTCCTTCGCCAGCCGCCTCTTCTACGGGCACCGGGACGCCCTGGTGACGGCGGGCGGGTGGACGGTCATCGCCCTGGGCGTGGCCCAGATCGCCGGGCTGGGCTTCGGCTCCCGCCGGATGGCGCGGGCCGCGGGCGGACACCGTTCGGGCTCGGCCCTGTCGGTGTTCGCCCTGGGCGCGGTGTACGGGCTGGCGGGATTCTGCGCTGGCCCGATCCTCGGCTCCATCCTGACCGTGGCGGCCGTGGACGGCGACCCGCTGCACGGCGGGGTGCTGCTCGCCGTCTACGCGCTCGGCATGGCGGTCCCGATGTTCGTACTGGCCCTGCTCTGGGACCGGTTCGACCTGGGCCGCAGGCGCTGGCTGCGGGGCCGGACCTTCCGGGCGGGCCCGTTGACGCTGCACAGCACCACCCTCCTCGGCGGCCTGTTCTTCATCGCGCTCGGGGTGGCGTTCCTGGCCTTCGACGGCACCTCCGCACTGCCGTCGGTGCTGGACACCGACACCGAGTTCGCCCTGGAGGAACGACTGTCCGACATCGGCGCGGCGGTGTCCGACCGGGTCGTCCTCCTGGTCCTGGCCGGAGTGGCGGCGCTGACCGCCCTGCTGGCGCTGCTCCGGCCGGGCGGGAGGCAGGAGGACACGTCGACGGTTGCCCCTGCGCGGCAGGGCCGCGCAGGCGAACCCGAAGGGTGACCGCCTTGTTTCATTGAGTGAGACGCCTGTCTTCGCAGGGTGACAAGTCGCGACCGCCGGGTGACCGGCTCTGTGAGGGCGCGCACAGGGCTCACGTCACACGGGGTCGGGGTTAGTAGACGCCGGACGGCCGCTCGCCCGCGTGGTGGGCGGCGTCCGCGCGCCTCACGCGGCCCATCTGCGAAGCGGCGTAGTAGGTCACACACTTGCCGCGGCGCCGGAGCGTTCCGCAATGTGTTCGGCGTACCGGGGAGCCGAGCGCCGGGACCGGACGGGAAGAGGCCGTCCGTGATCCAGACACCGGCCCTGATGACGCGAAGCCGCGTCCAACGCGGACACCGCGTCGCCGACCCCCCGTCGGCCTCCCCATCACGTTCCCGAATGGAGAGGTACACCCGTGCACGCCATCATGCGCCGCCCCGTCTTCCGCAAGTCCGCCGTGGCCTCCCTCGCCGCCGCGGGCGCCGCCGCCGTCACCCTCACCCTCGCCCCGAGCCCGGCACACGCCGCCGAGCCGGCCAAGGCCTCCACCGCGCAGACCCAGGCCCAGACCGACAAGATCAAGGCCATCGTCAAGGCCGGCGAGAAGAAGTACGGCGACGACCTCGAAGGCTGGATCCGCACCGCCCTGGACGTCATGGACGCCAAGAACATCCCGGGCACCTACGACGGCCTGCACCGCAACATCATGCGCGAGTCCTCCGGCAACCCGAAGGCGCAGAACAACTGGGACGTCAACGCCCAGAACGGCATCCCCTCGAAGGGCCTGCTCCAGACGATCCAGCCCACCTTCGACGCCTACCACGTCAAGGGCACCAAGGACTCCATCACCGACCCGGTCGCCAACATCGTCGCCGCCTGCAACTACGCGGCCGACAAGTACGGCTCCATGGACAACGTCGACTCCGCCTACTGACCGGCGGACCCACCGACCGCCTGAGCCCCCGGGACAACCGGTCCCGCGCGGAGGCCGGCGGGGCCCAGGCAGCACGGCGGGGCCGGAAGGACGACACGTCCCTCCGGCCCCGCCTGCGTCGCACCCGAGCCCGGAAAGGTCACAGAGCGCTGCCCGGTCGTCCGTTCCTCACGCAGGAGTGTCAGCCGATGGCGATACGGGGATGGGCGGACGGTTCGATCCAGTTCATGAAACGGTCCATGGTCGCCCGGGGGACGGAGACGCAACCCGCTGTGGCGCCGCTGCCGTTGACGTGAAGGAAGATGCCGGCGCCGCGGCCGGGGGTGGCGGGCCACCGGTTGAAGTTGATGACGAGCGCCTTGGCGTACTGGGTGGGGTAGCCGATGAGGTGTTCGCTGCCGCGGTCGCCGGATTCGGTCAGCGGGAAGTCCGCGCCCTGTGCGCCGTGCATGGAGTTGTAGAACTCCGACTCGGGGTCCTCCACCCACCAGTCGTCGTCCGTGACGACGTGGTACGGCATGCTCGTGCCGCTCGCCTCCACGCCGAATCCCTCGGTGATCGTGTACGTCCCGGTGGGGGTGGTCCAGGTGCCCTGCCGCCGCGTCGCCCCGTTCGTGACGCCGTTGGACCCGACCCGCCCGGACTCGGTGGAGAACTGCGCCTTCCAGCCGGCGGATCCCTTGGCCCACGCGGTGACCGTGGCGTAGGAGCCACGGGCCTTGACCGTGATCAACTGCGTGGCGTTGCCGACCTCGACGGGGACGGGGAAGTCCGGGGCGGCCACGCCCGGTGCCGGGTCCGGCTGAGTACCGGTACCGGTACCGGTACCGGTACCGGTACCTGTGCCGGATCCGGATCCGGATCGCGTTCCTTCCGCCGTGTCGCCGTCGCCCGCTTCACCGGCCTTCGAGGCGGCCGCCCCGGTGGTCGGCGAGGCACTGCCGCTCGCTGTGGCCGATGCCGACGCCGACGCCGACGCCGACGCCGAGGGGGAGGCGGACGCGGATTCGGACGCACTGGGGGAGGCCGTGGCCGTCGCGCCCGGTCCGGTCGAGCCCGGCCCCGCGTCCGCTGCCACCTGCTCCGCCGCCGTGTCGCCTTCGTCCGTACCGCAGCCGGTGGTGAGCAGCAGTGCACCGCACGTGGCGACGGCGAGGGCGAGTCTGTGGGGGCGTATGGGCAGGGTGGCGTGTTCGGGCAGCACGAAGGGGTTCCTTCTTCGAGTACGAGTAGGAGTACGGGACACGGATCCGGGTTCGGGGATGCGGCTGGGGCACTCCTGGACCGGTGCGGGCCGGCCTATGGGGTGGTGAAGCGCGAGGCGCCGGCAGCCGTGCGGATGGCGGGGAGGGCGTCGTACAGGGCCTGCCCGGGACACAACGTGGCGTATCCGTCGCGGTGGCCGGAGATGGTGTGCACAGTGGCCTTCTCGCCGGTCTCGTACACGCCGGTGTCGCCGGCGGCGGTGAGGGTGACCTCGGCCTCGGGGTCGACGCCGTCGAGGTTCAGCTTCCAGGCGGCGAGGTCGGCGATGGCCTGCTTCGCGGCGGTGCTGGGAGTGCCGCCGTTCTCGTAGTCGCCGAGGAGCGAGACACCGGCCGAGTAGCCGTTGAAGCCGTAGGTGTGGGCGCCGCGGACCGCCTTGTCGACGCCGCCCGCCCGGCCCTCGAAGACCGTGCCGCACTTGTCGACGAAGAAGTTGTAGCCGATGTCGTTCCACCCGTTGGTCTTCACGTGGTACGTGAGGATGGCCCGGATGATGGCCGGCGAGTCGGCGCAGTCGTAGGCGTTCGTGCCCGCCGTGTGGTGGACGAAGACCGCGTCGATCTTGTCCAGGTAGGAGGGCGGGTCGGCGACGAGCGACTCGTCGGCGCCCCATTCGGCGCGGCTGACGACCGCCGGGGCGGCGGGGGCGGCCGGCGACGTGGACCCGGTCGGCTCCGGCTGGGCGCTCGGCTCCGTGGTGGGCTCGGCGGTCGGGGCCGCGGTGGGCTCCGACGTCGGCTCCTCGCTCGGCGCGGAGGTGGCGGGATCTTCCGTCGGCTCCCGCGTCGGTCCCTGCGTCGGATCGACTGAGGGCGCCGGTGTCGTCGGCTGTTCGTTCGGGCTGCTGGGCGCGGAGGTCGTCGGCTCCTCGCTCGCGGTCGGGACGCCGGGCTCGGCCGTCGGCTCCTGGACCGGCTCCCCGGAGGGGGCGGGGGCGTCGGATGCGGCCGGCTGTTCGGTGGTCGGGGCGTCCGTGGGTTCCCGGGTCGGCTCGGCGGACTGCTCGGGGGCGGTGGTCGGCTCGGCGTCCCCGCCGGAGGGCGTGGCACTGACGGTGGCGGAGGCGCTCTCCCCGGTGCCGGTACCCGTGTCGGTGCCGGGCTCGGTGGAGGGCTCGCCCTTGCCGTTCCCCTTGCCGTTGCCGCCCTTGTTGCTGCTCCCGCCCCGACCCTTGCCGCCCTTCTCGTCACCCGGGTCGATCATGTCGAGCCGCAGCGCGTCCGGCACGGCCGTCTCCTTGCCGTCGGCCACCACCCGGGCCTCGACCCCGTCCGAAGGCCCCACCCACAGCGGTTCCGAGGCACCGCGGACGCGCGAGGCGTCGCCCTCCTCCGTCTCCGGCGCCCGGATGCCGAAGTCGAGGTCGCGCCAGTCGGTCCACGTGCCGCTCTCCGCGCCGCGGGTGCGGATCTGCGCGGTGCCCTCGAAGTCGTCGGCGTCGTCCTCCCAGGAGACGCCGACGAGGGAGAACAACTGCGTGTCCGTGCGCGGAAGTTCGCGCTTCTTCGGGTTCTTGCCGTCCAGTGCCAGCGTGTGCGCCTGCGCGGGACGGGAGGCGTCGGCGGCGCCGGTGTCCCCGGAGCCTCCGGTCACGGACACCGCCGTCACGCCGGTACCCGCCAGGACGACTATCCCGGCCGCCAGCCAGATCGTGCGCTTCGGCACCCTCGAACGCCGTGCGCGGATTCCCCTCGGGCTCATGCCCACCCCTCGTGAAGTGTGTACGTGGTGATCAATTGCCGTCGGCGGGCAGCGAACCCGTGCAGGTGGCACGCCCGAACTCACCCATGGCTGTCGCCCGTTGGACGTGCTTGCCGCGGATCGCGAGGGTGCAGGCGGCCTGGCCGCCCTTCTCGCCGAGCACGACGGCGACGGTGGGGGTCTCGCCGAGCGGTACCTGGACGGTGTGCTTCCAGGGCAGCTCGGCGTCCCGTACGACGGTGGCCCGTCCGTCCTCGTCCTGGCCGAGGTAGGAGATCTCGGCCGTGCCGTCGCCGGTGACTTCGTAGGTCACGGCGGCGGTCGGCGTCGCGGCCGGCTGCGGCTCGTCCTCGGTGTCGAGCAGCCCGTAGCCGACGAGCCCGGCGCAGGCGAGCAGCAGGACGGCAGCGATCAGGACGCCGGCCCGGCCGCCACCACTCACGGTGCTCTCCGTGCTCTCCGCTGGTTGCTTGACTGACATGTACGGGGCTCGGCTTTCGACGGTCCGGATCGATTGCCGGGGGTTATACACCGCGAAGTGTCGGCCACGCTATCGAGGAGACAAACCCGGGCGAAGCGGTGGCGTTTCCGGGGGTAATTTGCCCGCAATGACCCTGCGCTTGACAGGTCGTCAGTCGACTGGTCAATAATCCCGCCGCCGCGCCCCGTGAGCCAGCGTTTCCCCTGCTCGCGAAGGGCTGCGCAGCTATGCACAAAGCCGTGCGGAACTCTTCGCAACGGCTCGTTCGGCGCGCCCGTTTCGCGTTCGGCGGAGTGGGCCGCCGATGGCGAAAGGTATGCACGTGAAGGTGCCTTACAGGAGATATTTCTCCTGTCTGGTGGCTGCGGCGATTGCGGGCACGCTATTGCCGCAAGTCGCTTATGCGGCCCCACCGTCGAATTCCGGCAAGGATGGTGACAAGGGATTCTTCGACACCGTCTCCGACTGGCTCGGGGACGACGAGAAGGAGACCCCGCGGCCGCCGTCGTACGGCGGTCTCGGCATGGCCGACCGGCAGAAGCTCCCCAAGGGGAAGAACACGCCGAAGGCGAAGCGGGTCAGGGAACTGACCTCGCGCCGCACCCCGACGGCCCGCTTCTGGCAGTTGTCCGACGGGCGGGTGGAGGCGGAGCTGACGGCCGCGCCGACCTCCTACAAGGACCCGGCGGGCAAGTCCTGGAAGACGATCGACACCCGAGTGGCCGAGACGAAGGCCAAGGGGTTCGACTTCGCCAACAAGTCCAACACCGGTCGCAGCTGGTTCGGCTCCGACCCGGACCGGCTGCTGCGTTTCGAGGCCGGTGACGGTGGCCAGTCCGTCACCCTCGGTCTGGAGGGCGCCGGCGGCCGGCTGAAGCCGGAGGCCGAGGACGCCACCGTCACCTACAAGGACGCGGTCGGCGGTGCCGATCTGTCGTACGTGGTCGGTCCGGGCCGGGTGAAGGAGAACATCACCCTGTCCGAGCGGCCCGCCGGTCCCGTGACGTACACGTTCACGCTGGACACGCAGGGGCTGACGCCGAAGGCCCGCGAGGACGGTTCGATCGCGTTCTTCGGCGAGCTGCCGAACACTCCGGTGCTGGTCATCCCGGCCCCGTACATGACGGACGCGAGGAAGTCGGCGTCGTCGCCGTACGGCTACGCGTACAGCGCCGAGGTCACGCAGAAGCTCCGGCGGGACGGCGACGGCTGGAAGCTGACCGTCACACCGGACACGAAGTGGCTGGCGGCGAAGGAGCGGCAGTATCCGGTCGTGATCGATCCGACGATCACGATCGCGCCGTCGCCGTCGGGTTCGCAGGACACGATGGTCCTGTCCGACCAGCCGGGCGTGAACTTCAACTCCTCCTGGAAGCTGGCGGCGGGCAAGACGTCCGCGTCGGCCACCTCCCGTTCGCTGCTGAAGTTCCCGCTGGACGAGATCCCGGACGGGGTGAAGATCGACGGCGCCCGGCTGGGCGTCTACTTCGACCAGTCGCACACGACGAACGGCAACGATGTCACCATCGAGGCGCACCGTGCGACCGGCGCCTGGGACGAGCCGACGGCGACCTGGTCCAACACGTCGGGCCTGGCCGGTGAGTTGTCCGGCACCAGCGTCCAGGTCGACGACGGCGACGCGGGCACCACGGCCGCGAAGGGGTCGTGGCCGTCGTCGGGGTCGACGCTGACGCAGTACGCGATCGGCGAGGACTACCACTACAACAAGGACACCGTCGCCGGGGACACCTACACCTGGCAGCCGAAGGTCACCGACACCGGCACCTACCGGGTGGACGTGCACTACCTCGCGGCCACCGACCGGGCGACGAACGCCCCGTACACGGTGACGCACCGGGACGGCACCCAGACGTTCACCGTCGACCAGTCGGCCGGCACCAACGGCGTGTGGACGTCGCTGAACGGCGGCGGCCAGCTGCCCTTCACCAAGGGCACGGTCGGCAAGGTCGTCCTCGGTGACGGACCGGCGTCGTCCTCGACGGCGGTGCTCGCGGACGCGGTGCGGCTGGTGAACCCGGCCCAGATCGTGAAGAACAAGGGCGAGTACAACCAGTGGCACGAGTTCCCGGTCGCCGACACGGTGCAGAAGTGGGTGAGCGGCACCGCCGCCAACCACGGCTTCGTGCTGATGGCGAAGGACGAGTCGTCCACCGGCCCACTCGGCGGCCCCCGCTACGAGGCCGGTGACGGCGCCTACGGCGGTGAGACGTCGACCATCCCGCGGCTGACGGTGACCTACGGCAAGGTGGGCACGTCGCTGAACTCGCCGACCGTGGTGCACTCCACGGGCCCGGAGCTGTCCTGGAAGGCGTACTCCAACACCACCGGTGACGCGGGCCTGGACATCGTGGAGTACCAGCTGCACCGCTCCACGCAGCAGGCCTTCACCCCGTCCGCGGCGACCCTGATCGCGCCGATCGGCGCGTCGGACACCACGTACACGGACACCACCGCGGTCCCGACGCCCGACTCGGCCGCCAACGAGATCGACAAGTCGTACTACTACCAGATCGCGGTGAAGACGAAGAGCGGGGAACTGCTCGGCTCCCCGACCCGCATCGTCGGCATCCCCAAGGCCGGCCGGACGATGAAGATCATCCAGGGCAGCCAGGGCGGCGTCACCGACACCACCCTGTCCTCCGCCCAGCCGTCCACCAACCAGGACACCATCCGCTCCTGGGACGTCGACCAGAAGTGGCTCAGCGTCGGCAACAACTCCGGCACCTACGGCAAGACCCGCGCCGCGCTGAAGTTCCCCACCGACGACATCCCGTCCACCGCCACGGTGATCAACAACCGCATGTACCTGTGGGGCGCGGAGACCACCACCGACACCGACGGCGCGATCTACGAACTCCACGCCCTCACCCGGGACTTCTCCGAAACCCAGGCCACGTGGAACAACGCCACCTCCACCACCGCCTGGTCCAGCGCGGGCGGTGACATGTCCGCCGCCGTCTCCGACACCGTGGCGAGCGTGTCGGACGTCGGCCGCCACTGGTGGGACGCCACCGGTCTGATGCAGAGCTGGATCGACGACCCGGCCGGCAACAAGGGCGTCGCGGTGAAGCTGAAGGACGAGTCCTCCTCCGGCCCGCAGGAGCGCACCCTGTTCCTGTCCGCCGAGGCCGCCGACCCGCAGCTGCGCCCGTACATGCAGGTCATCTACGTCGACTCCACCACCGAGGACACGTACTACGCCCCGCAGACCCCGTCCCGGATGACCCCGAACACCACCTACACGGTGGACTTCACGGTCACCAACACCACCTCCGCCCAGCGGGCGGCGGGCGAGCGGGAACTGTCCTACACCTGGAAGCTCCCCGACGGCACCGACGTCACCACCGGCGGCAACCAGCTGGCCACCCCGATCCCGGCGCTGCTGCCCGGCAAGTCGGCCACGATCCAGGCGAAGGTCTCCACGCCGGTCAACTCCGACTCGGGCAACAAGCGCGGCGAGTACGTGCTCGGCTGGGACGTCCGCAAGAGTGCCGACGGCAGCTGGCTCTCGGCCGGCACCAACGGCATCCCGCCGCTGAAGCAGAGCGTGGCGGTCGAGGACCCCACCTCCAACCAGCTGGGCCTGGAGAAGTTCTACTCCTACACCGGCAAGAACACCGGCGCCGGTTCCACGGTCATGAACAACCTGTCCTCCGGCAACAGCGTCTGGTCCTACAACGCGTTCACCAACCCGGGCCGCGGCCTGACCACGTTCGCGCGCTTCTCCTACAACTCGCTCGACACGTCCGACACCGTCTCGGGCGCGGGCTGGTCCGCGCAACTCGCCGGTCCCGTCCGCCTCGGCGCGCCCCTGGACTTCCACCCCAACCCGAACCCGACCGAGGTCCGCCTCCCGGACGGCGACGGCACCACGCACGTCTTCCGTCTGCAGGACGACGGCACCTGGAAGGCCCCGGCGGGCGTCCACTACCGGCTGACAGCCAAGGCCGGCCTGGACTGCCGGCCCAACAAGGACCCCGTCCCGGACGCCTGGTCCCTGCTGCGCCCGGACGGCACCCGCTTCCTCTTCGGCTGCGACGGCTACCTGACCTCGACGGTCGACAAGAACGGCAACACGCAGACGTACACGTACGAGGAACGCAGGTCCAACAACAAGCCGACCAAGTTCCTCAAGTACATCACCGACCCCGCGGGCCGGACCTCTCTCACCGTCGACTACTACGACAAGACCGACGCGCCGTTCCCGAAGGTCGCGGACCACGTCCGGTCCATGACCGACGTCTCGGGCCGCAGGCTGACCTTCGAGTACTCGGACAAGGCGCTGCTGACCAAGCTGACCGACGGTGCGGGCTCCGCCCAGCCGAAGGTGTTCGCCTTCACCTACGACGCCACCCAGGGCAACAAGAACGTCAAGCTGGTCACCGCCACCGACCCGCGCGGCAACGGCACCGACCTGGCGTACTACGCCCCGCAGACCGGCGACGACCCGAAGTACCACTGGTGGACGAAGACCCTCACGGACCGCCTCGGCGGTGACACGGGCTTCACCTACGCGGCGGACACGGCGAACCCCAAGTTCACGGACGCCACCGTGACGGACGCCGAGAGCCACGCGACGAAGTACGTCACCGACGACTACGGCCGCCCCGTCCAGACCACCAACGCCAAGTCCCAGACCACGAAGATGAGCTGGGACGCGGACAACAACGTCACCTACCTGGAGGAGGCCAACGGCGCGAAGACCGCCTACTGCTACGACCAGAAGACCGGCTACCCCCTCTGGTCCCGCGACGCCGAGAACAACAAGAACGGCGTCCCGCCGGCCACGGACTGCGCCCCCGGCACCCACCCGGCGAACGCGGCCACATACGAGTACCAGACCCGCGCCGACGGCTACGCCGCCGACCTGTGGCGCAAGACCTCGCCCGAGGGCCGCGCCTGGCAGTTCGGCTACGACACCTTCGGCAACCTGAAGACGGTCACCGACCCCAAGGGCGTCGCGACGGCCACGGCCGACGACTACACCACGGCCTACGAGTACAACTCCTACGGACAGCTGACCAAGGCCGTCGACGCCAACGGGAACCCGACGACGTACAGCGCCTTCGACGCGACCGGCAACCCGGAGACGATCACCGACGCGCTGGCCCACGCCACGGAGTTCGTCTACGACGAACGCGGCCAGGTCACCAAGGTGACCGACGCCTACGACAAGGTCACCACGCAGACCTACGACACCTTCGGCCGTCCCCTGGTCAGCACGGTGCCGAAGACCCAGGACGAGGGCGACCTGATCACCACGCCCGCTCCGGAGTACGACGCCAACGACAACGTCACCACGTCGACGGCGCCCAACGGAGCGGTGTCCACCGCCGTGTACGACGCCGCGGACCAGATCACCTCGGCGACCGCGCCGAAGGACACCACCACCTCGGACGAACGCAGGAGCACCTACACCTACGACAAGGTCGGCCACCTCGAAGCGACCACCGAGCCCAAGGGCACGCTGACCACGTCGGACCCGGCCGACCACGTCACGACGAACCACTACGACGAGATCTACCAGCTCACCTCCGTCGTCAACGCGGACGGCGACACGATCAGTTACGGGTACGACGACGTCGGCAACACCACCAAGGTCGTCGACCCGAAGAAGAACGCCACGGCCGACACCACCGACTACACCACCAAGACCGCCTACGACCTGAACCACCGCGTCACCTCGGCCACGGACGCCGCGGGCAACACCACCAAGCGGGCCTACGACAAGGACTCCCTGGTCACCTCCGCCACGGACGCGGAGAACAACACCACGCTCATCACCTACGACGAGCGCGGCAAGACCGCAGAGGTCAAGGTCCCGCACAGCGGCACCACGACGATCACCTACCGCACGACCCGGTACGAGTACGACGAGGTCGGCAACACCACCAAGGTGATCACCCCGCGGGCCGTCGCGGCGGACACGACCACGGCCTTCACCGCCCGCACCGAATACGACGCGCTGAACCGGCCCGTCAAGCAGTACCAGCCCTACGACCCGGCGGACACCCGCCACAACGACCCGAACGTCTACACCGAGACCGTGTACGACAAGGTCGGCCGGGTGGCGAAGACCTCGCTGCCGCCCTCCGAGGGACAGACGGTCCGCAACACCACGGCGTTCGACTACTTCGACAACGGCTGGGTGAGGTCCTCCACGGACCCGTGGGACATCGCCACGACCTACGACTACAACGACCTGGGTAGGCAGACCGCCCGCACCCTCACATCGGCGGGCGGTTCCTCCAACCGCACGATGACGTGGTCGTACTACCCCGACGGCAAGCTCGAGTCCCGCTCCGACGACGGTGTCCCGGTGGGCAGGTCGGTGGTCCTGGCGGACAACTCCGACACCCAGAACACCGCCACCACCGGCACCTGGACGCAGGGGGACGGCACCGGCCAGCAGGGCTACGACCACCGTACCCACGCCGCCGGAGCGGGCACGGACGCCTTCACGTGGACGCTGAACATCCCCGAGGACGGCACGTACACCGCGTACGTGAAGTACCCGGAGGTGACCGGCGCGGCTACAGCGGCCGAGTACACCCTCACCCACGGCACCACCACCGAGGCGGCCGTCACCAAGAACCAGACGACCGGCCCCGGCACCTGGGTCGCCCTCGGCGACTACGCCCTCAAGCAGGGCGAGGACACCGAGCTGAAGCTGCGGCAGAGCAGCACCGGCACCGCGGTGGCCGACGCGGTCAAGCTGGTCCGTGACAACTCCGCCGACACGGACACCGAACAGAAGACGTTCACCTACGGCTACGACGTCAACGGCAACCTGACCTCGATCGACGACACGTCGTCCGGCGCGCGGACCGACGTCTACACGGTCGCCTACACGGGCCTCAACCAGGTCCAGAAGGTCACGGAGTCCCTGTCCGGCACGGAGCAGAAGGCGACGTCGTACACGTACGACGCGAACGGGCAGCCGGAGACGGTCAGCCACCCCAGCCAGTTCTCCCAGTACACCTACGACCTGCGCGAACTGGTCAAGACCGTCTCGGTCGGCAAGACGGCGACGGACACCGACCCGAAGGTGACGTCGTACACGTACACGGCCCGCGGCACGAAGCTGAAGGAGACCAAGGCCAACGACAACACCGTCGACCACACCTACTACCTCGACGGCGCCCTGAAGTCGACGACGGAGAAGAAGGCGGACGGCACCACGCTGGTCGCCTCCCACACCTACACCTACGACCCCAACGGCAACAAGGCGCGCGACGTCGCGAAGAAGATGAACGCCGACAACCACGCGGCGTACCTCGACTCCACGACCGACTACACCTACGACCCGGCGGGCCGGCTCACCAAGTCCGTCAAGACGGGCAACGGCGCGGGCACGGAAACCTACGTCCACGACGACAACGCCAACGTCGTCAGCCAGACGGTCAAGGGCACGACGACCGCCTACCACTACGACCGCAACCGCCTGCTGACCGCGACGACCTCCGGCGTCACGGCCGACTACACCTACGACCCCTTCGGCCGCCAGCAGTCGGTGACGTCGCAGGGGCAGGTCACCTCCCGGAGCGTGTACGACGGCTTCGACCACGTCGTGGAGTCCCAGAAGATGGACGACACCGGCGCGATGAAGTCGACCACGTACACCTTCGACCCGCTGGACCGCACCGCCTCGAAGACGGCGGACGGCAAGACCACCGACTTCGAGTACCTCGGCCTGTCCAGCGAGGTCCTCGACGAGAAGGTCGCCGGCGAACTGACCAAGTCCTACCAGTACAGCCCGTGGGGCCAGCGCCTGTCGCAGATCAAGCACAACACCGACGGCACGACCGAGGACGGCTACTACGGCTACAACAGCCACACCGACGTCGAAACCCTGACGGACGACAACGGCGACACCAAGGCCACCTACGGCTACACCGCCTACGGCTCCAACGACGAGTCCGAGTTCACCGGCATCGACAAGCCCGACACCACCGACCCCACCAAGGAGGACTACAACCCCTACCGCTACAACTCCAAGCGCTGGGACGCCCAGTCCGGCACCTACGACATGGGCTTCCGCGACTACAACCCGGGCCTCAACCGCTTCACCACCCGGGACATGTACAACGGCGCCCTCGCCGACATGGGCCTCGGCACCGACCCGTTCACCGGCAACCGGTACGCGTTCACCGGCGGCAACCCGGTCAGCAACGTGGAACTCGACGGCCACATGCCCGCGCCGATGGATGGCGGTGGCAGCAGCACTCCGGCGTCGGGTGGCTGCGGGACGCCAGGATTCATCGGGCCGTGTGCCACAAACAGCGGCTCGACATCTGCAAAAGCGGCTGGGGCCGGTACGAGCATGCACAACGCGGCTCAGGACATCATGTGGCTGTACCTGGTGGGCCTGGCCGAGGCCAAGTACGGTCCGTCGGGGATCACGCGTGTCCAGATGGAGGCCCCTGTGCTGGGAGGCTCCAAGGAGGGCACCGGCGAAGACGGAGGTGCGGATATGACGTACCGAGACGGGAACACACTCTATGTGTGGGAACTCAAGCACAAGGCGCGGATGCCGTGGACGAACGACCGTTTTGCGCCGGCCGAAGGCTACGGAAAGGATGACGTGGAATGGTATATAGATTTCATGCGTCGCGATCCGCAGTACGCCGGTCTCGACATCAAGCCTGGCTTCCGGCTTCCGCATCCGCTGGTTGGGCCCGGAGTGAAGCGGGGTCAGTTCCTCGAACTGGACAATTCCGATTTCTTCGGCGGTATGGCTACTGAACATGGAGTAGTCAATTATCAAGAGTTCTACATGGCGACCTCGCGTCCGGAACCCAAACCCGTGCGCGTGCCTGAGCCGGTGAAGGTCGGTGCAGGTGCCGCAGCTCTTGGTACCGCACTCTGGTGGGGTGCGAAGGTATTTGCGCCGCTGTGCGGGCCGGCAGCACCTGCTTGCGCGATTGCCTTCTAATAGGGCAGACTGACGGGCGGGTGCGCTTTCTGACCGGTGCACCCGCCCGTCTTTGCAAGTCAGATTTTCCGAGAATGGAGAAATGTTTTGGGGGCGTCTCGATGGCATTACTTCATCGAAGGTTGTGACGGCGCGCGGTCCGCATTGGACGAGCTGCGGGAGCGTGAATTCGTAAAATCCTGGAGCGACTTCGACCCTTCGATTGCATCGCTTTCCGACTTGGTGAACAGTGGTGCGCTCGAGGAGGAGGGGGCTCACTCGATCATCGACGTCGATCGCGTCATCGAATCAGATGATCCCGAATACGATGAAGACGGAACGGTTCGACTGCTCCTTCCGCAAGAGGTTGTTCAGTATTTCGGCACGGACAAGCCCACGCGGGAAATTGTGGAATCTGTCTATTCGACCGCGAGGCGGCGCCTTCCGCCAGTGCTTCGCGGGTCCGGTTGCTGCACCGCCATCTATGAACAGGGTGCACCCTGCGGATTCGCCTTCTGGGGAATGACGGGTGATTGACCAGAATTCCTGAGACCGTCAACTTCGACTCGTCGGAGGGACTGGTCGGATGACAACGACACGAGCCTCCTCCGTCGTCAAGTCCTGGGGTGCTGCCGTGCTGTACGCGGTGGCGGCGGCCCTGGTGCTGTTCAGCTTCGCCATGACGGTCGAAGCGGACAACCCGGCTGCGTTCCCGGGACGGCGGGACAACGACGGGGCTTTCGGAGCACTGCTGTGCGTCGGTATTGCCGCCCTTTCGGCGGCGGTGGCCGTGACATCGCTCTCGCGACGCCTGCTGTCCAAGGTCGTCTGCGCGGCGATCATCCTGGTGTGCGTCTATCGAGTGGTCGGCGTCGCCGGACAGCTCTGACACCCGCGCCCGACTGAGAGCGGCCGTGCCGGGTTTCTCGGCACGGCCGCTCGTGCGCGGCAGGACTGCGGCACCGTCCAGGAGGGCAGGGCTTTCGGCAAGCTCGCCCTGAGGGGTTGACCGTTGAGAGCATCTACGAAGCCGGGATAGATCGCGGCGATGTCGTCCTCGTCCGTGTGCCGGGGTGGTACGGGGGCGCGCCGGTTGTGCAACGGGTGATCGGTCTGGGCGGTGACCATGTGGAGTCCCGTGACGGTGTGCGAGTCGCGGTGAACGGCAAGGAGATCTGCCCCCGGAGCGCGGATGCGGCGGTGACGCCCTGGTCCGGCCCATACGCGTAACGCGGCCCGACGCGCGGCGGTCGAGAAGGTTGTACGGGAAGCGGCGCGAACTCGTGTGGGATTACGCACGTCCGGAAGCCGTGATGGCCGCGAGTGGGTCTGCGCTTGGTCCTGTGGAAGGCGTATGGACGTTTTCCGCATGACCGGGTGGAGGGGAAGCGGGCCTATGGGTGATGTGGGCGAACGCGTGCCGTGCGCGGAGGAGATGCGGAGTACGGCCGCGGCCTTCGTGCGACGTGCGACCGTGCGGAACAGGCTTCCGCTGGACTACTCCGTGGCCAGCCTCCGCGTCGTCGACTTCCTCGTCGACGGACTGCGCAAGAACGGGGTGGAAGAGGTGAGGGTGCGTGAAGCGCTGCTCGGCCTCGGAGCCTACGTCGGAGAGGTCCTGGTGCGACGTGCCGGCGCGACGTGGATCGACTTCGAGGCCGACCAGCGGTCCTACTTCGGGGAACCGGCCGGGGTGCGCATGCCGGACGGCCGGGTGTGGAACCCCTTGGGCAAGGTCCGGAACTGCTTCGCGGTGGGAAGCTCCCAGGAATCCCTCCGCACGTTCTACCTGACCCTGCACGGCAGGGCTCGGCGGCGGTCGCTGGCCTGACCGGCCGAAACCCCTCCTGGCTTGCA
This sequence comes from Streptomyces sp. NPDC018026, assembly GCF_044327745.1. Classification (NCBI taxonomy): domain Bacteria; kingdom Bacillati; phylum Actinomycetota; class Actinomycetes; order Kitasatosporales; family Streptomycetaceae; genus Streptomyces; species Streptomyces sp. NPDC018026. The sequence goes on from NZ_JBIRFY010000001.1 coordinate 316,066, forward strand.
CACGTGCGGTTCAGGAGGGGTTTCGCGTCACCTGTCCCGGAGTTCTCAAATGTCCCGGAAGATCTCGATCTGCGCCCCGATGGAGTTCAGCCGCTCCGCCAGGTCCTCGTAACCGCGGTTGATGACGTACACGTTGCGGAGCACCGACGTGCCCTCGGCGGCCATCATCGCGAGGAGGACGACCACGGCGGGGCGCAGGGCCGGCGGGCACATCATCTCGGCGGCGCGCCAGCGGGTGGGGCCCTCGACCAGGACGCGGTGGGGGTCCAGGAGCTGGAGGCGGCCGCCGAGGCGGTTGAGGTCGGTGAGGTAGATGGCGCGGTTGTCGTAGACCCAGTCGTGGATGAGGGTCTGGCCCTGGGCGGACGCGGCGATGGCCGCGAAGAAGGGGACGTTGTCGATGTTCAGGCCCGGGAAGGGCATGGGGTGGATCTTGTCGATCGGCGCTTCGAGTTTCGACGGGTGCACCGTCAGGTCCACCAGCCGCGTGCGGCCGTTGTCGGCGAAGTACTCCGGGGTGCGGTCGTGGTCGAGGCCCATCTCCTCCAGGACCGCCAGCTCGATCTCCAGGAACTCGATGGGGACCCGGCGGACCGTCAGCTCGGACTCCGTGACCACGGCGGCGGCCAGCAGGCTCATCGCCTCGACCGGGTCCTCGGAGGGGGAGTAGTCCACGTCGGCGTCGATGACCGGCATGCCGTGGACGGTGAGGGTGGTGGTGCCGATGCCTTCGACGCGGACGCCCAGGGCTTCGAGGAAGAAGCAGAGGTCCTGGACCATGTAGTTGGACGAGGCGTTGCGGATGACGGTGACGCCGTCGTGCCGGGCGGCGGCCAGCAGCGCGTTCTCCGTGACCGTGTCGCCGCGCTCGGTCAGGACGATCGGGCGGTCCGGGCGCACCGTGCGGTCGACCACCGCGTGGTAGTGGCCCTCGGTCGCGGCGACGTCCAGGCCGAAGCGGCGCAGCGCGATCATGTGCGGCTCGATGGTGCGGGTGCCGAGGTCGCAGCCGCCGGCGTAGGGCAGCCGGAAGCGTTCCATGCGGTGCAGCAGCGGGCCGAGGAACATGATGATGGAGCGGGTGCGGACGGCGGCCTCGGCGTCGATGGCCTCCATGTCCAGCTCGGCCGGCGGCACGATCTCCAGGTCGGTGCCGTCGTTGATCCAGCGGGTGCGCACGCCGATGGAGTTGAGCACCTCCAGGAGGCGGTAGACCTCCTCGATGCGGGCGACCCGGCGCAGTACGGTGCGCCCCTTGTTGAGCAGCGAGGCGCACAGCAGGGCCACGCAGGCGTTCTTGCTGGTCTTGACGTCGATGGCGCCGGACAGGCGACGGCCGCCGACCACGCGCAGGTGCATCGGACCCGCGTAGCCCAGGGAGACGATTTCGCTGTCCAGCGCTTCGCCGATCCGGGCGATCATCTCAAGGCTGATGTTCTGGTTGCCGCGTTCGATGCGGTTGACGGCGCTCTGGCTGGTGTTGAGCGCCTCCGCGAGCTGTGACTGCGTCCAGCCGCGGTGCTGCCGGGCGTCACGGATGAGTCGGCCGATGCGTACGAGGTAGTCGTCTGCCATGAGGTTGAGGCTATCTCAGATATGAGATCGCACCTCTCGGGGGGTCCGTTCGGGTGACACGGTGTCAAAGCCGCGCGCATCGGGCGCCTCCGGGTGGCGTAGCGGCGGCCGTGCGGGTCACCCGGGACGGGGTGGACGCCACACGGCGCCCGGACATGACCGGACCGCCCCCATGTACTAGAGTTATCTCGACATCGAGATATCTGCCGAGGCGCACCGCAGCCGCGCGCCGCTTCCGGGTCTGGCGGTAAGGGTTACCTAACTTAGCCTTACCTTAGCGGATCGGCCAATAGGGCGTGGCGGCAGGATGCGGTGGTACGCGCACATAAATGAAGGAGACTGTCGTGTCGGCGAACAGCTTCGACGCCCGCAGCACACTGCAGGTGGGCGACGAGTCGTACGAGATCTTCCGGCTGGACAAGGTCGAGGGCTCCGCGCGCCTTCCCTACAGCCTGAAGGTGCTGCTGGAGAACCTGCTCCGCACCGAGGACGGCGCGAACATCACCGCCGACCACATCCGCGCCCTCGGCGGCTGGGACTCGCAGGCCCAGCCGTCGCAGGAGATCCAGTTCACGCCGGCCCGCGTGATCATGCAGGACTTCACCGGCGTGCCCTGTGTCGTCGACCTCGCCACCATGCGTGAGGCCGTCAAGGAGCTGGGCGGCGACGCGGCGAAGATCAACCCGCTGGCCCCGGCCGAGCTGGTCATCGACCACTCCGTCATCGCCGACAAGTTCGGCACCAACGACGCGTTCAAGCAGAACGTCGACCTCGAGTACGGCCGCAACCGCGAGCGCTACCAGTTCCTGCGCTGGGGCCAGACCGCCTTCGACGAGTTCAAGGTCGTCCCGCCGGGCACCGGCATCGTCCACCAGGTGAACATCGAGCACCTGGCCCGCGTCGTCATGACCCGTGACGGCAAGGCCTACCCCGACACCCTGGTCGGCACCGACTCGCACACCACCATGGTCAACGGCCTCGGCGTCCTCGGCTGGGGCGTCGGCGGCATCGAGGCCGAGGCCGCGATGCTCGGCCAGCCGGTCTCCATGCTGATCCCGCGCGTCGTCGGCTTCAAGCTCACCGGCGAGCTGACCCCCGGCACCACCGCCACCGACCTGGTGCTGACCATCACCGAGATGCTGCGCAAGCACGGTGTCGTCGGCAAGTTCGTCGAGTTCTACGGCGAGGGCGTGGCCGCCACCAGCCTCGCCAACCGCGCCACCATCGGCAACATGTCGCCGGAGTTCGGCTCCACCGCCGCGATCTTCCCGGTCGACGACGAGACGCTGAACTACATGCGCCTGACCGGCCGCTCCGAGCAGCAGGTCGCGCTCGTCGAGGCGTACGCCAAGGAGCAGGGCCTCTGGCTGGACCCGAAGGCCGAGCCGGACTTCTCCGAGAAGCTGGAGCTGGACCTCGCCACGGTCGTCCCCTCCATCGCCGGCCCGAAGCGCCCGCAGGACCGCATTGTCCTCGCGAACGCCGCCCAGCAGTTCAAGTCGGACGTCCTCAACTACGTGGACGTCGTGGACGAGGCGGGCAAGGAGTCCTTCCCGGCCTCCGACTCCCCGGCCGTCACCAACGGCGCCCCGTCCAACCCGGTCCCGGTCACCGCCCCCGACGGCACGACCTACGAGCTGGACCACGGTGCGGTGACGGTCGCGGCCATCACCTCCTGCACCAACACCTCCAACCCGTACGTCATGGTCGCCGCCGCCCTGGTGGCCAAGAAGGCGGTCGAGAAGGGCCTGACCCGCAAGCCGTGGGTCAAGACCACCCTCGCCCCGGGCTCCAAGGTCGTCACCGACTACTTCGAGAAGGCGGGCCTGACCCCCTACCTCGACAAGGTCGGCTTCAACCTGGTCGGCTACGGCTGCACCACCTGCATCGGCAACTCCGGCCCGCTGCCGGACGAGGTCTCCAAGGCCGTCAACGACCACGACCTCGCCGTCACCTCGGTGCTCTCCGGCAACCGCAACTTCGAGGGCCGGATCAACCCCGACGTCAAGATGAACTACCTGGCGTCCCCGCCGCTGGTCGTCGCCTACGCGCTCGCGGGCTCCATGAAGGTGGACATCACCAAGGACGCCCTGGGTGCCGACCAGGACGGCAACCCGGTCTTCCTCAAGGACATCTGGCCCTCCGAGGCCGAGGTCAACGACGTCGTCGCCAACGCCATCGGCGAGGACATGTTCTCCAAGTCCTACAGCGACGTCTTCGCGGGCGACGCCCAGTGGCAGGCGCTGCCGATCCCGACCGGCGACACCTTCGAGTGGGACGGCGAGTCCACCTACGTGCGCAAGCCCCCGTACTTCGAGGGCATGGGCATGGAGCCGGCCCCGGTCGAGGACATCTCCGGCGCCCGGGTGCTCGCCAAGCTCGGCGACTCGGTGACGACGGACCACATCTCGCCCGCCGGTGCGATCAAGGCCGACACCCCGGCCGGCAAGTACCTGACGGAGCACGGCGTCGAGCGCCGCGACTTCAACAGCTACGGCTCGCGCCGCGGCAACCACGAGATCATGATCCGCGGCACCTTCGCCAACATCCGCCTGCGCAACCAGATCGCGCCGGGCACCGAGGGCGGCTACACCCGCGACTTCACGCAGGCCGACGGGCCGGTGTCGTTCATCTACGACGCCTCCCGCAACTACATCGAGCAGAACATCCCGCTCGTCGTCCTGGCCGGCAAGGAGTACGGCTCCGGCTCGTCCCGCGACTGGGCCGCCAAGGGCACCGCGCTGCTCGGCGTCAAGGCCGTCGTCGCCGAGTCCTACGAGCGCATCCACCGCTCGAACCTGATCGGCATGGGCGTCCTGCCGCTGCAGTTCCCCGAGGGCCAGACCGCCGAGTCCCTCGGCCTGACCGGCGAGGAGACCTTCTCCGTCTCCGGCGTGACCGAGCTGAACGACGGCACCACCCCGCGCACGGTGAAGGTCACCACCGACACCGGCGTCGAGTTCGACGCGGTCGTCCGCATCGACACCCCCGGCGAGGCGGACTACTACCGCAACGGCGGCATCCTGCAGTACGTGCTGCGCAGCCTGATCCGCAAGTAGGCGGCGGCGCACAACGGTTGAGGGCCGCATCCCCGGTGACGGGGGTGCGGCCCTCGCCGCGTCACGAGGCCGGCGTCACGAGGCCGGCGTCACGGCGCCGGCATCACGGCGGCCAGCCACTCCAGCCGGCGCCGCACACGAGCGGCCCGGCCCCGCGCACCAGCACGCGACGGGTGCCGGCCGCCCGGAAGGCGGCGTCCGGCAGCCAGGCCGGGTCGACGGCGTCGTTCATGCCGTCAGGCGACCGCTCCGCCGGTGCCGCGCGCCGCGCCGATGTAGTCGGACCGGCCGGAGCCGTCGTAGACCGTGATGTCCACGTAGGCGCCGTCCGGGATGCTGAAGTCCTTCACCGTCATGTCCACGGTGGCCGAGGTGCCCGGTGCGGAGAAGGTGCCCAGGTCGTGGTACGAACCGCCCGACGAGTAGCCGACGGCCACGTAGAAGCCGTCGCCGTCGTTCCTGGTGTCGTACACCCACAGCTTCTCGCCGTCGGGGTGGAACTCGACCTTGCCGATGAACCAGCCCGCGTCGTTCAGCTCCATCTTGACGGCCGTGCCGCCCGCGTCGTGCGCGAAGTAGGTGCCGTCGAACGGGTCGCCGAGGGTGCCGCCGCTGCACGGGCAGTTGCTCGTCTGGCGGTAGTACGTGGAGACGCTGGGGTCCGGGTCGTAGGCCTGGGCCGGCGCGGCGGTCGCCAGCAGCGCCCCCGCCGCCAGCAGCGCGCCCGTGACCAGCCCGGTGACGCGTTTGCCGATGGATGTCCGCATGTGTTCCCCCTGACGATGCGTGACGCGCCCCCGGCGGCCGCCGACGGCGCTCGCCCATTTTGGTGCATGCCCCGGCTCAGGGGAATGGGGCGGCACGCGAGAGCGGCGGGTTCCGGCCGAAGCCGGGACCCGCCGCCCGTCCGTCACCCGTACGGGTCGGCTACGCCAGCAGTTCCACCTCCGCCAGCGTGTGCGCGCCGTCCAGCACCAGCCGGTACTTGGCGTACGAGCCCGGCGACTTCACCGAGAACGCCCGCGTCTGCCGGTCCCAGGCGAAGGACTCGCCGGAGCGCTCGTCCAGCGTCTTCCAGGTGGTGCCGTCGGCCGAGCCCTGGAGCTTCCAGCCGGTCGGGGCCTTGGTGCGGTCCGCCGAGGAGGTGAGCGTGTACTGGACCGCCTCGGCGCCCTCGCCGGACACCGGCAGGTCCACCGACGTCACGCTCGCGTCGGTCGCCGAGGTGTTGTCGAACAGCGCGCCCCGGCCCGTGATCGCGTCGGTGCGCGGGGTCGGCACCTCGTCGTCCTTGGTGATCGACGGCGGTGCCGCGTTCTCACCCGTGCCCCACGAGGAGGGCTTCGCGCCCATGTCGAACTCCAGGACGCCGCCCTTCGCGATCAGCGAGTGGGGGAGCGAAGTGGAGTTCCAGCGCTTGCCGTTGACCTTCAGGCCCTGCACGTAGACGTTCTTCGTGCTGTTCTTCGGCGCCTTGACGACCAGGTCGCGGCCGTTCTCCAGGTGCACCGTCGCCTTGGTGAACAGCGGGGACCCGACGGCGTACTCGCCGCTGCCCATCACCAGGGGGTAGAAGCCGAGCGAGGAGAAGAGGAACCAGGCCGACTGCTCGCCGTTGTCCTCGTCGCCGTGGTAGCCCTGCCCGATGTCGCTGCCGGTGTACAGCCGCTGGAGCACCTCGCGGATGTTCTTCTGCGTCTTGTACGGCTGCCCGGCCGCGTCGTACATGTACAGGGCGTGGTGGGCGACTTGGTTGGAGTGCCCGTACATGCCCATGCGGACGTCCCGCGCCTCGACCATCTCGTGGATGACCCCGCCGTAGGAGCCCTTCAGGTCCGGGGAGGCCGTCTCCGGGGTGGAGAGGTACTCGTCGAGCTTGTCGCCGAGGCCGTCCCGGCCGCCGTACAGGTTGGCCAGGCCACGGCTGTCCTGCGGGGCGGTGAAGGCGTAGCCCCAGCCGTTGGTCTCCGTGTAGTCGTAGCCCCACACCCGCGGGTCGTACTTCTCGGAGTCGACGCGCCAGTCGCCCTTGTTGTCCTTGCCCTGGAAGAAGCCGGCCTTCGCGTCGAAGAGGTTGACGTAGTCCTGGGCGCGGTTGAGGAAGTAGGCGGACTCGTCCTTGTACCGCTTCTCGCCGGTCTCCTTGTAGAGCTTCTCGCCCATCTTCGCGATGCCGTAGTCGTTGAGGTAGCCCTCCAGCGACCACGACAGGCCCTCGTGCGTCTCGGTACCGGCGTAGCCGAGGAACGGCGAGGTCTCCATGCCCTTGCGGCCCACGCCGGAGGACGGCGGCACCACGGTGGCGTTCTTGACCGCCGCGTCGTACGCCGCCTTCGCGTCGAAGTCGACGCCCTTGACGTAGGCGTCGGCGAACGCCACGTCGGAGGAGGTGCCGGTCATCAGGTCCGCGTAGCCGGGGGAGGACCAGCGCGAGGTCCAGCCGCCGTCCTTGTACTGCTGCACGAAGCCGTCGACCAGCTCACCGGCCTGGGACGGGGTGAGGAAGGAGTACGCGGGCCAGGCGGTCCGGTACGTGTCCCAGAAGCCGTTGTTGACGTAGACCTTGCCGTCCACGATCTTGGCGCCGGTCTCGGTCGGCGTGTTCTCCTTGACCGCCTTGGAGAACGGCGAGGCGTACTTGTACTTTCCGTCGACCTTCTCGTGGCCCGCGTTCGGGTACAGGTACAGCCGGTAGAGGCCGGAGTACAGCGTGGTCAGCTGGTCCTGCGTGGCACCCTCGACCTCGACCTTGCCGAGGATCTTGTCCCACTGCTTCTGGGCGTCGCGCTTGACCTTGTCGAAGGAGGCCCGCTTCGGGATCTCCTGGCGCAGGTTGTCCTGCGCCTGGTCCACGCTGATCAGCGAGGTGGCGATGCGCAGCGTCACGGCGTGGTCCCGGCCCGCGTCGAAGCGCAGGTGGCCCTTGACGCCGCTGGAGTCGCCGCCGGTGACCTTGCTGTCGAACTCGCCGTAGACGAAGAGGCGGGTGGCACCGGCGGAGCCGCCGGACTTGACGTCCGAGTAGCCGGTGAAGGTGCCGTTCTCCTTGTCCAGGGTCAGGCCGGCCTGGTCGTTGACGTTGTCGAAGATGACGCTCGCGTCGTCACCGGGGTAGGTGAAGCGCATCATCGCCGCGTGGTCGGTCGGCGCCATCTCGGCCTTGACGCCGTTCTCGAACCGCACGCCGTAGTAGTACGGCCGGGCGGTCTCGTTCTCGTGCCGGAAGGCAAGCTCGCGGGCGTCCCGGCCGGTGTCCGGGGCGCCGGAGGCGGCCGACGGCATCACCTGGAAGGTCTGCCGGTCGCCCATCCAGGGGCTCGGCTCGTGGCTCGCGGAGAAGGCCTGCACGGTGGGCAGGTTGTCGTCGTTGTTGCCGCTGGCGTACTCGTAGATCCAGCTGAGCGACCCGGCGTTGGTCACCGGCGTCCAGAAGTTGAAGCCGTGCGGCACGGCGGTCGCGGGGAAGTTGTTGCCGCGCGAGAAGCTGCCGCTGGAGTTGGTGCCGCGGGTGGTGAGCGCGTAGTCGGACAGGTGGGCCTTGGGACGCTCGGGCCTGGCCCGCTCGATCTCCACGTCGTCCAGCCAGCCGCGGAACTTCGCCGGGCCCTTGGGGGAGTCGTACGCGATCAGGATCCGGTCGACGGTCTTGCCGGCCGCGACCGAACCGATCCCGGACTTCACGCTGTTCCACTGGTTCACGTAGAGGATCTTGGCGTCGCCCTGACCGCGCGGCGTCAGCGGGAACCCGTGCTGGTCGGTGGCCTTCAGGTCGCTCAGGTAGGTGCCGTCGGTGAAGGCGAGGTCGACCGAGACGTTCGTGGCGTCGTAGTCGAGGTCGCCGTCGGCCATCGACGGGAAGATCTTGTAGGACAGCTCGGAGCGCCGGTCGACCTTGACGTTCACGTCGAAGACCTTGTTGTACGAGTAGCCCCGGCCGTCCGCCGTGTGCCGGCCCGCGTAGCGCAGCGCGTGCTTGCCGGTGAACCCGGCGTTCGCCTTCGCGGTCGGCGAGCCCACCGGGCCCTCGTCGACGAAGGAGAGCATGTCCTCGGGCGTGGGGATCTCGGTGTCGCCGGTGGCCAGCTGCACGTCGGCGAGCTGGAGCGCGTCACCGGCCCCGTTGTTCTTGGTGATCTCCAGCCGGAAGTGCTGGAACTCGGCGGTCTCGGCGAGTTCGTAGGTCTTGGTTTGGAACCGCCCGTCGAAGTGCTCCCCGGCGCGGGTGTCCAGCGTCTGCCAGTTCTCGCCGTCCGCCGAGCCCTTCAGCGTCCAGTCCAGCGGGTCGCGTTCGTCGTGGTCGTTGGCCGAGGTGAGCGCGTACTTGGCGATCTTCGTCGGGGCGTCGAGGTCGAACTCGACCCAGCCGGTGGGTGCGAAGGTGAGCCACTTGGTGGCCGGCTCGTTGTCGACGAGGTTTTCCTTCACCTCCCGGCCGCCCGTGTTCTCGGCGCTGGCGCGCACGTCGGTGACGTGCTCCGTGACGTTGCCGGGTATGCCGGTGCTGTACCCGCCGTCCACACCGGAGGCCCGTTTGCGGCCGTCCGTGCCGGTGTCCACGGTGTCGGTCCAGTCCGGAGCCGGGTCGTCGGCCTCGAAGGAGGACGCGAACTCCCGGTCGGCCTTCGCGGGCGCGTCCGGCAGTGCGACCGCCGCCCCCTGTGAACCCACTGCCAAGGCGAAGGCGGTCGTCATGACGACCGCCGGACCCCATCTGTGCCGAACTCTGTACTGCATGTCCTGGCCACCCTCCCTGCGCGCGGGACAACGTTGTCAAATCAACTGCGCAAGGACCAGTAGGGGTCAAGTGGCATGTGATGTCAAGGGTGTTGGATGTGGCGTTAGGGGCTTATGGCAGGTATTCCTACGGCATGCCGTGCACAGGCCGCTCATATTTCCGGGAGGTCTCAACTCGGAAAAGACGTACCGCGAACCTTGCATTCGATCTTGCTCCGCCAAGTGAAAGTGGACTATACCTGTCGGCACTCCGGGGCATCTTCACCGCACCCGACCTTGTACGGCCGCATTTTCCTGCATGACCCAGCTTGACCCGAACGCGGTGCCGGGGAGGATCCGGTTCACCGCCTGAGTCCTGGAGAAGGCGAGGACTTGAGCATGGGATCCACCACCGGCGTGGGCCATCACGATCTGATCAGGCGGAGCGCGACCGCCGCTCCGGCCCCGGCGACTGTTGTGCCGGCATCGCTCAGCTGATCATCGGCGCCGTACCGCGGCTCCGAGACGACGGCGACAACGCCGCACACGCAGCACACCCGGACAGAAACAATCGATCAGTGAGGATGCAAAGATGACCATTCGTGCCGGTTCTCTCGACAGGCGGACGCTCCTGCGCGGGGCCATCGCCACCGCGGCGGTGGGCTCGTTCGCGGTCGCGTGCAGCTCTCCCTCCAGCAAGGACAGCGACGGCGACGGCGGCCCGAAGGGTGAGAAGAGCGCCAAGAACCCGTTCGGTGTCGCCGCGAACTCCGCGGTCGAAGCGGCCATCTTCGACGGCGGCTACGGCACCGACTACGTCGACTACACCAACCAGGTGCTCGGCAGCCAGATCAAGGGCCTCAAGGTCGAGGTCAAGCCGGTCGTCGACATCGCCCCCCAGCTCCAGCCCCGCTTCGTCGGCGGCAACCCGCCGGACCTCATCGACAACTCCGGTGAGGACCAGATCGGCTTCCTCGGCATCCTCGACCAACTGGAGGAGCTGGACGACCTCTTCGAGGCCAACACCTACGAAGGCAAGAAGATCGCCGACATCGTCTACCCCGGTGTCAAGGACCCCGGAACGTACAACGGCAAGTTCGTCGCGCTCCGGTACGTGATGACGGTGTACGGCGTCTGGTACTCGAAGACCCTCTTCGAGGCGAACGGCTGGACCCCGCCGAAGACCTGGGACGAGGCGCTCGACCTCGGCCAGCAGGCGAAGAAGAAGGGCAAGTACCTCTTCGTCCACGGCAAGGAAGCCGCGACCTACTACCAGACGATGCTGTTCGCCTCAGCGATCAAGGAGGGCGGTGACGAGGTCCGGCTCGCTCTCGGAAATCTCGAGAAGAACGCCTGGTCGCATCCGGCCGTCCAGGGCGTCCTCAAGGTCATGGAGACCATGGTCAAGGAGAAGATGTTCGTCCCCGGCGGCTCCGGCACCCAGTTCCAGAAGGCGCAGGCGATCTGGAGCAACGACCAGAAGGCGCTGCTCTACCCGTCCGGTGGCTGGATCGAGAACGAGATGAAGAAGGCCACCAAGAAGGACTTCCAGATGACCGGGTTCCCGGAGATGACGCTCACGGACAAGCCGAAGCTGCCCTACGAGTCGCTCCACGCCGCGGCGGGCGAGCCGTTCATCGTGCCCAAGCAGGGCAAGAACCCGGCCGGCGGCAAGGAAGTGCTGCGGGCGATGCTGTCCGAGAAGGCGGCCGCCAACTTCTCCAAGACGAAGCTGGCCCCGACGGTGGTCAAGGGCACCGTGCCCGCCGACGGCTTCGGATCGGCCGCCCTCGTCTCGCAGACGACGATGCTCGAGGCCGCGGGCGACAACATCTACGACATGCGGAGGTTCGTCGAGGCCTACGGCATGAACACCGACCAGTTGGTGCCGTGGAACTCGTTCCTCGCCGGTGACCTCGACCGCAAGGGTCTCACCGCGGCCCTGCAGAAGATCTCCGACAAGGTCCGGGACGACGACTCCATCGACAAGATCGAGATCAGCTAGTACGGCGATGAAAGACACGATCACCACATCCGACGCCGCGAGCCGCCGGCCCGAGCCGGCCGCTCGCGGCGGGCGGCCACGGCGCCGCAAGCTCACGTTCGACCGGGTTACGTTCTTCCTCGCGTTCCTCGGTGTCCCGCTGGCCATCTTCGTGATCTTCATCCTGATCCCGTTCGGCCAGGCGATCTTCTGGGCGATGACCGACTGGCGCGGCTTCAGCCCGGACTACAACTTCGTCGGCTTCGACAACTTCACGAAGATGTTCCAGGACGACATCTTCCTGAAGGCGTTGCGCAACATCGCACTCCTCGCGATCTTCGTGCCGCTGGTCACGCTGACGCTCGCCCTCGGGGTCGCGGTGGCCATCACCCTGGGCGGGCCCAGCAAGGGCCCGGTCCGGGGGATCCGGGGGGCGTCGTTCTACCGGATCGTCTCGTTCTTCCCCTACGTCGTGCCCGCGATCATCGTCGGTCTGATCTGGGCGCAGATGTACGACCCGAACGCCGGCCTGCTCAACGGCGTCCTCACCGGCCTCGGTCTCGACCGGTTCGACACGTTCGCGTGGCTGGGCGAGAAGGCGACCGCGATGCCGTCCGTGATGTTCGTCATCGTCTGGGGGCTCGTCGGGTTCTACGCGGTGCTCTTCATCGCCGCGATCAAGGGCGTCCCCGCCGAGCTGTACGAGGCGGCGAGGATCGACGGGGCCGGCCGGTTCCGCACCACGCTCTCGATCACCCTGCCGGCGATCCGGGACAGCGTGCAGACGGCGTACATCTACCTGGGCATCGCCGCCCTCGACGCGTTCGTCTACGTCCAGGCGATGGTGCCGAACGGCGGCCCGGCCAACTCGACCCTGACGATCAGCCAGCGTCTGTTCAACGTCGCTTTCGCCAAGCAGCAGTTCGGCTACGCCACCGCGATGGGCGTCGTCCTCGCCGTCGTCACCCTGGTGTTCGCGGCGCTGGTGTTCCTCGTCAACCGCCTCACGGGCGGCGACGAGGGCGAGGGCAAGAGGAAAGCACCCCGTGCCAGGACTCGGCGTGCCGCAGCCAAGGGAGGTGCTGCCCGGTGAGCGCCATTGCCGCCGACCGGAAGCCGGCCAGTGACCGGGAACCGGCGAGCGACCGGAAGCTGACGCGCGTCGTCGCGAACAGTGACCGCAGGTTCGCGGTGATCTCGCACGCCCTGCTGATCCTGTGGTCCGTGATCGTGATCGTGCCCATGCTGTGGGTGCTGGTGTCGTCGTTCAAAACGACCGGCGAGATCCTTTCGTCGCCGTTCTCGCTGCCGGATCAGTGGCGGTTCGAGAACTACGCCAACGCGTGGACCGACGCGAACATCGGGAAGTACTTCCTGAATTCCGTGATCGTCGTGGTCTCGGCACTGATCCTGGTGATGCTGCTCGGCGCGATGTGCGCCTATGTACTCGCCCGGTTCGAGTTCCCCGGCCGCCGGCTGATCTACTACGCGATGCTCGCCGGCCTGACTTTCCCGGTCTTCCTGGCGATCGTTCCGCTCTTCTTCCAGTTGCAGAACTTCGGGCTGCTGAACACGCGTCCCGGACTGATCCTCACCTATGTCGCGTTCGCGCTGCCGTTCACGATGTTCTTCCTCTATTCGTTCTTCCGGTCGCTGCCGCACGACGTGTACGAGGCCGCACTGATCGACGGTGCCGGGGACTGGCGGGCGTTCTTCCAGGTGATGCTGCCGATGGCCCGTCCGGGCATGGCGGCGGTGGCGATCTTCAACTTCCTGGGCCTGTGGAACCAGTTCCTGCTGCCGGTGGCGCTCAACACCGACCAGGACAAGTGGGTCCTCACCCAGGGCATGGCCGCCTACGCGTCCTCGCAGGTCTACGACATCGACTACGGCGCGCTGTTCGCGGCGATCGTGATCACGGTGGTGCCCGTACTGATCGTGTACTGCGTCTTCCAGCGGCGGATCGCCGGCTCGGTGTCGCAGGGCACCTTCCGCTGACGCCCACCGCCGCGCCACCCGTCGTACGCAGGGGTCCGGTCCCGGAGAGACAGCTCTCCGGGACCGGACCCCTGTGGCGTACCGCCGGTAGCGGCCGTGGACACGGCCTGGAACCGATTTCTTTCAAGGGCTTGACGCCACTGGGCGATTCAGCGGAGTTTGGGGTTCATAACTTGTACAAGGTCTGCATCACACCGGGTGACGCGGACCCAGGGATGAGGGTGAGAGTCAATGGAGACTCCCGGGTCGCAGTCGTCGCTGCACCGAGCCAACCTGGAACGCGTCGTACGGGCAGTACGGCTCGCCGGTTCGCTCACGCAGGCGGAGATCGCGAGGACGACGGGGCTGTCCGCGGCAACGGTCTCGAACATCGTCCGGGAACTGAAGGAAGGCGGGACGGTCGAGGTCACGCCCACCTCGGCGGGCGGCCGCCGGGCCCGCAGCGTCTCGCTGAGCGGCGACGCCGGCATCGTCATCGGCGTGGACTTCGGCCACACCCACCTGCGCGTCGCCGTCGGCAACCTCGCCCACCAGGTGCTCGCCGAGGAGTCCGAGCCGCTGGACGTCGACGCCTCCTCGGACCAGGGCTTCGACCGGGCGGAACAGCTGGTCAGCCGGCTGATCACGGCCACCGGTGTGGACCGCGCGAAGATCGCCGGGGTGGGCCTCGGCGTGCCCGGTCCGATCGACGTCGAGTCCGGGACGCTGGGCTCGACCGCCATCCTGCCCGGCTGGGGCGGCACCCGGCCCGCCGAGGAGCTGCGGGGGCGGCTCGGCGTGCCGGTGCACGTGGACAACGACGCCAACCTCGGCGCCCTGGGCGAGCTCGTCTGGGGCAGCGGCCGGGGGGTGCGGGACCTGGCGTACATCAAGGTCGCCAGCGGCGTCGGCGCCGGGCTGGTGATCAACGGGAAGATCTATCGCGGCCCCGGCGGCACAGCAGGCGAAATCGGGCATATCACCCTGGATGAGGCCGGTCCCGTCTGCCGGTGCGGAAACCGGGGTTGCCTGGAGACCTTCGCCGCAGCACGCTATGTGCTTCCGCTCCTCCAGCCCAGCCACGGCACCGATCTGACGATGGAGGGCGTCGTGCGGCTGGCGCGGGACGGTGACCCCGGTTGCCGTCGGGTGATCGCCGACGTCGGCCGCCACATCGGCAGTGGAGTCGCCAACCTCTGCAACCTGCTCAACCCGAGCCGCGTCGTCCTCGGCGGCGATCTCGCCGAGGCCGGCGAGCTGGTGCTCGGGCCGATAAGAGAGTCCGTGGGGCGTTACGCCATCCCCAGCGCGGCGCGGCAGCTCTCCGTGCTTCCCGGGGCCCTCGGCGGCCGTGCGGAGGTGCTCGGAGCCCTCGCCCTCGCCCTCAGTGAGATGGGCGATTCGACGCTCTTGGACGGGTCTGCGACCGGCGCTCTGCCGGCGGCCACGCCTGCCTTCACTTAGAGCACGGATGGCACCGTTGTCATCTCGTTAAGGATTTACTTCTTGACGTCGCACGTGCGGCCGAGTTGACTTCCAGCCACCTCGGCCGCAACGACGCGGCCTCGTCAGGGAGGTTTGTGAAGTGAACACGCGTATGCGTCGTGCCGCCGTTGCCGTTGCCACCACCGCGATGGCCGTCTCGCTCGCCGCCTGTGGCAGCGCCAAGGAGTCCGACGGCGGCAGCGACTCGTCCGACTCGGCGGCGAAGAAGGGCGACGACATCAAGGTCGGTCTGCTCCTTCCCGAGAACCAGACCGCGCGGTACGAGAAGTTCGACAAGCCCATGATCGAGAAGAAGGTCAAGGAGCTCACGAACAACAAGGGCGAGGTCGTCTACGCCAACGCCAAGCAGGACGCCAGCCTGCAGAACCAGCAGGTCGACACGATGATCACCAACAAGGTCGACGTGATGATCGTCGACGCGGTGGACTACAAGGCCATCGCGGGTTCGGTGAAGAAGGCCCACGACGCCGGTATCAAGGTCGTCGCCTTCGACCGCCTGGCCGAGGGTCCGATCGACGCCTACACCTCGTTCGACAACGTCACCGTCGGCAAGACGCAGGGCGAGGCGCTCCTGAAGGCGCTGGGCGACAAGGCCAAGGACAGCCAGATCGTCATGATGAACGGGTCCTCCACCGACCCGAACGCCGCCCAGTTCAAGGAGGGCGCCCACTCCGTCCTCGACGGCAAGGTGAAGATCGGCCGCGAGTACGACACCAAGGAGTGGAAGCCGGAGAACGCCAACGCCAACATGCAGGCGGCCATCTCCGCGCTCGGCAAGGACAAGATCGACGGCGTCTACTCCGCCAACGACGGCATGGCGGGTGGTTCCATCACCGCCCTGAAGCGGGCCGGCATCGCGGACATCCCGGTCACCGGCCAGGACGCCGAACTCGCGGGCGTGCAGCGCATCGTCACCGGTGAGCAGTACATGAGCGTCTTCAAGTCCTACCCGAAGGAGGCCGAGACCGCGGCCGAGATGGCCGTCGCGCTGGCGAAGGGCGAGTCGCTCGACTCCATCGCCAACGACAAGGTCGACAGCGCCACCACCAAGGGCGTTCCCGCGGTCATCGTCCCGGTCGTCTCGCTGACCAAGGACAACATCAAGGAGACCGTCATCAAGGACGGCTTCTACACGATCGACGAGATCTGCACGGACAAGTACAAGGCCGCCTGCGACAAGATCGGCCTCAAGTAAGCGGACCCGCGTCCCGAGCCGGCTGAGCCGCCCGGGACCGGCCGCCCCAGCTCCTCCGGCGCCCCGCACCCATCAGCCCCGCAAGCTACGCGGGGCGCCGGACGGAACACCCCCCAATCACTTCTGCACAACCTCCCGCCGGGTCAGGCGGCGAAGGAGATGGTTCACGTGTCCGCTACGCCCGTGCTGGCGTTGCGCGGGGTCTCCAAGCGATTCGGTGCCGTCCAGGCGCTCACCGACGTAGAGCTTGAGGTCCACGCCGGTGAGGTGGTCGCCCTGGTGGGCGACAACGGCGCCGGAAAGTCCACGCTGGTCAAGACGATCGCCGGCGTGCACCCCATCGATGAGGGCGCCATCGAGTGGGACGGCAGGTCCGTCTCGATCAACAGGCCGCACGACGCCCAGAGTCTCGGCATCGCGACCGTCTACCAGGACCTCGCGCTGTGCGACAACATCGACGTCGTCGGCAACCTCTACCTGGGCCGGGAGATCCGCAGGCGCGGCGTCCTGGACGAGGTGGAGATGGAGCGCCGCTCCCGCGAGCTCCTCGACACGCTGTCCATCCGCATCCCGAGCGTCCGCATCCCGATCGCCTCGCTCTCCGGCGGTCAGCGCCAGGTGGTGGCGATCGCCCGGTCCATGCTCGGCGAGCCCAAGCTGGTCATCCTCGACGAGCCCACCGCAGCCCTCGGCGTCGAGCAGACCGCGCAGGTCCTCGACCTCGTGGAGCGGCTGCGCGAGCGCGGCCACGCCGTCATCCTCATCAGCCACAACATGGCTGACGTCAAGGCGGTCGCCGACAAGGTCGCCGTCCTGCGCCTCGGGCGCAACAACGGCGTCTTCGAGGTCAAGTCGACCTCGCAGGAAGAGATCATCTCCGCCATCACGGGCGCCACGGAGAACGCCGTGACCCGTCGTGCGGCGCGCACCAATGGGGAGATCAAGAAGTGAGCATCGACAAGACCTCCACCCCCGCCGAGGACCAGGCGGTCGAGAACCCCGCCGCGGCCTCCGGCGCGGCCACCGCGGTCGACCCGCGGCTGCTGGTGCGCGAGCAGGGCCTCGCGGGCTACCTGAGCGAGTTCAAGCGGAAGATGAAGGCCGGAGACCTCGGGTCCATCCCGGTCGTCGTCGGTCTGCTGATCATCTGGGCCATCTTCACCAGCCTGAACTCCAACTTCCTCACCGCCGGCAACTTCTCCGACATGTCGGTCGCCATGGTCGGCACCGGCATGATCGCCGTCGGTATCGTCTTCGTCCTGCTGCTCGGCGAGATCGACCTGTCGGTCGGTTCGGTCAGCGGTGTCGCGGGCGCCACCTTCGCGGTGCTGAGCGTCACGCACGGGATGAACGAGTGGCTCGCCCTGCTGCTGTCCGTCCTCACCGGCACCGTGGCCGGTGCCATCCACGGCTTCGTCTTCGCCCGCATCGGCGTGCCGGCGTTCGCCGTGACGCTGGCCGGACTGCTGTTCTGGCAGGGCTTCATGCTGCAGATCCTGGGCAGCAACGGCACGATCAACCTCGACTCCGAGGGCATCGTCGTCAAGATGACCAGCTACTACTTCAGCGATGTGGCCGCCGCCTACGGGCTGGCGATCGTCGTGACCGCGGGGTACTTCCTCAGCGCGTTCTTCGACAACCGGCGCCGCGAGGCCGCCGGGGTGCCCTCCCGGCCGCTGAACGAGATCATCGTGCGCACGGTGCTGCTGGCGATCCTGGCGTTCGTCGTGGCGATCGTCTTCAACCAGTACAAGGGCCTGCCGCTGGCCGTGGTGATCTTCCTGGCGTTCCTGCTGCTCACGGACTTCGTCCTGCGCCGCACCGCCTACGGTCGCAAGATCTTCGCCCTCGGCGGCAGCGTCGAGGCGTCCCGCCGGGCCGGCATCAACGTGGAGCTGATCCGGATCTCGGTCTTCGCGATCGCCGGCGGCTTCGCCGCGATAGGCGGCCTCTTCGTGGCCTCGAAGATCGCCGCCGCCAACCAGGGCGCGGGCACCGGTGAGTTCCTGATGAACGTCATCGCCGCGGCCGTGATCGGCGGCACGTCCCTCTTCGGCGGCCGCGGCCGCACCTGGGACGCGCTGCTCGGTGTGATGGTCATCGTCTCGATCCAGTACGGCCTCGCCCTGGAGGGCATCGCCTCGCCGGTCCAGTACATGATCACCGGTGGCGTGCTGCTGGCGACCGTCGTCATCGACGCGATCACCCGCAAGACGCAGAAGACGGCCGGCCGCGCGTAGCGAGTGCCGCACGGCCGACGACGGTCCGCCCGCCCGGCTGAGCCCCGGGCGGGCGGACCGTTTCACGCCTGCGTCGCGGGTGTCCCTCCCGCCTGGGTGCTCAGCAGGCGCCGAGGTCCTGCCAGACGCCCCACTGGCCGGTGGTCCCGGGCTCCTCGCCGGTGGTCCACCACTTGGCCTTCCAGTTGTGCCCCTCGTGGGAGACCTGCTGTCCGCCGGTGTAGACCGCGCCCGAGTTCCACGGGGCGGCCGTGCACTGGCTGCCGTTGCCGCCGGTGACGGTCAGCGCGTACGTGGTGCTGTGGCTGCCGGACGGGCTGGTGCCGGTGACGGTGACGGAGTACGTGCCCGAGACCGCCTGGTCGGTGGTGGCGAGGGTGAGCGTCGACTGCCCGCCCGCGGTGACCGAGGCGGGACTGAAGGACGCGGTGACGCCCGTCGGGACCCCGCTCGCGCTGAGCCGCACCGTCTCCGCGGTACCCGACTTCACCGCGGTCTTCACCGTGGTGGTGGCCGAGGCGCCCGCGGTCACCGTGCCGGAGGCCGGGGTGGCGGAGAGGGAGAAGTCGTTCTCCGGGGCCGTGCTGCCGCCGGTGAACGGCGCGAAGATGTGCGAGAAGTCCCAGGTGTTCTGCTGGATGCCCGAGCAGTTGTCGGCCGCGCCGCCGCCCGCGCAGCTCCCGTTGTCCCGCTGGAGCGCCCAGAAGGAGAGCGTGTTGATGCCCTGGTCCAGGGCCCAGTCGTAGACCGTGCGGGCGTTGTCCAGGGTGAAGGTCTCCGCCGGTCCGAAGTCGTCGACGCCGATCATCTCGATGACGCCGATCATGTGCCACAGCTCGGCCGAGGACTTGTCCGGGTAGAGCCGGGCCAGCACGTCGTGCAGACCCTGGGTCGCCGTCTGGGTGTCCCGGGCCATGTCGTGCGGCTGGTTGTCGTAGTAGTCGAACGTCATGAGGTTCACGACGTCGACCTTGGTGCCGTTCGCCACGGCGTTCTCGAGCAGGGCGACGCCGTTGCTCGCCAGGCCCCGGGTGGTGGTGGGCAGGGTGTAGGAGATCTCGATGTCGCGGCCGTTGTCGGCGGCCCAGTCCTGGACCAGCTTGATGGCCTTGTTGCGGCGGTCGATGCCCGCGGTGTTGTCCAGCGCGTCGATCTCGATGTCCATGTCGAGCCGGGAGACGTCGTAGGTCGTGATGACCTTCTCGTAGGCCGCGGCGATCTGCTGGACGTCGGTGCAGCTGTCGGCGATCTCGGTGCCGGTGGTGTCGGCCGTGTAGCCGCCGAACGAGGGGATGACGTCGCCCCCGTTCGCCTGGATGGTGTCGAAGTCGGCGCCGAAGGTCGACTGGGCGATCGGCATCGACGTGTCGCCGTTCCAGTACGGCGTGCAGGAACCCGGGGTCGCCGTCTGGAGGAAGGCCATGGTGAGGTGCTTGGCACCCGACTGGGCGGCCAGCGCGGCCGGGCTCTCGCCGGTCCAGGCCTCGAAGTACGGCGCGAAGACCCGGTCCGGCAGCGGGGTCGCCGCCTGGGCCGCGCCGGTGCCGGACAGGGCGAGGCCCACCGCGGCCACGGTGGTGGCGGCCGCGGTGAGGGCCGCCCGGATGGAACGCATGCGTCTCATGTCAGTCCCGGTGTGTGTGGGGTGGAACGTCGATTCCCGTGCTGTGCTGGGGTGTTGCCGGGTACGGGGATATCGCCGGAGCGAGGGGGACGCAATGGTCTGGACCAGAATGGGACTAGACCAATTCGCGGGGCCGGGCGCCCCCCGGCCTGCACACCGTGCGCCCCGTGGACTGGACCACCCGGGCAAAGGTGTCCCCAAGCCGGACGGCGAGGTGCCGGGAGACCGGGACCGGGAAGACGTAGAAGGGTCCGCGCGTGGGTAAAGCGGAACGCGTGACGTACGACGCACCGCCCGGACACGTTCCGCCGGAGCGGAACATTAGACTCGACCCGCCCGGCAACAGCTCTACTGCAAGGAGGCACGGGTGCCGCTGCTGACCCGCATCACGGGACCGCGCGATCTGGACCGGCTCAGCCTGGAAGAGCTGACTCAGCTGGCCGAGGAGATCCGTACCTTCCTCGTCGACGCCGTGTCCAAGACCGGCGGCCACCTCGGCCCCAACCTCGGCGTGGTGGAACTCACCCTCGCCCTGCACCGGGTCTTCGAATCGCCGAAGGACAAGGTGCTCTGGGACACGGGCCACCAGTCCTACGTGCACAAGCTGCTCACCGGCCGCCAGGACTTCTCCAGGCTGAAGATGAAGGGCGGCCTGTCCGGCTACCCCTCGCAAGGAGAGTCCGAGCACGACGTCATCGAGAACAGCCACGCCTCCACGGTCCTCGGCTGGGCCGACGGCATCGCCAAGGCCAACCAGGTCCTGGAGCGCGACGACCACGTCGTCGCCGTCATCGGCGACGGCGCCCTCACCGGCGGCATGGCCTGGGAGGCGCTGAACAACATCGCCGCCGCCAAGGACCGCCCCCTGGTCATCGTCGTCAACGACAACGAGCGCTCCTACGCACCCACCATCGGCGGCCTCGCCAACCACCTGGCGACCCTGCGCACCACCGACGGCTACGAGCGCTTCCTGGCCCGCACCAAGGAGGTCCTGGAGCGCACCCCGGTCGTCGGGCGGCCCCTCTACGACACCCTGCACGGCGCCAAGAAGGGCCTGAAGGACTTCATCGCCCCGCAGGGCATGTTCGAGGACCTCGGCCTCAAGTACGTCGGCCCGATCGACGGCCACGACCTGGAGGCCCTGGAGTCCGCCCTCACCCGCGCCAAGCGCTTCGGCGGCCCGGTGATCGTGCACTGCCTCACCGAGAAGGGCCGCGGCTACCAGCCCGCCCTGGCGGACGAGGCCGACCGCTTCCACGCCGTCGGCAAGATCCACCCCGACACCGGCCTGCCCATCTCCACCTCCGGCGCCGACTGGACCAGCGTCTTCGGCGACGAGATGCTCAAGCTCGGCAAGGAGCGCGAGGACGTGGTCGCCATCACGGCCGCCATGCTCCAGCCGGTCGGCCTCGACAAGTTCGCCAAGGCCTTCCCCGACCGCGTCTACGACGTCGGCATCGCCGAGCAGCACGGCGCGGTCTCCGCGGCCGGCCTCGCGCACGGCGGCGTCCACCCCGTCTTCGCCGTCTACGCCACCTTCCTCAACCGCGCCTTCGACCAGGTGCTGATGGACGTGGCCCTGCACAAGTGCGGCGTGACCTTCGTGCTGGACCGGGCCGGAGTCACCGGCACCGACGGCGCCTCCCACAACGGCATGTGGGACATGTCGATCCTCCAGGTCGTCCCCGGCCTCAGGCTCGCCGCCCCGCGCGACGCCGACCAGGTCCGCGCCCAGCTGCGCGAGGCCGTCGCGGTGGACGACGCGCCGACCGTGGTCCGCTTCTCCAAGGGCGCCGTCGGCCCCGCCGTACCCGCCGTCGGCCGCGTCGGCGGGATGGACGTCCTGCGCGCCCCCGGCACCGACACCCCCGACGTGCTCCTGGTCTCCGTCGGCGCCCTCGCGCCGATGTGCCTGGAGGTCGCCGGCCTGCTGGACAAGCAGGGCATCTCCACCACCGTGGTCGACCCGCGCTGGGTCAAGCCCGTCGACGAGGCCATGGCCCCGCTCGCCGAGCGCCACCGCGTGGTCGTCACCGTCGAGGACAACTCCCGCGTCGGCGGCGTCGGCTCCGCCGTCGCCCAGGCCCTGCGCGACGCCGGCGTCGACGTACCGCTGCGCGACTTCGGCATCCCGCCGCGCTTCCTCGACCACGCCTCCCGCGCCGAAGTGCTGGCCGAGATCGGGCTCACCGCGCCCGACATCGCCCGCCAGGTCACCGGTCTGGTCGCCAAGCTCGACGGCAGGTACGACCGCGCCGGCGCCGAGGTGGACCAGGTGGAGGCCGCGCGCGACTGACACCGCGCACCGCGGGACCCGCAACCCGGCACTGCGCCGGATGGGCCGGTTCCACCACTCGTTGCAGTGGTGGAACCGGCCCATCCGCGTGAAATCGCCCACGCCGGGGCATACGCAGTACGCCCCCTCTCGATCATGTCGAGGACGACAAGCGTGGGAGGTCCCCGTGAGCAACACCCTCTTCAGGACCAAGAAGATCGAGCAGTCCATCCGTGACACGGAGGAACCGGAGCACGCGCTCAAGAAAACCCTGTCGGCGCTGGACCTGACCGTCTTCGGTATCGGCGTCGTCATCGGCACCGGCATCTTCGTACTGACCGGCACGGTCGCCAAGAACAACGCCGGGCCCTCCGTGGCCCTGGCGTTCGTCGTCGCCGGAGTCGTCTGCGCGCTCGCCGCGCTGTGCTACGCCGAGTTCGCCTCCACCGTCCCGGTGGCAGGCTCCGCGTACACCTTCTCCTACGCCTCCCTGGGCGAATTCCCCGCCTGGATCATCGGCTGGGACCTGGTCCTGGAGTTCGCGCTCGGCACGGCGGTGGTGGCCGTCGGCTGGTCGGGCTACATCCGCTCGCTGATGGACAACGCGGGCTGGCACATGCCCGCCGAGCTGGGCGGCAGGGACGGCGCCGAGGGCTTCGGCTTCGACATCCTCGCCGCCGCGCTGGTGCTGGTGCTCACCGCCATCCTCGTGCTCGGCATGAAGCTGTCGGCACGCATCACCTCGCTCGTCGTCGCCATCAAGGTGGCCGTCGTCCTCATCGTGATCATCGCGGGGGCGTTCTTCATCAAGGGCGCCAACTACGACCCCTTCATCCCGAAGTCGCAGCCGGTCGAGGCCGGCGGGGGACTGCACTCACCGCTGATCCAGCTGATGTTTGGCTGGGCTCCGGCCAACTTCGGCGTGATGGGCATCTTCACGGCCGCCTCGGTCGTCTTCTTCGCCTTCATCGGCTTCGACATCGTCGCCACCGCCGCCGAGGAGACCAGGAACCCGCAGCGCGACATGCCCCGCGGCATCCTCGGCTCCCTGGTCATCTGCACCCTCCTGTACGTCGGCGTCTCGATCGTCGTCACCGGCATGCAGCACTACACCAAGCTCTCCGTGGACGCCCCGCTCGCCGACGCCTTCAAGGCCACGGGCCATCCCTTCTTCTCGGGCGTGATCAGCTTCGGCGCCGCCGTCGGCCTGACCACGGTCTGCATGATCCTGCTGCTGGGCCAGAGCCGGGTGTTCTTCGCCATGAGCCGCGACGGCCTGCTGCCGCGCTTCTTCTCCCACGTCCACCCGAAGTTCCGCACCCCCTACCGGCCGACCATCCTGCTCGGCGTGGTCATCGCGATCGTCGCCGGGTTCACCAGCCTCAGCGAGCTGGCCGAGCTGGTGAACATCGGCACCCTGTTCGCCTTCGTCATCGTCGCGATCAGCGTGATCATCCTGCGCAGGACCCGGCCGGACCTGCCGCGCGCCTTCCGCACCCCGCTGGTCCCGCTGCTGCCCATCGTCTCCGTGGCCGCCTCGCTGTGGCTGATGCTGAACCTGCCCGCCGAGACCTGGGTCCGCTTCGCCATCTGGATGGCGATCGGCTTCGTCGTCTACTTCCTCTACGGCCGCACCCACAGCCGCCTGGCCCGCGGCGAGGAGGAACCGGCCGAGCCGTCCGGCAGGTAGCCCACCGGCGCGGGGCCGGGTGTCACACGGGCCGCACCGTCCGGGGCCCGGCCACCTCCGCGCCCAGCTCCGTCACCCGGCGGCGCAGTCCGCGGTCGGCCGTCACGACCAGGACGGGGCGGTCGTCCGCCGCCCGCGCGACCAGGTCGACCATGTGGTCGTCCCCGCTGCCGGGCGCCGACTCCACCAGTACGCCGGGCACGGACTCCACCCCGCGGGCCGCGCCCTCCACGACGAGCACGATGTCCACCGGCCCGGCCCGCCCCGGCACCCCGTCCGCCGCCAGCCGGTCCCGCAGCCGCTCGGCGGCCCCGCGCCGGTCCCGCCACCAGCCGTCGGGCACCGAGCCGACGACGTTCGCGGCGTCGACGACCACGAGCAGGGGCGCGTTGTCTTCCATGCCGTCAGGGTCGCACGCCCCCAGCCCCCGCTCTCGCTCTCGGCCCCGTCCTCGCCCTGTCGCTGTCCCCGTCCGCGCCTCGCGGTCGACGGGTGTACCCGCTCGCCACGGAACCGGCGCTCCCGCTTAGAGTGAACCGGTGAACGGCGACTGGCTTCTCCTCGGCCGCGACGGCCGCCTCAGTGTGTACTTCCAGGCGGACGACGCCGCCCTGTGGCGTGCCGAGAGCACACCCGGCGGACGCCTGGATCCCCCGCGCCGGGCCGGCGGCGACCAGGAACTGCGTCCGGGCGGCCTCGCGGTCGGACAGGGCGCGGACGGCTACGCCCACCTGGTCGCCTGGCGGCCCACCGGTGCCGACCGCGCCGGCCTGGTGCACACCACGCACTACCGGCCGCTGCTCGTGCCCCTGGACTGGCAGCCGGTCGGTCACCCCAACAAGCAGGGCGACCGCACCGGACCTCCCACCGTCGCGGTCGACGCGCAGGGACGCGCCCACGTCTTCGTCCGCAACCGGGGCGGCGGCATGAGCATGGTGGCCCAGCGGGAGAAGGGCGGCTGGGCGCCGTGGCGTGACCTGAAGGGCAGGGGCGTCCAGGACTCGCCGGTGGCCGTGACGACCCGGACCGGCCTGGTCGAGCTGTACGCGCCCGTGGAGGGCGGGATCCTGCACTGGAGCCAGGAGGGGCCGGGCACCCGCATGGTGCTGGGGGAGCCCCTGCACGCCGCGGTCCGCCCGGGCACCCTGCGCGCGCTGGCGACCTCCGCGGAGCACACCACGGTCTTCTTCACCGACGACGACACCGGCGAGCTGTGCGCCTGGCGCCCCGGCGGGAAACCGGCCCCCCTGATGCCCGCCGCCGGGCCCGGCCCCGTGTCCGCCGTCGGCACCGTCATAGACGGCTACGACTGCACGCTGCTGGCCCAGCGTGCGGCGGGCAGCGGCCGGGTCGCGTTCGCCGCGTACCCCTCGGAGACGGAGGAGGCCGGCGCGGCCTGGACCGAGTCGGGCCCCGCGCTGCCGGCCGACGCGACCGTGGCGCTGGCCGTGGACGCCGACGGCCGGCTGGTGGCGGCGACCCTGTCCCCGTCGACCCGGCAGCTGCTGCTGACCCGCCGGAAGGACGAGGCGGGGCTGGCGCTGGGGGCGTGGGAGGCGTTCTGAGAGGACGGCGAGAGCCGGGGGAGAGGGGTGTCTCTCCCCCGGTGGGCCGGCCGGTGGCGGGTCAGGAAGTCTTGCCGCCCGCGGGGGACTTCTTCGCCGACTCCGGGATCTCCTGGTCGCCGCGGATCGCCTTCCACAGCGTGGACGCCTGCGGCTCAGCGGCCACCACCCGGTTCGGGTCGATCTTGTCGTACGCCACCGGCAGCATGATGGTCTCCATCGTGGACGGATCGACGCCGTTCAGGCTGCGTCCGAAGTCCGCCAGCGCGGTGAGCGAGGCGAGTTCGGAGTCGGTCGTCAGGGCCGCGGTGAGAGTGTCGGCGATCTTGTACGTCTTGGTCGGGCTGCCCAGCAGATCCTGCTTCTTGATCTCGCTCAGCAGGGCGATCATGAACTCCTGCTGGAGCCCGATCCGCCCGAGGTCGCTGCCGTCACCGACGCCGTGCCGGGTGCGCACGAAGGCCAGCGAGTCCGTGCCGTTCAGCTTGTGCGTGCCGGCGGTCAGGTCGAGCCCGCTGGACTTGTCGTGGATGTCCTGGTCGACGGTGACGGTGACGCCGCCTATCGCGTCCACCAGGTCCTTGAAGCCCGCGAAGTCGATCTCCACGTAGTGGTCCATGCGGACCCCGGACATCTTCTCCACCGTCTTGACCACACAGGCCGGGCCGACCTGCGAGTAGACGGAGTTGAACATCACCCGCTCGGCCGAGGCCACCTCGGAGCCGTCCGGCTTGGTGCACTCGGGCCGGGTCACCAGCGTGTCGCGCGGGATGCTGACGGCGACGGCCTCCTTGCGCCCTTCGGGGATGTGCATCACCAGCGCGGTGTCCGAGCGGGCTCCGGCGACCTTGCCGGTGTTCAGCTCGGCGTTGTCGCCCGCGCGGGAGTCGGAGCCGAGGATCAGGATGTTCTGCCCGGAGGTGGGCAGCTTCTCCGGGCGGTCCTTGCCGATCGCGTCGTTGATGTCGACGCCGTTGATGTTGCCGTTCAGATCCCTGTACAGGTAATAGGCGTAGCCGCCCGCGGCAAGGACGAGGACCAGCAGGACGAGGAGGGTGATGCGGCCCCAACGCCGCTTGGGCTTCCTGGCGCTGCGACGCCGGCTGCCGCGGCCGTGCCCGTGCCCGGTCTCCGAGCGCCGGGGTGTCTCCGAGTGGCCGTAGTCGGTCCGGTCGGTGTCGGTGCTCATCCAGCTCGTTCCTCCGTGCCCGCGATCGGGCGTGACCGCGATGCGGTCGGGTCGGGTGGGTCGCGTCGGTGCGTTCCTGGTCGTACGACACGGGAGGTCCGCTTGACCGGGGCGGGCGCAGGCACACAGGCGTGGTGCCCGCGGTGCGTCATCGGAGGGGGGAGGCCGAAAGACCACGATGAATCGGACAGGTGCCCGAGAACTATAGACGGCTTGTCAAAGCCCGGGGTCTGTCGGGTGGGAGGCGGCCGCCCGCGCGGCAGGCCCCGCACTGTGTGGCGACGGACCGAAGAACAAGTGAACGGTCGGCGTATGATGTTCCGGATTTTCGTAGACCCCCAGGTGGGGAACGCGTTGACACCAGGAAGGTGCACCAGGCTATGCGGAGAAGGTCAGCAGGCCCCGCGAGCCGCAAGGACGAGCAACCGCAGGGGCCGGCGGCCCGGGCGGCCCACGGCGACTGGCTGACCCTCGGCCGCGACGGACGCCTCAGCCTCTACGCCGTCACCGACGGAGGTCTGCTGCGCTGGACGGAGACGGCGGTCGGCGGCCCGTCCTGGAGCGGTCCGCACTTCGTGGCGGTGGAGGGGCTGACGCATCTCACCGTGGCGCAGGGCGCGAACCGGTATGTCCACTTCCTCGCGCGCCGGGACCGGGTCCGGGGCGGCGGACAGCGCATGGTCGACATCGCCCACGCGATCCAGTACCAGACCGGGCTGGCCTTCACCGACTTCTTCTCCATAGGCAACCCGCACTACAAGCACTGGGACCAGAACTGGGAGATCGGCCCGCCCGCCGCGGCCGTCGCCCGGGACGGCACCGTGCACGTCTTCGTGCGCAACGCGCAGGGCGGGCTGTCCCTGCGGCGTGAGGACGCCAAGGGCAAGTGGAAGCTGTGGGAGAACCTGGGCGGCGTGGGCCTGGACGTCCGGGCCAGGCCGGTGGCTCTCGGCAGCGGACGGCTCGAAGTGTGCTCCGCGGCCGAGTCGGGCCTCTTCGTCTGGCGTCAGACCGCACCCGGTGGGGACTTCGAGCAGCCCAGCGGATTCGCGCTGAGCCTCGTGCCCGGTACGGCGGCCGCCCTGGAGACGGGGCCGGACAGAGCCACCTACCTGTGGGCGGACGCCCGGCTCGGCGGGACCGCGGCCTGGCGGCAGGGCGGCTGGCCCATGCCTCTTGGCGGGGGGCCGGCCCAGGGCGGGTACGGGGTGCTGCGCGCACCGGTCGACGGTTACGACTGCACGGTGGTCGCGTGCCGGGGCGACGACGGGTCCGTGCTGCTCGGCATGGGCGGCACCGAGAGCGAGCAGGCGGGCTTCTGGTGGCAGTCCCTCGACGTGTCCGGCCAGGGCGCCCCCGCCCTGGCCCAGGACGGTCACGGCCGGATCGTCATGGTGCTGATCGATCCGCGAGGCTTCCCGAAGGTGGCCCGTCAGGAGAGCGGATCGGGGCTCTCGCTGTCGTCGTGGAGCCGAATCTGATCGCCTGACAGGGCCGGCACGCGAAGGTTACGAAAAGGTGATCATAGAAGGTTGTAATGATGTAGAACACATTGATCACTGTTGACCGACTCTAAGCGCCGTATAAGATGTGAATAACTTGTGGCCGGAGGGGTCCGACGTGCGGAAAAGCCACAAGTGAACACTGATGCCAAGGCTGCCGGCGTTTGATGGCGCTCTTGGGGGGCGAAATGTCTTGGTAGGAGCGAGAGTTGGCGGATCACCCGCGTCTGAGCATTGTCGTCCCGTTCCAGGATGTCGAGATCTACCTCGCAGAGTGTCTGGAGTCGATCGCACGCCAGTCGTTCCGTGACTTCGAAGTGATCCTGGTCGACGACGGATCGACCGACGGTTCGACCATGATCGCGGCCGACTTCTGCGCCGCCGACCCCCGCTTCCGCCTCGTCCGCCAGGACTCGCACGGTCCCGGCCACGCTCGCAACACCGGCCTGCGCGCCATGCACCCCCGGGGCGAGTTCCTGGCCTTCGCCGACGGCGACGACGTCCTTCCCGAGTACGCCTACGAGCTGCTGATCCGCACCCTGCAGGAGTCCGGCTCGGACTTCGTCTCGGGCAACGTGCAGATGATGAACTCCAGCAAGAAGTGGCAGTCGCCCCTGCACAAGGGCCCCATGCAGAAGAACCGGCGCGGGACCCACATCACCCGGTTCGAGGCGCTGATCTACGACCGCACCGTGTGGAACAAGTTGTTCCGGCGGTCCTTCTGGGACTACCACTACATCGAGTTCCCCGAGGGCGTCATGTACGAGGACTCCTGGGTCAACATGTTCGCCCACTTCCGCGCCGAGAAGGTCGACGTCATCACCGACATCGTCTATTTCTGGCGCCGGCGCGAGGGCGGGGCCGCACCTTCCATCACCCAGCGCCACACCGAACTGTCGAACCTGCGCGACCGGGTGGCGGCCGTGCAGTCGGTGAGCCGGTTCCTGGCCGAGCGCCGGTCCAAGCTGTACGTCGACAGCAAGCGGAAGTACGACCTGGCCTGCCTCAAGTCCGACCTCATGCTGCATCTCAAGGTGCTGCCGGACGCCGACGAGGAGTACCGGAACTGCTTCATGGAGTGGGCCAACGAGTTCCTCGACGAGTGCGACCTCAGCATCATCGACGAACTCCCGGCCGATGCCAGGGTGAAGTGGCTCATGGTGTACGAGGGGCGGCTGCCCGAACTCCTCGACGTCATAGAGTTCGAGCGCAAGGGCGGCCCGATGCCCGTCCAGCGCCGCTTCCACCGCTACCTCAACTACCCCCACCTGCGTGATCGCAGCCTCGGGCTGGACAAGAAGGCCTACCGGCTCGACAAGGAACTCTCCCTGCACGGCTCGCTCTCCGACGCCGCGTGGGACGGCGACCAGTTGCGGCTGACCGGCACGGCCTATGTCCGCTTCATCAACGTGCACAAGAAGCACATGTCGGTGAAAGCCCTGGCCCTGCGGAACAAGAAGCAGAAGCGGATGGTCGTCGCCACGGCGAAGACCACCTACGCCCCGCAGGCCACCGAGCGGTCCAACCAGAACCGCTACTGCTACGACTGGGCCGGGTTCGAGGCCCGCTTCGACATCAACCGTCTCAAGCGCAAGGGCCAGTGGGTCGAGGGGACCTGGGACGTCGCCGCGGGCGTCCTCAGCCGCGGGCTGTTCCGCTACCGGGGGATCGACCGGGGCGGCGCCGGCGCCGCCGCCAATCCGCCGTACCGGTACGTCGACAAGAACACCCGGGTCCTCCCGGTCTTCCTGCAGGGCAAGCTCAAGGTCCGGGTGGAGACGGTGCGTTGCCGGATCACCGGCCACCGCGTCAACGGCGAGCACCTGGAGCTGCGCGGTGTCTACCTCGGCCCCAAGGTGCCCGAGTGGGGCAAGCTTCGGGTGGCCAGCCTGAGCGGGTCCGGGCAGGCGGAGGGCAAGGTCTGGTTCACCCCGGGCGGAGAGGGCTGGTGCACCTTCGCGGCCCGGCTCCCGCTGCGCTCCCTGGTGCCCGGCTTCCGTGCGGGAGCGCAGGCCGGCCAGGAGGTCCCGAAGTCCTGGAGCATGGGCAGCAACGGCTGGAAGACCACCTTCCACGTCGAGGGCCGCAAGATGACCATGTATCCGGTCATGGCGGAAGACACCCCCGACGGGCACTACCGCATGCCGCACAGCCTCCAGACGCGGGAGGGCGACCGGGAGATCGTCGTCCATCGCAACGGCTCGGGCTACCTCGTGCTCTTCGAGCGCGCGACCCTGCCCATGGCGCGGGCCCTGGAATGGCAGCAGGACGGTTCCCTGGTGCTGCACGGCCGCTACGCCGCCGCCGACCGCCTGTCCGCCGAGGAGTACCGGGCCGCGCACCTCGTGGTCCGCTCCCGTGCGCACGGAGCGGAGCGCACGGTGCCGCTGCAGTGGAACGGCACGGAGTTCCGCTGTGTGCTCGCTCCCGCCGCCATGCGCACCCTGGCCGGCGAGATCCCCCTCGCGGCCGGCCGCTGGGACTTCTTCCTGCGCCGCCAGGACCTCTCGGCCGTCGACAGGGACGACCGCCTCGAAGACCTGATGGTGAAGATCGAGCAGCGTCTCATCCCGGAATTCCCCCAGGAGTACCAGGCCGACGAGCGCGGTTACGAGGTCCAGGCCGAGGCCTGGGACCGGCTCTCCCTGCTCGTCCACTCCGCCATGCCCGACGAGGCCCGCGGCCCGTACCGCCAGAAGCTGCTGCGCACCAAGGCCTATCCGGCCGCCCGCAGGACGCAGGTGCGGTCCGCGATCCTCTACGACGCCTTCAAGGGCACCCAGTACTCCGACAGCCCCCGCGCCCTGCACGAGGAACTGGTGCGGCGGCGTGTCCCCCTCGACCACCTGTGGGTGGTCCGCGACGACCAGGTCCAGGTGCCGCCCACCGCCAGGGCCGTCCGCATGTGGTCACCCGAGTGGTACGACGCACTCGCCACCAGCGCCTACGTCGTCGCCAACAACCACCTGCCCGACTGGTTCGTCAGGCGCGACGGACAGATCGTCGTGCAGGTCTGGCACGGCACCCCGCTGAAGAAGATCGGTCACGACATCGAGGCCATCCACTTCGCCGACCAGCGCTATCTGGAGCGGGTCGAGAAGGAGGTCCAGAACTGGGACTTCCTGGTCTCGCCCAACAGCTTCTCCACCCCGATCCTCAAGCGGGCCTTCGGATTCCCCGGGGAGATGGTGGAGAGCGGCTATCCGCGCAACGACATACTCCGAAGACCCGGCATGGCGGAACGCGAGCAGGAGATCCGGCGTCGCATAGGCCTGCCCGACGGCAAGCGAGTGGTCATGTACGCCCCCACCTGGCGTGACGACCAGTTCTACGCGCCCGGCAAGTACAAGCTCGACTTCCGTGTCGACCTGGAGGACGCCCGTGCCCGCCTCGGCGCCGACCACGTCCTCATGGTCCGCCGCCACCCCAACGTGGTGGACCCGGTACCGGGCGCCGGAGACGGCTTCGTCTTCGACGTCTCCGACTATCCGGACATGGCCGACCTGTCCCTGATCACCGATGTGATGATCACGGACTACTCGTCGTTGATGTTCGACTACGTCAACACCGGACGTCCCATCCTCTTCTTCACCTACGACCTGGACCACTACCGGGACACCCTGCGCGGCTTCTACTTCGATTTCGCGAACAGCGCGCCGGGACCACTGGTGTCCACGTCCGAGCAACTGGTCACCGCGATACGCAACATCGACCGGATCCAGGCCGCCTACGCCGAGCGCTACCGGTGGTTCCAGAACGAGTTCTGCGACCTCGACGACGGCTACGCCTCCGCACGGCTCGCCGACAGGATGCTGGTGGCGGGCGGCGACCTGGCGCCCGAGGACGCCCGGGCACCGCGTGTCGGCACCGTGGACACCCGGCGCGCCGCGCGTCCGATGACGCCCATCGCGGGCCACGGGCAGTGGGACGGGCGGCCCCCGGCCATGGCAGGGGCGTACCAGCAGCACGCCGGACCGCAAGGGTTCGGACCGGGCCGTCCGGCGCAGCGCAGGGCCTTGGAACCGGGCCGCCCCCAGGGACCCGCCGGGCAGTCGGTGGCCCCGAGGTACGGCGAACAGCAGTCGGCACGGCCGCAGATGCCCGGTCCGTACGAGCAGCCGCAGCAGCCCGGACAGCAGCCTCCCTACGGTGGTCCGTCGGGTTCGATACCCAGGCAGCCGGTGCGTCAGCAGACGCCTCCGCAGCGCCCCCGGCCGACCGCCCCGCCGGACGGCCGGACGTACGAGGGCGTGATCGTGTGACGTCAGCCGGTGCGCACCTTGAGCAGCAGGGCGCGGTGGTCGGACTTGCCGGTGTCCCGTACCGTGCAGGCGAGTCTCGGCAGCCCGGTGAACAGGTAGTCGAGTTTGTGGCCCGAGGTGTGGGTGGCCCGTGCCGTACGCGAGGACGGGGACGCCTGGTCGCACTCCCGGTAGGTGCGGTAGGCGACGCTCGGCCACACCCAGGCGGCCGGATTGCGCGCACCCGGCGGGTCCAGGTTGAAGTCCCCGCCGAACACGGTCCGCTGCTTCGGAACCGCCGCCACGAGGGCCTTCAACTGGTCGTCGCGGTACTCCCAGGAGGGATGTGCCGCGTCGCCGTCGGGCAGCGTGAGATGGGCGTCGCACACCCGTACGTCCGGGGCTCTCACCGTGGCGCAGAGGATTCCGCGCTGGAGCCCGACGGAAGGCTGCCGGGACGGCACCGCGCGAACCGAGGTGAGGGGGTAGGCCGACAGAACGGCGAATCCCGCGGAGCCACGGCTGTCTCCCGCGCACCGCACCGGAGTGGTTCTTCCGGCTCGGTCGCGGGTGGAGTAGGCCCGGAAGGCGAGATGCCAGGAGCGGCCCAGGCCTTTGCGAGCGGCTTCGAGATCCCCGGAGCATGCCTCCTGCAGCAGCAGGACGCGGGCTCCGTCGGCCGTGACCAGTCGCCCGAGTGCGGACGTCTTGGCGGCCGGACTGCCGGTGTTCGAGCAGTTCCACCGCTTGATGCCGCACATGTTCCAGGTCGCCACGGTCAGCGTGCGGTCCGCCGAATGAGCCGGGGGCGGACTCGTCG
The DNA here is from genome assembly GCF_044327745.1 of Streptomyces sp. NPDC018026. Taxonomy (NCBI): domain Bacteria; kingdom Bacillati; phylum Actinomycetota; class Actinomycetes; order Kitasatosporales; family Streptomycetaceae; genus Streptomyces; species Streptomyces sp. NPDC018026. The sequence continues at coordinate 349,221 of NZ_JBIRFY010000001.1, forward strand.
CGGACCGCACCACCGCCGCCGTGACGACGAGGGCCAGCAGTACCGACGCCGTGATCGCGCCGGTGAGTCCCCGTCCGCGGACGTCGCTCCGCACCGAGGGCCGGACTGCCGGAATCATCCGGACATCATGCCTGGTGAGGCCGCCTGCTGCCAAAGCCGCGGAATGTGCTCGGGGAATCTCGTGAAACAGGAACCACGCCATGGCTGATGCCAAGAAGAAGGGCCGGGCCGTACTCCACGGGATAGACGCCACCGGCCCCGTTCCCGTCGAGTACCGGTTCGCCCATTCCAAGGGCGGCAATCGGCACCTCACGGTGGTGTTCGCCAACCTCTTCGCCCCCGACGACTACGGCTGGGCCACCGGAGTGCTCGACGGACTGCGGTCGAACATTCTCTGGATCAGGGACTCGTTCGACGGCGGCAACACCTATTACCTCTGCAAGGGCATGGACTTCTCCGTCGAGAAGTCGGTGATCGGGCTCGTCTCCCGGGTGATGGAGTCGCTCGAACTGACCCCGGACGACGTGACCCTGTGGGGCAGTTCCAAGGGGGCCAGCGCCGCCTTCTACTTCGGCCTGCGGTACGGCTTCCGGAACATCGTGGCCAGCGTTCCGCAGTTCCGCATCGGCACCTTCGTACGCGACGTCTATCCGAATGTCGGCCGGCACATGCTGGGCGAAGCGCTGCCCGAGGAGAACGTGCGGGTGCTGGACGCCGTGCTCCCGGACCTGCTGGCCTCCGGGGCCAATCCCGAAGCGCGGATCTACCTGGTGTCGTCCCCGCAGGACGAGCAGTACAAGGACCAGGTGGAGCCCTTCGTCGGACTGCTCCGCCGCTATCGGAACTTCAACTTCATCTTCAGTGAGTCACCGCACATCACGGACCACGGCAAGGTGAGTCTGCGCAACGTGCCGCCCCTGCTGGGCATCGCGTACCTCCTGGTCGAGGGAATCGCCCCGGCCATCGGCGTCACCCGGCACGGCTACGAGGAACCCGGCCGGGACATGTCGGGCATCGAGGGCTTCCTCAAGGCGACCTCCGTCGTGCAGGAGGCCTTCAGCCCACCGACCGTCACGGTCCCCGCCGAGAACGCGATGCTGCCCGTCGGCCCGGTGCTGTTCACGGGTGCGGCGCCGGGGGCGGTCCGGGTGAGCATCTGGGAGAGCGGCAGGTATCTGGCGTCCGCGCCGGTCGGGGCGGACGGCCGATGGACCTGGCAGGGGGAGGGGGCATGGAGCGAGGGTGAACACCTGGTCCGTCTCTTCGCGGTGGACCCCCACGGCTTCCAGTCCCCCCGCACGGACGCCAGGTTCGTCGTCTCGGCCACCGCGACGGCCCATGATCCGGGGGCGGGGTACAGCCTCGACGCCGGGACCCTCCCGGCCCCCGTGGTGCGGATGCCGGAGGCGCACCAGCGACTGCCCGAGACGGTCCGGTTCGCCGGACTGGCGATGGGGGCGGTGAGCGTCGGCCTGCGCGAAGGCGGCTACACCGTGGGAACGTGCCTGGTCGCCCCCGACGGTACCTGGCTGTGGGACACCGGCCAGGCCTGGGCCGAGGGGGCGCACGTGGTGGAGGTCTTCGCCGTCGACGCGGTCGGACGGGAATCCCCGCCCGTACCGGTGCCTTTCATGATCGTGCGCGCCCAGGCCGGGACGGTGCCGTACGGGCACTGACCCGCAGCGGCCGGTTCGGGTGGCACCGGTGCCTCGATGCCGGCGTCCAGACGGAAGTTCAGGGAAGTGGAGACCGCAATGCCCAGCCCAGCCAAGAAGGGGCGGGAACTGATCCAAGGAGTCGATGCTTCGGGGACGTTTCCCGTTCAGTACCGCTTCGCCCATGCCAAGGGCGGAAACCGCCATCTGGTGGTCGTCTTCGCCAACTTCGCGGTCCCGGAGGACTACGGGTGGTCGAACGGGGTCTTCGATCCCGTCCGGGCGAACATACTCTGGATCAAGGACAGGTTCGACGGCCACAACTCGTACTACCTGTGCAAGGGAATGGACTTCTCGCTGGAGAATTCCGTCGCGGGCCTCATCTTCAAGGTGATGGAGGCCCTGGGGCTCACGCGCGACGACGTCACCATGTGGGGCGGTTCGAAGGGCGGCAGCGCCGCTCTGTACTTCGGTCTGCGCTACGGCTTCAGGAACATCGTCTCGCTCGTTCCGCAGTTCATGGTCGGCACCTACGTCAAGAAGGTGCACCCCAAAGTGGCCACGTTCATGCTGGGGGAGGGTGTGCCCGAGGCGAACGTGCGGGCCGTCGACGCGGTCATTCCCGACCTGGTCAGGTCGGAGGTCAACCGGACCGCGAACATCTATCTGCTGTCGTCGCCGCAGGACGAGCAGTACCGCGAGCAGGTGGAACCGTTCCTCGGCCTTTTCCAGCGATACGAGAACTTCAACTTCGTCTTCAGCGAGTCCCCGTACATCACGGAACACTCGCAGGTCACCAGACGCAACGTGCCCTTCCTCATGGGCCTGGTGAACATGCTCGCGGACGGCATCGCACCGCGCCTGGGCATGGTGCGCAACGGTTTTGAGCAACCCGACCGCGACCGGTCGGGCATCGATTCCTACCTCGCCGCCACGTCCGTGCTCAAGAGCGCCGACGTGTTCCCGCCGCCGCAGGTCGCCGAACCGGCGCAGCACTCCCGGGTGCCCCGCTCCGGGCCGCGCTTCGCGGGCACGGCACGGGGAGCGGCCAAGGTCAGTCTGTGGGAGCACGGGCGGTTCCTCGGGCAGACGGACGTCGCCGCGGACGGAACCTGGTCCTGGGAACTGGGCAGGGCGTGGTCGCAGGGCAAGCACCTGGTGCGCCTGTACGGGGTGCACTCGGCGGGGTACCAGACCGAGCGGGTCGAGGTGCACTTCACGGCCGAGGAGGGCGCCGCGGCACCCGCCCGGACGCATCCGGCGCAGGCCCCGCAGGGCGGGCGGGCCCCGCAGGGCGTCTCGGCGCCGCGGGTTGTCGTCTCGGCGCCCGAGGCGTTGCAGCAGGTGGGCCCGGCGGTTGTCTTCCGCGGGTTCGCCCAGGGCGCCGTAGAGGTCCGGTTCAGGGAGAACGGCGTCCTGCTGGGCGCGGTGGCGGTCGGTGCGGACGGCGGTTGGGCCTGGGACTCGGGCTGGCCCTGGGCGGAGGGCATGCACGCGGTCGACGTCGGCCCGGTCGACGTGAACGGGATGGAGGGGCCACCGGCTTCGACGCAGTTCGCGGTGCTCGGGGCCGCTGCTGCCGCCGGGTACTACTGACCCGGCATCAGCACCGCCCGCTCCAGGGGGCGTTGGCGGCCATGGTGAGCAATGCGTGTCCGCCGTGTGGATAAGCTGGAAAGATCGTTCGCGTTGTGTCTGAGCGCGGACAACTGCAGAAGGTGTCATCTGTACTTTTCCACCCACACGGAAGCAGTGGTCCCTTGAGACAAAGACCCGCACGCCGGCTGCCGACGGCCGGTGCCGCAGCAGCCGCCGCCGTCGGTACGCTCCTCGCCCTGTCCGTCACCCCCGCGGCGGCGGCCCCGGCATCCGGCGCCGAGGACCCCGGCGCGGTGCACGGTGTGGCCATGCCCGCCGACGAGCACCTCGACGCCCGCACGACCGAGCCCTTCAGCATGGTCGGACTCACGTGGAACAACCCCCGGGCACACGTCGAGGGGCAGGTGCAGGTGCGCACCCGTGACAGCGCGACCAGCACCTGGAGAGGCTGGACGAACCTCGACCTCGACGCCGAGTCGCCGCGGGGCAAGGGCGTGCGCGGCGGCAGCCAGCCCCTGTGGACGGGGCCGTCCGACGGCGTCGAGGCACGCGTCGTCGGCGCCGACGGCACCAGCTCCGCGCTGCCGGCCGGCGCCCGGATCGACCTCGTGGACCCGGGCAGCGCCCGCGCCGGCGAGAAGGACGGTGCCGCTCCCGCCCTGACGTCCGCCGCCCTGGCCGCCCCGTCGGACGCCGCCGCCACCTCGGCCGCCGCCGGGGCGGCACGGCCGCCGATCGTCGCCCGCGCCGGGTGGGGCGCCGACGAGTCGCTCGTCGAAGACCCGCCGACGTACGACACCGAGACCAAGGCCGTGTTCGTGCACCACTCGGCCGGGACGAACGACTACACGTGCGCCGAGTCCGCGTCGATCGTCCGCGGCATCTTCCTGTACCACGTGCAGTCCAACGGCTGGAACGACGTCGGCTACAACTTCCTCGTCGACAAGTGCGGCACCGTCTTCGAGGGCCGCGCCGGGGGCGTGGACAAGCCGGTGCACGCGGCCCACACCTATGGCTTCAACACCGACACCAGCAGTGTGGCGGTGCTCGGAGACTTCAACACGGCCACCGTTCCGGCCGCCGTGACGGACTCGGTCGCCCGGATCGCCGCCTGGAAGCTGGGGCTTTACGGCCACGACCCGGAGAGCCGGGTGACGCTCACCGCGCTGGAGAGCAACGGCAAGTACACCAAGGGCCAGCAGGTCGTCATGGACCGGATCTCCGGCCACCGGGACGGCTACCCGACCGAGTGCCCCGGCACCAACCTCTACAACAAGCTGCCCGCCATCCGCACGCTCGCCGGCACCTACGCGGCCGGGCCGGAGCGGGGCGACTACAACGGTGACGGCCGGGCCGACCTGGCGGTCGGGGTGCCTGAGACGACGGTCGGCGGCAAGGCGGGAGCGGGCTCGGTGGGCGTGCTTCCCGGTGCCGCCGCGGGCCCCGACCGGGCGGCCAAGGTGGTGATCAGCCAGGGAGTCGACGGCGTTCCCGGCGGCTCCGAGCCCGGCGACGGGTTTGGCACGGACATCGCCTACGGCAACCTCAACGGCGACCGCTACGCCGACCTGGCCGTCTCCGCGCCCGGCGAGGAGGACGGCTCCGGGCAGAGCGACCAGGGTGCTGTCACCGTGCTGTACGGGGGCGCGGACGGATTCACCCCCGAGCCGGCGATGGGCATGGCTCCCTCGGCCGACCGGGCCAGTGGCGCGCGGCTCGGCGAGGCCCTGGCCGCCGGTGACTTCGACGGTGACGGCCGCGACGAGCTCGCCGCCTTCGCGCCCGGCACGGCAGTGGTCGCCGTCTCCGACGCGCTCGGCTTCCCCACCCTCACCGACCTGTCGGACGGCGCCGTCAGCGAACCCGACATGGCGGCCGGTGACTTCGACAGCGACGGCTACACCGACCTGGCCGTCACCTACCGCGCCGCGGACGGCAGTACGCCGCTCACGGTGATACCCGGATCCGCCGACGGCCTGGCCCCGGCCGCGGCACGCACCGTGACCGGCGGCAGCTCACTGGCCACCGGGGACATCGACGGTGACGGCCGCACGGACCTGGTCGTCGGGCAGCCCGACGCCGTGACCGGTGGCCGGATCACGGTCCACTCCGGCTCCGCGGACGGCCTGGAGGCCACCGGCACCGCCCTCGACCAGAACAGTGCCTCGGTCCCCGGCGGCAGTGAGAACGGCGACGAACTCGGCGCCTCCGTCTCGACCGGCGACATCGACGGTGACGGCTACGACGACATCCTCGCCGGCCTGCCCGGCGAAGACCTCACCGTCTCCGGCACCGCATACGCGGACGCCGGCACGGTCCTGGTGTTTCGCGGCAGCTCCTCCGGTCTCACCGGCGCCGGTTCCGCGACGTACAACGCCTCCGCGGCCGGATTCGGCGGAGCCGCCGAGACGGGGGACCGTCTCGGTATCGCCGCCTCGCTGGCGGACTTCGACGGCGACGGTCACGCCGACCTCGGTATCGGCAGCGACGGCGAGAACGGCGGCGAGGGCACCGTGGTCTCGCTGCTGAGCCCCGACGGCGTCCCCGCCACCACGTCCAGCGCCTACTACGGCCCCGGCACCTTCGGTCTCACCGCGACCCACTTCGGCGGTGTGCTCGCGCCGTGACGCCACGCCGCGGGCCGGGGGGCCCGGGCCGCCCCGCCCCCGCCCCGCCGGCGCAGGGCCCCGGGGGGGCGGGGGGGCCCCCCCCGGCCCGGCCCCCGGGCCTAGGCCCCCCCGCCCGGGGGCTG
>NZ_JBIRFY010000001.1:355236-1347973 GCF_044327745.1 Streptomyces sp. NPDC018026
AGTGGGGGGGTGGGGGCGGGGGTGCCCCCCCCGCGGGGGGGGGGGGGCCGGGGCCCCCCCGCCCCGCGCCGCTCGTGCGAAGGGCCCGGTCGGCGCGTTCGCGCCGACCGGGCCCTTCGCAGGTGACTTCGTCCCGCGGTCCGGGGCTATGCCGGAACCGACGCCACCCCCGCCTCCAGGAACCGCTTCCCGGTCACCCGCTCAGAGACCCCCTCGCGGTCCAGGTAGGGCGTGATGCCGCCCAGGTGGAAGGGCCAGCCGGCGCCGGTGATCAGGCAGAGGTCGATGTCCTGGGCCTCGGCGACGACGCCCTCGTCGAGCATCAGGCCGATCTCCTGGGCCACCGCGTCCAGGACGCGGTCGCGGACCTGCTCCTCGGCCAGGACGGAGTCGCCCTGCTTGAGGAGCGCGGCGACCTCCGGGTCCAGCTCCGGCTTGCCGCTGTCGTAGACGTAGAAGCCGCGCTTGCCCGCCTCGACGACCGCCTTGAGGTTCGGGGAGACCGTGAAGCGCTCCGGGAAGGCCCGGTTGAGGGTCTCCGAGACGTGCAGGCCGATGGCCGGGCCGACCAGCTCCAGGAGGACCAGCGGGGACATCGGCAGGCCGAGCGGCTCCACCGCCTTCTCCGCCACCGCGACCGGCGTGCCCTCGTCGATGACGTTCTGGATCTCGCCCATGAAGCGGGTCAGGATGCGGTTGACCACGAACGCCGGGGCGTCCTTGACCAGGACCGCGGTCTTCTTCAGCTTCTTGGCGACGCCGAACGCCGTGGCCAGCGAGGCCTCGTCGGTCTGCTCGCCGCGCACGATCTCCAGCAGGGGGAGGATCGCGACCGGGTTGAAGAAGTGGAAGCCGACGACCCGCTCGGGGTGCTTCAGCTTCGACGCCATCTCCGAGACGGAGAGCGAGGAGGTGTTCGTGGCCAGGATCGCGTGCGCGGGGGCCACGGCCTCGACCTCGGCGAAGACCTTCTGCTTGACGCCCATCTCCTCGAAGACGGCCTCAATGATGAAGTCCGCGTCCGCGAAGCCCTCGGCCTTGTCCAGGACGCCGGTCACCAGGGCCTTGAGGCGGTTCGCCTTGTCCTGGTTGACACGGCCCTTGCCGAGGAGCTTGTCGATCTCGGCGTGGACGTAGCCCACACCCTTGTCGACGCGCTCCTGGTCGATGTCGGTCAGGACGACCGGGACCTCCAGGCGGCGCAGGAAGAGCAGCGCGAGCTGGGAGGCCATCAGACCGGCGCCGACCACGCCCACCTTGGTGACCGGGCGGGCCAGCGCCTTGTCCGGGGCGCCGGCGGGGCGCTTGCCGCGCTTCTGGACCAGGTTGAAGGCGTAGATGCCGGAGCGCAGTTCGCCGCCCATGATGAGGTCGGCGAGGGCCCGGTCCTCGGCGTCGTAGCCCTGCTGGAGGTCGCCGTTCTTGGCGGCGGCGATGATGTCCAGGGCGCGGTAGGCGGCCGGGGCGGCGCCGTGCACCTTGCCGTCGGCGATGAAGCGGCCCTTGGCGACCGCCTGGTCCCAGGCCTCGCCGCGGTCGATCAGCGGACGCTCGACGGTGATCTCGCCCTTGAGGACGGACGCCGTCCACAGCAGCGACTGCTCCAGGAAGTCCGCGCCCTCGAAGATCGCGTCCGCGATGCCGAGTTCGTGGACCTGCTTGCCCTTGAGCTGCTTGTTCTGGTTGAGGCTGTTCTCGATGATCACCGAGACGGCCTTGTCGGCGCCGATCAGGTTCGGCAGCAGCGTGCAGCCGCCCCAGCCGGGGACCAGGCCGAGGAAGACCTCGGGCAGGGAGAAGGCCGGGAGGGCCGCCGACACCGTGCGGTAGGTGCAGTGCAGGCCGATCTCCACGCCGCCGCCCATGGCCGCGCCGTTGTAGTACGCGAAGGACGGCACCGCGAGGTTCGCCAGGCGCTTGAGGACGTCGTGGCCGCCCTTGCCGATGGCCAGCGCGTCCTCGTGCCGCTTGAGCAGCTCGACGCCCTTGAGGTCGGCGCCCACCGCGAAGATGAACGGCTTGCCGGTGACGCCGACGCCGACGATGTCGCCGTCCGCGGCCTCCTTCTCGACCTGGTCGAGCGCGGCGTCGATGTTCGCCAGCGACTGCGGACCGAGCGTGGTCGGCTTGGTGTGGTCGTGGCCGTTGTCCAGGGTGATGAGGGCGAAGCGCCCAGCGCCCAGGGGGAGGTCGAAGTGGCGCACGTGGGCGCTGGTGACGACCTCGCCGGGGAACAGCTCGGCCGCACCCTTCAGCAGCTCTGCGGTGGTGCTCACTTGTCCCCCTCGAAGTGCGGGTTCTCCCAGATGACCGTCGCGCCCATGCCGAAGCCGACGCACATGGTGGTCAGGCCGTAGCGGACGTGCGGCTGCTCCTCGAACTGCCGGGCCAGCTGCGTCATCAGCCGGACGCCGGAGGAGGCCAGCGGGTGGCCGAAGGCGATGGCGCCGCCGTACTGGTTGACGCGCGCGTCGTCGTCGGCGATGCCGTAGTGCTCCAGGAACGCGAGGACCTGGACGGCGAAGGCCTCGTTGATCTCGAACAGGCCGATGTCGTCGATGGACAGCCCGGCCTGGGCCAGGGCCTTCTCGGTGGCCGGGATCGGGCCGTAGCCCATGACCTCCGGCTCGACGCCCGCGAAGGAGTACGCGACCAGGCGCATCTTGACGGGGAGGTTGTTCTCGCGGGCGAAGTCCTCGCTAGCGATGAGGGAGGCGGTCGCGCCGTCGTTCAGACCGGCCGCGTTGCCCGCGGTGACCCGGCCGTGCACGCGGAACGGCGTCTTCAGGCCCGCCAGGTTCTCCAGGGTGGTGCCCGGACGCATCGGCTCGTCGGCGGTGACCAGGCCCCAGCCCGTCTCGCCCGCCTCTTCGTTGGTGCGGCGCACCGAGACCGGCACCAGGTCGGCCTGGATCTGGCCGTTGGCGTACGCCTTGGCGGCCTTCTCCTGCGAACGCACCGCGTACTCGTCGGCGCGCTGCTTGGTGATCGACGGGTAGCGGTCGTGCAGGTTCTCCGCGGTCATGCCCATGAACAGGGCGGACTCGTCGACCAGCTTCTCGCTGACGAACCGCGGGTTCGGGTCGACGCCCTCGCCCATCGGGTGGCGGCCCATGTGCTCGACACCGCCCGCGATCGCGACGTCGTACGCCCCGAAGGCGACCGAGCCGGCCACCGAGGTGACGGCGGTCAGGGCGCCCGCGCACATGCGGTCGATGGAGTAGCCCGGGACCGAGGTGGGCAGGCCCGCCAGGATGCCGGCGGTGCGGCCGATGGTCAGGCCCTGGTCGCCGATCTGCGTGGTCGCGGCGACGGCGACCTCGTCGATCTTCTTGGGGTCGAGACCGGGGTTGCGGCGCAGCAGCTCCCGGATCGCCTTCACGACCAGGTCGTCGGCGCGGGTCTCGTGGTAGACGCCCTTCGGGCCCGCCTTGCCGAACGGGGTGCGGACGCCGTCGACGAAGACGACGTCCCTGACGGTACGAGGCACGATGGCTCTCCTCCAGGGTGCGGGATGGCACTGCTGCGGCACGCATGCACTGAGCGCGCGCTCAGCCCCATGCTACTTATGAGTAACGTAGCTGCCCAGTCCCCCCGGCGGGAGCGGCGAAGGTCACACCCGCCCGTCACACCACCGGAGGACGCACCGCACCACGACCTTGGCCGGAATCCGACGCTCCTGCTACGCCGCCTCCTGGCTCAGCGCCGCCACCAGCACCGGTGTCACCTGCTCCACCTGCCAGGGCCGGGCCCCGTGTCCGGCCAGCGCCGCGCCCACGGACCCGGCGTCGACGGTCGCGGGCGGCTCCCAGCAGACCCGGCGCACCGTGTCGGGCGTGATCAGGTTCTCCTGGGGCATGCCCAGCCGCTCGGCCAGCGCGGTCACCGCCGCGCGGGCCGCGGTCAGCCGGGCCGCGGCGGCCGGGTCCTTGTCGGCCCAGGCCCGCGGCGGCGGGGGACCGGTCACCGGCTGGCCGGGCTGCGGCAACTGCGACTCGGACAGCGCCCTGGCCCGGTCGACCGACAGCTGCCACTGCTCCAGCTGGCGGCGGTTCACCCTGCCGAACCCGTTCAGCGCGGCCAGCGCGTGCGCGTTGGGCGGCAGCGCGAGGGCGGCCTCGACGATCGCCGCGTCCCCGAGCACCTTGCCGGGGGAGACGTCCCGGCGCTGCGCGATCCGGTCCCGGGCCTGCCACAGCTCCCGCACCACGGCGAGCTGGCGGCGCCGGCGCACCTTGTGCATGCCGGACGTACGGCGCCACGGGTCCTTGCGCGGCTCGGGCGGCGGGGCCGAGGCGATCGCGTCGAACTCCTGCCGGGCCCACTCCAGCTTGCCCTGGCGGTCCAGCTCCCTCTCCAGGGCGTCCCGCAGGTCGACCAGCAGCTCGACGTCGAGCGCGGCGTAGCGCAGCCAGGGCTCGGGCAGCGGGCGCGTCGACCAGTCGACGGCGGAGTGGCCCTTCTCCAGGACGAAGCCCAGGACGTTCTCCACCATCGCGCCGAGGCCGACGCGCGGGAAGCCGGCGAGCCGCCCGGCCAGCTCGGTGTCGAAGATGCGGGTGGGCACCATCCCTATTTCCCGCAGGCACGGCAGGTCCTGGGTGGCCGCGTGCAGCACCCACTCCGCGTCGGCGATCGCCGCGCCGAGGCCCGAGAGGTCGGGGCAGGCCACCGGATCGATCAGCGCGGACCCCGCGCCCGCACGGCGCAGCTGCACCAGGTACGCGCGCTGGCCGTAGCGGTAGCCGGAGGCGCGCTCGGCGTCGACGGCGACGGGGCCGCTCCCGGCGGCGAAGGCGGCGGTCACCTCGGCGAGGGCCGCCGCGTCGGCGATCACCGGTGGAATGCCCTCGCGTGGTTCCAGCAAGGGGATCGGCGCCTGACTCGCAGAAGATCCGGCGTCGTCCGGAGGGGCGCCTCCGGTGGTTCGCAGTGGACGGTCTGCTGCGGTTTCGTGGGCGTCGGTCACCTGTCAAGGGTATCGGTGGATCGACGCAGCCCGCCGACGGAACGTTCCGTCGGCGGGCTGCGGGGGGTCGTAAACCAGTCAGGTCAGTGAAAGACCGGCTTCACGGCGCGTTGTCGGGGGAGCGGGAAGTGGGGAGCGAGAGGGGAATTGGGGAGCGAGAGGGGGAGTGGGGACCGGGAGTCGGAGATCGGAGATCGGAGCGGTCAGTGGATGATGCCCGTGCGCAGGGCCACCGCGACCATCCCGGCGCGGTCGCCCGTGCCGAGCTTGCGGGCGATGCGGGCCAGGTGGCTCTTGACGGTCAGGGCGGACAGGCCCATCGAGACGCCGATCGCCTTGTTCGACTGGCCCTCCGCGACCAGCCGCAGCACCTCGACCTCGCGGCCGGAGAGCTCGCGGTAGCCGCCCGGGTGGCTCGGGGCGCCCGGGGGGCGGCGGTGCAGACGGGCGGCGGCGGCGCCGATGGGGGCGGCGCCCGGCCGGGTGGGGAGCCCGACGTTGGTCCGGGTGCCGGTGACGACGTAGCCCTTGACGCCGCCGGCGAGGGCGTTGCGCACGGCGCCGATGTCGTCGGCGGCGGACAGGGCGAGCCCGTTGGGCCAGCCCGCGGCGCGGGTCTCCGACAGCAGGGTCAGGCCGGAGCCGTCGGGGAGGTGGACGTCCGCGACGCAGATGTCGCGGGGGTTGCCGATGCGGGGACGAGCCTCCGCGACGGACGAGGCCTCGATGACGTCGCGCACACCGAGCGCCCACAGGTGGCGGGTGACGGTGGAACGGACGCGCGGGTCGGCCACGACCACCATGGCGGTCGGCTTGTTCGGGCGGTAGGCGACCAGGCTTGCAGGCTGCTCGAGGAGAACGGACACCAGGCCTCCTGGGGTGCGGGGACGGAGCCGGCTCATGGGGGTGAAGCCGGGACGAACCGTGCTTTCAAGGTCACAGTCGTCTTCGGCACCGAACGCGTCCGCCTTTAGAGAATGATCACGATCTGGTGAGTAACAATCCGAGCAATTCGGACACGCTGTCGATCATTCGAAGATCGAACGGTTTCGCACTTTGTCGATACGGGGCCGAAAGTGGCCGTGTCGACAAAGTGACGGAACCTTCTCCGGACGTGCGGACCCCCCGTCCGGAACGATGAACGACGACTGGTGACGGGTCAGCGCGACTGCGGGCCGCGCCGCTGCGGCAGCGTCACGACCGAGGCGTCGCCCGGTGCCGCCGGCGGCAGACCCGCGACCTGGGCCAGCAGATCGCACCACGAGGAGAGGTGCGCCGCGGTGTCCGGGACACCGCCCAGACCCTCGCGCGGCGTCCAGGACGCCCGGATCTCGATCTGCGAGGCGGACGGGCGCGCCGAGAGCCCTCCGAAATAGTGGGAACTCGCACGCGTGACCGTGCCGCTGGGCTCCCCGTACGTCAGCCCGCGCGCCTGGAGCGCGCCGGTCAGCCAGGACCAGCACACGTCCGGCAGCAGCGGATCCGCCGCCATCTCCGGTTCCAGCTCCGCCCGCACCAGCGTCACCAGCCGGAAGGTCCCGTGCCAGGCGTCGTGCCCGGCCGGGTCGTGCAGCAGCACCAGCCGCCCGTCCGCCAGGTCCTCGTCGCCGTCCACGACCGCGGCCTCGAGCGCGTAGGCGTGCGGGGCGAGCCGCTGCGGGGCGCGGGTCGCCTCCACCTCGATCTGCGGCCGCAGCCGCGCGGCCCGCAGCGCCTCCACGGCGGCCGCGAAGGCCGGCGGCGCCGTACTCCCGTTGCCCCCGCCGCTTCCGTTGCTTGCGTTCTGACTCCCCTTGTGACTCCCCTTGTGCCGGGCCTCTTCCTCGGTCCCCTTCGCCTCGTCCATTCCGCCAGCGCCGTCCGACAGTCGTCCCTGAGCCGCAGCCATGCGGGGAACATTAAGCGGAACGGCGGCCCGGCGCAGGGAGGGACACCCGCGTGCGGACGCGATGTCCGGATCACGCGGCCCCGCGGGGGCGCGCAGGAGCCGCCCCACCCGTGGTCCGGAGCCGTTCCGGGGGCATGCGAGACTTGCCGGTGTGAGTGCCAACCAGAGCCCCGCGGGCCAGCCGCCGACCGCCACGTACGACTCCGCGTTCCTCAAGGCGTGCAGGCGTGAGCCGGTGCCGCACACCCCGGTGTGGTTCATGCGGCAGGCCGGGCGCTCACTGCCGGAGTACCTGAAGGCGCGCGAGGGCATCCCGATGCTGGAGTCCTGCATGCGGCCGGAACTGGTCGCCGAGATCACCCTCCAGCCGGTGCGCCGGCACGGCGTGGACGCGGCGATCTTCTTCAGCGACATCGTGGTCCCGCTCAAGGCCATCGGGATCGACCTCGAGATCAAGCCAGGTGTCGGCCCGGTCATCGCCGACCCGATCCGCACCCGCGCGGACCTGGCACGGCTGCGCGACCTCACCCCCGAGGACGTCACCTACGTCACGGAGGCCTTCGGCCTGCTCACCCGCGAGCTGGGCGCCACCCCGCTGATCGGCTTCGCGGGCGCGCCGTTCACCCTCGCCAGCTACCTCGTGGAGGGCGGCCCGTCCCGCAACCACGAGCACACCAAGGCCCTCATGTACGGCGACCCGCAGCTGTGGGCCGACCTCCTGGACCGGCTGGCCGGCATCACGGCCGCCTTCCTGAAGGTGCAGATCGAGGCGGGCGCGAGCGCCGTCCAGCTCTTCGACTCCTGGGTCGGCGCGCTCTCCCCCGCGGACTACCGCCGTTCGGTGCTGCCCGCCTCCCGCAAGGTCTTCGAGGCCGTCTCCGGGTACGGCGTGCCGCGCATCCACTTCGGCGTCGGCACCGGCGAGCTGCTGGGCCTGCTCGGCGAGGCCGGTGCGGACGTCGTCGGCGTCGACTGGCGCGTCCCGCTGGACGAGGCGGCCCGCCGCGTCGGCCCGGGCAAGGCGCTCCAGGGCAACCTGGACCCGGCCGTCCTCTTCGCCGGGCGGGAGGCGGTCGAGACCAAGACCCGAGAGATCCTGGACGCGGCGGCGGGCCTGGAGGGCCACGTCTTCAACCTCGGCCACGGCGTCCTGCCGGCCACCGACCCGGACGCGCTGACCCGCCTCGTGGAGTACGTCCACACGCAGACCGCCCGCTGAGGGCACTCGCCCGAGGCGGGGTTCCGGCTCAGAGCGCCGACGCCCCCGTCAGGGCCTCCGCCGCGGCGACACCCGAGGCCGCGCTCGCGCCGTGGGTGAAGATCTGGGCCGCGGCGGCGGAGCCGTCGCCCGGCAGGCCCATCTCCACCACGATCGCGTCCGGGCGGGCTGCGGTCAGGCCGGTCACGGCGCGGCTCATCCACGGGTGCCGGGCCGCGTCGCGGGCGACGATCACCAGCGGGCGCCCGACGGCCGGTTCGAGGGCGCAGCTCTCCAGCGCCACCGTCCCCTGCTCCAGCTCCTGCCCGCGCACCCGCACGGAGGTCGTGCCCGGCAGGCGCTCGCGCAGCGGTTCGGCCACGCCCCACGGGGTCTCCTTGCCGATGGCCATGTTGGTCACCGGGGCCAGTTCGACCACGTGCGGCGCGGCGGTCAGCGGCAGGGCGGCCCGCGCGGCGCCGGTGAGCCGCACGGCCCGGCGGGCGGCGACGTGGCCTATGCCGTCCCCGGCCACTTCCCCGGCGGCGCCGGACGCCCGCAGTCCGGCCGACCAGCGGGCGAACTCCCGTACCCGGCCCGCCGCCTCGGCCAGCCGGTCCTCGGCCAGTTCCCCGCCCGTCACCGCGGCGGTCAGCGCCTTGACCAGGAGCGCGACGGTGGCCTCCTCGGCGCTCTCGCCGCCCACGCAGACGGCGTCCACCCCGGCGCCGACGGCCTTGACCGTGGCGCCGTCGATGCCGTAGCGGCGGGTGACGGCGCCCATCTCGATGGCGTCGCTGACGACCAGGCCGTCGAAGCCCAGCTCCTCGCGGAGCAGGCCGTGCAGGATCCGCCGGCTCAGCGTGGCCGGCAGGTCGGGGTCGTAGGCGGGCACCAGCAGGTGGCCGCTCATGACCGCGCGCACGCCGGCCGCGACGGCCGCCCGGAACGGGGGCAGCGCCTGGGCGGCGATCTCGTCCCGGCCGGCCGGGTAGGCGGGCAGGTCGTGGTGGGAGTCGACGGCGACGTCCCCGTGGCCGGGGAAGTGCTTGGCGCAGGCGGCGACGCCGGACGACTGGAGGCCGCGGATCCACGCGCCGGTGTGGCGCGCGACCACCTCGGGGTCCGAGCCGAAGGAGCGCACGCCGATGATCGGGTTGTCCGGGTTGGAGTTGACGTCCGCGCTGGGCGCGTAGTCGAGGCTCACCCCGGCGGTGCGCAGCTGCCGGCCGAGGTCGGCGGCGACGGCCTCGGTCAGCTCCGGGTCGTCGACGGTGCCGAGGGCGAAGTTGCCCGGCCGGGACGACCCGGTGGCGGACTCGATGCGGGTGACGTCGCCCGCCTCCTCGTCGATCGCGACGATCAGGTCGGGGTTCTCGGCGCGCAGCTGCGCGGTCAGCCGGGCGACCTGCTCGGTGGAGACGATGTTGCGGGAGAAGAGCACGACGGAGGCCAGTCCGTCGCCGATGTCGCGCAGGACCCAGTCCGGGGCCTCGGTGCCGACGAAACCCGGCTGCAGAACGGAGAGCGCGAGCCGACGCAATTCGCTGCTGTGCTTGCTGGAGGACATCGGCCGCGCCTTTCGGGTGGATTCTTGGTATAGACCAAGGATGTGCGCGTTCAGGTTAACCAATCGTGTCAAGGTGCCGGCGCCGAACCCGGAAGTAACAACTCGACTGGTCGGAACGGGTGTTGACACCCCGCCTTGGTCTAGTCCATTGTGAGGCGCAAGTTCGGCGAGGGACGGATGTGACGTCAGTTTCCGCGTCGGGCGCCTGCCGCGGCCGGACTGCGAAGTCCGCCGTCGCGGCGACGACTTCCGTACGACGACTTCCGTGACGACCACCCCGGACCTCGCCCCGCTCCCGCCCCGTGCCGCGAGCGGGCCCGCTGCCACCACCGACCTCATGTGCGACGGCCGACCACCGTCGCACACACCGCCGTTGCCCGCACGGGGCGACGGCGAGGATCTGGAGCACCACATGGCGACGCCCGATTCCTACCTCCACCGAGCCCCGTCGGACCTGCCCTACTTCAGCGCGGACGCCGACACCTACCTGGCCCGCACCCAGCTGCGCGACCTCGACAAGACACGTCCGCTGCGGGTGCTGTCCGAGGAGGACTTCGCCCACTGGCAGACGTACGGCTACGTCGTCGTGAAGGAGGCGATACCCGCCGACTCCGCGCGCCGACTGCTCGACTTCGCCTGGGAGTTCCAGGGCCTGGATCCCGAACGCCCCGACACCTGGTACCAGGACCGCGAGTACCGCTCCGACCTGGACCGGGAGCTGCACATCTACGGCTTCGTCGAGGCCTACCACCACCAGCTCATCTGGGACAGCCGCCAGACGCAGCGCGTCTACGACGCCTTCGTCGACGTGTGGGACTGCGAGGAGCTGTGGGTCACCCTGGACCGGCTCAACCTCAACCCGCCCAACACGGGCAACCGCGACCGCGCCCTGATCAACAAGCCGGACCGCGGCTTCGACATCGACCTGCACTGGGACGTGGACACCACGCTCGGCGTCCTGCCCCAGCGGGTCCAGGGCATCATCGCGCTCAACGACACCAAGCCCGACCACGGCGGCTTCCAGTGCTGCCCCGAGCTGTTCCGCCGCTTCGACCGCTGGAAGGCCCTCCAGCCCGACGGCCGCGACCCGATCAGGCCCGCGATCGACCGCGAGGACATGCCCGTCGTACGGCCCGACCTGGAGGCCGGCGACCTGCTCATCTGGAACGGCCTGCTGGCCCACGGCGTCGCCCCGAACATCTCCGGCGAAGGCGTGCGCGCCGTGCAGTACCTGTCGATGATGCCCGCGCTGGAGAACCACCGCACCCTGCGCGACTCCCGGATCGACTCCTGGCGCACCCTCGCCACCCCCGACTGGAACGTCACCCTCCTCGGCGACGCCCACCGGCACGAGTCGGAACGCTACGGCCCCGCCGAACTGACCGACCTCGGCGCCAGGCTGCTCGGCCTGAAGTCCTGGCACGCGGACGACGGCGCGGAAGGCGGCGACCGCAGCAGCGACCGGAACGAGGCCACCGGGGACGGCGCATGCGCGGCATCTGCCTGACCCTCCCCACCAACCGGCACTGCCCGGACACCGTCACGGCCCTCGGCGAGGAAGCCGCCTACGCGGCAGACCACTTCGACATCGATGTCCACCTGCTCGTCCTCGACTCCTGCCCGCCCGAGGAACGCGCCGCGCACGCCGCCGCGTTACGGCGCCTGCCAGCCCACCCCCGGATCACGGCGCACCACCTCGACGAGGCCGCCCAGCGGGACTTCCTGACCCGGGTGGCGGCACGCTCCCAGAGTGCCAAGCCCGAACTGCTCCTCGACCTGATGCTCCCCGACGGGCTGTCCTACGGCGCCTGCACCAACCGCGCCTTCCTGATCGCGGCCGCGCTCGGCTGCGAGTCCGTCCACCGCAGGGACTCCGACAGCCGCTACCAGAGCGTGGACGGCCGTACCGTCTTCCCCGTCCACCACGAGCTGCTGTCGCTGGGCGAACGCGCCGCCGACGCCGCGGCAGGCGTCACCGAGCCGGTCGCCCTCGACAACGACCTCCGTGAGCGGCGGGTCGCCATGGTCGGCAGCTCCTTCGTGGGCGAACTCTCCGTCGACATCGCGCAGATACGGGACGCCGACCCCGCTGTCTACCACGACGTCGTCTCCCTGTGGGCGCCCGAGGGCTGGTCCGCCGAGCAGAAACGCGCCCTGGTCGAGGAGTCCTTCACCGGCGCGGGCACCGAACCCTTCACGGCGGACCACTCGCTGCTGACGGTGGTCGACCCGATGCGCGTGGACATGTGCAACATCGCCTTCCACGGCCCGACGGTCAGCGAACGCGTGCCGCTGCCGCCCGCCCGGGACACCATCGGCAGCGACTACTTCCTCATCCACCTCGTGCACGACGCCCGGCTGCCGGGCGTGCTGCACAACCGGAACATCGTCAACTACTACACCGGCGAACGCCGGACGGGGTCCGGCTTCCTCGCCTACCAGACCCGTTTCGTCAAGTTCCTGCTGTCGATGCTCTACTTCCACCACGTCTACGACCGCATGGCCGAGGCGGGCGACGCCCTGCTGGACGAGCACGGCCGGGTCCGCCCCGGCACCGTCGCCGCCCTGGCCCGCGAGAGCACCGGCCTGGACACCGCGGAGAACGTCCGCAGGCTCGACGCCCTCGACACCGCCTACCGCCGACTCGGCGGCAGATACGCCGACTTCGCCGACCTGCTGGCCGGCCGCCGCGCCCGCCTCCTGGACGAGGCGCGCGGCGACATGGCCGACTTCGCGCTGCTGACCGAGGCGTGGGAGTCCATGGTGGCCGCGGCGAGGACCACCCCGGTCCGCCTGTCCGAGGGGCAGCCGCGGTGAGCGCCCTGACGGCCGCGGACCTCGGCGAACCCCTGGCCGCCGCGCTCGCCGCCGCCACCGAGGACCGGCTCGTCTACGACCTGGCCGGCATCGAGCGGCGCCTGGACACACTGCGGGAGGAACTGCCGGGCGTGCACGTGCGGTTCGCGATGAAGGCCTGCCCGGTCGACGAGGTCCTCGCCGCCCTGGCCGGCCGGGGCGCCGGCGCCGACGCGGCGAGCCCCGGCGAGGTCGAGCAGGCGCTGCGGGCCGGGGTGCCGGCCGGGCGCGTGCACTACGGCAACACCGTCAAGTCCGACCGGAACATCGCCGAGGCCCACCGGCTCGGCGTGCGCACCTTCGCCACCGACAGCCTCCAGGACGTCGCCGCCCTCGCCGCCCACGCCCCCGGCGCCCGCGTGTTCTGCCGGGTGGCGACCGGCGGGGCGGGCGCGCTGTGGGGGCTGAGCAACAAGTTCGGCTGCCCGCCCGGCGACGCCGTCCGGGTGCTGGCGGCGGCCCGGGACGCCGGGCTGGTACCGGCCGGTCTGTCCGTGCACGTCGGTTCCCAGCAGATGACGAGCGAGGCCTGGCACGGCGCCGTCGACGACCTCGGCGACGTGCTGCGCGCACTGGGCCGGCGCGGCATCCGCGTCGACCACGTCAACCTCGGCGGCGGCCTGCCCGCGCTCGGCTACCGCGACCGGCACGGCGCCCGCCTGGACCCACCGCTGGACAAGATCTTCGCGGTGATCCGGGAGGGCATGGAGGAGCTGCGCCGGATCCACGGCGGCCCCCTGGACTTCGTCGTCGAACCCGGGCGGCACCTCGTCGCCGACCACGGCGCCATCCGCGCCCACGTCGCCCGGCTCACCGAACGCCGGGCGGCCGACGGCGAGCGGCAGCACTGGCTCTACCTCAGCTGCGGCAAGTTCAACGGCCTGTACGAGATGGACGCCCTGCAGTACCGGCTGGTCTTCCCGGGCCACCCCGACGGCCCCTACGTCCCGGCCGTGGTCGCCGGACCCACCTGCGACAGCGACGACGCCTACTCCCACGAGGAGGGGCTGGTCCCGGTGCCCGAGGCGCTGGCCTCGGGCGACCCGGTCTGGGTGCTGTCCTGCGGCGCCTACGCGACCAGCTACACGACCCGGGGCTTCAACGGCTTCGCCCCGCTCCCGTACGCCTTCGCGGGCCGCCCGGAGGGGACCGGCGCCGATGACTGAGACCGTGCGCGTACGCCCCCTCGCCGAAGGGGACTGGGACGCGGTCGTGACGCTGGAGCGGGACGCCTACACCGGCCTCGGCCTGTCGGAGGGCCGGGCCGCGCTCCAGTCCAGGGCGGCGGCGTCGCCGGAGACCTGCTTCGTGGTGGACGTCGGCGCCCGTACGGCGGGCTACGTGCTCGCGCTGCCCTATCCGCCGCACCGCTACCCGGACCTGACGCGGACGGAGGCGGCCCGGGGCGCCCCCGGACCCGGGAACCTCCACCTCCACGACATCGTCGTCGCCCCCGGACTGCGCCGCAGGGGGCTCGGGCGGTACCTGCTGCACCACCTCACCGCCACCGCCCGGGCCCGCGGGGACGAGCGGATCTCCCTGGTCGCCGTGGGCGGCACCGAGCGGTTCTGGTCGGCCCGCGGCTTCGTGGCCGAGCCGGGCGTGGTGCCGGCCGGTGAGTACGGCGGCGACGCCGTCTACATGTCCAAGCCGGTGGCGGCCGCCCGGCGGACCCGGGTCCGCCCGTCCCTCTCCCCGCCCGACCCCACCCTGCGCGAAGTGAGCTGATTGCGCGTGACCCGTCTCCACGACCCCTTCCGGCGCGGCCAGCTGGCGATCGCCGCGCTGTTCCTGTCCCTCGGCTTCCAGTACGCCACGTGGGCCGCGCGGATCCCCGCCATCAAGGCCGACCTCGACCTGAGCGCGGCCGAGGTGGGGGTGCTCCTGATGGCCGCGGGGGTCGGGGCGGCGGTGTCCTTCCCGGCGGTGGCCTGGCTGATGCGCCGCATCGGCTCGCGGCGGCTGGCCCTGCTGTCCCAGCTGGGCCTGGCCCTGCTGCTGCTCGCCCTGGCGGCGGCGCCCAACTACCCGGTGGCCCTGCTGGTGATGTGCGCCGACGGCGTCCTCGTCGGCTGCCTGAACGTGGCCATGAACGCGCAGGGCGCGGCCCTGGAGACACGGCACGAACGCAACACGATGGCGAAGCTGCACGCCGTCTTCAGCGCCGGTTCCCTGCTCGCGGCGTTGCTCGCCTCCGGCATGACCGCCGCCACCGGATCGGTCCCGGCGCACTTCGGTGTCGCCGTCGTCCTCCTCGCCGCGCTGGGCCTGACGGCGCGCACCGGACTGCTGGACGAGGACGCCCCGGCCGACCGGCCGGAGACCGCCGACGACGGGGCCCAGGCCGACAGCCCGGCCGCCGCCGGTCCGAAGCCGGTCCGCCGCCGCTGGACCGTCCCCTCCCGCCTGACCCTGTGGATGTGCTGCGCCATGGTCTTCGGCACGGTCGCCGAGGGCGCCATGAACGACTGGTCCGCCCTCTACCTGAAGGACATCGCCGAGGCCTCGGCGGAACTCGCCCCGCTCGGCATCGCCGTGGTGTCCGGGATGATGGTCGTCGCCCGCCTCTTCGCCGACGGCTGGCGCGGCCGCTGGGGCGACGGACGGGTCGTCCTGCTGGGCAGCGCCGTGGCCGCCGCCGGTCTCGCCGTCGCCCTGGTCACCGGCGGCGTCGCCCCGGCGCTCGCGGGCTTCGCCTGCATGGGCCTGGGCATCGCGGCCGTGACCCCCTGCGTCTACGCCGCCGCCGCCCGGCAGGGCTCGGACGCGCTGACCCTGGTCGCCGCCATGGGCACCACGGGGCTGCTGGCCGGCCCGCCGCTCATCGGCTTCATCGCCGGAGCGAGCAACCTGGCGTGGGGCATGGGCGCCGTGGCCGCCTCGGCGGGCGCCGTCGCCCTGTGCAGCACCCGCATCAGCTGGACCGAACCGGCCCCCGCCGCGCAGAGCGAGGCGACCCCCGCCTGAGCGGACCCCGCCCGCCGTCCACCACCCTGGCCGCGCCCGCCGCCCGCGGAACCGGTCCGCCCCGTTGAACGCCCCCGTCCGTGTGTACGTATGCCCTCTCAACCGCCCGCGGCCCGGGGAAGGCGGGACGCGGGGACGACGTGAGGAAGTGGCGATGAACGAACGGGTCACACCGGCTCCGGCGATGCACGCCCTGCCCGACGGCGAGGCCGAGGTCGCCCTCGTCCTCCGCCTCCCCTGGGAGGACGTCGCCCGCCTCGGTCAGGAGGCGGGGCGGCTGGCGGCGCAGATGCAGCGGCCGGTGACACTGGACGAGGCGGTGAGCCACCGGCTGCGCTCCGCGCGCGGCGCGTCGCACGCCAAGCCGGCCGGTGAGCAACCGCCCGCGGTACGCACCCCGGTACCGGCGACCGCCCCGGCGTCGATGGGCGCCCCGGCGTCCGTGTCCTCCCTGCCGGCGCGGCCCCCGGCCGAGCAGGCACGGCAGGCCATCGACCGGATCAACGGCACGGCCTGACCGGCGGGCGCCCCTCAGCGCTGCCGCTCGACCTCCCTCGCCGCCTTGCGCGCGGCCACCAGCACCGGGTCCCACACCGGCGAGAAGGGCGGCGCGTAACCGAGGTCCAGGGCGGTCATCTGCTCGACCGTCATCCCGGCCGTGAGGGCCACCGCGGCGATGTCGACCCGCTTGCCCGCGCCCTCACGGCCGACGATCTGCACGCCGAGCAGCCGCCCGGTGCGCCGCTCGGCCAGCATCTTCACCGTCATGGCGGAGGCGTTCGGGTAGTAGCCCGCGCGGCTGGTGGACTCGATGGTCGCCGTCACGAACCGCAGCCCCGCCCGCAGCGCGTCCTTCTCCCTGAGGCCGGTCCGCGCGATCTCCAGGTAGCAGACCTTGCTGACCGCCGTGCCGACCACGCCCGGGAACGTCGCGTAGCCGCCGCCCACGTTGGTGCCGACGACCTGCCCTTGCTTGTTGGCGTGCGTACCCAGCGGAACGTGCCGCTCCTGACCGGAGACCAGGTCGAGCACCTCCACGCAGTCGCCGCCCGCCCAGATGTTCTCGTGGCCGCGCACCCGCATCGCGAGGTCGGTGAGCAGCCCGCCGTGGGCGCCGAGCGGCAGCCCCGCCGCCGCGCCGAGCCCCGTCTCGGGGCGCACACCGATGCCGAGCACCACCACGTCCGCCGGGAACTCGGCGTCCTTGGTCGCCACCGCCCGGACCCGGCCGTCCTCCCCGGTCAGCACCTCGGTGACCTCGGCGTCGTTGACCATGGTGATGCCCAGACCCTCCATCGCCGCGTGCACCATGCGGCCCATGTCCGGGTCCAGCGTCGACATCGGCTCCCGGCCGCGGTTGACGACCGTCACCTCGTAGCCGCGGCTGATCAGCGCCTCGGCCATCTCCACGCCGATGTACCCGGCGCCGACGACCACCGCGCGACGGCCGCGCGTGCCTGCCAGCGTGTCGAGCAGCGCCTGCCCGTCGTCCAGCGTCTGCACCCCGTGCACGCCGGGCGCGTCGATGCCCGGCAGCTCCGGCCGGACCGGCCGCGCCCCGGTCCCGATCACCAGCTTGTCGTACGACGTCCAGGACTGAGCCCCGGAATCGACGTCACGCGCGCGTACCCGGCCGCCGGCCACGTCGATCTCCGTGACCTCGGTGCGCATCCTGAGGTCGATGTCCCGGGCGCGGTGCTCCTCCGGCGTGCGCGCGATCAGCGCGTCCCGTTCCGTCACGTCGCCGCCGACCCAGTACGGGATGCCGCACGCCGAGAACGAGCTGAAGTGACCGCGCTCGAACGCCACGATCTCCAGCTCCTCCGGGCCCTTCAGCCGACGCGCCTGCGACGCCGCGGACATGCCCGCGGCGTCGCCGCCGATCACGACCAGCCGCTCGCTCTTCCCGCCCCCAGCACTCATGTTCATGCGAACACGCTACGTGGACGGGATCCTTCAGTCCCGCGCCCCGGGCTCCGACCCGCGCGGCGCCTTCGGACGGCGCGGCAGCCGGGGGCGTACGACCCGCAGCCACAGCAGCGCGAGCAGCGCGGCCACCGCGGCGAACGGCGCCACCGCGCCGAGCACCACCGCCACCCAGCGCAGCATCGTCACGAAGGCGTCCCAGCCGCCGGCCAGCGCGTCCGTGAACCCCGGGTCCTCGTCCTCCTCCTTCTTCTCCTCGTGCTTCACCGGCGTCTCCGACAGGGAGAGGGTGATGGTGGCCAGGCTCGTGCGGTCCTTCAGGGCCGCCTGCCGGGCGAGCAGCGCCTCCAGCTCCGCCTGACGGGTGCTCAGCTCGCCCTCCAGGGTCACCACGTCGCTCAGCCGCGTCACCCGGTCCATCAGCTCCCGGACGCGGGCCACGCTCGCCCGCTGCGACTTCACGCGGCTGTCCACGTCCACCACCTGGTCGGTGACGTCCTCCGCCTTCGCGTCGCGCCGCAGCAGCTTCCCGGCCCCCTCCAGATCGTCGAGCACGTCCTCGTAGCGCTCCACGGGCACGCGCAGCGTCACCTCGGTCCGCTCGTGGCCCTCGGCGTCGCGGGTGGTGGACTCGTCGCCGACGTAGCCGCCGGCGTTCTCGGTCGCGGTGCGGGCCGCGTCGAGCGCCCTGGGCGTGTCCTTGACCTGAACGCTCAGGGAGACGGTGCGGATGATGTGGGCCGGGGCGAGCTTCGGCGGCGCGCTCGCACCGGCGCCGTCGGACCCGCCCTCACCGGCCGCGCCCGGCTTGCCGTCGGTCTGCGAGCCCTCCGCCTGCGAGCCCTGCTGCGGCGCGGCCGCCTTGGCGTTGCCGCCCGCGTCGGAGCCGGCGTCCGAGGCGGTGCAGCCGGTGAGGGCGAGCGCCGCGACCAGCAGCAGGCCGGCCAGGGCCCGGGCGGGTGGCACGGGCCTCGGGGCCGCGGTTCTTCCTGTCGCCTGCCGTCGTGCCTGCATCGTGGGTCCCCCCTGGTTGTCGGCAACTGATGTCTCTACGACGCGCGGAGGGGCGCGCACGACGGCGCGGAACGGTTCCGAAGAGATCACGGTCCGGACTCGCGGCCGGACGGGCACCGGACGGGTGCACGGTCCGTGCGGGTGCACGGGGCGTGCGGGGCGCGCGGGACCTGTGGGCCCGGGGCCGGGGCCGTCCGGCCCCGGGGCGGTGTCGGTGGCGTCTGAGACGCTGGGGTCATGAGCGCAAGTGAGACCCCGGCGGGCGAGTTCCCACCGGAACAGGCACCCGGACACGTAGTCGTCGTCGGAGCCGGCATCGCCGGACTGGCCGCCGCCCACCGCCTCCTGGAGGCCGGCGCCCGGGTGACCATCCTGGAGGCGTCCGGCCGCGTCGGCGGCAAGCTGCTGCCCGGCGAGATCGCCGGGGTACGCGTCGACCTCGGCGCCGAGTCGATGCTGGCCCGCCGCCCCGAGGCCGTCGGCCTGGCCCGCGCGGCCGGACTCGCCGACCGCCTCCAGCCGCCGTCCACCGCGACGGCCTCCCTGTGGACCCGCGGCGCCCTGCGCCCCATGCCCAAGGGCCACGTCATGGGCGTCCCCGGCACCGCCGCCGCCCTGTCCGGCGTGCTCTCCGAGGAGGGCCTCGCCCGCATCGGGCGCGACGCCGAGCTGCCCCGCACCGAGGTCGGCGACGACGTGGCCGTGGGGGAGTACGTCGCCGCGCGCCTGGGCCGCGAGGTCGTCGACCGCCTCGTCGAGCCGCTCCTGGGCGGCGTCTACGCGGGCGACGCCTACCGCATCTCGCTCCGCTCGGCCGTGCCGCAGCTCTTCGAGGCCGCCCGCACCCACACCTCGCTCACCGAGGCGGTCCGCGCCCTCCAGGGCCGCACGGCCACCTCACCGCCGAGCGGCCCGGTCTTCATGGGCATCGAGGGCGGCATCGGCACCCTCCCGCCCGCCGTCGCCGACTCGGTCCGCGCCCGCGGCGGCGAGATCGTCACCCACGCGCCCGTCACCGAGCTGCGCCGCACCGCGTCCGACGGCTGGCGGATCGTCGCCGGCGACCGGGTGCTGCACGCCGGCGCGGTCGTCGTCGCCGTCCCGGCCGGGCCCGCCGCCGAGCTGCTGCGCGCCGAGGCGCCCGCCGCCGCGGCCGAGCTGTCCGCGGTGGAGTACGCCTCGATGGCCCTGATCACCCTCGCCTACCGCCGCTCGGAGGCCGCCGCGCTCCCCGAGGGCAGCGGCTTCCTCGTACCGCCGGTCGACGGGCACACCATCAAGGCGTCCACCTTCGCCTCCCGCAAGTGGGGCTGGATCGCCGACGAGGACCCGGACCTGGTGGTCCTGCGCACCTCGGTGGGCCGGTACGGCGACACGGAGATCCTCGGCCGCGACGACGCGGGCCTCGTCGCCGTCTCCCGGCACGACCTGGGCGAGGCCACCGGCCTGACCGCCGCGCCGGTCGCCACCCGCCTCACCCGCTGGCAGGACGGCCTGCCGCAGTACCCCGTCGGCCACCACGCGCGCGTGGCCCGCGTCCGCGAACACGTCGCGAAGCTCCCCGGCCTCGCGGTGTGCGGCGCGGCCTACGACGGCGTCGGCATCCCGGCGAGCATCGCGAGCGCGTACGCCGCCGCCGACCAGATCCGGGGCGACCTCGCCGGTGTGGAGCAGCTCACGGCCCACCCGGTGCAGAGCCTGCACGGCGGAGCGGGAGAATAGGACCATGAGTGACGACGCCTCCACCCCCGCCGCCGAGCGGATCCCGAACAAGGGCAAACTGGCCAAGGACCTCAACGAGGTCATCCGCTACACCCTCTGGTCCGTCTTCAAGCTCAAGGACACCCTCCCCGAGGACCGCGCCGGGTACGCCGACGAGGTCCAGGAGCTGTTCGACCAGCTCGCCGCGAAGGACGTGACGATCCGCGGCACCTACGACCTGTCCGGGCTGCGCGCGGACGCCGACCTGATGATCTGGTGGCACGCCGAGACCGCCGACCAGCTCCAGGAGGCGTACAACCTCTTCCGCCGCACGAAGCTCGGCCGTGCGCTGGAGCCGGTCTGGTCGAACATGGCGCTGCACCGCCCCGCCGAGTTCAACCGCTCGCACATCCCGGCCTTCCTGGCCGACGAGACGCCGCGCAACTACATCAGCGTCTACCCGTTCGTGCGCTCCTACGACTGGTACCTGCTGCCCGACGAGGACCGCCGCCGCATGCTCGCCGACCACGGCAAGATGGCCCGCGGCTACCCGGACGTGCGCGCCAACACGGTCGCCTCCTTCTCGCTGGGCGACTACGAGTGGATCCTCGCCTTCGAGGCCGACGAACTGCACCGCATCGTCGACCTCATGCGCCACCTGCGCGGCTCCGAGGCCCGCCGCCACGTCCGCGAGGAGATCCCGTTCTACACGGGGCGCCGCAAGGACATCGCCGAGCTGGTCGCCGGGCTCGCCTAGTCAGGCCCTCGGCTCCGGTTCCGGGCGCGGGGCGCACGACGTGTCCCGCGCCGGGAGGCGGCCGTCCAGCAGGTACGCCTCCAGGTGGCCGTTGACGCAGTCGTTCGGCCCGCCCGCGATGCCGTGCGTCCCCGCGTCCCGCTCGGTCACCAGCACCGAGCCCGACAGCCGCCGCCGCAGCTCCAGCGCCCCCTCGTACGGCGTCGCCGCGTCGCGTTCCGCGGCCAGGACCAGCGTCGGCGGCAGCTCACCCGGCGCGGTGCGCACGTCCAGGGGCTGCTGCCGCGGCGCCCGCCAGTAGGCGCACGGCAGGTTCGTCCACACGTTGTCCCAGGTCTCGAACGGCGCCCGGCGGGCCAGCCGCGTGTTGTCCCGGTCCCAGACCTCGAAGTCGGCCGGCCAGGGCGCGTCGTTGCACTCGACGGCCGTGTACACGGCGTTGGAGTTCTCCGACCGCACCGCGCCCTCCGGGGTCCGCGTGCCCGCCTGGTCGACCAGCGGCTGCGGATCGCCCTTCAGGTACGCCGACAGCGCCTCGGCGCGGTGCGGCCAGTAGTCGTCGTAGTACCCGGCCTTCAGGAACGCCCCCTGCAACTGCGCGGGCCCCACCGTGCCGCCCGCCGGCTCCGCCGCCAGCCGCGCGCTCGCCTCCTCGTAGCTGTCCTGCACCTGCCTCGCCGTGTCCCCGAGCCCGTACACGGCGTCGTGCCGGGCGACCCACTCCTTGAAGTCGTCCCAGCGGTCCTCGAACGCCTCCGACTGGTCCAGGTTGTTGCGGTACCAGATCTGCTCGGGGTCCGGGTTCACCACCGCGTCGAACACCATCCGCCGCACGTGCGAGGGGAACAGCTCGGCGTACAGCGCGCCGAGGTAGGTGCCGTAGGACGCGCCCATGAACGTGAGCCGCCGCTCGCCCAGCGCGGCGCGCACGACCTCCAGGTCCCGGGCGTTGTTGAGCGAGTGGTAGTGCCGCAGCGCCTCCCCGCCCCGTTCCGCGCAGTCGCGCGCGTAGGCCTCGGCCTCGGCGGCGCGCTGCTCCTTGTAGGCGTCCGAGGGCCGGGTCGGGGCGGGCCGCGGCCCCTTGAAGAAGTCGCCGGGGTCCTGGCAGGACAGCGGCGCGGAGGGCGCGACCCCGCGCGGGGCGTATCCGACGAGGTCGTAGGCGGCGGCGATGCGCTTCCACTCGGGCACCATGCCCACCAGCGGGAAGTACAGCCCGGAGGCGCCGGGGCCGCCCGGGTTGTAGAGGAGGGCGCCCTGGCCCGGAACCTCGCGCCCGCCGCCGTCCGGGTCCTCGTGGGTGGCCCGCACCCGGCTGACGGTCAGCTCGATCCGCTTCCCGTCGGGGTGGGCGTAGTCCAGCGGCACGGTCACGGTGCCGCAGCGGATGCCGTCCGGCAGTTCCTCCGCCTTCGGGCACCGGCCGAAGTCCACCCCGGCCGCCGCCGCGCGCCGGGCCGCCACGGCGGTGCCGAGCGCCTCGGCGGATCCGGGCCCGGCCGGCGGCGCCGCCTGCGCGGGGGCGGCGGTGAGGGTGGTCAGCAGCAAGGACCCGGCGGCCGAGTAGAGGGCGGCAGCTCGCATCGCGTATCCCTTCGGTGCACGGTGTGACACAAGGGATGCTTGGTGCGGCGGCCGGGCGGGGCAAGCACCGGCCGCGGGTGTCGGCGCCGAGTGCCCCCGTACGCCCCCGGAGCGTCAGGCCCGGCGCTCCCCGTGGTCCCCGGCGTACCTCTCGCGGTGGGCGAAGGCCGCACGCAGGTCCGGTTCGCCGATCGCGTGCACGCCGCGCACGGCGACCGAGGTGAGGAAGGTCCGGTCGTCCGCCGTGCCGTCGGCCCGCTGGACCAGGGCGCCGACCAGCCGTTGCCCGGCGGGGGAGGCCCAGCGCGAGTACGGGTGGATCTCCATCCGCGTGATGGCCAGGCACCCCAGGGTCAGGGCGAGCGGCAGCGCGAACCAGAGGGCGATCAGCAGGCGCGGTTCGGTGGCGGGCAGCGGCAGCGCCAGGGCGACCAGGCCGAGCGCGCACACCGTCACCGCGGCGACCCGCACCCGCCGCACCCCGGCCGCGATCCCCCGGGCGCCGCCGTCGGGCACGGCGAGGCCCGCGCCGACCAGCCGGTCGGCCAGACTCCGTACCGCGTCGGCGGCGGCCGCGGCGGCCCGTACCGGCGCTATCCGGGACTGTCCCCCCGGGCCTATCGCCCCTATGACCGACCGCTCCATGTCGTCCCGCCCGCGCGGGTCCACGACGGTCGCCCAGCCGGTGTGCGCGAGCAGCAGCCGCCGCTGGCGCGCCATCGAGACCAGCGTCAGGTCCGCCACCCGCCGCGGACCGCCGGACAGGAACGCCGCCTCGTACAGCGTCAGCGTGTGCTCACGGACGACGGCGCGCGGTTCCACGGCCGCCGCGCGTACGGCGGCCAGGCACAGCCGCAGACACGCGAGGCCGGCGACGGCCCAGGCCGACAGGAGGAAAAGGACCCAGAACATGCCGTACTTCTATGCCAAAGGCTTTCGCCGGCGCCATGCCCTTTTCACATTCCGGGACGCAGCGTTGCGGGTATGTGACGTTCCGCTCGGCGATGCCCCCGATGTCGTCACCCGGTTCAGCGGCGCAGCAGAACACGCCTGGTCGCACGGGCCAGCCGGGCCCCGGGGCGCGACGACCGCGGCACCGGTCCCGACCGCTCCAGCCACCACTCCCGCAACTCCCGCCGCACCCCCGGGTCCTCGCCTTCCCCCGGTGCCGTCCGCAGCACGTGCTCGACGAAGCCGAGGGCGTCCCGCCGGTAGCCGCTGGTCATCGGACGGTCCTGCGCGTAGGCGAGGAAGGCGGGGCGGTACCGCGCGCCCAGGATCACCGGCAGCTCGGGCGCGACCTTGCCGACCACGTCGGCCCGCTTCCCGGCCAGCGCCCGCGCCTGCACCCCCAGCCGCACCCGGTCGAACCCCTCGGGCGCCGGTGTCCCCGCGACCAGCGCGGACAGCAGCGCGGTCTGCGCGAGCCCGAGCCGCTGCCGTACGGCGTCGTCGGCGCCGAAGGCCGCACGGGTACCGGTGCGCGAGGTGCGGGCGGCCGCTCCGGTCCCGGTGGCCGCCGCCCGGCCCTTCTCCACGGCGACGCGGATCGCCTCCACCTCACCCCGCAGCTCGTCGCCGTCGGGGAAGTTCTCGTCCCGCTCCAGCAGGACGCCCGGCGGTGCGACGCGCGAGGCGAGGTCGGTCAGGATGTCCAGCACCGGCCGTGCGACGGGGTGGGCGTGGCTGTCGTGCCAGACGCCGTCCCGCTCGAAGCCGCCCGCGACGTGGACGTACGCGATGGCCTCCAGGGGCAGTTCACCGAGTGCCCGGGCCGGTTCCTCACCCAGGTTGACATGGTTGGTGTGCAGGTTCGCCACGTCGATCAGCAGCCGCACGCCGGTCCGGTCGGCCAGCTCGTACAGGAACTGCCCCTCCGTCAGCTCCTCGTCCGGCCAGGAGACGAGCGCGGCGATGTTCTCCACGGCGAGCGGGACGGGCAGCGCGGCCTGCGCGACGCGCACGTTCTCGCACAGCACGTCGAGGGCGTCGCGCGTGCGCGGCACGGGCAGCAGGTGGCCCGCCTCCAGCGACGGCGACGCGGTCAGTGCCCCGCCCGCGCGCACGAACGCGATGTGCTCGGTGACCAGCGGCGACCCGAGCGCCTCGGCCCGCTCGGCCAGCGCCGCCAGCCGTCCCGGGTCCGGCCGGTCCGCGCCGCCGAGGCCGAGCGAGACCCCGTGCGGCACGACGGTCACGCCGCGCTCGCGCAGCCGCAGCAGCGAGTCGGGCAGATGCCCGGGACACAGGTTCTCGGACACGGCCTCGACCCAGTCGATGCCGGGCATCTCCTCGACGGCGTCCGCGATCTCCGGCCGCCATCCGATGCCGGTGCCCAGTCGTCGCATGGCCGATCCCTCCCTCCGCGTCGTCATGACCGGGGTATCGCCCGTGCGACCGGGCCCGAACCCCGCTCAGGGCGCCTTCAGAGGAACATTTGAGGTTCGCGGGCCGTCAAGGGGGGCCGGCCGGGTCGCCCTCCGCCGGCTACGGGCGCGCCCGCCGCAGCGCCGGATGGTCCGCCACCACCGTGCACGAACCCGGCGCGATCTCCGTGAACCCGGCGTCCCGCACCACCGGCAGGCCGCCGGTGGTGAGGCCGGTCCAGCGGGCCGGGTCCGCGGTGCGCACCGACAGCGGGAAGCCCGCGTCGCGCCACGCCGTCCGCTCGTCGTCGGACAGCTCCCACCAGGCGAGCTGCGCACCGTGGCCCGCCTGGGCCATCGCCTTGCCCGCCGACATGTCCAGGTCGGGGTTGAGCCAGAGCACCGGCGCGGCGGGGTCGGCGTCGGCCGGCGGCTCGGGGTCGTCGAGGTCGGTGCCGGAGACCTGGAGGCGGGCCAGGTCCTTGGGCCAGCCGTCCAGCGGCACCGGCGGGAAGACCCGTACCTCGGCGCTCTTGCCGGTGACCGTGATGCCGGGCAGCGCCTCGGCCCGCCGCCACTCGGCGCCGCGGGCCCGCCGCACGACCTTGCGGATGCGCGCGTCCTGCCAGTCCCGCATCGCCCGCGCCCACGTGCCGTCACCGGTCGACCGCTCGTCGCCGAGCAGCACCAGCACCGCCCGGGCCGCGGTCTCCAGCGCGTCGGTACGGGACGGCGGCGCCGCCCGCTCGATGCGCACCACGAGCGGCAGCACGAACTGCGGCGCGAGGTCGCGGTCGCCGGGCTCGGGACGGAAGGGGCTGTCGGGGACGGGAACGGGCGCGGGGACGGGTGTCGTCGGGTCGTTGCTCACGCCCTACAGTCTGCCAACCCGCGCGCCTGGGAGAGTATGGCCCCATGCGACGCGAGCTACGGCTGGACGGTGTGGGCCGCCGCTACGGTCTGCGCGGCCCCTGGGTGCTGCGCGGCATCGAGCTGGGCGTGCCGCCCGGCGCCCTCGTCCGCGTCGAGGGCGCCAACGGCAGCGGCAAGTCGACCCTGCTGCGCCTGCTCGCCGGGATCGACACCCCCACCGAGGGCCGGGTCACCGGCCGCCCGCGCACGGCCTACGTCCCCGAACGCTTCCCGCCCGCCCTGCCCTTCACCGCCGCCCAGTACCTCACCCACCTCGGCACCGTCCACGGCCTGTCCCGCCGGGCGGCGGCCCGTGCCGCGGGGCAGTGGCTGGAGCGGCTGGGGGCCGCCGGGTACGCCGACACACGGCTCGCCCGGCTGTCCAAGGGCAGCAGCCAGAAGGTGGCGGTGGCGCAGGCGCTGCTCGCCGAGCCGGAGCTGCTGGTGCTCGACGAGGCCTGGACCGGGCTGGACGCGGACGCGCGGGGTGAGTTGGAGCGGGCGGTCGCCGAACGGACCGCGGCCGGCGGTGCCGTCGTCTTCGTCGACCACGATCCGCGCCGCCTGGCCGGGGCGCCCGACGCCGTGTACACCGTGCGCGACGGCACCCTGCACAGCCGTACCGGACCCGCCCCGGCGTCCGCGGGGCCGCGGGTCGTCGTGCGGGTGCAGGGACCGCCCGGCGCCGGACTCCCCGCCGACGCGCACCGGGCGGCCGCCTCGGCTGAGGAGACCGGCCCCGGCTGCCACACGCTCACCGTTCCCGCCTCGCACTCCGACGTCCTGCTGCGCACCCTCCTGACCGCCCGGCCGCCCTGGCACGTGGTGAGCGTGCACGCTCCCGAGGACCGCCGATGACCGCTCTGCTGCGCTACCAGTCCGCGCTCCTGCTGCGCTCCCAGCGCTGGCTGCCGCCCGTCGTCCTGTACGCCGCCGCCCTCGGCATCGGCGTGCAGGGCGGGCAGCCGGTGCTCGACTCGCTGGGCTGGGCGGCGGCCGTGCTGCTGCCGGTCGCGGCCTGGCTGGTGCGGATCTGCGTCACGGGCGAGCCGCCCGCCGCGCGGGGGTGCGTGTCGGCGGCACGGGGTCCCGCGCGGGCCCACTTGGCCGCCGTGCTGGTGGCGCTGGCCGCCGCCGTCGTCCTGGGCGCCGTCGCGACCGCCGTCGTGACGCTGATCAGCGACCCGGTCGGTACCGGTCGCGGCACGCGCGTACCCCTGCTCCCGGCGGCCGGCGCCGGACTGCTCGCCGCGCTGGTGTGCGCCCTGCTCGGCACCGCCGTCGGCGCGCTCACCGCCTGGCCGGTGCTGCGCTCGCCCGGCCGCGCGGTGCCCGCCCTGCTGCTGGCGGCCCTGCTGGCGCTGGTGGCGTCGGGATCCCCGGCGCGGGCGGCGGTCAGCGGCCTGGTCACCGGGTCCAGATCGGGCGCGGTCCCACTGCCGCTGCTGCCGCTGGCCGGGGCGGCGGTCATCGCCGCGGGCGCGATCGCCGTGGCCTGTGCCCTCGGCTCGCGCAGGTCGTCAGCCTGAGCAGGCCCGTCAGCCTGAGCAGGCGGTGCGCTGGGCCTCCTGCCATTCGCAGACCGGGCAGAGCGTGATGCCCTTGTAGGACTCCGGGTACTCCGTCGGCTCCCGGCACTGCACGCACTCGGCGTACGGCGGGCCGTCGGCCTGCGGCGGCCGGGGCGCGTCGATCAGGCAGTAGCCGCCGGGCTCGCAGCCGGCGCCGTCCGGGTCCTGCTCGTGCTCGTGGTCGCTGTCCATGTCTCCAGCGTAGGACGTCAGGCGTGCCCGTTCGCGGCGCCGACCAGCTCCGAGACCTTCACGAAGCGGTACCCCTGGCGGCGCAGCTCCGGCACCACCGCCCGCACCACCTCCTCGGTCACCGGGGCGGCGCTGCGCGTGCAGTGCATGACGACGACCGAACCCGGCCGCACCCCGTCGAGCACCTGCCGGGTCACCGCGTCGGCGTCCGTCGCGAAGGCGTCCCCGCTCACCACGTCCCACTGCACGGCGGTGACCCCGGTGGCCGACAGCTCCTTGAGGGCCGCCTTGTCGTAGCAGCCGCCGGGGAAGCGGAAGTACGGCATCGGGTTCGGCACCCCGGCCTTCTCGAACGCCGTGTACGCCCGCTCCAGGTCCGCGCGCATGCGGTCCTCGGACACGGTGGGCAGGCCGTAGCAGTCGTCGGTGTACGCGTAGTGGCTGTAGGAGTGGTTGGCGATCTCGAACCGCGGGTCCCGGCCGATGGAGCGGGCCTCGTCCGGGTACTCCTCGGCCCAGCGGCCGGTCATGAACACCGTGGCCGGCACCTTCAGCTCCCGCAGCGCCGCGATCAGCCCCGGGTTGTCGAACCGCTCGCCCGACGCCGCCCGCGGCCCCTGGTCGGCGGTCATGTCGGCGTCGAAGGTGAGGGCGACCGGCTTGCCGTCCCGTCCGGCGTCCTTCGTGCCGTCCGTGCGCGGGCCGTGCTCGAAGACGGGGGTCAGGCCCGCGGGGCCGGGGGCGAGGGTGGGGGTGGGCGTCCGGGAGGGGGACGGGGACGGGGCGGGGGCCGAGGGTGCCGGACGGGGGGCCCGCTCGGCACCGGTGGTTCCGCAGGCGGCGAGGGCGGCACCCAGGACACAGAGCGCGGTGGCGCGTCGTACGAGAGAGATCACCGTACGAACGTAGGAGTGCGATGTTCGTTTTGTATGACTATGAGGGGTGACGTGCCGCCTCGGTCACCCGCCCGGCTCAGACCCCGGGCGTCAGATGTCCCGCCGCTGAAGCGGCTTGGTCGCCGGGCCCTCCAGCACCTTGCCGTCCGTGCCGAAGCGGGAGCCGTGGCAGGGGCACTCCCAGGCGCGTTCGGCCGCGTTGAAACCGACCAGGCAGCCCAGGTGGGTGCAGCGCGCCGATACGGCGTGCAGGGCGCCGTCCTCGTCCCGGTGGACCGCGAGCCGGTCGCCGCCCGCCCGGACCACCGCGCCCTCGCCCGGCGGCAGCGCCTCCACCGGCGGGGTGGGCCGCAGCCGGTCGCCGACGAAGTGCCGGGCCACCTCGGCCTGCGTCCTGAGCAGCGCGGGTGCCTCACGCACCGCCGTGCGCAGCCGGCGCGGGTCGTACAGCCCGCTCCACGCGCACTCCTCGCCGGTGATCTGCGCGGTGAGCAGCCGGCCCGCCATGATGCCGCCGCTCAGCCCCCAGCCGCCGAAGCCGGTGGCGACGTAGGTGTGGTGCGCGCCCGGGTGCAGCGGGCCCGCCATCGGCACGGTGTCGGTGGGGTCGATGTCCTGCGTGGCCCAGGCGTGGGTGCGCTCGGCACCGGGGAAGTGCTCGTCCGCCCAGGCGGCCAGGGTCTCGAAGCGCTCGCGGGTGTCGCCCGTGCCGGGGGTGAAATGCTCCCCGGTGACGACGAGCAGGCGGCGGCCCGCGTCGGCCAGGGGTGCCGTGCGCACCGAGCGGGTGTTGTCCTCCGGCGTGATGTACATGCCGTCGACGTCGCGGTCCGCCTCGATGCTCCCGGCGACGACCAGCTCGCGGCGCGGGGAGAGGCGGGCGAAGAGCAGCGCCCGGTCGAAGACCGGGTAGTGGGTGGCGACCACGACGTCCCGGGCGGTGACCGTCGCCCCCGCCTCCGTCCTCACCCGGCAGGGCTCGCCCTCTCCCAGACCCTGGACGGTGGTGTCCTCGAAGATCCGCCCGCCGCGCGCCGCCAGGTTCCCGGCGAGGGTCGACAGGTACTTGAGGGGGTGGAACTGCGCCTGTCCGGTCACCTTCACGGCGCCCGCCACCGGGAACGGCAGCCCGGTCTCCGTCACGAACGACGCGGGCAGCCCCGCCTCCTTCGCCGCGGCCGCCTCGGCGCGCACCTCGTCCACGCGGCCCGGGTCCCGGACGTACGTGCAGGCGTCCCGGGTCTCCCAGTCGCAGTCGATGCCCAGCTCGGCGACGATCCCGGCGGCGTGCTCGATCGCCTCGGACTGCGAGCGGGCGTACAGCCGGGCGCCCTCGGGGCCGCGGGTGCGGCGCAGCCGGTCGTAGACCAGGGTGTGCAGGGCGGTCAGCTTGGCGCTGGTGTACCCGGTGACCCCGGCGGCGACCCGCCCGGCCTCCAGCACCGCCACGCTCCGCCCGGCCCGGGTCAGCTCCCAGGCCGTGCTGAGGCCCGCGACACCCGCGCCGATCACGGCGACGTCGACGTCGAGATCCTCCGCGAGCGCGGGACGGGGTGCGCCGCCCGGTGCCGTCCGAAGCCAGTACGACTCGCCGACCCGCACGTTCTGAGTCATGCGGCCCGGGTACCCCGTGGCCGCGGCTTCAGTGACCGGACGGCGCGCCCCGCCGGTGCCCCGCGGTTACCTGCGCCAGGGACCGGTCACCGCGAAGGTGGTGCCCGGCGTGTAGCAGTTGACGTACATCGTGTCGCCGTCGGGGGAGAAGGTGACGCCGGCGAACTCACCCCACTCCGGCTCCTCCCGCGTGCCGATGTTCTGGGCGCCGCGGGCCATCGCGTACACCTCGCCGCGCCGGGTGACACCGAAGACGTGCTGGGCGCCGTTGCCGTCCTCGCAGACCATCAGGCCGCCGCTGGGGGCCAGGCAGATGTTGTCGGGGGACTCGCCCGGCAGTTGCACGTCGGTGTCCGGACCGAAGACGATCACCAGGGTGAGGCGGCGCCGCTCGGGGTCGTAGCGCCAGATCTGGCCGTAGTGGTCGGCCGCCGAACCCTCGTCGCTGTGGGCGAAGGACGACACGAAGTACACGCTCCGCCCGCCCCAGTAGCAGCCCTCCAGCTTCTGCGCGTGGGTGATGCCGCCCCGGCCGAAGTCCTGGAAGCGGATGGGCGTCCCGTCCGCCAGCGGGTCGGGCACGTCCACCCACTCGATGCGGTCGAAGGTCGCGCCCGTCTCCTGGATCGAGGACAGGTCGGGCACGCCGGGCACGCGCATCGCCTGGAGCCGGCCGCCCGCCCGCAGCGAGCCCCGGCCGCCCAGCGGCTTCTCCGGCAGGAACCGGTAGAACAGGCCGAACGGCCGCTCGAAGGCGTCCTCCGTCTCGTAGACGACCCCGCGCCGCGGGTCCACGGCGATCGCCTCGTGCTGGAAGCGGCCCATCGCGGTCAGCGGCACCGCCCCGGTGCGGTGCGGGTCGGCCGGGTCGACCTCGAAGATGAAGCCGTGGTCCTTGGTGTAGCCGTTGGTCCCGGCCCGGTCCTCGGTCTCCTCGCAGGTCAGCCAGGTGTGCCAGGGCGTGGGGCCGCCCGCGCAGTTGACGGCCGTACCGGCGATCGCGACCCGCTCGGACAGGACGTGGTTGCGGGAGTCCAGCGTCAGCGCCGTACAGCCGCCCTTGCCCTCAGGGTCGTAGGTGAGGCCCTCGACCGTCGGGACCGGGACGCGGCCGTCCTCGCGGTTCTCGTGGTTGCGGACGAGGTGGGTGGTGCGGCCGTGTCTGCCGGAGGAGCGCCCCGGGAAGGCGGACATGCCGTCGTGGTTGGAGGGCACCGGGCCCTCCCCGGAGCGCAGCCGGTCGCCCTCGCGGGACAGCACCCGGTAGCGGAAGCCCTTGGGCAGGTCCAGCAGTCCGTCGGGGTCGGGGACCAGGGGGCCGTAGCCGGAGTGGCCGAGGGACTGGGCGGCGGCGGTGCCGGCGAAGAGTTCGGAGAGGGCGCCGGTGAAGGCGATGCCTGCGCCCAGGGCTCCGGTACGCGCGAGCACCTGGCGGCGGGTCGCCGCGTTCTGGGACGTGGACATGGGGAAACCTTCCTGCTGGCGGACAGGACTGTGACCCCGCTGTGTCTATCACCTGCCAGGAGTCCCGGGAACCACGCGCGTTGCTCGTGTCACCGCTCGACCGGGTGATCGACGGGGTGCTCCTGCGCCTTCTCCAGGAACCGCAGCAGCTCCACGGGGAAGGGCAGCACCAGGGTGGAGTTCTTCTCGGCGGCCACCGCCACGACCGTCTGGAGCAACCGCAGTTGCAGGGCCGCGGGCGTCTCGGACATCTCCCTGGCGGCCTCCGCGAGCACCTTCGAGGCCTGCAGCTCGGCGTCCGCGTTGATCACCCGGGCGCGTCGCTCCCGGTCCGCCTCGGCCTGGCGGGCCATCGAGCGCTTCATGGTGTCCGGCAGGGACACGTCCTTGATCTCGACCCGGTCGATCTGCACGCCCCAGCCGACCGCGGGACTGTCGATCATCAGCTCCAGCCCCTGGTTCAGCTTCTCCCGGTCGGACAGCAGATCGTCCAGGTCGCTCTTGCCGATGATGGAGCGCAGCGAGGTCTGGGCCATCTGCGAGACGGCGAACCGGTAGTCCTCGACCCGGACCAGCGCGTTGGCCGCGTCGACCACCTTGAAGTACACGACCGCGTCCACCCGCACGGTGACGTTGTCGCGGGTGATGCCCTCCTGGGCGGGCACGGGCAGCGTGATGATCTGCATGTTCACCTTGTGCAGCCGGTCCACGAACGGCACGATCATGGTGAACCCGGGGCCGCGTGCCTGCCCCGCGAGCCGTCCGAGCCGGAAGACCACCCCGCGCTCGTACTGCTTGACGACCCGCGCCGCCGAGGCGACGTACAGGACGCCCGCGCTGCCGACGGCGGCGGCCGCGGTGAGAAGCTCCTGGACCATGACGACCTCCTCGCACGGAGGACGGTTTTCACCCTTACTGTCACGATAGGCCCGCCGCCGGGCCCGTGTCAGGCGTGGGTCAGGCGCGCGCCGGGCCCGTGTCCGTACGACGGCCCTCAGGAGGTCTCGACGAGCCGCGCCGCGTCCCGGGCCAGCGCGGTGAGCCGGGAGATGGCCCGGAAGTACTTCTTGCGGTACCCGCCCCTCAGCATCTCCTCGCCGAACAGCCGGTCGAAGGGCAGCCCGGAGGCCAGGACGGGCACCTCGCGGTCGTAGAGCCGGTCCGCGAGCACCACGAGCCGCAGCGCCGTCGACTGGTCCGGCACCGGACGCACCCCGGTGAGGCACACCGCCGTCAGGCCGTCGGTCAGGGCGCCGTAGCGGCTGGGGTGGACGCGGGCGAGGTGGTCGAGGAGGGCGGTGAAGTCGTCCAGGGAGGCGCCCTCGGTGGCCTCGGCGGCCCGGGTCACCTGCTCGTCGGAGTACGGCGCCGGGGCCTCGGGCAGACCGCGGTGGCGGTAGTCCTCGCCGTCGATGCGCAGGGCGCGGAAGTGGGCGGACAGACCCTGGATCTCGCGCAGGAAGTCGGCCGCCGCGAACCGGCCCTCGCCGAGCCTGCCCGGCAGCGTGTTGGAGGTGGCGGCGAGCGCCACACCGGCCTCGACGAGCCGGGCGAGCAGGCTGGAGACGAGGACGGTGTCGCCCGGGTCGTCCAGCTCGAACTCGTCGATGCACAGCAGACGGTGCCTGGACAGGGTCTGCACGGTCTGCTGGAAGCCGAGGGCGCCGACGAGGTTGGTCAGCTCGACGAAGGTGCCGAAGGCCTTGCGGGAGGGCTCGGCCGGGGTGGCGTGCCACAGGGAGGCCAGCAGGTGGGTCTTGCCGACGCCGTAACCGCCGTCGAGGTACACGCCGCGGGGTCCGGCCGGCTTCTTCGGCGCCCTGCCGCGGCCCAGCCCGAGGAAGCCGCGCCTGCCGCCTCCCGTGCCGGGTGCCTCGCTCAGTCCGGCGGCGAAGCCCTCCAGGACCCGGACGGCCTCGCTCTGGCTGGGCTGGTTCGGGTCCGGGAGGTACGTGCCGAAGCGGACGGAGTCGAAACGGGGCGGGGGCACCATCTCGGCGACCAGGCGGTCCGCGGGGACTCGGGGCTCTCGGGCGCACAGGGAGACCGTGGCCGGAGCCGTCCCGGTTATCGGGGCGGGGACGGAGGCGGGGGAGGAGGACGACACGGTACTCAATGGTAGGGCCTGCGCGGAGGGCCCCGGCGTCGGCCGGCGGCGGCGCGGGCGGGGCGCGGGGAGGCGGGCGGGCACGGTGCCGGACGCTCGTGCGGCGGGGCGCCGCGGTGGTGCGGGGCCCCGGGGTGGAAAACGGGCGCCACGCGGGGCCAGGCGCGGGCCCGGCGTCGTGGGTGCGGTGTGTGCGGGGGGACGGGGCAGGGCCTCCGGCCTGCGCGGTTGGGGCGGCGGGTGCGTGGAACACTGCACCCCATGCGACGCCTGTTCCCCGTGTCCCCCGTGTCCCCCGTGTCCTCCGTGACCGATCCGACCGCCGGTCCGGGCGGCGGCGCCGAGGCCGACCGGGAGTGGAGCCTGGCCGAGCTGGCCGCCGCCTACGCGTACCCCGAGCCGGACGGGCACCGGCGGACGTGGCTGCGGGCCAACATGGTCTCCACCCTCGACGGCGCCGCCCAGCACGACGGCCGCTCCCAGCCCATCTCCAGCGCGGCCGACATGCGGGTCTTCGGCACCCTGCGGGCCCTGGCTGACGTGGTGATCGCCGGCGCCGAGACCGTACGGCAGGAGGGGTACCGCCCGGGACGCGCGCGGTCGGATTTCGCCGAGGCGCGGCGGGCGGCCGGTCAGGCGCCGGTGCCGGTGATCGCGGTGGTCAGCGCGAGCCTGGAGCTGGACTTCTCCCTGCCGCTGTTCACCTCCCCGGTCGTGCCCACCCTGGTCCTGACCGGCGCCGCGGCGGCCCCGGACCGGATCGCCGCCGCGGAGCGGGCCGGGGCCCGGGTGGTGATCGCGGGGGACGGCGTCGGTGTGGACCCGGCCCGTGCGCTCGCGGCGCTCGCGGAGCTTGGGCACACCCGGCTGCTGACCGAGGGCGGCCCGCGGCTGCTGGGGCAGTTCGTCACGGCCGGGGTGCTCGACGAGCTGTGCCTGACCGTCTCCCCGATGCTGACCGCGGGGGACGCGCAGCGGATCGCGGGCGGACCGGCCGTCGGGATGCCCCGGCGATTCGCACTGGTGTCCCTCTTGGAGGAGGAAGGTTTCCTCTTCGGCCGGTACCGGCGCGACTAGGGGATCCCGGGACCCGGGCGGGCGGCGGCGACCGGACACGGGTTCGGTCGTTACCGCGCATCCGGGAATCGGCGGAATCTTCCGTTCCGTTTAGTCCGCGCCGGGCACACTGATTCCGGCAGTACCCGTGCGATCACGGGGCAGGATGGTTTCCGCAGGGTCTGGTACGGCCTACGGAGGGTGGGCCCACGGGCCCTCGAAGGAGAAGGGGCGCCTGGTGTTCACAAGCGTTTTGATGATCGAGAAGGCCCTGACGTCCGCCGACGTGGAGTTCGTCACCACCTTGCACGGGGACGAGCAGGTCGGCTTCCACGTGCTGCTCCAGCCGCGCGGCGATCAGGCGGACCGGCTGCTGCGCGCCATCGACGACGTCGCGCTCGGCGAGCTGGACGACGCCGTGCGTGAGGGGGAGACCCCGGAGGGCCGGGAGGCGCAGAGCGTCGGGGAGCGGGCCCTGGAGGTGTCGCTGACCGCCCTGCGCGCCTCCGGTGCGCAGGCCGACGGGCGACTGATCGAGGACCACCCGCTGGAGGAGCTGAAGGCCCTGGTCATGGAGATCGGGGCCGACGAGGTGATCGTCCTGACCGACCCCCACTACGTGGAGGAGTTCTTCCACCGGGACTGGGCCTCCCGGGCCCGGCACAAGGTCGGCGTACCGGTCCTGAAACTCTTCTCCCACAGCAAGGCATAGGCTGGGGCCGCGCCCCCGCCGAGGGGGCGCGGCCCCAACGGACCACCAACGGATCACTCTGGGAGAACAGCGCATGGCACCCGGCCTTCCCACCGCCATGGACCGACCGCACTTCATCGGCATCGGCGGCGCCGGAATGTCGGGCATCGCCAAGATCCTCTCCCAGCGCGGGGCCGCCGTGGCGGGCAGCGACGCCAAGGAGTCCGCGACCGCCGGGGCGCTGCGCGCGCTGGGCGCCACCGTGCACATCGGGCACGCGGCGGAGCACCTGGCCGGCGACGCGAGCTGCGTGGTCGTGTCCTCGGCCATCCGCGAGGACAATCCGGAGCTGGTCCGCGCCGCCGAGCTGGGCATCCCGGTCGTGCACCGCTCCGACGCCCTCGCCGCCCTGATGAACGGCCTGCGCCCGCTCGCGGTCGCCGGCACGCACGGCAAGACCACCACCACCTCGATGCTGGCGGTCTCCCTGTCCGAGCTGGGCCTGAACCCGTCGTACGCGATCGGCGGCGACCTGGACGCGCCCGGCTCCAACGCCCTGCACGGCGACGGCGAGATCTTCGTCGCCGAGGCGGACGAAAGCGACCGCAGCTTCCACAAGTACGCCCCCGAGGTCGCCATCGTCCTCAACGTCGAGCTGGACCACCACGCCAACTACGCCTCGATGGACGAGATCTACGAGTCCTTCGAGACCTTCGCCGACAAGATCGTCCCCGGCGGCACCCTGGTGATCGCGGCCGACCACGAGGGCGCCCGGGAGCTGACCCGACGGCTGGCCGGCCGGGTGCGGACGGTGACGTACGGCGAGTCCGAGGACGCCGACGTGCGCATCCTGTCGGTCGTCCCGCAGGGCCTGAAGAGCGAGGTCACCGTCGTCATGGACGGCGCCCAGCTGACCTTCGCCGTCTCCGTCCCCGGCCGCCACTACGCCCACAACGCCGTCGCCGCCCTCGCCGCGGGCGCCGCCCTCGGCGTCCCCGCCGCCGAGCTGGCCCCCGCGCTGGCCGCCTACACGGGCGTCAAGCGGCGCCTCCAGCTCAAGGGCGAGGCGGCCGGCGTCCAGGTCGTCGACTCCTACGCGCACCACCCCACCGAGATGACCGCCGACCTGGAGGCCATGCGCGCCGCGGTCGGCGACGCCCGCATCCTGGTCCTCTTCCAGCCGCACCTCTTCTCCCGCACCCAGGAGCTGGGCAAGGAGATGGGCCAGGCCCTGGCCCTCGCGGACGCCTCGGTCGTCCTCGACATCTACCCGGCCCGCGAGGACCCGATCCCGGGCATCACCAGCGAGCTGATCGTCGAGGCGGCCCGCGCCGCCGGCGCCGACGTCACACCGGTCCATGACAAGGACGCGTCGCCCGCGCTGGTCGCGGGAATGGCGAAGGCCGGTGATCTCGTTCTCACCATGGGCGCGGGCGACGTCACGGACCTCGGACCGCGCATTCTGGACGAGCTGTCGAAGTAAGGGGCTGAGACTCATGTCGTACGACGTCGAGAAGCCGGACGAGCAGTGGCGGGCCGAGCTGGCCCCGGCCGAGTACGCCGTGCTGCGCGAGGCCGCCACCGAGCCGGCCTTCACCGGTGAGTACACCGACACCAAGACCGAGGGCGTCTACTCCTGCCGCGCCTGCGGTGCGGAGCTGTTCACCTCCACGACCAAGTTCGAGTCGCACTGCGGCTGGCCGTCCTTCTACGACCCGAGGGACACCGACGCGGTCGAGCTGATCGAGGACCGCTCCCACGGGATGGTCCGCACCGAGGTGCGCTGCGCCCGCTGCGGTTCCCACCTCGGTCACGTCTTCAAGGGCGAGGGCTACCCGACCCCGACCGACCAGCGGTACTGCATCAACAGCATCTCGCTGCGGCTGGAGCCGAAGGCGGGCTGAACCGCCCGGTGAACGGCGGCCGGGAGCGGCACGGTGGACACCGTCGCTCCCGGCCGCCGCCGGTCTGGCGGGTTTGCGGTGTGAACGCCCGAGTGTGAACGCCCGAACAGCGGGAAGGAGTCGCCCCGGAGCAACGGGGGCCCCGCGGACCAGGCGTCTACACTCGACCGGCGACGGCCCCACCGACCGCGGCCGGAGCGGGCAGCTTCTGCCAGACCCGAAGGGTATTCGGCGTTTTGATACGGATGGACACAGTCACCAAGCGGTACCCGGACGGCACCGTGGCGGTCGACCGGCTGTCGCTGGAGATACCCGACCGCTCGATCACGGTCCTCGTCGGGCCCTCGGGCTGCGGCAAGACGACGACCCTGCGGATGATCAACAGAATGGTCGAGCCCACCGAGGGGACGATCCTGCTCGACGGCGAGGACCTCCAGCAGCAGCCCGTCACCACACTGCGCCGGTCCATGGGATACGTCATCCAGAACGCCGGTCTCTTCCAGCACCGCACGATCCTCGACAACATCGCCACCGTGCCCCGCATGATCGGCTGGGGCAAGCAGAAGTCCCGGGAGCGGGCCGCCGAGCTGATGGAACGGGTGGGGCTCGACGCCTCCCTCGCCAAGCGGTACCCGTACCAGCTCTCCGGCGGCCAGCAGCAGCGCGTCGGCGTGGCCCGGGCGCTCGCCGCCGATCCGCCGGTGCTGCTCATGGACGAGCCGTTCTCCGCCGTCGACCCCGTGGTCCGCAAGGGGCTGCAGGACGAACTCCTGCGCATCCAGGACGAGCTGGGCAAGACCATCGTCTTCGTCACGCACGACATCGACGAGGCGATCAAACTGGGCACCATGGTCGCGGTGATGCGCACCGGTGGCCGGCTCGCCCAGTTCGCACCGCCCGCCGAGCTGCTGTCCGACCCCGCGGACGAATTCGTCGAGGACTTCCTCGGCGCCGACCGCGGCATCCGGCGGCTCTCCTTCTTCCCGTCCGCAGGCCTGGAGCTGACCACCGGCCCGGTCGTGCGCGCCGACGCCGGAGCCGAGCAGATCGCTGCCGCCGACGGCGCCGCCCACCTGCTGGTGACCGACGCCAACGACCGGCCGCTGGGCTGGGCCGAGCCGGGCGATCCGGCCGCGGGGGACCTCGCGGCCGGGCGGCTGCTGTCCTACGGGCGGCCGTTCGTGCCCGGCACCGACTCGCTGCGGGCCGCCCTCGACTGCGCCGTGCTCTCGCCCACCGGCTGGGCGGTCGCCGTGGACTCCGACGGGCGAGTGACCGGCGTCGTCTCCCAGCAGACCATCGCGGAGGCGATCCGCGCCGCGCACGGCGCGGGGAGCCCCGGTGCGGGCGCCCCTGACGCGGGGACCCCCGGCGACGCGCGGGCCGAGGAGCCCGGCGACGTCACGAAGGTCGCCCCGTGAACGGCTTCTTCGACATACCGAGCGACCTCGACAACACCTACTTCGGCCTGATCGGCCTGCATCTGCGCGAGGCGCTGCTGCCGGTCCTGGCCGGGCTGCTGGCCGCCCTGCCCCTCGCCCAGCTCTGTGTGCGCTTCCGCTGGCTGTACCCGCCGGTGCTCGGCGTGACCACCGTCTTCTACGCCGTCCCGTCGCTGGCCGTCTTCGTGGTCCTCATCGACTACACCGGGCAGACCGAACTGACCGTGATGATCCCGCTGGCCGTGTACAGCCTCGTGGTGCTCGTCCCGGCGATCGTCGACGGCGTGCGCTCG
The DNA here is from genome assembly GCF_044327745.1 of Streptomyces sp. NPDC018026. Lineage (NCBI taxonomy): Bacteria > Bacillati > Actinomycetota > Actinomycetes > Kitasatosporales > Streptomycetaceae > Streptomyces > Streptomyces sp. NPDC018026. The sequence goes on from NZ_JBIRFY010000001.1 coordinate 394,175, forward strand.
GTGCCCGAGGAGACGCTGGCCGCGTCCAGCGCCATGGGCTTCGGGCCCGTACGGCGCTACCTCCAGGTGCAGTTGCCGATCGCCGTGCCCGCGATTCTCGCCGGGCTGCGGGTCGCCGTGTCGGCGAGCATCTCCCTGGTCAGCGTCGGCGCCCTGATCGGCAACCAGGGCGCCCTCGGCAACCTCCTCGCCGACGCCCAGAAGTACGGCCGGCCCGAGCTGGCGGTCAACTCGGTCCTGACGACCGCCGTACTGGCCGTCCTGTGCGACGCGCTGCTCGTCCTGGCCCGCAACCTGCTGACGCCGTGGATGCCGCGCGGCAAGGGGCGGCGCGCCAAGGACGACGCCGCCGTACGGCAGGAGCGGCCCGAACCGCAGGAGGCGGCGACCCGGTGAACGTCCTCGACTTCGTCAACGCCTTCTTCAGCGACAGCGCCCACTGGCACGGCTACGACGGCATCCCCACGCGCCTGCTGGAACACGTCCAGTACACCCTGATGGCCCTCGGACTCGCCGCCGCCGTCGGGCTGCCCGTCGGGCTGCTGACCGGGCACACCGGACGCGGCGGCAACGCCGTCGCCTTCGTCGCCACCGCCGCCCGCGCCCTGCCCAGCTTCGGTCTGCTGGTGCTGATCGCCGTCGTCGTCGGCATCGGCCTGCTGCCCGTGATGGTCCCGCTCGTCGTGCTCGCGGTCCCGCCCATCCTCGTCACCACCTACGAGGCGGTCCGCTCCGTCGACCCCTCGCCGGTGGACGCCGCCCGGGGCATGGGCATGCACGAGTCGGGCATCCTCTTCCGGGTCGAACTCCCGGTCGCCCTCCCGCTGGTCCTCAGCGGGCTGCGCTCGGCCGCCATCCAGGTCGTGTCGACGGCGACCATCGCCGCCTACGTCAGCCTCGGCGGCATCGGCCGCTACATCATCGACGGGCTCTACCAGCGCGACTACGAGAAGGTCGTCGGCGGCGCCACCCTGGTGGCCGTCCTGGCCCTGGTCACCCTCGCGGTCTTCTGGGCGGCGGGACGGATCGCGGTCTCGCCGGGGGTGCGCAGGCGTTGAGCGCCCGGGCCGCGGAGAAACCGTAACCAGGCCGTACTTGACTCACCGGCAAGCGGATCGTTTGGATCGACGGATGAATTTCACCGCGAAGAGCAGCAGGTCCAGGACCAGGCACACCGGCGCGGCGGCCGTCGCGCTCACCGCCGCGGCGGCGCTGCTCGCGGGCTGTTCCTCCGACTCCGACAACGCCTCCGACAACCCGCTCGCGGGTGACAAGGCGGAGGCCGGCACCGTCGTCGTCGGCTCGAACAACTTCGCCGAGAGCACCCTGCTCGCCGACATCTACGGGGAGGCGCTCAAGGCCAAGGGCCTCAAGGTCACCTACAAGCACAACATAGGCAGCCGGGAGACGACCTACGGCATGATGAAGAACGGCTCCGTCACGGTGCTGCCGGAGTACAACGGCTCGCTGCTCGCCTACCTCGACCCGAAGGCCCAGCAGAAGTCCGTCGAGGCCGTTAACGAGGCGGCGAAGGCCAAGCTCGACAAGAAACTGACGCTGCTGGAGTCGTCACCGGCCGAGAACAAGGACTCGGTGAGCGTCAACGCGGAGACCGCGAAGAAGCACGGCCTCACCGCCGAGTCGACCCTCGCCGACCTCAAGGACGTCGCACCGGACCTGGTGATCGGCGGCTCGCCCGAGTTCCAGACGCGGCAGCAGGGGCTCAAGGGCCTGGAGTCGGTGTACGGACTGAAGTTCAAGTCCTTCAAGGCGCTCGACGCGGGCGGCCCGCTGACCCAGTCGGCGCTGACCAAGAACGACGTGCAGGCGGCGGACGTCTTCACCACCGACCCGACCATCATCAAGGAGAAGTTCGTCGTCCTGAAGGACCCGGAGAACCTCTTCGGCCACGCGAACGTGACCCCGCTGGTCACCAAGGACGGGCTGAACGAGGAGGGCGTGGCCACGCTCAACGCGGTCTCCGCCAAGCTGGACACCGAGACGCTCCTCGACCTGGACGCCCAGGTCCAGCTGGACAAGAAGGACCCGCTCGACGTGGCCAAGGAGTGGCTGAAGTCCGCGGGCCTGGTCTGACGGACGCCCGAAGACGCCTCGCCACGACCCGCTACGACCTGTTACGACGCCGCGGCCCCGGTCGCGGCGTCGATCAGCTGGTCGATCAGGGCGATGAGGACGTCCCGGCTGGAGGTCCGCTCCCGCGCGTCGCACAGCAGCACCTGCACGTGCTCCGGCAGCGCGAGGGCCTCGCGGATCTCCGCCGCCGGGTACGGGTGCCGGCCGTGGAAGCCGTTGACGGCGACGACGAACGGAATGCCCCGCCGCTCGAAGAAGTCGATCGCGGCGAAGCTCGACTCGGGCCTGCGGACGTCGACCAGGACCACCGCGCCGAGCGCCCCGATCGCCAGGTCGTTCCACATGAACCAGAACCGCTGCTGACCGGGCGTGCCGAAGAGGTACAGCACCACGTCCCGGCCGATGGTGATCCGGCCGAAGTCCAGGGCCACCGTCGTGGCCCGCTTCTCCTCGATGCCGTTGAGGTCGTCGACGTCCAGGCCGGCCGCGGTCAGCGGTTCCTCGGTGCGCAGCGGGGCGATCTCGCTGACCGACCCGACCATGGTGGTCTTGCCGACGCCGAAGCCGCCCGCGATCAGGATCTTCACCGCCTCGGGCGCGGTGGCGCGGGCGGATGCCGTGGGCGTCTCGGCGACGCGCTCAGAGCCGGCCAAGGCCGTCCCTCACTTTCTGCAGCAGGTCCAGGTCGTCGGTGGCGCGGGAGACCGGGTGCGGCGGCCGGGCGGTGATGCGGCCGGCCTCCAGCAGGTCCGAGAGCAGGATGACGACCACGCTCACCGGCAGGTCGAGACGGGCCGCGATCTCCGCCACGGCCATCGGCTCGGCGCACAGCCGCAGGATCCGCAGGTGCTCGGGCTGCGGCCGCGCCGCCCGGGCGGGCTGCGGGTCGATCGCGGTCACCGTCGTGATGAGGGTGAAGTCGGCGCGGCTGGGCCTGGTCCGGCCGCCGGTCAGGGTGAACGGCCGCACGAGCCGGCCCGCAGCGTCGCCTCCGGTCACGTCACTCGCCGGGGCCGGCGGTGGCCCGCGGTGCCGCGCTCAGGTGCTCGCCGATCTTCTTCACGAGCATGTTCATCTGGTACGCCACCACGCCGACGTCGGCGTTCGGCCCGGTGAGCACGACCAGGTGCGCCCCGGGGCCCGCGGAGGTGAGTATCAGATAGCTGTTGGCCATCTCGATGAGCGCCTGGCGCACCGGGCCGCCCCGGAAGTCCATGCTGACGCCCTTGCTGAGGCTCATCAGGCCCGACGCGGTCGCCGCCAGCCGCTCGGCGTCGTCCCGCAGGAACCCGGTGGACTTGCTGACGACCAGGCCGTCCTCGGAGAGCACCACGGCCTGGTTCACGTCGGCGACCCGCTCCACGAGTCCGGTGAGCAACTGGTCCAGCTCGGTGTGCGTGGCGGGGGAGGGTCGGGTCATCGCGTGTCCTTCGTGGGCGGTCGGCGGTCGGCGGTCGGGGTCGAGTGGGCGGCGGAGGAGAGCGCGTGCCCGTCGGTGGCGCGGTCGCCCGCGCGACCGGCGTCCTCGTCCGCCTCGTGTGCTTCATGTGCTTCGTGCGCGTCGGCTGCGTCGGCCGGCTCGGCTGCTTCGTCAACGGTGTGGGCCCGCAGCGTGCCCCGCTGGAAACCGGCGAGGGACGAGGCGGCGCGCTCGGCCGTGAAGTCGGCGTAGTCGTCGCCGGCCGGGTCGTCCGGGCCGTCCCGGCGGCCGCCCGGATCCTCGTCGCGCAGTTCGGCGGCGAGGCTGGTCTGCGGTACCCGGCGGGGCAGCGGCGCCAGTCCGCCGCGCCCGTCGGAGGAGCCGGGGCCGAAGTCGCCGGAGCGGCCGCCGGGGGACCCCGCCGCGGCCGCGGACGGGCTCGCGGGAGCCGGCCGGGACGACCGTGCGGGGCGCACCGGCCGGGGACCGTCGTCCGGGTCGGCGGCGGTGGCCGGGGCGGCCGGACCGGCGCCGGTGACCGGGCCCGCGGGGTCGGCCGAGTCGGGCGCGGTGGCCCCGGCGACCCAGGGGACCCGTGCGCCGTTCGCCGCGGCACCGGTGCCGTCCGCGCCGCCGGCCGGCTCGCGCACCACGATCTCGTGCGGGATCAGCACGATCGCCGTGGTCCCGCCGTACGGCGAGGGGCGCAGCGTGACGGTGATGCCGTGCCGGTGCGCGAGGCGGGCCACGACGAACATGCCGAGCCGCAGGTCGTCGGCGAGCGCCACCACGTCGAACTGCGGGGCCACCGCCAACTGGGCGTTGAACGAGGCGTAGTCCTCCTCCGACAGGCCGAGCCCGCGGTCCTCGATCTCGACGGCCAAGCCCTTGGCCACCAGCGCCGCCCTCACCCCGACCGGGTTGGGCGCGGGGGAGTACGCGGTCGCGTTGTCGATCAGCTCGGCCAGCAGGTGGATCACGTCGGCCACCGCGGGCGGGGCGAGGGCCACCTCCTCGTCGGCGTGCAGCTCCACCCGCTGGTACTCGGCGACCTCGCCGACGGCGCTGCGCAGGATGTCGACCAGCGACACCGGCTCGCGCCAGGTGCGCCGGGGCTGCTCGCCGCTGATGATGACGAGGTTCTCCTCGTAGCGCCGCAGCTGGCTGGCGGTGGAGTCCAGTTCGTACAGGCCCTTTAGGATCTCGGGGTCCGTGTGCTCCCGCTCCAGCGCGTCCAGCTTGCCGAGCTGCATGTTGACGAGGTTCTGGCTCTGCCGCGCGATGCCCAGGATGACCTTCTGGAAGCCGCGCCGGGTGTCGGCGAGTTCGACGGCGGTGTGCACGGCGGTGCGCTGGGCCGTGTTGAACGCCTGCGCGACCTGGCCGAGTTCGTCCCGTCCGTAGTCCAGCGGGGGCGTCGCGGACTCCACGTCGACCGTCTCGCCCCGCTCCAGGCGGGCCACCACGTCGGGCAGCCGCTCCTCGGCCAGGCTCAGGGTGGCCAGCCGCAGCCCGCGCAGCCGCCGGGACAGCGAGCGGGTGATGCGCCAGGACATCACGATGCACAGCAGCAGGGCGATCAGGCCGCCCGCGCTGAGGACACCGGCCTTGATCAGCAGGCTCCGGGCCTCAGCGGCGCTGCGGTCGAGGAGCCCGTCCGTCTGCTGCCGGATGAGCTGCCCGTACTGGGTGGAGATCTCCTCGAACGCGGTGATCCAGCGCTGCCGCGCGTCCGGCAGGTCGATCCGGTCGCCCCCGTCCGCCGAACGGGCTTCAAGCACCTGGTCCTCGACGTCCTGCATGGACTTCCACTCGGAGCCGGCGAGGATCCGCTCGGTCTGGGTCTTCGCGCTGCCGGTCAGCGAGGGGACGATCTGGTCCTGCACCAGCCAGCGGCGGGTGTGCACCAGCTGGGCGAACCGGGACCACTGCTCCTCGTCCATCCGGTCGGACGGCCAGGCCAGCGTGAGCCGGGCGTCTTCCTGGGAGACCAGCTCGGCGGCGTGCTCCAGGGCGACCAGCGGACCGGCCTGGGAGGTGAGGTCGCCGTCGTCGACCTGGGAGAGCTCCTGGAAGGCGTGGATCTGCTCGTCGACGATCGAGGTGTACTGGTCGAGCGCCTGCTCGGCGGTGATGTCGCTGGGGTCGTCCACCTGGTTGCGGTAGTACTCCAGGCTGCCCACCGAACCGAGTACCGAGTACAGCCGGTCCGAGACCCGGGAGGGCGCGCTCTCGATCGCGTCGGACTGGCCGACCAACTGCGCGACCGCCTCGTCCGTCTTCTTGCGCTGCGCGTCCAGTTCGCTCCGGTCGCCGTCCGGGGCGGCCAGCCAGGCGGCCGACAGGCTGCGCTCCTTCTGCAGGGCCAGGGTGGCCTCGGTGCCCATCGCGCCGGTGTCGCGGCTCAGCTCCGTCTGCGCGCGCAGCCGCAGGCCCTCCGAGAACATCTGGATCGTCGTGACGCCCCACACGGCCGCGAGGGTGACGCCGGGGACCAGGGCCAGGAGGATCAGGGACAGACGTATGGAGCCGAGGCGGCGCCGGGCACCCTTCTTCCGTGACTTCCGTGACTTCCGTGCAGGCATCGTCGTCCTAGGCGATCAGTGGGGCGGGGAGGCGGAGGTGCCGGCGGCCGCGGGGCCCGGTCACCGGGTGCCGCCCGCGGCGAACTCGGCGACCGAGTCGGCGTTGGTCCGGGTCACGAACGCGGGGCCGGTCAGCACGGGGGCCACGCCGCCGCCGCTGACGTTGCCGTTGGTGCGGTGGAGCCAGAGCCCGTCCACCGCGAGATAGCCCTGCAGATACGGCTGCTGGTCCACGGCGAACTGGACGTCCCCGCGTTTGACGGCGGCCACCAGGTCGTTGTCGAGGTCGAAGGTGGCGACGTGGGCGTCGCTGCCCGCCTCCTCGACGGCCTCGACCGCGGTGAGGGCGAACGCCGCGCCGTTCATGACGACTTCGTCGATGCTGCGGTCCTGCCGCAGCCGCGCCGTGACGGCCGCGCCGACCGCCTTCATGTCGGTGCCCTCGACGTAGAGCATCTCGGTCCGGCCGCCGAAGGTCTTCTTCACACCGGCGCAGCGGGCCTCCAGGGCGACGTTGCCGCGCTCGTGGATGACGCACAGGGCGTGCTTCGCCCGGAGGTCGTCCAGCTTGTCGCCGACGGCCCGGCCCGCGACGCTCTCGTCCTGCCCGAAGTACTCCAGGAGCCCGGTGGACCGCCAGGCGTCGATGCCGGAGTTGAGGCCGACCACCGGGATCCCGGCGGCCTTCGCCTCGGCGACCGGAGCCTTCATCGCCTGCGGTTTGGCCAGGGTCACGGCGATGCCGTCGGCCTTGTCGCGGATGGCGTCCCGCACGAGTTCGGCCTGGCCGGCGGTGTCGGCGTCCCCGGCGTAGGTCAGGTCGACGCCGTCCTTGGCGGCCGCCGCCTCGGCGCCCTTGCGCACCCGGTCCCAGAAGGCGTCGCCCTCACCGCCGTGGGTGACCATGACGATCTTCATCCGGTCGCCGCCGGACCCGCCCGCGGCGTCCGCCGCCGAGCCGTCCTCGTCCCCGCCGAGGGCGGAGCAGCCGGCCACCAGCAGGCAGACGGCCGCGGTGAGGGCCGCGGCGCGCGCGGGTCCGGGGGAGTGGGTGGGCGGGGGAGCTGTACTCATGGGGGCGGGGGCACCTCGCTGTGCGGCCGAGCAGGAGGAACGGGGCGGGACGGCCCGGAGCCGCGGGTCAGTGCGCCAACCGGGTGAAACTCGCCTGGCCGGAGCAAACCGTGTGTGACCGCTGGTAGTCAAGTGACCAGCGAACTGCTCTGAGTTGTCGGTGCCGCATCGTGATGAACGGGGGTGGCGAAAGCGGGCCGAAGCGGAATGCCGGGCGGTATGCCCGGCGGCGTCCGCGGGCGATCACGGGGCCACGGAGCTGATCTGATGGTCCGTTAGTCGGTGAGTTATCGTGTGCGGGGGGTAAAGACAGGCGGCACGGTCTGTCGAGTTTCAGCCCGGGAGAGTCCAGCCGATGGCGAGGCAGCTACGCGCCGAACGGACCCGCGCGACGATCGTCGGTGCGGCGGCCGACCTGTTCGACCGCCACGGCTACGAGTCGACGACCCTGAGCGAGATCGTCGCCCACGCCGGGGTCACCAAGGGCGCCCTGTACTTCCACTTCGCGGCGAAGGAAGACCTCGCGCACGCCATCATGGAGATGCAGTCCCGCATCTCCCGCCGGCTGGCGAAGGACCTGGACGGGCGGGGCTACTCCTCGCTGGAGGCGCTGATGCGCCTCACGTTCGGCATGGCCCGGCTCTGCGAGGAGGGGCCGGTGCTGCGGGCCGGGCTGCGCCTCGCCACCGCGGGCGTACCGGTACGGCCGCCGTTGCCGCACCCCTTCACCGAGTGGCGGGAGATGGCCGGGGCCCGGCTGCTGGGCGCGGTGCGGCAGTCCGACGTGCATCCGGACATCGACGTCGACTCCGTCGCCCACACCCTCGTCTGCTCCGTCGTCGGCACCCGCGTCGTGAGCGGCACCCTCGAACCGGCCGGGCGCGGGCCCCGTCGCCTGGCCGAGATGTGGTACATCCTGATCCGGGGCATGGTCCCGGTGCCCCGGCGGGCCCGCTACGTCACCCTCGCGGCCCGCCTGAAGCAGCAGACGGGCCCGGCCTGACCGCAGGGAACGGGAGACGCGCTCGGCTCGACTGCCGGGGACGGGGACGCGCACGGTCCGACCGCGCGGAACGGGGGACGCGCGCGGTCCGACCACGCGGAACGGGGGCGCGCGCGGTCCGACCGGTACGGTGACGCGCATGCCCGACACCCCGTCCGTGACCGCCCCCGTCATCCTCGGCGACGAGCCCGGCTCCTTCCCGCACGGCGTGCTCGCCGAGCGGCACCCCGCCATCGTGCGGCAGGTGCGGGACGCCTTCCCCTTCGACTCCGAACGGCGCCGCGCGCTCGACGCGTTGCTCGCGAGCTGCGCCGACGGCGTGGTCGAGCCGCTGCCCGCCGACGCCGACCCCACCGGCCGCGACCGGGACCGCTGGGCGCGGTGGGGCATGGACGTGTACGCCGGCCTCTCCTGGTACGACGTGCCCTGGCTGTGGGCCGAGAGCCACTTCTACCGCCGGCTCCTCGACGCCGCCGGCTACTTCGGCCCCGGCCCCTGGCAGGGCGTCGACCCCTTCCGGCCCGCCAAACTGGCCGAACTCGACGCGCCGGAGACGGACGAGGAACTCGCCGCGCTCGACGGCCTCGACGCGTTGTCCCCCGAGGAGCGGACCCGGGCACTGCTGCACGGCTCGCTCTGGGGCAACCGCGCCGACCTCGGCTTCCGCCTCTCCGACCGGGGCACCGGCACCGAGGGCGCGGTGGAGGCACTCGTCGCCGACGACAGCGACACCCTATGGTCCCTGCTCCCGGCCCCCGGGACCGGCCCCGCGGACCGGGGTCCGGCCACGCTGTGCCTGGTCGCCGACAACGCGGGCCGCGAACTCGTCCCCGACCTGCTCCTCGTCTCGCACCTCCTCGCCGAGGGCCGCGTCGACCGGGCCGTCCTGCACGTCAAGCCGTACCCGTACTACGTCTCCGACGCCACGCCCACCGACGTGCTCGACGCCCTGCGGCGGCTGGTCGCGGCGGGCGGCGCGGCCGCGGCCCACGGCGAGCGGCTCTGGACCGCGCTGACCGACGGCCGCGTCACCGTCCGCGCCCACCCCTTCTCCTGTGCCCCGCTGCCGTACGCGGACATGCCCGACGACCTGCGCGAGGACTTCGCCGCGGCCACCGTCACCGTCCTCAAGGGCGACCTGAACTACCGGCGTCTGGTGGGCGACCGGTGGTGGCCGCCGACCACCTCCTTCGCACAGGTCACCGCGTACTTCCCCGGCCCGGTCGCGGCGCTGCGCACCCTGAAGTCCGACGTGGTCACCGGGCTCGACGCGAAGACCGAGGCCGCGTTGGAGGCGAGCGGCGAGCCGCGCTGGCGGACGAGCGGCACGCACGCCCTGATCCAGGTCAGGCGCTGAGACGGAGCGACGGGGAGCCGAGGGAGAGGCGCGGGAAGCCGAGGGAGAGCGACGGGAAGCCGAGGGAGAGCGGCGGGGAGAAGTTCCCGCATTCCGGGTCGATTCACGCGATGGTGTGATCATGTGCGGCCCGGCGGATGCGGTCGAAGAGCCCTGGGTAGGGCCGGGCCATGACGCAACAGCCCTTCCAACTCCCGCACTTCTACCTGCCGCACCCCGCACGGCTCAACCCGCATCTCGACGAGGCCCGCGCCCACTCGACGACGTGGGCGCGCGAGATGGGCATGCTGGAGGGCTCCGGGGTCTGGGAGCAGTCCGACCTCGAAGCCCATGACTACGGCCTGCTCTGCGCCTACACCCACCCCGACTGCGACGGGCCGGCGCTCTCCCTCATCACCGACTGGTACGTGTGGGTCTTCTTCTTCGACGACCACTTCCTGGAGAAGTACAAACGCAGCCAGGACCGCCTCGCCGGCAAGGCCCACCTGGACCGGCTCCCGCTGTTCATGCCGCTCGACGACGCCGCCGCGATGCCCGAGCCGCGGAACCCGGTCGAGGCCGGTCTCGCCGACCTGTGGACCCGCACGGTGCCCGCGATGTCGGCCGACTGGCGCCGCCGCTTCGCCGTCGCCACCGAGCACCTCCTCAACGAGTCCATGTGGGAGCTGTCCAACATCAACGAGGGGCGGGTCGCCAACCCCGTCGAGTACATCGAGATGCGCCGCAAGGTCGGCGGCGCCCCCTGGTCCGCCGGACTCGTGGAGTACGCGACCGCCGAGGTGCCGGCCGCCGTCGCCGGGACCCGGCCGCTCAGGGTGCTGATGGAGACGTTCTCCGACGCCGTGCACCTGCGCAACGACCTCTTCTCCTACCAGCGCGAGGTCGAGGACGAGGGCGAGCTGAGCAACGGGGTGCTGGTGCTGGAGACCTTCTTCGGCTGCACCACCCAGGAGGCCGCCGAACTGGTCAACGACGTCCTCACCTCGCGGCTGCACCAGTTCGAGCACACCGCGTTCACCGAGGTGCCCGCCGTCGCCCTGGAGAACGGCCTGACCCCGCCGGAGGTCGCCGCCGTCGGCGCGTACACGAAGGGCCTCCAGGACTGGCAGTCCGGCGGCCACGAGTGGCACATGCGCTCCAGCCGCTACATGAACAAGGGGGAGCGTCCCCTGGCCGGCTGGCAGGCACTGACCGGGCCCGGCACCTCCGCCGCGGACGTCGGCGCACTGCTCGCCGAGGCCGCCGCCCGCCGGGCCCGCTCGTACACGTACGTGCCCTTCCAGAAGGTCGGCCCGTCCGTCATCCCCGACATCCGCATGCCCTACCCGCTGGAGCTGAGCCCCGCCCTGGAGGGTGCCCGGCGGCACCTGTCCGAGTGGTGCCGGAGCATGGGCATCCTCAGCGAGGGCGTCTGGGACGAGGACAAGCTGGAAAGCTGCGACCTCCCGCTGTGCGCCGCCGGACTCGACCCGGACGCCACCCAGGACCAGCTCGACCTCGCCTCCGGCTGGCTGGCCTTCGGCACCTACGGCGACGACTACTACCCGCTGGTCTACGGCCACCGCCGGGACCTCGCCGCCGCCCGGCTGACCACCGCCCGCCTGTCGGACTGCATGCCGCTGGACAGCGAACCGGTCCCGCCGCCCGGCAACGCCATGGAACGCTCCCTGATCGACCTGTGGGTGCGCACGACGGCCGGTATGACGCCCGAGGAGCGACGCCCGCTGAAGAAGGCCGTCGACGACATGACCGAGGCCTGGGTGTGGGAGCTGTCCAACCAGATCCAGAACCGGGTCCCCGACCCCGTGGACTACCTGGAGATGCGCCGCGCCACCTTCGGCTCCGACCTCACCCTGGGCCTGTGCCGCGCCGGACACGGCCCGGCGGTGCCGCCCGAGGTCTACCGCAGCGGCCCCGTCCGCTCCCTGGAGAACGCGGCGATCGACTACGCCTGCCTGCTCAACGACGTCTTCTCCTACCAGAAGGAGATCGAGTACGAGGGCGAGATCCACAACGCGGTCCTCGTCGTGCAGAACTTCTTCGGCGTCGACTACCCGGCCGCCCTGGGCGTCGTGCAGGACCTGATGAACCAGCGCATGCGCCAGTTCGAGCACGTCGTCGCGCACGAACTCCCCGTCGTCTACGACGACTTCCAGCTCTCCGAAGAGGCGCGGGCCGTCATGCGCGGCTACGTCACCGACCTGCAGAACTGGATGGCCGGCATCCTCAACTGGCACCGGAACGTCCCGCGCTACAAGGCCGAGTACCTGGCGGGACGCACCCACGGCTTCCTGCCGGACCGGATCCCGGCCGCGCCCGTGCCGAGGAGCAGTCCCGCCCTGGCGCACTGACCGACGTTCAGTCTCACTCTTTCGTGGCTCGTCACGCGCCGGTGCGCCGGGTAGAGCACCTGCCGGAGGCGATCCATGGAACAGACAGCGTTGCGTCCCAAGCCGATGCCCGGCCGGGATCCGGGGCCCGGCACCGAGCCCGACGGTGCCCGGCACCCGCACCCCGGCCGTCGGCGCCGTCGGCGGCTCACCACCCTGCTGCTCGGCGTGCTCGCCGCGGCCGTCCTGCTCCTCGCGGGCGTGGGACTCGGCACGGTGGGCGCCACGGTGATCGGCATGAGCAAGCTCGCCGAACTGCAGCAGCGGGCCGCGGCGCAGGGACCGGGCGGGGCCCCAGGGGCGGGAGGGGAGGGAGCCGCGGGGACGGCGACGGGCACCCGGGGCGCCCCGGCGCACCCGTCGGCCGGTCCGTCCGCCGGCCGGTCCCCCTCCCCGGCGCCGGCCGGTGCGACCCTCGGGGTGGAGGCCGTGGACGACGAGAAGCCCGGGGCCCGGGTCGTGGGCGTCCACGTGCCGGGGCCCGGGTACACGGCCGGCCTGGTGCGCGGCGACGTGCTGCTCGCCGTCGGCACCACCCGCGTCGACTCGGCGGCCGACCTGGCGCACGCCGTGGCCCGCGCCAGGCCCGGCAAGGAGGTCAAGCTCACCGTGCGCCACCGCAGCGGCGGCTACCAGCAGCTGACGGCGGTACCGGGCGTCGTCACATGACGGTGCCGCCGCACGAGGCCGCCGTCACGCGACGGTGCGGAAGTGACTCGTGAGCCGTCCGGCGTCGTCCAGCACATGGAAGGCGAGCCCGACCGGCGCGTCCCGGTCCGCGACCTGCTCGCCCTCCCAGGGCAGCCGCAGCGTCCACGTCACCCCGGATCCCACCACCAGCGGCCGCCCGGCAAACACGGTGGCCGCGGGCGAGTGCGCGTGACCCGTGATCAGCCCGGCGATCGCGGGCCTGCGCTCCAGCAGCGCGGCCAGGCGCTCGGGGTGACGCAGTCGGTAGGAGTCGGGCAGGGGATGGTGCACGGGCGTGGGCGGGTGGTGGAAGGCGAGCAGGGCCGGAAGGCCGTCGTCGAGACCGTCGAGCGTGGCCTCGATCCAGTCGTACGTCTCCCCGTCCAGCTCCCCCTCGTCGCTGCCCGGGATGCTGGAGTCGCACATCAGGACCGCGCCGCCGTCGAAGACGCGCACGTCGTTGACCGGGCCGTCGGCGGCGGGGCGGCCGAGCAGGGCCTTGCGGTAGGGCGCACGGCTGTCGTGGTTGCCGGGGCAGGTGAGCACGGGGAGCGGCGCCGAGCCGTCGCGCAGCCCCAGGACGCGGGCGGCCTCCTCGTACTCCGCCTCCGTGCCGTGGTCCGCGATGTCCCCGGTGACCAGCAGCGCGTCCACCCGCCCCGGCAGCCGCCACAGCCGGTCGCGCACCCGCTCGGCGCGCTCGGTGGCCCGCGGGCTTCCGTCCAGGTGCAGATCGCTGATGTGGGCGAGTACGAGCACGGTGCCGGCCTCCTCCGGGCGCCCGGACCGCGACGCCCCCGATGCTAATGCTTGATAGGCATACAACCATTAGTCGTGGGGATCGATCAACGCCAATCGGCTCGCGTCGCCCCCGTCCTGCGGGCAGGATGCTGCCCGTGGTCCCTTCACCCCTCCGCCCACTCTTCCGCCCCGGGAGGCCCGGATGACCGGCAGCAGCCCCGCCGCTTCCTTCACCGCCGACGACTACCGGGCCCGTATGGAGCGCGCCGCGCGTGCGGCCGCCGACGCCGGTCTCGCCGGGCTGCTGGTGGCCCCGGGCCCGGACCTGGTGTGGCTCACCGGCTACGCGCCCACGGCGGACACCGAACGGCTCACCCTGCTCGTCCTCGCCCCGGACCGCGACCCCGTGCTCGTCGTCCCGACACTCGAAGCCCCCGACGCGGCGAAGGCGGCCGGTGCCCCCGCCCTGACCCTGCGCGACTGGACCGACGGCAAGGACCCCTACGCGGCCACCGCCGCCCTCCTCGACGCATCCGGACGCTTCGGCATCAGCGACAACGCCTGGGCCATGCACCTGCTGGCCCTCCAGAGCACGCTGCCCGACACGTCGTACGCCTCCCTCACCGAGGCGCTGCCGATGCTCCGCGCCGTCAAGGACGCGGCGGAGCTGGAGCTGCTGGCGGCGGCGGGCGCGGCAGCGGACGCCGCCTTCGAGGAGATCCGGCAGGTCCGCTTCGGCGGGCGCCGGGAGTCCGAGGTCGCGGCCGACCTGGCCGGCCTGCTGCGCCGGTTCGGGCACTCCCAGGTCGACTTCACCATCGTCGCCTCCGGACCCAACGGAGCCAACCCGCACCACGAGGTGGGCGATCGCGTCATCGAGGACGGCGACATGATCGTCCTCGACTTCGGCGGCCTCAAGGACGGCTACGGTTCGGACACCTCCCGCACCGTCCACGTGGGCGAACCCACCGACGAGGAGCGCCGGGTGCACGACCTGGTCCGCGAGGCGCAGGAGGCCGATTTCCGCGCGGTGCGGCCCGGCGCCGCCTGCCAGGACGTCGACCGGGCCGCCCGCGCGGTCATCGCCGACGCCGGGTACGGCGAGTACTTCATCCACCGCACCGGGCACGGCATCGGCGTCACCACGCACGAACCGCCGTACATGATCGAGGGCGAGGAGCAGCCCCTGGTGCCCGGCATGTGCTTCTCCGTCGAGCCCGGCGTCTATCTGCCCGGCCGGTTCGGGGTACGCATCGAGGACATCGTCACCGTCACCGAGGACGGCGGCAGGCGGCTCAACGACACCACCCGGGAGATGGTCGTCGTCGAGTGACCCGTGACGGACCGACCCCGAACACCCCGGCAGACCCGAACATCCCGGCAGACCCGAACGCCCCGGCAGACCCGGAGGACGACGGCGCGACATGACCCAGGCACCGACACTCACCGCGGACACCGTCCGCCGACTGGTCCGCTCCCTGCTGGGCGGGAGCACGGAACCCGACGTCCGGCCGGTCGCGGGGGGCGCCGCAGCCGACACCTGGTGGGTCGGCACCCGGCACGTCCTGCGGCTGGCCCCCGACCGGGAGACCGCGGTGCGCGGCCGCCGCGAACTGCGCCTGCGCGAACTGGTCCGGCCGTACCTCCCGGTCGCGCTGCCGGCCAGCGTGGCGCACGGGGAGTGGGCGCCGGGACTCGCGTACACCCTGGACGCCAAGGTGGCCGGCGGGTCGGGCGAGGACCACGACGTGTCCGCCCTGGGCGAGGCGGACCTCGCGGCGCTGCTCACCGGCCTGCGCGAGGTGCCGGTCCGGCAGGCCGAGACGCTCGGCGTACCGCGGGCGGCCCCGCGCTCCCTGGAGGCGCTGCGCCAGTCCGCCGAGCGCGCCGCCCGCCGCCTCGCCGCGGCCGACGAGTTCGACACCGCGCGGCCCGAGCGGCTCACCCGGGAAGCGGCGGCCCAGCTCGGCGTCCAGCCGGGCGCGGCGGTCCTGGTCCACCACGGGCTGACCGGCGGACACCTCGTGGTCGGCGCCGACGGCCGGGTGCGCGGCGTCCTCGGCTGGAGCGACGCGGTCCTCGGCGACCCGGCCGAGGACATCGCCGGGCTCGCCCGCTCCGTGGGTTCACCGGCCGCCGTCCGCGCGGCCACCCTCGCCGGCTACGGCGCCCGGCCCTGCCTGCGCGGCCTGTGGCTGGCCCGCTGCGACGCGGTGGTCCACCTCGCGGCGGCACTCGACGGCCACTCCGGCGGGCCGCTGCCCGCGGCCGTGCCGCTGCTCAGGACCCGGCTGCGACGCGCCTGGGAACCGATCCTCCTGGAACGCGTGACCGAGCTGCGCGACGACGGCCGGGACGACACCGCCTGAGCGCCTCGAACCCCCCGCTCACTCCTGGACCAGCACCACGCTCGACTCGCCCGGCACCCGCAGTATTCCGTTCGCGCCCGGACCCTCCACCGGTTCCCACGCCGCGAGTACCTGGGCGGGCCGGTTGCCCAGCGGGATCGCCGCCGGTTCGGTGCCCAGGTTGACGGCCACCCGGATGTCTCCGCGCCGGAAGGCGAGCCAGCGCCCTGTGCCGTCGTACGCCACCCTGGTGTCGGCCAGGTCCGGGTCGGTCAGGTCCGGCTGCTCGGCGCGCAGGGCGATCAGCCGCCGGTACCAGTCCAGTACGCGCGCGTGCGGCTCGCGCTCCGGCTCCGACCAGTCGAGGCAGGAGCGCTCACGCGTCGCCGGGTCCTGCGGGTCGGGCACGTCCTCCTCCCGCCAGCCGTGCGCGGCGAACTCCCGCCGTCTGCCCTGCCGTACCGCCTGGGCGAGCTGGGGGTCCGTGTGGTCGGTGAAGAACTGCCAGGGGGTGCCCGCCGCCCACTCCTCGCCCATGAACAGCATCGGCGTGAACGGCGCGGTCAGGGTCAGGGTGGCCGCGCAGGCGGCGAGGCCGGGGGAGACCAGGGACGCCAGACGGTCGCCCCGGGCGCGGTTGCCGACCTGGTCGTGGGTCTGGCTGTAGCCGGTCAGCCGGTGCGCGGCGACCCGGCCCCGGTCCAGCGCACGGCCGTGCGAGCGGCCCCGGAAGCCGGAGTACGTACCGTCGTGGAAGTAGCCCCGGGTCAGCGTCTTGGCGAGCGCCGCCAGCGGATCGCGCGCGAAGTCGGCGTAGTAGCCCTGCGACTCCCCGGTCAGCGCGGCGTGCAGCGCGTGGTGGAAGTCGTCGTTCCACTGCGCGTGCACGCCCAGGCCGCCCTCCGCGCGCGGGGTGATGATCCGCGGGTCGTTCAGGTCGGACTCGGCGATCAGGAAGAGCGGCCGCTCCAGGTCGCCCGCGAGGCCGTCCACGGCGGTCGACAGCTGCTCCAGGAAGTGGCACGCGCGCGTGTCGGCCAGGGCGTGCACCGCGTCCAGGCGCAGCCCGTCGATCCGGTAGTCCCGCAGCCACGCCAGTGCGCTGTCGACCAGATACGCCCGCACCTCGTCGGAGCCGGGCGCGTCCAGGTTCACGGCGACGCCCCAGGGCGTGTGGTGGGTGTCGGTGAAGTACGGGCCGAAGGCGGGCAGGTGGTTGCCGGACGGACCCAGGTGGTTGTGCACCACGTCCAGGACCACGCCGAGCCCGAGGTCGTGCGCCCGGTCGACGAACCGTTTCAGCGCCTCGGGCCCGCCGTACGGCTCGTGCACCGCCCACAGCGAGACCCCCTCGTAACCCCAGCCGTGCCGCCCGGGGAAGGGGCACAACGGCATCAGCTCGACGTGCGTGACGCCGAGTCCCGCCAGGTGTCCGAGGCGCTCCGCGGCGGCGTCGAGCGTCCCCTCGGGGGTGTACGTCCCCACGTGCAGCTCGTACAGGACGCCGCCGGGCAGCGGGCGCCCGGCCCACGCGGTGCGCCAGGCGTACCGCCCGTGGTCGACCACCGCGCTGAGCCCGTCGGGACCGTCCGGCTGGCGGCGCGAGCGGGGGTCGGGCAGCACCGGACCGTCGTCCACCGCGAAGCCGTACCGCGAACCGTCCCGCGCCGGAGCCTCACCGCACCACCACCCGGCCCGCTCCGGATCGCGCTCCAGCGCGCGCGTGGCGCCGTCGCACCGCAACGTCACTCGGCCGGCCTGTGGTGCCCACACCTCGAACTGCACGGACGGTCCCCTTCGTCTGCTCACCGTGATGTAGCGCGTCCATGTTCCAGCACGAAGGGATCATTCCGCTGAGGATTGCCCTCGCGCGCGGCGGGTGTCGTGACACCGGCGCGCGGCGCGGCCGCCGTTTTCCCGTTTTCTGGACACTCCGGCTCCGCTGACCGACAATCAGCTGCGTGACGTCGTCCTTCGAGTTCCCCACGTATCCCGCGCGGCTGTCCGACGCGGAGCGCGACAAGGCGCTGAGCGTGCTCCGGGACGGCGTCGCCATGGGGCGCCTGTCGCACGACACGTTCATCCGCCGGATGGAGCTGGCGCTCGCCGCCCGCCGCCTGGAGGAGCTGGCCGTGCTCACCGCCGACCTGCCCACCGAGAGCCGGCTGTCCCGGCTGGTGTTCGGCACCGTCGAGGCGGTGTCCGGATTCGGCGTACGACTCGGCCGGGCGTGGCGGGCCGAGCGGCTGCCCAAGCTGCTGCTGCCGCACCCCGGCGCCGGACATCCGCTGCGCATAGGGCGCGATCCGGCCAGCGGACTGCGGCTGAGCCACGAGACGGTCTCCCGGGTGCACGCGGAACTCGGCCTTCAGGGCGGCATGTGGGTACTGCGCGACCTGGGCTCCACGAACGGCACCACGGTCAACGGGCGGCGGGTCATCGGCGCGGCCGTCGTCCGGGAGGGCGATCAGATCGGCTTCGGCGAGATGTCCTTCCGCCTGGCGGCGAACTGACCCGCCCCGGCGACCCGGCGGCCCCTCCGGGTGGATCCTTGGCCCGCGCTTCACTCGGAGTCGTGGCCGTCTCCGTGGCTCAAACCGCTTTGCTTTTCGTGGTGTTGACGTACCCCGCAAGTCGTGACTGACTGTGCGTACACCGCGCACACCAGGTGAATCGACGGCTCGCTTCGTGGAGGTGTGCCCTGCCGCCCCTCCTGCGCTACCCGACCGTGGACGAGCTGGGCGCCCGGGCCGCCGCACTCGTCGCCCGGTATCCCCGACACGCCCGGCTGCGGCGTGTCGGCACATCCCGCGCGGGCAGCCCGCTGCTGCTGCTCTCCGTCGGCCACGGCAGCCGCCAGGTCCTCGTCGTCGGCGGCCCGCACGCCAACGAGCCCGTGGGCGGCGCCACCGCCCTGCGGCTGGCCGAGCGGGCCATGGCCGACCCCCGGCTCACCGAGGGCGCCGACGCCACCTGGAACCTGCTGCTCTGCGTCGACCCCGACGGCCTGCGCCGCAACGAGGGCTGGCTCACCGGCCCCTACACCCTCGGCCGCTACGCCCGGAACTTCTTCCGCCCCGGCTTCCTGGAGCAGCCCGAGTGGCTGCCCGACGGCCCGGACCGCGCCACGCTGCCCGAGACCCGCACCCTGCTCGCGCTCCAGGACGAACTGCGGCCCTTCCTGCAGTGCTCCCTGCACGGCGTGGACGTCGGCGGCGGCTTCGTCGAGCTGACCCACGAGCTGCCGGGCCTCGCCCAGCGCATCTCCCACACCGCGGCCCGGCTCGGCATACCCCGCGAACTGGGCGCCTACGACACCCTGTACTGGCCCGACCTCGGACCCGCCGTCTACCGCATCCCGCCGCCCCGCCGCGGCGACCTGACCGCCGCCATCACCGAGGCCGCCGTCGACTCGACCTGGTGCCACCCGCGGCGCCACGGCACCGTCACCGCGGTCGTCGAAGCTCCCATGTGGGGCGTGGCCGCCGTGGCGGACGACTCGCCCCCCGTCGACCGCGACGGCGTCCTGCGCACCGTGAGCCGCACCCTGCGCCACGACACCCGCCGGCTGCGCCGCGTCCTCGCCCGGCTCAGGCCCCACCTCGCCGCCGTGCCGGAGGCGGCGCACCTGCTCGCACCGGTCGACGACTACCTGCTGGTCTGCCCCCGGCTCGCCGACGAGTGGGACCCCGACACCGACGACGGGACCGACCGCTCACTGCCGCCGATGAACACCTCCCACCTCGTGGCACTGCGGCTCGCCGGACGCCGCCTGTCGCTGCGTACCGCGGGGCTGCTGCACCAACTGGTCACCCGTACCGGAGGCGATCCGGCGGGCGTCCTGTCCGAGCTGGACCGGCTCGTCGACGAGGGCTGCGCCGACTACCGCGACGGCTGCGGGGCGCACTGGATACCGGTCGGGCGCCAGGTGGAATACCAGACCCGGGTCGTGCTCGCCGCCTTCGAACTGGCCGGACGGCACACCGCCGCGGGCGCCCGCCCGGGTGAGCCCGGCCGGGGTTCCGAGGCCGCGGTGCCGATGCACCGCGACTGACCCGCGATCAGCCTCCGGCCGCCCGTGTTCCCGTCGCCTCCACCCGCTCCAGGAGCGCCACCGGCCGGTCCGCGAAAAGGTCCGCCACGCGCGCGTGGCCCGCGAACTCCCGTCCGGGCGCCAGCGCGTCGGCCCAGCTGCCGGGCGGCAGCTCCAGCGTCGTGTCGCGCCAGCCCCCGGCCTCCGCCAGCCGCAGCGACAGCCGGGTCACGGCGGTCACGGTCCGGCCGGACCGGGCGAACGCCACGCAGTGTGCCGCCGCCGGGCCCTCGGCGGGCAGCGGCTCGTACGTCCCCGTGCCGCCGAAGACGCCGGGCCGCCGGGCCCGCAGCGCCAGCGCCGCCCGCGTCACCGCCGCCTTCGCCCCGGGGCCCCCGGCCCAGCCCTCGTCCCCGGCCGCGGGGAAGTCCACCGCGCGTCGGTTGTCCGGGTCCACCAGGGCCAGGTACTCGTGCTCGGTGCCCTGGTAGAGGTCCGGTACGCCCGGCATCGTCAGGTGGACCAGGGCGGTGCCGAGGACGTTGGCCCGGATGTGCGGCGCGAGCGCCTCGCGCAGGGCACTCACCCGCGCGCCCGGCGCGCCGCCCGGACCCGCGGCCACGAACCGGGCCACCGCCTCCTCGTACGAGGGGTCCTGCTCCGTCCAGGCGGTGTGCGTGCCCGCCTCGCGCACGTGCTTCAGCAGCGCCTCCCGTACGCGTTCCAGGTCCGCCGGGCCCAGACCGAACACCGTCTGCCAGGCCGCCCACGCCAGCTGCCCGTCCGGCGGCCCCTCGTGCGTGCCGGTGGCCCCGGTGGCCTCGGCCAGGACGTCCGCCCACCGCTCGGGGCACTGGGTGAGCACCGCCAGCGCGGCGCGCACGTCGGCGCTGCGCTTGGTGTCATGGGTCGACACGACCGTGCCCGTGGCGGGCCAGTCGCGCTGCACGCGCGCGCAGTAGGCGTGGAATTCCTGTGGCGACACGGCCGGCCGGCCCGGGTCCCCGCCCACCTCGGTCGCCGACAGCAGCGGCACGTAGCGGTAGAAGGCCGTGTCCTCGACGGACTTGGCGCGCAGCGCCGACGCGGTCTGCGCGAACCGCGTCCGGAACTCCACGTGGTCCGGGCCGTCCCCGTACCGCCCCAGCACCAGGCCCCGTACGACGTCCACGGCGCCGGCCTCCTCGGGCACCGTGAAGGCGAGCCGCGCCCGGGCCGCCGCCTCCTCGGTGACGACCGCCGCCGCGTCCACGCAGGTGTACGGCCGGTACACCTCCAGCCGCACCAGCAGCTCCACCAGCGCCGTGCGCAACGCCCAGGGCGCCCGGTCGCGCAGCGCCGGGTCCGGCGCGGCGGCGCACAGCCGGTGCGCCACCCGGGACAGCCGGTCCAGCTCGGTGGCCAGCTCGCGCGTGAGCACCTCGTACGCCGCGCGCCGCACCGTCGCCGCCCAGTCCCCGCCCAGATCCGCCCGCGGGGCGGCGAACCGGCGGTAGTGGTCGAGCAGTCGCCCGTACCCGGCGGGGTCGGTGAACAGCCCGTCGACGTGCCGCAGGGCGTCGTAGCCGGTCGTGCCCGCGACGGGCCAGGCGGCGGGCAGCCGCTCCCCGTCCGCCAGGATCTTCTCCACCACCGTCCACCGGCCGCCGCTCGCCCGGTGCAGCCGCTCCAGGTACGCGTCGGGCTCGGCGAGGCCGTCGGGATGGTCGACGCGCAGTCCGTCGATCACGCCCTCGCGCAGCAGCCGCAGGACGGTGCCGTGCGTCGCCTCGAACACCTCCGGGTCCTCCACGCGCACACCGATCAGCTCGGAGATGCTGAAGAAGCGCCGGTAGTTCAGCTCGGTGCGGGCCAGCCGCCACCACACCGGGCGGTACCACTGCGCGTCCAGCAGCCGCGGCAGCGGCAGGTCCGCGGTGCCGTCCCGCAGCGGGAAGGCGTGCTCGTGGTAGCGCAGCATGTCTCCGTCGACCCGGAGGTCGTCCAGCACCTCGCCGACCGGCGCGCCGAGCACCGGCACCAGGAGCTGTCCGCCGCCCGCCTCCCAGTCGACGTCGAACCAGCGGGCGTACGGCGACCCGGGCCCCTCGCGCAGCACCTCCCACAGGGCGTGGTTGTGGCGCGGCGACATCGCCATGTGGTTGGGCACGATGTCCAGCACCAGGCCCAGACCGTGCTCCCGCGCGGTGCGCGACAGGGCCCGCAGGCCCTCCTCACCGCCCAGTTCGCCGCGCACGCGCGCGTGGTCGACGACGTCGTAGCCGTGCAGCGAGCCCGGGACCGCCTCCAGGACGGGGGACAGGTGCAGGTGCGACACGCCGAGCGAGGCCAGGTACGGCACGGCCGCCGCCGCGGCCTTGAAGGGGAAGGCCGGCTGAAGCTGGAGCCGGTAGGTGGCCGAGGGGAGGACGGGGGGTGAGGCGGGGCCGGGTCGCTCAGGTGTCATGGAAACCTACGTACCCGCCCCGCGGCCTTTCCTGTCACCGTCCCCCTGACGGGTGCAGGGGGACGCGCCCGCACCGGCCCCCTACACCGGCCGCTGCAGCACCGTCAGGCTCCGGTCCAGCAGCGTCAGCCGGTCCCCGGCCTGCACCTTCGGGCCCGTGCCCGCGGGCACCCCGGCCGTCAGGGCGGTGTCGACGACCACCTCCCACTGCCGGCCGTGGTCGACCGGCACCACGAAGTCCAGCGGCCTCGGCGCGGCGTTGAACATCAGCAGGAACGAATCGTCGGCGATGCGCTCCCCGCGGGTGCCGGGCTCGGAGATCGCGTTGCCGTTCAGGAAGACCGTGAGCGCGGAGGCCCGTGCCGAGTTCCAGTCCCGCTGGGTCATCTCCGCGCCCTCCGGCGTGAACCAGGCGATGTCCGACAGCTCGTCGTGGGTGCCCTGCACCGGGCGCCCGTGGAAGAAGCGGCGCCTGCGGAAGACCGGGTGGTCCTTGCGCAGCCAGACCATCGCGCGGGTGAACTCCAGGAGGTCGTGGCCGTCGTCGGGCCACGCCACCCACGCCAGCTCGTTGTCCTGGCAGTAGGCGTTGTTGTTGCCCCGCTGGGTGCGGGCGAACTCGTCGCCGTGGCTGAGCATCGGGACGCCCTGGGAGAGCAGCAGCGTGGCGGCGAAGTTGCGCATCTGCCGGGCCCGCAGCTCCAGCACCGCCGGATCGTCGGTGTCGCCCTCGACACCGCAGTTCCAGGAGCGGTTGTGGCTCTCGCCGTCCCGGTTGTCCTCGCCGTTGGCGTGGTTGTGCTTGTCGTTGTAGGCCACCATGTCGTGCAGGGTGAAGCCGTCGTGGCAGGTCACGAAGTTGATCGAGGCCAGCGGGCGGCGCCCGTCGTCCTGGTAGAGGTCGGACGACCCGGTCAGCCGGGACGCGAACTCCGCCAGCGTGCGCGGCTCGCCGCGCCACAGGTCCCGCACCGTGTCCCGGTACTTGCCGTTCCACTCGGTCCACAGCGGCGGGAAGTTGCCCACCTGGTAGCCGCCCTCGCCCACGTCCCACGGCTCGGCGATCAGCTTCACCTGGGAGACCACGGGGTCCTGCTGCACCAGGTCGAAGAACGACGACAGCCGGTCCACCTCGTGGAACTGCCTGGCCAGGGTGGCCGCGAGGTCGAAACGGAACCCGTCCACGTGCATCTCGGTGACCCAGTACCGCAGTGAGTCCATGATCATCTGGAGTACGTGCGGGGACCGCATGAGCAGCGAGTTCCCGGTCCCCGTGGTGTCCGTGTAGTAGCGGGGATCGTCGGCCAGCCGGTAGTACGAGGGGTTGTCCAGCCCCTTGAAGGACAGCGTCGGGCCCAGGTGGTTGCCCTCGGCTGTGTGGTTGTAGACGACGTCCAGGATCACCTCGATCCCCGCCTCGTGCAGCGCCTTGACCGCCGACTTGAACTCCAGCACCTGCTGGCCGCGGTCGCCCCAGGAGGCGTAGGCGTTGTGCGGGGCGAAGAACCCGACCGTGTTGTAGCCCCAGTAGTTGTTGAGGCCCATGTCCACCAGCCGGTGGTCGTTGACGAACTGATGCACCGGCATCAGCTCCAGCGCGGTCACCCCGAGCCCCGTGAGGTGCTCGATGAGCGCCGGGTGCGCGAGGGCCGCGTAGGTGCCGCGCAGCTCCTCGGGCAGGCCCGGGTGGCGCATGGTCAGGCCCTTCACATGGGCCTCGTAGATCACCGTGTGGTGGTACTCCGTCCGGGGGCGCCGGTCGTCGCCCCAGTCGAAGTACGGGTTGACCACGACCGACGTCATCGTGTGCGGGGCCGAGTCGAGGTCGTTGCGCCGTTCGGGTGCGCCGAAGTGGTAGCCGTACACCTCCTCGCCCCACCGGACCTCCCCGCTGATCGCACGCGCGTACGGATCGAGGAGCAGCTTGGCGCTGTTGCAGCGCAGTCCGCGCTCCGGGGCGTACGGGCCGTGCACGCGGTACCCGTACCGCTGCCCCGGCATCACGCCCGGCACGTACGCGTGCCGCACGAAGGCGTCGCTCTCCCGCAGCTCGACCGCGGTCTCCGAACCGTCGTCGTGCAGCAGACACAGCTCTACTCGGTCGGCGGCCTCCGTGAAGACCGCGAAGTTGGTGCCGGCGCCGTCGTACGTGGCACCCAGTGGATACGCCTCTCCAGGCCAGACCTGCATGAACACGACTCTTTCAGGTGTGGGGCGCCGGTGCGGACGCCTTGGCTCCGAGTCCCCCGGAAGTCTCCCCGAAAGTGAGGCGACCACCTAGCACGTACGTCCTCCTACCCACCCGGGCGGCGATCCCTCCGTGCGCGTCGCCGGGAGGGGGCGGAGCCGCCGCTGCGGCACCCGGGCACGTCACCGCTATGAATCCGCTCACTCCCCGGTGTGAGCACGAGCGGAACACGCCTTTGGATCAAGGAGGTTGGCAAAACCGGCCCGTCCATCGGGCTGCACCGCGGACCGCTACCGGAGTACCCTTCCTTGATCGTTGGGACGGGGTGTCCCCGGCAGTGTCCGGGGGAGCGGAAGGCGGTACTCGGGTGGGCTCGGGAGGGCTGGAGCTGCCTCCTGGTGACGACGACGGTCACCAGGGGAACTCCACGGACGTCCCGCCCGGTGCGGTGTCCCTGGCGCGGCCGATGAACGCGGGCGCGATCGGTCCCGAGCTGGACTGGGACGCCGGGGCCTGGCACGAGGTGCGCACGCGTGCGCAGCGGGCGGGCCGGGCCTACATCTGGCTGAACCTGGTCGAGCAGCGGCTGCGCGCGGTCGTGGCCGCCGTGCTGCGGCCGGTCTACGAACCGGTGCACGGCGACGACTGGGTGGTCGCCGCCGCCGGACCCGCCGGCCAGGAGTGGGTGCAGCGCGCCGTCGCGGTGCGCGAGGTCAGCCGCCGCAAGGGCTACCTGCTCGACCCGGCCGACGACAACGTCCTCAGCTTCCTCACCCTGCCGCAGCTGCGCGAGCTGATGGTGCAGCACTGGCCCTGCTTCGAGCCCTACGTGGACGAGCGCCGCGACGTCGAACTGGCCCTGGACGAGCTGGAGGTCACCCGCAACGTCGTCTCCCGCAACCGGGCCCTGTCCGAGGCGGTCCTGAACCAGGCCGAGCGGGCCTCGGCGCGGCTGCTCGAGGTGCTCGGCGCGGGCAGCGACGTGCCGTCCGCGCGCCGGCTCCCGGTGGACGCGGTGGAGGACCTGGTCGGGGACCGCTACGCCGACGTGGTCGCCGTGCACTCGGACCGGGTGCGGCTGCTGCGCCAGTTCCCGGCCGAGGACCTGTTCGGCAGCGCCCGCCGCGTGGACGCCCTCGGCATCGGCCTCAACCTGCTCGTGCAGAACTTCTCCGGCCGCCGCCTGCTGCGGATGGCCGAGGGCGGCGGCCGGGTACGGCTGCTCTTCCTCAACCCGGCCTCCAGCGCGATCAAGCGCCGCGAGCGCGAACTGGGCATCAAGCGGGGCGAGCTGAGCCGTGCCGTGGAGATGAACATCCTGCACATGCGCCGCGTGCGGGCCCGGCTGCGGGACCCGGGCGCCTTCGAGATCCAGGTCTTCGACGAGACGCCCCGCTTCACGGCCTACCTCGTCGACGGCGACGGCGCCGACGGCATCGCGGTGGTGCAGTCCTACCTGCGCCGCACCCGGGGCATGGAGGCGCCGGTCCTGGTCCTGCGCAACGGGCGGAACGGGGGAAAGGTCGTGAAGTCGGACCACGTCGACGAGGTGGGACTTTTCCCTACCTACCGTGAGGAATTCGAGCTGATGTGGGCGGATTCGAGGCCGGTGTCGTGAAGGCGGGCCCGGGATCGGTGCGGGCGTAAGCGGAATGCGATCCTCTGATTGTCAGTGGCCCGTGCGAGGGTGGAGACCACTGGGGGAACGCACCACCAAGAAGGGGGACCGCCCATGGGCTGGCACCGGGACCTGCTGATCGGCTTCGACCTGGAGACGACGGGCACCGATCCGCGCGAGGCGCGCATCGTCACGGGAGCCGTGATCGAGGTCAGGGGCTCGGAGCCGCTCGGCCGGCGGGAGTGGCTGGCCGACCCCGGAGTGGAGATCCCGGCGGACGCGGTCGCGGTGCACGGCATCACCAACGAACGCGCGGCCCGCGAGGGCCGGCCCGCCGACCGGGTCGCGGACGCCATCGCCACGGTCCTCGTGGACCACTGGAAGGCGGGCGTCCCGGTCGTCGCCTACAACGCGGCCTTCGACCTCACCCTGCTCTCCGCCGAACTGCGGCGCCACGCGCTGCCGTCCCTGCGCGAGCGGCTGGGCGGCCTGGACCCCGCCCCGGTCATCGACCCGTACACGATCGACCGCTCCGTCGACCGCTACCGCCGGGGCAAGCGCAATCTGGAAGCGGTCTGCCGGGAGTACGGAGTCCCGCTCGACGCCGCCCACGACGCCACGGCCGACGCCCTCGCGGCGGCCCGGCTCGCCTGCGCGATAGCCGGCCGCCACCCCAAGGTCGCGGCCCTCGGACCGGCGGACCTGCACCGCCGCCAGATCGAGTGGTATGCCGAGTGGGCGGCGGACTTCCAGAGCTTCCTGCGCCGCAAGGGCGACGCCACGGCCGTCGTCGACGGGACCTGGCCGCTGCGCGAGTTGGCCGAGGAGCCGGCCGACGAGCGGGTCTGACCCGGCCCGTCACCGCCCGGCCCGACGCACCCCGGCCCGACGCACCCCGGCCCGACGCACCCCCGGGTCAGAAGGGGTACCAGCGCACCTCGGGGTCCTCGTCCCGCAGCGACGCCACCCTGCGTTCGAACTCGGCCAGCGCCTTCGGGTTGCTCGGCGCGTGCTGGGCCACCCATGCGCAGCTCGCGGTCTCCCGGGCGCCGCGCAGCACCGCGCAGCCGTCCCACTCGCGCACGTCCCAGCCGTAGGTCGCGGTGAAGGCGTCGTACGCCTCGGCGGGCAGCCCGTAGCGGTCCCGGCTGAGCGCCATCACCACGAGGTCGTGCTCGCGCAGATCGGCGGAGAAGGTCTCCAGGTCGATCAGGACCGGCCCGTCGGGACCGACGTGCACGTTGCGGGGCAGCGCGTCCCCGTGGATCGGACCCGGCGTCAGGTGCGGGGTGAGCGCGGCGGCCGCCGACGCGAAGCCGTCCCGGCGCGCACGCAGATACGCGGCGTCCGCGGGGTCGATCACCTCGCCCGCCAGGCGCAGCCAGCGTTCCACGCCGCCGAGCAGCTCGCGGGGCGGCAGCTCGAAGGAGGAGGGGAGGGGCAGCTCGTGGACGAGCCGGAGCAGCGCGGCCACGTCCCGGGGCTCGGTGGGCCGCACCGGTTCGGGCAGCCGCCGCCACACCGTCACCGGGTGCCCGTCGACGAACAGGGCCGTCGGCGCCGCCGCCCGCACCGCCGGGACGCCCGCCTCCTCCAGCCAGAGGGCGACGGCCAGTTCCCGGCGGGCCCGCCCGAGGAGTTCCGCGTCGCGGCCCACCTTGACCGCCAGGTCACCCGCGGCGAACACCGCGTTCTCGCCGAGGGCCAGCAGCCGCGCCTTGGACGCCGGGCCGGGCAGCACCTCCGCCGCGGCCAGCACCTCCCGCGCCCGTGCCTCGTCCATCGTCCCGTGCCTCCGTGTCCGTGCGGTTCCCGCCATCCGTCGGCCAGTGTCCCATTCGCACAGGTGGGGGCACGTCCCGGGGCTCTTGACGGGACGCGGTCACTTCACGACCATGACCAGGCCCGTCCGAGCCGTGCAAAGGGGTTGATTACGTGACATTGGTGACCGAGTCGAGAAGACCGGCGCACCGTGCGCCCGGCCCGGACGCCCCTCGGGGTGCGCCGGACCACGGCGCCTGGTTCCTGGTGCTGCCCGCGCTGATCCCGATCCTGGTCCTCAGCGTCGGACCGCTGCTCTACGGCATCCTGCTGGCGTTCACCGACGCCCAGTCGGGCCGCACCGAGCCCACCGAGTGGATCGGCGCCCTGAACTTCCGGGACCTGCTGCACGACACGCTCTTCTGGGAGTCGTTCCGGATCGGCCTGGTGTGGGCCGTCGGGGTGACCGTGCCGCAGTTCCTGCTCGCCCTCGGTCTCGCCCTGCTGCTCAACCAGAACCTCCGGCTGCGCTGGCTGGCCCGGGCCCTGGCGATCATCCCCTGGGCGATGCCCGAGGTCGTCGTCGGCATCATGTGGCGGCTGGTCTACAACGCGGACGCGGGCATCCTCAACGAAACCCTGCGCGACCTCGGCCTCGGCAACGGCCACGACTGGCTCAGCGGCCTCGGCACCGCCCTGCCCGCCGTCATCGTCGTCGGCGTCTGGGCCGGCATGCCGCAGACGACGGTCGCGCTGCTCGCCGGACTCCAGAACACCCCGCGCGAGCTGCACGAGGCGGCCGCGGTGGACGGCGCGGGAGCCTGGCGCCGCTTCCGCACGGTCACCTGGCCCGCCCTCAGACCCGTCGCGCTCGCCATCACCGCGCTCAACCTCATCTGGAACTTCAACTCCTTCGCCCTGGTCTACGTACTGACCAACGGCGGCCCCGGCGGCCGCACCCGGCTGCCCATGCTCTTCGCCTACGAAGAGGCCTTCCGCTACGGCCAGTTCGGCTACGCGGCGGCCATGGGCTGCGTCATGGTCGCCCTGATCTCGGTCCTGCTGGCCGTCTTCCTCGTCGGCCGGCTCCGGGGCGAGGCCAAGGGAGGTGCCGAGGCGTGAGAACCTCCACCGCGGCCCGCACGGGCCAGTACGCGGCGCTGCTCGGCTACCTGGTCTTCCTGGCCTTCCCGTTCCTGTGGCTGATCTCCATCGCGTTCAAACCGCCGCGCGAGCTGGCCAGTCTGCACCCCACCTGGATCCCCGAGGACCCCACCCTCGACAACTTCCGGCAGGCCTTCGACGAGCAGCCACTGCTGCGCGCCGGGCTCAACTCCCTGCTCGCCGCGCTCGGCGCCGCCGTGATCGCCGTGCTGATCGCGACCCCGATGGCGTACGTCATGGCGCGCCGCCGCGGCCGGCTCGCCAAGGCGGCCGCCGGGTGGGTCGTGGTCAGCCAGGCATTCCCCTTCGTCCTGCTGATCATCCCGCTGTTCCTGGTCCTGAAGAACCTCGGCCTGATCAACTCCGTCCCCGGCCTGGTCCTGGTGTACGTCGTCTGGTCGCTGCCGTTCGCGCTGTGGATGCTCACCGGATACGTCCGCGCCGTGCCGCGCGAGCTGGAGGAGGCGGCCGCGGTCGACGGCGC
Source organism: Streptomyces sp. NPDC018026 (assembly GCF_044327745.1). Lineage (NCBI taxonomy): Bacteria > Bacillati > Actinomycetota > Actinomycetes > Kitasatosporales > Streptomycetaceae > Streptomyces > Streptomyces sp. NPDC018026. Next base: position 423,571 of record NZ_JBIRFY010000001.1, read on the forward strand.
CGGACGGCTGCGGACCCTGGTCTCGGTGACCGCGCCGCTGCTCGCGCCTGGGATCGTGGCGACGGCCCTGTTCGCGTTCATCACCGCGTGGAACGAGTTCTTCTTCGCGCTGGTGCTGCTGAAGACCCCGGAGAAGCAGACCCTGCCCGTGATCCTCACCCACTTCATCGGGGCCGAGGGCGTCGCCGACCTCGGACCGCTCGCCGCGGCCGCCTTCCTCGCCACCCTGCCCTCGCTGCTGGTCTTCGCCCTCATCCAGCGGCGGATCACGGGCGGCATGCTCGCCGGGGCGGTGAAGAGCTGATGATGCGGACGCCCACGAGGATCCTCACCCTGTTCGTCTGTGCCGTCCTGCTGCTCGCGGGCTGCTCGGGCGGCGGCGACGGGGCGGACGACGGCCGGATCACCCTGCGCTTCCAGTCCCTGGCCTGGCAGGACGAGTCCGTGCGGGCCAACAAGGAACTGGTGCGGGAGTGGAACGCCGCCCACCCGGACGTGCGCGTCGAGTACGTCCAGGGCAGCTGGGACAGCGTCCACGACCAGCTGCTCACCTCCTTCGAGGGCGGCGAGGCGCCCGACATCATCCACGACGCCTCCGACGACCTCGCCGACTTCGCCTACGGCGGCTACCTCGCCGACCTCACCGAACTGCTGCCCGCGCGGCTGAAGTCGGACATACCGCAACGCAGCTGGGAGACGGTCGCCTTCGGCGACGGCGTCTACGGAGTGCCGTTCCTCCAGGAACCGCGGGTGCTGATCGCCAACGCCACCCTGCTCAAGAAGTCCGGCGTCCGGATCCCGACGCCCAAACACCCCTGGAGCTGGGCGGAGTTCCGGCAGGTGACGAAGGAGCTGAGCGGCGACGGCACGTACGGGGTGGCCTGGCCGCTCAAGGAGCCCGTCTCCGCCACGCTCAACCTCTCCCTGTCCACCGGCGGCAAGCTGTTCCACCGCGGCGCCGACGGAAAGGTGACCGTCCGCTTCGAGGCGGGCGACCAGGTGGTGCCCCGCACCGTCCACGACCAGGTCGACACCGACCGCAGCGCCTCGCCCACCACCCTGGGCAGCGGCGGCTCCGACACCCTGCCCGGCTTCTTCGCGGGCAAGTACGCGATGGTGCCGCTCGGCTTCTCCTACCGCCAGCAGATCGAGCAGCAGGCACCCGAGGGCTTCGACTGGCAGGTGCTGCCCGCCCCGGCCGGCGCCGACGGGCTCGCCCAGGGGGTCAGCCCGCAGACCCTGTCCGTCGCCGAGGACAGCCCGCACAAGAAGGAGGCCGCCGCGTTCGTCGACTTCCTCCTCCAGCCGGACAACATGGTGCGCCTCGCGCTCGGCGACTGGATGCTGCCCACCGGGGAGCAGGCCCTGAAGGACCCCGCACTGCACACCGACAAGCACGGCTGGGCCACCGGCACCGCCCTGGCCGCCCACCTGCGCCCGGCGCCCGCGCAGTCGGTGCGGGGCTACGCCGAGTGGAAGGACAAGGTGGCGACCCCGGCGCTCCAGGAGTACTACAGCGGAGCGATCGGCATCGGCGAACTGCGCCACAGACTGGAGGAGGACGGCAACCTGGTACTCGCCCGCTACCAGCGCTGACGGCGCCCGCGGGAAGCCCGCCGACGGCCGATCGTCGAACGCCCGTCGCGGGCCGCCCGCGCGAAAACCCGTTGCCCGCCGCGTGCCCGGCCGCCTAGCGTCGCGTCCGTGGCAGCTTTCAACGCGATCTTCGACTCCGGTCTCGGCCGGGGCTGCACGTACTCCATCAGGATGCGGCGCGGCCCCGGAGCCCTGACCGGCCCGGGGTCCCCCCGCCGCTGACGCGCCCGACGCGCCCGACGCGTCCCGCGCACGCGCGGCGGGGCTGAGCCCTCGCATTCCCTTTTGCCTTCGTCTTCCGGTCAGGGCCTTCGGCTGCCCTTTTCCCCTCCTGTCACGGAAGACAAGGACCGCAGGCCATGGCCCGCCCCACCCAGCGTGCCCGCACGCTCTCGCAGAACTTCCTCGCCGACCGCGCCACCGCCGAGCACGTCGCCCGGCTCGCCGCCGCCGCCGACCGCCCGCGCCCTCCCCTCGTGCTCGAAGTGGGCGCGGGCAAGGGCGCGCTCACCGAGCCGCTCGCCCGCCGCAGCCGCGAGCTGCACGCCTACGAGATCGACCCACGGCTCGTCCCCGGACTCCGCGCACGCTTCGCGCGCAGCCCGCACGTCCGCGTCGTCCCCGGTGACTTCCTCGCCGCCCGGCCCCCGCGCACGCCGTTCTCGGTCGCCGGGAACGTGCCCTTCTCGCGCACGGCCGACATCGTCGACTGGTGCCTGACCGCGCCCGGCCTCACCGACGCGACCCTCCTCACCCAGCTCGAGTACGCCCGCAAACGCACCGGCGACTACGGCCGCTGGACCCGGCTCACGATCCTGACCTGGCCGCGGCACGAGTGGCGGCTGGTCGGCCGGGTGGGCCGCCTCCGCTTCCGCCCGGCGCCGCGCGTCGACGCCGGCATCCTCCGCATCGAACGCCGCCCCGCCCCGCTGATCGGCGCGGGCGCGGGACGCGGCTGGACGGACCTGGTCGAGCTGGGGTTCTCCGGCGTCGGCGGTTCACTGCACGCCTCCCTGCGGCGCGCCCATCCCCGGCGCCGGGTGGACGCGGCGTTCCGGGCCGCGCGGCTCGACCCCGGCGCACTCGTCGCAGAGGTCGCCCCCGAGCGGTGGCTGCGGCTGCACGAGGAGCTGGCGCCATGAACCGAAAAGAGTTGCACGAGACGTCTCGTCTCGCATACGGTCGTCGCATGACCAGTCCCGCGCACATCGCCATGTTCTCCATCGCCGCCCACGGCCACGTGAACCCCAGCCTGGAGGTGATCCGCGAGCTCGTCGCACGAGGGCACCGGGTGACGTACGCGATCCCGCCGATCCTCGCGGACAAGGTCGCCGAGGCGGGCGCCGAACCCAAGCTCTGGAACAGCACGCTGCCCGGTCCCGACGCCGACCCGGAGGCGTGGGGGAGCACCCTGCTGGACAACGTGGAGCCCTTCCTCGACGACGCGATCCAGGCACTCCCGCAGCTCGCCGAGGCCTACGAGGGCGACGAGCCGGACCTGGTCCTGCACGACATCGGCTCCTACACCGCCCGCGTCCTCGGCCGCCGCTGGGACGTGCCCGTGATCTCCCTGTCGCCCTGCATGGTCGCCTGGGAGGGCTATGAGCAGGAGGTCGGCGAGCCGATGTGGGAGGAGCCGCTGAAGACCGAGCGCGGGCAGGCGTACTACGCCCGCTTCCACGCCTGGCTGGAGGAGAACGGCATCACCGACCACCCCGACCCCTTCGTCGGCCGCCCCGACCGCTCCCTGGTGCTGATCCCCAAGGCACTCCAGCCCAACGCCGACCGGGTGGACGAGAAGACGTACACCTTCGTCGGCGCCTGCCAGGGGGACCGCACCGCCGAGGGCGACTGGACCCGTCCCGAGGGCGCGGCGAAGGTCGTCCTCGTCTCCCTCGGGTCCGCCTTCACCAAGCAGCCCGCGTTCTACCGGGAGTGCGTCCGGGCCTTCGGCGAGCTGCCCGGCTGGCACACCGTGCTCCAGGTCGGCCGGCACGTCGACCCCGCCGAGCTGGGCGACGTACCGGACAACGTGGAGGTCCGTACCTGGGTACCGCAGTTGGCGATCCTCCAGCAGGCCGACCTGTTCGTCACCCACGCGGGTGCGGGCGGCAGCCAGGAGGGCCTGGCCACCGCCACGCCGATGATCGCCGTACCGCAGGCCGCGGACCAGTTCGGCAACGCCGACATGCTCCAGGGCCTCGGCGTCGCCCGTACCCTCGCGACCGAGGAGGCCACCGCCGAGGCGCTGCGCACCGCCGCCCTCGCCCTGGTCGACGACCCGGAGGCGGCGGCGCGGCTGAAGGAGATCCAGGCGCGGATGGCCCAGGAGGGCGGCACCCGGCGGGCCGCCGACCTCATCGAGGCGGAGCTGGCCGCCGCGCGCGCCTGACCCGCCACAGCACGGCGAAGGGCCCGTCGGTTCCCCCGGAACCGGCGGGCCCCCGCCCGTGGTGCGTGCCGGTCAGACCCCGACCGGCTCGCCCCGCTCCCCGCGCTCGCCGTCCCGGACGGCCGGCGCGATCGCCTCGGGCGACTCGTCGTGGGTCAGGTCCGGCAGCCGGTGCAGCCACTTCGGCAGGTACCAGTTGCGCTCGCCGAGCAGCGACATCACGGCCGGCAGCAGGACACCCCGGATGATCGTCGCGTCGATCAGCACCGCCGCCGCCAGGCCCACGCCCATCTGCTTCATCGACTGCATGGACAGCGTGCCGAAGATGGCGAACACCGCGACCATGATGACGGCGGCGCTGGTGACGACCCCCGCCGTGGTGACCACGCCGTGCTGGATCGCGTCCCGGGTGGAGCGCCCGCGCAGCCGCGCCTCACGGATCCGGGAGACCACGAACACGTGGTAGTCCATCGACAGTCCGAACAGGATCACGAAGAGGAACAGCGGCAGCCACGTGATGATGGCGCCCACGCCCTCCGCGCCCACCAGCGAGGCGCCCCAGCCGTGCTGGAAGACGGCGACCAGGATGCCGTACGCCGCGCCCACCGACAGCAGGTTGAGGACGATCGAGGTGAGCGCGATCGTCAGCGAGCGGAAGGACAGCAGCATCAGCAGGAAGGCGAAGACCACGACGAAGGCGAAGACCGGCAGGACCGATCCGACGAGCTGGTCGTTGAAGTCCTTGTTTCCGGCCACCTGACCGGTGATCGGCGCCTCGACGCCGTCGACCTTGCCGAGCGTCGCGGGCCGGACGTCGTCGCGCAGCTTGTCCAGGCTCTCGCCCGCCTTGTCCTGGTCGGAGCCGCCGACCAGCGGGACGTACACCAGCGCGACGTTCTGCTCGTCGTGCATCGTGATGTCCACGGGCCCGAGGGAGGCCCCCGAACTGATCGCCCGCTCCCGGAAGTCGGCGAGCGCGGCCCGCACCTCGGGCGCGTTGATGTCGTCGGCCTTCACGACCACCTCGGCCGGGTCGGACCCGCCGGGGAAGGCCTCGTTGACCCGGTTGTACGTCTGCACGATGGGCAGCGAGTCGCCGAACTCCTGGTCCAGCGTGAGGTTCTGCGTCTTCATGCCCAGCGCGGGCGCGGCGACGGCCAGCAGCGCGCCGACGGCGACCGCGGCGGCGAGCAGCGGCTTGGCCAGTACGCGCTTGAGCACCGCCGTCCAGAACCGGCTGCCCTCACCGGTGCCGCCGCTCGGCCGGCGCCGCCGCAGGAACGGCACGCGGCCCTTCTCCACCCGCTCGCCCAGCAGGGACAGCAGCGCCGGCAGTACCGTCACCGAGCCGACCATGGCGACCGCGACCACCATCAGCGAGGCCAGGCCCATCGCCTCGAACTCGGCGATGCCGGTGAACAGCATGCCCGCCATCGCCACGCACACCGTGACGCCGGAGACGACGATCGCCCGGCCACTGGTGGCGGCGGCGATCCTGAGCGCCGTCTGCGCGTCCCGCCCGGCGGCCCGCTCCTCGCGCTCCCGGCGCAGGTAGAACAGGCAGTAGTCGACGCCGACGGCCAGACCGACCAGCAGCATCACGGAGTTGGCGGTCTCGCTCATCGGCTGGACATGGCTGACCAGGCCCATCAGCCCCATCGTCGCGACGATCGCGGTGATCGCCAGCGCCACCGGGACCAGCGCCGCCACCAGCGCGCCGAACGCGACGAGCAGGATGCCCAGGGCCACCGGCACCGCCGAGTACTCGGCCTTCTTGAAGTCGTCGCCGAACGCGTCGTCGAACGTCTTCATCATGCTGGCGCCGCCGATCTCCTCGATCCGCAGCGAGTCGTGCTCCTTCTGGACCCCCTCGACCGCCTTCAGCACCGGCTCGACCCGCTCGCCCGCGGTGTCCGCCTCGCCGCGCATGTCGAACTGCACCAGGGCGCTGCGGCCGTCCTTCGAGATCGTCTTCGCGTCGTACGGCGAGGTGACGCCCGTGACCTTCCCGGTGCCCTCCACCGCCGTGACGACCGCGCCGACCGCGGCCCGGAACTCGGCGTCGGTGGCCTTCACATCACCGGACTTCGCCTGGATCAGGACCGTCTCGCCGGCCGGCTCGTCGATCCCGGCGTCCTCGACGATCCGGGCGGCGGTGTGCGTCTCGCCGCCCATCTGGTCGCTGTCCTTGACGTCGACCCGGCCGGCCGCCGAACCGAGCCCCGTCGCCAGGACGACGAACAGCACCCAGATCCCGACGGCGGCCCATCGGTGCCGGGCACTCCAGCCGCCCGCCCGGGCAGCTATGCCCCGCACCCGTGTCTCTCGGTTCCGCATGACCGGCCTGCCCCCTCATGAGCGGTGCCGGCCCCCTGCCGCCACCTTGCGTTTCGAAGGTATGGGCCGCATAAGGCCGTCGCGTCGTGCTCTCCGGTGACGTGCGGCGGCGCCGTCCTCATCCCTCCGTACCGCCGCACTCACCGCTGAGGAGGATCCCGGCCCCTTACATCTACCCGGCGATACCAGGGACGTTGATCAGGGTGCCGTGGCGCCCCGGAGCCTTTTGGAAGAGTTGTTGATTAAGTCACAGGCGTGTGTAGCGGTTGAACCCCGCGCACCGCATCGGCGAGAGTGACGCGCACGTGCGCCCGGCGCGCGGACCCGGCCGTCGTGCCCACCCCCACGGGGCACGACGGCCGTTCTATGGTGTGCGGATGACGACCAGGTACGCGGCGCTGCTGCGCGGGATCAACGTGGGCGGCAGCCGGAAGGTCCCGATGGCCGACCTGCGCGCGCTGCTGGCCTCCCTCGGCCACGACGCCGTACGCACCCATCTGCAGAGCGGACAGGCCGTCTTCGCGTCCGGCCACGACGACGAGGACACCCTGGCCGCGGAGCTGGCGGAAGCGATCGAGAAGCGGTTCGGCTTCCCCGTGGACGTGATCGTGCGCGACCACGCCTATCTGAAGGGGATCGTCGAGGCGTGCCCGTTCCCGGCCGCCGAGCTGGAGGGCAAGCAGCTGCACGTCACCTACTTCTCCGCGCCCGTCGACGCGGACCGGTTCGCGGGGATCGACGCCCCGTCCTTCCACCCCGAGGAGTTCCGCCTCGGCGACCGCGCCCTGTACCTCTACGCGCCGGACGGCCTGGGCCGCTCCAAGCTGGCCGAGGCCCTCGCCAAACCCCGCGTCAACAAGGGCCTGATCGCCACCAGCCGCAACTGGAACACGGTCACCAAGCTGGTGGAGCTGACGGGCGCCTGACGGGGGTCCCGGGCCTCAGGCGCCGACCGCCAGCGCCACCGGCACCCGCGCCGCGTCGTACCGCTCCAGCAGGACCCGCGCCACCTCAGGTGCGGGCCCCAGCACGTCCGCCAGCACGTCCGCCCCGGCCGCGCCCCGCGCGATGCGGTCCGGCAGGAAGCCCGGCGCCAGCACGTACGGGGCGACGGCGACGCGCGCACAGCCCAGCTCGCGCAACCGCCGTACCGCGTCCTCGGTGCGCGGAAGGGATGCGGAGGCGAACGCAGGCCGCACGGCGCACCAACCGGTGTGCCGCCACTCCCGCGCGATTTCAGCGATCACTGCGATCGCCTCCGGGTCGGAGGACCCCGCCGAGGCCAGTACGACCCCGGTCGAGGACTTGTCGGCGGGCGTCAGGCCCGCCTCGTACAGGCGCCGCTCCAGCGCCGACAGCAGCAGCGGCGAGGGACCGAGCACCTCGGCCTGCCGGATCCTCAGGCGCGGCGGCGCCGCCGCCAGTACCGCGGGGATGTCCGCCTTGGCGTGGAAGGCGCGGGTCAGCAGCAGCGGGAGCGCCACGACGTCCCGCACGCCCTCCGTCTCCAGGGACTCCAGGACGCCCTGCACCGAGGGGACGTTGAAGTCCAGGAAGCCGGTCTCCACCCGTACGTCCGGACGCAGCGCACGCACCCGGCGGACCAGGGCGTGCACGGCCTGGGCGTGCCGCGGGTCGCGGCTGCCGTGGGCAACGACCAGGAGTACGGGGCGGGCCGGTGCGGACATGGTGTGCCTCAGCCCTTCACCAGCAGCCCGCGGCTGCGCAGCACCCAGCGCTCCAGCGGGCTGAAGATCAGCAGGTCGATGGCGATGCCGACGACCAGGATGAGCAGGATGGCCTCGAAGACCATGGCCATGTCGCTGGCGTTGCGGCCGTTCTCCAGCAACTGCCCGAGGCCGACGCCCAGGTCGGGGAAGGAGGCGATGATCTCTGCGGCCATCAGCGAGCGCCAGGAGAAGGCCCAGCCCTGCTTGAGACCGGCGACGTAGCCGGGCAGCGCGGCCGGCAGCACGATGTGCCAGGTGCCCTTCAGCCCCGTGGCGCCCAGCGTGCGCCCCGCCCGCAGGAAGATCGGGGAGACCTGGTCGACGCCGGACACCAGGCCGTTGGCGATGGAGGGCACCGCGCCGAGCAGGATGACGGCGTACATCATCGAGTTGTTCAGGCCCAGCCAGATCACGGCCGGCGGCACCCAGGCCACCGACGGCAGCGACTGGAGGCCGGACAGGATCGGGCCGATCGCCGCCCGCACGAACTTCACCCGCGCCACCAGCAGCCCCAGCGGGGTGCCGATGACCAGCGCGAAGCAGAAGCCGAGCAGACCGCGCGAGACGCTGGTCCAGATGTAGCCGAGCAGTTCGCCCTGGAGCCAGGCCTGGTGCAGCACGTCCCACACGTCGGACGGTGCGGGCAGCTTGGTGGGGTCGTCGACGATCTCGAAGGAGACCAGGGCCTGCCACACCGCGAGGACCAGCAGGACCGCGACGGTGGGCGGCAGGACCTTCTCCACCAGGGTCTGCCGCAGCGGTGTGCGTCCCTGCTGCACCGACTCCAGTGCGTCCAGGCCCGCCTCCAGACCGGCGAGGTCGCCGCCGTCCTTCGCCCCCGCGCCCCCGGCGGGACGCGTCGTGTCAGTGCTGGCCATGTCGGCGGATCTCCCCACGCAGTTCTTCGGTGATCTCGACGGACAGCTCCGCCACGGCGGTGTCCTCGATACGGCGCGGCTGCGGGATGCCGACCGTCCACTCGCGCGCGATGCGCCCGGGACGGGAGGACAGCAGCACCACCCGCTCGGCCAGCCGCACGGCCTCGCGGACGTTGTGCGTCACGAACAGCACGGACACCTGCGTCTCGCGCCAGATGCGGGTCAGTTCGTCGTGCAGCACGTCCCGCGTGATGGCGTCAAGCGCCGCGAACGGCTCGTCCATCAGCAGCAGCTTGCTCTCCTGGGCCAGCGCCCGGGCCATCGCGACCCGCTGGCGCATACCGCCCGACAGCTCGTGCACCCGCTTGCCGTACGCGCCCTTCAGACGGACGAGTTCGAGCAGTTCCTCCGCCTTGTCGCGGCGCTCGGTCTTGGGCACGCCCCGCAGCCTGAGGGCGAGTTCGATGTTCTTGCCCGCGGTCAGCCACGGGAACAGGGCGTGCTCCTGGAACATCAGGGCCGGCCGCCCGTCCGTGCTGATGCCGCCCGCGCTGGGCCGGTCCAGGCCCGCCACCAGGTTCAGCAGCGTGGACTTGCCGCAGCCGGAGGCGCCCAGGAGGGTGACGAACTCGCCGGGCGCGACATCGAGGGTGATGTCGTCCAGGACGAGCTGCTGCCCGGCGGGGCCCGCGAAGGACTTCGAGACGTGCTCGATCCGGGCGGCGTACTCGGCCGGCTCGGTGCCGTCGGCGGCCTTGGCGAGGGTCGTGGTCGTGGCCATGGTCGTCACCTCCTGGGTGGTCGGATCCGGGCTTTACTCGACGCCGAGCCCGGCGTCGTCGACCGCGGGCTTGCCCTTGGCCTTGAGGACCTTGTTCAGCAGCGTCAGGTCGTAGATGCCGTTCAGGTCGGGCTCGTCCAGCAGACCGGCCTTCACGGCGTGCTCCGCCTGGGCGTCGAGGGTGGAGGCCAGCGGGTCGTCGGTGAGCTTGATCGACTCCCAGGCCGGGTCCAGCACGTCCGCCGGGAGCGCCTTGCCGGAGTCCTTCTCCAGCTGGGCGTTGGCCGCGGTCTTCGCCTCGTCCGGGTTGGCCGTGATCCACTCGTTGGTGTCGACCGACGCCTCGAGCACCGCCTGCACGGCCTTCGGGTGCTCCTTGAGGAACTTCTGCGACACGATGATGTTCGTGATCACGAACTTCTCGTCGGGCCACAGCGTCGACTCGTCCAGGAGCACCTTGCCGCCCGCGGCCACCAGCTTGGACGCGGTGGGCTCGGGCACCCAGGCGCCGTCCAGGGAGCCGGACCTGTAGGCGTCCGGGGTGACCTTGTTGTCGCTGCGGACGACCGTCACGTCGCCCTTGCCGCTCTGCGCGTCGACCTTCCAGCCCTGCTCGGCGATCCAGTTGAGGAACGCCACGTCCTGCGTGTTGCCCAGCTGCGGGGTGGCGATGCGCTTGCCCTTGACGTCCTTCAGGGACTTGATCTTGTCGGGGTTGACCACGAGCTTCACGCCGCCCGAGGCCGAACCGCCGATGATGCGCAGGTTCTTGCCGCCGGACTTGGTGTAGCCGTTGATCGAGGGCGAGGGGCCGATCCAGCCGATGTCGATGGAGCCGGAGTTCAGCGCCTCGATCTCGGACGGGCCCGCGTTGAAGACCGCGTACTTGGCCTCGGTGGCGCCCAGCGCCTTCTGGAAGAAGCCCTTCTGGTTGGCGACCAGCGGGGTGGCGTGGGTGATGTTGCCGAAGTAGCCGATCCGGACGGAGTCGAGACCGTCGATCTTCTCGGCGCCCTCGGCGACCTTGGCGCTGTCGTCGTCCTTCGCCTCGGAGCCGTACCCGCAGGCGGCCAGGGTGAGCAACGGAAGGGCGGCCATGACCGCGAGGGTGCGGCGCAGGGCGGTGGTGGCAGGCACGGGAGGTGTTCCTCTCGTTGGTCCGGCACGCACGCCTGTCGGTGGGTCCGAGGTGTCAGGGCGTGGCCGGGAGGTCGGCAGGTCTTCGGCTGTGGGGGGTGAGGGCGCGCGAGCGGTGCGCGTACGTCACCGCGCACATCGCGCCACTCCGCCCTGGCCGCTGCCTTCGGCGCCGCTGCCGACGCGGCCGCCCTCCTTGGCGAACGTGGAGTAGAAGTCGGGGGAGGACATGCTCAGAAGTCCCACCCGTCGTCGTCGGCCGCGTCCTTGACCGGCTCCGGCGCGGCGAAGGACTCGCCGACCATGCCGGCGGTGAGCGTGGTGCCGTCGCTGGGGTCGATCAGGATGAACGAGCCGGTGCGCCGCGAGTCGGCGTAGGAGTCGGCGGGCAGCGGCTCGGCGGTGCGGACCTTCACGCGGCCGATGTCGTTGGCGACCAGCTGCCCGGGGTGCGGGTGCAGCGACAGGTCGTCCAGCGTGAGCCGGGCCGGGATGTCCTTGACGATGGCCTTGACGGTACGGGTGCCGTGCTTGAGGAGCACCCGGTGGCCCACGGTGAGCGGCGCGTCGGCGACGTGGCAGACGGTGGCCTCGACGTCCTGGCTGGTGGCCGGCGCGTCCTCGCTGGGCACGATCAGGTCGCCGCGCGAGACGTCGATGTCGTCCTCCAGGAGCAGCGTCACCGACTGCGGCGTCCAGGCGGCGTCGACCGGCTCGCCGAGCACGTCGATGGCGGACACCTTCGAGGTGCGGCCCGAGGGCAGCACGGTGACCTCGTCGCCCACCCGGAAGGTGCCGGCGGCGATCTGCCCCGCGTAGCCGCGGTAGTCGGGGTGCTCGGCGGTCTGCGGCCGGATCACGTACTGCACCGGCAGCCGGGCGTGGCAGTGCGCCAGGTCGTGGCTGACCGGGACGGTCTCCAGGTGTTCGAGCACCGTCGGGCCGCCGTACCAGTCCATGACCGCCGACGCCTCCACCACGTTGTCGCCCTCCAGGGCCGAGATGGGGATCGCGGTGACCTCCGGGACGCCCAGCTCGGTGGCGTATGCCGTGAACTCCTCGGCGATGGCCGCGAACACGGACTCCCGGTAGTCGACCAGGTCCATCTTGTTGACGGCGAGGACGACGTGCGGGACGCGCAGCAGGGCGGCGATCGCGGCGTGCCGGCGGGTCTGCTCGACGACGCCGTTGCGGGCGTCGACCAGGATCACCGTCAGCTCGGCCGTGGAGGCGCCGGTGACCATGTTCCGCGTGTACTGCACGTGCCCGGGGGTGTCGGCCAGGATGAACCGGCGGCGCGGGGTGGCGAAGTAGCGGTAGGCCACGTCGATGGTGATGCCCTGCTCGCGCTCGGCCCTGAGGCCGTCGGTGAGCAGCGCCAGGTCCGGGGCCTCCTGGCCGCGGCTCGCGGAGGCGCGCTCGACGGCCTCCAACTGGTCGGTGAGGACCGACTTGGAGTCGTGCAGCAGCCGGCCGACCAGCGTGGACTTGCCGTCGTCGACCGAGCCCGCGGTGGCGAACCGCAGCAGGGTCGACTCCGACAGCTGCCAGACCGACAGCGGCTCGACGGGTTCAGTGGTGCTGGTCATGTCTAGAAGTACCCCTCGCGCTTGCGGTCTTCCATCGCGGCCTCGGACATCTTGTCGTCGGCGCGGGTGGCGCCGCGTTCGGTGAGCCGGGTGACGGCGATCTCGGCGATGACCTTCTCGATGCTGTCGGCGTCCGAGTCGACGGCGCCGGTGCAGGACATGTCGCCGACGGTGCGGTAGCGCACCCGCCGCTTCTCGGTCGTCTCGCCGTCCTTGGGGCCGCCCCAGTCACCGGCCGTCAGCCACATGCCGGAGCGGGCGAAGACCTCGCGCTCGTGGGCGTAGTAGATCTGCGGCAGTTCGATGCCCTCGCGGGCGATGTACTGCCACACGTCCAGCTCGGTCCAGTTGGAGAGCGGGAAGACGCGGACGTGCTCGCCGGGGGCGTGCCGGCCGTTGTACAGGTTCCACAGCTCGGGGCGCTGGCGGCGCGGGTCCCACTGGGAGAACTCGTCGCGCAGCGAGAACACCCGCTCCTTGGCCCGGGCCTTCTCCTCGTCGCGGCGCCCGCCGCCGAAGACCGCGTCGAACTTCTCCGCCTGGATCCTCTCGGTCAGCGGCAGCGTCTGGAGCGGGTTGCGGGTGCCGTCCGGGCGCTCCCTGAGCACCCCGCGGTCGATGTAGTCCTGCACGGAGGCGACGTGCAGGCGCAGCCCGTGCCGCTCGACCGTGCGGTCGCGGTAGTCGAGGACCTCGGGGAAGTTGTGCCCGGTGTCCACGTGCAGCAGGGAGAACGGCACGGCCGCCGGGGCGAACGCCTTCAGCGCCAGGTGCAGCATCAGGATCGAGTCCTTGCCGCCGGAGAAGAGGATCACCGGCCGCTCGAACTCGCCCGCCACCTCGCGGAAGATGTGCACGGCTTCCGACTCGAGGGCGTCGAGGTGGGAGAGGGCGTACGGGCCCGCCGTACCCTCCCGCGCCGCTTCGGCGGTCGTCGTCATGCCAGTCCCCTTTCGGTGAGCAGCGCGTGGACCGCCGCGGCGGACTCCTGCACGGTCTGGTCCTGCGACTCGATGCGCAGGTCGGGCTTGACGGGCTCCTCGTACGGGTCGTCCACCCCGGTGAGCCCCGTCAGCTCGCCCGCGGCCTGCTTGGCGTACAGGCCCTTCACGTCGCGCACCGAGCACACCTCGACGGGCGTGGCCACGTGCACCTCGACGTACGCCGTGCCGTTCGCCCCGTGCCGCTCGCGCACCGCGTCGCGGCTGTCCGCGTACGGCGCGATCACCGGGACCAGGGCCGTGACGCCGTTGCGGGCGAGCAGTTCGGCGACGAAGCCGATGCGCTGCACGTTGGTGTGCCGGTCCGCGCGGTCGAAGCCGAGGCCCGCGGAGAGGAACTCGCGGATCTCGTCGCCGTCGAGCAGTTCGACGCGCCGGCCCTCCTCACGCAGGCGGTCGGCCAGCTCGCGGGCGATGGTGGTCTTGCCGGCGCTGGGCAGCCCCGTGAGCCAGACGGTGGCTCCGGTCGTCACGTGGTTCTCCCTGGATCTCGATGGTCGGGTGGTCGTCGGCCCGGTGGCCGTCGGTCCCTTGGTGGTCGTCATGTCAGCCGTGCAGTCCGCACTCGGTCTTCGAGCGGCCCGCCCAGCGTCCGGCGCGGGCGTCCTCGCCCTCCAGCACACGACGGGTGCAGGGCGCGCAGCCCACGGAGGCATAGCCGTCCATCAGCAGCGGGTTCGTGAGGACGCCGTGCTCGGTGACGTACGTTTGCACATCTTCCTGTGACCACTTGGCGATGGGCGAGATCTTCACCTTGCCCCGCTTCTCGTCCCAGCCGACGACCGGCGTGTTCGCCCGCGTCTCCGACTCGTCCCGGCGCAGCCCGGTCGCCCAGGCCTGGTAGCCCCGCAGGCCCTCCTCCAGCGGCTTCACCTTGCGCAGCGCGCAGCACAGGTCGGGGTCGCGGTCGTGCAGCCGCGGCCCGTACTCGGCGTCCTGCTCGGCGACCGTCTGCCGGGGGGTGAGCGTGATGACGTTCACGTCCATCACGGCCTCGACCGCGTCGCGGGTGCCGATGGTCTCCGGGAAGTGGTAGCCGGTGTCGAGGAACACCACGTCCACGCCGGGCAGGGCGCGGGAGGCGAGGTGGGCGACGACCGCGTCCTCCATGGAGGAGGTCACGCAGAAGCGGCTGCCGAACGTCTTCGCCGCCCACTGGAGGATCTCCAGCGCGGTGGCGTCCTCCAGCTCGCGGCCCGCCCGCTCGGCCAGCGCCTTGAGGTCCTCGGCCGTACGTTCTTCCTGAACCGCCGTCATATCCGTTCCCCTCCCGTGGAGTCGGAGTCGGACTGAAGACCCCGGGCGAGCAGTCCGAGGAACTTCAGCTGGAATGCGCGGTTGCACGCCCCGCACTCCCAGGCGCCGTGGCCCTGCTCGCCGGGACGCAGGTCCTCGTCGCCGCAGTAGGGGCAGTAGAAGGGCGCGGCGCGCTCGCTCACGACAGGGCCTCCTCGGAGGCCCGGGCCGCCCAGGCGGCGAAGCGCTCGCCGTCCTCGCGCTCGGCCTGGAAGCGGGTGAGGACGCGCTCGATGTAGTCCGGCAGTTCGTCGGAGGTCACCTTCAGGCCGCGCACCTTGCGGCCGAAGCTCGGCTCCAGGCCGAGGGCGCCGCCCAGGTGCACCTGGTAGCCGCCGACCTGCCGCCCCTCGGAGTCGGTCATCAGCTGGCCCTTGAGGCCGATGTCCGCGGTCTGGATGCGGGCGCAGGCGTTCGGGCAGCCGTTGATGTTGATGGTGAGGGGCTCGTCGAAGTCCGGCATCCGGCGCTCCAGCTCGTCCATCAGGTCGCTGCCGCGCTCCTTGGTCTCGACGATGGCGAGCTTGCAGAACTCGATGCCGGTGCAGGCCATCGTGCCGCGCCGGAACGGCGAGGGCTTGACCCGCAGGTCCAGCGCCTCCAGGGACTCCACGAGGGAGTCGACCCGGTCGCCGGGCACGTCGAGGACGATCATCTTCTGCTCGACGGTGGTGGACACCCGGCCCGAGCCGTGGTTCTCGGCCAGCTCGGCGACCTTGGTGAGCACCGAGCCGTCCATGCGTCCCACGCGCGGGGCGAAGCCGACGTAGAAGCGGCCGTCCTTCTGGCGGTGCACGCCGATGTGGTCGCGCCACTGCTGCGCGGGCATCTCCGGCGCCGGGCCGTCGATCAGCCTGCGGCCCAGGTAGTCGTCCTCCAGGACCTTGCGGAACTTCTCCGCGCCCCAGTCGGCGACCAGGAACTTCAGGCGGGCGCGGTTGCGCAGCCGCCGGTAGCCGTGGTCGCGGAAGATGGAGGTGACGCCCTCCCACACGTCCGGGACCTCGGACTCGGGCACCCAGGCCCCCAGCCGCACACCGAACTTGGGGTTGGTGGACAGGCCGCCGCCGACCCACAGGTCGAAGCCGGGGCCGTGCTCGGGGTGGACCACGCCGACGAAGGAGATGTCGTTGATCTCGTGGGCGACGTCGAGCAGCGGGGAGCCGCTGACCGCCGTCTTGTACTTGCGCGGCAGGTTGGAGAAGCGCGGGTCGCCGAGGTAGCGGCGGGCGATCTCGTCCAGGGCGGCCGTGCCGTCGATGATCTCGTCCTCGGCGACGCCGGCCACCGGGGAGCCGAGCATGCCGCGCGGGCAGTCGCCGCACGCCTCGGTGGTGGACAGGCCGACGGCCTCCAGCCGCTCCCAGATGCTGGGCACGTCCTCGATGCGGACCCAGTGGAACTGGATGTTCTGCCGGTCGGTGATGTCGGCGGTGCCGCGGGCGTAGGTCTCGGACAGCTCGCCGATGGTCCGCAACTGCTCGGTGGTGAGCCGCCCGCCGGTGATGCGGACGCGCATCATGAAGTACTCGTCCTCGAGCTCCTCCGGCTCCAGCAGACCGGTGCGGCCGCCGTCGATGCCGGGACGGCGCTGGGTGTACAGGCCCCACCAGCGGAAGCGTCCGCGCAGGTCGTT
Organism: Streptomyces sp. NPDC018026; assembly: GCF_044327745.1. Lineage (NCBI taxonomy): Bacteria > Bacillati > Actinomycetota > Actinomycetes > Kitasatosporales > Streptomycetaceae > Streptomyces > Streptomyces sp. NPDC018026. Next base: position 439,944 of record NZ_JBIRFY010000001.1, read on the forward strand.
GGGGTCGATCGAGTCGAAGCCCCGCTTGGAGTAGATCGTCTCAATGCGTGTCCGCACATTGAGACCGTCGTCGTCCTTCTTGAACTGCTCGGCGCCGTTGAGCGGGGTGAAGTGTCCGGCCGCCCACTGGCCCTCGCCGCGGTGACGGCTCACCTTGCGGCGCGGGGTCGCGGCAGCGGAGTCGGGCGGGGTGGCGGCCATGGGTGACACGTCCTTTGGTGACAGGCGAAATGCGGCTCTGACCTGCGCGCATGGCGCATGGCACTACGTGGGCGTACGTGAGACACGCGTGCGCGTCATTGCGCGGGAGCGAGGCGAATGCGGGGAATCCGGAGGTGCTGGAGAGTGCTCTCAGCGGCCCGGACAGATGGCGCTGGACATGCGGCCGAGGTCGACGTGCCGCCGACTCACCAAGGCAATTCCAGTTCCAGGCATGACGGAAGCGTGGCACGGCGATCTGTGACTGGTCCAGCTTAATCCAAAATGTGGACACCCTTGTCTCGTGGAGCGAGACAAGGGTGTCGTGGATCACATGTGCGGTGAGGGCTCGGCCGGACGGCCGAAAACAGACGTGTCGGTGCTGGTCAGGCGGGGAAGGCCCCGGGCCACGGTCCGGGGGTGGCCACGTCCGCCTCCTCCTCCACCTTGGTGTCGAAGAGCCGGAAGCCGCGGCGCTGGTAGTTGTCCATGGCGTACTCGCCGTCCTTGCTGCAGGTGTGCAGCCACACCCGCTTGGTGGTGGCCAGCCCCGGCCAGCGTTCCGCCAGGTCCCAGGCGCGGGCGGTGCCGTACGAGAGGAGGTGGCCGCCGATGCGCCGGCCGCGGAAGGCCTCGATCAGGCCGAAGTACTCGATCTCCACGACCCCGTCGTCGCCGGGCGTCAGCTCCACGTATCCGGCGGGCGTGCCGCGGTCGTGGGCGACCCAGGTCTCCACGCCCGGCCGCTCCAGGTGCTCCCGCCACCGCGCGTGGCTCCAGCCGAGCCGGTCCGTCCAGCGGATGTCGCCACCGACCGACGCGTACAGGAAACGGCTGAACTCGGGGGAGGGCACCTCGGCGCGGACGATCCGGACGTCCCCCTCCGGTGCGGCGGCCGGCAGCAGATCGGTGGGCGCCGTCTGCTCCAGGGACCACGTGGTCACGGCGATGTTGGTCATGCCGGTCAGGGAATCATCCGTTCCGCGGATCTGTCGATCCCCGCTCCGTGCGGCCGGGGGCGCCCGCGACGGCCGCTCAGTCGAGCGCGTCCTCGATCGACGTCAGCGGCAGCGCGAACAGCATGCGGCCCGACTGGGACCAGACCTCGCCGGTCCGCTCCCAGTACGACATCGAGCCCGCCGGTCCGCTCCAGCACTGCTGCGAGCGGTCCGCGCCGCACTCCACGGCCCGGGCGCCCTCCGCGTCCTGGCGCCACAGCGTCCCGCGCCCGTCCTGCCCGCCGGCCGCGCGCCCCAGATACCAGTCGGACCGGGTCGCGCCGGGCGGCCGGTACGACAGCACGCCCCCGACCTCGGCCGCCCCGGTCTCGTACGCCTCGACCGCGTCCACATGGCCGGCGGAGTCCGTGGCGGGCAGTCCGGTGCGGTCGGGATCCGTGGCCGTGCGCAGCGCGTAGCGCCACAGCCGGGTGGGCCGGTCGCCGTCCGCGGCCACGTGCTCCGTGGCCACCAGACTGTCGGGGCTGGTGCCGCGGTCCAGGGAGATCGCGCCCGGGCGGGCCGCGCCGTCGGTGTCGGGCAGCCGGTAGGAGGCGATGGCGGGCAGTACGTACCGGTGGCCGCCCGCCGCCCAGCCGCCGGGCACCCGCCCGACGGCGTCCGCCGCGGTGGTGGCGCGCTGGACCCGCTCCACGTCGTACACGTACAGCGCGTCGCGGTCCCCGGCGGCCGTGGTGACCAGCAGCTTGTCCTGGTACCAGACCATGCCGGTGACGGGCGAGGCGAGCCCCCGGTAGTCGTGGCCGCCGTCCACGGGGACGGCGAGGAGTGCCGAGGTGTACCCGAGCCGGCCGGGGTCGTCGGCGTCGACGAAGGAGACCCGGGCGAGGCCGCCCTGGGGGGTGCCGTCGTCGCGGGACCAGGCGGAGAGGATGACCTGGTGGGCGCCCCAGCGGCCGTCCTCGTCGGCGTCACCGGAGGTGGTGACCGCGCCGGGCCGCCAGCCGTCGGTGTCGGCCTCGTCCCAGCAGTAGGCGCGGGTGGCGGCGGGGGAGACCGGCAGTGCCTCGCGCTCCCCGGCCGTGCAGTCGGCGGCGTCGCGCAGGGTGCGGTCGGCGGACTCCAGGACGGTGTCGACGCCCACCGGGTCGCCCATCGAGGCGGAGAGCCGGTCGAGCCAGGCCGTGGGCACCCGGTGCTCGGTCAGGCGCAGTGCGCCGGTCTCGGCGGCGGAGGTGAGGGGCTTGAGGGCGCCCGGGTCGTCGGCGACCGTGGCCTGCGAGGCGCTGATCAGCGTGGCGGCACCGGTCAGGGCGAGGGCGGCGCCGGTCAGGGCGGCGCGCAGCGCCCTGCCCCGTCTGCGCCTGCGGTGTCTGCCGCGCTGCTTCATCGAACCTCCACGGACGCCGGACCAACTGCGCTCGACGGTGGTCGCGTTGCCCGAGGAGCGGATGGGACGGTCCGTCAATGATGCTACGGCAGACGGACGGCCCGGCGGACGCAGACGATGCAAATATGCGGAATCAACCCGCCTTTACGGCCATCCGGGGCGCCCCGCGCGCCTGCGCCCCGTCACGGCACGCCCGGCGACACCCGCCGCAGCGCCACCGCCGGAGCCGTGGAGTGGGGAAGCAGGTCCCGGAGGTCGGCCGGGAGCAGGATCTCCACCTCCGCGTCCTCGCAGAAACGATACGGCCGGTGTTCCAGATGGGCCCCGAGATACCTCCGCACCCGTGACATCTCGGCCCGCACCGTCACCGTGCGGGCCGGGTCGCCGAACATGTCCTCGGCCAGCCCGGCGGCGCTGCGGCCACCCCGGTGCACCGCCAGCAGGTACAGCAACTCCGCGTGCCGCGGACTCAGTTCCCGCGCCCAGTCCTCCGCGCCGCCCAGCACCCGTACCGACCAGCGGCGCGGCTGCGCGAGGTCCAGCACGATCCGGGTCGCGTCCTGCGGCCCCGGCCCCGCCGCGGCCCGCACCAGCCAGCCCTCGGCCAGCGGCTCCACCGTGCACGCCCCGAACGCCGGCAGCCACCGGATCCCCGTCTCCGGCGACTTGGGCAGCATCACCCGGTCCACGTAGGGCATCCCCGTCACGGCCGCGGTCCAGCCGTCCCGGTCCGTGACCAGCGCCCGCCCCGCCAGCCGGGCCAGCGCCGGGGCCGCCACCGCCCGCAACCGGTCCAGCGAGCGCGTGTGCAGCTCCCTCAGCCGGGCCTCGGCCAGCTTGGCCACCGAGTCGACCCAGGCCAGTGTCGCCGGGTGCATCGTCTCCAGCGGGCCGCTCACGTCGACCACCCCGAGCAGCCGGCCGCTGCGCGGGTCGGTGATCGGAGCCCCGGCGCAGGTCCAGGTCGCCTGCGAGCGCACGAAGTGTTCGGAGGCGAAGACCTGTACGGGCCGCCCGGTCACCGCCGGTGTCCCCACGCCGTTGGTGCCGACCACCTCCTCGCGCCAGTCCGCCCCGAGTTCGAACCCCAGCCCGTCGGCCCGCCGCAGCACCCGCGCGCTGCCCTCGCGCCACAGCACCCGGCCGTCCTCGTCCGCGACCACCATGATGTGGTGGGCCACGTCCGCGACCGACAGCAGCGCCTCCCGCAGCACCGGCAGGACGTGCCGCAGCTGGGAGCACTCGCGCCGCCGCAGCACCTCCTGCGGCGTCAGCAGGCCGGAACGGAAGTCGTGCTCCGGGTCGACGCCGCTGCGCAGCATCCGGTCCCAGGACTGCTCGATCACCGGACGCGGCGCCACCGGAGCCCGCCCGCCCGAGAGTCTCGCGGAGCGGACCTCGCTGAGCATCCGGGCCGCCCGCGCCGTGTCGGCGGCGGCCAACTGTGTCACGTCCATGGGCGAGAGCGCCACGGGACCTCGTCCTTCCGGAAGGCGAATGTTCGTCTCATACTGACCGGTTGCCCACGCCCCGCGGGCACGGTCCGCACACAGCCGACCGCAAGTTGCAACCCCCTGCAACCCTGGTGGACGGCTTCGCGGGTGTCCAAACTTGAACCACGCCGTCCCGAGCGGCGTACGCGGCCTGAACGGGCCCGTGTGGCGGGGGTGGTGCCGTGTCGGCGCAGCACCACCCCCGCGCCACGCGGCCGGAATCAGACCACGGGCCGCGCCCGCTCCACCACCGCCGCCAGGTCCAGGGTCGGCGGCAGCGTGCCGAACGCCGCGCCCCCGTCGCCGCCCAGCCGAGAGGCGCAGAACGCGTCGGCCACCTCAGGCGGCGCGTACCGCACCAGCAGCGCGCCCTGCAGCACCAGCGCCAGCCGCTCCGCCAGCAGCCGGGCCCGCCCCTCGGCGGCCGCCAGGTCGGCCAGCTCCGTCAGCAGCCCGCGGATCGCCGCGTCCAGCCGGTGATCGGCCCCGCGCGCCGCGCCCACCTCCGTCAGATACGCGTCCAGCGCCGCCGGCTCCCGGCCCAGCGCCCGCAGCACGTCCAGCGCCTGCACGTTCCCGGCGCCCTCCCAGACCGAGTTCAGCGGCGACTCGCGCACCAGCCGGGGCAGCCCGGACTCCTCGACGTACCCGTTGCCGCCCAGGCACTCGGCCGCCTCCACCACCACCGGCGCACACCGCTTGGTCACCCAGTACTTGGCCGCCGGCACCGCGAGCCGCAGCAGCGCCCGCTCCCGCTCGTCGCCGCCGGCGGCGGCGTCGCAGGCCGCCGCCAGCCGCAGCCCGAGCGTCGTGGCCGCCTCCGACTCGATCGCCAGGTCCGCGAGGACGTTGCGCATCAGCGGCTGGTCGGCCAGCTTCGCGCCGAACGCCTCGCGGTACGCGCAGTGGTGCACCGCCTGCGCCACCGCCTGGCGCATCAGGCCCGCCGAGCCCAGCACGCAGTCCAGCCGGGTCGCCGCCACCATGTCGATGATCGTGGGCACCCCGCGCCCCTCCGCACCGACCCGGCGCGCCCAGGTCCCGGCGAACTCGACCTCGGCGGAGGCGTTGGACCGGTTGCCCAGCTTCTCCTTGAGCCGCTGGATCAGGAACACGTTGCGGGTGCCGTCCGCCAGCACGCGCGGCACCAGGAAGCAGGTCAGCCCCTCCGGAGCGCGCGCCAGCACCAGGAAGCCGTCCGACATCGGCGCCGAGCAGAACCACTTGTGCCCGGTCAGCTCGTACGTCCCGTCCTCGGCCAGCGGCCGCGCCGCCGTGCTGTTCGCCCGTACGTCGCTGCCGCCCTGCTTCTCCGTCATGCCCATCCCGAACAGCACCCCGGCCTTCAGGTGGGCGGGCCGCAGCTCCCGGTCGTAGACCCGGGAGGTCAGCCGGGGCTCCCACTCGGCGGCCAGTCCCGGGTCGGCGCGCAGGGCCGGCACCGCCGCGTGGGTCATCGACAGCGGACAGCAGTTGCCCGCCTCCACCTGGGTCCACATCAGGAACGCCGCCGCGCGCCGCACGTGCCCGCCCGGCCGCGACCAGGCGTCGGTCAGGCCCGCCGAGACGCCCTTGCCGAGCAGCCGGTGCCAGGCCGGGTGGAAGTCGACCTCGTCGACGCGGTGGCCGTAGCGGTCGTGGGTGCGCAGGACCGGCGGGTGCGCGTCGGCCTGCGCGCCCCACTCCTGGGTCTGCGCCGACCCGCAGCCCCGGCCGAGCCCCGACAGCTCGGCGAGCGCCTCCTCGCGCGCTCCCGCCGGCAGCTGCCGCCGGACCGCCTCCGTCAGCGCACGGTCAGAGGTGAAGACGTCGTAGCCGGTCAGCGGCGGCGCCTGATTCGTCACGGTGTGGGTGCTGCCTGCCATGGACGTGAACCTACCGTGCCGGGGGACCGCGGCGGGGCGGTACGCGATCACCGGGCGTCCGCGGACCGGCGCGGCCCTCCGCGCCGGATACCTTTAGGGAGTGCAGCCAGCAAGTGATTCTCCCGAACGGCCCTCGGGCCGGCTCCACCGTGCCCGGGTCCTTTACCGGAACGTCTCCAAACGCAGGACCGCCTGGCTGCTGCTGAAGGACACGGTCAACTCGTGCATGGAGTACCGCATCCTCGGCCTGGCCGCCGAGGCCGCCTTCTTCACCCTGCTCTCGGTGCCGCCCCTGCTGCTGAGCCTCCTCGGGCTGCTCGGCTACGTCGACTCCTGGATCGGCGCCGACACCACCGAGAGCCTGCGCGACAACATCCTGGACGCCTCCCGCGCCGTGCTCTCCGAGAAGGGCGTCCGGCAGATCACCGAGCCGATCCTGGACGACGTGATGAAGGGCGGCCGGCCCGACGTCATCTCCATCGGCTTCCTCTTCGCCCTGTGGTCCGGATCCCGCGCGGTGAACGTCTTCATCGACACCATCACCGTGATGTACGGCCTCGACGGCGTCCGGGGCATCGTCAGGACCCGCCTGATGGCCTTCCTCCTCTTCATCGTGGCCCTGGTGATCGGGTCGATCGCGCTGCCGCTGATGGTGGCGGGACCGGACGCCGTGGTGCGGGTCGTGCCCTGGTCGACGACGGTCGTACAAGTGCTGTACTGGCCGGTCGTCATCATCCTCTCCGTGGCCTTCCTGACCACGCTGTACCACGTGTCGGTGCCCGTGCGCTCGCCCTGGATCGAGGACGTCCCCGGCGCGCTGGTCGCCCTCGCCATGTGGGTGCTGGGCAGCTTCCTGCTGCGCATCTACCTCACCAGCACCGTCGAGGGCCCCACCATCTACGGCTCCCTCGCCGCGCCCGTCGCCGTGCTGCTGTGGATCGGGGTGTCCGCGTTCGCGGTGCTCGTCGGCGCCGCGGTCAACGCGGCCATCGACCGGGTGTGGCCGGCCGCCGCGACCGCCGCCGCCCGCGAGGCCAACGAACGACTGCGCCAGGCCCAGGTCGCCGAGTACGTGGCCCGTACGACCGCGAACGGCGAGGGCGACCCCGACATGCCCTCCGAGTTCCCCGAGCGCTGGTCCCGCTTCCTGCCCCCCGAGGACGTCACGGCCCGGCTGCGCAGCCACCCGAAGAGCGCGCCTCCCGCGAACCACACCCAGACCCACAACCACAACAACGGCGACGACGCCGCCTGAGGGCAAGGGAAAAGGGAAATAGCCGCCGCTTCGGCCGAGGGTAATTTCTCGATGGCGGAACAATGCGGTTTCCGGAAATCCGACGAGCAAGATCACACTCTATGTGGCAGTGCTCCACACCTTGGGCGTTGTGTCCGCTTCCAGCGGTAGTGCCGCACTTCATTCGCATACCATGCACATTTCCGTGAAGAAATTCCGAGCTGCCGGTGACTTTGCTGTGCAGCTCTTCGGGACGGCTTGTGTACGATGCGTCACGTGTCAGGTATTTCCATTGCGAATTCGGAAGGCCCTTTTGCGGCCACCATGATTCCGAAGAAGGGAAGTACGTTGCTCAACAAAGAAATCCGCACGCGGCGGGCTCGCGGGGCCCTGACCGGCGGCACGGTCCTGACGGCCGCCGCCGCCCTGCTGGCCGGTGCCCTGGCGTCCAGCCCGGCTCATGCCACCGCCGGTGCTCCGGCCACCGAAGCGAAGCTGGACTTCGCCGTTCGTCTGACCATAGGCACCGACTACCGCGCCTGCTCCGGCGCTCTGGTGGACGCGCAGTGGGTGCTCACCGCGGCGAGCTGCTTCGCGGACGACCCCGCCCGGTCGGTCGCCGTGCCGGCCGGAAAGCCCGAGCGGCTCACCCGGGCCACCGTGGGCCGGGCCGACTCCGGCATCGCCAACGGCTATGTGCGCGAGGTGGTCGAACTCGTCCCGCACCCCGACCGGGACATGGTTCTCGCCCGGCTGGACAAGGCCGTCCCCGACATCGCCCCGGTGCCCCTCGCGGCCGGCGCACCGGACCCCGGCGCACCACTCACAGCCGTCGGCTTCGGACGCACGAAGGACGAATGGGTGCCCGTCCAGCGTCACCAGGGCGCCTTCACGGTCACCTCGGTCACCGCCGACGCGGTCAACGTCACCGGCCAGGACGGCGACGCCGTGTGCGCCGGGGACGCCGGCGGCCCGCTGCTCCGGAACAGCGACGGTGCCCTGGAGCTGGTGGGCGTCAACAGCCGCTCGATGCAGGGCGGCTGCTTCGGATCGGAGTCGACCAGTACGGACGCCGTCGCCGCGGCGAGCGACGTCGACTTCGTGCGACAGACCGTCAACCGCGATCTCGGCACCGGCAGTCTCAGCGACCTGGTGGCCTCCGCGGACTTCAACGGCGACGGCCGCACCGACATCGCCGCCGTCCTGGACGACGGATCCCTGCACGCCTTCTACACCAAGCCCGACGGCACGCTGGAGTACGGGCGCGAACTGTGGAACGACAAGACCTGGGGCCCGATGGTGCAGATCATCGGCGGCGACTTCGACGACGACGGCAACGGCGACATCGCCGCGGTGCGAAGCGACGGCACCCTCAACCTGTACACAGGCACCCCCACCGGCATGCTCAACAAGAGCACGCCCATGTGGCACGACACGTCCTGGAAGACGATCGAGCAGGTCTCCCGGTTCACCTTCGACGGCCGTGACGGTCTGATCGCCCAGTGGGGCAACGGCAACCTCTACGGCTACCACACCGGCGCCGACGGCGTGCTGACCGGCGAGAAGGTCAAGATGTGGCCGGACGCCACCTGGAGCAAGACCCGCCTCACCGGCACCGCCGACATCAACGCCGACGGCCGCGACGACCTGGTCGCGGTGCGGGACGACGGCAGCCTGAACTGGTACGCGGGCAACTCCGCGGGGGGCCTCGACCTCGCCCGCAAGCTGTGGCCGGACAACACCTGGACCCCCATGAAGCGCATCGTCGGCGGCGACTTCAACGGCGACGGCAAGGGCGACATCGCCGCCGTCGGCGGTCAGGGCACGCTGATCCTGTACACCGGGACCGGCACCGGCACGCTGAACAAGGGCGTGCCCATGCGCCCCGCACCGTAGGCGTTCCGCCCGGCCCGCCGGAGCTGCGGCGGGCCGGACACACCGGGCCGGCGCACACCGGCCCGGGGCTCAGCGGCCCGGGGCTCAGCGGGCGGTCAGCTCGTGGCGGGCCCGGGCCGCCGCGCCCAGCGGCACGGCGTCGCTTCCCAGGGCCGCCCGCAGCAGCTTGACGGGGTGGCCGCTGATCGGCGGTTCGGCGGCGAGCGGCTCCCGGATCAGCGGTTCCAGCAGCGTCCAGGCGCCGCTGACGCCGCCCCCGATCACGACCGTGCCGATGTCGACGAGGCCCGCGGTCATCACGATCGCGCGAGCGATACCGGCGCCCGCCGCCGCGAACACGCCGTGGGCGTCGGCGTCCCCGTCCCGGGCCGCCTCGGCCACCTCGCGGGCCGTCAGCTCCCGCCCGGTGCGCTCGCCGTAGCGGGCCCGCAGCGAACGGGCCGAGGCCAGCGTCTCCAGGTGGCCGCGGCCGCCGCAGGTGCACGGCAGGTCGCCGAAGCCGGGGATGTGGCCGATCTCGCCGGCCGCGCCGTGCGCCCCGGTGCGCAGCTCGCCCCCCGTCCACAACGCCCCGCCGACACCGGTGCCCAGGGTCATGCCGAGGACGTCCTCCTCGTCCGCCGCCGCACCGCACGCGATCTCGCCGCGCAGGAACGCGTTGACGTCGTTGTCGAGGAAGGCGGGTACGCCCAGTGCGGTGCGCAGGGCGGCGGTCACCGGGAAGCCGGCCCAGTCGGTGAACGAGTCGCTGGCCACCAGGATGTGACCGGAGGCCGCGTCGACCACTCCGGCCGCGCCCACCCCCACGGCGGCCAGCCGGCCGGGTGTGCGCGCCCGCACGGCGGCGAGCGCGTCGAGTGTCGCGGCGATCATCGCCCGGCCGCCGGAACGTGCCGGAGTGGCCACCTCCGCGCGGTCGAGCACCTTCAGTTCCTCGTCGCAGAGCACCACCTGGGTGGTGGTGCCGCCGATGTCGACCCCGGCGAAGACCGGGGCGCCGGGACCGCTCACCCCTGCTCCTCCGTCCGCCCGGCGGCGAGGGTCGCCAGCCGCTCGGCCCGGCGGCCGCGCTGCACGACGGGGTCGGGCACGGGCACCGCAGCCAGCAGACGGCGGGTGTAGTCGGTCTCCGGGTGCAGCAGGGTGGCCGACGTCAGGCCCTGCTCCTCGGCCAGCCCCGCCCGCATCACCACCACCCGGCGGGCGAACTGCTGCACGACGGCCAGGTCGTGGGAGACGAAGAGGCAGGCGAAGCCCAGCTCCTCCTGCAGCTCGCCGATCACTTCGAGGACCGCCTGCTGCACGCTCACGTCCAGGGCGCTGGTGGGTTCGTCCGCCACCAGCAGGCGGGGTTCGAGGACCAGGGCGCGCGCGAGGCTCACGCGCTGGCGCTGGCCGCCGGACAGCTCGCGCGGCGCGCGCCGGGCCACCTCGCGCGGCAGCCGGACCCGGTCCAGCACGTCGGCGACCAGGGATTCCCGCTCCCTGCCGGACAGCTTCCGGCGGTGGATCCGCAGCGGTTCCGCGACACACTCGCCGACCGTCATACGGGCGTCGAGCGAGGCGACCGGGTCCTGGAGCACGACACCGATGCCGGCCCGCAGCGCACGCCGGGCCCGCGCGCGGGTGGCGGCCAGGTCGGCGCCGAAGAGGGTGACGGACCCGGCCGTGGGCGTGATCAGGCCGAGCGCCACCCGGGAGGCGGTGGACTTGCCGGAACCCGACTCTCCCACCAGGCCCAGGGTCTCCCCGGGGTGGACGGCGAAGGAGACACCCTTGAGGGCGTGCACCGCCTGCTTCCCGCGGCCGAAGACCACCGAGACGTCCTTGAGTTCGACCGCGGGCTCTGAGCCGGGCGCGGCACCGGACCCGTCGGCCCGCCGCTCACCGGACGCACCGGACGCACCGGACGCACCCGACGCACCTGATGACGCACCGGGCTCACCGGATTCGGCGACGGACAGGCGCGGTACGGCGGACAGCAGCCGCTTGGTGTAGTCGTGCGTCGGACGCAGCAGCACGTCCTCGACGGGCCCGGTCTCCACGACGGCGCCCTGGTACATCACCGCGACCCGGTCCGCGAAGTCCGCGACGACGCCCATGTTGTGGGTGACCAGCAGGACACCCGTGCCGGTCTCCGCGGCGAGCCGCCGCAGCAGGTCGAGGATCTCGGCCTGCACGGTCACGTCGAGCGCGGTGGTGGGCTCGTCGGCGATCAGCAGCGCCGGTTCGTTGGCGATGGCCATGGCGATGACCACGCGCTGGCGCTGGCCGCCGGAGAGCTGGAACGGGTAGGAGCGGGCCCGCTGCTCGGGCTCGGGGATGCCGACGCGGCGCAGCAGTTCGACGGCGCGCGCGGCGGCGTCCGCCGCGGAGATCCGCCGGTGGTTGCGGATCACCTCGGCGATCTGCTTGCCGACCCGGGTCAGCGGGTCGAGCGCGGTGGCCGGTTCCTGGAACACCATGGAGACGGTCGATCCGCGCAGCCCGGACAGCTGTTCCTCGTCGGCGCCGACGATGTCGATCCCGTCGACCACGGCCGTTCCGGTGGCCCGGGCGTTGCCGGCGAGCAGGCCCATGGCGGCCAGCGCGACGGTGGACTTGCCCGAGCCCGACTCGCCGACCAGGGCGAGCGTCTCGCCGGGCGCGACGCTCAGGGACACGCCGCGCACGGCCTGTACCGTGCCGGTCTCCGTGGTGAAGACGACGCCCAGGTCGTCCAGGTCGAGGATGTGCCCGCCGGTGGCGGGAGCGGCCGGTCGTCGAACGGCGCTCATGCCCGCCCCCTCACGTCGAATGCGTCCCGGAGTCCGTCTCCGATCGCGTTGAACGCCCACACCACCAGGATGATGGCGAGGCCGGGTGGCACGATCAGCCACCAGTAGCCCGAGTAGGCCGCCGTCATGCCGGACGAGAGCATGCCGCCCCAGTCCGTGGACGGGGGCTGGACGCCCAGACCGAGGTAGGAGACGTAGGCCACCAGCAGGATCGCGTCGGCGATCTGGAAGGTGGCGGCCACGATGACGGTCGACACCGAGTTCGGCAGGATGTGCCGGATGATGGCGCGCGCGTGGGTGCCGCCGATCGCGCGCAGGGTGAGGACGAAGTCCCGGTTCTTCAGGGTCAGCGTCTCCGCCCGCACCAGGCGCGAGGGCACCAGCCAGGAGATGAGACCGAGGATGAGGACCAGGCCGGTCAGGTCGGGGGTGGTGATCGCCGAGACCACCAGCAGGATGAACAGGGCCGGGATGGCGATGCCCGCGTCCACCACACGCATCATGACCGCGTCGATCCAGCCGCCCGCGTAACCGGCGGCGGCCCCCCACAGCGTGCCGATGACCGTGGCCAGCACACCGGCCGACAGACCGACGATCAGGGACACCTTGCCGCCGTACATCAGCCGGCCCAGTTCGTCGTGGCCGACGGCGTCGGTGCCGAGCCAGTGGGCGCCGCTGGGCGACTGGTTGACCTGCTGGAGCAGCGTGTGCGTCTGGTCGGTGGTGTAGAGCAGCGGACCCACGAAGCAGAACAGCACGAAGAAGACCACGATCCCGAGCCCGACCACGGCGAGGCGGTTGCGCAGGAAGCGGCGGACCGCGAGCCGGGTGCCGGAGGCGGCGCGCTCGGGCTTCGCGGCGAGCCCGTCCAGGGAGGTGAGGGAGCTCATGACCGACCTGCCTTCACTCGGGGGTCGATGACGCGCTGCAGGACGTCGGCCAGGAGGGTGCCGGTCACGGTGGCGATCGAGATGACCAGGACGCAGCCCAGCAGCACGGGATAGTCGGAGGACTGGGCGGCGGTCCAGAACAGCAGGCCCATGCCCGGGTAGTTGAAGAGCTGCTCCACCACCAGCGCACCGCCGAAGAGGACCGGTATGTAGTAGCCGAGCATGGCCACCACGGGGGTCAGCGAGTTGCGGAAGACGTGCCGCGTCAGGATGGCCCGGGGACGGGTGCCGCCGGCCCGCGCCGTGCGCACGTAGTCCTCGGTGAGGTTCTCCAGCGTGGCCGAGCGCATGTAGCGGCTGAAGACGGCGACCATCGTGGCCGCGCCGGCCACCACCGGCAGCACCAGCCCCTGGGGCTGCGAGAGGACGTCGGCGACGCTGTTGCCCTGGGGTGCCTGGGCCGGGAACCAGGGCAGGACCTGGCTGAAGACGAGGACCAGGATCAGTCCGAGGAAGTACACGGGGGTGGAGTAGGCGATGAAGCTGAGCGTGGTGATGACGTAGTCGACCGGCTTGTTGCGGCGGACGGCCTGCCACACCCCGAGCGGCACCGCGACCAGCAGGCCGACGACCGCCGAGAGCACGGTCAGCAGCAGGGTCTTCGGCAGCCTCTCGGTGATCAGCTGGGAGACGGGTTCGTTGAGGGTGTAGGACATGCCGAGATCGCCGTGGATCAGCTGGTTCAGGTAGTACACGTACTGAACCGGCAGCGGCTTGTCGAGCCCCTGCTCGTGGTTGAAGGCGGCGATCTGCGAGGCGGTGGCCTAGGGGCCGAGGATGCCGCGGGCGGGCCCCCCGGGCAGGGCGTGCAGCAGGCAGAACACCACGACGGTCACGAGGAGGACCACCGCCAGGGCCTGCAGGACCCGCCTGATCAGGAAGGAGTATGTACTCATGGGTTTCCGGGTGACTGGGTGGGGACGGGACGGCTGCCGGTGAGGGGACGCGGGCGCGGGCTCACTCGGTCCACGCCCACATGGCGGGGTGGAAGTTGGCGAGGGAGTCCTGGGCGAATCCGCCGAGACCGTCCCTGATCACGGAGACCTGGTAGTCGGGCTCGGGAAGCCAGACGACGGGCAGGTCCTCGGCGAGGGCCTTGCTGTAGTCGAGCATGGCGTCGGACGACGAGGAGGTGGTGGTCCGGTCGATCAGCCGGTCCACCTCGGGGTTGGAGTAGCTGCCGAAGTTGGAGCCGCCGCCGCTCGCGAAGAGCGCGTCACCGCTGGGGTAGGCGGGGAAGTACCAGCTGCCCGCGCTGCCGAAGAAGGAGAGCTGCCACTTGCAGGCGGGGTCGTCCTTCTCGCACTGTCCGGTCTGCGAGAGGACCGAGTTGACCGGTGCGGTCTTGATGTCGAAGTCGATGCCGGTCTCCTCGAAGGAGGACTGCAGGGCGCTCATCATGTTGTCCGTCTCGGTGGAGCCGGACTGGGAGAGCACCCGCATTCTGAACTCGGTGCCCTTCTCGACGCCCTCGCCGCACTGCCCCTCGCCCGCGCCCGGTGAGGTGCACACCATCGTGCCGTCCTTCATGCTCCAGCCGTGGTCCGTCAGCAGCTTGCGCGCCGCGGAGTTGGAGAAGGGGTACGGCTCCGCCTTCTGCTCGTCCGAGAGGAAGCCGGACGGCTGCCCCTGCGGGACGGGACCGTAGGTGGGTACGGCGGTGCCGTTGTAGAGCACCTTGGACAGCGTCTTCTGGTCGACGGACATCTGGATGGCCTGCCGGGCGTACAACTGCCGGAAGACCGCGCCCATCTCGGGGTTGTTGAAGTTGTACGGCATGTAGGTGACGGCCCAGCCGGACCACCGCTCGACGTGGTAGCCGAGGTCCGTGAAGGACTTCTTGATCCCGAGGTCGGAGGCCCTGATGTAGCCGTAGTCGACCGTGCCCGCCCGCAGCGCGTTCTCCTCGGCGGCCACGGTGGTGAAGGACAGCAGGTTGATCTGCTCGACGTGGGCCGCGCCCCCGCCGTCGTACTTCTCGTTCTCGACGAGCTCGACCCGGCCGGAGGTGGAGAAGGACTTGATCCGGTACGGTCCGCTGACCGTCTTCCACAGCGGGTCGCTCGCGTAGCGGGAGATCTTCTTGCCCGCGTCGATCAGGTACGTCCACACCTTCTTGGCGCCGGCCGGGGTGCGGTCGAGGTCGGAGACGGTTCCGGAGTCGCTGGTCTTGTCCCACACGTGCTGCGGCATCACGCGGATCATGCTCAGCTCGTTGGCGAGCATCCACTGCTGGTTGTAGGCGCGGTCGAAGTCGAGCGTGAAGTGCCGGTCGTCGATGGTCCTGAAGGACGACCAGACGTCCGGGGCCTTGCCCGGGCTGTAGCTGGCCCACGACTTCTTGTTCTCCCTGACCAGGTTGAACCAGAACTCGACGTCCCGGGAGGTGATCGGCTCACCGTCGCTCCAGTGACGGTCGCCGAGGGTGATGGTGACGCTCTTGTCGTCCGCGGCGAACTTCGCGTCCGTCGCCAGCGAGTTGTCCTTGTTCCAGCCGATCTCGCCGGAGGAGCCGTCGTAGGCGATCAGGGGCTCCCACAGCACCTGGGATATGGAGGCGTTGTTCGTGTTGAGGTGCCCCGGCGTCCCGATCGGCACGATCCAGTTCGGGGTGAAGTTCGCCGGGAGGGCGTAGTTGATCTCGTCCTTGGAGCCGGCGGGGGCGGACACGCCGCCCGTGCAGCCGCTGAGCAGCACGCCCACGGCCGCGCATGCGCCGACGACGAGCGCCCGGCGTCGGCGTGGCGCTGTGCGAGCAGGGGACATGTATCTCCTCCAGGTGAGTGGCCTGGAGGTAGCTAACGCCTGACTCGGTGCAGGCACAAACAAAGTTGAGTAACAACTAAGTATCTCCGTTTCTGAAAAAAGTCCCGCCCCTGTCGTAGCCGGGAATTGCCGCACTGATCACCATTCACGGGACGGCGTTTTAGGCGTACTGTCTGCATCGGACCGACGATGGGGAAGTAAGCACGTACATGAATGAAATAAGTACGCCCGGCCGGAGGACGGCAGGCACCTCGGCACTGGCGGCGCGAGCCCTCGAACTCATCGCCTCCGGCCGGGCGACCTCCCGGGCCCAGCTCGCCGAGCTGCTCGGCGCCGCGGCCTCCAGCGTCTCGGTGGCCGTGGCCCAGCTCGTCGAGCACGGCCTCGTCGCCGAGGAAGGGACCCAGTCCTCCACCGGCGGACGTCCGCGCAAGGTGCTCAGACTCGGCGGCCAGGACGAGTTCGCCGTCGCCGCCGACCTGGGCGGCAGCCACGCCCGGGTCGGCGTGGTCCTGCCCGGTGGCGAACTGCGCGACGTCTCCACCGTGCCGCTGGTGATCGCCGAGGGCCCGCAGGCGGCCCTCTCCCGGCTCGCCGCCACCCTGGAAGAGCTGGTCGGACACCACGGGCGGGGACGGCTGCGCGGTGTCGGTCTCTCCCTGCCGGGCCCGGTGGACACCGCGACGGGCAGTGTCGTACAGCCCTCCCGGATGCCGGGGTGGAACCGCTTCCCCGTCGAGTCCTGGCTCCGGGAGCGTTTCGCGGTGCCCGCCGTCGCCGACAACGACGCCAACTGCATGGCCGTCGGCGAGCACATCGCCCGCAAGGGGCGCCACCAGCAGGTGATCATGGTGAAGATGGGCACCGCGATCGGCGCCGCCGCCCTCGTCGACGGCCGGCTCTACCGCGGCGGCACGGGCGCGGCCGGGGAGATCACCCACATCCGCATCGCCCGCGGCGACCACGTGCCCTGCTCCTGCGGCAACACCGACTGCCTGGAGACGGTCGCCTCCGGCGCCGCACTGGTCCGGGTGCTGCGGGACGGGGGCGTGGAGGTCACCAGCGCCGAGGACGTGGTGCGGCTGGCCACCGACGCGCACCCGGAGGCCAACCGGGCGGTGCGCAGGGCCGGGGACTACCTCGGCCAGGTGCTCGCCGCGAACGTCAACTTCTTCAACCCGGACGCCGTCTACCTGGGCGGCATCCTCTCCACCGTCGAGCCGTTCGTCGCCGCCGTCCGCAGCCAGCTCTACGAGAGCTGCCACCCGCTGGTCACCGAACACCTCGCCATCGAACGAGCCGTCCTCGGCCGGGATGCCGGTCTGGTCGGCGCCGGACTGTTCGCCCTCCAGCGGGCACTGGGGCAGGCGCTGCGCCAGGTCGGCGGAGCGCAGCTGGACCCGGACCGGTTCCAGGCCCCCACCACCCCGTGACCCTCCTGAAACCCCCTGAACCTCCTGAAATCCCCTGAAACAACGCCCTCCCGCACCACCCGCACGAACGAGGAGCCATGTCCCACCCCAGCACCCCCACCTCAACCCCCACCTCGGCCCCGGCCCCCTCCCGCCGCCCCGTCGTCGCCATCGCCGGCCTCGGCATCGAGTCGTCCACCTTCTCGCCCGCCCGCACCCAGGCGCCCGCCTTCCACCCCTCCCGCGGCCAGGAGGTACTGGACCGCTACCCCTTCCTCGCCGCCGGCGGGGAACTGCGCGAGGCGGCCGACTGGCACGGCGCCCTGGTCGGCAAGTCGCTGCCCGGCGGCACCGTCACCGCCGAGGCCTGGGAGGAACTCACCGGGGAACTCCTCACCCGGCTCGCCGCCCTGCCCCCGCTGGACGGCCTCTGGTTCGACATCCACGGAGCCATGACCGTCGAGGGCGTCGACGACGCCGAGGCCCTGCTGCTGGAGAAGGTGCGCTCCGTCGTCGGCGACGACGTGATCGTCTCCACCTCCATGGACCTGCACGGCAACGTCTCCCGCGCCCTCGTCCACCGCAGCGACCTGATCACCTGCTACCGGATGGCCCCGCACGAGGACCACATGGAGACCAAGGAACGCGCCGTCCGCAACCTGCTGACCCACCTCGCCTCGGGCGCCCCCCGCCCGCTGAAGGCATGGGTGCCGGTGCCCGTCCTGCTGGCCGGTGAGCAGACCTCCACCCGGATCGAGCCCGCGAAGAGCGTGTACGCGGCCGTCCCCGAGGTCGAGGCCCAGGACGGCGTGATCGACGCGGCGATCTGGGTCGGCTACGCCTGGGCGGACGAACCCCGCAACCGGGCCGCGGTCGTCGTCACCGGGCACGACGAGCAGGCGGTGTCCGCGGGCGCCGAACGGCTGGCCCGCGGCTTCTGGGACGCCCGCCACGACTTCGACTTCGTCGCCCCCACCGGCACCTTCGACGACATCCTCGACGAGGCCCTGGCCGGCGAGCGGCGCCCGTACTACGTCAGCGACACCGGCGACAACCCGACCGCGGGCGGCGCCGGCGACGTGACCTGGGGCCTGGCCCGCCTGCTCGCCCGCCCCGAGTTCCAGAAGGAGGACGGGCCGACCGTCCTGTACGCCTCGGTGCCCGGCCCCGAGGCCGTCCGGCAGGCCGCCGCCGCGGGTGTCGGAGCCACGGTGACGGTGACGGCGGGCGCCGAGGTCGACGACCGGCACGCCGGACCCGTCACCCTCACCGGAGTCGTGCACGCCGTCCGGCTCGGCGACCGCGACGCCCGCACCGAGGTGGTCGTCCGCGTCGGCAGCGCCTACGTGATCCTCACCGAGCTGCGCAAGCCCTACCACCACGAGCACGACTTCACCGACCTGGACCTCGACCCGCGCGGCGCCGACATCGTCGTAGTGAAGATCGGCTACCTGGAACCCGAGCTGTTCGCGATGGCCGCCGACTGGAAGATGGCGCTCACCCCGGGCGGCGTCGACCAGGACCTCGTACGCCTCGGCCACCGCCGCATCCGCCGGCCCATGTTCCCCTTCGACCCCGCCATGGCCGACCCGGACCTGACCGCCCGCCTGATCCCGGCCGCCGACCGGCCGCTGACCGGGGACGACGAATGAGCCCCCGCCCCAGCCTCGAGATCGCCGTCGTCTCCCCGGCCGGCGCCCGCACCGCCCGCGAGAACGGGGCGGACCGCGTCGAACTGTGCACCGCACTCGAACTGGGCGGCCTGACCCCCTCGACCGCGACGGTCGAGGCGGCCGTCGAGTCCGGGCCGCCCGTCCACGTCCTCGTCCGCTGCCGCCCCGGCGACTTCGTGTACGACGCCGAGGAGGTCGCCCTGATGGCAGCCGAGGTGCGCACCGCCCTGCGCTCGGGCGCCCGCGGCGTCGTCGTCGGGGCGCTGACCGCGGACTGCGCCCTCGACACGAACGCCCTCGCGGCACTCGCCGGCGCCGCGCGGGACACCGACCCCGCCGCCGGGGTCACGCTGCACCGCGCGGTGGACCAGGCGGCCGACCCGGTGGCCGCCGTCGCGGCGCTGCCGGGGCTCGGCATCACCCGCGTCCTCACCTCCGGCGGCGCGCCGACCGCCGTCGGGGGCAGCGCCGCGCTCACCGCGATGGCCGCCGCGGCCCCCGGGACCGACGTGGCCGCCGGGGGCGGAGTGCGGCCGGACGACATCGCCGCGCTGCTGGCGGCGGGCGCCACCTCGGTGCACCTCTCGGCCAAGACCCGGGCGACCCCCCGGCGCGCGGCCGGCTGGGTGCCGCTTGGCGCCGGCGGCACCTCGGCCGCCGACGACACCCACTTCCTGACCGACGGCACCGTCGTCGCGGCCGCCAGGAGAGCGCTCGACGCCGCCGTCGCACGGAGTGCGGAGGCCCCGGGCACCCCTCGGTGAACGAATCGCGGGCCGAACCGGGACACTGGCACCGTGGACGCACTCGCCGGACTGCTGGAGGGCCCCCGGGCCCGTGGGGCCTTCATGATCCGCGCCTGTTTCGACCCGCCGTGGGCCGTGCGCGTCGAGGACCGGGCGCCGCTGACCGTCATGCTCATGGTCCGCGGCGGCGCCTGGATCGTGCCGGACACGGGGGAGCGGCTGCGGCTGCGGGCCGGTGACCTGGCCATCGCCCGCGGCCCCGACCCGTACGTCTGCGCCGACGACCCCGGCACCGCCCCGCAGGCGGTGATCCTGCCGGGCGGCGCGTGCAGCTACCCCGACGGACGGCCCCTCAACGGCTCGATGGACCTCGGCGTACGCACCTGGGGCGACCGCGCCGACGGCGAGGCCGTCCTCCTCATCGGCACCTACCTGGTCCGGGGCGAGATCGGCGGCCGCCTCCTCGACGCGCTGCCCCCGCTGCTGTCCCTCACCTCCGAGGCGTGGGACAACCCCCTCACCCCGCTGCTGATGGCGGAGGTCACGCGGGACGAGCCGGGCCAGGAAGTCGTCCTGGACCGGCTCCTGGACCTGCTGGTCATCGCCGCGCTGCGGGCCTGGTTCGCCCGGCCCGCGGCCGAGGCACCCGCCTGGTACCGGGCGCTGGGCGACCCGGTCGTCGGCCGGGCGCTGCGGCTGCTCCAGGACGACCCGGCGCACCCCTGGACCGTCGCGTCCCTCGCCGCCAAGGCCGGGGTCTCCCGTGCCGCGCTCGCCCGGCGCTTCACCGACCTGGTCGGCGAACCGCCCATGGGATACCTCACCGGCTGGCGCCTCGCCCTGGCCGCCGACCGGCTGCGCGACAGCGAGGACACCCTCGGCGCCATCGCCCGCCAGGTCGGCTACGGCAGCGCGTTCGCCCTGTCCACCGCCTTCAAACGGGCGTACGGGGTCAGCCCGCAGGAGTACCGGGTCCCGGCCCCGGCGTAACCTGGCAGGCGTGTACGCGGAGCGGGCGTCCCGGCTGAGCGGGGCGGTGGTGTGGACCAACACGCCGTCCGGGCCCGGTCCCGGGCGGGTCCTTCCCGACGGCTGTATGGATCTGCTCTGGTACGACGGCCGGCTACTGGTCGCGGGCCCCGACACCCGGGCCCACGTCACCGGGAGCGCCCAGGGGCCCTGGGCCGGTGTCCGCTTCTACCCCGGCACCGCGCCCGCCCTCCTCGGCGTCCCCGCCGACGCCCTGCGCGACCGGCGCGTCGAGCTGACCGACCTCTGGCCGGCCGCCCGCGCGAGGCGGCTGGCCGCCCGGGTGAACGCCGCCCCCGATCCGGCGACCGGCCTGGACGAGGCCGCGCTGTCCCGCGCCGCCGAGGCCGGGCCCCCGGACCCGCTGCTCGCCCGGGTCGTCGCCGCCCTCGACGCGGGCCGCCCGGTCGCCGGGACCGCCGACGCGCTCGGCATCGGAGCCCGGCGCCTGCACCGCCGCTCCCTGGCGGCCTTCGGCTACGGCCCCAAGACGCTGGCCCGCGTCCTGCGCCTGCAACGCGCCCTCGCCCTGGCCCGGGACGGCACGCCCCTGGCCGAGACGGCCGCCCGCACCGGATACGCGGACCAGGCCCATCTGACCCGGGACGTACGGGAGCTGGCGGGAGCCACCCCCGGCGAGCTACTGCGCGGAAGCTAGCGGCGCGAACAGGTCGACGCCGTGGCCGTCGGGGTCGTTGACGACGGCATAGCGTTGCCCCCAGGGGGCGTCCCAGGGCTCGCGCTCGCCCTTGCAGCCGGCTCCGGTCAGCTCGGCGTACAGGGCATCCACCTCGGCGGGCGTGTCGCACAGCAGGGCGAGCGAGTGCCGCCCGCCCCCGGCAGGCGGCTCCCATCCGGGAGTGAAGGAACGGATGGACGCCTCGGTGTCCAGCAGCAGCCGGATCCCGCCCGGCAGCGCTGCCTCGGCGTGCGGCTGTTCCTCGGAGCCCTCGGGGAAGGCGAAACCGAGCCGGCGGTAGAAGGTCACGGACGCGGCCATGTCGGAGACGACGAGGCCGATGGCGTTGAATCGTGCGGTCATGGGGCCACCGTAGGCAGGGCGCGCGCACCCGGTCTTGAAGGAAACGGACACCCGGGCGCCGCGCCGCCCGCCTCAGAAGCTCCTCAAGTCCGTTGAACACGACCGGGTGCACAGCCGATCATGGCCGCATGCTCGGACGACTCGCCCCACCGGAACTCAACGTCCTCGTCCTGCGCGACACGGACGTCGCCGCGCACGACATCCGCCAGGCGCTCGCCGAGGCGACGCCCGAAGAACGGCCCGGACTGGAGCGCGCCGCGGCCCTGGTCGAGCGGTCCGCCGCGGTCCCCGACGCGGAGCTGCTGGCACGCTGGGTGCACGAACGCCTCGCCGCGGCCGGTCACCAGGGCCCCGTCGACTCCGTCCGCGCCGTCAAGACCCTGCGCGAGGCCGCCCCAGGCCTCAGCCTGCGCCAGGCCGTCAAACTGACGAAGGACGCCGCCGCCCACCAGCCGTAGGCGGCGGCGCCGGGCGTCACAGGCTCGTCTCTCCGGCGAGGCCGAAGAAGTCGTGCCACTTGCGGCCGTCGACGAACCCGTCGCTGCCGTTGGACACGTTCACGTACACGTCGGCGAGGTCGTTGTGGGTGAACGTGACGATGTCGGCGTTGCCGTCGCCGTCGTAGTCGCCGACGTACGGGAACTCGCCGTCCGGGGCGAAGAAGTCCGCCCACTTCTGGCCGCCGCCGAACACGGCGCCGTCCGACAGCGCCACGTAGACGTCCGCGGCCTCCCCTCCGGTGAAGGTGACGATGTCGTCGTGGCCGTCCCCGTTCACGTCGGCGACCCGGGGCCGCTCGCCCTCCGGCGCGAAGTGGTCGTGCGCCTTGTACGGGGCGCCGAACTTCCCGCCCTCGTTCAGGGCGACGTACACGTCGTTACTGGCGTCCTGGGTGAAGGCGACGAGGTCGTCCAGGCCGTCACCGTCCACGTCGCCGACGGCCGGGAACTGCGCCCACGGCGCGAAGTCGTCGTGCCACTTCCGGCCTTCGCCGAAGGCCCCGCCGTCCGAGAGGGCGACGTACACGTCGGCCGTGTCCTCGCGGCTGAACGTGATGATGTCGTCGACGCCGTCACCGTCGAAGTCGCCGACCGCGGGCACCTCGCGGCCGGGAGCGAAGTGGTCGTGCCACTTCTGGCCCGTGCCGAACGACTTGCCGTCGGAGGTGGCGACGTACACGTCCGCGTTCGCGCCGTGGGTGAAGGTGACGACGTCGTCCTTGCGGTCGCCGTTGAAGTCGCCGGTCAACGGGGTCTCGCCGCCGGGCGCGAAGTGGTCGTTCCACTTCACCTCCCGGCCGTCGAACCCGTTGCCCGTGGACCTCGCGACATAGACGTCCGCCCGGTCGTCCTGGGTGAAGGTGACGACGTCGTCCTTCTGGTCGCCGTCGAAGTCGGCCGGAGAACCGCCCGCCATGCCGCCGCCGGTGAGCCGCACCCGCATCAGGAAGACGTTGTAGGGCTGCCACTGCGACATCGCGAAGTACAGGTACGGACTGTTGGAGTCGGCCGACCACGGGTGGATGAACGACCCGTACGGCTGGGGGTAGTCGGCGCCCGACGCGACCACCTGCTTGCCGCTCCACGGCCCCCACGGGGTCGCCGAGGTCCGCATCACGACCGAGCCGCCCGGGTCGTCCAGGTACATCATCACGAACCGGCCGAGATAGCGGCTGTACTGCACGGACAGTTCACCGACCGGACCACCGGCGACCGGCGTCGCGGCGTACGGGTCGGTCACCCAGTCGCCGCCCGTCCAGTACCGGTAGGCACCGGGCTCCAGGAGCTGCCCCTCGGGGACACGGGACAGGTACGCGTCGCCGAACCGGCCGTTCTTGGTGCCGTACAGATAGACGTAGCCGCCCTGCTTGAGCATGGCCGCCATCTGGAACTTGTTGCCGAAGCCCGCGTCGTTCTGCCAGCGGGCGTCGGCGTCCTTGACCCAGTTCTCGCCGTTGTCGTCCGAGTAGGCGATGCCCGAGTAGTTGGTGAACCACTCGCCGCCCTTCGCGCTCCAGCGGCGCACCGACATGTAGTGCATGTACTGCCGGTCGCCGACCGAGATGCCGGCGGTGGGGATGGTGGTCAGCTCGTCGTTGTCGACGCGCTTGCACGGCAGGACCTGCTTGGCGTGGCCCGGACGGTCCGTCGCCATGCTGTCGATGTTCATGCCGTCGGCCAGGTTGCGGTCGGCGCTGCGCGCCACCAGGTTGCAACGCCAGTCGAGCGTGGCCGGGTCGCCGACGGCGGCCCCCGGCCCCGTCCAGCCGTTGCCGTACGAGTCACCGAACGCGGTGAGGATCTCGCCCTTGCCGTTGTCCCACATGATGCCGAGGTCGGTCGCCTTCAACTGCCAGCGGGCATCGGTGGCGCTGGTCGAGCCGGGCCCGGTCAGCTTGGCCACCCGCTCGGCGCGCGACAGCACACCGGCGGCCCTGACGTCGGCGGAGGTGACCGCCGCCTTGGTGGTCACGCCCGGTGCCTTGTCGTGGCCGGGCGGGGGTGCGGACGACGCGGTACCCGCGCCGGCGAACAGCGAGCCGATGACCAGCGAGGCCAGCGACAGTGCGGCCGGGAGCAGTCTCCCGGGTCTGCGATTCACAGAGGTTCCCTTTCGTACTGGTCGGTCAGAGGCTGGTTTCGCCGGGGGTGCCGAAGAAGTCGTGCCATTTGCGGCCGTTGACGAAGCCGTCGGTGCCGTTGGAGACGGATACGTAGACGTCGGCTTCGGTGTTGTGGGTGAAGGTGACGATGTCGTCCTTGCCGTCGCCGTCGTAGTCGCCGACGTAGGGGAATTCGCCGGTGGGGGAGAAGAAGTCGTTCCAGCGGGAGCCGGGGCCGTACTTGCTTCCGTCGGACAGGGCGACGTAGACGTCGGATTCGGTGCCTTGGGTGAAGGCGATGATGTCGTCCTTCTGGTCGCCGTTCACGTCGCCGATGCGGGGGAGTTCTCCGGCGGGGGCGAAGTGGTCGTGGACGAGTTGGCCGGTGCCGAAGGCGTCCTTGCCGTTGGAGAGGGCGGCGTAGACGTCTGCGGTGGTGCCTTGGGTGAAGGTGATGAGGTCGTCGTCTCCGTCGCCGTCGATGTCGCCGAGGGCGGGGAATTCTCCGTTGGGGGCGAAGAAGTCGTGCCAGACGGTGGCGGTGTGGAAGCCGTCGGTGCCGTTGGAGAGGGCGACGTAGACCTTGGCGTCGGCGTCGTGGGTGAAGGTGACGATGTCGTCGTAGCCGTCGCCGTTGACGTCGCCGACGGCCGGGACTTCGCCGCCGGGGGCGAAGTGGTCGTGCCAGACGGTGGCGGTTGCGAAGCCGTTGCCGTTGGAGAGGGCGACGTAGACGTCGGAGTCGGTGCCCTTGGTGAAGGTGACGACGTCGTCCTTGTGGTCGCCGTTGAAGTCGCCGGTGAGCGGGGTCTCGCCGCCGGGGGCGAAGAAGTCGTGCCAGACCTTCGCCTCGCCGAATCCGGCGCGGGTGGACGGCGCGACGTAGACGTCCGCCTCCGGGTTCTGGGTGAACGTCACGATGTCGTCCACACCGTCACCCGTGAAGTCCGTCGGCGAACCGCCGAGCAACGGCTGGGGTGTGCCGCAGTTGCCGCTGGTGTGGCGGGCGGCCGTGGCGCTGTAGCGCAGTGCCACGCCGTCGATCACGACGGGCATGTTCTGGCCGTCGGCCTCCTGCTCGTAGTGCAGGTGGGCGCCGAACGACTCGCCCGTGTTGCCGACCTTGCCCAGCTCGTCGCCGGTACGGACGTACTGGCCCTTGGCGACGGAGATGCGGTCCAGATGGGCGACCAGGCTGGTCCAGCCGCCGCCGTGGTCGACGCGCACGTAGTTGCCGTACCCGGAGCTGTTGGGCATGGGCACGGCGTCGATCACGGTGCCGGACGCCGAGGCCAGGGCCGGGGTGCCGAGGTCGGCCGAGCCCGCGATGTTGAAGTCGATCGCGTTGTGGACCTCGGAGGAGTGGTGGTAGTAGTCCCGTCCCTCTCCGCACGGCCAGGGCGCGCGGAAGTCGGGGCGGGGGCCGGCGGCCGAGGCCGGCTGGGCGGGAAGCAGGAGGGAGCCCAGGGCCAGCACGGCGGTGCCGGCCAGGCCCAGACTGAGCTGCCGTCTTCGCACTTCGGAGGTCCTTCCTCGGGAACGGCGGTCGCCGTCGGTCGGGTTCAGAGAGAGGTTTCGCCGGGGAGGCCGAAGAAGTCGTTCCACTTCCTCGACGCCCCGAAGGCGGTGCCGGTGGAGAGCGCCACGTGCACGTCGGCCCCGGGAGCGTGGTCGAAGGAGACCACGTCGTCCCGGCCGTCCTCGTCGAAGTCACCGACGTACGGGAAGGCGCCGGGGCCCGAGAACCCCTCGTGCCAGACGCCCTTGGCGACGAAGCCCGTGCCGTCGGACAGGGCGACGCGGACCTCGGCGGCGGCGTCGGCGGTGAAGGAGGCGATGTCGTCGAGGCCGTCCCCGTCGAAGTCGCCCACGCGCGGCAGTTCGGCGCCGGGGGAGAAGCCGGTGAGGACCTTGCGCGCGGGTCCGAAGGACGAGCCGTCGGAGAAGGCGACGTAGACGGCGGCCTCGGTGCCCTTGGTGAAGGTGATGATGTCGTCCTTCTCGTCGCCGTTCACGTCGCCCACGGCCGGGAACTCGCCGCGCGGTGCGAAGTGGTCGTGCCATTTCCCGCCGGTGGCGAAGGACGTGCCGCTGGAGAGGGACACGTAGACGTCGGAGGAGTCGTCCTGGGTGAAGGTGACGATGTCGTCGGTGCCGTCGCCGTCGAAGTCGCCCACGGCCGGGACCTCGCCGCCGGGTGCGAAGTGGTCGCTCCACTTCTGCCCGGCGGCGAACGAGGTGCCGGTGGAGGGCGCCACGTAGACGTCGGCCGTCGACCCCTGGGTGAAGGTGATCGCGTCGTCCTTGTCGTCCCCGTTGAAGTCACCGGTGAGCGGTGTCTCCCCGGCGGGTGCGAAGTGGTCGTTCCACTTGCCGCCACCGGTGAAGGCGGTGCCGTCCGAGGGCGCCGCGTAGACCTCGGCGGCGCTGCCGCGGGTGAACGTGACGATGTCGTCCTTGCCGTCACCGGTCACGTCGGTCGGTGAGCCGCCGAGCATCAGGCCGCCCGCGTCGCCGTAGTGGACCTCGAGTTCCGCGATGGAGGTGAAGGTCCTGTCGCCGCCCGGCCGTCCGACGATCCGCACGCCGTCGCCCGCCGTCGGGTCGAAGGAGAACGTGTAGGTCCGGTGCGGGCCCGCGGAGCTGCCGTACGGGTAGTCGGGACCCACACGCTGCCCGGAGACGTCCACCCACCGGTTGTCGCGCCGTACCTGCACCCTCAGGTCGGCCGCGAACCAGCCGCCGTCGGCGAACATGTCACCGGTGGTGTAGGTGACCCTGTTCATCATGTACTGGCGCGGCCAGGTGTAGCCCCACCAGCTCTCCGTCTTGCGCTCGTCGTTCCAGTCGTCCTCGCTCTGGTCCCGGTTGCCGTCGGCGTAGTACGCGTCCTTGCCGAAGTGGGTGGCCCGCTGGACGGGCACGGTGCCGGGCTCGCGGGCGAGGTTGCGGTCCGGGTCGGCGGCGTTGTCCGGGACGGTGTCGCGGCGCGGTTCCAGACGCAGCTGCCGCAGGGAGAAGGTGTACGCCCAGTGGTCGCCGAACGGGTAACCGCCGCCGCAGGGGCAGACGTTGGACTGGAGCCACATCGACTTGCCGTCGGCGCTGATGTACTTGGAGGGGATGGTGGTCGCGTAGCCGCCGTGCTTGGTGTGGGTCCAGGGGTAGCCGCCGAAGTCCTTGGTCGCGAAGTGCTTCCAGGGCCCCCAGGGCGTCGGGGACTCGTAGAACTCGAAGGTGTACTCGGTCCACGAGGTGTAGACGTACCGGTTGAGCGGCTTGTTGTAGACCACGCCGCCCTGCCCGAGGACGGTCATGTTCCGCGCCCGGCCGGGAGTGAACACGTCCTGGTAGACGTGGCGGTCGTCGTGGAGGACCGGCTGCCGCCGGGCGATGTCCGCGGACCAGACCGGGTTGCCGGAGGCGTCGGTACCGGATGCGTACTGCCAGGCGTTCTCGTCCATGACGGAGTTCTTGTGCACGCGGGCCAGGTAGAGGTCGACCGGGTCGGGGACGGTGTCGTCGAAGGAGTCCCGCCAGTTGTGGTCCAGGCCGTAGGCGTACACGTAGTCGTCGGGGGCGTTGGCGTAGTTCTTGCCGTAGTCCAGGAACATCACCGTGGTGAAGACGCCGCCGCCGAACATGGGGCGGTCGCGGTCCCAGGTCCAGGTGCGGCCCTTGTCGGTGGATCTGGCGATGGTGGCGGCCGGCGCGTCGTTGAAGTCCATCGCCAGGTCCTGCACCGCGAGGTAGAGGTCGCCGTTCACGCAGGCCATGCCGGTGGGCTTGCGGTTGTGGCCCTCGCTCCATATCTGGCCGACGTCCGTGGAGAGCTGCGTGCCCGTCAGTCCGCCGGGCATGCCGGAGACCTTGGCGACGCCGATGTCGCTGTAGACGTCGCCGAAGCCGACGCCGTCGCCGTACGCGGTGTACACGCTGTCGTCGTCGGCCCAGCAGTTGGGCCAGAGGTCGCCGTGGTTCTTGTTGTCGCCGGCCGCGGGGGCGCCCACGGAGGCGGCGGGGTCCACCGCGACGGTCGAGAAGAAGTCACCGGCCGGAGGGGACGCGGAGGCGAGGGCGGCGGCCGGTACGGCGGAGGGCTCCGGGGCCGGGGCGTCCGCGGCCGTGCTCGACGGCACGGCGGTCAGCACCATACCGAGGACGACGGAGGCTGCGGCCAGGGCACTGCCCAGGGCTCTGGCCGGTCTGAGGGGTGGGGCGGATCTGGGCATGGGATTCTGCTCCCGGTGCGACTCGGGTCGGCCAGCTTCGAAATCGATTTCAGCGGACGGTACTAGGGCGCTGTGGGTGCGTCAACTGGGCTGCTGAGCCACGATGTTGGGGGCAAATCGGGAGGAAGGGCCGCTTTGCTGCGGCGTGAGGTCGGGGAGGCGCGGAGCCTGGAGCTGCCCGAGTGAAATCGCCGTTGCGGCAGGTCGGCCCGTACGTGAAATGGATTTCTCGACCACCGGAAGTCACCCGCGACCGGAGTGACCGGGACTCCATGGTGTGGAACGCGGGTGCGGCAGTATGACCGCATGATTCGTCACGCGCGTGTCCTGCCGGTGCTGGTGCTGGCCCCGCTGCTGCTCACCGCCTGCGGCACCGAGAAGGCGGGCGACCCCCGTCCGTCCGGTCCCCCCTCGGCCGCCGCCCCGGCCGCGGCCCCCGGCACCGGCGAACTCACGTCCCGCGCCCAGGCGATGGGTGTGGCCCCCGAACTGGTCTACGTCACCGAGGCTCCCGGCTTCACCCTCGCCCAGCAGTCCGTCGGTGTCCTCGGCGACGACGGCTTCTCCGCCACCTGGGTCGACCGCGACACCAACGCGCTACTGCGCCTGGCCGTCGACCGGGGCACGATCTCCGCCGGTACCTGCCCCGAGCAGCCCGTCGGCGACATGTCCGGCGAGCACACCACCTGCGAGCGCGACGGCGAGGCCTGGTACCGCACCGGCGCGGGACGGCACGAGTACGCGGTGCCCGAGGAGGGGCACGTCGTACGCGTGTCCGCCGAGCAGGACGCCGTACCGCGCGACGCCCTGCGCGCGGCCGCCCTCGCCGCCCACCGCCCCTACGCCGCCGAGACCGACCGCCTCCTGCCCTCCACCGAACCCGCGCCCGCCACGCCGGTCGAGCGCGGCGACCTGCCGCCGTTCGGGGACGGGGCCCCCGACAACCACGTGGACGTGGGCGGCTGACCCGGCGGTCCGGTTACGCCGTGAAGGCCGCCACCGTGTCCAGACCGGCCTGCCGCAGCGTGCGGTGGACGGCCGGGCGGGCGCCCCGGACGGTGAGGGCCACCGGCTCCGGCGTGCGCGTCACCGTCCGCAGCAGCGCGTAGGCGCAGGCCAGGTCGATGTGGTCCAGACCGCTCATCTCCAGGGTCCAGGTCCCCGGCTCCCGCAGCCGCGGGTCGAGGAGCAACTCCTCCAGCACGCCCAGGGCGGGCGCGTCCAGGTCTCCGGAGAAGGCCAGTACCGCGTGCTGCCCGTCGGCCTCGGCGATCCTTACGGGTGCGTCCGTCACGGCAGCCTCCTCGGTCGCGCATCGCGTGCGTGGTCTCCATTGTCCCCCAGCCGTGGCGACCGGGGCCTCCCGGAATAGAACCCCGGTCGCGTGGCGCTATGCCTTGAGCGGTACGAGAGTGCGGCGAAGGGCTGGTGGGCGCATGCGGTCAGGCCAGACGAACCCCGTGGTCAGGACGGTTCACGGCGCGGTACGCGGCAGGTACGAGCACGGTGTCGCCGTCTTTCGCGGCATCCCCTACGCGGCGCCCCCCTTCGGGCCGGGCCGCTTCCGCCCGCCCGTACCCCCCGAGCCCTGGGACGGCGTCCGCGACGCGGGCTCGTTCGGCCCCACCGCCCCGAAACCGCCGTACTCCGAGGCCTTCGCCCGGTACCTGTCCGACCCGGAGATCCCCGGCGACGACTGCCTCAACCTCAACGTCTGGACCCCCGAGCCCGGCCCCGGCGCCCGGCTGCCGGTCCTGGTCTGGCTGCACGGCGGCGCGCTGACCAGGGGTTCCTCCGCCGTACCGGTCTACGACGGCCACACCTTCGCCCGCGACGGCGTCGTCTGCGTGTCGATCAACTACCGGCTGGGTGTGGAGGGCTACGGCCTGTTCCCGGACGCCCCCGCCAACGCCGGCCTGCGCGACCAGATCGCCGCCCTCCAGTGGGTGCGGGACTCCATCGCGGCCTTCGGTGGCGATCCCGACCGGGTCACGGTCGCCGGGCAGTCGGCGGGCGCCATCAGCACCGGCGCGCTCCTCGCCGCCCCCGGGGCCCGGGGCCTGTTCCGGCGGGCCGTGCTCCAGAGCGGCGCACCCGAGGCCTCCGACCGCGACAAGGTGCGGCGCATGGTCCGCCGCATGGCCTCCCGCCTGAAGGTCCCCGCCACCGCGGAGGCCTTCGCCGCCGCCGACCGCGAGCAGCTGCTGCGGGCCCAGGCCGAGGTGGGGCGCTTCAGCAGCCCCGTACTCGGTGGCCCCGGGTTCGGCCTGGTCGTCGACGGCGACGTGCTGCCCCGCGACCCGCTGGAGGCGCTCGTCGACGGCGGCGCGGCACCCGGCGTCGACCTCATGATGGGCTGGACCCGCGACGAGTACCGGCTCTGGCTGGTCCCCGGCGGCCTCGTCGAACGCGTGGACCGCCTCGGTGCGGTGGCCCTCGCGGGTGCCCGCGCCCGCTGCCACTGCGGCAACGAGGTGATCCGCGGCTACCGCGCGCTGCGCCCCGACGCGGGGGCCGCCGAGACCGTGGGCCAGCTGGTCACCGACCACCTGCTCCGCATCCCGATGCACCGCGTGGCCGACGCGCGGCCCGGGTCCACGTACGTCTACGACTTCGCCTGGCCGTCCAACCTCCCCGGCCTCGGCGCCTGCCACGCCCTGGAGCTGGGCTTCGTCTTCGACTCCGGCGACGGCCCCGACGCACGCAGGCTCGCGGGCGAGGGCGCCCCGCAGGAGTTGGCCGACGCGATGCACGGGGCGTGGGTGCGGTTCGTGGAGTCCGGCGACCCCGGGTGGGAGGCGTGGGACGCCGCGCATCCCGTACGGGTCTTCGGCGACGGCGCCCCGCACACGGCCTACGGCCCGCTGGACGCCGAGTACGACCTGTGGAAGGCCGACGTCACCGCGTCCCGAACGCCCCGAGGAACGCGACCCAGGCGCCTGGTCCGACGGTGACGTGTCCCTGCGGGGCTTTGGAGTCGCGGATGTGGGTGGCGGTGGGTTCTTGGGCGACCTCGACGCAGTTGCCGCCTTCGTCGCCGCTGTAGCTCGACTTGAACCACCGAAGTGCGGTGCTGCTCATTGCTCTCCCAGGAGACGGTCCAGCAGATCCCTCGTGTCCTCGGGGGTGAGGGCCTGAGACCGCAGCATCGCACATTTCTGCGTAAGGATCGCCACCTCATCCGGGTCGGCGATGAGTTGGCTGCCGCGCTGGTTCTCCGTGTAGGCGAGCCGCTGGTGTTCGGGTGTCTCCAGCAGCACGAACGGGCCGTTCAGCCCCGCGTGACTCGTCCGGTCCTGAGGGAGGACCTGCAACATGAGCCCTGGCAGCTCCGAGCACGCGCGCAGATGCTGTAGCTGCTCGCGCCAGACGGTCCGCCCGCCGATCGGTGCCCGAACGACCGGCTCCCACACCACGAAACACGTGATCGGCGGCTCCTTGCCCTGAAGGATTCCCTGCCGGTCGATGCGTGCCGCCGCCAGCCGGGCGATCGTGTCCTCGTCGTAGAAGGGCACGCGGCTGCGGAACACCGCCCACGCGTACGCCTCCGTCTGGAGCAGACCCGGCAACACCTGGTTCTCGTAGGACGAGATGGCGATGGCCTCCCGCTCCCGGTCCAGGAACTCCTCCGCCCACAGCGGGACCAGATCCACCTCCGGCATCTTGCTCAGCGCGATCGACAACGCCCCCTTGGTCTGGAGGAGTTCGTCGAGCTGCTCGGCGAGATCCGGCTTCAGCGGGCGTCGGCCCTGTTCGATCGAGGCGATCTGCTGCTCGCCGATGACGAAGCGATCGCCCAGGGACCGTTGGGTGTGCCCCGCCGCCTGCCGGTAGAGCGCGAGCAGCGCGCCCACCATCTTCATCGCGGAGGTGTTCCTCCGTGTCGTCGTGCCCATGAGGTCGAACTCCCCACCCGCGCGCGTACGTTCACCAACGCGCACCCGTACAGACCGGCTGTACGGCCATGCGCACTGTCCCATCATGACCACGGAGCGTGACCCTCGTCATGTGAACAGTGAAACTCCACCCCCGTCCCCACATGAGCGTCTCTACCGCCGTGAGCGCCGGTCCGTCCCCGCCGCGCGGGCTTTCGCGAGGGAGGCGCTCGCCGACTGGGGCGGGTGCGGGCGCGCGGACGACGTACTGCTGTGCGTCAGCGAACTGGCGACCAACGCCCTGCTGTACGGCGTACCGCCCGGCCGGGGCTTCCTGCTGCGGCTGTGGCCGCTGCCCGGCGGGGGCGGCGTGCGCGTCGAGGTCCACGACAGCGGGGACGGGGTACCGGCGGTGCCCCTGGAATCCGGTGGGTCGGACGAGGGCGGGCGCGGTCTGCTTCTGGTGTCGGAGCTGGCGGACAAGTGGGGCGTGACGGAGCGGGAGCCCGGCAAGGTCGTGTGGTTCGAGTGCGGCGTCCTGGCGGACTGACGGGGCACGCCCGTCTGCCCTCGGGGGCCTTCACCGGATCTCCACGCTCCGTCACGTGCGACGTGTCAGGCCCAGCAGCCGTTCACGGTCGCGGCGAGGCCGTCCATCGCGTCCTTGATGTCGCTCGGGTCGGCCGTCGAGTTGTTCTCGATGAAGGAGAAGATCCGCCAGTCGCCGTCGTCGGTCCGCGTGACACCGCTCAGGGCGATGGCGCCGGTGAGCGTGCCGGTCTTGGCGTGCACCTTGCCGACGGCGCACTCGGAGTTCGGGTCGTCGAAGCGTCCCCACTCCGGGCCCAGGCTGGCCCCGGCCTCGCCCGCGATCGGCAGGCCCTCCAGGATCGAGCCCAGGGCGGGGGACTCCGTGATCGCGTCGAGGAGCTGCGCGAGGGTGGCGGCCGGGATGCGGTCGGCGCGGGAGAGGCCGCTGCCGTCGTGCATCTCGAAGTTGTCGAGGGAGATGCCGTACGAGCTGAGCACCTGGCGGACCAGCGCGGTGCCGGCCTCGAAGGTGCCCGGCTTGCCCAGCTCCACGGCGGACATGCGGAGCAGGGTCTCGGCGATGTTGTTGTCGCTGGTCTTGAGCATCTGCTTGACGATGTCCGACAGTGGCGCCGACTTGTGCTGGGCCACCGGTACGTCGGACTGCTTCGCCGTCGTGCGGGACACCTCGCCGTCGACCGTGATGCCCTGCGCGGCGAGCTTCTTCGCGAAGACCTCGCCCGCGTCGATCGAGGTGTCCTGGACGGCGGCGCCGTCGACGACGAGTGAACGGACCGGCGCGACCTCGGTGGGGTAGTAGCCCTCGTTCCAGCCCTCGGCGAGGCTCGGGTCGGCGAACAGGCTGTCGTCCACCCGGACCTGGACGTCGGTGCGGCCGGCCGCCTTGAGGCCGTCGGCGGCGGTCTTGGCCAGTGCGGCGACGTCCTCGCCCGTGAGGGTGCGGTCCCCGCCGCCGACGAGGGTGAGGGTGCCCTCGCCGTACACGACCTTGGTGGTGAACTCGTGGTTCGCGCCCAGCAGCGTCAGGGCCGTGGTGGCCGTGGCGAGCTTGGCGTTGGAGGCCGGCATGAGGGCGGTGGAGCCGTTGTGGTCCCACAGGGCGGTGTCGGAGTCGGCGTCGAGCACCACGCCGCTGACGTCGGTGCCCAGACGCTCGTCGGCGAGGCGCTCGTTGAGGTTCTCGACCAACTGGGCGTCGTCGGCGGCGAGGTCGTCGACCGAGATGCCCTGCGGCCGCGGGGAGTTGTCGTCGGCGGCGAAGGCCGAGGTTCCGGCCAGCGTGGCGGAGGCCACGGGCACGGCCATCGCGAGCACGAGGGCCCGGCGTGCGCCGACGCGGCTCACTCTCGCCCTGCGATGCCTGCGCCGTCCGCCCGGGGCGAAGGTGTTCGTGGGGGTTTCCTCTGGCGTACCAGTCATGAAGTGAAATCCAAAGATCGGTTACTTCGTTCTGTGGGGGTGAAGCGTTGGGCACGCTACCAGCCGTCATATGAAGGGCCTGGGCGGAAATTGACAGAGTGTGAATATCCTGCGACCGAATTGGCGGATCGTCGTCCGAATGCTTTCGTGAAGGGGATTTTCCGATGCCGAACGGGAAGTTCCGTTGCCCTTCAGTTCCCCGGGGCGCGGGACTTCGGGGCATCGGCCCGCCACCGGGCACGCAGCACCGCGCCGCCGGCCACCGCCAGGCCCGCCACCGTCGCGGCGGCGATCGTCCGGCCCAGCCCGGAGCCCGTCCCGGACACCGGAACCGCCGCCGCGGCCACCACCACACCCGCACCCGCGCACGCCG
Source organism: Streptomyces sp. NPDC018026 (assembly GCF_044327745.1). NCBI lineage: Bacteria > Bacillati > Actinomycetota > Actinomycetes > Kitasatosporales > Streptomycetaceae > Streptomyces > Streptomyces sp. NPDC018026. The sequence goes on from NZ_JBIRFY010000001.1 coordinate 474,427, forward strand.
CGGCCGCCTCGCCCCACACCCGGGCGGTCCCGCCCCACCGCCACGGCCACGTCTCACTGGTCACCAGGTAGGCCACCAGCAGCACGACCACACAGGCGCCCTCCCACCAGGCCGGTTCCCGGAAGGCCGCGATCACCACGACGCCCGACGCCAGCAGCGTCGTCCGGTGGCGCAGCAGCCGGTAGGACCACCAGACGGCCTCCACCGAAGGCCGCCGGTCCAGCGAGGGCGCCGCCCACAGCGCGAAGGCGACCGCGCAGACGAAGGGCACGGCCTCCCCGGCCGTGTCCACCGTCGCCCACGGCCGCCAGGCCGCCACGACCGCCGCCGCTCCCAGCACCCGCACCGGCACGGTGCCGATCCAGTAGCCGAGGTACTCACGGAGGCCGACCCGCCCGTCCAGCCCCGTCATCCCGCGCGCCCCCTTCCGCCGACCCGCCCCGCCAGCAGCGGCGCCAGCGCCAGATCCAGTGACTCACCCTCGGTGTGCCGCAGGACCGGCACCCCGCTGTCCCGCAGGGCGAACCGCATCGCGTCGCGCTCCGCGCGCCACAGCCGCAGCCCCAACTCGCCCGCTTCGTCGCCCGGTTCCACCACCGGGTCCCCGCTCGGTATCTCCACCACGACCGGGCGGCGCCCCCGCGCCTGGAGGTCCCGCAGCACCTGAAGGATCCGTGCGTCGCTCAGCGGGGTGAACACGTACACCAGGGCCCCCTCCGGGAGCGCGGGCGGCGGGACCCGTTCGAGCCCGTCGCCGCCGAAGGCGCGGTCCTTGCGGACGTCCAGGACGCTCTCCACGATGCGGTAGAACGCCGCGTCCCCGGTGCCCGGCGCCAGCCACCGGGTGGTGCCGCCGGTGGAGACGACCCCGACCCGGTCGTGGGTGCGCAGATAGGCCCGGGCGAGCCCGGCGGCGGCCCGTACCGTCTCGTCCAGGGACGACAGCCCGGTCACCGGGTCGACGACGTCCCCGAACGCGTCGATGAGCATCACGGTGTCGGCGGCCCGCTCCGCCGCGAACCGGTGCAACTGCACCATCCCGCGCCGGGTCGTCGACGGCCAGTGGATGCGCCGCTGCCGCTCCCCGGGGACCCAGGGGCCCACCCCGATGACCTCGACGCCCTCCCCGGACTGCGGCGCGGCGTGCTCGCCGAGCCGCTGCGGCAGCCGCACCGGGATCGGCGTGAACCGGGCCTGCGCGGCACGCGGGAACACCGACACCTCGGCCGCTTCGACGCGCACCGTGCGCCGGACGGTGCCGCCGGGGTCGTACACGTCGACGTCCACCGGGCCGAGCGACCAGCGGCCCCAGTGCAGCGCCGTGTGGCGCAGCGTCACCGTGGACGGGCCGACGACGACCTCGTCCAGGCGCAGGCCGGGGCCGAGCGTGACACCGGGGTCGAGGCGCACGGCCTCGCCGTCGTGGGCCAGCGCGATGCGGACGGTGACCGTGTCGCCCTCGAAGCAGCGCCCCGGCTCGACGGTCGTCGACGTCTCGACGCGGCGGGCGTGGGCGCGGGGCAGTGCCAGCGCGAGCAGGACCAGCGGCGCCGCCGCGAGTGCCAGCAGCCACGCCCGGCCGGTGACCAGCGCGGCGGCCAGTGCCACCGCCGCGACGGTCAGCAGGCGCAGGGTGCGCTCGCTCGGCCGGGGGCCGCCGGGCGGCGGTGGCGGCGGCTGCGTCGGGGCGGTGCGCCCCTCCAGGGCGCGGACCACCGCCGGACTCGGCCGGGGCACGGGGCCCGGCGCGACAGCCGGAGCCGGTGCCGGGCGCGGTGCGGGCGCGGTCACGACGAGGCTGCGGCCGTACGCCGCGTCGTCGGCGTACCCACGCTGTCGACTATCTCGCGCAGCACGTCGTCCGTGGACATCTCGCGCACCCACAACTCCGGCCGCAGCGACACCCGGTGGGCCAGCGCGGGCACCGCGAGGCCCTTGACGTCCTCCGGGACGACGTAGTCGCGGCCGTCCAGCACGGCGCGGGCGCGGGCGAGCTGGACCAGGGCGAGTCCGCCGCGCGGCGAGGCCCCGATGCTGATCTGGGGGTGGTCGCGGGTCGCGCCGACGAGCGCGACGGCGTACTCCAGCAGGTCGTCGTCGATCTCCACCCGCTCCACGACGGCCCGCCACGCCACGACGTCGTCCGGCCCGGCGAGCCTCTCCAGTACGGCCTCGGGCGCGGCCCGGTCGATCCGGGCCCGCAGCATCGCCAGCTCCTCCTGCGCGGCCAGATACCCCATGCGCACCCGCAGCTGGAACCGGTCGAGCTGCGCCTCGGGCAGCGAGTACGTGCCCTCGTACTCCACCGGGTTGGCGGTCGCGATCACCAGGAAGGGGTCGGCGAGCGGCCGGGTCTCGCCGTCCACGGTCACCTGCGACTCGGCCATCGCCTCCAGCAGCGCGGCCTGGGTCTTCGGGGGCGTCCGGTTGATCTCGTCGGCGAGCAGCAGGTGCGTGAAGACCGGGCCGGGGTGGAACACCATCTCGCCGGAGCGCTGGTCGTACAGCGGCGTCCCGGTGACGTCGGAGGGCAGCAGGTCGGGCGTGAACTGGATCCGGCGGAAGTCCAGGCCGAGGGTGGTGGCGAAGGACCGGGCGAGGAGCGTCTTGCCGAGTCCCGGCAGGTCCTCGACGAGGACGTGGCCGCCCGCCAGCACGGCCAGCATCACGTGTTCCAGGGCGTCCGGTTTGCCGACGACGGCACGGCCGATCTCGCGCAGTACGGCACCGGCCTGCTCGCCGACCTGCTCGGCGGTGCGGAGCCGGTTCGTGGAGGTAGTCGTCACGTCACTTGGTCCTTACCGGTACGGGGGGTGCGGGCGCTGGTGCTGGTGCTCGGGGTGCGGGTGCCGGGTGTGCCGGGTGAGCCGAGTGCTTCGAGCCGGTCGACGAGGCGGCGCAGCACGTCGAGGGGCACTTCGCCGTCGGGGCCGGTGCCCGGTGGCACGGGGCCCAGCCACGGCCACAGCTCGGGGCCGATCAACTCGGCGGCCCGCTCGGGCTGGTGCTCCAGGGACACGTGGTGGTGCTCGGCGAGCGCGGCCGCGTACAGGCGGCGCAGCTCGGTCCGGAGCACCGCACGGTAGTAGAGGGCGCCGTCGGGACCGGTGGACGTGCCCACGTTCCGCCGCCACTCGCCCATGCCCGGGGCCCGGGTCCGCAGCAGCCGGACCTCGTCGCGGTACGCGGAGTCCAGGGCGCCCGCCCCGGCGACGTACCGGGCGGCGAGCACGGCCACGGCGACGAGCAGGGCCACCAGGGCACCGGCCGCCACGGGGCCGTCGAAGAGCAGGACGAGCAGGACGCCCGAGCCGGCGACCGCGGCGCCGAGCAGCCCGAGCCGGGGCAGGCCGAGCATGCCGTCTCCCGAGGTCTCCGCCACCGAGGTCTCCGCCGCCGAGGTCTCCGCCACCGAGGTCTCCTCCATGGGCCGGTTCACCGCGCTGTCTCCCGGCCCGCGTCCGCGGCACGGTCCCGGAGCAGGGACGCGATCTCCTCCAGGGCGTCCGCCGCGGCCTCGCGGTGCGAGCCGTGCATCGGGTGCGAGGAGTAACGGGCCTCGCGGAACAGCGCGGTGAGGCGCGGCGCGGCCGGACCCGGGGCGAAGCCCGTGCCGGCGGCGCGGGTGAGCAGGTCGGCGGGGCTGTCGGAGGCGTGCCGCGGCACACCCGACGCCGCGAGGGCGTCCTCCATCGCGGCGTAACAGGCGATGACGGCCGCCCGGGCGTCGTCATCCGGGCCGGCCAGGGCGCGGCGGCCCGAGTCCACGGCGGACAGCAGCAGCCGCGCGTCGTCGTCCGGCGTCGCGGCGGCCGGGACGCCGGGGCGCTGCGGCACCCTCAGCCCGAACCGTCGCAGCCGCCGCACGACGGCCACCACGACGAGCACGACGGCGACCGCCGCCAGCAGCGCGAGCACGAGGTACAGCGGGAGCGAGGAATGGTCCGTGGAACCGTGCCGCTGCCGGGGCGGGGGAGTGACGAGGGTCGGTGAGGGCGCCGGTTGCGTCGCGAGGGGCGGGGGCGGTCCCGTCGTGTTGCCGCCGGTGGAGAACCGGTGCAGGACCAGCGCCAGGACGCCGATGACGCTCGTCGCGGCGAGCAGCAGGGGCGCGGCGGCCTCCCGCAGCCGCTCCTCGCCCGGCGGCAGCGAAAGCCGGTCGGCGCCGAAACGGGGGCGAAGACGCTGCAGGACCGTCCAGGCCCCGAAGGTCCAGCCGACGGACGTCACGATCGCCACGAAACCCCAGTGACCGAGCGGACCCCGGCCGGAGTGCAGCAACCCCTCCGCGGGCCGCAGCGCGAGCGCGGCGACGGACAGCGTCCCGACCACCGCGGCGGCGAGCACCACCCCCGGCGCCACTCGGTGTCCCGTCCGCTCCCCGCGTCCCATGCCGTGCCCCCCCGCCGAACCCGTCGCCGCCCCCGAACGCCTGTTCACGGCAATCTTGGCACACGCCGCGCCGGTCACTCCCGGGACAGGACCCGCGCGATCGACGTGATGGTCTTTGGGCCCACCCGGCAGCAGCCGCCGACCAGCCGGGCCCCGCGCTCCCGCCAGCCCGGCACCCGCTCGGCCGCGTACGACGAACGCCCCCGCCAGCTGCGGGACTTCGCGTCCCACGTCTCTCCGCTGTTGGGATAGGCGACGACCGGTTTGCCGGTGACGCGGGCGGCGGTCTCGACCGCGCCGGACACGTCCTCGGGGGCGCAGCAGTTGACGCCCACCGCGATCACCTCGTCCGCGTCGGCGGCCAGGGCGAAGGCCTCCTCCAGCGGCTGCCCGGCGCGGGTGCGGTCCCCGGCCACCGTGTACGACAGCCAGGCGGGCACGCCCAGTCCGCGCACCGCCCTCAGCAGCGCCGCCGCCTCGTCGGTGTCCGGGACCGTCTCCAGCGCGAGGACGTCGGGCCGTGCGGCGGCCAGCACCTCCAGGCGGGGGCGGTGGAAGCGCTCCAGCTCGCCCCCGCCGAGGCCGTACCGTCCCCGGTACTCGGAGCCGTCCGCGAGCATCGCCCCGTACGGGCCCGCCGACGCCGCCACCCACAGCGCGCGGTCCGGGCGGGCCGTCCGGGCCCGGCGGGCGGCCTCGCGGGCCGACTCCACGCTGAGCGCGAGCAGTCCGGCGGCCCGCTGCCGTCCGATGCCGCGCCGGGCGAAGCCCTCGAAGGTGGCCTGGTAGCTGGAAGTGATCACCACGTCGGCGCCCGCCTCGAAGTAGGCGAGGTGGGCCCGGGTGATCGCCTCGGGGTCCTCGGCGAGCAGCCGGGCCGACCACAGCGCGTCGCCCAGGTCGTGCCCGGCCGCCTCCAGCTGGTTGGACAGCCCGCCGTCCAGCACGAGCGGGCCACAGGCGAGGGCGTCGGCGAAGTCGCTGGTCATGGCACGAGGCTACGGCCCGTGCGGCGGGAGCACGGGCCCTTGTCCCCCGTGCGAGCTACAGACAGGTGTCCACCGTGAGGTGACGATCTCCGGCCGCCGGATCCGTAGCGTCCGGTGCAGTAGCCCGAGGCGCGGAAGTCACGGGCCCGACAGAGGAGTTCCCGTGAGGTTTGTCTGGCAGTTCCTGGCCGTGCTGGTGGCCTACGCCATCGGCGGCATCGCCGTCCAGGCGGTGAAGGACAACGACTGGCTCACGCTGGTGGTCGGTCTCACGTCGGTCGCGCTCGTGGTGTTCGTGTACGCCTGGGTGGTGCGGCGGACCGAGCGCCGGGAGGCCCTGGACGTGGCCCTGGACGGCGCCGCGGCCAAGGCGGGCTGGGGCACGCTGATCGGCCTCGGACTGTTCGGGGCCGTCATCACGAACCTTTACGCCTCCGGGTACTACGAGGTCGACGGACTCGGCTCGGTGCAGGGCGCGGTCGGGCTGGTCGGGTTCATGGCCGCCGCCGCCGCGACGGAGGAGGTCGTGTTCCGCGGGGTCCTGTTCCGGATCATCGAGGAGCACCTCGGCACCTACCTCGCACTGGGCCTGACCGGCGTCGCGTTCGGCCTCATGCACCTGCTCAACGAGGACGCCACGCTGTGGGGCGCCCTCGCCATCGCCATCGAGGCCGGATTCATGCTCGCCGCCGCGTACGCCGCCACCCGCAACCTGTGGCTGGTGATCGGCGTGCACTTCGGCTGGAACTACGCCGCGGGTGGCATCTTCAGCACCGTCGTCTCCGGCAACGGCGACAGCGAGGGCCTGCTGGACGCCGCGATGTCGGGTCCGAAGCTGCTCACCGGCGGCGACTTCGGGCCGGAGGGCAGTGTGTACTCGGTGGGCTTCGGGGCGCTGCTGACCCTGGTGTTCCTGTGGCTGGCGCACCGGCGCGGGCACATCGTGGCGTTCGGCTCGCGGCGGCGGGCCGCGGGTGCCAACTCCGCCGCTACACTTCCCCGGTGATCGATCGACGACGGGTCCTGGAGTTGTGGCGTCGGCTCGACGTCACGGTCCGGGACCTCCCGCTCGGGGTACTGCTGCTCGTCGCGTCGCTGCTGCCGGCGCTCCAGGGCCAGGGCACGGAGATCGGCGGCCTGCCGACCCGTTCCGCCGACGCGCTGGCCGGGGTGGCGGCCGTCCTGCAGTCCGTCCCCCTGGCCGTGCGCCGGCGGTGGACGCTCGTCTGCTTCGCCCTGGTCTCGCTCGGCTTCGCCCTCGACCAACTGCGCGGCTACCACTTGTTCGCGGGCGCCGCGCTCCCCATCGTGCTGGTCAACACGGGCTCCCACCAGGAGAAGTACCGGCGTGCCACGCAGATCGCCGCCACCCTGGCGTACGTGGCCCTGGCGGTCGGGCTGAACGCGCGCGGCGGCGACGAGACGCTGGTCGAGTATGCGACGTTCTACCTGATCCTCGCCCTGGCCTGGGGCGTCGGCGCCTGGATGCGCTCGGCGCGCGCCGCGGAGGCCGAACGCCGCGAGCGGGTCGCCGAGGACGCCCGCAACGCCGAACGGACCCGCATCGCCCGCGAGTTGCACGACGTCGTGACCCATCACGTGACGGCGATGGTCGTGCAGTCCGAGGCGGCCCGGTACCTGACCGCGGCGCCCGAGCGGCTCGACGAGAGCCTGGCCGCCGTCAGCGACACCGGCCGGCGGGCCATCACCGACCTGCGGCACCTGCTCGACCTCCTCAACCCGGACCACGGCACCGCCGAGCCCAGGACACCGCCCGTCGGCCGGGTGCTCACGCTGGTCGAGCAGACCCGCCGGGCCGGGCAGCCGGTGGAGTTCACCGAGGAGGGCACCCCGGCGGCGGCGACCGGCAGCTCCGACCTGGTGGCCTACCGTGTCGTCCAGGAGGCTTTGACCAACGCCCTCAAGTACGACCACGGCGGCAGGACCTCGGTCCTGGTGCGGCACGGGGAACAGGAGATCACGGTGCAGGTGCGCACGGACGGCTCCGGCACGGGGGCCGCGTCCCCCGGCGGCAGCGGGCGGGGGCTGGCCGGTCTGCGGGAGCGGGTCGACGTGCTGGGCGGCGAGTTCAGCACCGACCGCCCGGCGGACGGCGGCTTCGTCGTCCGGGCCCGGATACCCGGCGGGAGCGGGGGGAGCACGGCATGAGCGCGCCGGTCCGGGTCGTGATCTGCGACGACCAGGCACTGATCCGCACCGGGCTGGCGACGATCGTCGACGCCCAGCCCGACCTGGAGGTGGTCGGCGAGTGCGGGGACGGTCAGGCTGGGGTCGACCTGGCCAGGGAACTGCGCCCGGACGTCGTGGTGATGGACATCCGCATGCCGGTGCTCGACGGCCTGGAGGCCACCCGGCTGCTGGCCGGCGCCGGGGTGGAGCACCCCGTCAAGGTGCTCGTGGTGACGACGTTCAACCTCGACGAGTACGTCTACGAGGCGCTGCGCGCGGGCGCGAGCGGTTTCCTGCTCAAGGACGCGCCGCCGGACCGGCTGCTGCACGGCATCCGCACCGTCGCCATGGGCGCGGCGCTGCTCGACCCCGACGTGACGCGCCGCCTCGTGGGCCGGTACGCGGCCCGGATCCGCCCCGCCGAGGGCACCGCCCGGGACATTCCGCTGACCCCCCGGGAGACGGAGGTCCTGCGCCTGATCGCGGACGGCCTGTCCAACAGCGAGATCGCCGCGGCCCTCGTGATCAGCCCCGAGACCGTCAAGACCTTCGTCTCCCGCATCCTCACCAAACTCGACCTGCGCGACCGCGTCCAGGCGGTCGTCTTCGCCTACCGGCACGGGCTGGTGACCTGAAGCGCAGGACCCGCGCCCGCGGGCCGCCGGGGACACTTCGGCCGCCGCCGAAACAACCGGCACCTAGCGTGCGGGGCATGAGCGACACGAACACCGTCACCTCGCCCGCCGACGCCGTCACCGGCATGGTCGACCACGTCCTGGACCTGGCCGCCGGCTGGACCCGCTGGGACGGGACGCCCGCCCACGTCGACGACCGCGTCTACACCCCGCACAAGGCGATCCGGCGGGTCGCCGACCACCTGGTCGACCACCTCGCGGAGCTGGAGGCCCGGCTGGCGGGGGAGCAGCCGCAGCCCGACCACTGGCACGCCTCCCTGGTCACCACGGAAGCGGACCGCGCCGCCTTCACCGCCGAGGACCTCGACGAGGCCCGCAGCCGACTCACCCGGCTCGCCCGGATCTGGGCCAACCGCCTCGACGCGCTCACCGACGAGCAGCTCGACCACTCGCCGGGCGAGGGCTGGAGCTTTCGCGAACTGGCCGTGCACCTCGCCGGGTCCGTGTACTACGCCGACGCGGTGGGCGACCTGTCGTGACCGCCTTCGCCGCCCTGCACCGCGCCGGGGAGCCCCTGCTGCTGCCCTGCGCCTGGGACCACGCCTCCGCCTTCGCCCTGGCCGGGCAGGGCTTTCGCGCCGTCGGCACGACCAGCTTCGGCGTCGCGGCGGCGGCCGGACTGCCCGACGGGGCGTCCGCGACCCGCGACGAGACCCTGCGGCTGGCCCTCACCCTCGGCTCGGCCTCCGTCCCGCTCTCCGTCGACGCGGAGGACGGGTTCAGCGACGACCCCGACGAGGTGGGGGAGTTCGCGCGGCTACTGGCGGCCGCCGGCGCCGTCGGGATCAACCTGGAGGACGCCCTCGGGCCCGCCGGCCGGCACGCCGCGAAGATCGCCGCGGTCCGCTCGGCCGCCCCCGGCCTGTTCGTCAACGCCCGCACGGACACGTACTGGTCGGGCGACGGCGACGCCACCGAGACGCTGCGGCGCCTGGAGGCCTACCGCGAGGCCGGTGCCGACGGCGTCTTCGTCCCCGGGCTCACCGACCCCGCCCGCATCGCGTCCCTCGCCGCCCGCTTCGACGTGCCCCTCAACGTCCTGTACACGCCCGCCGGACCCACCCTCGCGCACCTCGCCGACCTCGGCGTACGCCGTGTCAGCCTCGGGTCGCTGCTCTTCCGGCGGGCGCTGGGCGCCGCCCTGGCGGCGGCCGCCGACGTCCGGGCGGGCCGGGACCCGGGCGGTCCGACGCCCACGTACGACGAGGTGTGTGCGCCGGGCCGGTCTCAGGTGCGCGGCCAGTGCTCCAGCGCGACGTGCAGCGCGTCGACCGCCTTGTCCCAGGACGCCCGCACGTCCCGCGGGGCGCCGAAGGCGCCGGAGGACTCCAGCGCGCAGTACCCGTGAAAGGTGCTGCGCAGCAGGCGCACGGCGTCGGTGAGGTCGGGCTCGGTGAGGCCGTAGGACCGCAGCATGCCGTAGGTGATCTCGGCGGTGCGGCGCAGCGCGGGGGAGCCGGCGATCAGGGACTGGTCGACGCGGATCTGCGTGGCGGCGTAGCGGCCGGGGTGGCGCAGCGCGTACGCCCGGTAGGCGCCCGCGAAGGCGGCCAGCGCCTCCTTCCCGGCCCGGCCCGCCACCGCCCCGGCGATCTCCTCGATCAGCTCGCCGCCGGCCAGCAGCGCGACCCGGACCCGCAGGTCCTGGAGGTTGCGCACGTGCGTGTACAGGCTGGCGTCCTTCACCCCGAAGTGCCGGGCGAGCGCGGAGACGGTGACCGCCTCGAAGCCGGTCTCGTCGGCCAGGTCGGCGGCCGCGGCGACGACGCGGTCGGTGGTAAGACCCACTCGGGGCATGCGCCGCCTTCCCGAAACCTAGGATTCCTAGGTTTCATGCTAGGGCAGGACGGGCGGCAGCCGCGGATCACCTGCGAGTCGTTCAACGTTCACCTTCCGCGCCGATTCTCCTCGGAGCCGCGCACGGCGGCGGTATCCAGGAGGAACACGCATGGGGCACGGACACGGACACCCGCACGGTCACCACCACCACGGACACCCGCACGAGCACGAGCACACCACCGCGCAGGCCCTGCCCGCCGCCTTCGACACCAGCGTCCCCGACGAGGCCCTGAGCCCCGCGCAGCAGTCGCGCCGCGGCCTGCTGCGCCGCGCCGGTCTGCTCGGCGCCGGACTGGCCGCCGGTACTGTCCTCGCCCCGGCCGGCACCGCCACCGCCGCCCCCGCGCAGGCCGCGAGCAACGGCCGCCGCAGGAAGGGCTTCCTCTGGCTGGCCGGCGACCACCACATCCACACCCAGTACAGCAGCGACGGCAAGTACCGCGTCGTCGACCAGGTCCGCCAGGGCGCCCGGCACGGCATGGACTGGCTGGTCATCACCGACCACGGCAGCGCCACCCACGCCAAGATCGGTGTGGAGAAGGTCAACCCGGACATCCGCGAGGCCCGCGAAGCCCACGAGGACACCCTCGTCTTCCAGGGCCTGGAGTGGAACATCCCGGCCGCCGAGCACGGCACCGTCTTCGTCCACCCCGGCAGGCACGAGGTCTCCGTCCTCAAGCAGTTCGAGACCGACTACGACGGCAGCGTCAAGGGCGCGGGCGACTCCACCCCCGCCAATGAGGCCCTCGCCATCGCCGGACTCTCCTTCCTCGCCGACCAGGTCAGGCGGCGCAAGGTCAAGGACGCCCTGATGCTCGCCAACCACCCGGCGCGCAAGGGCATCGACTCCCCGCACGAGATCCGCGCCTGGCGCGACGCCACCTCCCGCGGCCACCAGATCGCCGTCGGCTTCGAGGGCGCCCCGGGCCACCAGGCGGGCGGCCTGCCGAAGCCGCTGGGCCCGGGCGGCGCCCGCGGCATCTACGACGGCAGCCCGAGCGCCAACTCCTTCGCCGGCTACCCCCTGGAGAGCTACCGCACCTGGGGCGGCTTCGACTGGATGACCGCCACCGTCGGCGGCCTGTGGGACAGCCTGATCGCCGAGGGCCGCCCCTGGTGGATCACCGCCAACTCCGACTCCCACCAGGTCTACGCCGACACCGGCGCCCGCGGCGGCGGCGACTTCAACGCCAACGGCCGCTACGACGACCCGGTCTACGCCGGGCAGATCGACATCAACCAGAACGACTTCTGGCCCGGCCAGTACAGCCGCACCCACGTCGGCTCCGACGGCTTCTCCTACGCCGCCGTCATGGACGGCATCCGGGCCGGCCGCGTCTGGGTCGACCACGGGCAGCTCGTCAGCGGCCTGGACGTCCGGGTCTCGGGCGGCGGCCGCTGGGCCACGCTCGGCGGCGCCCTGCACGTCCGCAGGGGCACCCGGGTCACCCTGTCCATCGACGTCGCCCTGGCCGGCGGCCCCAACTGGGCGGGATTCGTCCCGAAGCTGGCCCGCGTCGACGTCATCCAGGGCGACGTGACCGGACCGGCCGCCGACAAGGACACCTTCACCGCGCCGACCGCCCGGGTCGTCAAGTCGTACGAGGTGAACAAGGACAGCGGCACCGTCCGCCTCACCTACGACCTCGGCCGCGTCGACCGCCCCGTCTACCTCCGCACCCGCGGCACCGACGGCAACCGGTCCGCCGTCGGATCGCTGGGCGCCAAGGTCGACCCGGCCGGCCCCGCCATCGACGTCGTCGGCGACGCCGACCCGTGGCGCGACCTGTGGTTCTACTCCAACCCCGTCTGGATCCTGCCCTCGTGACACCGCCCGCCGCGACGTACGTCCTCGGCATCGACACCGACGCGACGACCCTGCGCGAGGCCGACCACCTGCTCCGGGCGCTGGCGGCCGAACTCGCCCTCCCCGAGGGCGTCTTCGGCTGCACGCACCTGGTGCGGGAGGGCCGCCCGCGGGTCGCCCTGTCGCTGGCCGCCGAGGCGGAGCCGGTCCTGCGCACCGCCCGGGACCGGCTCACGGCCCGGGGCCACGAGGTCCGCGACGGCGCCTGGGACCAGACCGGCCGCGCGGTCCTCTTCCCCGGTGCGGCCGGCCTCACCGGCACCCTGACGCTCGCCGAGCTGCTCGCCCGCTCCGCCGTCGACCGGGTGACCGTCCTGGGCACACCGGACGAGCCGAGCCCGGACACCCGGCTGGTCACCCGGAACCACGTCCGCCCGCACTGGCAGGACGGCCGCCTGGTGCTGGCCGCCATGCCCGCGGTCGGCGGCACCCTCGTACCGTTCGAGGACCCCGACCCGACCCCCTGCTGCGCCGACCACTGACCCGGCCGGGACCCCAAGGGCGCGGGGCGCGGGGTGCGGGGTGCTCAGCCCGTGAGCACCCCGCGCACGAACGCGTTGGTGAACTTCCCCGCCGGGTCCAGCGCCCCGGCCAGCGCCCCGAAGTCGGCCAGCCGCGGGTACAGGGCACGCAGCTCGCCCGCCGGGACGGTGAACACCTTGCCCCAGTGCGGGCGGGCCGCGAACGGGGCGAGCGCCTCCTCCAGCCGCCGCACCACCGGCAGCACCGCCGCCGTGTCCTCGACCCAGGTGAAGTGCGCGGCCACGGTGTCCCGCCCGTACGCCGGGCTCAGCCACTGCGCGTCGGCGGCGACCGTGCGGATCTCGCAGGTCTGCAGCACCGGCGCGAGCGTCTCCCGTATCGCGTCCAGCGCGTGCAGGGCGGCCAGGCCGTGCTCCCGGGGCATCAGGTACTCCGACTGCAGCTCGGCGCCGCTGCTGGGGGTGAACTCCGCGCGGAAGTGCGGCAGCCGCTCGTGCCAGGGCCCCGGCACCCCGAACTGCTCCGTGCAGTTGACCGCGGGCATGCCCGGCACCGGATGCATCTTCTCGGCGGCCGGCGCCGCGTACGGGAAGGCGTCCAGCGGCCGGTCGGTGCGCCGCTTCAGCCACACCTGCCGGAAGCCGGGCGCCCGCCAGTCGGTGAACAGGCTCACGCTGTACGCCGCCGCCATCACCGTCTCGAACGTCGCCGTGTCCAGCCCCGCCAGCGGCAGCTCGGTGAAGACGTGCTGCTCCACCTCGTACGCCGGTTCCAGGTCGAGCGTGAGCGACGTCACCACGCCCAGCGCACCGAGCGAGGTCACCGCCCCGCCGAACCGCTCCTCGCCCCGCGCGATCACCACGGTCGAACCGTCCGCCGTGACCAGCTCCACCTCGCGCACCACCGACGCCAGCGAACCGTTGCCCACCCCCGAACCGTGGGTGCCGGTGGCCACCGACCCGGCGACCGAGATGTGCGGCAGCGAGGCCATGTTCGGCAGCGCCAGGCCCCGCGCGTGCACCGCCCGAGCCAGCTCCGCGTACCGCACCCCGCCGCCGACCCGCACCGTACGGGCCGCCGTGTCCACGTCCACCGCGGACGGCAGGCCCGCCAGCGACAGCAGGACGCCCCCGTCGCCGGGCTCGGCGATTTCGTTGAAGGAGTGCCCGCTGCCCAGCACCCGCACCCGGGCGCTGTCCGCCACCAGGGCCCGCAGCGCGTCCAGGGAGTGCGGCCGCAGCAGTTCCTTGGCCGTGTACGTGATGTTGCCGGCCCAGTTGGTGACCGTGATGTCGCTCATAGCGCGGAAACCTACCCGGCGCGCCTGGAGGGGCCCCGGGCGGTAAGCCTCTCCCTCGGGGGCATACCGTGAGAAGTCGAACGCCGGACCCGGGAGGAGACACGGGATGGACAGCCGTACCGCGCTGGTCGAGGATCTGATGGAGCGGTTCCCGCACGTACCGCGCGAGGCCGTCTTCAAGGAGGACCTGCTGCGCGGCGGTGTCGCCTTCGACCCCTCGGCGCTGAGCGACAACGAGAACGGCGAGGTCAAGCCGAAGTCGTACTTCATCTTCTCCTTCGACCACGGCACCCTGCCCGAGCTGGGCGAGGCCGCCCTGCGCCGCCCGCCCGAGGAGATCATCCTCACCGGCGGCCCCTACGACCTGCGCCGCACCGTCGTCTCGGTCCGCGTGAACCCGGCCTCCCCCTACCGCGTCGCCGCGAACGAGGACGGTGTCCTCGGCCTCTACCTGGACGGCAAGCGGATCGCCGACGTCGGCGTGCCGCCCATGCCCGAGTACTACCGGCACAAGCTCTCCAACGGGAAGTCGGTCATGGAGGTGGCCCCGACCATCCAGTGGGGCTACCTGATCTACCTGACCGCGTTCCGCGTCTGCCAGTACTTCGGCGCCAAGGAGGAGTGCCAGTACTGCGACATCAACCACAACTGGCGCCAGCACAAGGCGGCGGGGCGGCCGTACACGGGCGTGAAGGACGTCGACGAGGTCCTGGAGGCGCTGGAGATCATCGACAAGTACGACACCGCCAAGATCTCCACCGCGTACACGCTCACCGGCGGCGCGATCACGTCGAAGGTCCAGGGTCTGGACGAGGCCGACTTCTACGGCCGGTACGCCAAGGCCATCGAGGAGCACTTCCCCGGCCGCTGGATCGGCAAGGTCGTCGCCCAGGCCCTGCCCAAGCCGGACGTCCAGCGCTTCAAGGACTACGGCGTGCAGATCTACCACCCCAACTTCGAGGTGTGGGACGAGTACCTCTTCAAGATGTACTGCCCGGGCAAGGAGCGCTACGTCGGCCGCGACGAGTGGCACCGGCGCATCCTGGACTCCACCGAGGTCTTCGGCGCGCGCAACGTCATCCCCAACTTCGTCGCGGGCGTCGAGATGGCCGAGCCCTTCGGCTTCAAGACCGTCGACGAGGCCATCGCGTCCACCACCGAGGGCCTGCGCTTCTTCATGTCGCACGGCATCACGCCCCGCTTCACCACCTGGTGCCCCGAGCCCACCACCCCGCTCGGCAAGACCAACCCCGACGGCGCCCCGCTGGAGTACCACATCCGCCTGCTCCAGGCCTACCGCCAGACCATGGAGGACTACGGGCTCTCCTCGCCCCCCGGCTACGGCCCGCCCGGCGCCGGCAACGCGGTCTTCTCGGTCAGCTCCTTCATGGACAGCCTGCCGGAGGACGCGCCCGTGGAGGTGTGAGCCACGGGCGCGTCCCGCGGCGGCCCGCCAGTCAGGGGTTGGCGTGCATCTGTACGACGACCCGGTCGAAGCGGCGTGCGGCGAGGTCCTGGCGGGTGATGGTCCAGTACACGATCGACATGGGGAACCCCACCCACTGCGCGAGCAGTACCCAGGCCTCGCGGTCCGAGAGGGGAGCCTCCTCGTCCGGGTCGGCGGAGCCGGCCACCGGGTCGCCGTAGTCGTCGAAGTTGGCGGCGTGACCGCCGAGCTGCCAGTCCCCGCCGCCGTCCGTCCGGTCGGACCACACCTCCCGCAGTGTCTCGGCGTGGGGGTGCCGGGCGCGCATCCCGGCGTCGGGCGGTGTGGTCGGCAAGGACACCCCGGGTACGAGCCGCAGGTCGCCGATTTCGCGCAACTCGGCGTCCAGGGCCTCCGGGGAGTCGTACTCGTAGACCTCGTAGTCGGGGAACGACTCCCGTTCCTCCACCGGGGCCCCGGCCGGCACGTACACAGCGCCGCCCGCGGGATCGGGTTCCAGGTCGGCGTTGACGAAGAGGAGCAGCGTGCCGTCCGGCGGAAGCGGCACGTCGGTCGCCCCGTCCGGGACGGTGGAGCAGTCGAGCGTCAGGATGAGCTGGTGATCCGCCCCGACCTCCTCGTCCGCCGACTCGTGGCGAAGACCGGGCGTGGGAACGTCCGGTGGGAGCATCAGCGGGCCGCCGAGCCTGCCCACCACCGGTCCGCTCCTGTCGGGGGCCGTCCGCAGCATCGGGCGGGCGAGCCCGAGCCACCGGTCCACGTCCGGCGCCGGAACGCCCCGTTCCAGGGCCTGTTCCCGGAAGCGGTCGAGCCACCAGAGCGTCGCGGGGGGCAAGTTCCGGGCGGCCGGGGCCAGCACCCCTTCGCCGAACTCCCAGCCCGGCTCCGGCGGCACGACGCCCGGCTCGCCCAGTCCGGCGAGCCACTCCGCCGCCGACCTGCGCGCAGTCTCCCGCCCGCCGCCCAGCGCCGACCGCGCGGCGTCCCGGGCGCCCGGGTGGCCGCCGAGCACCCGGCGTGCGGCCAGGCGGTGCCGGGAGGCACCGAGCGCGATCGACGTCAGCCGGGGGACCAGGGTCTTGGGAACCGCCGGGAAGCACTCGAGGATCTTCAGCATCATGTGGGCCGTGTCGACGGCCTCCTGGTCGGGATGCCTCCTGCTGTCGAAGCCCTCCAGGTACTCGGCCACCAGGTCCGGCCGCTCGGCGAACAGTGGCCACCACCGCACGGCGTCCCCGGGCGTGAGGACCGCGCCGACGGGCCGGCCGAACGCCCCGATCTGCCGGGTGGTCAGGAGCGCCGCGACCCGGCGGTCGGCGTCGCTCGCCCCGGCCCGACGCAGGGCGTCGCGCAGCACGCGCACGTCGGGTATCCGTGCCAGCAACTGCTCGACACCGGGCCAGAAGTGGTCCCCTTCGAGGCGGGCGGCGGCGGCCCGCGTGTCCAGCTCCGCGAGGAGACCGGCGTCGTCCGGCGGCGTCGTGCGCGGGACGGGCACCACGGCTCCGGGCCCGCTCATGACGGACGCCCGGTCGGCCGTCCGGCGCAGCGGCTCCGCGCGCTCGACGTCCAGCGGGCGCCCATCGCGTGCGGACAGCGCGTCCTCGATCGCCGCGCAACCGCCGTCGAGGTCGGCCAGGCGCCCCAGGACACCGGTGAGCCGGTCCGGGACCGCGGTCCGCAGGTGCGGCCGCAGCACCTCCACCTGCCGGGGCCCGTCGAGCCAGGCCAGCGAGGCGAGCGCGTCGGCCCGCACGTAAGGCTCCTCGTCGACCGCCAGTGCGGCGAGGAGAGCGGCATGCCGTCCGGCGTCCCGCGCGCACCGGCGTGCCACGAACCTGCGGTGGTCGGGTCTCGCCGCGAAGACGACCTCGGCGAGTACATCGGCGTGCCGGGCCAGGAACGCGTCGCCGGCGTCGGTCGCCAGGAGCACGTGCCGGGGCGGCCAGCGTCTGGCGGGGCCGATGTGCAGCAGCGTCATCAGCGTCGTGTGTACGGGGGTGCGGCCGCCGGACGCGCGGCCGGCCCTGGCGATCTCGCACACGAGGTCGGGGGTCCACCGGGCGCGCGCCTCCTGGGCCGCCTCCGACCGGGCTCCGGTGGCGTCCAGCACGCTGTCGGTCAGCGCGCCGAGCCAGCTGGTGGCATCCGGCCGGTCCGGGGCGCCGACCGCGTCCAGCAGCTGCCCGTACCGGGCGAGGATGTCGGCCGGTGCGTCCCGGTGTACTACGAGCTGCGCGGCGCCGAGGTCCTCATGGCTCCCTTCCGGCCGCGGGCCGGCGGCCGCCGCGTCGCGGTCGTCCAGCGCGTCCAGGACCTCTCGTCCCGTGCCGTGCAGGACGTACCCGACCGCACCTTCGAGGACACGCCCCGACACCCGCGGTGCGAGGCAGGTGCGCAACGCCGTGGCGAGGCCGGCCGGTGTACCCGTCGGAAGCTGAGCGCCGCTGTTCTCTTCTGTCTCATCCTGTGCCATGCGGAGATCCTATGGAGCGACCGGGGGAGGCAAATGGCTGGTGCGCACCCGTGGGGACGGCTAAGATTGCCCATGTTCCAGTGGCCGCACAGCTGCCACGCGCCGTAGGGATCTGGGAGGTGTTGACCGATGACTGTCGTTGAGCTGGGCGCTGCCCGCATTCGGAAGTTCGTCAAGTCCACCTCCGTGGCCTCCGGCTGACACACCTCACTTCCCGCGTACGACACGCGGACGCCGGGGCCACCCCTGTGAAGGGCCCCCCTTGAATCACGCTTCGTCTTCCTCCTCTTCCCTTTCCTCCCGCTCCTCCTCGCACCCGCTCGCCCCGTACGGCTGGGACGCGCGGTGGGAGGCGGAGTTCGCCCCGTACACCGACCAGGGCTGCGTGCCCGGCCGGGTCGTGCGGGTCGACCGCGGGCAGTGCGACGTCGTCACCGAGGACGGCGTCCTGCGCGCCGACACCGCGTTCGTCACGCCGCACGACCCGCTGCGGGTCGTCTGCACCGGCGACTGGGTCGCCGTCGAACCGGACGGCAACCCGCGCTACGTACGCACGTACCTGCCCCGCCGCACCGCCTTCGTGCGCTCCACCTCCTCCAAGCGGTCCGAGGGGCAGATCCTCGCGGCCAACGTCGACCACGCGATCGTCGCCGTGTCGCTCGCGGTCGAGCTGGACCTCGCCCGGATCGAACGGTTCCTCGCCCTCGCCTGGGAATCCGGGGCACAGCCCCTGGTCGTCCTCACCAAGGCCGACCTCGTGCCCGACCCGGTGACCCTGGCGTACCTCGTCCAGGACGTGGAGACCGCCGCGCCCGGCGTAACGGTGCTGCCGGTCAGCGCCGAGCAGGGCGAGGGGCTCGACGTGCTCGCCGCCGTCGTCTCCGGCGGCACCGCCGTGCTGCTCGGACAGTCCGGCGCCGGCAAGTCCACCCTCGCCAACGCGCTGCTCGGCGAGGACGCCATGGACGTGCAGGCCACCCGGGACGTCGACGGCAAGGGCCGGCACACCACCACCACCCGCAACCTCCTCGCCATGCCCGGCGGGGGCGTGCTGATCGACACCCCCGGGCTGCGGGGCGTCGGGCTCTGGGACGCCGGCAGCGGGGTGGACCAGGTGTTCGCCGAGATCGCGGAGCTGGCCGAGGAGTGCCGGTTCCACGACTGCGCCCACGAGAGCGAACCGGGCTGCGCCGTTCTCGCCGCCATCGACAGCGGTGCACTGCCCGAGCGGCGGCTGGAGAGCTACCGCAAGCTGATGCGGGAGAACCAGCGCATCGTCGCCAAGACCGACGCCCGGGTGCGGGCCGAGATCCGCAAGGAGTTCAAGCGCCGGGGCGCCATCGGCAAGGCGGCGATGGAGGCCAAGCGGGGTGGCCTGCGGTAGCCCGCCGGCCACCACCAACGCGATGTCCGATTTCCGCCAGCCCGGTCCGCCGGTCCGGCGGAGACTGGACAGCGTGACACCACAGACAGTGCGGACAGCGGCGCAGACGGCGGAGTACGCGGACCCCCGCGAGGACGTCAGGTACGAGGCCGTGCGGAGCCGGGACGCCCGGTTCGACGGCGCGTTCTTCTTCGCCGTCGAGACGACCGGCATCTACTGCCGGCCCAGTTGCCCCGCCGTCACGCCGAAGCGGCGCAACGTGCGGTTCTTCGCGACGGCCGCCGCCGCGCAGGGCTCGGGTTTCCGGGCCTGCCGGCGGTGCCGTCCCGACGCCGTGCCGGGCTCCGCCGACTGGAACGTCCGCGCCGACGTCGTCGGCCGGGCCATGCGGCTGATCGGCGACGGTGTGGTGGACCGGGAGGGCGTCGCCGGACTCGCCGGGCGGCTCGGCTACAGCGCCCGCCAGGTGCAGCGGCAGCTCACCGCCGAGGTGGGCGCCGGACCCGTGGCCCTCGCCCGCGCCCAGCGGGCGCACACCGCGCGGGTCCTGCTGCAGACCACCGGCCTGCCGGTCACCGAGATCGCCTTCGCGTCGGGGTTCGCCAGCGTGCGGCAGTTCAACGACACCGTCCGGGCCGTGTACGCGGCCACCCCGAGCGAGCTGCGCGCCGCCGCCCCGGCCCGCGACCGGGACGCCCGGCGCACGGCCACCCCGTCCGCCGGCGTCCCGCTGCGCCTCGCCCACCGCGGCCCCTACCGGGCCGGCCCCGTCTTCGACCTGCTCCAGCGGGAGGCCGTCGCCGGTGTCGAGGAGGTGAGCGGCGAGACCGGCCGCCGCCTCTACCGGCGCACCCTGCGCCTGCCGTACGGCACCGGGATCGTCGCCGTCCAGGAACGGCCGGGCCGGGCGGGTACCGGCGGCGGGGGCTGGCTCGACGCCCGCCTCCACCTCACCGACCTGCGCGACCTGACCACCTCCGTACAGCGGCTGCGGCGGCTGTTCGACCTCGACGCCGACCCGTACGCCGTCGACGAGCGGCTCGGCGCCGACCCCCGGCTCGCCCCGCTGGTCGCCGCCCGCCCCGGGCTGCGCTCGCCGGGCACCGCCGACCCCGAGGAACTGGCGGTGCGCGCTCTGGTGGGGCGCACGGAGGCCGAGCGCCTCGTCCAGCGGTACGGCAAGGTGCTCGACGCGCCCTGCGGCACCCTCACCCACCTCTTCCCCGAACCGGGCGTCCTCGCCGAGGCCGCACCGCACGGCACCCCGGGCGCGCTCGCCGCCGCCCTCGCCGACGGCTCCGTACGCCTGGACCCGGGCGCCGACCGGGACGACGCCGAGCGCGCGCTGCTCGCCGTGCCCGGCCTGGACGCCCGTACGGCCGCCGTCGTGCGCACCCGCGCCCTCGGCGACCCGGACGTCGCACCACCCGGCCCCGCCGTCCCCGACACCTGGCGCCCCTGGCGCTCGTACGCACTGAACCACCTGCGCGCAGCAGGAGAGTGGGAGAACGACCGATGACCACGACCAAGTCGACAGCGACCACGGCCACGAGCATCCCGGCCGAGACGTACTGGCACGAGGTCGACAGCCCCGTCGGGCGGCTGCTCCTCACCGCCGGCTCCGACGGCGCGCTCACCTCCCTGTCCGTGCCCGGGCAGAAGGGCGGCCGGAGCGTCCGGGACGGGTGGCGGCGCGACGCCGGGCCCTTCCGGGCGGCCGGGGAACAGCTCGGCGCCTACTTCGCCGGGGAGCTGACGGAGTTCTCGCTGCCGCTGCGCGCGGAGGGCACCGCCTTCCGGGAGCGCGTGTGGGCCGCCCTGGACGACGTGCCCTACGGGGCGACGACCACGTACGGCGAGATCGCCGCGCGCATCGGGGCGTCGCGGCCCGCGGTACGCGCCGTCGGGGGCGCGATCGGCGCGAATCCACTGCTGATCCTGCGCCCCTGCCACCGGGTGATCGGCGCCGACGGCTCCCTGACCGGGTACGCGGGCGGGCTGGAACGCAAGACGCGGCTGCTCTCGCTGGAGGGCGCCCCGCTCAGCCGGCCAGCACCGCTCCCAGCCACGCCCCGGTGATCAGCAGGCAGGCGAACAGCTCGGTCAGCAGGTCGGCACCGCCCTGGCGCATCGCCGTCCGCAGCGACGCCATCGCCTCGCCGTGCCGGCCCAGCCGCAGCCGCTCGGCGAGGTAGATGCCGCCCATGAAGCCGGGGATCGCGCCGAGCACGGGGACCAGGACGAAGCCGAGGACGGCGCCCGCGCCCGCGTACGCCGTCAGCCGGCGCATGGCCTCGTCCCGGCGTTTCCTGCGGGTCGGCAGCGCCCAGCGCACCGCCCGGGACAGCAGGAGCACGACGGTGGCGCCGACCAGCACCGCCCACGCGAGCGGCCGCGGATCCTTCAGCGCCCACCACAGCACCCCGGCCCACACCAGCCACGACCCCGGCACGCCGGGCAGCAGGACGCCGCACAGCCCGAGCAGAATCACCAGGCCGGCCAGCAGGAGGTCCCACGCTCCCATCTGTCCAGGGTGCAGGAGTCCGGCCCGGTCCGCAGAAGTCCGGCCCGGCGGGCGAGGTCTCCTCAGTCCGTTCTGGCCACCCAGTCCCGTTCGTAGGCGTGCCAGCCCAGCTGGAGCCGGGTGGTGACCCCGGTCAGCTCCATCAGGCGTTTGACCCGCCGCTGCACGGTCCTGAGGCCCAGGTCGAGCTGCTTGGCCACGCTCGCGTCGGTCAGCCCGGCGAGCAGCAGGGAGAGGATCTCCAGATCGGTGCCGTCCGGGCCGTCGGGGGCCTGCTCGGTCACGCCGGAGGCACCCAGACGCAGCGGGAGGGCGTCCCGCCACACGGCCTCGAACAGGCCAGACAGCAGTTCGAGCAGACCACTGGCGTGCACCACCAGCGCGGCGGGCTCCGAGGAGCGCGCGGTGAGCGGGACCAGGGCGAGGGAGCGGTCCGCCACGATCAGCTTGGTCGGCACCCGGTCCACGACCCGGACCTGCTCGTCGCGGCCCAGCGCCGCGGTCAGCTCGGTGATGCCGGTCGGCAGGTCGAGGACCGACCGCTCGACCACCACCCGGTAGCGGACACCGCGCCCGGTGGCCTGCTCCTCCGCGTCGTTCTCCATGCCGGTCACGGCCACCGGCTTGTCGGTGACCAGCGCGCACACCTCCTCGCTCGCGCCGAGCTGGAGCTGGAGGAAGCGCTGGGCGACGGCCCCGGCGCCGGTCACCACCTCCACCAGGTCGTGCACCGCGGGCTCGGCGGCCGCCGCCCGGTACTCCTCCGCCAGCAGCGCCGCCGCCAGCTCCGCCCGCTCCAGCTCGTGCCGCTGCTGGGTGAGCAGCGCGCCCAGCGCGACGCCCGGCGGGGCCGCGACCCAGCGTCCCGGGCGGGCCGAGGACTGGGCGGCGAGCCCGTTCTGCTCCAGCCGGCGCAGCGCGCGCTCGGTGTCCCGCTCGCCGAGCGCCAGCCGCCTGGCCAGATCCGGTACGTCGGCCGCGCCCACCGACACCAGCGCCCGGTACGCCGCCTCGTGCGTGTCCTCCAGCCCCAGCACTCCCAGCATCAGGTGTCGCCCCTCCCCAGAACCATGCCCACCTCCACCTGCGCGGACGTCCGTGGCGGGAAACGGCCACGGCGCAAACCCGCCTCGGGACATCATCGCCGTACCGCCGGTCACTCTGCCAAGGTGGCGTCGCCGGGCGGTCCTCCCGTGGGGGGTGGGGCCGCCCGGCCACCCCACCTCGGAGAACTCCCCGACCTCGGAGAACTGTTCGACGCGTCCCCCGACACGCCGCCCGGCGCAGGCCGGTCCGCCCCGAATTTCCCGATGCCCCGTTTTCATCCGGCCCCATCGGTGGACAATCGGGAGCATGAGTCAGCAGGGGGGAAGGCCCACCGGTCCCGCCGGTCCCACCGGACCTGAGGACGACTGGTGGGGGCAGCTGTACGACGACTCCACCGACGACACCGGCCCCACGGCCGCGCCCGATTCCCTGGACGACCGCTTCGCCTCGGCGTCGGACACGCTGGCCCGCGGGCCGGCGGACCCCGGCCCCGGCGAGCCGGCGCACCCGGCGCCACCACCGTCCCCCACCGCGCCCGAACCGGGACGGCCCTGGTGGTCCAATCGCCCGTCCGCCGTCGTCCCCGGCCCGCGCACCGGGGACGACGCCCCGCAGCTCCACGCGGACCTGCCGGGTCCGGGCGACGGCGACCCGAGACCCACGGCTCCCTGGGACACGGGCGCGCCGGACGCGCCAGGGCCCACGCCCGCCGGAACTCCGCCGCCGGGTGAATCCTCGGGTCCCGTCTCGCCGCCGGCGTCCGGTACCAGGCGGTCGGATCCGCGTGGGCCGACCACCTCCGGGGCCGGGGACGCCGACCTCAGGGAACCGCCCGAAGCGGTCCCGCCGCCCCGGACCCTGCCCGGCCTGCCGCCGCTTCCGCCGCCCTTCCTCCCCTCGCCGGAGGCCGACCGCGACTACGTCGGCAGCGGGCCGCCCACCTACGACGCCGAGCCCACCGCGCTGCCGCCCGCCGATCCCGACGGCCTCGACGGACTGGTCCCGGACACCGTGCTGGAAGGCGCCCGGTACGGGACGTGCACGCTGCGGGCCGTCTCCGTACGCGGGGACTCCGCGCGCTACCGGGGCGAGCCGCGGCGCGACGCGCTCCTCGTCGCCCGGTTCGGCGCCGGCGAGCAGGCGCTGGTCCTGGTGGCCATGGCGACCGGCGCCCGGGCCACCGCCGGGGCGCACCGGGCGGCGGCCGAGGTGTGCCGGTGGATCGCGGGAGCCGTGGGCCGCAGCCACGCCCGGCTCGCCGAGGACCTGCGGGCCGCCCGGCGCGGCGACCTGAAGTCCGGCCTGCACCGCCTCACCGACCGCAGCCTGGGGCGGCTGCGGGCGGGCGCCGCCGAACAGGGCCTCGGCCCCGACGAGTACGCGGCCACCCTGCGCTGCCTGCTGCTGCCCGCCGACCCCGGGTGCCGCACCCGGGTGTTCTTCGGCGTCGGCGCGGGCGGACTGCTCCGGCTGCGCGACGGCGCCTGGCAGGACATGGAGCCGGACGCCGGTGACGTCACCGGAGAGCCCGTCCTCGGCTTCGGCTCCGCACCCCACGACGCGCCGAGCGAGTCGCCCGAGGGCGACCGGCTCACCATGGACCTCGGCATCACCACGCCCCCGGGCCCGTACGACGGCCCGCCCGCCGGGCCGCCCCGCGAGCCGTTCCGTTTCCGGGCCTCCGTAGCCCGCCCGGGTGATGTGCTCCTGATGTGCACCGCGGGCCTCGCCGAGCCCCTGCTGCACGAGCCCGAGCTGGGCGAACTCCTCGCGCGGCGATGGGCGGGCCGCCCGGCGCCCGGACCGGGGGAGTTCCTCGCCGACAGCGGCGTACGGGTCAAGGGATACGCGGACGACCGTACGGCCGCCGCCGTTTGGGAGGCGTGAGACCGCTCGCTGTGGCATAGCTGGACCCATGGCCAAACAGAACGTCGCGGAACAGTTCGTCGACATCCTCACCCGCGCCGGGGTCGAGCGCCTCTACGGAGTGGTCGGGGACAGCCTCAACCCGATCGTGGACGCCGTGCGCCGCCACTCCGGCATCGAATGGGTGCACGTGCGGCACGAGGAGACCGCCGCCTTCGCCGCCGGCGCGGAGGCCCAGATCACCGGGAAGCTGGCCGCGTGCGCGGGCTCCTGCGGCCCCGGCAACCTCCACCTCATCAACGGGCTCTACGACGCCCACCGCTCCATGGCCCCCGTCCTCGCCCTCGCCTCCCAGATCCCGTCCAGCGAGATCGGGCTCGGCTTCTTCCAGGAGACCCACCCCGACCAGCTGTTCCGCGAGTGCAGCCACTACAGCGAGCTGATCTCCAGCCCGAAGCAGATGCCGAGACTGCTGCAGACCGCCATCCAGCACGCCGTCGGCCAGGGCGGCGTCAGCGTCGTCTCGCTGCCCGGCGACATCGCCGACGAGCCCGCTCCGGAGAAGGCCGCCGAGACGGCGCTCGTCACCTCCCGGCCCACCGTCCGGCCCGGCGACGAGGAGATCGACCGGCTGGTCCGGATGATCGACGACGCCGAGCGGGTCACCCTGTTCTGCGGCAGCGGCACCGCGGGCGCGCACGCCGAGGTCATGGAGTTCGCCGGGAAGCTCAAGGCACCGGTCGGGCACGCCCTGCGGGGCAAGGAGTTCATCCAGTACGACAACCCGTACGACGTCGGCATGAGCGGGCTGCTCGGCTACGGCGCCGCCTACGAGGCCACCCACGAGTGCGACCTGCTGCTCCTGATCGGCACCGACTTCCCGTACAACGCCTTCCTGCCCGACGACGTGAAGATCGCCCAGATCGACGTCCGGCCCGAGCACCTGGGACGGCGTTCCAAGCTGGACCTGGCGGTGTGGGGCGACGCGCGGGAGACGCTGCGCTGCCTGATCCCGCGGATCGAGGAGAAGAAGAGCCGCCGCTTCCTCGACCGGATGCTGAAGAAGCACGCCGACGCGCTGGAGGGCGTGGTCAAGGCGTACACCCGCAAGGTCGAAAAGCACGTCCCGATCCACCCCGAGTACGTGGCCGCCCTGCTGGACGAGATGGCCGACGACGACGCGGTGTTCACCGTCGACACCGGGATGTGCAACGTCTGGGCGGCCCGCTACATCTCGCCCAACGGACGCCGCCGCATCATCGGTTCCTTCTCCCACGGTTCGATGGCGAACGCGCTGCCGATGGCGATCGGCGCCCAGTTCACCGACCGGCGCCGGCAGGTCGTGTCGATGTCCGGCGACGGCGGGTTCACCATGCTGATGGGCGACTTCCTCACCCTCGTCCAGCACGACCTCCCGGTGAAGGTCGTCCTCTTCAACAACTCCTCGCTCGGCATGGTCGAGTTGGAGATGCTCGTCGCCGGCCTGCCCTCGCACGGCGTGGCCAACAAGAACCCCGACTTCGCCGCCGTCGCCGAGGCCTGCGGCGTCTTCGGCGTCCGGGTGGAGAAGCCCAAGGACCTGGCCGGGGCGCTGAAGGCGGCGTTCAAGCACAAGGGCCCGGCCCTCGTCGACGTCGTCACCGACCCCAACGCCCTGTCCATCCCGCCGAAGATCAGCGCCGACATGGTCACCGGCTTCGCCCTGTCCGCCTCGAAGATCGTGCTGGACGGCGGCGTGGGACGCATGCTCCAGATGGCCCGTTCCAACCTGCGCAACGTCCCCCGCCCGTGACCGGACGGACGACCCGGCCGAAACCCGATGACTGCCGAGGGCTCGAACGGGCAAGGCTTTCCCCGTGAAGTTGTTCGACCGAAGCGGGACAGACGGGGGGAGACGACATCAGCGCGCCGACGGGGGACATGAAGGAGCAGGCGGTGCCACAGCTCAGGCGGCGGCTCGGCCGGGCGGACCTGCGGGCGGTGCCCGAGGCCCGGCGGGCACTGCGTGAGCTGCTGCGGCACTGGGGCGGACCAGGGCAGTCGGAGGTCGCGGAGCTGCTCGCCAGCGAGCTGGTCACCAACGCGCTCGTGCACACCGACGAGGGCGCCGTCCTGACCGCGACGGTCGGGCCGCGCGCCCTGCGGGTCGAGGTACGGGACTTCGTGGGCCGGGGCCGACAGCCCCGGCCGCGCGCACCGCAGCGGGACGAGAGCACCAACGGCAGAGGGCTGGTCCTGGTCGAGTCGCTCGCCGACGACTGGGGCGTACAGCCCTGCGAGGTGGGCAAGTCGGTCTGGTTCGAACTGGGCGCGGCAGCGGCGGCGGGAGCGGAAGCGGAAGCGGCCTGAGGCGCCGGGAAGACCGGAGCCTCAGGCCGTCGGTATCGGATACGGTGCGCGCCCGGCTCAGCCGAACTGCTGCTCCAGGTCCTTGAGCTTGCGCTCCAGGGAGTCCAGGCGGGGCAGGGCCTGGGTGTCGTCCTCCGCGGTGAGGTCGACGGTCCCCACCGACATCTGCTCAGACCCGCTCCGCACGGGCTGCAGGGAGGGCCGCCGGCTCGCCGCGGGCAGTTGCTCCGGGGTCGATATGGCAGGCTCCGCGGCGGCGCGTTCCGAACCCCGCTCGACCTGCTGCACCTCGACCTCGACCTGACGGCCGCCGCGCCCGGGGAAGCCGCGGTGGCCGTGGCCCCGGCTGATCGCCTTGAGCTGCGCCCGCTCCAGCCGCTCCTGCTCGCGCCGCCGGAGCTTCTTCTCCTCCTTCTGGCGCCGGTCGTCGCGCACCTCCTCGACCGCCTCGTCCAGGCTGCGCACGCCCTCCAGGAGCATCAGCGACCAGGCGCGGTACGTCTCGCGGGGCGCGCGCAGCCAGCGGACCATGCGGATCTGCGGCAGCGGACGCGGCACCAGACCCTGCTCGCGCAGGGCGGCCCGGCGGGTCTGCTTCAGGGCCCGGTCGAACAGCACCGCCGCCGACAGGGACATGCCCGCGAAGAAGTGCGGGGCACCCGCGTGCCCCAGGCCGCGCGGCGCGTGCACCCAGTTGAACCAGGCCGCGGCGAAGGCGAAGGCCCACACGAGTATCCGCGAGCCGAGCGCCGCGTCACCGTGGCTGGCCTCGCGCACCGCGAGGACGGAGCAGAACATCGCCGCACCGTCGAGCCCGAACGGGACCAGGTACTGCCAGCCGTCGCTCAGGCCGAGGTTCTGCTCGCCGAAGCCGACCAGACCGTGGAAGGAGAGCGCCGCGGCGACCGCGGCACAGCAGAAGAGCAGGACGTAGGAGAAGGTGCCGTAGAGGGCCTCCTTGCGCCGGCGGCGCTCCTCCATGCGCTCCCACGAGTCGTCCGCGCCCGCGTCCTTCCCCGAGGAACGCTTGCCGCGCGCGAGCACCGCCACCGCCGCCAGCATGCCCAGGAGCAGCACGGCGCCCGGAAGCAGCCAGTTCAGCGATATGTCGGTCAATCTCATCTGGGGTCCCTTGCAGTGGGATAGGGCGTAACGCCCGCCATGGTGGCCCAAACCCAGCGGCCCTCAGGGGGTTTCGGGGCAAGAGGCCGCCAAGGGAGTGCAGAGGGGGTGCCCAGGGCGGCGTTCTGCTCGAACTGCCGCGTGAGGGGCGGGAGTTGAGTTCGATTAAGACTACCCGTACGGGTGGTTCCACGGAAAGTTCCCGCCATGTGTGCGGGAGTTGTGGAACGACGCGGACGATCTTAGCCGACGGTCCGTCAGCCGGCTGCCGCGAGCAGCTTGTCCACGCGGTCGGCGTCGCAGGTCCGCGGGCAGGTGGCGCAGGTTTCCTCGGGGCGCAGGGTGTAGAACATGCAGCAGCTCGCCCGGTCCCGGGTGTGCAGCGGTTCGCCGTCCGGCCCCGTCAGTTCGCGGAACGCCGCGTCCCCGACGTACGGCTTGGTCGCGCCCGGCAGCAGCAGCTCCAGCTCGTGCCGGGCCCGCTCCTGCTCGCCGAGCAGGTGGGCGACGTACCACAGGCCCTCGACGACCTCGTCGGTCGCCATCCCCCACAGGGCGCGTCCGCGCCGCCGCATCCGGGGGCCGAATCCGGCCAGCACCGGTTCCAGGTGCTCGGCGACCGCGGCCCGCACCTCGGCGCGCAGCGCCTCCTCGTCGGCGACCACCCGGATGCCGGGCAGCGAGGCGGCGGGGTCGCCGGGGAGGCAGGCGAAGGACGCGGCACGCACCGCCATCCGGCCGAGGGGGAGCCCGGCGGCCGTGCGGTCGTAGGACACGTGGGCCGCGGGGTACCGGGGCACCCGGCGGTGCAGGAACCACGGCACGGTGATCAGCAGGCAGGCGGGCCACGCGTACCGGTGCAGGCCGAAGCTGGCGATCACGTCCGGCCGGGCCCGCTGTCCGTAGTCCCGCAGCACCTGGGCCTCGTCCCAGCCGAGGAAGGCCGCCAGCTCCGTCCCGCCCGCGGCCAGGGAGGCGGCCGTGACCCAGCCGTCGCCGCTCGGGACCTCGTCGGCCGCGGCCAGTTCGGTCACGCCCAGCCCGGGGAGGACCTCGGACAGGCGCGCGTAGGCGTCCGTGAGGGCCGTGCGGGCGACAGGCATGCGGGACCACCGATCCACGTCGGGACAACGGGCTGCTTAAAGGTAAGCCTTACCTTACCCAATATGTTCGGGATTTGAACTGACGGCCCCTGCGCTTATGGTGCTTGACGGACAGGTGACAACCCGCCGTAATGACCCCAAGTACCGACACGTCCCGCAGGAGGACCCGTGAAGCACAGCGCGCAGGGCGCCGCAAGAACGGGTGCGGGCACGGGCACGGGGGCGGCGGCCGAAGCGGTGCGGATACCGGTGCAGCCGGGAGCGGCGGACAGGGCACGGGACCGGGCCCCCGGCGGTGCGGAGCCGGACGGTCCGGCACGCGGCGAGCACACCCACGGCGAACCGCCGGTGCCCCGTCCGCGGGCCCTCGTCCAGCGTTCCTCCGTGCGCGGACAGATCCTCGACGCCCTGCGCTCCGCGCTGGTCACCGGTGAACTGCGGCCCGGCGAGGTCTACTCGGCGCCGGTGCTCGGCGAGCGGTTCGGCGTCTCGGCCACACCCGTGCGGGAGGCCATGCAGCAGCTCGCCCTGGAGGGCGCCGTCGAGGTCGTCCCCAACCGGGGCTTCCGCGTCCTGGAACGCGGCGACCGCGAGCTGGCCGAACTGGCCGAGGTCCGGGCCCTGATCGAGGTTCCGGTGTGGCTCCGGCTGGCCCGTACGGTGCCCGCCGAGCACTGGGCGGAGCTGCGTCCCCTCGCCGAGGCCACCGTCCGGGCCGCGTCCTCCGGCTGCCCGGCCACCTATGCCGAGGCCGACCGCGCCTTCCACCGCGCCGTGCTCGGGCTGGCCGGCAACGAACAGCTGGTCCGGATCGCCGGTGACGTGCACCGCCGCGCCCAGTGGCCGCCGGCCGGCTCGCCCTCCGTGCGCGGCCGGGCCGACCTGGTCGCCGACGCGCACCAGCACACCGCGCTGCTGGACGCGCTGATCTCCGGTGACCCGGACGTGGTGCGGGCCCTGGTCGGGGAACACTTCACGGGCACGCCGTGAGCCGGAGGCCCGGCCCGGAGGCCCCCCGGTCGGGACGTCCCCCAGGTGGGACGCGCCTCGGGCCGGTGGCCGGCCGGGCATTGCCCGGGCTGGGTGGGCTCCTGGGCCGGCGCTTCTGAGCCGGGCGCTCGGACGGGGTGCGCCTGAGGCCGCGAGCCCCGGGCCCGGGCGCCCCTGAGCGAGGGGGCCCGGGCCTGTCCGCCCGCCGCTACCGGACCTCCTGCCGTTCGGTGCGGCTCGTGGGTACCCGCTTGCCCGGCTTCTCGGACTTCCCCGTGGCGCGGGCCCTGCCGCCCTTGCGGCGCCCGGGGCGGGAACCGGTGTCGCGGTTGTGCAGCTCGATGGCCAGCGGAGAGGCGGTGAAGACCGACGAGTACGTGCCGACCCCCACGCCGACCAGCAGCGCGAGCGCGAAGTCGGTGAGCGAGTCGTCGGCCAGGATCGCCAGCGAGGCCAGGATGAGCACCGCGCCCATGCCGGTGTTGACCGTGCGCGGCAGGGTCTGCAGGATCGCGTCGTTGGTGAGCCGGTCGAACTGGGTCTTCCGCTCCTTGCCCAGCAACTCCCGGATGCGGTCGAAGAGCACCACCGAGTCGTTGACCGAGTAGCCGATCACGGTCAGCAGCGCCGCCAGGAACACCCCGTCGATCGGCTTGCCCAGCCAGGCGAACACACCGACCAGAATGACCACGTCGTGGGCGAGCGCACCGACCGCCGCCGTGCCGAACAGCAGGCGGAACCGGACCGCCAGGTACGCCAGCTGCGCGGCCAGCGCCAGGCCGAGGGCGATCAGGGCGTCCCGGCGCAGCTCCTCGCCGAGGCTCGGGCCGATCAGCTCGTCGCGGACCTTCTCCGTCTCGCCGCCCAGTTCGGCGACGGCCTTCGTGACGGTCGCCGCCTCGGTGTCGGTCAGCTCCTCCGTGCGCACCGTGAGGTCGCCGTCCCCGGAGGACTGGACGACGGCGCGCGGGAAGCCCGCGTCGGCCAGGGCGTCCCGCGCCCGGTCGGGATCGACCTGGGTGGCGGTGGAGTACTCGATGAGCCGCCCGCCGGTGAACTCGATGCCGAAGTTCAGGCCCCGCACCAGGATGCCCGAGCCCGCCACCACGAGGACGATCAGCGAGGCCGCCAGCCAGCGGCGCGGCCGGCGCATCAGGAACGGGTCGCGGCGCAGCAGGGCGTCCCGGACCGGGCCGGTCGAGGAGATGCCGGTGATGCGCGGGCGGCGGAAGACCGACGGGCGGCTCGCAGCGAACTCGGCGAGCACCCGGGTGATCACCAGGGCGCTGACCATCGAGGCCAGCACACCGATGCCGAGCGTGACGCCGAAGCCCTTGACCGGACCGGAGGCCAGGAAGAACAGCAGGGCGGCGGCGATCAGCGTGGTGATGTTGGAGTCGGCGATCGCGCTGAAGGCGCTGCGGAATCCGGCGGTCAGCGCGGAGCGCGTACTGGGACGGGTCCGGGCCGCCTGTTCCTCGCGGGCCCGTTCGAAGACCAGGACGTTGGCGTCCACCGCCATGCCGATCGCCAGGACGAAGCCCGCGAGGCCCGGCAGGGTCAGGGTCGCGCCGACCGCGGCCAGGGCGGCGTAGGAGATCAGGCCGTAGCAGAGCAGGGCCACCGTCGCGATGGCGCCCATCAGCCGGTAGACGACGATGATGAACAGCGCGGTCAGCGCGGTGCCGATGACGGCGGCCCAGGCGCCGGCGTTGATGGCCTCGTCGCCCAGGGTGGCGCCGATGGTGCGCTGCTCGATCGTCTCGACCGGCACCGGCAGGGCGCCGCCCTTGACGAGCAGGGCCAGTTCGCGGGCCTCCGCGTCGTCGAAGGACCCGGTGATCTGCGTGGAGCCGCCGGTGATGCCCGCCCCGCAGGCCACGGAGGGGTCGACCTGCGGCGAGGAGATGATCTTGTTGTCGAGCACGATGGCGACCCGGCGCTGGGGATCACCGGCCGGGTGGCAGGCCGCCTCGCCGGTCACCTGGGCCCACCGGTCGCTGCCGGCGTCCTTGAAGTCGACGGTGACGTGCCAGCCCGCGCCGCCCTGCTGGTCGAAGCGGGCGTCGGCGCCCTTGACGTCCTGCCCGGTCAGCGTGGCGTCCTTCAGCCGCAGCGACTGCCCGGACTCGTCCGGCAGCACCCGCTCGCCGTCCTTGGCCTCCGTGCCGTCGGCCCCGTTCCCGGGGCTCTCGGCCGCGCCGAGTACCGAGTGGACGGTGAGCTGCGCGGTGCGGCCCAGCACGTCGGCGGCCTTCTTGGGGTCCTGCACGCCGGGCAGCTCGACGACGACGCGGTTCTCGCCGGAGCGGACGATGGTCGGCTCGGCGACACCGAGGGCGTCGATGCGGCCGCGCAGCACCTCCACGGTGCGGTCGGTGGCCTCCCGGTCGGCCTTGGTGGTCTCGGTGGACTTGGTCTCCAGGACGATCTGGGTGCCGCCGCGCAGGTCGAGCCCCAGGCGGACCGGCATGGTCAGGGCGATGGCCACGGCCCCGGCCATCACGACGAGCGCGACGAGCGCGCGGACGTTCAGGGAACGGGACCGCGTACGGGAAGTACGGGAGCGGGAAGTACGGGAGCGGGAAGGGGGACGGGAGCGTTTCAAGACGGGCCTCCGGCGGGCACGCCGCGGCGGCGGCCGAGCGCGGCCGCGGCGGAAGAAGGTGACGGGTGGTCGGGGTGTGCGTCTCAGCTGCCGGAGGAGACGGGCGGCGCCCGGCCGCTGTCGTGGCTCGCGCGGCCGGGGGAGACCGGTACCGGACCGGGCGTGGCGGAGGTCCGTGCGTGGTCACCGGGGGCGGCACCCGCGTGGCGCGCCGCGGCGGCCGCGTGGTGGTCGGGTGCCGTCGGGCGCTCGGCCAGGTGGTCGTGCCGGGCCCGGGGCTGGGCGGCGCAGACCGGCGTACAGCCGTCGTCCGCGTGGAGGTCGAGGGCCGGATGGGGCACGGCCGTGGCCGCGGCGCCGGCGAGGGGACCGGTGGGGCCCACCCGGGCGCCGGCCGCGGGCCAGGCCGGGACCAGCGGCAGCAGAACGGTCAGCAGCACCGTGAGCACCGTCGCGAGCCGGTGGCGCATGCACCGTTCCCTTCTGTGGTGGGTGTGCGGGCC
Source organism: Streptomyces sp. NPDC018026 (assembly GCF_044327745.1). Taxonomy (NCBI): domain Bacteria; kingdom Bacillati; phylum Actinomycetota; class Actinomycetes; order Kitasatosporales; family Streptomycetaceae; genus Streptomyces; species Streptomyces sp. NPDC018026. The sequence goes on from NZ_JBIRFY010000001.1 coordinate 507,601, forward strand.
GGGGGAGGAGCCCGGGGCTCCGGCCGGGGAGTGGGCGGCCAGAGCCACGGGCGGTTCGGGGGACCGTCAGGGCTCGATGAGCCCGGCGCGGATGGCGTACCGGGTCAGCTCCAGGCGGTCGCGCAGGCCGAGCTTCTGCAGCAGGTTCGCCCGGTGCCGCTGGACGGTCTTGATGCTGATGAAGAGGATCTCGGCGATCTCCTTCGAGGAGTGGCCCTCGGCGACGAGCTTGAGGACCTCCTCCTCGCGCGGGGTGAGGATGTGGTCGGAGGTCTCCTCGCCGTGCCGCACCCGGTCGAGGTAGTTGCGGATGAGCGCGGTCACCGCGCCCGGGTACAGGAACGGCTCGTCGCGCATCGCGGCGCGGCAGGCGGCGACCAGGTCCCGGTCGGCGACCGACTTGAGCACGTATCCGCAGGCCCCCGACTTCAGCGCCTGGAACAGGTACTGCTCGTTGTCGTGCATCGTCAGCATCAGGATGCGCAGCCCCGGCTTCAGCGCGGCCAGTTCGCGGGCCGCCTGGAGGCCGGTGAGGCGCGGCATCGCGATGTCCAGGACCGCGAGGTCGGCCTCGTGCGCCCGCGCCATCTCGATGGCCTCCGCGCCGTCCCCGGCCTCGGCCACCACCTCCAGGTCCGGCTCCCGGTCGAGGATGAGGCGCACACCGCGGCGCACCAGCGCGTGGTCGTCGGCGAGCAGGATGCGGATCTTCGACGGGGCGGACGCCGGGGGAGTGCCGTACGCGGACGTCGTGGACGCGGGCGTCGTGGGCGTCGTGGACGCGCCGGCGGGGCGGCCGTGCGCGGACGGGGCGGACGGCTCGGGCAGGGACGGGTCGGACATGGTCGGTGCTACTTCCTGGGAAGGGGTGCGGTGAGCCGGATGCGGGTGCCGGCGCCGGGTGCCGACGTGATGTCGAGGGCGGCCCCGATGAGCAGGGCCCGTTCCCGCATGCCGCGGATGCCGGCGCCCTCGTGCGCCGCCTCGATGCCGCGCCCGTCGTCGGCGACGGTGAGCGTCACCGCGCCGTCGGCGCGGGCCAGGCCCACCTCCAGGCGCTCGGCGTCCGCGTGGCGGGCGGCGTTGGTCAGGCTCTCCTGCGCCACCCGGTAAAGGACCAGTTCGGTCTCGTGGTCCAGGACCGGCAGATCGGCGTCGAAACGGCGCACCACCCGCAGACCGGTGTGGGTGGCGAAGTCGTGCGTGAGCGAGGACAGCGCGCTGATCAGACCGAGGTCGTCCAAGACGCCGGGCCGCAGCCGGCGCACCAGGCGGCGGACCTCGTCCAGGCTCTCCCGGGTGATCTCCTGCGCCTGGTGCAGCTCGTCGCGCAGCGGCTCCTCGGCGTCGTCCGCGGCACGCCCCAGGACCAGCAGGATCGCGGTCATGCTCTGCCCGACCTCGTCGTGCAGCTCCTGGGCGATGCGGCGCCGCTCCGCCTCCTGGGCGAGCAGGACGCGGGCACTGCTGGTGGCCCGCTCGTTCTCCAGGCGGTCCAGCATGGCGTTGAAGGTGCGGATCAGCTCCGGGACCTCACCGCCGCCGGAGATCGGCAGCCGCTGGCCGGGGCGCAGCAGGTCCACGGTGGTCATCAGCTTGGTGAGCCGTTCCAGCGGCGCCAGGCCCCAGCGCAGCAGGGCGCCGTTGGCCACCAGCATGACGCCCATGCCGACCACGAGGACGACGGCCTCGGTCAGCAGGATCGGCACGGAGACGGTCACCGGAGCCCACAGCAGCAGTGCCGTGGCGAAGCCCAGCACCACCGCGTTGAGCCCGAAGATCCGCCAGAACAGGGACACCGGGGGTACGCCTCCTTCGGCGACGTGTCGACTTGGTACGCCTCTACTGTCGGTCATCGCGCACCCTCGGTGGGAGCTGCGGCCCAGGTAGCGACCGAGCAAGCGACCAGCGTGCTCCTCGCGGACCCCTCCGGTCGATGGGGCCCGACCCCCATTTCCGGCTCGCGGCATACCCATACGGCCGCCCCGGCGCACCGCCGAGTGGATCCCGCACCCCCGGGCAAATGGGTCCTGCGCCCGATGGGTTTCCCCGGGCGGCCCGGCCAAGGTTGAGGATGACCGGGTCCGATCGGCCCGGCACTCGGCATACCCGCAGAACCTTCCGAGAAAAGGACCACTCATCGTGTCGCTCGACGCCTCCCGCATCGAACCCCGCCCCGAGCGGCTTACCGCTCACGAGGCGCGCCAGCGTCTCGAACACGCCCGCAACACCCGCGTCACCCAGCTGCAGGCCCTCGCCGAGAGCGGCCAGGCGGACGACCAGCTGATGTCCGCGCAGAAGGCCGCGATCGAGCGGGTGCTCAAGGAGATCGACGAGGCCTTCGCCCGGGTCGAGGACGGCACCTACGGCGCCTGCCTCGGCTGCGGCAAGCCCGTCCCCGGGGAGCGCCTGGAGATCCTCCCCTACACGCGGTACTGCGTCGCCTGCCAGCGCCGCGCGGCCGCCTGACGCCCCGTCCCACCGTCCCCGTCCAGTACCGTCCCTCCCGCCCTGCCCAAGGGGTGAAGTGGTGAACAACCAGATCATCGGCGACCGCGACACGCGTCTGTCGCCCCTGTCGCCCGAGGACCTCGCCGCGCTCCGGGACAACCTCCGGGAGCAACGGCTGTTCCGCGAGGAGCAGCTGCGGCAGATCGCGGCGTACCCGTCCCGCACCGACGAGTCGATCCAGCGGCGGTCCGCCGCGCAGACCGAGGTCCGGGTCAAGCTGGCGGCCTCCGCACGCATGGTCCTCGCCGACGTGGAAGCGGCCCTCGACCGCATCGCCGAGGGCCGCTACGGCAACTGCCATCTGTGCCGGCGCGCCATCGACCGCGACCGCCTGATGATCGTGCCGCAGGCCCGCTACTGCGCCCGCTGCCAGCAGGTGCGGGAGGCCGGACGATGACCGTGCTCCGGCGGCCCCGGGCCGCCCTGTCCCGGCACCGGCCGTGGCCGCTGTGCCGGCAGTGCAGCGGCGTCGCCCTCGACATGGGCAGCGCCCGTACCCGCGCCTGGGTCGCCGGGCGCGGAATGATCCTCGACGTGCCGACGGTGACCTTCCCCGGCGCGGGCGCGGTGTACCCCATCCAGCGCGGCTCCATCGTCGACACCCAGGGCACCGCCCGGATGCTCGACCGGCTGCTGGGCCACCGGCTGCCCCGCTTCGCCCGTCCGGTGGTCGTGGTGACCGCGCCGGTCCTCGACGGGCTGGCCTACCGGACCGAGGCCCGTACGGCCGTGGAGGTGCTGCGCCCGCGCACGGTGCTGACCGTGCCCAGCGCGCGGGCCGTGGCCCTCGCGGCGAGTGCCGACCTGACCCGGCCGCTGCTCGTGATGGACATCGGCGCCCATCTCACGGAGGTGGTGCTGCTGGTGGACGGCGCCGTCTTCGACGCCCGCCGCACGGCGCTCGGCACGGGGGACATCGACGAGGCGACCCCGTCCGCGCGGATCGGCGAGGCGCTGGCCGACATGACGACCTCGATGCTGCGCCAGGACGCCACGTCCCTCACCCTCGACGCGCTCGGCCGGGGGCCGCTGCTGGCGGGCGGGGGTGCGCTGCGCCCCGAGATCACCTGCCGGCTGGCCGACCGGCTGCACGTGCCGCTGCGCGCCGTGCCCGCACCGCACACGGCGGCCGTCCGCGGCGCCGCGAAGCTCCTGGAGGCCGCGCACACCCACCCGTCGACCACAGGCACGGACCCACCCGACCACCACCCGCACTGACCCGGTGCCGGGCCGGTGCCCGGGTCGCCGGTTCGTCTTCCGGTGCGCCGGGGGGGCCGGGGGTTGGGCGTCGACGGTGTCGGTCGTTCGTCCGTGGGACGGGCGTGGCTCCGCCGGTGGGCTCGTTCGCACCGCTTCGGTGCCGGGCAGGCTCTGGTCCGCCGGAGCACGGGCCCGGCACTTCGGCGCCCGGCCACCCACCCCGGGAGACGGGCGCCGCCCGTACCGGCCGCCGTACGGGGACCGGTTGCCGCAACCGGTTCCGGGGCCACGGCACCGGCAACCGGTACCGGTGTGAGACACCGGCCGTCGGGCTCGGCCCGGAGGCTCCGGCGGCCCACCCCCGTCCGGCGGGGTGGGCACCCCCTCCGGCGGGCCGGGTCCGGCGTCCACCACCGGTCCGGCGGGCCGGGCACCGCTCGCCCCGGCCCGCCGGACCGGAAGCACCACACCCACTTCTCCCGCAAGCCGCCCTCGTCCCCGGCCCTCGTCCCCGCTCCCGTTCTCCGACTTCCGCCCTCGTCCCCGCTCCCGATCTCCGTCCCTCGCCCTGGGCCCCGTCCCCGATCCGCGCCCGCCCCGTCCCCCGACCCCGTTCGTACGGTCGGCGTCCGCCCCGGCGTCGGCCGTACCCCGTGTCTCACGTGGGGAGCGTGCGACCCGACCCGACCCGACAACCGCCCCGCCCCAGGAAGGAGGCACCCCGTGGCCGGAGAGATTCCTCAGGCCCAGCCACCACCCGCCGTTCCCGATCCCGACCCCGATCGCGGGCGGCACCCGTATCTCCTGCTCTGGCGCTGGCGGCGCAACCCGTTGCGGCGGCCGAGCGACCGGCTGCGGGCGTGGGTCTCGCTCGGGCTCGTGCTCGCCGTGCTGGTGGCGGCCCCGGCCGCGATGTTCGGGGTCGGCGACAGCGCCTACCGGCACTACCGGAGCACCGCCGAGCACGAGGCGCGTACCCGGGACCACCGCCCCGCGGTGCTGACCCACGACGCCCCGCGCCATCCCGAGCCGGGCTCGGACGAGGCGAAGAAGACCCGCTACCCGGTCCCGGTCCGCTTCACCGGCCCCGACGGGGCGAGCCGGACCGGGAAGGCCGAGGTCGAACCGGGACTGCCGGCGGACAGTACGGTCCTGGTCTGGGTCGACGACGAGGGCCGGATCACCGAGCCGCCGCTGACCGCGGAGCAGATCCGCAGCCGCACCATGGGCTGGGCGATCCTCGCATTCCTGGGCGTCGTCATCACCGGCCTAGCGGCGCACGCCGCCACCGGCCTCGTGCTGCACCGGCGCAACCTCGCCCAGTGGGACGCGGCCTGGGCCAACACGGCCCCGCGCTGGAGCAGACACCCGTGACGTCCGTCCGGGCGCGGCTCCCTCACGCCGTCGCCGCACCCGCCGCCGGCGGCGCCAACTGCCGCGCCAGCCAGGTCGGTACGCCGCCCAGCAGCCGGAACAGCCGCCGCGCCTCCTCCCGCAGCCGGGACGCCTCCGGCTCCGACTCGGCGTCCGCGAGCGAGGCCAGCGCCGGGGCCGTGCCGACGAGGTACCCCAGCTCCTCGCGGATCCGCAGCGACTCCGCGAAACCGTGCCGCGCCTCGGCCAGCTCCCCCTCCCGCAGGGCGAGTCCGGCCAGATGCCGCCAGGTGAAGGACTGGAGCAGCGGATCGGCGTGCGCGGTGGCACCGGCGTGGGCCCGCCGGTACGCCGCGCGGGCGGCCTGCGGCGAGCGGGTCAGGTTCTCCGCGAGCAGCCCGCGCCGGAAGTCCAGCAGCGCCCGCCCCCCGGCCCCCGGCGCGATCAGCGCCGCCGCCCGCCCCAGCGCGGCCCGCGCCTCGTCGGCCCGGTCCCGCACCCCGTGCACCGTGGCGGCGTAGGCGAGCTGCCCCCGTTCGCACGCGGCGGCCCCGCGCTCGTCGTCGGTGTGCGCCAGGGCCTCCGCGGTGCGCAGCGCGTCCTCGGCCTCGGCCCAGCCCTGCTCCGTGTACAGGCACCGCTCCACCAGCAGCGCGGTCCGCTGCAAGGCGGTGTCCGCGGTGACCGGCTCCAGCAGGGCGGCCGCGTCGGCCCAGCAGCCGCGCGAGCGCAACCGCCATACCGCGGTCTGGAGCGGATCGTCACCTTCGGTCGTTCCCCAGCCAGAACCAGCCATGGCGGAATGCGCCACGTCGCCCTCCCCTTAGCACGCCATCGAGCTCTCGAGTGGTGGCCGCATCTCAGCACGGATCCGGCGGCCCGGCCAAGGGGATGGGTGAAACTTTTCACAAAGTCGTGGACTTCGGGCCGCCGAGGTTTGGGAGCGCGCCGGGCTCTCCGGCGCCCTCCGCGCGCCCCGCTCAGCTCATTCGCAGGGCCAGGAAGAAGTCCAGCTTGTCCTCCAGGCGCGACAGGTCGCGCCCCGTCAGCTGCTCGATCCGCCCGACGCGGTAGCGCAGCGTGTTGACGTGCAGGTGCAGCCGGTTCGCGCAGCGCGTCCAGGATCCGTCGCTGTCGAGGAACGCCTCCAGTGTCGGGATCAGCTCGGCGCGGTGGCGGCGGTCGTAGTCCCGCAGCGGGTCCAGCAGCCGGGCGGTGAAGGCGCGCCGGACGTCGTCGGGGACGAAGGGGAGCAGCAGCACGTGCGAGGCCAGCTCCTGGTGGCCGGCCGCGCAGACCCGGCCGGGGCGGGCCGCGGCGACCCGGCGCGCGTGCCGGGCCTCCTCCAGCGCCCCGCGCAGCCCCTCCGCCGAGTGCACGGCCGCGCTGACGCCGAGCGTGATGCGCCCGTCGCCGTCCAGCCCCGCCGCCAACGGCTCCCGCACGGATGCGAGCAGCGCTTCCGCGAGGACCCCCGCCTCGGAGCCGTCGTGCTCGCTGGAGACCGCCGGCAGCGGTACCAGGGCGACCGCCTCCTCACCGGTGTGCGCCACGGCGATACGGTCCGACTGCTCGGGCCCGGTGGCGTGCGGGTCGACGAGGATCTCCTCCAGCAGGGTCTGCGCGACCCGGCCGGTCTGCTCGTCGCCGTCCTCCCACTCCACCCGGGCCACCACGACCTGCCAGTGCGGCGCGGCGCCGAGGCCGGGCAGCAGCACCGGCGCCGCCACCCGGAGCCGGGCCGCGATCTCGGCCGGCGCGGCGCCCGTCTGCACCAGCTCCAGGACCTCCTGGGCCAGCCGCCGCCGCACCGTGCGCGCCGCGTCCCGCCGGTCCCGCTCGACCGCGATCAGCTGGGTGACGCCGTACAGCAGGTCCAGGCGCTCCTCGGCCCAGTCCCCGGCGTCCGCCTCCACCACCAGCAGCCAGTCGGACAGCACCGTCTCGCGCACGTCGCGCCCCGCACCGGCGCCCTGCGGCGAACGCGCCCCCGGCGGCGTGACCGGGGGCTGTCCCCGGCCGCGCACCGGGAAGAGGCTGTACGTCGTCGAGCCCACGGTCACCCGGTGCGGGGCGCGCCGGCCGGTGCGGGTGGCCGCGAGGTGCTCGGCCGCCAGCTCGGCGCACACCTGTGCGGAGAGCGCGGGCTCGGCGTCCTTCGGCCCGGCGACCTGCCGCCCGGTGGGGGAGAGCACCCACGCCCGCAGGTCGAGGTCGGAGCCGAGCAGGTCCAGGACCACGTCGGGGCCGCCGCCCGCCGGTCCCGAGGTCATCATCCGGCGGTGCCGGTCCACCACGGCCGCGAGGTCCCCGGCCCGCTCGCCGGACACCTGGCGCACGACGTGCTCGGTGATCGTCGCGAAGGCCACCGACTCGTGCACCGCGAACAGCGGCAGCCGGTGCCGCGCGCACGCCACCACCAGGTCCTCCGGCACGTCCCCCAGCTCCGCCTCACCGGCGGCCAGCGCGGCCACCTGGGCCTGCACCAGGAGGCGGACGAACGGCTCGGAGTCGGCGGCGCCGCGGCGCCAGGCCAGACCGGTGAGCACCAGTTCGCCGCCCGAGAGGTAGCGGCTGGGGTCGCGCAGGTCGGTGGTCATCACGCCCCGGACCGTGCGGTCCAGCTCGTCCTCGCCGCCGAGCAGCTTGAGGCCCAGCGCGTCGGTGTCCAGCAGTGCGCGCAGCCGCATTCTCGTCGCCGCCGTTCTTTGTCTCGAAGTGTTCCAGGTCACGCGGCTGTGTCGCCCGATTCCAGAGGAGAAGAGGGAGGCAATTGAGCACCTCCGTTCATACGAATCTACAAGATGCCCGCCCTGGCCAGCCAACTCCTTCATGGTTTCTGCGACTGACCCTGGTGGAGCGGACGACGGTGTACTGAGGCCGTTCCGCGTGAACAGCACATGAACGAGCCGGGCCTCCCGTACCCGCAGGTGGCTCAATCCGTACGCCCGATCAGACCCGCCCGAGCAATGCGCACCGATCAGACGAGGAAGAGAGCCGGTCATGGACTTCCTTCGCCCCGCCAGTTGGGAGGAGGCGCTCGCCGCGAAGGCCGAGCACCCCACCGCTGTGCCGATCGCGGGCGGTACCGACGTGATGGTCGAGATCAACTTCGATCACCGCAGGCCCGAGTACCTCATGGACCTGGGCCGCATCGGCGACCTGGCCGAGTGGGAGGTCGGCGAGACCTCCGTACGGCTCGGTGCCTCCGTGCCGTACACCCGGATCATGGAGGACCTGCGCACCGAGCTGCCGGGTCTCGCCCTCGCCTCGCACACGGTCGCCTCCCCGCAGATCCGCAACCGCGGCGGCGTGGGCGGGAACCTCGGCACCGCGTCCCCGGCCGGCGACGCCCACCCGGCGCTGCTCGCCGCCGGCGCCGAGGTCGAGGCCGAGTCGGTGCGCGGCATCCGCCGCATCCCCATCGACGCCTTCTACACCGGCGTGAAGCGCAACGCGCTGGAGCCCGACGAGCTGATCCGCGCCGTGCACGTCGCGAAGGCCGACGGACCGCAGCAGTTCTCCAAGGTCGGCACCCGCAACGCCATGGTCATCGCCGTGTGCGCCTTCGGCCTCGCCCTGCACCCCGCCACCCGTACCGTCCGCACCGGCATCGGCTCGGCGGCGCCCACCCCGGTCCGGGCCACGGCCGCCGAGGAGTTCCTGAACGCGGCGCTGGAGGAGGGCGGCTTCTGGGAGAACGGGAAGATCGTCACCCCGTCGGCGGTCAAACGGTTCGCGGACCTGTGCGCCGCCGCCTGCCACCCCGTCGACGACGTCCGGGGCACCGCGGACTACCGCCGCCACGCGGTCGGCGTCATGGCCCGCCGGACGCTCACCTGGACCTGGGAGTCGTACCGCGGCGCCCGCCGCACCACGGAAGGAGCCGCGTGATGCGCGTCAACCTCACCGTCAACGGACGTCCGCAGGAGGCCGACGACGTGTGGGAGGGCGAGTCCCTGCTGTACGTGCTGCGCGAGCGGATGGGCCTGCCGGGCTCCAAGAACGCCTGCGAGCAGGGCGAGTGCGGCTCCTGCACGGTCCGCCTGGACGGCGTGCCGGTGTGCTCCTGCCTGGTCGCGGCCGGCCAGGCCGAGGGCCGCGAGGTCGTCACGGTGGAGGGCCTGGCTCGGTTCGCCCGGCGACGCGCCGAGGGCGAACCCGCCACCGGCGCCCACGGCGGGGCGAGCACCTCGCCGGACGCGGCCCGGCGGTGGCAGGCCGGCGGGACCGACTCGCAGACCGGCGAGAACATCGAACTCGCTCCCGTGCAACAGGCGTTCATCGACGCCGGTGCCGTCCAGTGCGGCTTCTGCACCCCCGGACTGCTGGTCGCCGCCGACGAGATGCTGGAGCGCCACCCGGACCCGAGCGACGAGGACATCCGCGAGGCGCTGTCGGGCAACCTGTGCCGCTGCACCGGCTACGAGAAGATCATGGACGCGGTCCGCCTGGCCGCCGCCCGCCGGTCCGAGGAGGCCTGAGCATGCCTGCCAACGGCGCACCCACCGGCCTCACCCAGGGCTCCGGGACCAAGGGCGGCATCGGCGAGTCCACGCTCCGCCCGGACGGCGTCCTCAAGGTCACCGGCGAGTTCGCGTACGCGTCCGACATGTGGCACGAGGACATGCTCTGGGGCCAGATCCTGCGCTCCACCACCGCACACGCCGAGATCGTCTCCATCGACACCGGCGAGGCGCTCGCCACCCCCGGTGTGTACGCCGTCATGACGTACGACGACCTGCCGACCGAGGTGCGCCACTACGGGCTGGAGATCCGGGACACCCCGGTCCTCGCCCACGGCAAGGTCCGCCACCACGGCGAGCCGGTCGCGATCGTCGCCGCCGACCACCCGGAGACCGCGCGCCGCGCCGCCGCCAAGATCCGGGTGGAGTACCGGGAACTGCCCGTCGTCACCGACGAGGCCTCCGCGACCGCCCCCGACGCGGTCCTCGTCCACGAGCACCGCGACGACCACCACTGCGCCCACGTCCCGCACCCCAACATCGTGCACCGCCAGCCCATCGTGCGCGGCGACGCCGACGCGGCCGCCGCCCACGCCGACGTGATCGTCACCGGCGACTACCACTTCGGCATGCAGGACCAGGCCTTCCTGGGCCCGGAGTCCGGTCTCGCCGTGCCCGGCGAGGACGGCGGCGTCGACCTCTACATCGCCACCCAGTGGCTCCACTCCGACCTGCGCCAGATCGCCCCCGTGCTCGGCCTGCCCGAGGACAGGGTGCGGATGACGCTGTCCGGCGTCGGCGGCGCCTTCGGCGGACGCGAGGACCTGTCGATGCAGATCCACGCCTGCCTCCTCGCGCTGCGCACCGGCAAACCCGTCAAGATCGTCTACAACCGCTTCGAGTCCTTCTTCGGCCACGTCCACCGCCACCCGGCCAGACTCCACTACGAACACGGCGCCACCCGCGACGGCCGGCTCACCCACGTGAGGTGCCGCATCGTCCTGGACGGCGGCGCCTACGCCTCCGCCTCCCCGGCCGTCGTCGGCAACGCCGCCTCGCTGTCGGTCGGACCGTACGTCGTCGACGACGTGGACATCGAGGCCCTCGCCCTCTACTCCAACAACCCGCCCTGCGGCGCCATGCGCGGCTTCGGCGCGGTCCAGGCGTGCTTCGCCTACGAGGCGCAGATGGACAAGGTGGCGGCCGAACTCGGCCTGGACCCGGTGGAGTTCCGCCGGATCAACGCCATGGAGCAGGGCACGCTCATGCCCACCGGACAGCCGGTCGACTCCCCGGCGCCGGTCGCCGAACTCCTGCGCCGCGTCAAGGCGATGCCGATGCCGCCGGAGCGCCAGTGGGAGTCCAGCGAGGGCGCCGACGTACGGCAGCTGCCCGGCGGCCTGTCCAACACCACGCACGGCGAGGGCGTCGTACGCGGCGTCGGCTACGCCGTCGGCATCAAGAACGTCGGCTTCTCCGAGGGCTTCGACGACTACTCCACCGCCCGGGTCCGCCTGGAGGCCGCGGGCGGCCGCCCCGTCGTCACCGTGCACACGGCGATGGCCGAGGTCGGCCAGGGCGGCGTCACCGTCCACGCGCAGATCGCCCGCACCGAGCTGGGCGTCACCCAGGTCACCATCCGGCCCGCCGACACCCGGGTGGGCTCGGCCGGTTCGACGTCGGCCTCCCGGCAGACGTACGTCACCGGCGGCGCCGTGAAGCACGCCTGCGAGCTGGTGCGGGAACGGGTCCTGGAGCTCGGGCGCCGCAGGTTCGGCTCGTACCACCCCGCCTGGGCCACCGCCGAACTCCTCCTGGAGGGCGGCAAGGTGGTCACCGACGGCGGCGAGGTCCTCGCCGACCTCGTGGACGTCCTGGAGGACGAGGCGGTCGAGGTCGAGGAGGAGTGGCGGCACCGCCCGACCGAGCCCTTCGACCCGCGCACCGGCCAGGGCGACGGACACGTCCAGTACTCCTTCGCCGCGCACCGCGCCGTCGTCGAGGTCGACACCGAACTCGGCCTGGTCAAGGTGATCGAGCTGGCCTGCGCCCAGGACGTCGGCAAGGCGCTGAACCCGCTCTCCGTGGTCGGCCAGATCCAGGGCGGCACCGTCCAGGGCCTGGGCATCGCGGTGATGGAGGAGATCGTCGTCGACCCCGTGACCGCGAAGGTCCGCAACCCGTCCTTCACGGACTACCTGCTCCCCACGATTCTCGACACGCCGGCCCTACCGGTCGACGTGCTCGAACTCGCCGACGACCACGCGCCCTACGGGCTGCGCGGCGTCGGCGAGGCACCCACCCTGTCGTCCACCCCGGCGGTCCTCGCGGCCATCAGGGACGCGACCGGGCTGGCGCTCGACCGCACGCCCGTACGGCCGGAACACCTCACCGGCACGGCGGGCTCCGACGGTACTTGACGTACCACCAGTACGACTCTTGCCACCAGCACCGCCAGTACCAGCAGTACCACCACACATGCGTTCGTCTCGGGCCGTCCCCCGGGTCGTGCATATCCCAAATCCCGCGGCCGCCCCAGCGGCCGGCCGGGTGCACCTATGAACCTTGGGAGACGGCCCCATGACCCAGCAGTCAGTGGAGCCCAAGATCACCGCCGAAGACGCGGGCGCGGGCTCCCGCGTCCCCGGCGGACGGTCTTGGCTCGACCGGTACTTTCACATATCCCACCGGGGATCCACGGTCGCGCGTGAGGTGCGCGGCGGCATCACCACCTTCATGGCGATGGCCTACATCGTCCTGCTCAACCCCGTGATCCTGTCCGGCAAGGACGCCGCCGGGGACACCCTGGGCCAGAAGGCCCTGATCACCGCGACGGCGTTCGCCGCGGCGCTCACCACGCTCCTGATGGGCTTCGTCGGCAAGGTGCCGCTCGCCCTGGCCGCCGGGCTCTCGGTGTCCGGCGTGGTCGCCGGCCAGGTCGTCCCCCAGATGACCTGGCCGCAGGCCATGGGCATGTGTGTGATGTACGGCGTGGTGATCATGCTGCTCGTGGTCACCGGGCTCCGCGAGATGATCATGAATGCGATCCCGCTCGCCCTCAAGCACGGCATCACCATGGGCATCGGCCTGTTCATCGCCATCATCGGCCTGGTCAAGGGCGGCTTCGTGCACGCGGGCGAGGCGACCCCGCTCACCCTCGGCCCGGCCGGGGAACTCGCCGGCTGGCCGGTCCTGCTCTTCGCGGGCACCCTGCTGCTGATCTTCATGCTCCAGGCCCGCAACATGCCCGGCGCCATCCTGATCGGCATCGTCACCGGCACGATCGTCGCGGCGATCCTCAACGCCACCGGGGTCATCGACCCCGAGCAGTGGGCCAACGGCGCCCCCGAACTGCACGGCAGCGCGGTCTCCATGCCGGACTTCTCGCTCTTCGGCGACCTGGAGTTCGGCGGCTGGGGCGAGGTCGGGGCCATGACGGTCGGCATGATCGTCTTCACGCTGGTGCTCGCCGGGTTCTTCGACGCGATGGCCACCATCATCGGCGTCGGCACCGAGGCCAAGCTCGCCGACGACAAGGGCCGCATGCCCGGCCTGTCGAAGGCGCTGTTCATCGACGGCGCCGGCGGTGCCATCGGCGGCGTGGCGGGCGGCTCCGGGCAGACCGTCTTCGTCGAGTCCGCGACCGGCGTCGGCGAGGGGGCCCGCACCGGGCTCGCCTCGGTCGTCACCGGCCTGTTCTTCGCGGCCTGCCTCTTCTTCACCCCGATCACCGCGATCGTCCCGCAGGAGGTCGCCTCCGCCGCGCTGGTCGTCATCGGGGCGATGATGATGATGAACGCCCGGCACGTGGACTGGGCCGACCGGGCCACCGCGATCCCGGTCTTCCTGACCGTCGTCCTGATGCCGTTCACGTACTCGATCACGGCGGGTGTCGCCGCCGGAGTCATCTCCTACGTCGCCATCAAGGTCGCGCAGGGCAAGGCGCGGGAGATCGGTACGTTCATGTGGGCCCTGACGGTGATCTTCGTCGTCTACTTCGCCCTCAACCCGATCGAGGGCTGGCTGGGCGTGCACTAGCCGCCACGACGGGAACCCTTCACGTACCCGTGGGCCGAGGAGGACCGGAACATGCTGGACATCGCCGAAGAGCTGCACCGGTGGGTCGAGCAGGGGCGCGACTTCGCCGTGGCCACCGTGGTGGCCGTGGGCGGCAGCGCCCCCCGGCCGACCGGCGCCGCGCTCGCGGTGGACGCCGAGGGCACGGTGGTCGGCTCGGTCTCCGGCGGGTGCGTGGAGGGAGCCGTGTACGAGCTGTGCCGGCAGGCCCTCCAGGACGGCGAAACCGTCCTGGAGCGCTTCGGGTACAGCGACGAGGACGCCTTCGCCGTGGGCCTGACCTGCGGCGGGGTCATCGACGTCCTGGTCTCCCCGGTACGGGCGGCCGACCCGGTCCGCCCGGCCCTGGCCGCGGCCCTCGCCGCCGCCGCACACGGGGAGACGGCGGCCGTGGCACGCGTGGTGAGCGGCCCGGCGGAACTGCTGGGCCGCGCGCTCGTCGTCCGCGCGGACGGCTCCCGCACCGGCGGCCTCGGCGGCCGCCCCGGGCTGGACCGCACGGTTGCCGCCGATGCGGACGCCTTCCTGGCCGCCGGGCGCACCGGCACCCTGGAGATCGGCGAGCGGGGCTCGCGCTGCGGTGCACCGCTGACCCTGCTGATCGAGTCCTCGGTCCCGCCTCCCCGCATGATCGTCTTCGGCGCGATCGACTTCGCCTCGGCGCTGGTCCGGGCCGGCGACTTCCTCGGCTACCACGTGACGGTGTGCGACGCCCGCCCCGTCTTCGCCACCCCGGCCCGCTTCCCGGACGCGGACGACGTCGTCGTCGAGTGGCCGCACGAGTACCTGGCGCGCACCGCCGTGGACGCCCGTACGGTGCTGTGCGTCCTCACCCACGACGCCAAGTTCGACATCCCGCTGCTCCGGCTGGCGCTGCGCCTCCCGGTGGCGTACGTCGGCGCGATGGGCTCCCGCCGCACCCACTTGGACCGCGAGGCGCGGCTGCGCGAGGCCGGGGTGAGCGAGCTGGACCTGTCCCGCCTCCGGTCGCCGATCGGCCTCGACCTCGGCGCCCGCACCCCCGAGGAGACGGCCCTGTCCATCGCCGCCGAGATCGTCGCGACCCGCCACGGCGGCACGGGCACGTCCCTGACCGGCGCACACACCCCCATCCACCACGAAGCCCCGGCGGCCCCGACACGGCGCACCGACCCGACGGCGTAGCGCTTCGGAGGCCGGGGTACCGGGGGGCATGGTCGGGCCCTCATGCAGACCGACGAGCCCGTCGCCGTCTCTCGGGGTAAAGGCCGGGCTCAGCCCCAGATCTTGCCGGCCGGTTCCAGTCCGTCCAGGCGAGCCGGACGGTGTGGACGCGGCAGCGCATCGCACGATCCGGCTCCACGGGAAAGTCCTCCTCCCCACACCTCCACCTCGAGATCCGCACCGAGCCCGACGCGGGATCCGTCATCGATTCCGTGCCCTACCCGGAGTCGGAGGGCGTCCGCGTTGCCTCCGGCGCAGCACCGGGGCGGCAGGCGCCGTGGGCCCCCTGTGCGCCGTACCGGGCAAGCATGGTCAGCACCGCCTGGTCGACCGCGTTGGTGAGGGCGGCGTCGTCGGGCTCCCAACGTGCGAGCAGCATGCGCGGCCAGAACACGTAGTTGGAGATCATCCCGAGGAACTGGGTCGCCGCCGTCTCCGCATCGTCGAGCCGGGCGGTACCCGCGGCGTTCTCCGCCTCCAGGTAGCGGCGGACCGATGCGAAGTAGGGCATCTTGCCGAGGTTGAACTGGGTCTCGCCCAGCTCGGGGAAGCGCGGCACCTCGGCGATGACGATACGGAAGAGGGCGGCCATGCCGGGCTGGGTGAGCAGCGCCACGTATCGGCGTCCGACGGTCTCGAGCCCCGCGCGGAGATCCCCCGGCTCGGGAAGCGGCGCCTCCTCGTCGTCGGCCTTCCAGTACTCCGTGACGATCGCCTCGAACAGGGCCGCCTTGCTGGTGAACTGCTTGAACAGGGTCGCCCTCGACACCCCGGCCGCCTCGGCGACGCGGGCCAGCGAGGTGCCGTCGTAGCCGGAGTCGAGGAACAGTTTCGTCGCCGCCTCGACGATGGACGTCCGCTTCTGCGCTGCCACGCGCCGGTGGTATTCCGAAGGCTGTGCCGTCATGCCCTCCAGTATGCCTCTCGCTACGAGGTGAGTCACTTGACTCACCTCTGGTCCCGCTCCTACCTTGAGAGGAGAGGTGAGCCGCTCGGCTCACCATTGGCGCAAGTCCGGAAGGAAGCATCATGGGACGCTTCGAGGGCCAGACCGTCATCGTCACCGGCGGCAGTGGGGGCATGGGCAGCAGTCACGTCCGGGGCTACCACGCCGAGGGGGCGAACGTCGTCATCGCCGGCCGCGACGACGACGCCGGCCGCGATCTCGCCGCACAGCTCGGTCCTCGGGCGCTCTCCGTTCACCTGGACGTGACCAGCGAGGACGACTGGGCGGCGGCGGTGCGCGAAGTCGAAGGCCACTTCGGGCCGGTCACCGTCCTGGTGAACAACGCGGGCGTCCAGAACCCGGCGGCCCCCATCGAGCACACCGAACTCCGCGTCTGGGAGCACACCTTCGGCGTCAACGTCACCGGCCAGTTCCTCGGCATCAGGGCCGTGGCGCCGTCGATGCGCAGGGGCGGTGGCGGAGTCGTCGTCAACATCGCCTCGACCATGGCCCACGTCGGCACGGCCTTCTACGCCCCCTACACCGCCAGCAAATGGGCCGTGCGCGGACTGACCAAGACGGCCGCGCTGGAGCTGGGGCGGGACAACATCCGGGTGAACTCCCTCCACCCGGGCGTCGTCTCCACACCGCTGATCAACGAACCCGCCGTCGCGGGCCTGCCCGCCATCGCCGACTTCTACTCGCCCGATCCCTTCGCCATCCCCCGTCTCGCCGAACCCGCCGACATCACCCGCCTGTTGCTCTTCGTCACCTCCCAGGACGCCTCCTTCGCCACGGGCTCGGAATTCGTCCTGGACGGGGGTCTGCTGCTCGGCCCCGCGCTCCAGCCCGAGGCCGACATCGCGGCTTGAACGGGCCTCAGCCCCGGCCGGGGGTCCTGGGCAGGGACACGTCCGCGACCACCGGGCGGTGGTCCGAGGCCGTGGGCTCCTCCGGCACCGCGGTGCCGCGGATCCGTACGTCCTTTCCGGCGGCCACGTAGTCGATGCGCTTCACGGGGGCCTCGGCCGGATACGTGGCGGCGGTGCCCGCGCCCGCGTCGCGCAGCTCCTTCCACAGCGGCGCCAGCTCGGGTGCCGAGGGGTCGGCGTTGAAGTCGCCCAGCAGGAACTGGTGCGCGCCCGGCAGCTCCGCCCGCTCCCGGGCCATGATCCGCCGGGTGTCGGCGACCTGGGCCCGGCGCACCGCCGGGTCCGCGCGGTAGTCGAGGTGGGTCACGAAGACCTGCACCGCAACCCCGCGCACCTTGAGCGTCACCTCGCCGAATCCGGGCGCGGGGGCCGGTACCGGGTTCTCGTCCTGCGTGGACAGGCGCGTGATCTCGTGGTTCGTCGCGGAACGGACCGGGAAGCGGGAGAGCACCGCCACGCCGTACTCGCGCCGGGGTTCCCCCGCCGTCACGGGGTCGAGGCTGTAGATCGGCGCGAAGGACACCCGCATGCCGAGCCGCCGGGCCAGCTCCCCGGCCACGTCGAGCCCCTGACTGCGGGCTCCCCAGTGCACGTCGACCTCCTGGAGGCCGATCACGTCCGCGTCCAGGGCGCGCAGCGCGGCGGCCTGCCGGTCGAGGTCGAAGACGCCGTCCGAGCCCGCCCCGGCGTGGATGTTGTAGGTGGCGATGCGCAGCGGGACCGAGTGGCCCCGATCGGTGGCGGAGGCGGGCTGGGCGGTCACGGCCAGGGTCAACAATGCACCCGAGAGGGACAGTTGGGTGAAGGTGCGCGCTCTGAGAGACATGCCGGCACGGTACGCGGGAAACGGCCTCGGCGAGGGGTGCGGCGCGATTCCGTCCGCACCCCGTCCCCGGCCCGCAACCTCCGGTTCACGGGTGCCGCAGCAGATGGGTGACGGTGCGGCCGAAGACGTGGCGCCCCGAGCGGGCGAGGAGGCCGTCGAGGAAGGACGGGAGGAGCCGGACGTCCAGTTCCTCGCGCCACACGACGCGCGCCCGGCCGCCGGGCCCGGCCCCGACCTCGATCTCCGCCCAGCCCCTGACCACCCGGCCGCGCTTGTCCAGCCGGCACCGGCCGGGGGCGTCCTCCCGCGGCGGCCGCCAGACCGTCACCTCCATGGTGTCGTCGAAGGCGAGCGGCCCGGCCCCCGTGCGGGCCACGACCACCGTGCCCCGGCGGGTGGGGCCGGGCGGACCGGCGGTGACCCGGGTCAGCGGCACGGTGTCGCCGTGCCGCTCCCACCGGGTGAGGCGGCGCCAGGCCTCGCCCGGGGCGAGCGGAACGGTGCGTTCGAGCGAGAAGACGGCCACGGGGCGATCGTGGCACGTTTGCCGGGGCCTGTCCGGCATGGTCCGCCGTACCGGCTTCAGCGGTAGACCTTGCCCGGCTCGGCCTTCCCCGGGGCCAGCAGCTGGGGGACCGTCACGAAGACGTAGCCCCGCTTCTTGAGCGCGTCGATGATCCCGGGCACGGCGGGCACGGTGCCGTCGTAGATGTCGTGCAGCAGGATGATGCCGTCCCGGGACGACTGGTCCAGGACTCGCTCGGTGATCAGGTCGGAGTCGGTCGTCTTGTAGTCCTTGGCGGTCACGGTCCACAGCACCTCCGCCAGCCCCAGCTCGCGGGAGACGTCGTGCACCGTGTCGTCCGTGCGGCCCTGCGGCGGGCGCATCAGGGTCGGCCGCCTGCCCGTCAGGCGCTCTATCTCCTTGTTCGGGCGCTCCAGCTCCTCGCGTATCTCGTCCGGCTCGGCGTCCGTGAGGATCTTGTGCGTCCAGGTGTGGCTCGCCACCTCGTGGCCCTCGTCGGCCATGCGCCTGACCAGCTCGGGGTACGTGTCGATGTGCCGTTTGCCGAGCAGGAAGAAGGTCGCCGGGACCTGCTTCTCCTTGAGTATGTCGAGCAGCCGGGCGGAGTTCTCGCTCGGTCCGGCGTCGAAGGTCAGCGCGATGCACTTGACGTGCGCGCAGTCCACGCTGCCGAGCCCGCCCGCGCGGGCCTGGGTGCCGGACGTGTCCGCCGGCACGGCCGCCCCGGTGCCGGCGGCGTTGCGGACGGAGCTGGGGGAGTGTGTCTCCAGCTGCGTGCAGCCGCTCAGCGCGAGGGTCAGCGAGGCCGCGGCCGCGAAGGTCGCGAGCACACGCAACCTGGTCCCCGTTTTCGTCATCTTCCTGGTCAGCGAAAGCATGCGAGGACTATACGCTGCGTGTATATACGCAGTGCATAGTGGTCCTTTCGGCTCGACGGACCGGCGCGGCGGGGCGCCCACCGGGTCTTCCGGCCGCCCGCTGCCGGGGAGCCCCGGCGCCGGATGCGGGTGTTTGAGGCGGCCCGGCCGCGGCACCCGCGAGGTCGAGAGAGGAGCACGCCCCATGCGCACCCTTCGCGAGCACGGCAGGAGCCCGGCGTTCTTCTCCGACCGGGCGGTGCACGTGATGTGGTGCCCGGCGGAGGCGGCGCGGCGCACGGACCGGGGCAAGGACCGGGGCAAGGACGGCCGGTTCACGGCGGACGGTCCTCACCCCGCGCGGGCACTCGCATGACGGGCGCCCGCGCCTGCGGCGACCCTCGCGCGGGCTACGCCGTCGTCGTGCCCACCCTGGTGCGCGACACGCTGGCCGACTGCCTGGCCGCGCTGGCCGCCGCGCACGGGCCGCACCCCGACGAGATCGTGCTGGTCGACGACCGGGCGGACCCCGATGCCGACCCGGACACGCTGGAGCACGCCCTGACCGTCCTCGGCGACCTGCGGGAGCGCACCACGGTGCTGCGCAGTGGCGGCCGCGGCCCCGCCGCCGCCCGCAACACCGGCGTCCGGGCGGTCACCGCGCCCTGGACCGTCCTTCTCGACGACGACGTCCAGGTCGGCCCGCACTGGTGCGACCAGCTGATCCAGGACGTCACCGAGGCGGCGCCCGACACCGGTGCCGTGCAGGGTGTGATCACCGTGCCGCTGCCGGACGGACGCCGTCCCACCGACCGGGAGCGCGACACGGCGGGCCTCGCGCGAGCCCGGTGGACCGCCGCCGACATGGCCTACCGCACCGACGTACTCAAACAGGTCCGCGGCTTCGACGAGCGCTTCACCCGGCCCTTCCGCGAGGACGCCGACCTGGCGCTGCGCGTCCTCGACGCGGGCTGGCGCATCCGCAGGGGCGGCCGTGCCACCCGCCACCCCGTACGCCCGGCCTCTCGGTGGGCCGCCGTGAAGCAGCAGAGCGGCAACGCCGACGACGCCCTGATGCGGCGGTTGCACGGCCCCCACTGGTGGTCCAGGGCCGTCGCACCCCGGGGCCGGATCCGGCGCCACGTGGCGATCACCGCGGCCGGTACCGCGGCCCTCGCCCTCGCGGCGGCCGGTCGTCCCAGGGCCGCGGCGGCGGCAGGCGCGGGCTGGGCCGCGGGTACCGCCGAGTTCGCCTGGGCCCGGATCGGGCCCGGACCGCGTACCCGGCACGAGGTCACCACCGTGCTCATCACCAGCGTGCTCGTCCCGCCCGCCGCGACCTGGCACCGGCTGAGCGGACTGTGGCGCCACCGCGGCGCGCCCGCATGGCACGAGGCGGCCGGATGAGGCCTCTCCCGCGTCCCGTGCTGCCCCGTATGCCGGTCAGGACGCCCCGCACGCGCCCGGGGACGCCGGACCACCGACCCGCCGCACGCGCGGCCGGGACCCCCGTGGTGGCCCCGGAGGTTCCGGGCCACCGCGGTCCGCCCCGCTTCCCCGACGGACGGGAGCGGCTGCTCAAGGAGGTGACCCGATGAGGATCGCCATGGTGTCCGGGCACGCGAGCCCGCTGGCCGCGCCCGGCGGTGTCGACGCCGGAGGACAGAACGTCTACGTGGCCCGTCTCACCGAGGAGCTGGCCAAGCGAGGCCACGACGTCACGGTCTACACCCGCCGGGACGCCCCGGACCTCCCCGACCGGGTGCCGCTGCCGGGCGGCGCGGTCGTCGAACACGTACCGGCCGGACCGCCCGTGTCCGTCCCCAAGGACGAACTCCTCCCGCACATGCCCGCCTTCGGCGCCCATCTGGCCCGCGCCTGGGCCCGGGACCGGCCGGACGTGGTCCACGCCCACTTCTGGATGTCCGGTACGGCCTCGCAGCTGGGCACCGGTCCGCTCGGTGTCCCCCTCGTCCAGACCTTCCACACCCTCGGCGCGGTCGAGCGGCGCCACGAGGGCGTGCGGGACACCAGCCCGTACGAGCGCGTCGGCATCGAGCGGCACCTCGGCCGCACCTGCGAGGGGGTCCTGGCCACCAGCACCGACGAGGTCGTCGAACTCGGCCGCATGGGTGTCCCGGCCCGACGGATCCGCGTGGTGCCCGGCGGTGTGGACACCGAGCACTTCCACCCCGCCGCCGACACCGGCGGCACCCCCGAGCGGCGCCTGCGGCACCGGCTCCTCGCCTGCGGCAGGCTCGTCCGGCGCAAGGGCTACGACCAGGCCGTCCGCGTCCTGGCCCACCTCCCCGACACCGAACTCCTCGTCGCCGGCGGTCCGCCGGCCGGCACCGTGGAGACCGACGCAGAGGCGCGGCGGCTGACGGACATCGCCCACCGGGCGGGCGTGGCCGACCGGGTCCGGCTGCTCGGCGCGGTGGACCCGGAGGACATGCCCGCCCTGCTGCGCAGCGCCGACCTGGTGGTGTGCACCCCGGTGTACGAGGCGTTCGGCCTCGTCCCGCTGGAGGCCATGGCGTGCGGCGTGCCCGTCCTCGCCACCGACGTCGGCGGCCACCGGGACTCCCTGGCCGACGGCGGCACCGGCCGCCTGGTGGCCCCGCAGAACCTCGAAGCCCTGGCGGAGGCGGCACACGCGCTCCTCGCCGACGAACGGCTGCGCCGCCAGTACGGCAGGAACGGCCGCGAGCGCGTCCTGCGGCACTACACCTGGGCGCGGGTCGCCGACGGTGCGGAACAGGCCTACCGCGCTCCGTGCCCCGCGCGCCCGGTACCGGCGTGACGGACCGGCCCCGACGGCCGCCGGAGCCCCGTCAGCGCCCGACCACCGGCCCGAAGGCGTCGCGCACGTCCCCGTTCGAGGGCGTGACGGCCATCCGCGACGGCAGTGCGCCGAAGTACCGGAGGATGCCGGGGCAGCTCTCGCCGCCCATCTGCACCGTGCGGTCGACGACGAGCTTCCCGGTGCGCAGCGCGTAGCCCTTCACCCGGACCGCCAGCTTGTTGAACCTGACGCTGCCGATGCGGCCGTTGTGGTCCTGGTACTGGCACGTCTCGACCACGTCCCCCGCCTCCGCCTCGTCGGCGCACACCACCAGGGAGGCGTGGGCCGTGTCGGTCCGCCACTCCTCGGGCAGCTTGTCCGTGTACTCGGTGTCGCCGACGAACACGGCCTGGATCCGGCCCTTGCGGTAGGCGGGAGCCTGCGAGTACTTCGCCGGTTTCCGGCAGTACCCGGAGCCCATGGAGTCCGCCGCCTCGATCAGCTCGCGGACTCGGTCCAGCTCGATGGCCAGCCCCGCCTTCCTGATCCCCTTGCGGGCGGCGTCCGCGTGGGCGTCGTCGGGATACTCGTCGAGCAGCCGCTGGTAGCGCTCGCGTGCGTCCGGCCAGTCCTCCGTGAACATGAAGTCGCCGGCGCAGTCCAGCAGGGCCTGCGGGGCGACCCGGGCCGCGGTGGCGGAGGCGGGGCCGGTCAGGTCCCGCGGTCCGCTCGCGTGCTCCCGCAGCCAGTCCGCGATGCTCACGGTGAGACAGCCGTCGTCGGTGGGTAGCCGGCCGAGGAAGCGGTCCAGCGTGGCCCGGACGGTCCGCTCGTTGCCGGACTCGCCGAGCTCCGCGCCGAGCCGCCGGAAACCGGTCCGCAGCGAGTCCAGGTCACCGGTCAGCCCGCCACTGAGGTAGCCCCCGGCCGTGTCCAGCCGCTCGCACGCCTCGACCACCGCGTCCCCCCGGGCGGCCACCGGTGCGGCGACCAGCCGGTGCCGGAACCCCACCCCCTCCTGGGCGTCCGCGACGGCCCCGCAGTCCCCGTCCGCGCGGGCGGCGGCGACCTCGTCCTGGACCCCCTGCGCGTCGGACCGCACCCACCCGGCCGCCGCCAGCACCGGCACGGTGAGGGCCAGCGCGAGCAGCCGCTGCGCGCGCCGGGCTCCCGCGGCCGGGTGGCGGCGCGCCAGCCACCAGCCGTGCCCGACGGCCGTCGCCCACCACAGCAGCACGAGCAGCTCGCACCACGTCTCGGCGGTCCGGTACGTCAGCCACAGCAGCGACGCCGTGACCGCCGCGGCGGCCCAGAACAGCGCCCGGCGCCCCAGGATCAGGTAACCCGCCCCGAGCAGCGAGGCGTTGGCGACGGCCACGGCGAGCGGATCGGGCGCACGCGGCTCCCGGGGCGCCACCCGCCCGTAGTCCGGCGGGGGACCCCAGGGCTCGGCGGGATCCTCGTGCGGCGGCTCGGTGCGCGGCGGCTCGGTCATCCCGCGAACTCCTCGTCACTCTCCTCGCCGCTCTCCCCGCTGCGGGCCCGCACGTACGCCTCCGCGGCCGGCAGGTGGAGCAGGACCACGCCGGGGACGGCGAGCAGCGCGGCGAGCAGCAGCGTGGTGCCGCCGTACAGCGGATCGTCCAGGGCGAACGGCGCGGCGACGACGAGCACCGCCGCGGTCAGACCGCTCACCGCGGTCCGGGCGCCCCGCCGGCCGCGGCCCGCCCGGACCGCGAACCAGAAGCAGACCGCCAGCAGCAGGAGCACCAGGGTCGCCGCGCCCTGCGGCCCGGTCGCCGTCGTCGCCGCGACCAGCGTCCCCAGCATCACCAGTACCACCGCCAGCGTCACGGTCCACGGCCGACGGGTCGCCGTCTGGGCGGTCATCGGATCACTTCCTTCATGTGCCTGGTTCGGACCTGTGGGTGCTCTCTACGGACGGGGGGAACGGGCGCGGGGCGGCGCGGCCGTGACGGACCCGGCGGTCGTGCCGCCCCGCACTCCCCCGGCCACCGATTCCACCGCGGAACACCGTTGTTCAGCAGCCCGCGCCCGGCACTGAACAATGCGGCAGGCCGCGCGCAGCGAACCGGAACCGTGCGGACCCGGCGTGAAGAGACCGTGAACTCCCCGTGCGCCACCCCCCGACGAGCAGCCCGGCGCTTGCCGCCCGCTGCCGCGCCTCCCTACCGTGGGCGCCCGGACGGGGACCGAGAGCGACGGCGGGGCGGGGCACACGTGGGCGGAAACGGAGTGGGGCGCCGGGAGCGACGGCTGGATCCCGCGGCCGGACCGGTAGAGCGGTTCGCCGCCGAACTCCGCGCCCTGCGCGACGCGGTGGGGCGGCCGACGTACCGGACGATGGCCGACAAGGTCCCGTTCTCGGTGACCGCCCTGTCGCAGGCGGCCGCCGGACGGCAGCTGCCCACCCTCGCGGTCACCCTCGCCTACGTCGACGTCTGCGGCGGCGACCCGGGGGAGTGGGAGCGCCGCTGGCGGGCGGCGAGCGCGGAGGCCGCCGCGCTGGCCGGCCCCGACGACGGGGCCCGCCCGCCCTACCGGGGCCTGACCCGCTACGAACCGGACGACGCCGCCCTGTTCTTCGGCCGCGACCGACTCGTGGACCGGCTGGCCGGGCTGACCCGCGAGCACCGCTTCACCGCCGTCTTCGGCCCCTCGGGCAGCGGCAAGTCCTCCCTGCTGCGGGCCGGACTGATCCCCCGCCTGCGCGCCCCCGGAACCGCCGCCGACGCACCCGCCGACGCACCCGCCGCCCCCGCGGCCGTCCGCATCCTCACCCCCGGCGCGACGCCGGGGACCACCCACGCGGACCGGCTCGGCCCGGTGCCGGACACGGACGCCGACACCTGGCTGATCGTCGACCAGTTCGAGGAGCTCTACACCCTCTGCACCGACCCGGCCGAGCGGAACGCCTTCGTGGACCGGCTCCTGACCGCCACCGACCCCGGCAGCCGGCTGCGCGTGGTGGTCGCCGTGCGCGCCGACTTCCTCGGACGCTGCGCCGAACACCCCGGCCTCACCGACGCGTTGCAGGACGCGACCCTGCTGGCCGGGCCGATGAGCCGGGACGAGCTGCGGGAGGCCGTCGTCCGCCCCGCCGCCGCGGGCTCCCTGGTCGTCGAACGCGCCCTGACCACCCGGCTGCTCGACGAGGTCGAGGACGCCCCGGGCGGACTGCCGCTGATGTCGCACGCGCTGCTGGAGACCTGGCGGCACCGCACCGGCCGCACCCTGACCGTCACCGGCTACGAGGCGGCCGGGGGGCTGCGCGGCGCCGTGGTACGCACCGCCGAGGAGGTGTACGGCGAACTCACCGCGCCCCAGGCCGACCTGGCCCGCCGGATCCTGCTGCGGCTGGTCGCCCCGGGCGACGGCACCCCCGACACCCGGCGCCCCGCCGAGCACGCGGAACTCGACCTCGGCGACCGGGACGGCACCCGCACCGTGCTGGACCGGCTGGTCGCCGCCCGGCTGCTCACCCTCGACGACGGCACCGTGGAACTCGCCCACGAGGCCCTCATCACCGCGTGGCCGCGGCTGCGCGGCTGGATCGACGCCGAACGCGACCGGCTCCGCGTCCACCGCGCCCTCTCCGAGGCCGCCCGCACCTGGCTGACCCTCGGCCGGGAGAACGCCGCGCTCTACGCGGGCTCGCGGCTGGCCGCCGCCCGCGAGGCCTTCGCCCGGGACCGGCGGGGCCCGGAACCGGTGTCCGGTGAACTGACGTCCGCGGAGCGCGAGTTCCTGGCCGCGTCGATCCAGCGGCGGCGGCGCGCGGTGTGGATCGGGCGCGGGCTGTCGGCCGTCCTCGCGCTGCTGGTGCTGCTCGCCTCGGGCACCGCCGTCGTCGCGCTCAGGGCGCGGGCCACCGCCCAGGCGGAGCGGGACGACGCCGTCTTCGGCCGGATCACCGCGGAGGCGGACCGGCTGCGCGAGACCAACGCCGCCCTCTCCGCGCGGCTGGACGTCGCCGCGCTCGGCATGCGCTCCACCCCCGAACTGCGCACCGCGCTCACCACGGACACGGGCCGGGTGCTGTCCACCCGGCTGCCCGGACACGACGACATCGGCAGCGCCGTGGCCTTCGCCCCGGACGGCCGCACCCTCGCCAGCGGCGGTCACGACGGCACCGTACGGCTGTGGGACACGGCCGGATCCGGCCGGCAACTCGGCGAGCCGCTGCGGATCGCGGGCGGCCCCGTCGGCGCCGTGGCGTACGCGCCGGACGGCACCGTGCTGGTGGCGGCCGGCCACAACGGCGGCATCCGGCTGTGGGACACCAAGGACCGCACCCGGCCCCGGCCCCTGGGCGCCCCCCTCGTCAGCCACGCGGGCGAGTCCGTCACCTCCGTCGCCTTCGCCCCCGACGGCCGCAGCCTCGCCACCGTCGGTGACGACGGCACCCTGCGGCTGTGGGACCTCACCGACCCCGCCCGGCCCGCACCGGTCGGCGCACCGGCCCGCGCCGACGCGCGCAGCGTGCGGGACGTGGCCTTCGCCCCGGACGGCCGCACCCTGGCCACCGCCGGGTACACCGGGGCCGTACGGCTGTGGCGACCGGACGGCGCCGACGGGCCGGTCCCGCTCGGCGAGCCCCGGCACGCGCACGACGCGGCCGTCTGGTCGCTGGCGTTCTCCCCGGACGGCGACACCCTCGCCACCGCCGGGTACGACGACACGGTGCGCCTGTGGGAGGTGTCCGACGGGGGCGGAACGGGTCCCGGCGGGGCGGCCGCCGAAGGCCTGCGCCCGCTGGGCGAACCGCTGACCGCGCACACCGCCGCCGTGTGGTCGGTGGAGTTCGGCCCGGACGGAGACACGCTGGCCAGCGCGGCGCAGGACGACACCGTCATCCTGTGGAACGTGGCCAACCCCGCCTACCCGCACCGGATCGGCGAACCGCTGACGGGGCACACCGAGGGCCTGTGGGACCTGGCCTACGGCCCGGACGGCCGCACCCTCGCCACCACCGGCGCCGACCACAGCGTCCGGGTGTGGCACCTGCCGGACAGCGTCCTGACCGACTTCACCAACCCGCTCACCGCCGTGGCCTACGACCCCACCGGCAGGCTGCTCGCCGCCGCCAGCACGGACGACGCCCTGGTCCGGCTCTGGGACGTAGGCCGGCCGGGGGCCCCGCGCCCGCTGCCGCGCGCCCTCACCGGCCACCGGGCGCCCGTCCTGACCACGGCGTTCGCGCCGGACGGCCGTACCGTCGCGTCCGGCGCCGAGGACGGCACGCTGCGGCTGTGGGACGTCTCCGACCCGGCCCGGCCGGTGCCCGCGGCCACCGTCCCGGACGCCCACCCCGGCGGTGTCCTCACCGTCGCCTTCGCGCCGGACGGCCGCACCCTCGCCACCGGCGGCGTCGACGAGCGGGTCCGCATGTGGGACGTCTCCGACCCCGCCGACGTGCGCCCCTTCGGCACGCCCCTGACCGGCCACACCGACTGGGTCGGCTCGGTGGCCTTCGCCCCGGACGGGCACACCCTCGCCACCGGCAGCCAGGACAAGACGGCCCGGCTGTGGGACGTGCGCGACCGCGAGCGGCCCCGGCCCGTCGGCGAACCCCTGACCGCCCACGGCGACTGGGTCAACGCGGTCGCCTTCGCGCCCGGCGGCCACGTCCTCGCCACCGGCGGCCGGGACCGCACCGTACGGCTCTGGGACGTCACCGACCCCGGCCGGGCCCGCCCGCTGGGCGACGAGCTGACCGGGCACCGGGGCGGCGTCACCTCGGTCTCCTTCGCCCCGGACGGCCGCACCCTCGCCAGCGGCGGCGAGGACCACGCGGTCCGCCTGTGGGACGTGGCCGACCCCGCCCACGCCGAGGCCTACGGCGACGCGCTCACCGGCCACCTGGACACCGTCACGTCGGTCGCCTTCGCGCCCGGCGGCGCCACGCTGGCCTCGGTGGGCAACGACCTGACGGCCAGGATCTGGACGCTGGACACCGACCGGGCGCTGCGCCAGGTCTGCGACCGCACCGGCGGCGACCTCACCCCCGACCGCTGGGCCGAACTCCTGCCCCGGCTGCCCTACCGGCCCACCTGCGGGTAGCACCCGCGCACCGGACGGGCGCCATCGCGGACAGGATCCGTCCTCGATGCCCGCTACCGTGCACGGCATGACGACCAAGGCAGCAACCACCGCCCCCGTCCTCGGTATCCGGGCCCTCAACCGCGCCACCCTGGCGCGCCAGTTGCTGCTGCGGCGCGCCGCGATGACCGCCGAGGACGCCGTCGCGCACCTCGTCGGGCTCCAGGCCCAGAACGTGAAGCCCCCGTACTACGCGCTCGCCGCCCGTCTCGACGGCTTCACGCCCGAGGACCTGTCCGGGCCGATGGCCGACCGCCGCGTCGCCCGCCTCGTCGCCCTGCGCTCGACCATCCACACCCACACCGCCGACGACTGCCTCACCCTGTTCCCCCTGGCACAGGCCGCCCGGGAACGGGAGCTGAGGACCTTCCGCAAGGGCCTGGCCGGCGTCGACCTCGACCGGCTGGCCCGCCTCTCCCGGGAACTGGTCGAGGCCGAGCCGCGCACGCCGGGGCAGTTGCGCGAGGCCCTCGGTGCCGAATGGCCCGACGCCGACCCGCAGGCCCTGTCCGTCGCCGCCCGCTGCCGGCTCCCGCTCGTCCAGGTGACGCCGCGCGGCCTGTGGGGCCGGAGCGGTCAGGTCACGCTGACCACTGCCGGCCACTGGCTCGGCCGCCCCGCACGCCCGGCGCCCGCACCCGAGGACACCGTGCTGCGCTACCTCGCCGCGTTCGGGCCCGCGTCGGTGAAGGACATGCAGACCTGGGCCGGTGTGACCCGGCTCCGGGACGTCTTCGAGCGGCTGCGCCCCCGTCTCGTCACCTTCCGGGACCCCGGCGGCACCGAACTCTTCGACCTCCCCGACGCGCCGCGCCCCGACCCGGACACCCCGGCCCCGCCGCGCTTCCTGCCCGAGTTCGACAACCTGCTCCTCTCCCACGCCGACCGGGCCCGCGTCGTCCCGCCCGCGCACAAGGGCCGCACCTGGAAGAAGAACCAGGCCTACCGCGTCCTGCTCGTCGACGGCTTCGTGGCCGGACTGTGGAAGCTGGACGACGACGCCCTGGTCGTCGAGGCCTTCGACCGCCCCCCGAAGCGGCAGCGGGACGAGATCGCGGCCGAGGGCGGGCGGATGCTGGCGACGATGCACCCCGGCACCGCGTACGACGTCCGCTTCGGGACCGTACGGGACTGACGTGGAGAGGGGGCGCTGCGGGCCGCTCGTGGAGGCTCGCAACGCCCCCCGGTCTTGCACCTGAGGGATGCTCAGGGGGCGGCCCGGGCGTGGGGGGTTGGACGGGGGTCTCGGGACAGACTCCCGTTGCTCGGGCCGGCGGCACACGTTCACGCTAGAACCGCCGGTCCGGACCGCCCAATGAGGGAACCCCCTAGGCGCGTCGGGCAGGGAAAACCCTCGGTTTACCGCCGGTAAACCCGCCCGTCGGCGGCCGGTCGCCGTCAGTCGGGGCGCCGGCCCGCCGCCAGGCGGACGATGTCGACCCGGGACCGGATCCCCAGCTTGCGGTAGACGCGGGTGAGGGTCGCCTCCACGGTCTTGACGCTGACGAACAGCCGGGCGGCGATCTCCCGGTTGGTCGCGCCCTGAATCACGAGCGAAGCCACCTGACGCTCCATCGAGGCCAGCCCCGCCAGACCGTCCGGCTCGGCGGCCGCCGCCGGGGCCGGTCCGGCCGCCCGCACCGCGACGGCGGCCTCCACCCGCCGCAGCCAGGGCAGCGCCCGGCACCGCCGGAACAGCCGCGCCGCCTCGTCGTACGACGCCGACTCCGGGGCCCGCCCCGGCCGTTCGGCGTGCAACTCGGCCAGCGCGAAGACCGCCCGGGCCTCCTCCAGACCGAAGCCCAGCCCGGCCAGCCGCTCCCGCGCCGACGTCAACCGGGCGACGGCCGCCCGGTGTTCGCCCCGCGCCGCCCGCACCAGCGCCTCGGACCGGTCGAGGACGGCGAGCACGCTCTGCCGCCCGAGCCGCAGCGCGTGCGCCCGGGCGACCTCGATGACGTCCATCGCCTCGGCCGGCTCCCCGGTGCGCACCAGCGCCTCCGCGAGATCGCCCTGCCACCGGCCGCGCGCCGGGTCGGTGATGCCCGCCCCCGCCTCCAGCTCCCGCACCCGCCGCAGCGCCCGTACCGCCGCCGCCGCGTCGCCCGCCACCAGGTGCGCGTGACCGAGCGCGGCCAGCGCCCGCGACAGGTACACGGCGTCGCCGTCGCCCTCCGACCGCCGTACCGCCTCCCGGGCCAGCTCCAGGGCCCGGTCGGGATCGCCGCCCGCGGCCTCGGCGAGCGCGGCCTGCATCGCGCCCGCGCCCTCCCCGATGCCCGCGTCGCGCGCCAGGGTGAGGCTCTCCCGGGACAGCTCCAGGGCCCGGCCGCAGTGGCCGGAGTGCAGCTCGGTCTCCGCGAGGAAACGCAGGTAGTGGACCTCGCTCTCGGCCATGCCGCGGCGGCGCACCTCGCGCAGCAGCGCGGTGACGGTGCTCCGCGCCTCGGCCAGCCGGTCGCTCATCACCAGCCACCGGAACCGGGAGGACCCGGCCCCGTTGTGATGGCACGCCACCCGCGGGTCCTGCGGCTCCTGGAGCGCCCGCTGGATGGTCGCCGGGGCACCCGGATGACCCATCAGCGTCTCCGCCTGCGCCTGGAACGCGAGCGCGAGCAGTTCGGTACGCCGGTCCCCGGCCCGCGCCGCCAGCCGGGCCGCGTGCGCGGCCTCCTCCCGGCCCTGGGCGAAGTCGCCCTGCACCACCAGGGAGCGCCAGGCCAGCTGGTAGTGGACCAGGGCGAGCAGCCGGGGATCGTCGCCCGCGTCGGCCAGGGCCTGCGGGAAGACGGCGTCGACCTCGCCGATGGCCTGCCCGGCCGCCTCGATCACCGCCATCCAGGCCCGCACCCGCTCGCCGGGCGCGGTGGCCCGGGTCAGCACCTCGCGGGCGACGTCCCGGGCGAGATCCTGCTCGCCCGCGGTGATCGCGTCCTCGGCGGCCGTCAGCCGGCGCTCGTCCGGGCCCGGCGTGCCGTCCGCCGGGGTGTGGCGGGCGGCCAGCAGCCCCAGCGAGGCGGCCACCGAGGGCGCCCCGCGGTCCCGGGCCAGCGCGGCGGCCTCCGCCAGCCGGGCCGCCACCTCGGGGTCGGTGCCGGTGCTGGCCAGCGCCAGGTGCCGGGCGCGCTCGATCGGGTCGGAGGCCGCCGTGGACAGCGCGGCGTGCGCGGCCCGTCGCTCCGGCGCCGGAGCCTCGGCGTACAGCGCCGCCGAGATCAGCGGGTGCGCGAACCGTACGGTCGGGCCCTCCGGGTCGGGCGCCAGCAGCCCGAGCGCCGCCGCCTGCGCGGTCTCCGCCTCGGCGTTCTCCCGGCCGGCCGCGCGCAGCAGCGCCGGGGTGGGCCGGGCACCGGCGCTGGCCACCAGGAGGGTGCGGCGGGCCTCGCCCGACAGCATCTCCAGGCGGGACAGGACCAGGGCGCGCAGCGAGGTCGGCACCGGCAGCGGCTCGCCCGGACGCGGTGCGGCGGGGCTCTCGGCCAGGGCCCGGCCCAGCTCCAGGGCGAACAGCGGGTTGCCGCCGCTGGTGCGGTGGATGTCCCGGACGGTGGCACGGTGCAGGCCCGAATAGCCGCGTTCGTCGAGCAGCGCCGACACCTGGGCACGGGTCAGCGGCCCGAGGCGGACCGCACGGGTGTCCGGCGGGGAGGCCCGCAGATGGCGGTCGTACTCGGCGTCGTCCGTCTCGGTCCCCTCGGTCCGTACCGCGCACAGCAGCCGTACCGGGGTCTCGCCCAGGCGGCGGGCGGCGAAGCCGAGGAGTTCCGTGCTGGCCGGATCGAGCCATTGGAGGTCGTCGGCGACGACGAGGACCGGCCCCTCGGCGGCGAGGGCGCGCAGCGCGGACAGCACGGCCAGGCGCAGCGCCAGACCGTCGCGCTGGAGGGTGGACTCGCCGCGGCCGGTGAGCGCCGACTCCAGCGCGGTGCGCTGGGCGGCCGGCAGCGCCCCGGAGACCTCGTCGAGGACCTGCCCCAGGAGGTCGGCGAGGGCGAGGAAGGGCAGATGGGACTCGGACTCGGTGGCCGAGCAGCGCAGTACGGTGTGCGCCGTGCGGGCGTATTCCGCGGCCAGGGTGCGCAGGACCGTCGACTTTCCGATTCCCGCGGGGCCGTGCAGCAGCACACTGCCGCCCCGGGCGAGCTGCTCACGCGCCGCGCCGAACGACGCCTCCCGCCCGATGACCAGGTCGGAGCGGCATCCGGCAGCCTCCGCGAAGTCCCGTGGCACGGTGACCGCTCCCCTCCGTGTGGCGTGTCCGGGCCAATATTAGGCAACGGTGCATCGCGTTACGGAGGGTCGGCGAGGTGACCCGAACAACAAACGGGCCACCGACGGGGCGCCGCCGGAAACGGAGCACGGCCGGAAAACGCCCGCGCCCGCCCCGTCCCGGCCCGCCTCCTACGGCAGCCACCCCGTCCGGCGGGCCGACGCGACGGCCTCCGTGCGGGTACGGGCGCCCAGTTTGCGCATGGCCGAGCGCAGATAGCTCTTGACGGTCTCCGGACCCACCCCGAGCCGCTCGGCCGCCGCCGCGTTCGTCGCGCCCGCGGCCACGCACCCCAGCACGTCCACCTCACGCGGCGCCAGCCGGGGCCCCGGCACCGGGCCGCTCCCCGCCGCCAGCAGACCGCACGCGCGCAGCAGCTCGTCCCGCAGCGCCGGGTCCGTGATCCTCGGGGCCAGCGCCCGCAGCGCCGCGTGCGCCTCCCGCACCTGCTCCCAGGCCGCGCCGTCCGCCGCACCCGCCGCGGGCGCACCCGGCCCGGGCCCGGCCGCCGCCAGCAGGTCGTCCGCCTCGTCCCGCAGCACCAGCGCCTGCTCCGCGTCCCGCGCCGCCGCCACGGCCGCGCTCAGCGTGCGGTCGCCCAGCGGCTGGGCCGTGCGCAGGGCGCCGTACAGGACGCCGCGCACCCGGCGCCGTACGACCACCGGCACCGCGAGGACCGAGCGCAGGCCCTCGGCGGCGACGGGCAGGTCGTACTCGTGACTGATCTGCCGGGAGACGGAGTAGTCCGTCACCGCGCACGGCCGCGACAGCGCCACCGCCCGGCCACCGAGCCCGTTGCCGGCCGTCACCGCCAGCGCGCTGAGCGCTGTCGTCGCCGTGCCGCTCAGCTCGCTGATGCGCACCTGGCGCCGTCCGGCTTCGACGAGACCTCCGAAGGCGACGGGCAGCCCGGTCGTGCGCCGCAGCCGCACCAGCGCGCTGCGGATCTGAGCCGCGTCCACCGCGTCGACCGCCACCCGTTCCGCCCTCCCTGGTGATCGTTGCGGGACGCACACCCCCGTTCGGGGGTAGTGAGACCCACATCACGGATTACACGATGGCACAGAGCCGCCCGGCAAGGTCCGGCACCGAGGAGGACAGATGACGACGGCCACGGAGTTGTTCCGCAGTGCGCGGGACTTCCTGCTGGAGCACCGCGAGGACTACACCGCCGCCTACGAGGGGTTCCGGTGGCCCCGTCCCGATGCCTTCAACTGGGCGTTGGACTGGTTCGACGTCATCGCTGAGGGCAACGGGCGCACCGCGCTGCACATCGTGGAGGAGGACGGGGGCGAGGTCCGGGTCTCCTTCGCCGAGATGTCCGCCCGCTCGAACCGGGTCGCGAACCGTCTGCGGGAGTGGGGTGTCGGCGCCGGGGACCGCATTCTGGTGATGCTGGGCAATCAGGTGGAGCTGTGGGAGACGGCGCTGGCCGCGATGAAGCTGCGCGCGGTCGTGATTCCGGCGACCACGCTGCTCGGTCCGGCCGATCTGCGTGACCGGGTCGACCGGGGCCGGGTCGGGCATGTGATCGTGCGGGCCGAGGACGCCGGCAAGTTCGGCGAGGTGCCCGGCGACTACACGCGCGTCGCGGTGGGCGGGGGCACGCCGGCTGCCGGCTGGCGGGCGTACGAGGACGTGTACGGCGCCTCCGGCACCTTCTCCCCGGAGGGTGCGACGGCCGCGGACGACCCGCTGATGCTGTATTTCACCTCGGGCACCACGGCCCGTCCGAAGCTGGTCGAGCACACGCATGTGTCGTATCCGGTGGGGCATCTGGCGACGATGTACTGGATCGGGCTGAAGCCCGGGGACGTGCATCTGAACATCTCCTCGCCGGGCTGGGCCAAGCATGCCTGGTCGAATCTGTTCGCGCCGTGGAACGCCGAGGCGACGGTCTTCCTGTACAACTACACGCGGTTCGACGCGTCCCGGCTGATGGCCGAGATGGACCGGGCGGGGGTGAGTACGTTCTGCGCGCCGCCGACGGTGTGGCGGATGCTCATCCAGGCCGACCTGTCCCGGCTCGCCACCCCGCCGCGTGAGGTCGTCGCGGCCGGGGAGCCGCTCAACCCCGAGGTGATCGAGCAGGTCCGCCGTCTGTGGGGGCGCACGATCCGGGACGGTTTCGGTCAGACGGAGACCGCCGTGCAGGTCTCCAACAGTCCGGGCCAGGTGCTGAAGTCCGGTTCGATGGGCCGTCCCAGCCCCGGCTACCGCGTCGAGCTGCTGGACCCGGTGACCGGCGCGCCCGGTGCCGCCGAGGGGGAGATCGCCCTGGACCTGTCCGGGCGTCCGGTGGGTGTGATGACCGGCTACCACGGCGACCCGGACCGTACCGGCGAGGCGATGGCGGGCGGCTACTATCGCACCGGGGACATCGGCGCGCGGGACGCGGACGGCTACCTGACCTATGTGGGCCGGGCCGACGACGTGTTCAAGGCCTCCGACTACAAGATCAGCCCGTTCGAGCTGGAGAGCGCGCTGCTGGAGCACGAGGCGGTCGCCGAGGCCGCGGTCGTGCCCGCCCCGGACGAGCTGCGCCTGGCGGTGCCGAAGGCGTACGTCGTGCTGGCGGCGGGGTGGGAGCCGGGACCGGACACCGCGAAGGTGCTTTTCGAGCACTCCCGCGACAGCCTCGCCCCGTACAAGCGGGTGCGCCGTCTGGAGTTCGGCGAGCTGCCCAAGACCGTCTCCGGCAAGATCCGCCGGATCGAACTGCGCGAGGCCACCGCGGCCGGTTCCACCGACGAGTACCGCGAGGAGGACTTCCGGTGACCGCACCCACGCCCCAGCCGTCGTACGCGCACGGCACCAGCACCACCCCGCTGCTCGGCGACACCGTCGGCGCCAACCTCGGCCGCGCGATCGCCGCCCACCCGGACCGCGAGGCCCTCGTCGACGTCCCGTCCGGACGACGCTGGACCTACGCCGAGTTCGGCGCCGCCGTCGACGAGCTGGCCCGGGGGCTGCTCGCGAAGGGCGTCACGCGGGGCGACCGGGTCGGCATCTGGGCGGTCAACTGCCCCGAGTGGGTCCTCGTCCAGTACGCCACCGCCCGCATCGGCGTCATCATGGTGAACGTCAACCCGGCCTACCGGGCACACGAGTTGGAGTACGTCCTCAAGCAGTCCGGCATCACCCTGCTGGTCGCCTCCCTCGCCCACAAGAGCAGCGACTACCGGGCGATCGTGGAGCAGGTCCGCGGCCGCTGCCCCGCGCTGCGCGAGACCGTCTACATCGGCGACCCGTCCTGGGACGCGCT
Source organism: Streptomyces sp. NPDC018026 (assembly GCF_044327745.1). Lineage (NCBI taxonomy): Bacteria > Bacillati > Actinomycetota > Actinomycetes > Kitasatosporales > Streptomycetaceae > Streptomyces > Streptomyces sp. NPDC018026. The sequence continues at coordinate 542,962 of NZ_JBIRFY010000001.1, forward strand.
GACCGCGGGCGCCGCCGCGGTGGGGCAGGAGCGGGTCGACGCCCTCGCCGCCGAACTGAGCTGCGACGACCCGGTCAACATCCAGTACACCTCCGGCACCACCGGCTTCCCGAAGGGTGCCACCCTCTCCCACCACAACATCCTCAACAACGGCTACTGGGTGGGCCGCACGGTCGGCTACACCGAGCAGGACCGGGTGTGCCTGCCGGTGCCGTTCTACCACTGTTTTGGCATGGTCATGGGAAATCTGGGTGCCACCTCCCACGGCGCCTGCATCGTCATCCCGGCCCCGTCCTTCGAGCCGGCGGCGACACTGGAGGCGGTGCAGCGGGAGCGCTGCACCTCCCTGTACGGCGTCCCGACCATGTTCATCGCCGAGCTGAACCTGCCCGGCTTCGCCTCCTACGACCTCACCTCCCTGCGCACCGGCATCATGGCGGGCTCGCCCTGCCCGGTGGAGGTGATGAAGCGGGTGGTCGCCGAGATGCACATGGAGCAGGTCTCCATCTGCTACGGCATGACCGAGACCTCCCCGGTCTCCCTGCAGACCCGCATGGACGACGACCTGGAACACCGCACCGGCACCGTCGGCCGCGTCCTGCCGCACATCGAGGTCAAGGTCGTCGACCCGGTCACCGGCGTGACCCTGCCGCGCGGCGGGGCGGGTGAACTGCGCACCCGCGGCTACAGCGTGATGCTCGGCTACTGGGAGGAGCCCGGGAAGACCGCCGAGGCCATCGACCAGGGCCGCTGGATGCACACCGGGGACCTCGCGGTGATGCGCGAGGACGGATACGTCGAGATCGTCGGCCGCATCAAGGACATGATCATCCGGGGCGGCGAGAACGTCTACCCGCGCGAGGTCGAGGAGTTCCTGTACGCCCACCCGAAGATCGCTGACGTCCAGGTCGTCGGCGTCCCGCACGAACGCTACGGCGAGGAGGTGCTGGCCTGCGTCGTCGTGCGCGATGCCGCCGACCCGCTCACCCTGGAGGAGCTGCGCGGCTACTGCGCCGGGCAGCTCGCCCACTACAAGGTGCCCAGCCGCCTCCAACTCCTCGACTCCTTCCCGATGACCGTCTCGGGGAAGGTGCGCAAGGTGGAGTTGCGGGAGCGGTACGGAGCGTGAGACGAGAGGGCCGGTTCGCCCGCCGAGCCCGGTGATCGCCCGTTTTGATCTGGTGGACATGTGAAGGAACTGTTGTTTGGATGAGGCGAGTTGGCGAAATCTCGTGGTCCGTTTGGAGGGTGAACGGTCCGTATCGGGGTGGGAGCCTCTTCCTGGCACTTCAGTGACTTGAAAATAGAGGAGTTATTCGTGCACCGCGCGAGACCAGTGGGTCCCACCGGATCGATACGCTTCGCCGCACTCGCGGTCGTCCTGGCCGCGGGCTCCGCGCTCATGACGGCGTCACCGGCCGTCTCCGTCACCGGCCCCGCCGCGGCCGACTCCGACACCACTCACGCGTACACCGCCCAACTGGTGATCGGCGACCACGACCGCGGCTGCTCCGGCGTCCTGATCGACACCGAGTGGCTGCTGACCGCCGCCAGCTGCTTCGCCGACAACCCCGCCGAGAGCCTCGCCGTGCCCCCGGGCAAGCCCGCCCTGGCCACCACCGCGACCATCGGCCGCGCCGACCTCACCGGCACGGGGGGCGCCGTCCGCAAGGTCGTGGAGCTGGTGCCGCGCACCGACCGTGACGTGGTCCTGGCCCGGCTGAACCGCCCGGTCACCAACGTCACCCCGCTCGCCCTGGCCACCACCGCCCCCACCGCCGGCGAGGAGCTGACGCTCGCCGGGTACGGCCGCAGCGCGTCCGAGTGGGCGCCGCTGAACCTGCACACCGGCGTCTTCTCGGTGGACGCGTCCGACGCCACCAGCGCGACGGTGACCGGCCAGGACGGCGCGGCCGCGTGCATGGGCGACACCGGCGGCCCGCTGGTGCGCACCGCGGACGGCACCCAGCGGCTGGCCGCCCTGGGCAGCCGCTCCTACCAGGGCGGTTGCTTCGGCATCGACGCCGCCGAGACGCGCACCGGCGGCGTCGTCAGCCGCGTCGACGACCTCGGCTCCTGGGTGGCGTCCAAGACCGGCGCCAACCGGATCACCGACTTCAACTGCGACGGAGTGGAGGACGTCGCCGTCGCCGACCCGATGGCCGACGTCGACACACACGCCAAGGCGGGCCTGGTCAGGATCGTCTACGGCGGCGGCAAGGGCACCGCCGAGATCACCCAGGACCTCGACTGGGTCCCGGGCGGCTCCGAGGGCAACGACCAGTTCGGTACGGCGCTGGCCGTCGTCGACTACGACGAGGACGGCTGCAGCGACCTCGCGGTCGGCACTCCGCGCGAGAACCTCGGCGAGGCCGTCGACGCCGGCATGGTCGACGTCCTGTACGGCGGCCGGGGCGGCCTCGGCACCTCGGTGACCAAGGCCACCCACTTCGAGCAGGGGGCCGGGGACGGGACCATCGGCGCCTCCGCGTCGGAGACCGGCGACCTGATGGGACAGGCCCTCGCGGCCGGTACCACCGCCACCGGCGAGCCGTTCCTCGCCATAGGCGTCCCGGGCGAGGGGCTCGGCTCCGTCGCCAAGGCCGGCCAGGTCTACTACGTCCGGGGCGGCACCAACGTGGGCGTCCACCAGAACAGGCTGGACGTGCCCGGCGTCGTCGAGGCGAACGACGGCTTCGGTGAGACGCTCGCCGCGGACGCCAACCACCTCGTGATCGGCGCCCCCGACGAGAACATCGCCGGTGACGACGGAGCGGGCCTCGCCGTGGTCTTCTCGCACACCCTCAACAGTGAGAAGCGGCCCACCGCGCTGTTCGGCCTCGACCAGGACCTGGACACGGTCTCGGGCGGTGCCGAGAAGGGCGACCGCTTCGGCGCGGCCCTGGCGCTGGCCCCGTACCGCCCCGAGGGCGCGGCGCGGGCCGACGAGTCGCTGCTCGCGGTCGGTTCGCCGGGCGAGGGCCTGGACCTCGGCGGTACCACCAAGGCGGAGGCGGGCAGTGTCTACGTCTTCCGGGTCACCGCGGACGGCAGCTTCGTCCAGATCCACGGCGGCATCTACGGCGGCACCAACGACGACGACGTCTCCGGCGCCTCCGAGGCCGGCGACCACTTCGGCTCCACCCTCACCGCCGTCAACACCGCACCGCGCGCGGTGAGCACCGCGGCGACCATGAAGCTGGCCGTCGGCATCCCGGACGAGGCCGTCGGCTCGACGGCCAGTGCCGGGGCGGTGCAGGTCTTCTCGCTGCTCGGTTCGCCCGGCGCGAGCGACAAGTGGATCGAGTCCGGTGACGGCGACGGTGTCCCCGGGACTCCGGGCGCGAACCAGCGCCTCGGCTCCAGCCTTCACTTCACCGGCACCCACCTGTACGTGGGCATGCCCTACGGTCCGACCAGCACCGGCGCGCTGTACGCCCTGCCGATGTCCAACGTGACCCTCGGCGAGCCCAACGCCGAGGTCACCGCCTACCAGCCGGGACAGGGCGGTCTCCCCGCCTCCGGCACCACCTTCGGGTTCGCGGCGCGGTAGTCGCCGCGTCAGTCCGGGCCGGCCGTGGCGTCCAGCGCCACGGCCGGCGCGTTCGCCGGGCGCGGCACGCCCGACGGGTCGAGCACGAACAGCGCGACGTCCAGCAGGTCGCCGCGGACCCGGGCGTCCTCGGCGTACCCGGCGAGCGAGAAGTACACGCCCCGCGCGGATTCCGCCATGGCCGTCAGCCACAGGCACTCCACGTCCCGCACCGAGGCCGGGCCCACCGTCGGATCCACCTGGACGACGAGGCCGGGCGCGGCCAGCCCGATGCCCGACAGCGGGCGCTGGTCCGCGCGGCGCACGTCCCGGTGGCCGAGGCCGCGCAGGTACAGCACGGCGGCCGTGACCGCGTCGCGGGCGGTACGGATCGGCACGGCCCGGTGCGCCGGGACCCGTGACCCCGGAGTGCGTCCGGACCGGCCCGCGGCCGTGGGGTCCACCGGCACGCACAGCACCGTCCCGCAGGGGCAGCCCAGCTCCGGCCGCGGCCACCGGCTCTCGGTCCCGCAGGCCGCGCAGCGCACCCCGATCCACTCCTCGTCCCAGGCCCGCCGGGTGACCGCGGTGGCGGCCCCGCCCGGGTCCAGCTCCGGGGCGACGGGCGCCCCGCACACACAGGGGTAGGACGGTGCCGTGTAGCGGTGCCGCCGCCCGCAGGCGGTGCAGCACACCGAGATGGTCTCGGACATGACCCCCATCGTCCTCTCTTGACGGCCCTCGGCTGCCCACTTACATTACTTCCAGATCGTAGAAAACAAATTTCGCTATACGGAAGTTGCTACGGAAGAAGCTCACCGCGGGGCGCGACGGGAGTGCGAATCCGACAGCCGGATCAGGAGTACTCGATGGCTCGTATGACCGCTGCCCGAGCGGCAGTTGAGATCCTCAAGCGCGAGGGCGTCACCGACGCGTTCGGTGTGCCCGGTGCGGCGATCAACCCCTTCTACGCGGCGCTCAAGGCGTCCGGCGGCGTCCAGCACACCCTCGCCCGTCACGTCGAGGGTGCCTCGCACATGGCCGAGGGCTACACCCGCACCCACCCCGGCAACATCGGCGTCTGCATCGGCACCTCGGGCCCGGCCGGCACCGACATGATCACCGGTCTCTACTCGGCGACCGGCGACTCGATCCCGATCCTGTGCATCACCGGCCAGGCACCGACCGCCGTGATCCACAAGGAGGACTTCCAGGCCGTCGACATCGCCTCGATCGCCAAGCCGGTGACGAAGATGGCGGTCACCGTCCTGGAGGCCGCGCAGGTCCCCGGCGTCTTCCAGCAGGCGTTCCACCTGATGCGCTCCGGCCGTCCGGGACCGGTCCTGATCGACCTGCCGATCGACGTCCAGACGACCGAGATCGAGTTCGACCCGGAGACCTACGAGCCGCTCCCGGTCTACCGGCCCACCGCCACCCGCGCCCAGATCGAGAAGGCGATCGGCCTGCTCAACGCCGCCGAGCGGCCGCTGATCGTGGCCGGCGGCGGTGTCATCAACGCCGACGCCGCCGACCTGCTCGTGGAGTTCGCCGAGCTGACCGGCACCCCGGTCGTGCCGACCCTGATGGGCTGGGGCCTGCTGCCCGACGACCACGAGCTGAACGCCGGCATGGTCGGGCTGCAGACCTCGCACCGCTACGGCAACGCGACCTTCCTGGAGTCCGACTTCGTCCTCGGCATCGGCAACCGCTGGGCCAACCGCCACACCGGCAGGCTGGACGTCTACACCGCCGGGCGGAAGTTCGTCCACGTCGACGTCGAGCCGACCCAGATCGGCAAGATCTTCGCCCCGGACTACGGCATCGCCTCCGACGCCAAGGCGGCCCTGGAGCTGTTCGTCGAGGTCGCGCGCGAGCTGAAGGCGGCCGGCAAGCTGCCCGACCGCTCCGCGTGGGCCGCCTCCGCACAGGAGCGCAGGGCCACCCTCCAGCGCCGTACACACTTCGACGACATCCCGATCAAGCCGCAGCGCGTCTACGAGGAGATGAACAAGGCCTTCGGCCCGGAGACCCGGTACGTCTCCACCATCGGCCTCTCGCAGATCGCCGGCGCCCAGATGCTGCACGTCTACCGGCCGCGGCACTGGATCAACTGCGGCCAGGCGGGACCGCTCGGCTGGACCGTCCCGGCCGCCCTCGGTGTCGCCAAGGCCGACCCGGACGCCCAGGTCGTGGCGCTCTCCGGCGACTACGACTTCCAGTTCATGCTGGAGGAGCTGGCCGTCGGCGCGCAGCACAGGATCCCGTACGTGCACGTCCTGGTGAACAACTCCTACCTGGGCCTGATCCGCCAGGCGCAGCGGGCGTTCGACATCGACTTCCAGGTCAACCTGGAGTTCGAGAACATCAACTCGCCCGAGCTGGGCGTCTACGGCGTCGACCACGTCAAGGTCGCCGAGGGCCTGGGCTGCCGGGCGATCCGGGTGACCGACCCGAACGAGCTGGGCGCGGCCCTGGAGCAGGCCAAGAAGCTCGCCGCCGAGCACCGGGTGCCGGTCGTCGTCGAGGCGATCCTGGAGCGCGTCACCAACATCTCCATGTCGGGCACCAACGACATCTCCAACGTGGTGGAGTTCGAGGAGGTGGCCACGGAGCCGGGCCACGCCCCGACCGCGGTCAGGACGCTGAAGGTCTGACGGACCGGGCGCCGAGGGCCGAGAGCGGCCCGTCCCTCTCCTCGGGGGGACGGGCCGCTCTCACCTGTGTACGGGCCCCATGTGTGCGGACCCCACATGTGTGCGGGCCCCATGTGTGCGCGCTCAGTCCGAGCCGCCGCCCCCCGAGCCGCAGCCGCCCGAGTGGTCCCCGTGGCCCGTGCCGCCCCCGTCGCCCGAGACCGAGTCCTCGTACTCGTCGCGCCACCTCAGGAACCTGCCCCGGCCCAGCGAGAAGCGCACCCCGTCGGCCGGTGCGCCCGGGTCCATCAGCCCGGTCCGCAGCGCGAAGCGGGGCAGCAGCAGGCGCAGGGCGGCATCACCGTGCAGGGCGACCGCGAGCAGCGTGTCCTCGTCCGTCAGCCCGTGCCTGACCGCCGGCAGCGGATGCCGCTCCCGCCAGAACGCCACCCGCCGGCGGGCGCCCCGGGTGGGCCTGAGCCAGGGGTGGGTCAGCAGTCCGTCCTCCGCGAGCGGGATGCGCGTCAGGGCCAGGGCCAGGCGCACGTCGGCGTGCCGGACCAGCTCGCGGGCGGTGAGCGGCTCGCGCAGACAGTCCAGGACGGTCCCCTCGAACGGCCCCAGTCCCTCCGGCTCCGGGCCCGCCGCGCACAGCGTCCTGCCCGGGCCGGTCTCCACGGCGCCCAGCAGATGCAGGGCGACCACCGCCACCGTGACGGCGGCCCGCGGCCCGCCGCCCAGCAGCGCGACCTCGTGCGGCTCCCACCCGATCTCCGTGCCGGCGTCCACGACACCACCCCCGTGCGCCCCGTGCTGTGCCGGGGTTGTGCCCGCTGCGGGTGACTCCTACGCGCGTTCAGTCACCGCGGTGCTCGTGGCGCTCATGGTGCTCGTGGGGCTCATGGCGTTGGTGGTGCTCGTGGTGTTCGTGCAGCCCCGGCCAGTCCTCCGGGCCGCCGCCCTGCCACTCGACCAGGTCGCTCGACTCGACGTCGGTCACGTACAGGTCGGCCAGCCGCAGCAGTTCGGCCACGTCGTCGACGTGCGAGGCGACACCCAGGGTCTCCTCGCCCGAGGTGACCCGGCGGGAGCCGTCGAGGGCGGGGGAGTGGACGACGATGTGCGGATGCTCGGGCGGGTGTGCGGTTGCCATGCCTCCAGGCTGCTGCGCGGGAGGCGAATCCGCACCCGGTGAACGCCGGGCAGCGCCGGATGCGGGACCGTCCGCATCCGGCGCTGCCCGGCCGGTGAAGGTTCTCGGTGCGAGGCGTCTTCACGTGGTGCCCGTCCGGCGGCGCGAGGCTGGGCGCGACAGGTCGTTCGCGCCGCCGGACGGAGTATGTGGGGCCTCTCGATCACGAGAGGCGGGTGGCTGGGACCGCGACGGTGCGACGGGCCGGAACGGCTCCTCCCCTCAGGTCGTAGGAGGAACGTCCCCGCCCTTCACCACCGCACTGGCTCGCAGGCCGCCGCGGTCCTCGCCCTGCCCGCGCCGGCACCTGGCGGTCACCCCTCATCCGGGCCGCTTCGGTGCCTGCGCGGGCCGCGCGCACGGTCCCGGCCTCCCCGCCGGGTCCCGTGCGCGAGCCGGTGGGTCAGTCCTCGCGCAGGGCGCGGACCGCCTCCTGCACGCGCTTGCCGTACTCGGGGTCGGCCGCGTGGAAGTGCGCGAGGTTCTTCTCCACGACGTCGCCCCGCGAGACCTGGGACAGACCGCCGGCGAGGTTCGCCACCAGGCGCTGCTTCTCGTCCTCGCTCATCAGCCGGTACAGCGCGCCGGCCTGCACGAAGTGGTCGTCCTTGGTGTGCAGCGGCGCCTCGTGCGTGCCGGTGTGGCCGGACACCGCGAGCGGGGCGGCCAGCGGCGTGCCGGTCTCGGCCGGGCCGTCGTAGGAGTTCGGCTCGTAGTTCTTGGCGTACCGGCCCTGCGGGTTGGCCGCCATCAGGCCGTCGCGGCCGTAGTTGGCGGCGCCGCCGGGCACGGCCTTCGGGGCGTTCACCGCGAGCTGGGTGTGGTTGACGCCCAGGCGGTAGCGGTGCGCGTCCGCGTAGGCGAACAGGCGGCCCTGGAGCATCTTGTCGGGGGAGGGGCCGATGCCCGGGACGAAGTTGTTCGGGGAGAACGCGGCCTGCTCGACCTCCGCGAAGACGTTGTCCGGGTTGCGGTCGAGCACCAGCCGGCCGACCCGCCTGAGCGGGTAGTCGGCGTGCGGCCACACCTTGGTCACGTCGAACGGGTTGAAGCGGTAGTTCGCCGCCTCGGCCACCGGCATCAGCTGCACGTGCAGCGTCCAGGACGGGTACACGCCCCGCTCGATCGCCTGCACCAGGTCCGTCTGGTGCGAGGTCGGGTCCTCGCCCGCGAGCTTCGCGGCCTCGTCGGCGGTCAGGCAGCGGATGCCCTGGTCCGTCTTGAAGTGGTACTTGACGAAGAAGGACTCGCCCTTGGCGTTCGTCCACTGGTAGGTGTGCGAGCCGAAGCCGTCCATGTGCCGGTACGACGCCGGGATGCCGCGGTCGCCCATCAGCCAGGTGACCTGGTGCGTGGCCTCGGGGGAGTGGGCCCAGAAGTCGAAGACGTTGTCCGGCTCCTGACGGCCGGTGAACGGGTCGCGCTTCTGCGAGTGGATGAAGTCCGGGAACTTGATCGGGTCCTTGATGAAGAACACCGGGGTGTTGTTGCCGACGAGGTCGTAGTTGCCCTCCTCGGTGTAGAACTTCAGCGCGAAGCCGCGCGGGTCGCGGACCGCGTCCGCGCCGCCGAGCGAGTCGGCCACCGTGGAGAAGCGCAGGAAGACCTCGGTGCGCTTGCCGACCGTGTCCAGGAAGTCGGCGTGCGTGAAGCCGCTGACGTCGTCGGTCACCTCGAAGTGGCCGTAGGCGCCCGAGCCGCGGGCGTGCACCACGCGCTCCGGGATGCGCTCGCGGTTGAAGCGGGCGAGCTTCTCGATGAGGTGCTGGTCCTGGATCAGGAGGGGGCCGCCGATGCCGGCGGAAGCGGAGTTCTGGTTGTCGGCGACCGGGGCGCCGGACTCGGTGGTGAGCACGCGCTGCGACATCGTGGACCTTCCGTGGCCTTGCAGACGAGGGTTCAGCGGAAACATCTAGTGGAAACTCGTTTCCGCTTCGTGGAGCCTAGATTTGGGACTGTGGCACGTCAACAGTTTGTTGAAGTGGGTTCCGGGCGGCGCCGCCGCTCGGGCGCGACATGACAGGTGTCAGCGACCGCGCCGCCCGGAGGTCTCATGGGGCCGGTACGACGGTCAGACCCGGCCGCCGGACAGGCGCTCCACGGCGCGCAGCAGCGCCGAGTGGTCCAGGCCGCCGTCGCCCTGGGCGCGCAGCGAGGCGACCAGCTGGGCCACCACGGCGCCCACCGGCAGCGCGGCGCCCACGTTGCGGGCGGCGTCGGTGACGATGCCCATGTCCTTGTGGTGCAGGTCGATGCGGAAGCCCGGCTTGAAGTCGCGGCCCAGGAAGTTGTCCTTCTTCCGCGTCAGCACGGTCGAGCCGGCCAGGCCGCCGCCCAGGACGTCCAGGGCGGCCTTCAGGTCCACGCCGGACTTCTCCAGGAAGACCACGGCCTCGGCGCACGCCTGGATGTTCACGGCGACGATCAGCTGGTTGGCGGCCTTCACGGTCTGGCCCGAGCCGTGCGGACCGCACAGCACGATGGTCTTGCCGAGCGCCTCCAGGAGCGGCTTGGCCTCGTCGAACTCGGCCTGCTCGCCGCCGACCATGATGGACAGCACGGCCTCGATCGCGCCGGCCTCGCCGCCGGAGACGGGGGCGTCCAGGACGCGGATGCCCTTGTCCTTCGCCGCCTCGGCGAGGTCCACCGAGGTCTGCGGGGTGATCGAGGACATGTCGATCAGCAGCGCACCGGACTTCGCGTTCTCCAGGATGCCGTCGGGGCCGTAGGCGATGGCCTCGACCTGCGGCGACGCGGGCACCATGGTGATGATCACGTCGGCGTCGCGGACGGCCTCGGCGATCGAGCCGGCCGCGCTGCCGCCGGCGGCGGACAGGCGGTCCAGCTTCTCCTGCTCCAGGGTGAAGCCGGTGACCTGGTAACCCGCCTTGATCAGGTTCTCGGACATGGGGGAGCCCATGATGCCGAGACCGACCCAGGCGACCTTGGGGAGCGTGCTCATGATGGGTACCTCTCTGGAAAATCTCTGAAGAGTTCTGCGGGTGGCGCTCAGCGGGCCGCGCGGGCCTCGGCCGGCAGCCAGGAGAAGGACTGGGCGCTGGGGTCGTCGCCGGGCTTGTACTCCAGGCCGACCCAGCCGTCGTACCCGGCCTTCCTCAGCCGGTCGAGCAGGTCCTCCAGCGGGAGGGAGCCCGTGCCGGGGGCGCCGCGGCCCGGGTTGTCGGCGATCTGGACGTGGCCGGTCCTCGCGGCGTACGCGTCGATCACCCGCGGCAGGTCCTCGCCGTTCATGGACAGGTGGTAGAGGTCCATGAGGAACTTGGCGTTGCCGAGACCGGTGGCCTCGTTGACCTTGTCCACGACCTCGATCGCGGCCGGCGCCGACACCAGCGGGTACCGCGGCGACTCGGGCGCGTTGAGCGCCTCGATCAGCAGGACCGCGCCGATCCGGTCGGCCGCGCGGGCGGCGAGGACCAGGTTCTCCAGCGCGAGCCGGTCCTGCTCGGCCGGGTCCACGCCGTCGACGCGGTTGCCGTACAGGGCGTTGAGGGCCGTGCAGCCGAGCGACGCGGCGAAGTCGGCGGCCACGTCGATGTTGGCGCGGAACCGGTCCGACTCCTCGCCGGGGAGCGACAGCGCGCCCCGGTCGGGGCCGGGCAGCTGCCCGGCGTAGAAGTTCAGCCCGGTGAGCCGGACGCCCGCGTCCTCGATCGCCGACTTGAGGGCGTCGAGCTCGGACTGCTCGGGGGTGGGCGAGTCGGTCCAGGGCCACCACAGCTCGACCGCGGTGAAGCCGGCCGCGGCGGCGGCCGCGGGACGCTCCAGGAGCGGGAGTTCCGTGAAGAGGATCGACAGGTTGACGTTGAAGCGCTGATCTGCGAAGCCCATCGGGTGCCGCGCTCCCTTCCGTTTCGATCGATGTTCCGCATTACGGAAGTTCGTTTCTGCGTAATGGAAGATTGCCGGTGGAGCGTGGCTGTTGTCAAGAGGGGGGCGGTGCAAAGCGGTCACCCCGCGTTAGGTTGACCGCGTGCGATTGAGAGTGGAGTTCACGACCGAACCCTTCGACCTGGACGAGGCGCCCGCCCACGCGGTGGTGGCCCGGGAGGTCGTCGAGGCGGCCGAACTGGACGCGGTGGACGTCGGCCCCTTCGGCAACACCGCCGAGGGCGGCGCCGACCAGGTGCTCACCGCCGTGGACGCGCTGCTGCGCCGTTCCCTGGAGGCGGGTGCGACCCGGATCTCGCTCCAGGTCAACGTGGTCGGAGAGGGCGCCGAAGCGGAGGGCGAGCGGTGACCGGCCCGGCCGAGGAGCCGTTCATCGCGGCCGTCAAGCCCCTGGTCGACGCCATGGGCGGCGAGATGCTGCCGCCGGACGAGGCGGGTCTCGAGGACGTCGTGCTCTCCTGGGAGGGCGCCGACGTCGTCGCCGTGCGCCTGCCCCAGCTCGCCGACTCCCTCGACCACATCCTGGCCGCCATGGAGCGCCGCCGGGGCAGGCCGCTGGCCGACCTGGACCGCCGCACCAAGCAGGAGGTCGTCCGGGCCCTGGAGGCGCGCGGCGCCTTCGCCGTACGGCACGGCGTGGAGACCGTCGCGAGCGCCCTCGGCGTCAGCCGCTTCACCGTGTACAACTACCTCAACCGCGAGAAGGGCACCTGACCTGCACGGTTCCCCCGCACCACCAGCCGCCGTCCGGTAACCGGGCGGCGGCTTTTCCGACCCCGAATTTTCAACAAAGTGTTGACGGCTTGTTTCCGAGGGCGTTAGCTATCGGCACGCCCGCTCAGCACAAGGCCACGGAGGCTCCCGTGACGTCCACTTCCGCGACGGGCCTGGCCCGCTTCAACACCCTTGAGGAGACCGCGGCACTCGCGGAACTCCACGAGGCGTGCGCCGCCACGGCGTGGGCCCGGCACCTGCTCGCCGCCCGCCCCTTCGCCACCCTTGAGGAGCTGTACGCCGCCGGCGACGCCGCCATGGCCGAACTGACCGCCGAGGACCTCGCCGAGGCGATGGCCGGGCACCCGCCGATCGGCCGGCCCAAGCCGGGCGATCCGACCTCGTCCCGCGAACAGGCGGGCATGGCCGGTGCCGCCGAGGAACTCAAGGCGGAGATGCTCGAACTGAACCTGGCCTACCAGGAGAAGTTCGGCCACGTCTTTCTGATCTGCGCCACCGGCCGGACCGGTGAGCAGATGCGGGACGCGGTGAAGGAGCGGATCGGCAACTCGCCCGAGCAGGAGCGGGAGATCGTCCGCACCGAACTGGGGAAGATCAACCGCATCCGCCTGACCCGACTCGTCGAACAGGACGCCCGACCATGAGCACCAGCACCACCGCCTCCGTGTCCACGCACATCCTGGACACCAGCGTCGGCCGCCCCGCCGGGGACGTCGCCGTCCGCCTCGCCGCCCGTACCGGCCGTGATGCGGACTGGCGGGCACTCGGCGGCTCCGCGACCGACGCCGACGGCCGGTGCAAGGACCTCCCGGCCCTGCCGGAGGGCACCACCCACGTACGGCTCGACTTCGACACCGAGACGTACTTCGCCAAGAAACAAGCCGCGGCCCAGCAGGACGCCCCCGCGCTCCGGGACAGCGAGAACGGCCGGCCCGTGTTCTTCCCCGAGGTCACCATCACCTTCGCGGTGGTGCCCGGCGAGCACTACCACGTTCCGCTGCTGCTCAACCCGTTCGGCTACTCCGTTTACCGAGGGAGCTGACCGACACATGACCCGTTTCGTCCTGGGACAGAACCAGTACGGCAAGGCAGAGAACCGCGTCGTCAAGATCACGCGCGACGGCGACACGCACCACATCAAGGACCTGAACGTCTCCGTCGCCCTGTCCGGCGACATGGAGGAGGTCCACCGCAGCGGTTCCAACGCCAACGTCCTGCCGACCGACACCACCAAGAACACGGTGTTCGCCTTCGCCAAGGAGCACGGCATCGAGAGCGCCGAGGACCTCGGCGTCAAGCTCGCCCGCCACTTCGTGGACAACAACGAGCCGATCCACCAAGCCCGCATTCGCGTCGAGGAGTACGGCTGGGAGCGGATCGAGACCTCCAAGGGCGGCGCCCGCTTCGTCGGCGCGGAGGAGATCGCGCACTCCTTCGTCCGCACCGGCCAGGAGACCCGCGTCGCGCAGATCACCTACGACGGCCACGGCATCCAGGTGCTCTCCGGCTTCAAGGACCTCACCGTCCTGAACTCGACCAACTCCGAGTTCTTCGGCTTCCTCAAGGACAAGTACACGACCCTCCCCGAGGACCACGACCGCATCCTCGCCACCACCGTCTCCACCTGGTGGCGGCACAACTGGGACGGCATCGACTCGCACGCCCCCGACTGGGACCGCTCCTACGGCGGGGTGCGCAAGCACGCGCTCCAGGCGTTCGCCGAGACCTACTCGTACTCGCTCCAGCAGACCCTCTTCGAGATGGGTGTGCGGGTGCTCAACTCCCGCGACGAGGTCGACGAGATCCGCTTCTCGATGCCCAACAAGCACCACTTCCGCTCGGACCTGTCGCCCTTCGGGATCGACAACGACGCCAAGGACGGCGCCGTGTACTACGCCGCCGACCGCCCCTACGGCCTGATCGAGGCCACCATCCTGCGCGACGGCGCCGAGCAACTCATCCCGGTCGACATGACCAACCTCTGACGCGGGACGCGCGCCACCGGCCCGGCCACTCGGGCCGGTGGCGCGCCACACCGGAGGAAACACCATGGCACAGCCTGCAACGGAGCCGGCGAAAGGCTCACGTCCCACCCCGCCACCGGAGCACACCGAGGACGCCGTCACGTCCGTGCACCCGGTCGACGAGAAGCTCCACCCCTCGCGGCTCGTCCCCGCCGCGCTCCAGCACATCGCCGCCATGTACGCGGGCGTCGTCACTCCTCCGCTCATCATCGGCCAGGCCTGCGGCCTCGACATCGAGGGCCGCACCCGGCTGATCGCGGCCTCGCTGCTCATCGCGGGCGTCGCCACCCTGCTCCAGACCCTCGGCGTCAAGGGCTTCGTCGGCAACCGCCTGCCGTTCGTCAACGCCGCCTCCTCGGCCGGTATCGCGCCCATCCTCGCCATCGTCGAGACCAACGCGAAGGGCAGCCAACTCCCCGCCGTCTACGGCGCGGTGATGGTCGCCGGGGTCTTCTGCCTCGCCGTGGGACCGTTCTTCGGCCGACTGCTGCGCTTCTTCCCGCCGCTGGTCACCGGCGTCGTCATCACCCTCATCGGCGTCACGCTGATGCCGGTCCCGGTCGGCTGGGCCCAGGGCGGCGACAAGACCGCCGCCGACTTCGGCTCGATGCGCAACCTCGCGCTCGCCGCCTTCACCCTCGCGGTCATTCTCGTCGTCCAGCGCTTCGGCAAGGGCTTCGTCAAGCAAGTGGCCCTGCTGTTCGGCCTGTTGATCGGCACCCTGGCCGCCATCCCGTTCGGCATGGCCGACTTCGGCGCCCTCGACTCCGCGCCGGTCGCCGCGCTGCCCACGCCCTTCGCCTTCGGCGCCCCCGAGTTCCAGCCCGCCGCCATCCTGTCGCTGTGCATCGTCATGCTGGTGCTGATGACGGAGTCGTCCGCCGGCATGCTCGCCCTCGGCGAGATCTGCGACCGCCGCGCCGACGCCAGGGTCATCACCCGCGGCCTGCGCACCGACGGCCTCGCCACCCTGGTCGGCCCCGTCTTCGGCGGCTTCCCCACCTCCGCCTTCGCCCAGAACGTCGGCGTCGTCTCCCTCACCCGGGTGCGCAGCCGCTACGTCGTCGCCGTCGCCGGTGCCACCCTGCTCGTCCTCGGCGCCTTCCCGGTCCTCGGCGCGGTCGTCTCGCTGGTGCCGATGCCGGTGCTCGGCGGCGCGGGCATCGTCCTCTTCGGCTCCATCGCGGTCAGCGGCATCCGTACGCTGTCCGAGGCCGGACTCGACGACAGCTCCAACATCATCCTGGTCGCCGTGGCGCTCGGCGCGGGCATCATCCCGCTCGCCGCGCCGACCTTCTACGCCGAGTTCCCCGCCTGGGCCCAGACCGTACTGGGCTCCGGCATCAGCGCCGGAGCGATCGTCGCGGTCGCCCTCAACCTGTTCTTCCACCATCTCGGCACCCGGAGCCGCCATCCGGTTCCGGCACTCAAATCCTCCTAGGGTCCTGCCGTGCCCTCCCCGCGGGTACTCGACTCCCCGCCCACGGGCCCCACCGAAAGGCAAGGAAGCAGCATGGCAGCAGCATCGGCAACCGAACGCACCGTCATCGAGAACTGTGCGATCGCCACCGTGGACGCGGGCGACACCGAGTACGCCTCCGGACACGTCGTGCTCGCCGGCAACCGCATCGAGTCCGTCGGCGCGGGCGGGGCACCCCAGGACCTGGACAACGTCGTACGCCGGATCGACGCGACCGGCCACCTGGCCACCCCCGGGCTGGTCAACACCCACCACCACTTCTACCAGTGGCTCACCCGCGGCCTGGCCACCGACCACAACCTGTTCGACTGGCTGGTCGCCCTGTACCCGACCTGGGCGCGCATCGACGAGCCGATGGCCCACGCGGCGGCCCAGGGCTCGCTCGCGATGATGGCCCGCGGCGGCGTCACCACCGCCGCCGACCACCACTACATCCACCCGCGCGGCGCCGGCGACCTGTCCGGCGCGATCGTCCGCGCCGCCCGCGACATGGGCGTCCGCTTCACCCTCGCCCGCGGCTCCATGGACCGCGGCGAGTCCGACGGCGGGCTGCCGCCGGACTTCGCGGTGGAGAGCCTGGACGACGCGCTCGCCGCCACCGAGGCCACCGTCCGGGAGCACCACGACCCCGCCTTCGACGCGATGACCCAGGTCGCCGTCGCGCCCTGCTCGCCCTTCTCCGTCTCCACCGAACTGATGCGCCAGGGCGCCGACCTGGCCCGCCGGCTCGGCGTGCGGCTGCACACCCACGGCTCGGAGACCGTCGAGGAGGAGAAGTTCTGCCACGAGCTGTTCGGCATGGGCCCGACCGACTACTTCGAGTCCACCGGCTGGCTCGGCGACGACGTGTGGATGGCGCACTGCGTCCACATGAACGACTCCGACATCGCCGCCTTCGCCCGCACCGGCACCGGCGTCGCCCACTGCCCCTCCTCCAACGCCCGTCTGGCCGCCGGCATCGCCCGGGTCCCCGACCTGCTCGCCGCCGGCGTCCCGGTCGGCCTCGGCGTCGACGGCACCGCTTCCAACGAGTCCGGCGAACTCCACACCGAACTGCGGGGCGCCCTGCTGATCAACCGCCTGGGCGCCCACCGCGAGGCCGCGCTGAACGCCCGCAAGGCGCTGCGCCTGGGCACGTACGGCGGCGCACAGGTCCTCGGCCGGGCCGCCGAGACCGGCTCCCTGGAGGCGGGCAAGCTCGCCGACCTGGTGCTGTGGCGGATGGACACTCTCGCCCACTCCTCCATCGCCGACCCGGTGACCGCCCTGGTCCTCGGCGCCCCCGCACCGGTCACGGCGTCGTTCGTGAACGGCCGTCAGATCGTCGAGAACGGCAGGCTGCTCACGGCCGACGAGGACGCCGTCGCCCGCTCCACCCGGGACGAGGCACGGCGCCTGGCGCGGATCGCCGCGCAGGGCTGAGCCGGACGCCGCCGAACACCGCACAACAGAACACCGCACAGCAGGCAGAAGACCGCACAACAGAACACCACTTGATCTCCGGCCGGGAGGGACGGCTCCCGGCCGGTAACCGTGGACCCGAGCGGGGTCCACGGTGGCCTACTCCGGGGTGTGCGCCCCTGCGCGCACGCCCCGGAGCGGTCGCCCGTTCTCCCCGAACGGTCCGTCCCGGTCCCGCACGACCACCACTAGCTCCACCTCCCTGACACCCGCGTCAGAGCCGACGTGTAAACGACCGGAGGAACGCCGCCGTGGCCGACCACCCTGTTGACGAGAAACTCCCGCCACTGAAGATGGCGACGACCGGCCTGCAACACGTGGCCGCCATGTACGCCGGGGTCGTCGCCCCGCCCCTGATCGTCGGCGCGGCCATCGGCCTGAGCGCCACCGAGCTGACCTTCCTCACCGGCGCCTGCCTGTTCACCGCGGGCCTGGCCACCTTCCTCCAGACGCTGGGCATCTGGAAGATCGGCGCCCGGCTGCCCTTCGTCAACGGCGTCACCTTCGCCGGTGTCGCCCCCATGACCGCGGTCGTCGCCTCCACCGACGACAAGTCCGACGCGCTGCCGGTCATCTTCGGCGCGGTCATCGTCGCCGGACTCCTCGGCTTCGTCGCCGCCCCCTTCTTCAGCAAGGCGATCCGCTTCTTCCCGCCGGTCGTCACCGGCACCGTCATCACCCTGATAGGCATATCCCTGCTGCCGGTCGCCTTCGGCTGGGCCCAGGGACCCAGCCCCACCGCGGACGACTTCGGCTCGGCGACCAACCTCGGCCTCGCCGCGATCACGCTCGTCATCGTTCTGTTCCTGCGCCGCTTCACCCGGGGCTTCGTCAAGCAGATCGCGGTGCTGCTCGGCCTGATCGCGGGCACGCTCGTCGCCATCCCGTTCGGCGTCACGGACTTCGGCCCGGTCGCGGACGCCGACGTCGTCGGCTTCCCGACGCCGTTCCACTTCGGCGCCCCGCAGTTCCAGATCGCCGCGATCATCTCCATGTGCGTGGTGATGGTGGTCTCGATGACCGAGTCCACGGCCGACATGCTCGCCCTCGGCGAGATCGTGGACCGCCCGGCCGACGAGAAGACCATCGCGGCCGGGCTGCGCGCCGACACCCTCGGTTCCGCCCTGAGCCCGGTCTTCAACGGCTTCATGTGCAGCGCCTTCGCCCAGAACATCGGCCTGGTCGCGATGACGAAGATCCGCAGCCGGTACGTCGTCGCGGTCGGCGGCGGCTTCCTGGTCCTGATGGGCCTGTGCCCGATGGCGGCCTCGCTCATCGCCGTCGTGCCGCGCCCGGTCCTGGGCGGCGCCGGCGTGGTCCTCTTCGGCTCGGTCGCGGCCAGCGGCATCCAGACCCTGGTCCGGGCGAGCCTGGACAAGGACAACAACGTCCTGATCGTGGCGGTCTCCCTGGCCGTCGGCATCATCCCGATCGCGGCGCCGGAGTTCTACCACTCGTTCCCGGAGAACGCGCGGATCATCCTCGACTCGGGCATCTCGACCGGCTGCGTGGCCGCAGTCCTGCTCAACCTGGTCTTCAACCACATCGGCGGGCGGGAACGGGACGCGGAGGAAGTCACCCACCCGATGGAGGCGGGCGACGAGATCACCGAGGCGTCCCGTCAGGCGGCGATGAAGTGACGCCGGCTTCCCGTGCGGTGTGACTGTCGGACGCGTCCCGGGCGGCCCGCGGTGTGTGGGTGTGCCGCCCGGGACGAGCTGTCCCGGGCGGCTCAGCCGCGTGTCTCCACGCGGCGCCGCAGCACGACCGCCGCCAGGACCAGGGCGGCCGTGGCGACCACCGCCGCCACTCGGAACGCCAGTTGGTAGCCCTCGGCCGTGGCCGGCACGGTCGCCGTGCCCCGGCCGAGCAGACCGTCGGTGCGGGCCGCCGCGAGCGCCGACAACGCCGCCAGCCCCAGCGAACCGCCCACCACCTGCGTGGTGTTGAACAGACCGGACGCCAGCCCCGCGTCCTCCTCGCGGGCCCCCGACATCGCCAGCCCGGTCAGCGCGGGCATCGCGGCGGCGAAGCCCACGGCCAGGAGCAGCATCGGCGGGAGCACGTCCGTGAGGTAGCCGCCGTCCACCGGTGCGCGGCTCAGCAGCGCCATACCGGCCACGATCAGCACCAGCCCGGCCAGCAGCACCCGGTATGCCCCGAACCGGCCGATCGTGCGGGCCGAGAGCCCCAGCATCAGCACACCGATCAGGACCGGCGCCGGCAGGAACGCCGTCCCCGTCGCCAACTCGCCGTAGCCCAGCACCCGCTGGAGGTACTGCGCGCCGATGAACTGGAAGCCGTACATCGTCGCCACCATCAGCACCTGCACGGCGTTCGCCCCCGTCAGCAGCCGCGAGCGCAGCAGCCGCAGCCGCAGCAACGGGCGGGCGGCCCGCGCCTGCCGCACCGCGAACGCGACGAACAGGGCGAGCGCGGCCAGGGAGAGGAGCACTGTGGTGAGGGCGCCCAGCCCACCGGCACCGGTGATCGTGTACACCGTCAGCATCAGCGCGCCCGTGACCAGGGCCGCCCCGGGGTAGTCCACACCGCGACCGGGGCCCGCGGCCTCGTCGGGGGCGAGGACCCGGACCGCCGCCGCCCAGGCGGCCGCCCCGATCGGCAGGTTGATCAGGAAGATCCAGTGCCAGCTCAGTGCCTCGGTCAGCGCCCCGCCCAGGAAGGTGCCGAGCGCCCCGCCCGCCGCGCCGACCGCGCTGAACACCGCGATGGCGCGGGCCCGTTCACGCGGCTCGGGGAAGAGCGCGACCACCATGCCGAGCACCACGGCCATGGTCATCGCGCCGCCGACCCCCTGGACGGCACGGGCCGCGACCAGCACCTCCCGCCCGGTGGCCACCCCGCACAGCACGGAGGCCGCCGTGAACAGCGCGAGACCGGCGGTGAACATCCGCTTGCGGCCCACCAGGTCGCCGAGCCGGCCCGCGAGCAGCAGCAGCCCGCCGAACGGGATCAGGTACGCGTTCACGACCCACGCGAGGCCCGGACCCGTGAAGCCGAGGTCGCGCTGGACGGCGGGCATGGCCACCGTGACGATGTTGCCGTCCAGGATCGTCATCAGCGCCCCGGCGCACAGGACGACGAGCGACGTCCAGCGGGAGTACCTCCGCCCGCGTGCCGCGGCCGGTGACTCGGTCGTGATCGTCATGGTGACGTGCCCTCCGTTTCTCCGCGCCCCCTTGGGGCACGACTTGTAACGGGGACCATCGTGGGTAACGCTGGAGACCGGCATAAGGAGGCAGTCCGATGTCACAGCGGAACACCCGTGTTACCTCCCAGGTGGTGAACGCGCACGCGTGCCCGGTCCGGGAAGTTCTTGACAGGGTCGCGGGGAAGTGGAGCGTGCAGATCCTGGTCGCCGCGGCGCACGGCCCGCTCCGTTTCACCGAACTGGAGCGCGGCATCGAGGGCATCAGCCGCCGCATGCTGACCCTGACCCTGCGCAACCTGGAGCGCGACGGCCTGGTGACCCGCACCGTCCACCCGACGGTGCCGCCGAAGGTGGAGTACGCCCTGACGCCCGTGGCCCGTGAACTGCACGCCTCGCTGCAACAGCTGACGGACTGGGCCGAGCGCAACCGCCTGTACATCGCCGAGGCCCGCGCGGCCTACGACACCGAGCACCGGCCCGAGCTGACGGAGGCCTGACGCGGCACCCGTCGGCCTACATTCCGAACAGCTCCGGCCGGGCCGCCAGCTCCTTGAAGCGCTGCCGCGGGTCCGGCACCAGCCGGCGCTCGCGCAGGTCCATCAGCCCGCCGACGCCCTCGACCTCGGCGGCGACCGTGCCGTCCGCCTTGGTGATGAGCTGCCGGATCCGGAAGGTCTTGCCCGTGCCCCACTCGAACGCACAGGTCACCGTGACCTCGTCACCGGCGAGCAGCTCCCGCTGGAACCGGATGGTCGTCTCCAGGGCCACCGGCCCGACCCCGCGGGCGACCAGGTCCGCCTGCCGGATCCCGGCGGCCTGGAGCATCGACCAGCGGGCGTGCTCGGCGTAGTTCAGGTACACCGACTGGTTCAGATGGCCCTGGGTGTCGGTCTCGTACCCGCGGACGCTCACGGACACGGAGAACGGTTCGTTCACGGCTGCTGCCTCTCCTCGCACACATACTGACGGACCGATCCTGACATGCGGGTGTCACACCTTCCGCGGGGAGGCCAGCAGGTAACGGGCCCGTGTGCGCGGCTCGGTGTGCTCCCCGGTCTGCCAGCCGGCCCGCTCCAGCGTCGCCGCGCACTCCCGCAGCGCGGCGCCGTCGCCCTCGTACACGGCGACCGCCTCGGGCTGCGGCGTCGCCCGCACCCGGTACCCGTCCTCGCCGTCCGGACCGGCCGGACGCTGCCCGGCCGCCTCCAGGGCGAGCGCCGCGGCCCGCACGAGATGCGACCGCTCCCACGCGCACGGCCGGTCGGTGCTCCCGTCGGGATGCGTCATCCGCCGCAGTTCCAGCAGCCCCTGCCAGGCGCCGCGCACCTCGCGCAGCCGCGCGGGCCCCGCGTCGCCCGGGGCGGCCTCCTCCCCGCCGACCCGCGCGGCGAACACACCCTCGGCGGCCGGGGCTCCGGCGGGCTCCGGAGCCTTCGGCCCTTCCGGCGCCTCCACCGCCTCCCGTATCCGGTGCCCCGCCGGGGTCAGGAAGTGGTCGTGCGGCGGGCGCGGATGCCGGAAGGCGAGCCCCCGCTTCACCAGCGCCGCGAGCTGCGTCGGCGTCCCCCGCAATCGACCGGTGGCGGGCTCGGCGGCGTCGATGATCCGCCGCTGCGCGGCGGTGGGAGACAGGGCCACGGCGCGCTCCCCTTCTCTCGTCGGCTCACCGGTGACGCCTTCGAGACTACGACGGGGGTCTGACATTCCAGGCGGCGATCACCGGCCGCCCGTGCTCCGTCCCCAGCCGGCACAGCGTCCCCGTGCCCAGCTGGAACAGCGCCCCCTGCGAGGGCGGAAGGCCCAGGTGCCGGGCGGTCAGCACGCGCAGGAAGTGTCCGTGCGCCACCAGCACCACGCACCCCTCGGTGTTGGCGAACGCGGCCTCCACCGTGGCCAGCACCCGGTCGGCCCGCTCACCCACCTCCTCGGGCGTCTCCCCGGGGTGGTCCGGCGGTCCGGGCGCGACCCCGTCCGTGAACAGGAACCAGTCCGGCCTGCTCCGGTGGATCTCGACGGTCGTGATCCCCTCGTAGCCGCCGTAGTCCCACTCGTGCAGGTCCGGCTCGATCCGCACGTCGTGCAGCCCGATCAACTCGGCCGTCTCCCGGGCCCGCTGGAAGGGGCTGACGAGGGCCGCCCCGATCCGGTGCGACCGGATCAGCGGCACCAGACTCCGCGCCTGCTCCCGCCCCTTCTCGGTCAGCGGGACGTCCGTCAGCCCGGTGTGCCGGCCCGAACGCGACCACTCGGTCTCACCGTGCCGAACCAGAAAAAGATCACCCATGGGCCTCCACCTTTCCGCCGTGCTCGTGAGCACGGTGCCACATGCGCAGGGGGCCGCACGGAACCGACTCGGCCCCCTGCGCACGTCCCTGGGCAGGTCAACGGCCGTTCTTTGTGTCATGCGGCGTCATTTTGTCCATATGACATACGAGTTGATCATTTGTGATCATGAACACGCTTGCCGTGGGCGGGGGAACGCTATTGACTGACGCGGGCATTGTGAAGATTGCATGAGAATTCATGGGGGAGGGCGCACAAGTGCGCTGGTACAACCCGGCCGGGGGCAACCGGCACAGACGCATCACCGGTCCAACAGGACTGACAGCCGCAGTCACCTCGGTGGCCCTGGTGGCCTCCCTGTCGGCGCTCACCGTGCCGGCCGTCGCGGCTCCCGCGGCCCCGGCGGCGGCGACCTCGGCCTCCTCGGACGCGATGGTCGACCACGCCACCGCCGCCCGGCGTGCCGCGGCCACCGGCGAGCAGGTGGAAGTCACCGGTGAGCGCACCGAGTACACCACCACCACGGCCAACCCGGACGGCAGCTTCACCCTCGTGCAGTCCGCGGTCCCGCAGCGGGCCAAGGGCGACGACGGCACCTGGCGTGCCGTGGACGCCACGCTGGAGCGCAGGCCGGACGGCAGCGTCGGCCCCCGGGCCGCCGTCGTCGACCTGTCCTTCTCCGGCGGCGGCGACGGGTCGGGCCTGATCCGCCTGGCCAACGACGAGGGCAGCCTGCACCTCGACTGGCCCGGCCGGCTGCCCGAGCCCCGGCTGGAGGGCGCCAAGGCCGTCTACCCCGAGGTGCTCGACGGCGTCGACCTGGAGCTGACCGCCAGTGCCGAGGGATACCGCGAGGTCCTGGTCGTCAAGACCCCCCGGGCCGCGGCCGATCCGGCCCTGGAGCGGATCGAGCTGACCGCCTCCACCACCGACCTGCGGCTGATGCCGGGAGCCGGGGGCGGGGTGCGCGCCGTCGACACCGACGGCAACACCGTCTTCAAGGGCCCGGCCGGCCAGATGTGGGACTCCGCCGGCCAGGACGTTCGTCCGGGCACCGACGGCGTGCGAACCCAGCTCACCACCGCCGCCGACACCGGCGGCGAGGTCCCCGACCCGGTCGAGGAAGGCACCCAGCCCGGCGCCGGCGACACCAGTGCCGTCATGCCCGTCCAGGTCGACGACGACAGCGTCACCGTCGAGCCGGACCTCGGCCTGCTGCGCGGCACGGACACCGTCTACCCCGTCTACATCGACCCCTCGGTCGGCCTCGGCGTGTCCGAGCGCACCGTGCTGTCGTCCGACGGCGACAAGTTCTGGCAGTTCAACGGCGACTACGGCGTCGGCCGGTGCAGCGTGTCGGGCCCGTACTACTGCGGCAGCAACTACACGAACCGCATGTACTTCGAGTTCTCCCCGTCCAAGCTCGCCGGCAAGTACGTCCTCGACGCCACCTTCCGCGCCTACGAGACGTGGTCGTTCAGCTGCTCGGCCAAGTGGGTGGACCTGGAACGCACCAACAACATCTCGGAGGGCACCCGGTGGCCCGGCCCGACACAGCTGGACCAGATGGGCGACCGGTACGTCTCGGCCGGACGCGGCAGCCAGTGCAGCCCGGGCCAGCCCGACCAGTGGATCGAGTTCAACGACAACCCGGACGAGACCGATGAGAACCTCGCCTCCACGGTGCGCAAGTTCGCCGACGGCAAGATCAGCCGGCTCACGCTGATGCTGCGGGCCAAGGACGAGTCCGACCCCGAGGCGTGGAAGCGGTTCGACGACAACGCCGAACTCAAGGTGACCTACGCCTTCAAGCCCGGCGTGCCCACCAGCGTCGGCGTCATTCCCGGCGACGGCACCACCGCCTACTGCCGGACCTCCTCCTCCGACCCGCTGATCGTCACCCGTGTCGACCCCATGGTGCAGTCCCGTGTGCAGACCCAGGTCGAGCACCACCTGGGCGACGAGGAGGGCTCGCTCCAGTCCGAGTTCGTCGTCGAGCGCGGTGACGACGCGGCCTGGCACCAGGTGTGGTCCGGTTACCGGCCCTCCTCCGGCTGGGACCCCGACGAGACACTGGAGAAGATGCGCACCTCCAGCCGGGCGGACGGCGGTCTGTACCGGATGCGCTCGCGCACCCAGTCCCACTGGTCGTACAGCGGCAAGTCCGGCGACCTGTTCTCCTCCTACTCCTCATGGTGCTACTTCAAGATCGACTCGACGGCGCCCAAGGCCCCGGTGATCACCGCGGTCTCGCCGTACACCCAGTGCACCGCCGATCTGTGCGAGGGCAAGGGCGGTCCCGGTGTGGCCGGTTCCTTCACCTTCAAGCCCAACGCCGCCGACTCCGACATCACCGGCTACCGCTGGCGGCTGCTGACCACCTCGGCCAAGGAGGCCGAGGCGGTCACCGGCAAGTCCGTCACGGTCTCCGACGTGACACCGTCGCTGTCGGGCACACAGGTGCTCTCCGTGGAGGCCAAGGACGTCCGCAGCCGCTGGGGCGCACCGGCGGAGTTCAGCTTCAAGGTCGCCCCCGCGGCCGGCGCCACGGGCACCTGGCACTTCGACGACGCCCTGCCCGGATCGGGCGTGACGACCGCAAAGGACACCGCCGCCGAGGGCACCCGGCACGACGCCACCCTCTACACCGCGGGCGCCGGCTGGTCCACGCTGGCCCGGCGCGGCGACGCCGACAACTCGCTGTGGCTCAACGACGGGTCGGACACGACGCTGCGGGCGGGCTACGCCGCGACCGCGGCCCCGGCCGTGAACACGAGGGACTCCTTCACCGTCTCGGCGTGGGCCTATCTGACCGACACCTCCCAGAACCGGGTGGTGATGGCGGCCCCCGGCACCTACGGTTCGGCGTTCACGCTGTACTACTCGGCCTCGTACAAGAAGTGGGTCTTCAACCGGACCGCCGGTGACGTCAAGGACAATCCGGTCTACCTTCGGTCGCTCGGTGACGCCACCAGCCCGCCGCTGAAGGTGTGGACGCACCTGGCCGCCGTGTTCGACACGAAGAACGACACCGACAAGGCGAACGACACCGTCCAGCTGTTCGTCAACGGACGCCCGCAGGGCAAGCCCGTGGTACTCGGCACCGTGTCGACCGCCTACCAGCCGTGGGTCTCCTCCGGAGGTCTGCAGATCGGCCGCTCCCTGGTCGGCGGCGTCTGGGGCGAGCACTTCCGCGGCCGCCTGGACGAGGTGAACGCCTGGCAGCGCGTGCTGACCCCGGACGAGATCGCCCAGCAGGCGCAGCTCCTTGAGGAGGGCGTGCCGGCCAACGAACTCGTCGCGCAGTGGGACGCCGCCTCGTCCACCGGCACCACGGTCAAGGAGCTCTCCGCCTACCCCGCGCCGAGCCTGACGCTGTCGGCCACCGGGGCGGTGCTGGACGAGGAGAACAACGCCCTCGTCCTGGACGGCACCGCGGGCTACGCCTCCGCCACCGGCCCGGTCGTCGACGAGACCGGTTCCTTCACGGTCTCCGCCCGTGTCCAGCTGAACTCCGCCGAGCTCGCCTCGAAGCCCGTCGGGTACCAGGCCCTGGTCGCCGGGCAGCAGGCGAGTGCCGGTGAGTCCTCCTGGGCACTGTGGGCGGTGAAGCCCGCCGACGGCATCTACCAGTGGAAGTTCACCCGCACCGCCGTCGGCGCCGACGGCAAGGCGACCCGGTCCGCCGAGGCGCCGGGCGGCGACATCGCCGAGACCGACACCTGGGTGCAGGTCACCGGCGTCTTCGACGCCCAGGAATCCTGGGAGTGGACGGACCCGGCCGACCCGGCGAAGACGGAGACCCGCTACGGCAGACTCCACCTCTACGTCGGCGAGTTCGACCAGCCGTCGGAGACCGAGTCCGGCTTCACCACCCCCCAGTACGGCACCGGGGCCCTGACCGTGGGCCGCGGCAGCCAGGGCGGCACCACCGGGCACCACCTGCCCGGCGCCCTGGAGGAACTGCGCGTGTGGACCGGCGCGATGAGCGCCGACCAGGTCCGATCGCAGGTCCTCGGCGGCGTCTGAACGGCGCCCTTCCCTTCCTGAGCCGGTCCGGGGGCGCGGTCACCCGCGCCCCCGGACCGGCTCGCTCCGTCCGTCGCGGACCGGCGCCCGCCTTCGGCGCCGGGCCCCTTCGACGTTTCCTTCTCGGACAAGGAATCCCATGAGACACCAACCCCTGGGGGTCCCCCGCGCGGGGACCGGACCCGGCCCCCACCGGCGCCGGGCGGCACGTCCCTGGCTGCGCCGCGTCAGCGCGCTCGTCGGCATCACCCTGCTGTCCGGCCTGCTCGCCCCCGCCGCCACCGCCGACGACGTGGACCCGCTCGGCAGGCCCGAGTTGTCCGCGCCGAGCGCCCAGCAGGTGGCGCCGTTCGAGGCGAAGCAGAACGCCCGGACCGCGGCCGTCGTCCGCGACGCCGCACGCGCCGACCAGAGAGCCGCCGGCCGTGCTGTCAAGGACCAGTCCCGCGACACCAGTTGGCCCACCCACGGCTCGGCCCGCCTGACCGCGTCCGGGGCCGCGACCGCCGAGGCCGCCCCCGGCCGGCTGCCCGTCACCCTCGCCCCGCCGGCGGCGAAGAAGACCAAGCGCGCCCACAGCGTCAAGGTCGACGTGCTGGACCAGGGCGCCTCCCGCGGCCTCGGCGTCAAGGGCGTCGTCCTGAAGGTCACCGGCCCCACCGACGGCGGCGCGGCCCGCCTCGGCATCGACTACTCGGCGTTCGCCGCCGCCTACGGCGGCGACTGGGCCGGCCGCCTCCAGGTGCTGCGCCTGCCCGACTGCACCACCGGTGCCGCAGCCTGCCCGCCCGCGACGCCGGTGAGGTTCACCAACGCGCGCGGCGACGAACGGCTCACCGCCGACCTCGCCTTCGCCCCGAAGGCGACCTCCGGGCAGACCATGACCCTCGCCCTGGCGGCCGGCACCGCCTCCGCCGACGGCGACTACAAGGCGACCCCGCTGTCGCCGTCGTCGACCTGGGAGGCAGGCGGCAGCTCCGGCTCGTTCACCTGGTCCTACCCGCTGAAGGCGCCCGAGCCGGCCGCCGGCGAGGCCCCGAAGCTGGAGATCTCCTACGACTCCGGCAGCGTCGACGGCCGCACCTCCACCAGCAACAACCAGGGCACCGAGGTCGGCGAGGGCTTCGACATCACCTCGTCCTTCATCGAGCGCAAGTACGGCTCGTGCACCGACGACGGGCACAAGGACCGGCACGACCTGTGCTGGAAGTACGACAACGCCTCCCTCGTCCTCAACGGCAAGGCCACCGAGCTGGTCAAGGACGACACCACCGGCCAGTGGCGGCTGAAGAACGACGACGCCTCCAAGGTCACCCACTCCACCGGCGCGGACAACGGCGACGACAACGGCGAGTACTGGACCGTCACCACGGGCGACGGCACCCGCTTCGTGTTCGGCCTGAACAAGCTCGACGGCGCCGCCGCCGACGTCCGCACCAAGTCGGTGTGGACCGTGCCGGTCTTCGGCGACGACGAGGGCGAGCCTGGTTACGCCGACGGAACCGGCTTCACCTCGCGCGACAAGAAGCAGGCGTGGCGGTGGAACCTCGACTACGCCGAGGACACCCACGGCAACGCCACGACCTACTGGTACGAGGACGACACCAACAACTACGACAAGCTCGGCGACGACAACACCGGAACGTCGTACATCCGCGGCGGCTACCTGAAGGAGATCCGCTACGGACAGCGGGCCGGTGCCCTCTTCTCCGGCACCCCGGAAGCCTCGCACAAGATCGTGTTCGGTCACGCCGAGCGCTGCCTGGCCTCCGGTACCGGCTGCGACGCGCTCACCGAGGACACCCGGGACAACTGGCCCGACGTGCCGTTCGACCGGATCTGCAAGGACGGCGACAAGTGCCCGTACCTGGACAGCCCGTCGTTCTTCACCCGCAAGATGCTGACCTCGGTCAGCACCTACGCGTGGGACGCCGCGGCGGCCACCCCGGCCTTCTCGCCGGTCGACACCTGGGCCCTCAAGCACCTCTACCTCGACCCGGGCGACACCGGTGACTCCACCGACCAGTCGCTGTGGCTGGACGAGATCAAGCACACCGGCAAGCGGGGGACCGACCTCTCCCTGGACGCGGTGAAGTTCTCCCACGTCTTCCTGCCGAACCGGGTGGACGGACCCAGCGACGACATCCTGTCCTTCGAGCGGCCCCGGCTGAAGACCGTCGTCTCCGAGACCGGCGCGCAGACCGTCGTCGACTACCTGCCCGCGGACTGCGTGGCCGGGCAGACCATGCCCGAGGTGGACGAGAACACCGGTCGCTGCTTCCCGGTGTACTGGTCGCCCTACGGCCAGGAGGAGCCGATCCTCGACTGGTTCCAGAAGTACCCCGTCAGCTCGGTGCGCACCACCGACCCGCTGGGCGGCTCCGAGGCCGTGCAGCACACCTACGAGTACTCCGGCGGCGGAGCCTGGCACTACAACGACGACCCGCTGACCCCCGCCAAGGAACGCACCTGGTCCCAGTGGCGCGGCTACGGCAAGGTCACCCACTACACCGGGCCGTCCGACGGCACCCGGGCCAAGACCGTCACCGTGTACCTGCGCGGCATGGACGGAGACCGCGTCCTCGGCAGCGACGGCAAGACCCCCGACCCGGACCGGCGCAGGAAGGTGGAGGTCTCCGGCGTCACCGCCGTCGCCGTCACCGACTCCGACCAACTGGCCGGCTTCCAGCGCGAGAGCGTCGCCTACGACGGCGACAAGGAGGTCTCCGGCACCGTCAACGACCCCTGGTCCAAGCGGACGGCGACCCAGCACAAGTCGTACGCCGACACCGAGGCGTACTACGTGCGCGTGGGCGCCTCGCACGCCCGCACCCGCATCACCAGCCGACTCAACCCCTACGACCGGGTGCGCACCACCAGGACGAGCTACGACGACTACGGCATGCCCGTATCGGTCGAGGACCTCGGTGACGACTCCGTCACGGGGGACGAGAAGTGCACCCGCACCTGGTACGCCCGCAACGACGCCGCGGGACTGACCGCGCTGGTCTCCCGGACCCGGATCGTGGGCCGGGCCTGCTCGGTCACCGACTCCGCCCTGGACCTGCCGGCGGACGCCACGCGCCCCGGCGACGTCGTCTCCGACAAGGCCACCGCCTACGACACGACCACCTGGTCCGCCACGCAGAAGCCCACCAGGGGCGACGCGCGCTGGTCCGGACGCGCCAAGGGCTACGGCGCTGACGACCAGCCGCTGTGGCAGATGACGGCCGTCACCGACTTCGACACGCTGGGCCGCCCGGTCCAGGTGAAGAACACCAACAACG
The DNA here is from genome assembly GCF_044327745.1 of Streptomyces sp. NPDC018026. Lineage (NCBI taxonomy): Bacteria > Bacillati > Actinomycetota > Actinomycetes > Kitasatosporales > Streptomycetaceae > Streptomyces > Streptomyces sp. NPDC018026. The sequence continues at coordinate 572,699 of NZ_JBIRFY010000001.1, forward strand.
TCATCACCTCCAAGACCGAGTACCAGCCGCCCGCGGCCGGTCCGCTGATCTCCACCGCGGTCGTCAACGCCAAGGGACACCGGACCACCACGGTCAAGGACTTCGCGCTGGGCGCGGACCTGAAGGTCACCGACGCCAACGGGAAGGTGACGGAGAGCAGCTACGACAGTCTGGGCCGCGTCACCGCCGTGTGGCTGCCGAACCGCTCCCGCGCGCTCGGCAAGACCGCCAACTACGTCTACGGCTACAGCGTGAAGTCCACGTCGCTGCCGTGGGTCTCCAGCGCCACCCTGAACGGCGACGGCTCCGGCTACCACACCACCTACGAGATCTACGACTCGCTGCTGCGCACCCGGCAGGTGCAGGCGCCCTCGGCCCAGGGCGGCCGGATCATCGCGCAGACCCTCTACGACGGCCGTGGCCTGCCGGTGACCGCGCAGTCGGACATCTGGGACGACTCCGCGGCCCCGTCCGGCAAGATCGTGCAGATCGACGGCGGCCAGGCACCCCGGCAGACCGACAGCGTGTACGACGGCATGGGCCGCGTCACCAGGGCGGTCACCAAGAGCTACGGCGTCACCGAATGGACCGTCGACACCGCCTACCGGGGCGACCTGGTCCTCACCGGTGCCCCGGAGGGCGGCTCGGCCAACGCGGTGGTCACCGACGCGCTCGGACGGACCGTCGAGCGCCGTGACTACGCGGGCCCCCGCCCGGCCGGCACGGACTACCTGACCACGCGATACACCTTCGACGCCGCCGACCGGCAGGAGTCGATCACCGCGCACGACCGGTCCGCGTGGACGTACACCTACGACCTCTTCGGCCGCCAGGTGTCCGTCACCGACCCCGACAAGGGCACGACGCTCACCCAGCACAACGAGCTCGACCAGGCGGTGAAGTCCACCGACGGCCGCGGCAAGGCACTGCTCTTCGAGTACGACGTGCTGGGCCGCAAGACGGGCATGTGGCAGTCGGCGAAGACCGACGCCGGCAAGCTGGCGGCCTGGACCTTCGACACCCTCGCCAAGGGCCAGCAGGACACGGCCGTGCGCTACGAGGGCGGCGCGACCGGCAGGGCCTACGTCCAGAAGGTCACCCGCTACGACCCCCTGTACAAGGTCACCAACAACGAACTGACCCTCCCGGGGAACGACCCGCTGGTCGCGGCCGGCGTGCCCGCCAAGCTGGCCTTCTCCACGGGCTACAACCTCGACGGCACCGTCAAGCAGGCGGCCGCGCCCGCGGTGGCCGGCCTGTCCGCCGAGACCGTGTCCTACACCTACGACGAGCTCGGCCAGGTGCTGACCGCCAAGGGCACCACCGGCTACCTCCAGCAGACGGCGTACTCGCCCCTCGGCGATCTGCGCCAGATGACGCTGGCCACCGACCCGGCCGGAGCGAAGAAGGTCTATCTCAACAATGACTACGAGGCCGGCACCCGCCGCCTCACCCGGTCGTACGTCACCGACGACGTCCACGGTTTCATGCTCCAGGAGCTGAAGTACCAGCAGGACGACGCCGGCAACGTCACCTCCGTCTCCGACGCCACCACCCTGGGCGGCACCGGCAAGGCGGACCACCAGTGCTTCACCTACGACGGCCACCGCCGACTGAGCGAGGCCTGGACACCCAAGTCCGCCGACTGCTCCGCGGCCGGCCGCACCGTCGCCAACCTCGGCGGGGCGGCGCCGTACTGGACCAGCTACCAGTACAACGAGTCCGGGCTGCGCTCACGGCAGACCGAGCACGGCGCGTCGGGCGACGTCACGACGGAGTACGAGTACGGCACGGGCGAGGACGGGCCGCACGCCCTGTCCTCCACGGTGACCGGCGCCAAGACGGCGTCGTACACCTACGACGAGACCGGCAACACCGAGACCCGGCCCGGCGTCCAGGCCACCCAGACCCTGGACTGGAACTCCGAGGGCAGGCTCGCCACCGCGAGCGAGCCCGCCGCGGGCGGCAAGGCGGCCACCGGCACGGCCTACGTGTACGACGCCGGCGGCGACCTGCTCATCCGCCGCCCCACCACCACGGACGGAGAGACCGTCCTGTACCTGGGCACCACCGAGGTCCACCTCAAGGTGAGCGGCAACGGCGCGGCCAAGGCGCTCTCCGGGGCCCGCACCTACAAGGCGGGCTCGTCCGTCATCGCCGTCCGCACCTCCACCGCGGGCGTCAGCGGCACGAAGCTCACCTTCGTCGCCGGTGACCACCACGGCACCTCGGGGCTGGCGATCAACGCCGACACGCTGGCCTTCGCCAAGCGCTGGTCCACGCCGTTCGGCGCCCCGCGCGGCACGGCCTCCGGTGCCTGGCCCGACGACAAGGGCTTCCTCGGCAAGCCGGCCGACGCCACGACCGGCCTCACCCAGCTCGGCGCCCGCCAGTACGACCCGGACACCGGGCGGTTCTTGAGCGTCGACCCGCTGCTCGAACCGGACAAGCCCAACACCCTCAACGGCTACGCCTACGCCAGCAACAGCCCGGTCACCAACTCCGACCCGAGCGGCACCAGCGACGGTCTCGGCGGCCTCCTCGGCGCCATCGGGGCGATCATCGGGGGTGTCGTGGGCGCGGTGATCGGCGCGGTCGGCGCAGCGATCACGGCCGTCGGCTCGCTCGGCGGCGGCTCGGGCGGCGGCGGTGGCTGGGGCGGCACGGCGCCCACCTCGTCCGGTGGCTGGACCCAGCCGCTGACCAAGCAGTGGACGCCGGGGGCGACCTACAACTTCATCACCAAGTCGTGGGACCTGCCCTTCAACCCGCCCTCCCAGAGCCTGGAGGAGATGCTGGCGTCGATGCCCGACTGGGGCATCGTCAGCGACCCCAAGGCCGCCAACCGCTGGGAGACCTCACGCTCCCTGTTCTTCGGCTGGCTCTGGGGCGGCGGCTACCCGCTGCGCGAGCACCAGGACTTCCGCGGCGGCGACGCCTTCACGTCCATCCTGGCGCAGGACGAGACCATCTCCGGCCTGCGGTCGAAGATGGTCGGTCAGGCCCGCAAGGGCACGAAGGGGGCCTACGCCAAGGAGGTCGGGTTCCAGTACGTGGACGAGGGTCCCGAGCCCGGCAGCCCCTGGTACAAGTTCAACTCGCTGCGCGGTGCGGCCAAGGACATCGCCGGTGTGCTGACCAACGGCGCCGTGGGCACCGGCAACCAGGCCGACGCCTTCCTGGGTACGTACAGCGGCAAGGCCCGGATCAGCTCGATCAACAAGAAGGAGGGTTCGGTCACGCTCAAGTTCACCGCGTGGAACGGCTCCGACTGGCGGTCCGCGACCCACGTCATTCCCCGCTCGTGGAACCCCGCGTTCGAGGACACCTTCGGGGCGGCGGTCCGGGAGGACTTCTCCTGGGAGGAGAAGTGGCCCATCAACGAGTGCGTGAACTACTCGGAGTGGCTGGAGTAGCACCGCCGCGACCGTGACAGACACCCGGTGGTCCGGGGCGGCCCGCTGCCCCGGACCACCACCGCATCAGGCACCCTTCTAGGATTCCTCCGTGTTCAAGACACCCTTCGCGCCCGCCGTCCGCTGGACTGCCGCCGTGCTGATCACCCTGCTGGCGGCCACGGCGTGCGACGGCACCGGCGCGCGGGCCGCGACGGTCCCGGACGACCGCGTCACCGGCGCCTGGCAGGCCGGCGACGGCACGGCCCTCGCCCTGACCGCCGACCGCACCTTCACCGCGTCCGGGCTCGACTCGGGCAAGCTCGCCGGCACCGGCTGCCCCGGCGGGGACACCGGCGGCGACTGGGCCTTCTTCGCCGACGACGGCGACGGCCTGTACATGACCTCACCGCGGGCCCGGTCGGGATCGGAGATCGGCCTGTCCTTCGCCGAGCAGTCCGACGAACCCTGCCGGCTCACGCTGACGGTCGTCGACGACGGCGGCACCCTGTGCGCCACGTCGGACCCGGAGACCCCCTGCGACCTGGGCGTCCGCTTCACCCGGAAGGACACTCGGAAGGGCTGAGGCCCGGCCGCTACTGCCGGTAGCCGCTCAGGAAGCGCCCGATGCGCCCGATCGCCGCCTCCAGGTCCTCCGCGTGCGGCAGCGTCAGGATGCGGAAGTGGTCCGGGGAGGGCCAGTTGAATCCCGTCCCCTGCACCACCTGGATCTTCTCCCTGAGCAGCAGGTCGAGGACGAAGCGCTCGTCGTCGTGGATCCTGTGGACGGCCGGGTCGATGCGCGGGAAGGCGTACAGCGCGCCCTTGGGCTTGACGCAGGAGACACCGGGGATCTCGTTGAGCTTCTCCCAGGCCACGTCCCGCTGCTCGTGCAGCCGTCCGCCGGGGGCCGTCAGCTCGCGGATGGACTGGCGGCCGCCGAGCGCGGCCTGGATGGCGTACTGGGCGGGCGCGTTGGCGCACAGGCGCATGGAGGCCAGCATGGTCAGGCCCTCCAGGTAGTCCTTCGCGTGCTGCTTCGGCCCCGTCACCACCAGCCAGCCGGAGCGGAAGCCCGCCACCCGGTACGTCTTGGACAGCCCGCAGAAGGTCAGCACCACCAGGTCGGGGGCGAGGGACGCGGCGGAGTGGTGCACGGCGTCGTCGTACAGGATCTGGTCGTAGATCTCGTCGGCGAAGACCATCAGGCCGTGCCGGCGGGCGAGGTCGAGGATGCCCTCGACGATCTCCTTGGGGTAGACGGCGCCGGTGGGGTTGTTGGGGTTGATGATGACGACCGCCTTGGTGCGGTCGGTGATCTTCGCCTCCATGTCGGCCAGGTCCGGGTACCACTCCGCCTGCTCGTCGCAGAGGTAGTGCACCGCCCTGCCGCCCGCGAGGGTGGTCACCGCCGTCCAGAGGGGGAAGTCGGGGGCGGGGATCAGGACCTCGTCGCCGTCCTCCAGCAGGGCCTGGACGGCCATGGAGATCAGCTCGGAGACGCCGTTGCCCAGGAAGACGTCGTCCACGTCCACTTCCAGGCCGAGCGCCTGGTAGCGCTGGGCGACGGCCCGGCGGGCGGAGAGGATGCCGCGCGAGTCCGTGTAGCCGTGCGCCTGCGGCAGCATGCGGATCATGTCCTGCACGATCTCCTCCGGCGCCTCGAAGCCGAAGAGGGCCGGGTTGCCGGTGTTGAGGCGCAGGACGCTGTGGCCCGCCTCCTCCAGCGCGTTGGCGTGCTCGATGACCGGGCCGCGGATCTCGTAACAGACCTCGCTGAGCTTGTTCGACTGCCGGAACTCCATGCGCGGCTTCCCCTCCGGAATCTGGTGTTGCTTGGTTTTACCAAGTAGCAGCTTGGGAAGTCCAACAACTTGTCTACACTGCGTCGCATGTCACCACGTCCTCGCCGTAGCTACGACCAGTACTGTTCCGCCGCCCGCGCGCTCGACGCCGTCGGCGACCGCTGGACCCTGCTGATCGTCCGGGAGCTGCTCGCCGGTCCGCGGCGCTACACCGACCTGCACGCCGACCTGCCCGGCGTCAGCACGGACGTACTCGCCTCGCGGCTCAAGGACATGGAGCGCGAGGGACTGACGACCAGGCGTCGGCTGCCCCCGCCCGGCGCGGCGTACGTCTACGAACTCACCGCGCGGGGACGCGGACTGCTGCCCGTGCTGGAGGCGCTCGGCGCGTGGGGCGCGGGCGAGCTGGGGGAGCGGCGGCCGACCGACGCCGTGCGCGCGCACTGGTTCGCCCTGCCGCTGCTGCGGGCGCTGCGGGAGGCGGGCGCCGCCGAGGGCCTCGTCGAGGTCCGGCTGGAGGAGGGGGACTTCCACCTGTACGCCGACGCCCGCGCCGAGGGGGAGGACGGTCCCGTGTACGGCGAGGGGCCCGCACCGGGCGAGCCCGACGCCACGCTCGTGCTGGACGCCGCGACCTGCGCGGCCCTCGGCCGCGGCGAGGCCGCCCTGCGCGACGCGGTGCGCGACGGCCGCGTCGCGGTGACCGGCGACGGCACGGCGGCCAAGGCGCTGCGGGAGGCGTGAAACGGCAGAAGGCCCGCCGTGGGCGGGCCTTCCGGGTGGCGGTCAGGCGCCGGGCGGCACCCGGGACGGCCGTCCCGAACCCCGGGTCAGCGCGTAGCCGCCGATGCCCGCGAGCGCGGCCAGTACGGCCCCGATCCCGCTCCACACCCAGCGGTCCGACCACCAGCCCGACGACCAGCCGTCCTCCGGCTCGATCGCGGACAGCACGGCGCCCTTCTCGTCCTCGTCGCCCTGGTCGGCGCCGGAGGTCACCGCGATGCCCGGCACCAGCGGCTCGGCCAGCGAACCGTCCACCGCCGCGGCCCCGCCGATGTCCTTGGACTCCACCCTGACTTCGGCGGAGACCGGCACACCGAGGTCGGAGGTGGGCACGCTCACCGCCGTGAGCCGGACGTAGTAGGTGCCCGGCAGCGGGTCGTTGGCCCACGGCTCGGTCCAGGCGCGCACGGTGCGCAGCACGCAGGCCAGCTCGACGGACGAGGCGCCCGCGTCCGCGGTGCGGGCCTGGGCGCCCCACTGGCAGGCCTGGCGGCGGCGCAGGCCGTCGTACACGTCGACCCGCCAGGTCTGGGCGGCGTGCGTCTCGGGCAGCTTCACCGTGGCCTTCACGGTGGGGCGCTGCCCGGCGTCGGCCGGGAAGGACCAGTACAGGTAGTCGCCCGCGGCCCCGTTCGCCGTGGCCGCCTGCCCCTGCTCGAACTCGGTCGCCGTACGGAAGGACGTGCCCGCCGTGGTCGGCGCGTCACCGTCCCCCGAAGGGCTCGCGGAGGGCGAGGAGTCGGCCGCCGCGGGAGCCGCGGCCAGGCCGAGCAGCAGCACGGCCGCGCTCAACGCTCGGGTGAATCGCATCAGTTGGTCCTCCAGATCGCGAACCGCCAGCGCGAGAGCCAGCCCCACAGCAGACCGGCGACGAAGCCGACCAGCACCAGCAGGCCGAGCAGCCACCAGCCGCGCCCGAGGCCGAAGGCGGCCACGTCGTCGGAGTCGCCCGGACCGTCCACCACGTCGACGGTCAGCTCCAGCGGCAGACCCGGCGTGGTCTTCACGCCGGAGGCGACGGAGAAGGAGTTGGTGACCTGGAGGCACACGGCCTCGGCCGGGGCGTCCTCCTCGTCGCTCTCCTGCTTCGGGTAGCGCAGCCCCGTCGAGAGCACGTCGGTACGGCCGTTGCCCGCCGCCTCGCCGCGCACGATCTCCCGGCCGTGCACCGTCACCGCCCGCAGCAGCACCCCGTAGGACGGGTTCACGGCCCGGTCGGCGCCCACGCTCACCGAGGCGCGCAGCTCCTGGCCGGGCTCCACGTCCACCCGGTACCAGCGCTGCTGCCCGAACTCCTCGCGGTCGGTGTACAGCCCCGACTTGAGCGTCGGGGCCTTCGCACACGCGTCCGCGCCCTCGGTGGCCACCGGTGTCACCACCGGGTCGGCCGCCCGGTCCACCAACTGGTTGACCTTGTCGGTCAGTTCGTCGGTGTGCTCGACCGAGGTGTACGTGCCGCCGGTCGCCTCGGCGATGCAGCTGAGCTGCTGCCGCATCTTGGTGTTCGGGACCAGTCCCAGCGTGTCGATGGTCAGCCCGATGCCCTTGGCGGCGATCTCCCGGGCCACCTCGCACGGGTCCAGCGGGGCGCAGGTGTCCTCGCCGTCGCTGATCAGCACGATCCGCTTGGAACCGTCGCCGCCGTCGAGGTCGTCGGCCGCCTTGAGCAGCGCGGGCCCGATCGGCGTCCAGCCGGTCGGCGCCAGGGTCGCCACCGCCGTCTTCGCCTCGGTGCGGTCCAGCGGCCCGACCGGGTAGAGCTGCGCGGTGTCCTTGCAGCCGGTCTTGCGGTCGTCGCCCGGATAGTCAGCGCCGAGCGTCCGGATGCCCAGCTGCACCTCTTCCGGCGTCGCGTCCAGCACCTCGTTGAACGCCTGCTTCGCCGCCGCCATGCGCGTACCGCCGTCGATGTCCCGCGTCCGCATCGAACCGCTGACGTCGAGCACGAGGTCGACCTTCGGCGCGTCCTCACCCGTGGGTTCACCGGCACTCGCCCCGGCCGGGAACGCCATCCCGGCCGCCAGCGCGGCGAGCAGGGCACAGGCACCCGCCGCCAGCCGTGTTCTTGTGATCATCGGCGGATCCTATTGATCAGTGCCGCCGCGCTCCAAAACGGCGGGTGTCCGGCGACGGACATCCGCCGGACGAGCCGTCAGTTCTCACCGCCGTTTTCCGTGACAGACGTGAACAACCCCGCCAGCCGGGCCCGGTAGAGGACGGCGACCGTGAAGCCGTCGGTGATCCGTCCGTCGGCCACCATGGCTTCCGCCTCGGCGGCCGGCACCGTGATCACCCGCTGGATCGCCTCGCCCTCCTCCGGCGCACCCACCGACTCCACTCGTGCCGCGTAGAGTTCGACGCGGTGCGCGCACAGACCGGTGTCGGGGTGGAGCTCACCGAGGGCGATCACCACCGTGGGGCGCGCGGAGACCTCCTCCTCCAGTTCCCGCGCCACGTTCTCCTCGCCGGTCGCGCCCGGATTACCGAAGCCGCGCACGGCCTCCCAGTGCCGATCGCGGGTGGCGTGCCGGTAGTGCTCGATCAGCACGACCTTCGCCCCGTCGTCGAGCAGCGGCAGCACGACGACGCCGGGGGAGGACTCCGGAGGCGGCAGAAGACGGTCGTACAGCCCGAGCCGGCCGTCGGGGAACCGCACCGGATCGCGCAGATACCACAGATAGCGGTTGGCCGACACCACACCGGTCGGGACCGGCCGCAGGGCAGCCCTCGCCCACGCCCGCAGAGAACCCAACGGGCCGCGTCGCACCGTCGGGGCGGCCGACCGGCGGGCCCTGCGGACCAGCGCGGGGTCCGTCAGGATCTCGATGCCCCCTGGCTCGTTGCGGAACCACTCCGGAACGCGTCGGCGCAGGGCCTCGTACCGGTTCATCGGGCGTTTCGCAGGCAGTGCACGGTACTCCAGCGGAAGCTCAGTAGTCGTTGGGCACGTCGTCGTCCTGGGTGGTGGTGGCGGCGTTGCCGGCCGATCCGGTGTGCGCGTCCTGCCGGTAATCGGGCAGCCGCCGCACCAGGTCGCGGAACTGCCGCCATTCTCGCTCACTCGCCAGCCGTACGGAGGCTATCTCCCGGGCGAATCTCTGCTCCTGCCGCCCGGCCTCCCAGTTGCGCAGCACCAGCTGCACCGAGCCGGTCACCGGACCGGACACCGCGGTCGGCAGGAGAGCGCCGGTCAGTTCCCACAGGCCTGCCCCGCTGATGGCCGAGAAGGTGCCCGCGGTAAGGGTGACGACGACCTCGACGACCGGACGCCACCGGTTGGGACGAGCCTGCCTGCGTTCCTGCGCGAGTTTGAGAATCTCCGAGTTGAGCCGGACGTAGCGGTCGAACACCTGTCCCGCGGCGTCGTGGAAGTGGTCCGGAGCCGCGGTCAGCGCCCCGAACGCCCGGATGTAGCTGTTCCAGACGGAGGTCTGCCGCAGCCGCCAGATGTCCTGCAGAGCCAGCGAGTTCACCGCGGCCGGCGTCAGATGGTCCTGAACGGTCGCGAAGGCCTGCCGCCGCAGGAAGGTCAGCAGTTGTTCGGGGTCCTCCACGAACCCGGTGGTGGTGCGTGCCTCACGCGCTTCCTGCAACACCACCCGCCGCAGGCTGTCGGCCGGGGTGAGGGGGTAACGCCCCAGGGCGTCGGCGAGGTTGACGTTGTAGATCAGGTCGAGCAGCTGCTTGATCTCCTTGGCGAAGAGCTTGTCGCGGTCGTACCTCCCCTCTGCCACATTCGACCCGGGGACGGACACGAACTCCTCGTACAGCGTGTTGCGCACCACGGGCTGCCGTCGGACGCTGAGGCTGTTGCTGTGGCTGACCACCTCGCCGAGCCGCCTGCCAAAGGCGTCGAACTCCTCCGGCGGCACGCCGACTTGCGAGGCGAGGACATCGATGTTCTTGGCGGTGAGGCCCTGTACCTTCTCGGTGAACGGCTGGAACAGCCGGATCCGGGTGTACTCCCGGTTCGCCCGGTCGCCGAGCGAGTCGTCCCAGGCCATGCGCACACAGCGGACCCGGTCGGTGCCGGACATGCCCTCCAGCGTCTCCTGCCAGGCGGTGAACCCCTCGGGTCGTACATGCAGGTGTGCGGGTGGTTCCTCGGCGGGGTGGCGCTCGTTGAGCAGGAACGGCACGATCGCACCCGAGGCGAGCAGACTGCGGTGCGCCGAGCGGGCCTCGCCCTCTTCCAGGAGGTCCCGGCTGATCGCCGCGTTGTTGTAGAAGTAGGCGCGGTTGATCACGACCTGGCTCGCGTTGATGAGGCTGCGGAAGTACTCGGCCCGCACTTCCCTGATGCGCCGGCCGGCGACCTCGTCCAGGGACTGGCCCCGTTCGATCATGTCGGCCGCCAGCCGGGCCGGCACCCACTGGTTGTCCAGCGACTGCGCGATCACCGCGCCCGGTTCCAGTTGATCGGGCCGGATCGGCGTCATCAGGCCGTCACTGCTGTTGACGTCAGTCATGTCCCGCTCTCACAACCCTCACGTCCGGTTGACCCCACAGGGCGTACACCGTAGGGCGCGCCCGCCGTGGTCAGCCCCGGTTTTCCCATGAAGAGCCGATAATCGGCCAAGCCTTGGCCAAGCCTTGGCGTCCTTGCTGATCGGTCAGCCGGGCCGGTCAGCAAGGGCCGGTTGTCAAAGGATTGGGCAGTACGGTCCAGATGTCGCCCGCATGTCCGGGCGTCAACCGCATCGCCGTCAGTGCCTTCGCCGGCAGTGGTTCCTCCCGCAGGGCCATGGTGTCCTCCGTGCGCGGGAGTTCGGGCACCGCCGCCTCCAGGGCCCCGCGCAGGGCCGGGCCGGAACCGGCCGTGGCCGCCAGCGCGCCTCCCACCAGGGAACCGAACACCTTGCGGCGCAGCGCGAGCGGTTCGTCGGTCAGCACCCGGGCGGGCAGGCCGTGGGCCGCGATGCCGTGCCGGGACAGGCGGGCCGGGGAGACGCGGATGTCGGCCAGGTCGCGGTAGACCAGGCGCAGCGGGTCGCCCGTCGCGGACAGCACGACCAGGAGGTTCTGACCGTGCGCCTCAAGGGCCACGCCCAGCTCCAGCGCGCGCAGCCCGACGGTGAGCGCGAGCCGGGCGAAGGCGGCGAGCCACGCGGGGGAGCGCGGCAGCTCCGTGGTCGCCAACGCGGCCACCGGGACGACGTGCTCGCCCGGCGAGGCGTACACCTCGGGCGCCTCGCGCAGTACGGCGGCCAGGTCGGGGGAGTGGGCGGTGGCCGCGCCCAGCGTGCGGGTCACGTGGAGCAGACCGTCCAGGCGCGCCGCCAACTGCTCCCCGAACGACGACAGATCGGCCGACGCCGCGATCGAGGCGACCGAGATGTCCCGCACCGAGGAGGTCAGCCGGGCACTCAGCGCGGTCTTGACGTGCACCGCGCCGGGCACGGCGAGGGTCCGCAGGGACATCAGGGGACGCGCCGCGGGACCGGCCCCGTAGGACTGCTTGAGCACGTGCGCGGCCTGCCACGGATGCACCGGGACCAGCATCCGCGCCCCGTCCCGCAGCTCCCCGGGCCACACCCCCGTCACCAGGCACTCCGCCGCCGGGACCGGCACGAGCCCCAGCTGAACCACCGGCCCGTGCTCGGGCCCGTACGCGAGCTGCTCGGCAACCGAGAAGCCGGGCCGCGCACGGCAACCGGGGTGGTACGGGTGCCCGTCGACCACGCGCCGCTCCCAGCCCCAGCCGCTGTCCGGCCACTCGTCCGGGTGATTCTCCGGCGCCCCCACCCGCACCGCCCGGGGCTGTGCCGCGCGCGACAGCGCCAAGGACGCCGCGCTGTGCCCGAGTTCGGCGGCGAAGGGGGCCGAGTGCGGTACGGCGAGGTCGGTCATCAGCCGCTCCGGGTCGTCGTACGCCACCTCGTCAAGCCGCACCACCGGGACGTACGCGTCCGTGCGGTACGGGTCGGCGGCCGGACCGCTGAGCCGGCGGCCGTCCCGCAGGCGCAGGACGAGCCCGTCCCCGGACCGCTCCCGGCCCTCGACCCACGGCAGCGGTTCGAAGGCGAGGGCACGCCACAGCCGGGACAGCACGGCGGCACGGGCCCCCGGCCGCTCGGCCGCGAACGGGGCGGCCAGAGCGGGACGGACGGCCGCCAGCTCCTCGGCGACCTCGGCCGCCGCACTGGGGGGACGATGCACGGGCAGGCTCCTCGGGTACGAGTCGGGCACGAGCCGTGTACGGGTACGGGTACGACGTCACGGCGGAGGACCGACGACTGTCATGACGAGAGACATACTGATCGTCTCCGATCTCTCCGCCATGAACCGACCGTAGGGAACGAGTGGAACGCGTGGATCTCCTGCCCCCGCCCACCGGCGCCGACGCCACCTTCCAGGACGGCGCCGCCGCTCGGGACGACGTGGCGCGCCGCGCCGACGCCCACGCTGCCGTACCGCTGCTGAACTGCCTGCTGCGCGAAGTGGCCGAACCGCTGCCCGGCCCCGGAGCCCGCCCCGTGTACCGGCTGCCCGGCGGCAGACTGCTGCGGGTGCGCCCCGGCCGCCGCCCCGCCGAACCGGAGGTCCGCACGGCGGACGGGTGGCACCGGGTCGACCACGCCGAACTGGTGAAGCTGGTCGCCGAGACCCTGCGCCGGCACACCGGTGTGCCCAACCACGAACTGCCCACCGAGATGACCGACAGCCGCGACGCGGTGGCCGCCCTGCTGACGGCACGCTCGCGTGCCACCCCGCCCGCCGACCCGTACCTCCGCTCCGAGCAGGCCCTGCTCACCGGCCACACCCACCACCCCGCCCCCAAGGCACGCGGCGGCGGCCCGCACGCCGGGTGGCTGCCGTACGCGCCCGAGGCACACGCCCGCTTCCCGCTGACGCTGCTCGCCGTGCGCGAGGACACCGTCGTCGACGAGGGCGACACCGCCGCCCTGGACGCCCTCGGCAAGGCCCCGCCCGGCTACCGCCTGCTGCCCGCCCACCCCTGGCAACTGGACCTGACGGCCCCCGCCCTCGCCCCCGCCTTCGCCGACGGCCGGCTCGTCCGGGTGGGCACGACCGGCTTCTTCGCCTGGCCGACGGCCGCGATCCGCACGGTGTACGCGCCCGAGTACCTCCCCGGCCGGGACCTGTTCCTGAAGTTCAGCCTCGACGTGCGCGTCACCAACGACATCCGCCGCCTGTGGCGCCACGACCTGCTGAAACTGCGCCGCACCGACACCGCCGCCACCGAGGCCTTCGCCTCCCTGGGCCCTCCCGCCGCCTGGCTCGGCGACCGCGGCCACCGCACCGCGGACTTCGCCTTCGAGGAACTGGCCGTCGTCGTCCGCGACGGCCTGCGCGACCACCTGCTGCCCGGCGCGACCCCGCTCCTGGCCGCCGCGCTCGTGGAGGGCTTCCCCGGCAGCCCGCTCGCGGCCGCCGTGGACCCGGCGGCCTGGTGGGAGGCGTATCTCGCCGCCGTCGTCCCGCCCGTCCTGACCGCCTTCGCCGACGACGGCGTCGTCCTGGAGGCGCACCTGCAGAACACCCTGGTCGCCGTGGACGAGACCGGCATGCCGGTGCAGGCACTGTTCCGGGACGCGGAGGGCGTCAAACTGCTGCCGGACACCCCGAGGGCGGCCGGCTGGGAACGCCTGGTCTACTGCCTGGTCGTCAACCACCTGTACGAGATCGCCGCCGCCCTCGCCGAACACCACCCCGCCCTCGACCCCTGGCCCGCCGTCCGCCGCGCCCTGGCCCGCCACGACCTGCCCGAAATCCCGGCCCTGCTCACCGCCCCCACCCTCCCCGCCAAGACCAACCTCCTGCTGCGCTGGACCGGCGCGGACGGCGCCGACGCCCGCTACCGCCCCCTGCCCAACCCGCTGCGCGGGGCCTGAGCCGCGGCCCGCCACGCGCCCGGAAATCCCGTGCCGTACCGCTGCCCGGTGGTGCACACTCACCGCATGGCGGACATGGACGCGTTCCGGGACGAGATCGCCCGCTGGGCGGCGGGCGGCGCCTCAGACACGGCGGCGGACACGGCGGCGGACCTGGTCAGGGATCTCGGCCTGCGGACCGCGGTGCTGCTGGAGGGCCCCAGCGACCTCGCCGCCGTCCAGGCCCTGGCGGCCCGCGAGGACCGCGACCTGACCGCCGAAGGCGTGGCCGTGGTGTCCATGGGCGGCGCGATGAGCGTCGGCCGCTACGCGGGGCTGCTCGGCCCGCCCGGCCTCGGCCTGCGCCTGACCGGCCTTTGCGACGCCCGCGAGGAGCCCTTCTACGTCCGCGGCTGGCAACGGGCCGGTGCTCCACGGGACTTCCACGTCTGCGTGGCCGACCTGGAGGACGAGATGATCCGCGCGCTGGGCCCGGAACGGGTAGAGGAGGTCATACGCGCCGAGGACGAACTCCGCCCCTGGCAGACCTTCCTGGCCCAGCCGGCCCAGCACGGCCGCGCCCGGCAGCAGCAGTTGCGCCGCTTCCTCAGCACCAGGAAGGGCCGCAAGATCCGCTACGGCGCCCTCCTGGTCGAGGCCCTCGACGGCGGACGGCCACCGGCCCCGCTCGCGGATCTCCTCGCGGGGCTGTGACCGTCGGGCCGCTCCGTGACCCAAATCGTTTGAGCGAGGCGGCGCCCCGCTGCTACGGTCCTGGCGGACCGTGAAGTCGTCGTATGGAGGTGAGCCCCGTGAACACAGTCACCCGTGGGTGCTCCCCCGATCCGTCACGGTCCGACGGCTGACCTTCCGGTGTCGCCAGGAGCGCCCGAGACCGAGGCACTCCTGGAGGAGGACTCCGATGAACTCAAAGCCCTTCACGTCCGGCCCGAGTGAAGACGCCGTGTCGATCACGCGCGTCGCGGACCGGCAATGGCACGCACTGGACGACGACCTGGTGATCGGCCGCGGATACGCGGCGTGCCGGGCCGACGGCCGCCTCTTCGTCAGCATCGACGCCTGGCACGACGCCCCCTTCGACCGGCTCGCCGAGGCGATGCTGGCCGAGCTGCCGGCGCCGTTGCACACGGTGGTCGACGAAGCCGACGCCGAGCTGACGGCCCGCTGGCGGCGGGCGGGTTTCACGGTCCGGCGCCGCGAGTGGGAGTACGTCGTACCGACCGACCCGCGGCACACCGGGCTCGGCGAGGCCCTGCCGCCTTCCGGCGTGACGATCGTTCCTGCCGGTCGGGCGGACGAGGCTCTGCTGCGGGCGGTGGACCGCGCGATCCGTGACGAGGTCGGCGCGACCGTCGGGTGGCAGTCGATGCCGACGGAGGTGATTCCCTTCCCCGGAGGCGACACCATCGTCGATCCGTCGAAGTACGCGGTGGCCGCGGCGCCGGACCGCTACCTGGGGCTGATCCGGGTGGTGACGGTGAACCGGCCGCGCATCGGGCTGGTCGCGGTCCGCACCGGCGAGCAGCGCCGCGGCATCGCGCGGGCGCTGCTGGCCCACGCGCTGGGGACACTGCACCGCTCGGGGTTCGCCGAGGCCCGGGCCGAAGTCCAGGAGTCCCATCACGCGGCATCGGCGCTGTTCGAGGGCATCGGCGCCCGGCGGACGAGCAGCAACCTGGAGCTGGTGCGATGACGAAGCACAAGAACGTCATCGAGGTCGAGGGCAAGGTCGTCGAGTGCCTGCGCAGCGCCATGTTCACGGTGGAGCTCGAGAACGGCCACCAGGTCCTCGCGCACGTCAGCGGGAAGATCCGCAAGAACTACATCCGGATCATGCTGGAAGACCGGGTACTGGTGGAGCTCCCGCCGTACGACTTGACGCGCGGCCGGATCGTGTTCCGCTACCGGAACTAGCCCCAGCCGGGGTCTCTCGCGCCAAGTGGCCCCCCGGTCCGGGTGGCCACTGCGCTTCCGGCTTGACGGTGGCGAGGCGCTGCTCCTTGAGTCACGGACGCGGACGATCTCGGGGCAGGACGCCCCCTCGACGCAGTCGCCGTCGCCGCCACTGCAAGACGGTCCGCGCGGAGCCGGACCCGCCGACCGGGTGGCGGCAGCGCGTGGTCGACCGGCTCAGGCGGGTCCGGCGTCCAGGGCCCGCCCGGCGGGCACGCGGGTGTGGAACCAGGCCGGCAGGGCGGTCAGCGCGCCGACCGTCAGCAGTACGGCGAGCGCGGAGGTGAGCAGCCACGCTGCCGGGGGGACGACCACCGTGCCGAAGAGCCAGTACAGAGCGAGCCCGGACGGAACACCCACCGCAACTCCCGGCACGGCGGGCAGGAGTTGCGCGACGCACAGCGCCGCGGTGACCTGGCCGGGTGTGGCGCCGAGGGTTCGGGCGACGGCGAGCGCGCGGCGGGCCTGCACGGCGGTGCTCCAGCCGAGGAGCACGGTGTTGAGCGTGGACAGCGCCACCAGGGCGATCGTGACGGCGAGCAGCACCTGGCCGGTTTGGTCGGCCCGTACGTCGATGGGGCCGAACCTGCTGAAGTCGGGCCGCACGCCGAGTTCGGTACGCCAGGCGAGCAGGGCGGTGACCATGAGGGTGGTGGCGGCCGTGCCCGCCGAGGCCAGGACGGCCCGGCCGGGACGGCGGGCGAGCAACCGCACGCCGAGCAGGAACGAGGTGGGCAGATGTGCCGACAGGGCGTTCAGGTGCGGGTGACGTGTGAGCAGGTGCGCCGGGTCGGCCAGCGCATGGGCGGTGCTCGTGCGGGCGGCGCGCAGGGCGGGGCCGAGCGCACCGGTCACGGCGACCACGACGGCAAGGAGGAGCGCGGCGGTGACGGTGTCGGGGTCCGGAGGGCCGAGGGTGTTGAGCAGCCCGGCGCTGGGATCGACCACGTGCGGTGCGGCCAGCGTCCCGGCGGTCAGACCGAGCGCGGTGGCCAGCAGGGTCAGCAGCAGGTACTGCGCCAGCAGGACGGCGGTGACGGTGGCGGGCCCGGCGCCGACGGCCTTGAGCAGCGCGGCACGCCGGTTGTCACGGGCGGCGCGTGCCGTGGCGAGCGCGGCGAGGGTGACGACCGCGGCGACGGCGAGCAGCGTGCCGCCGACGACCAGGGCGGGCCGGGTGTTCCTGATCATGGCGCTGTCGGTGCGGAGAATGCCCTGCCAGTCGTGGGTGTTGACCCAGGCTTCGCCCCTGTGGCCGGGGGTGGAGGCGGTCTGCTGCCATTGCCGCGTCGCCGCCGGGTCCGTCAGCTTCAGGTGGATCAGATGGACGCCGGCGGCGTCCGTGTTCTTCGCCGCCGCGCGGGTGTCGGCGGTGGTGAGCCAGATCCTGCCGCCGAAGTCGGACGGGCCCGGGCCCTGCGCGGCGTCGCTCCACGGGTACACGGAGGTGGCGGCGCTGATCGCGGTCCCGACGACCGGATAGTCGCGCCCGCCGATGGTGACGCGGTCGCCGACGTGCACGCCGAGCGCCTGGGCGAAGCCGCGTTCGAGCACCGCACCGCCGGGGCGGACCCAGGTGCCGGACGTCACCAGCGGCCGGTCCACCGCGGCGGGCGAACCACCCCGCCCCTCGACCGAGGAGTGGGCGCTGCGGCCGTGCGCCTCGACGTAGGTGTCGAACGCGAAGACGGGATCGCCCTGCGCCGCCACACCGGGTGTGTCCGCTATGCGCGCGGCCACGGCGGACGGGTCCGCGGCCGTCGTGACGGCGACGATGTCGGGCCCGGCGGTGGCCTCGCGGGTCTTCGCGTACCCGGTGGCCACGGCGTCGTCGCTGGCCAGTCCGAGGGTCAGGCTCGCGCCCGCGACGGTGACCGCGAGCAGGAACATGACGGCCTCGCCGGGACGGCGGCGCAGGTCGCGGGCGGTCAGGCGCCAGATCAACAGGAGGCGTCCCACGGTCAGCCCTCCCAGTTCAGCAGCGCGCCGAGCCCGGCGGCGTCACCCTGGCCGTCCAGCCGGGTGTCGTCGGCCACCGCCCCGTCGCGCAGGGAGACGACGCGGTCGGCCGTTGCGGCGACCCGTTCGTCGTGGGTGACCAGGACGAGGGTCTGGCCCGCGGCACGCAACTCGTCGAAGAGCCGTAGAACGTCGTGGGTCGCGGCGCTGTCGAGGTTGCCGGTGGGCTCGTCCGCGAGAATCACCTGCGGCTCGTTGACCAGGGCGCGGGCGATGGCGGCCCGCTGGCGCTGACCGCCGGAGAGCGCGGAGGGCAGATGACGGGCCCGGTCCGCGAGCCCCACCCGCTCCAGCAGTCCGTCGGCGCGACGGCGGGCGGTGCGCGGTGCGGCACCGGCGAGCAGCGCGGGCAGCTCGACGTTCTCCGCCGCCGTCAACTCGTCCATCAGGTGGAAGTCCTGGAAGACGAAGCCGACGGCGCGGCGCCGCAGCCGGGCCAGCGCCCGTTCGCCGAGGTCGTCGATCCGCCGCCCGCCCAGCCACACCTCGCCCTCGCTCGGCCGGTCGAGGCCGCCGAGGAGTTGCAGCAGCGTCGACTTGCCGCAGCCGCTGGGCCCGGTCACGGCGAGCGTCTGTCCGGCGGGGACGTCGAGGTCGACCCCGTCGACGGCCCACACCAGGCTCTCGTCCTCCCCGTAGGTGCGGGTCAGGCCGACTGCCCGCAGCGCCGGACCGGCCGCCTCTCCGGGACCGCGACCCGCCGGTCCCGTTCCCGCCCGCGGAGTAGCGTCCGCGTCCCTTCGCCGCGACCGGCCGCCCCCGACCCGCCGACCTTCTCTCGTCATTCGCTTCCCTTGCCCTTCCCACGTCCGGCACGGGGGGACCAGGTCCGCGCGCATGCCTCCAGCCAACGAAGATCGGCCTGCAGCCGGAGCGCGAGGCCCTCCAGGAGCAGCCCGGCCTCCGAATCCGTCTGCAGAGCGAGGGCGGCGCGCTGGGCCTCGGCGAGGTCCCGCATCAGCTCCCGCCGCCGCGCGTCCACGAGCGCGAGCGGATCGGCCATGCCCGACTCGGCGGCGGCCACCAGCTTCAGGTGAAACTCCGTCACGTCCGCCCGGGGGCCGGGGCTCTCGGTCAGCCAGGCGGCCACCCGCTCCTGCCCGGCGGCGGTCGGCGCGTACACCTTGCGCCGCGGCCCGCGCACCGACGTGTCCTCACGGACCTGGACGACCAGACCCGCCTTCTCGAGCCGAGTGAGCGTCACATAGATCTGCCCCGCGTTCAGTGACTCCCCGAGCGGTCCGAGTGCCGCCACCAACCGCCCGCGCAGGTCGTACCCGTGCGACGGCTCCTTGGCCAGCAGCGCCAGCACCACGTCCTGCACGGACCACCCCACCCTCCCGAGACCCTCAATGGATAGCGGTTAAGTAATGACACGTCAACCGAGGGCCCCGCAGCACCCTCCCGTTCGCCGCATTTATCGGGTTTGCCCGGCATGGCGGAATTCATTGAGTCGAATGGGTAGGACGCTTTCTCGTCCGTTTTATTGGCCAAATTTTCCTATGACTCATGTCACAGCGCACGGGTAAATGGACGCACGTTCACGTGTCCACATTCCGGGATCCCTGTGAAAAGATGCCGACGTGCACGTCCTCGACCAAGGCGCAAACGATCATCCGATCCATTGACGGGTTTGAATCGAAAGCGGGGGGCGACAATGCCGAGAATGATCGTCATTGGGTATCGGGACGACCTCGACCAGGCGTTACGGCGTCGTGGTCTCGATCCCTTCTATGTGGTGCAGGATCCCAACGGCGCACCGGCCGACCGGCAATCCTGCCGGGTCGCCGACTTCGAGAACGCCCAGGAAGTGCTGCGCGCAGTGCTCGCCCGGCGGCTCGACGACGTCGTCGGTGCCCTGTCCGTCCATGAAATGGGAGTGTTCACCGCGGCCTGTCTGCGGCAGCAGTTCAATCTTCCGGGAAACGCGGACCCGCGCACCATTCTCTCTTTCCGCGACAAGTATCTCCAGAAGAGCGGTCTGCCGCCCGAAGTGCGGAGGGCGCGTTGCCTGCATGTGCCCACGGGGACCTCCTACCGGCGGCTAGCCGACGATCTGGGTGAGACATTCGTGATCAAGCCGGCCGCCGGAGCCGGCGCCCAGCGCACGAGCATCATCCATTCCGCGCAGGAGTACGAAGACGCCCTCGCGCTCTTCCCGGGAGCCTCGGACGTGGCGATCGTCGCCGAGTCGTTCGTCGACGGGCCGGAGGTCTTCATCGACGGCATCTGGGAGCGCGGTGAACTCCGCTGGTCGTGCATGAGCCGCTACCACGAGGCGCCGTTCGACGCCGCGCGGGGCGGGACCATGGCCGCGTGGGTGCTGGACAGAACGCTCCACGCCGGGCTGTTCCGGCAGGCCGAGACCATCGCCCACCAGGTTCTGGGAAGCCTGCGCGCACCCGACTGCGTATTCCATCTGGAGCTCTTCGAGGAAGGCACGGACCTGACGTTCGGCGAGTGCGCGGTCCGGATTCCCGGCGGGCTTTCCCCGCGGGCCAACGAATTGACCTACGGCGTCGACCTCTTCGACGCCGAGATCAGCCTGGCGCTCGGCGAGTCGCCGTCCCTGACGGAACGCGTCGAGACGCCCGAACGTTTCTACGGCTACGTCCTCCTGCGGCGTCCCGACAGCGGCCACCTGACCCAGGATGATTTCGAGCGCGCCTTCCAGCTCGACGAGATCCACTACGACGCGTCACCCGACGCGCGGGTCGGCCCCTACGGCCTCGTCGGCAAGGCGATGGTGTCCGACCCGGACGAGTCGAAACTGGAGAAGACGGTTCACGAAATCGTCCGCTTCAACGTGACCGGCGGAGCATAGCGGGACGCTCCGCCGCGACCCGAGGGAAGTCGTGGCGCACCCCTGCCCTGCCTTCCCCTGCCTTCCTCTGCCTTCGAACCGGAGGTTCTCTTCGCATGCCTGCAATTCCCACACCTGGAAATGCCAAACCGGACATACGTCCTGCCTCCGCGACACTCCCCGACCTGCTCGACCGCGCGGCGCTCGAAACATCCCGCGGTGTCACGTTCGCCGGTGACACCCGCACATTCCTTTCCTATGCGGAACTGCGGGACTCCGCCGCCCGCATCGCGCAGGGACTGCGCGACCACGGCACCGCCCCGGGCGACCGCGCCCTCGTCACGGCCACCGAACCCGAGCGTTTCTTACCGGCGTTCTGGGGCTGTGTGCTGAGCGGTGTCGTGCCGTGCCCGGTCGCACCGGCGGCCGACCCGGCGCGGTGGCGCGAGCAGTTGGAGCATCTGCGCGTACTGCTCGGCGACCCGCTGGTGATCGACACGAGGGCGGCCGCACGCGAACTGCCCGACGTGGGCCTGGGGCGGGTGACCGTCGAGGAACTGGGCCGGGCCGCGGGCGGGACGCGACCGCCGTACGCGAGCGCCCCGGACGGCCTCGCCCTGCTGATGCTCACCTCGGGGTCCACCGGATCGAGCAAGGCCGTCCGGCTCACCCACGCCAATCTCCTCGCCGCGCAGGCCGGGAAGGCGGGGGCACTCGGACTCGGCCCCGACGACACCTCGCTGAACTGGATCTCGACCGACCACATCGCCGCCGTGGAGGCCCACCTGCTGCCCATGTTCAACGGGGCGAACCAGGTCATGACGGACCCGGCCACGGTCCTCTCCGACCCCCTGGAGTTCCTCCGGCTGATCGACGCGCACCGGGTGCGGGTCACCTTCACCCCCAACTTCCTCTTCGGGCAGCTGAACCAGGAGCTCGCCGGGCGGCCGCCCGCGCCCGGCGCGTGGGACCTGTCGCAGGTCCGCCACATCATCTCCGGCGGCGAGGCCACCGTGACCGCCACCGTGCGCGGCTTCACCGAGGCGCTCGCCCCGTACGGGCTGCGCGGTGACGTGATCGTGCCCGCCTTCGGCATGACCGAGACCTGCGCGGGCAGCGTGTTCAACGGCGAGTTCGCCGACCGGGACCTGAACGCGGAATTCCCGCCGCTCGGCCACCCCGTGCGCGGACTGGAGATCCGCGTCACCGGCGGAGACGGCACCGTGCTCTCCTCCACCCGGCAGCCCGGCCGCACCGAACCGGGCGAGGTGCAGTTGCGCGGCCCCATGGTCACCGACGGCTACTACGGCAACAAGGAGGCCACCGCCGAGGCGTTCACCGGCGACGGCTGGTTCCGCACCGGCGACCTCGGGCGCCTGGACGCCGACGGCCGGCTGACCCTCGTCGGCCGCACCAAGGACTCCGTCATCGTCAACGGCGTCAACTACTACAGCCACGACCTGGAGGCCGCCCTGGACACCCTGGAGGGCGTGCGGCCCGGACAGGTCGCCGCGTTCCCGGTCCGGCCCGAAGGCGCCGACTCCGAACAGCTCGCCGTCGCCTTCGTCCCCGCCCGGGACGCGGCGGACGAGACGGCCCTGTACCGAACCCTCGTCGCGATCCGCAGCTCCACCGTCATGCACTGGGGGTTCAGACCGCACCTGATCCTTCCCGTGGGCGAGTCGGACATCCCCCGCAGCAACCTGAACAAGATCCTCCGGACGCGTCTGCGCGCCGCCGTCGAGGACGGCGACCTGGACGCCGCGGCGCGCAGGGCGGACGAGGTGAGCACCCGGTTCCTCGGCGTCCATGTCGCTCCGCGCGGTGACGTCGAGACCGGGCTCGCCGACCTCTACGCGCGCGTACTGAACGTCGAGCGGGTGTCCGCGACCAGCAGCTTCTTCGATCTGGGCGGCACCTCCCTCGACCTGCTCCGGCTCAAGCTGCGGATCCGGACGGCGTTCGGCGTCGACGACGTACCGATGGCGACCCTGCTGCAGGCGCCGACCGTGCGAGCGCTCGCCCACCGGCTGACCACCGGCCGCGAAGGCGAAGGCGACGCCGCCTACGACCCGCTGGTGCCGCTCCAGGCGACCGGGAACGGCACGCCGTTGTTCTGCGTGCACCCGGGCCTGGGCGAAGTGCTCGTCTTCGTGAACCTCGCCCAGTACTTCACCGGCGAACGGCCCTTCCACGCCCTGCGCGCACGCGGGTTCGGCAGCGGCGAGACGCCCTTCGCCTCGTTCGACGAGATGGTCACCACCTACGTCGCCGCGATCCGGCGGACCCAGCGCAGCGGGCCCTACGCGGTCGCCGGATACTCCTACGGCGGCGCCGTGGCCTTCGAGATCGCCAAACGCCTGGAGGCCGAGGGCGACGAGGTGAAGTTCGTCGGCGTCTTCAACCTGCCTCCGTCGATCTCCGGCCGGATGAACGAGATCACCTTCACCGACGGCGCCCTCAACCTCGCCCTCTTCCTCGAACTGATCGAACCCGCCCGCGTCCCGGACCTCACCGCGACGCTGCGCCTCCTGCCGGAGGCGGACCAGCTGGCGTACCTCGTCGAGCACGCCCCCGAACGCCGGCTGACCGAACTCGACCTCACCCTCGAACGGTTCACCGCCTGGGTCCACCTGGCCCAGGGCATGGTGCACCTGGGCCGCACCTACGAACCGTCCGGATCGGTCGAGCGGGTCGACGTCTTCTACTGCACCCCGCTGAAGGGCACGAAGCAGGAGTGGCTCGACCAGCAGCTGCGGCACTGGGACCGGTTCACCCGCCGGCCCAACACGTACACCGAGGTCGACGGGGAGCACTACACCCTGATGAGCCCCCAGCACGTACAGGCCTTCCAGGCGACCCTGCGGCGCGAGCTGGCCCGCGCCCTCGAACGATGAGCGAGGAGCGGATGAACATGCACGGCAAGAAGATCCTCGTCACCGGTGGCACCGGGCAGGTCGCGCGGCCCGTCGCCGAGGCGCTCGCCCGCGACAACGAGGTGTGGTGCCTGGGCCGTTTCGGTGACCCGGCGGCCCGCGAGGCGCTGGAGCACGCGGGCGCCCGCACCGTCGTCTGGGACATGGGCGACGGCGCACTGCCCGACCTGCCCCGGGACTTCACCCACGTCCTGCACTCCGCGGTGCACCGCGGCGACGGCCGGGACTTCGAGCGGACCGCCCGCGTCAACACCGTGGGCACCGCACGGCTGATGACGCACTGCGCCGGTGCCGAGGGCTTCCTCCACGTGTCGTCGGGCGTCGTCTACCACCGGGACGAGCCCACCCACCGCTACCGGGAGGACGACCCGCTCGGCGGTGCGGTGCCCTGGCTGCCCACCTACCCCGTGGCCAAGCTCTCGGCCGAGGGCGTCGTGCGCGGCCTGTCCGAGGCCCTCGGGCTGCCGTCGGTGATCGCCCGGCTCAACATCGCCTACGGCCCGTACGGCCACGGCGGAGTCCCCATGATCCTCTTCCGGCAGATGCGCGAGGGCAGACCGGCCGCGGTGCCGCACCGGGGGCAGAACTACTGCAACCTCCTGCACACCGACGACCTCGTGCGCCAGGTGCCGCTGCTGTGGCAGGTGGCGCGGACCCCCGCACGGGTCGTGAACTGGGGCGGTGACGAGGAGGTCGGCGTCACCGACCTCCTGGAGTACATGTCCGCCCTCACCGGGGTGCCGCTCCGGCTGGAGCGCAGCGACCGCAGCCGGGAGACGGCGGTCTTCGACCACGAGGTGCGGCGAGGCCTCATCGGCGACTGCACCGTGGGATGGAAGACAGGCATCGCCCGCACGCTGGGCGAGCTGTTCGAGGAGTACCGCGACCGCGTCGGCACACACCGGGGGACGGCCCGGGAAGGGGGACGGCATGCGCAGAGCCACTGACACGGCCGAGCTGCGGCGCGTGCTGTGCGCGGCCCTGGGATCCACCGACCCGGTGTGCTCCCCGGCCCGACTGGGCCTGAAGGACGACGCGTTGGCCGGCACCGACGCCATGCACCGCCCCACCCTGGTGGCCGGTGCCGCGTGGTACGGCCCGACGAGCCCCGCTCCCACCGTGGCCGAGATCGACGCGCTCGTCCGCCGGGCCCGGGAGTCGGCCGCCGAGCAGATCCTGGTGCCCGGTGTGCGCCGCACGGACGACACGGGAGCACTCCGCGCGGCGGGCTTCGTCCCGGTCGCGGCCGGATCCGAGTGCGTGACGCGGCTGGGCGGCGACGTGGACGAGCTGCTGCGCGGCCGCCTCGGGGCCGGGCGCGTCGACGACCTGCGCCGAAGCAGCCGCGCCGTCTCCGAGGAACTGACCTGGGAACGGATCCCGCTGACCGGGCTCGACGACACGCCGTGGGCACCGGACGTCACGCCGTGGGCACCGGACGTCACGCCGTGGGCACCGGACGACACGCCGTGGGCACCGGACGACACGCCGTGGGCCCTCGACGCCGCCTCGACGGGCCCGGACGGCGGCCTCCTCGGCCCGGCGGCGCTGAAGGCCCTGGCCCAGGGCCCGTTGGCGGCCCGTGCCGAACTGCTCGTACGGCGCCGTGCGGATGCGGGCGTGGTCCAGGCAGGACTCCTCCTGGGCTCCCACAGCGGCCGGGGTTTGTACTGCCTGGCCCTGGCCGCCGACCGCGACGACCCCGCCGCCCGCCACGACCTCCACGCGGCCTTCCTCCACCGGCTGTACACCGACGCGCGCGGCGCCGGTCTCGACTGGGTCCACCTCGGCCGCGGCGAGCCCGACGCCCTGCGTGCCCTGGGCGCCGACCTCTTCGTCCCGCTCGACCACTGGCTGCGGGCCCCGGGCCTCACGGCACCCCGGCAGCCGTCCCCCCGGGTCGAACCGACCCGGTTCGCGGCGCCGTCCGTCACCACGGTCGCGGTACCGGGCCCGGCCCGTTTCCGGCACCGGCCGCGGTTCGACCTCGTCGATCTGTCGAGCAACACCAACCCCTTCCTGGGCCCGGGCGGCCGCTACCCGGACCTCGACACGGCGGACCTCGCCCGTACCTACCTCACCACCGTGGGCGAGCTGCCCGGCCAGGAGGGCCTCGCCTCCCTGACGGAGGACCACCTGATCTTCTCCAGCGGCGCGGTGGACGCCGTCAGTCTGCTGCTGACGGCACTGACCTCGCCGGGGGACCGGGTCTGCGTGACGCCCCCCACCTTCGAGCTCTACGCCCACTTCGCCCGGGTCCTGGGGCTGCCGGTCACGGAAGTCCCCCTCGGCGGCGAGGACTTCGACCGGCTCGACGTGGACCGGATCCTGGCCGCCGACCCCCGGGTCACGTTCCTGTGCGACCCGAACAACCCCGTGGGGACCCGGCCCCGACCCGAGCAGGTCCACGAACTCGTCACCCGGTCACCCGGGTTGGTGGTGATCGACGAGGCCTACGTCGAGTTCGGCGACCGGCCCTCGCACGCCGGCCTGGTCGCCGAGCACGACAATCTCGTCGTCCTGCGCACCCTGTCGAAGGCGTGGGGCCTCGCCGGGGCCCGCTGCGGCGTCGCACTCGCCCGCCCCGGCATCGTCGAGGCGCTGCGCCGGGTACAGGTGCCCTTCGGATTCACCGACGCGTCGCAGCGAGCCGTACGGGAACGGCTCGTGGACTCGCACCGCGTGCGCGACAGCGTCGCCCGCATCCTGACCGAGCGGGACCGCATGGCCGCGCTGCTGGCCCGGAACCCCGCGGTGGAGCGGGTGTTCCCGTCCCGGGCCAACTTCCTGCTGCTCCGGTTGCGCGAGCCGGAACGCACCATGGAACGCCTGCGTGCCGCGGGCATCCTCGTCGCGGACGTCGGGAGCCTGGTCCCCGGCACCTGCCGGGTCTCCGTCGGCGAGCGGTCCGCGAACGAGGCGTTCCTGGACGCCCTCAGCGCGCCGCCGCCCCGCCACCCGTCTCGACGGTGAGAAAGGAAAGGGGCTCGTCGCCGATGTTCCTCAGATCGTGCAGGTGATGCTGCCCCTCGTCGAAAGTGAAGTACTGGGTGCGGCCGCGCTCGAAGGAGATCTCCCGGCTGGTTCCATCGCCTTCGTGCTGCCGCGCCGTGCCGTGCGTCAGGGCTATCCAGACATAGTCCCGCTCGTGGCGATGGACCGGAAGCCGCTCACCGGGATCGAGCCGGGTCTGCCAGATGCGCAGCTCAGGGGTGTCGTGGAGCAGGGTCTGGCCGCACTGGTCATGGTGCGTGTTGGTCTCGAATTCCTTGTGCAGCGGCGGACTCCAGCGATCGAACGCCTCGGCCACGACAGTGTTCACCAGGGAGAGAGCGGCAGCGGAATCAGTACCCATGAACCGATCCTTTCGACGGTGGCGCTCTTGGCGGCAGCCCGGCTCAGGCTACTGGCTACGATGCACGACATGAGACAGGTCACCGCGACCCGCTACATCGAGCCCCTGCACTCCGGCGGCTCCGTGCCCGCCGTCGTCGAGGCCGACGACCTCGGCACCTACGTCCTGAAGTTCACCGGCTCCGCGCAGGGGCGCAAGGCGCTGGTCGCCGAGGTGGTCGTGGGGGAGCTGGCCCGGGAGCTGGGGCTGCGGGTGCCGGAGCTGGTGCTCGCGCACTTCGACCCGGCGATCGCGGAGGCCGAACCGCACCAGGAGGTGCGGGAGCTGCTGCACGCCAGCGCGGGGCTCAACCTCGGCATGGACTACCTGTCGGGCGGTGCCGACTTCACGCCCGAGCTGGCCGAGGTGTTCCCGGTGGACGCGCGGGAGGCCGGGCGGGTCGTCTGGCTGGACGCCCTCACCGTCAACGTCGACCGGACGGTGCACAGCTCCAACCTGATGGTCTGGCCCACCCTCGGCACCGTGCCCCCGCGCCTGTGGCTCATCGACCACGGCGCGGCCCTCGTCTTCCACCACCGCTGGGGCGCCTCCCCGCCCGAGAAGGCGTACGACTTCCGGCACCACGCCCTCGGCCACTACGCGCCCGACCTCCCGGCCGCCGACGCCGAGCTGGCGCCGAAGGTGACCCGGGAGCTGCTGCGCGAGGTGGTGGACCGGGTGCCGGAGGCCTGGCTGACCCGCGAGGGCGACCTCGACACGCCGGAGAAGGTGCGCGCCGCCTACGTGGACTACCTGCACGCGCGCGTACAGGCCTCCCAGCAGTGGCTGCCCACCGGCTTCCCGAGCCGCGAGGAACTCGCCGCCGAGAACGCCGCCCGCGCGGCGCGCACGCAGCGGGGCCGCCCCGACTGGCTGAAGCGGGTCCCCGATCTGCACGGCAAGCCGCCCGCGGAGCAGGACTGGTCCGTCCACCTGGGCTGACACACGCCCGTGCCCCCGGCACCGAAGCACGGCGCCAGGGGCACGGACGTACGGCGTGCTACGGCGTCAGCCCTTCAGCTGCTCGTACGCCGGCAGCGTCAGGAAGTCGGCGTAGTCCTCGTCGAGCGACACCGTGAGCAGCAGGTCGTGGGCCTGCTGCCAGTTGCCGGCCGCGAAGGCCTCGTCGCCGATCTCGGCGCGGATGTTCGCCAGCTCCTCGGCGGCGACCTCGCGGGCCAGGTCGGCGGTGACCTGCTCGCCGTTGTCGAGGACGACCTCCGCGTTGATCCACTGCCAGATCTGCGAGCGGGAGATCTCGGCGGTGGCCGCGTCCTCCATCAGGTTGAAGATGGCCACCGCGCCGAGGCCGCGCAGCCAGGCCTCGATGTAGCGGATGCCGACCTGGACGGCGTTGACCAGTCCGGCGTACGTCGGCTTGGCGTCGAGCGAGTCGACGGCGATCAGGTCGGCCGCCTTGACGTCGACGTCCTCGCGCAGCCGGTCCTTCTGGTTCGGCCTGTCGCCGAGGACCTTGTCGAAGGACTCCATGGCGATCGGGACCAGGTCCGGGTGGGCGACCCAGGAGCCGTCGAAGCCGTCGCCGGCCTCGCGGTCCTTGTCGGCGCGGACCTTCTCGAAGGCGACCTTGTTGACCTCGGCGTCCCGGCGGGACGGGATGAAGGCCGCCATGCCGCCGATCGCGTGCGCGCCCCGCTTGTGGCAGGTGCGGACGAGGAGTTCGGTGTACGCCCGCATGAACGGGGCGGTCATCGTCACCGCGTTGCGGTCCGGCAGGACGAACCTGGCGCCGCCGTCACGGAAGTTCTTGACGATGGAGAACAGGTAGTCCCAGCGCCCGGCGTTCAGACCGGAGGCGTGGTCGCGCAGTTCGTAGAGGATCTCCTCCATCTCGTACGCGGCCGTGATCGTCTCGATCAGGACGGTGGCGCGCACCGTGCCCTGCGGGATGCCGACGTAGTCCTGCGCGAAGACGAACACCTCGTTCCAGAGGCGGGCCTCCAGGTGGGACTCCGTCTTCGGGAGGTAGAAGTACGGGCCCTTGCCGAGGTCCAGCAGACGCTGGGCGTTGTGGAAGAAGTACAGGCCGAAGTCGACCAGGGCGCCGGGGACCGGGCGGCCGTCGACCTGGAGGTGGCGCTCGTCGAGGTGCCAGCCGCGCGGGCGCATGACGACCGTCGCCAGCTCGGCGTCCGGACGCAGGGCGTACGACTTGCCGGTGCGCTCGTCGGTGAAGTCGATGGCGCGGGTGTAGGCCGAGGCCAGGTTGAGCTGGCCGAGGACCACGTTCTCCCAGGTCGGCGCGGAGGCGTCCTCGAAGTCCGCGAGCCACACCTTCGCGCCCGAGTTCAGGGCGTTGATGGTCATCTTGCGGTCGGTGGGGCCGGTGATCTCGACGCGGCGGTCGTTCAGCGCGGCCGGAGCGGGGGCCACCTTCCAGGAGTCGTCCGCGCGGATCGCCGCGGTCTCCGGGAGGAAGTCGAGCGTGGAGGTGCGGGCGATCTCGGCGCGGCGCTCGGCACGGCGGGCGAGGAGCTCGTCACGCCGGGGCGTGAACCGCCGGTGCAGCTCGGCCACGAAGGCGAGCGCCGCATCGGTGAGGACCTCCTCCTGCCGGGGCAGGGGCTCGGCGTCGACGATGGCCAGCGTGGACGGCGCTGGTGCGGACATGAGCTGTCACTTCCTTCAGCGGTGGCACCGGGTGCCAGAGGGTGCGTATGGGGCATTACGCACTCGCCGTGCAGCAGAGTGCTTCTGGTCAGTGGATAGTAGTTTCCTCATCGTGGAACTTCAATGGTTTGTTGATGTCGAGATTCTCCGGGTCGAGGGAAGGTGGCGCTCGGTGCCACCTCCCTCACTCAAGGTGGACCAGGTCCGCCTCGGTGTCGATGTCGTAGGGCCGGGCCACGTCCCCGCACTCGACGAGGTCGATCTCCGCCTCGTGTTCCCTCAGATAGGCGCGGGCACCCCGGTCACCGGTGGCGGTCGCCGCGATCCCCGCCCAGTGCGCGGCGCCGAGCAGCACGGGATGCCCGCGCACGCCCGCGTACGCCGCCGAGGCCAGCGACGTCTCGTCCCGGAATCCGGCGCGCACCCGCGCCGTCGCCTCCGCCCCGATGCCGGGCTGGTCCACCAGGGCGACCAGCGCCGCCCGCACCCCGGTCCCCGCCAGTGAGCCGAGCCCGGCCCGCAGCGACGACCCCATGCCCTGCTCCCAGCCGGGGTTGTCCACGACGACGCAGCCGTCGAGCGCGGCCCGCGCGCGTACCTCCTCGGCGCGCGCCCCCAGGACGACGTGCACGCGGGCGCAGCCGGCCGCACGGAGCACGTCGACCGCGTGTTCGACGAGTAGATGTCCACGATGTGCGAGCAGCGCCTTGGGGCGGCCGCCGAGCCGCCTGCCGCCTCCGGCGGCCAGCAGCAGCCCCGCCACCCGATCGCCCACCTGGTGTTCTGTCAGGGCCTCGTTGTCGGTCATGGCTCCTGCATACCTGACCGGCCGCCAAACGCTCCGGCGCGCACGGGATTTCCGGAGACTTCCGGAGACTGAATTTCGGTCCGCGCGGTGGCGCGTCCGGTGCGTGGTGGCGTTTACTGGCCCGCGCACAACGGAGTGCGAGGGGGAGGACCGTGTTGCGGAGCTTGGGGCAGAGGCACGTGACCGTCGGCGACGAGGACGTGAGGGTGGTGGCACTGCGGACCGCGGTGTCGCGGTTGCGCCGCCAACTCGCGCTGCTGCCCGCCGACTTCCCGGACCGCCAGATCGCGGAGGACGAGCTGGCCGGCCTCGCGGCGATGGTGGGTCACGGCGTCCCCGAGGTGCCGCGACTGCGCCGCTCCCTGCTGCTGATAGCCGGCGCGATCGGCTCCGTCAGCGCCCTCGCGCCGGGACTGACGGAGGTCCGTCACGCCGTGGAACTCTTCGGGGACCCGCCGCGCCGCTGAGTGCCGTGACGGGAGGGCCGCCTCAGGCGGCCGGGTTGCCGTTCGAGCCGTTTGAGCCGTGCGAGCCGTTCGAGGTCAGCAGGGCCTCGGACAGCTCCGCCGCCACCTGCTGGAGCAGGGGCACGATCCGGTCGGTCGCCGCCTCGGTGACCCGGCCCGCGGGGCCGGAGATCGAGATGGCCGCGGCGGTGGGGGAGTCCGGCACCGGGACGGCCAGGCACCGGACGCCGATCTCCTGCTCGTTGTCGTCGATCGCGTAGCCCTGGCGCCGCACGTCCTCCAGCGCCGCGATGAAGCCGTCCGGCGTGGTGATCGTCTTGTCGGTCGCGGCCGGCATGCCGGTACGGCCGAGCAGGGCCCGCACCTCGTCCGCCGGGAAGCTCGCGAGCAGCGCCTTGCCGACACCCGTGGAGTGCGGCAGGACGCGCCGCCCGACCTCGGTGAACATGCGCATGGAGTGCTTGGACGGCACCTGGGCGACGTACACGATCTCGTCCCCGTCGAGCAGGGCCATGTTCGCCGTCTCGCCGGTCTCCTCGACCAGGCGGGCCAGGTGCGGGCGGGCCCAGGTGCCGAGCAGCCGGGAGGCGGACTCGCCCAGGCGGATCAGGCGGGGGCCGAGCGCATACCGGCGGTTGGGCTGCTGGCGTACGTATCCGCAGGCCACGAGCGTGCGCATCAGGCGGTGGATGGTCGGCAGCGGCAGCCCGCTGCTGGCCGAGAGCTCGCTCAGGCCGACCTCGCCCCCCGCGTCCGCCATCCGTTCGAGCAGGTCGAAGGCGCGCTCCAGGGACTGGACTCCGCCGGTGGCGGACCTGGCGGAGTCGGTGGTGCTGGCGCTGGACGTCGGCACGGCACGTTCCTTTCGGGGCTGGCGGGAGGAAAGAAGCGTACCCGGCACCCGGTTGACTACCGGCTTGTACATAGCTACGTTCTGCTTGCTGGAATTCTAATTCCGCTTTGTGGAAACGTCCAGAGCGGGTCATTGGGCATGCCGTCACAAAGGGTGCCTCTTGACGGCCTCGGAGCGGGAGTGAAGACTCCTTCAACAGAACGTTGAAATTCGACGGGCAGAGGCAGACAAGTACAGGCAGAGAAGGGGATCCGGGTGTCCGAAGCCGAACTGGTGCTGCGCTCGACGCGCGTCATCACTCCCGAGGGGACCCGAGCCGCGTCCGTCGCGGTGACCGGGGAGAAGATCACGGCCGTCCTGCCGTACGACGCCCCCGTCCCGGCGGGCGCCCGGCTCGAGGACGTGGGCGACCACGTCGTGCTGCCCGGCCTGGTCGACACCCATGTGCACGTGAACGACCCCGGGCGCACCGAGTGGGAGGGCTTCTGGACCGCCACCCGCGCCGCGGCCGCCGGCGGCATCACCACCCTCGTCGACATGCCGCTCAACTCCATCCCGCCGACCACCACGGTCGACAACCTGCGCACCAAGCGCGAGGTGGCCGCCGACAAGGCCCACATCGACGTCGGCTTCTGGGGCGGCGCCCTGCCCGACAACGTCAAGGACCTGCGTCCGCTGCACGAGGCCGGGGTCTTCGGCTTCAAGGCGTTCCTGTCCCCGTCGGGCGTGGACGAGTTCCCGCACCTCGACCAGGAGCAGCTCGCCCGGTCGCTGGCGGAGATCGCCGCCTTCGACGGCATGCTGATCGTGCACGCCGAGGACCCGCACCACCTGGCCGCGGCCCCGCAGCAGGGCGGCCCCAAGTACACCCACTTCCTCGCCAGTCGCCCGCGCGACGCCGAGGACACCGCGATCGCGACCCTGCTCGCGCAGGCCAAGCGGTTCAACGCGCGCGTGCACGTGCTGCACCTGTCCTCCAGCGACGCCCTGCCGCTGATCGCCGAGGCCCGCGCGGACGGCGTGCGGGTCACGGTCGAGACCTGCCCGCACTACCTCACGCTCACCGCCGAGGAAGTGCCGGACGGTGCCAGCGAGTTCAAGTGCTGCCCGCCGATCCGCGAGGCGGCCAACCAGGACCTGCTCTGGCAGGCGCTGGCGGACGGCACGATCGACTGCGTCGTCACCGACCACTCCCCGTCCACGGCCGACCTCAAGACCGACGACTTCGCCACCGCCTGGGGCGGCATCGCCGGTCTCCAGCTCAGCCTGCCGGCCATGTGGACGGCGGCCCGCGGGCGGGGCCTCGGCCTGGAGGACGTCGTGCGCTGGATGTCGGAGCGGACGGCCGCCCTGGTGGGGCTGGACGCACGCAAGGGCGCCATCGCGCCGGGCCACGACGCGGACTTCGCCGTGCTGGCCCCCGACGAGACCTTCACCGTCGACCCGGCCGCCCTCCAGCACCGCAACCGCGTCACCGCGTACGCGGGCAAG
Organism: Streptomyces sp. NPDC018026; assembly: GCF_044327745.1. Taxonomy (NCBI): domain Bacteria; kingdom Bacillati; phylum Actinomycetota; class Actinomycetes; order Kitasatosporales; family Streptomycetaceae; genus Streptomyces; species Streptomyces sp. NPDC018026. The sequence goes on from NZ_JBIRFY010000001.1 coordinate 605,893, forward strand.
ACCCTGTACGGCGTCGTGAAGTCCACCTGGCTGCGCGGCGCGCGCATCGCGGCGGACGGCGCGTTCACCGACCCGAAGGGACAGCTCCTCGACCGGGCCTGACGTGCCCGGACATTCCCTGAACCCAGTACCCCCCGAACAGCCCCGAAAGGAACACCTGATCACCGTGACGGCCCAGCAGAACACCTCGTTGGCCAGCTTCACCGGCGACGCCCAGCCCTACGGAGGCGGCGACCCGTACGCGGACTACCGCACCACCGACCTCCCCTTCACCCAGTACGCCAACCTTGCCGACCGGCAGCTCGGCGCGGGTGTCGTCGCCGCCAACGACGAGTTCTTCGCCCAGCGCGAGAACCTGCTGGTGCCCGAGCCCGCCGAGTTCGACCCCGAGCACTTCGGGCACAAGGGCAAGGTCATGGACGGCTGGGAGACCCGCCGGCGCCGCGGCGTCTCGGCCGACCAGCCCTGGCCCGCCGAGGAGGACCACGACTGGGCGCTGGTCCGCCTCGGCGCCCCCGGCGTGATCCGCGGCGTCGTCGTCGACACAGCCCACTTCCGCGGCAACTACCCGCAGGCCGTCTCCGTCGAGGGCGCCTCGGTCGCGGGCTCCCCCTCCCCGGAGGAACTGCTCGCGGACGACGTGAAGTGGACGACCCTGGTCCCGCGCACCCCGGTCGGCGGCCACGCGGCCAACGGCTTCGCCGTCTCGGCCGAGCAGCGCTTCACCCACCTGCGCCTCAAGCAGCACCCCGACGGCGGCATCGCCCGCCTGCGCGTGTACGGCGAGGTCGTCCCGGACCCCGCCTGGCTCACCGCGCTCGGCACCTTCGACGTGGTCGCCCTGGAGAACGGCGGCCAGGTCGAGGACGCCTCCAACCTCTTCTACTCGCCGGCCACCAACACCATCCAGCCGGGCCGCTCCCGCAAGATGGACGACGGCTGGGAGACCCGCCGCCGCCGCGACCGGGGCAACGACTGGATCCAGTACCGCCTGGTCGACCGCACGCAGATCCGCGCGATCGAGATCGACACGGCGTACCTGAAGGGCAACAGCGCCGGCTGGGCGTCGGTGTCGGTGAAGGACGGCGAGAGCGGCGAGTGGCGCGAGGTGCTCCCGCGCACCCGGATGCAGCCCGACACCAACCACCGCTTCGTCCTGCCGGAGGCGGCGGTCGGCACCCACGCGCGCGTGGACATCTTCCCCGACGGCGGCATCTCCCGCCTGCGCCTGTTCGGCACCCTGACCGAGGACGGCGCGGCCCACCTCGCCGCCCGCCACCAGGAACTGGGCGGTTGACCCGCCGCCACACCGACCCGTGGGGCGCACCGGCAGGACAGCACCGGTGCGCCCCGCGAGCACGCCCGGGAGCGGACGGGCCTCGGGGACCGGCTACGCCGCGTGGCCGCCGTCGACCGCGAACTCCGCGCCGGTGACGTACGTCGCGGTCGCCAGGTACGCCACCGTCGACGCCACCTCGTCGGCCGTGCCGAAGCGGCCCAGCGCCGTCAGGGCCGCCTGCCCGTCCGCGTAGGGGCCGTCCGCCGGGTTCATGTCGGTGTCGATCGGCCCCGGGTGCACGATGTTCGCCGTGATCCCGCGCGGGCCCAGTTCCCGGGCCAGCGCCTTGGTCAGCCCGATCAGCGCCGACTTGCTCGTCGCGTACAGCGTCCCGCCGGGCCCCGGCACCCGCTGGGTCATGCAGGTCCCGACGGTGATGATCCGCCCGCCCTCGGTCATACGGGCCGCGGCCGCCTGCGAGGCCAGGAAGACACCGCGGACGTTCACCGCCAGCAGCCGGTCGACGTCGGCGGGGGAGAGGCTCTCCAGCGGGCCGAGCAGGCCCAGGCCCACGTTGTTGACCAGTACGTCCGGGCCGCCGCCGAGCGCCGCGGCGGCCCGCTCGACCGCCCCCGCCGCCTCGTCCGCGTCGGCGGAGTCGGCCCGCAGGGCCACCGCCCGGCGCCCCAGTGCCCCGACGGCCCGTACGACGTCCTCGGCCGCGTCCTTGCCGTTCACGTAGGTGAGGGCCACGTCCGCGCCCTCCCGGGCGAGCCGCAGCACGGTCGCCGCGCCGATGCCCCGGCTGCCACCGGTCACGAGGGCGGTTCGGCCGGTCAGGGGAGCGGTGGTGGGGGCGAGCGGGGTGGTGTTCGTGTTCGTGTTCCTGTTCATGGGTCCATCCCAGCCGGGCCGCCGCGCCCGTGCTGGCGGTGAACGGACGTCGAACTCAACGGTGCGCCGTCCGTGCCGAACAGGGGTGTGAACGCGCGGAAAACACATATGACGTCCCGGGAAACTCCACGGTCTTGTCATTGACATGCCACTGTCTACGCGCGTCATCATGAGACACATGCGATTCCCCCCACGCGCCGCCCGGCTCGGCGCAGCAGCCGCAGTCCTGTCCGCCCTCCTCGTGGGCGGCACCGTCTCCGCGTCCACGGCCGGCGCCGCACCCGCGGCGGTCGGCGACATCTGCTACAGCGCCCTGCCCTCCCAGGCGCACGACACGCTGGACCTGATCGAGCAGGGCGGCCCCTACCCGTTCGAGCAGGACGGGACCGTCTTCCAGAACCGGGAGGGCATCCTGCCCAGCCAGTCCTCCGGGTACTACCACGAGTACACGGTGATCACCCCGGGCTCCGACACACGCGGCGCCCGCCGGATCGTCACCGGTGAGGAGAACCAGGAGGACTACTACACGGCCGACCACTACGCGTCGTTCGACCTCGTCGACTACGGCTGCTGAGGCCCGGCCGGCCGAGTCCGGATTCCGAACTCACCCGGACTCGACTCATCCGGACTCGGCTATCCGGACTTGCGGCTCTCGGCGGCGGCGAACAGCGCGCCGCCGAGAGCGAGCAGCGCGACGCTCGCGTAGACCTCGTAGCCGTCCAGGAAACCGATCCGCCGCACCAGCCCCAGGTTCCAGTCGGTGAACTCGTGCAGCAGGCCCATCGCGCCCTGGAGCACGGCGAGCAGGCCCAGGAACTCCAGCAATTCCTTCATGATCCCGACTCTCGCCCCGCGGTACCCCCACACGCATCGGCCGCGGGGCGAGTCCTGCCCGACCGAAGGCTTCTTCGCGCGCCGGCCGCGCGCCGAAAGTCGCAGCTCGTGCGACTTTGGTCGACGGCCCCGCGCGACCGGCCGCCCAGGGCGTCGACCCTGCGTAGATTTGTCGACTGTGAACAGTAGTGACGAGCGGACCACGGTGCCCCCGGCCTTCGCGAAACGGCGCTGGGTACTGCCGGCGGCGCTGGTCGAGGACCTGTACCCGGAACCCCGGCGGCCCGGCGGCCGGCCCCGGCGCACCGCACGCGACTGGTTCGTCGACTTCGCCTGCTTCCTGCTCGCGGTCGCCGTCGGCCTGCTGGCCGCCGACGCGCTGGACCAGGAGCCGGACCTGTCACCCGCCATGGCCGTCGCGGACCAGCTGATCGGCGCCCTGGCCTGTGCCGCCGTCTGGCTCCGGCGGCGGTGGCCGGTCGGGCTGGCGGTGGCCATGGTGCCCGTCTCCCTGGTCTCGGCCACCGCGGGCGGCGCCGTCCTCGCCGCCCTGTTCACGCTCGCCGTGCACCGGCCCTTCCGGTACACGGCCTGGATCGGCGGTGCGAGTCTCGCCCTGACGCCGCTCTACTACTGGATGCGCCCGGAACCCGACCTGCCCTTCCTGGCGTCCCTCGTCATCGCCGTCCTGCTCGCGGTCACCGTGCTCGGCTGGGGCCTGCTCGTCCGCTCCAAGCGCCAGCTCCTGCTCAGCCTGCGCGACCGGGCCCGGCACGCCGAGGCCGAGGCCCGGCTGCGCGCCGAGCAGGCGCAGCGGCTGGCCCGCGAGGCCATCGCCCGCGAGATGCACGACGTACTCGCCCACCGGCTGACGCTGCTCAGCGTGCACGCGGGCGCCCTGGAGTTCCGGCCCGACGCGCCGCGGGCGGAGGTCGCGCGGGCCGCGGGCGTCATCCGGGAGAGCGCGCACGAGGCCCTCCAGGACCTGCGGCAGATCATCGGCGTGCTGCGGGCGGCGGACTCCGACGACGCGGGCCGCCCCCAGCCCACGCTCGCGGCGCTCGACGCGCTGGTCGCCGAGTCCCGCGAGGCCGGCATGAAGGTCACCCTCGCGGAGCGCGTGCCCGACCCCGGCGCCGTCCCGGCCGCCGTCGGCCGCACCGCGTACCGCATCGCCCAGGAGGCGCTGACCAACGCGCGCAAGCACGCACCCGGCACCGAGGTCACCGTCTCGGTGGCCGGGGCACCGGGTGCCGGACTCGCCCTGTCGGTGCGCAACGCCCCGCCCCGGGGCGAGGTGCCCCACGTGCCCGGTTCGGGGCAGGGGCTGATCGGGCTGACCGAGCGGGCGACGCTCGCGGGCGGCACCCTGGAGCACGGGCCGACGCCCGGTGGCGGCTTCGAAGTACGGGCGCGGCTGCCGTGGGACTGAGCCGTGCCGCTACCCGGCCGGCCGGCGCCGGGGCGAGGCCGAGCCTCCCCCCGGAGCGGCCGGTGACGACCGTGATTACGTAGGACGCATGACTGCGATCAGACTGCTCCTCGTCGACGACGACCCGCTGGTGCGGGCCGGGCTGTCCCTCATGCTGGGCGGCGCCGAGGACGTGGAGATCGTCGGCGAGGCCGCCGACGGCGACGAGGTCGGGGCGCTCGTCGACCGCACCCGCCCGGACGTCGTCCTCATGGACATCCGGATGCCGGGGACGGACGGCCTCACGGCGACCGAACGGCTGCGGAGCCGCGCGGACGCGCCCCAGGTCGTCGTGCTCACCACCTTCCACGCCGACGAACAGGTGCTGCGGGCCCTGCGCGCCGGAGCCGCCGGGTTCGTCCTCAAGGACACGCCGCCTGCGCAGATCCTCGACGCGGTGCGCAGGGTCGCGGCCGGCGACCCCGTCCTGTCGCCCGCCGTGACCCGACGGCTGATGGAACGGGCGGCCGGTGCCGCCCCCGACGCGCGACACGCACGGCGCACGCGCGCGCGTGCCCGCGTGGACACCCTCAACGACCGCGAGCGCGAGGTCGCCGTCGCGGTCGGCCGCGGCATGGCCAACGCCGACATCGCGTCCCACCTCTTCATGAGCGTCGCCACGGTCAAGGCCCACGTCTCCCGCATCCTGGCCAGGCTCGACCTCGACAACCGGGTCCAGATCGCCCTGCTGGCGTACGACGCGGGGCTCCTCGACGAGTACCAGGACGACACCTCTTAAGGCGTGAGCGCCTCGGGCACCTCCGCCAGCCGTACGGGTCTGCGCTCGCGCCGCGAGACGTCGCAGGCCTCCGCGATCCGCAGGGCCCGCAGCGCCTCGCGCCCGTCGCAGGGGTTGGCCCGCTCGCCGCGCACCACCTGCACGAAGGTGGTCAGCTCGGCCTCGTAGGCGGGTCCGAAGCGCTCCACGAAGCCGGTCCACGGCTTGTCCGCGGCCGGGGGCCCGGTCGGTTCCGTGGACGCGATCGGCGTACGGTCGTCCAGGCCCACGACGATCTGGTCCAGCTCCCCGGCCAGCTCCATGCGCACGTCGTACCCCGCCCCGTTCAGCCGCGTCGCGGTCGCCGTCGCCAGCGTCCCGTCGTCCAGCGTGAGCAGTGCCGCCCCGGTGTCCACGTCGTCCGCCGCGCGGAACATCGGCGGACCGGCGTCGGACCCGGCGGCGTACACGTCGACGACCTCCCGCCCGGTCACCCAGCGCAGGACGTCGAAGTCGTGGATGAGCGTGTCCCGGTAGAGCCCGCCGGACTGCGGGAGGTACTCGGCCGGCGGCGGGGTCTGGTCGCTCGTCACCGCGCGGACGGTGTGCAGCCGCCCCAGCCGCCCGGACCGCACCGCCTCCCGGGCCCCGGTGTAGCCGGTGTCGAAGCGGCGCTGGAAGCCCATCTGGAGGATCGTCCCGGCGGCCTCCACCTCGGCGATCGCTTGTAATGTGCCCGGCAGGTCCAGTGCGATGGGCTTCTCGCAGAACACCGGGAGCCCCGAGCGGGCCGCCCGGCCGATCAGTTCGGCATGGGCCGGCGTCGCCGTGGTGATCACCACCGCGTCCACGCCCCACTGGAAGATCTCGTCCACTCCTGGTGCCGCCGTCTCGCCCAGCCGGTGGGCCAGCTCCTGCGCCCGCGTGATGTCGGCGTCCGTGAGGATCAGGGATCCGACGTCGCGGTGGCGGCTGAGCGTGTTGGCGTGAACGGTGCCGATGCGGCCCGTTCCGATGACCCCGATGCGCATGGAATCAAAGTGGGCTCACAGCCGCTCCCTGTCAATGCGTATGTCCGGACAATCGGACTGCGCAGCTTCCCGTCACCTCGGCACGGAGCTACGCTCGGCCCGTGCCGAAACCAGAAGTGGACCCGACCGTGTCGCTGGACCTCAGCGTGGATCGCAGCAGTCCGGTGCCGCTGTACTTCCAGCTGTCGCAGCAGCTGGAGGCGGCGATCGAGCACGGCGCGCTGACCCCGGGCAGCCTGCTGGGCAACGAGATCGAGCTGGCCGCGCGGCTCGGCCTGTCCCGGCCCACCGTCCGCCAGGCCATCCAGTCGCTCGTCGACAAGGGCCTGCTCGTGCGCCGCCGCGGCGTCGGCACCCAGGTCGTGCACAGCAAGGTCCGCCGCCCCCTGGAACTCAGCAGCCTCTACGACGACCTGGAGGCGGCGGGCCAGCGCCCCGCCACGAAGGTCCTGGTCAACACCGTCGTCCCGGCCGGCGCGGAGATCGCCGCCGCACTGGGGGTGGCCGAGGACAGCGACGTGCACCGCATCGAGCGGCTCCGGCTGACGCACGGGGAACCGATGGCGTACCTGTGCAACTACCTGCCGCCCGGCCTCGTCGACCTGGACACCGGACAACTGGAGGCCACCGGCCTCTACCGGCTGATGCGCGCCGCCGGGATCACCCTGCACAGCGCCCGGCAGTCCATCGGCGCCCGCGCCGCGACCTCCGGTGAGGCCGAGCGGCTCGGCGAGGACGCGGGCGCCCCGCTGCTCACCATGGAACGCACCACCTTCGACGACACGGGACGCGCGGTCGAGTTCGGCACCCACACCTACCGGCCGTCCCGCTACTCCTTCGAGTTCCAGCTGCTCGTGCGGCCCTGAGCGACCGCGTACGGCGACCGGTCCCCGGCCGCTCCCACCGGCGGCCCCCACCGTGCGGGTTCGTCGCAATGTCCGGACAATGTGACCGTCGGCCGATCCCCGGAGGCGAGCGCTCCGCTTGTGTGTCGGACAATGGGGCGTTTGGGGTTTCCAGAACCCGGCCGGGGCCGGGCAGGCCCCGCACGCACAGCACGGCACAGTAAGAAGGGCACGGCCTCGTGGCACGGTTTCGGACATGGGCGGGCATCGCGCTGGCAGGGGCACTGTCGGTGTCCCTGGCCGGCTGCAGCAGTACCGGCGGCAAGCGCGCCGAGGACGCCCGCAAGGCCGCGTCGGCCGAGGGCAGGGCGGCGGTGAACACGCCCCGCTGGACGTTCGCGATGATCACCCACTCGGGCGACGGCGACACCTTCTGGGACATCGTCCAGAGCGGCGCCGAGCAGGCCGCGGTCAAGGACAACATCAACTTCCTGTACTCCCACGACAACGAGGCGCAGCAGCAGGCCCAGCTCGTGAACGCCGCCATCGACAAGAAGGTCGACGGCATCATCGTCACGCTCGCCAAGCCCGACGCGATGAAGTCCGCCCTCGCCCGCGCCCACAAGGCGGGCATCCCGGTGATCACGGTGAACTCCGGCTCCGAGGAGTCCAAGGAGTTCGGCGCCCTCACCCACGTCGGCCAGGACGAGACGATCGCCGGTGAGGCCGTGGGCGAGGAGCTGAACGAGCGGGGCCGCGAGCAGGCGGTCTGCGTCCTCCACGAGCAGGGCAACGTCGGCCACGAGCAGCGCTGCGACGGAGTGGAGAAGACCTTCGACGGCAAGGTCCAGCGGCTCTACGTCAACGGCACCAGCATGCCGGACGTGCAGTCCGCCATCGAGGCCAAGCTCCAGACCGACAAGTCCGTCGACGCCGTCGTCACCCTCGGCGCCCCCTACGCCGACACCGCGGTCAAGGCCAAGCAGGGCGCGGGAAGCAAGGCCGAGATCGACACCTTCGACCTCAACGCCAAGGTGGCCGCCGGACTGGAGGACGGCACCCTCGGCTTCGCCGTCGACCAGCAGCCCTACCTCCAGGGCTACGAGGCCGTCGACCTGCTCTGGCTGTACAAGTACAACGCCGACGTCCTCGGCGGCGGCCGACCGGTGCTCACCGGGCCGCAGATCATCACCAAGGACGACGCCGCCGCGCTGGCCGACTACACGAAGCGGGGCACGCGATGAACGCCACGCAGGTGAAGGCCGCTGACGAAAGGATTCTGCAGACCTCTCCGCTGCGGAAACTCCTCGGCCGCCCCGAGCTGGGCTCCGTCGTCGGCGCGGTCGCCGTCTTCGTCTTCTTCGCGTTCTTCGCCGACAGCTTCCTGCACGCCGCCAGCCTCAGTACGGTGCTCTACGCCGCCTCCACGATCGGCATCATGGCCGTCCCGGTGGCGCTGCTGATGATCGGCGGGGAGTTCGACCTGTCCGCGGGCGTCATGGTCACGTCCTCGGCGCTGGTGTCGTCGATGTTCAGCTACCAGATGACCGCCAACGTCTGGGTCGGCGTCGGTGTGTCGCTGCTGGTCACCCTGGCGATCGGCGCCTTCAACGGCTTCATGCTCACCCGCACCAAGCTCCCCAGCTTCATCATCACGCTCGGCACCTTCCTCATGCTGACCGGCCTGAACCTGGGCTTCACCAAACTCGTCGACGGCACCGTCTCCACCAAGTCGATCGCCGACATGGAGGGCTTCCCCTCCGCCCAGGACGTCTTCGCCGCCACGATCACGATCGGCGGCGTCGGCTTCAAGGTGACCATCCTGTGGTGGCTCGCCCTGGTCGCCGTCGCCAGCTGGATCCTGCTGCGCACCCGCGCGGGCAACTGGATCTTCGCGGTCGGCGGCAACAAGGACGCCGCCCGCGCGGTGGGCGTCCCGGTCACCAGGACCAAGATCGGCCTCTACATGGGCGTCGGCTTCGGCGCCTGGATCTCGGGCCAGCACCTGCTCTTCTCCTACGACGTGGTCCAGTCCGGCGAGGGCGTCGGCAACGAGCTGATCTACATCATCGCGGCCGTCATCGGCGGCTGCCTGATCACCGGCGGCTACGGCAGCGCCGTCGGCTCCGCGGTCGGCGCGTTCATCTTCGGCATGACCAGCAAGGGCATCGTCTTCGCCGAGTGGAACCCCGACTGGTTCAAGTTCTTCCTCGGAGCGATGCTGCTCCTCGCGACCCTGCTCAACGCCTGGGTCCGCAAGCGCGCGGAGGCCACCAAGTGACGCGGAACCAAGACCGTACGGCGCTCGTCGAGCTGTCCGGCGTCAGCAAGAACTACGGCAACGTCCGCGCGCTCGAAGGCGTGTCCCTGGAGGTCCACGCCGGGGAGATCACCTGCGTGCTCGGCGACAACGGCGCGGGCAAGTCCACCCTCATCAAGATCATCGCCGGGCTGCACCAGCACGACGGCGGCACGCTGAGCCTGGACGGCGAGGAGACCCGGCTCGCCTCCCCGCGCGAGGCCCTGGACCGCGGCATCGCCACCGTCTACCAGGACCTCGCCGTCGTCCCCCTCATGCCGGTCTGGCGCAACTTCTTCCTCGGCTCCGAGCCGCGCAAGGGCGTCGCCCCGTTCAAGCGCATGGACGTCGACCACATGCGCCGCACCACCCACGCGGAACTGCTGCGCATGGGCATCGACCTCCGCGACGTCGACCAGCCCATCGGCACCCTCTCCGGCGGCGAACGCCAGTGCGTGGCGATCGCCCGCGCGGTGTACTTCGGCGCGAAGGTGCTCGTCCTGGACGAGCCGACGGCGGCACTGGGCGTGAAGCAGTCGGGTGTGGTCCTGAAATACGTGGCGGCGGCCCGAGACCAGGGCCTCGGTGTCGTCCTCATCACCCACAACCCGCACCACGCGTACCTGGTGGGCGACCGCTTCGTCCTGCTGAAGCGCGGCATGATGGTCGGCAACCACGAGCGCGAGGACATCACCCTGGACGAGCTGACGAGGCAGATGGCAGGCGGAAACGAGCTGGACGACCTACGCCATGAGCTGCAACGGACCCAGGGGCGCGGGGAACTGCGCGAGTAACCACCATGCACCCGCACCCGGCAACGAACCGATCACGCCACCCCCTGTCCCATTCGGCACCCGGCACAGCCGTGCGGCACAATCGCACCCGATGAGCACCTACCGCGACTTCACCGCCCCCATCGGCTCCCGCCGTGCCCCGGTCCTGCGCACCGTGGGCACGAGGGAACGCCGCTCGCACCTCACGGCACCCCGGGTGCCCACGGTCGGCATCGACATCGGCGGCACGAAGGTCATGGCGGGTGTCGTCGACGCCGACGGCAACATCCTGGAGAAGCTCCGCACGGAGACCCCGGACAAGTCCAAGAGCCCGAAGGTCGTCGAGGACACGATCGTCGAACTGGTCCTGGACCTCTCCGACCGGCACGACGTGCACGCCGTGGGCATCGGCGCGGCCGGCTGGGTCGACGCCGACCGCAACCGCGTCCTGTTCGCCCCCCACCTGTCCTGGCGCAACGAACCGCTGCGCGACCGCATCGCCGGCCGGCTCGCCGTGCCCGTCCTGGTGGACAACGACGCCAACACCGCCGCCTGGGCCGAGTGGCGCTTCGGCGCCGGCCGCGGCGAGGACCACCTCGTCATGATCACGCTCGGCACCGGCATCGGCGGCGCGATCCTGGAGGACGGCCAGGTCAAGCGCGGCAAGTACGGGGTCGCCGGTGAGTTCGGGCACATGCAGGTCGTTCCCGGCGGCCACCGCTGCCCGTGCGGCAACCGCGGCTGCTGGGAGCAGTACAGCTCCGGCAACGCCCTGGTCAGGGAGGCCCGCGAGCTGGCCGCCGCGGACTCGCCGGTGGCGTACGGGATCATCGAGCACGTCAAGGGCAGCATCGGCGACATCACCGGACCGATGATCACCGAGCTGGCCCGCGAGGGCGACGCCATGTGCGTCGAGCTGCTCCAGGACATCGGGCAGTGGCTCGGCGTCGGCATCGCGAACCTCGCCGCGGCCCTCGACCCGTCCTGCTTCGTGATCGGCGGCGGGGTCAGCGCGGCCGACGACCTGCTGATCGGCCCCGCGCGCGACGCCTTCAAGCGCCAGCTCACCGGCCGCGGCTACCGCCCCGAGGCCCGCATCGTCCGCGCCCAGCTCGGCCCCGAGGCCGGCATGGTGGGCGCCGCCGACCTGTCCCGGCTGGTCGCCCGCCGCTTCCGCCGGGCCAAGCGGCGCCGGGTGGAGCGGTACGAGCGCTACGAGCGGTACGCCGAGGCCCGCCGTGAGTCCCGGGAGTCGCTGTGACGGAGTCCCTGCCCCACCAGCCCGGCCCCCCGGAGCCGGCCGGCGCGACGGCCGAGGGCCGCCGGCACATGATCCGTCGCCGTACGCTCACCCTGCTCATCATCGTGCTGCTCATCGGCGTCCCGGCCGGTTACCTGGTGATCTCCGCCAACCAGAGCCGCGACAGCGGCCGGGACAAGGAGGCGAAGTACGCGGCGACCGGTATGACCAGCGGCTGGCCCTCCAAGCTGCAGCGCCGCATCTACGAGGTGCCCGTCCCGGTCCCGGCCGAGGAGGTCGCGTACTACGAGACGAACAACTGGAAGACCAGCCGCCTCTACGTCCAGTTCGAGACCACCGGTGCCGGTCTCGACGTCTTCCTGGCGGGGCTGGGCGTCGACCGGGACGCGCTGAAGAAGGGCAAGATCGCGATCAGTGACCGCGCCCAGCGGGTCACCGGCTGGCAGTTCGGCGGGTCCGGCTCCTGGTGGGGCGTCGTCAACGAGCAGGAAAATCCGGCGCCGACCCAGGACGTCGTCGTGAACATGGACAATCCCGACTACCCGATGGTGTACGTGGTCTCGCACACCGTTCCGTAGGGGCACCGGCTCCGTCTCCGCCTCGCCCCCGCCCCCGGCGACGGGCCGTCGGAGCCGATTGTCAGACCCCGCCCGTAGAGTCGAAGACATCTGATCGGGCAGGCGGGCGGGAGGTGACAGAACGTATGGGCGACATGGTCGTGACGGAGGCGGGGCGGGCCGGGGCGACGACGGGGTCCGTTCCCGTCGGGCTCGCGGCCGTCTTCCTGCCCGCATCCCTCCCGAGGGAGGGACGGATCGCCTTCTGGGATCCCGACGGCGGGCCGGTCGACGCAGCCGAGGACGATGGGGGAGCGGCCGCCGGGGACGGGGACAAGGACGGAGTCCGGGACCAGGACGGGGACGGCGAGCGGTCCGGTGGGCCGACGGAGCTGACCGTCGTGCGGCGGCACGGCGCCGGGGTGCGGCGCGGGACCGCGCCCGCGCTGTCGCTGCCGCTCGCCGAGGCGCTGCCCCACCTGGTGCGCGCCCGGCACGACCGGAGCGCCCACCCGGCCACCGCCTGCTGGGGCGCGGCGGCCCTGCACGCCCTGCGGCTCACCGCACGCGGGCGGCTGCTGCCCGGCCTGACCGCGACCGGTCACGACGCCTGGCGGGCCGGGCCACTCGACCCCGACGACATCGCGCACCTGCGGGCCGTGGCCGCCGCCCTGCCGCCGGAGGGCCACGCGGTCCCCCTGGACGGCCCCGGACCGATCCGGCTGCCGGAGCCGGAAGCGCTGGTCCGCGCCTTCCTGGACGCGGTCGCCGACACCCTGCCCCGCACCCCGGCCGCGCCGCACGCCGCAGGACGCCCGTTCGCCGCACGCGAGGCCCGGAGCCTGCCCGACGCCCACGACTGGGCCGCGGAGGTCGCCGCCGGCATGGACGCGGGCGTGCGGATCTCGCTCCGCCTCGACCTGTCGGCGTACGACCTGTTCGACCGGGAGGGGGAAGGAGCCCCGGGGAGCGGTGCGGCCGGCGGCGCGCGCAACGCCGGCGCGGCCGTCGTCCAGGTGCACAGCCTCGCCGACCCCACCCTCGTCGCCGACGCGGCGGACCTGTGGTCGGGGACTGCGGACGCGGCGTTCGGCGCACGCACGCGCGTGGACACCGCCCTGGCGGTGCGCCGCGCGGCGCGGGTCTGGCCGCCGCTGGACCGGCTCACCGAGCACGACGTGCCCGACGTACTCGCCCTGTCCGAGGAGGAGGTCACCGACCTGCTGGGAGTGGCGGCCGGCCGGCTCGCCGCCGCGGGGGTCGCCGTGCACTGGCCCCGTGACCTGGCCCAGGACCTCACCGCGACCGCGGTGATCAGGACCGCGCCCGGTTCGGCGACCGACGGCACGGGCTTCTTCGAGAGCGAGGACCTGCTCCAGTTCCGCTGGCAGCTCGCGATCGGCGGCGACCCGCTCACCGAGGCCGAGATGGACACCCTCGCGGAGGCCCACCGCCCGGTCGTCCGGCTCCGCGACCGCTGGGTGCTGGTCGACCCGGCGCTCGTCCGCCGGGCCCGCAAGCGCGACCTGGGCCTGCTCGACCCGGTCGACGCCCTCTCCGTCGCCCTCACCGGCAGCGCGGAGACCGACGGCGAGACCGTCGAGGTGGTGCCCGTCGGCGCGCTGGCCGCCCTGCGCGACCGGCTCACCGCGGGGGTGCGCCCCGCCGAAGCACCGCCCGGCCTGCACGCCACCCTGCGCGACTACCAGTTGCGCGGCCTGGCCTGGCTCGACCTCATGACCTCGCTCGGGCTCGGCGGCTGCCTCGCCGACGACATGGGCCTCGGCAAGACCGTCACCGTCATCGCCCTGCACCTGAGGCGCGCCCGCACCGAACCGACCCTGGTGGTCTGCCCCGCCTCCCTCCTGGGCAACTGGCAGCGGGAGATCAACCGGTTCGCGCCCGGCGTCCCGGTCCGCCGCTTCCACGGCCCCGACCGCACCCTCGACGACCTGACGGGCGGCTTCGTCCTCACCACCTACGGCACCATGCGGTCCGCCGCCACCACCCTGGCCGAGCAGCCCTGGGGCATGGTCGTCGCGGACGAGGCCCAGCACGTGAAGAACCCGTACTCGGCCACGGCGAAGGCCCTGCGCACGATTCCGTCCCCGGCGCGGGTGGCGCTGACCGGCACCCCGGTGGAGAACAACCTCTCCGAGCTGTGGGCGCTGCTCGACTGGACCACCCCCGGGCTGCTCGGCCCCCTGAAGTCCTTCCGCGCCCGGCACGCGCGCGCGGTGGAGAACGGGGAGGACGACCAGGCGGTGGAGCGCCTCGCCCGGCTGATCCGCCCCTTCCTGCTGCGCCGCAGGAAGTCCGACCCGGGCATCGTCCCCGAGCTGCCGCCGAAGACCGAGACGGACCACCCCGTCCCGCTCACCCGCGAGCAGGCCGCACTGTACGAGGCGGTGGTGCGCGAGTCGATGCTCGCCATCGAGGAGGCCGAGGGCATCGGCCGCCGCGGCCTCGTCCTCAAGCTGCTGACCTCGCTGAAGCAGATCTGCGACCACCCCGCGCTGTTCCTGAAGGAGGAGCACCCGCCGGGCGGCGCCGACCGGATGACCGCCCGCTCGGGCAAACTCGCCCTGCTGGACGAGCTGCTGGACACGGTGCTCGCGGAGGACGGCTCGGTGCTGGTCTTCACGCAGTACGTCGGCATGGCCCGCCTCATCACCTCCCACCTGGCCGCCCGCGCGGTCCCGGTCGACCTCCTGCACGGCGGTACGCCGGTGCCGGAGCGCGAGCGGATGGTGGACCGTTTCCAGAGCGGGGCGACTCCCGTGCTCGTCCTGTCCCTGAAGGCCGCGGGTACCGGCCTGAACCTCACCCGCGCCGGACACGTCGTGCACTTCGACCGCTGGTGGAACCCGGCCGTGGAGGAACAGGCCACCGACCGCGCCTACCGCATCGGCCAGACCCAGCCGGTCCAGGTCCACCGGCTCATCACCGAGGGCACGGTCGAGGACCGCATCGCCGAGATGCTCCAGTCCAAGCGGGCGCTGGCCGACGCGATCCTCGGCTCCGGCGAGTCGGCCCTCACCGAACTGACGGCCCGTGAGCTGACCGACCTGGTGTCCCTGCGGAGGTCGTCATGACCCCCCGGCCCGCGGACGAGGCCCGCCGCGCCCTGCGGGAGGCACGCGAGCGCGGCGAGGGTACGGGCGCGGACGCGGACCGTGGGGCGACGCCGACGCCGACGTCATCGGCTCCGCCACCGCTGTCGCCACCGTCGGATTCGGCGTCGGAGCCGGAGTCGGCATCGGGCCAGGAAGAGGACCAGGACCCGAAGTCGCCGGAGCACACCCGCCCGCGTCCCGGAGACGTCGCCCGTGCCGCGCTGCGCAGCGCACTGACCGCGCGGCGGACGGGGACGCACAGTCCCGCGGACGCCGACATCCCCGACATCCCTGACATCCCCGGCACCCCTGACGCGCCCGACACTCCGGGCGCCGCTGACGCCTTGGAGACCGGTCCGGGAGACTCCCGGAAGCCGGGAGAGGGTGGAGAGGCGGTGGATCAGAGCGAGACGGCGCACCGGCCCGACGCCATGACCGAGTGGACGGGCCCCATCGACCCGACCACTTCCACGGACCCGACCACTTCCACGGACCCGACCACCTCCACGGAGCCGACCACCTCCACCGACCCGATCGTCCCGCTCGTTCCGCCCGTCGCGGCCGTTCCCGACGAGGGGTCCCTCCCCGGCTCCGGTGACGCGGGCGGCAGCCGACCGGCGGATGTGGCGCGTGAGGCGTTGCGGGCGGCTCGTCGGCAGGCGAAGGCGGACGCGGCGGCCGAGGGCGTCTCGGCCAAGGGTGCCGCGCCCGCGCGGCAGTCGTCCCGGCCGGCCGCTCGTCAGCGGCGGGCGGCCGGTCCGGACACCGCCGACGCCCGTGCCCGCGCCGTACGGGACTTCGCCGCGGGCGCGTTCCGGCTGCCCCCGGAGGCGTACCCGGCCGAGGAGGCCCTGCCCGCCGGGGAGCAGCCCGGTGCATCCTCCGCCGGGGGCGGGACGACGGCACACGCGGAACCCGCCCCGTCGCCCGGTGCGGACACGGGGCAGCACGCCTCGGCGGCGCGTGGCCGGGCCGTCTCCTGCGCACCGCCCGCGAAGGCTCGCGCGCCCCGCTCGATGGCCGCCCCGGACCGTGACGGCGATCTCCGGCGCACCTTTCCCGCGCTGCCGCCCCGGGAGGCCGAGGCGGAGGGCTTCGCCGGTACCTGGTGGGGGAACGCGTGGGTGACCGCGCTGGAGGAAGGCGCCCTGGACTCCGCCCGGCTGGAACGCGGGCGCGGATACGCCGAGCGCGGGCACGTCGACGCCATCACCGTGACGCCCGGGCTGGTCCTCGCCTATGTGCAGGGCAGCCGCTCCCGGCCGTACCGGGTGCAGGTGCGGCTACGCACGCTGGACGACTCCGACTGGGACCGGTTCCTGGACGCCGCCGTCGAACGCCCCGGGCACATCGCTGCGCTGCTCGACAGGGAACTTCCCCACTCCCTGGCCGACTTGGCCGACCGCGGCGTCCCGCTGCTCCCCGGACCCGGCGACCTGACCCCGCAGTGCAGCTGCCCCGACTCCGGGCACCCCTGCAAGCACGCCGCCGCCCTCTGCTACCAGACGGCACGTCTGCTCGACGCCGACCCCTTCGTCCTGCTGCTGCTCCGCGGCCGGGGCGAACGCGCGCTGCTCGACGCGCTGTCCCGGCGGAACGCGGCCCGCGAGGCGCGTGCGGCCCAGGACCGCGGCCCGGCTCCGCTGCCCGGCGTCCGGGCCGGCGCGGCGTTGACCCCGCGCGCCCTGCCGCCCCTCCCGGCGCCGTTGCCCGCGCCCCCGCACCCCGAACAGCCGCCGGCCTACCCGGCCGCCCCGGGCGGCCCCGACCCCTTCGCGCTGGACCAGCTGGCCACCGACGCGGCCGCCCGCGCCCACGCCCTGCTCACCACGGGACGCGACCCGGTCGGCGGACTGACGCTGTGGCAGGACGCCGTCCGGCTCGCCGCCGCGCGCCCCGGCTCCGGCCTCACCGCGGGCAGCCGCGCGCTCTACGCGTCGCTCGCCTCGGCCGCCGGACGCGACACGGGGGAGCTGGCGCGGGCCGTTGCCGCCTGGCGGCAGGGCGGGTTGGCGGGCCTCGACGTC
Source organism: Streptomyces sp. NPDC018026 (assembly GCF_044327745.1). Taxonomy (NCBI): domain Bacteria; kingdom Bacillati; phylum Actinomycetota; class Actinomycetes; order Kitasatosporales; family Streptomycetaceae; genus Streptomyces; species Streptomyces sp. NPDC018026. The sequence goes on from NZ_JBIRFY010000001.1 coordinate 622,998, forward strand.
CTGGAGGAGCCCTGGGACCCGCCGGCCGGCCGGTTCGACCGTGCCCGCCCGCTGCTGCTCGCCGCCGACCTCCCCGCCTTCCGTCCCTGGCGCAACCGCCTCACCCACCCACGCGGCCACATCCAGCTGAGACTCGGCCGGACCGGGCTCTGGTACGTGTACGAGTCGGAGCCCGGCCGCGAGGACTGGTGGCCGCGCGGGACCCCCGACCTCGACCCGGTCGGCGCCCTGACCGGTCTTGGTGGCCCCGGCGGCCCCGGCGACCCCTGACCCACGGCCGGTGCCATGACAGAACCGGGCAGCCGAGTGGATCTCTGACCTCGCCACCGGCGGCTGTGAAGTGGGCGTTGTCTTCCGCCTGCCGGATGTATAGCCTCAGTCATGGCATGTGACATTGCACAGCGACGTGCGTGCGCGGAGGAGGAGCCGTTGACCCTGAAGGTCGTCGTCGTGGGCGCGGGAGTCGTCGGGGCCGCCTGCGCCTTCCACGCCGTCTCGGCGGGCATGGACGTCACGGTCACCGACCGCGGACCCGTCGGCGCCGGGACGACCAGCCGCGGAGAGGGCAACGTCCTCCTCTCCGACAAGGAACCCGGCCCCGAACTCGCCCTGGCACAGCTGAGCCGCACATTGTGGGACGAGGCCGGCCGGGAGCTGGGACCCGACTCCCTCGAACTGGAGGCCAAGGGCGGCCTGGTGGTAGCGGACGGCGTCGAGAACCTCGCGGCGCTCCAGGAGTTCGCCGCCCGGCAGGAGGCGGCCGGTGTCCGCGTCGAGCAGGTCGACCGGGTGCGGGACCTCGAACCCCACCTCGCGCCCGGGATCCCCGGCGGGGTCCACTACCCGCAGGACGCGCAGGTGCAGCCGGTGCTGGCGGCGGCCGCGCTGCTGCGGGCCGCCGTACGGCGCGGTGCGCGCTTCCACCCGGGCGAGGTGGCCGGGGCGGTGACCGCCCGGGACGGCCGCGTCACCGGTGTCCGGACGGCCGCCGGTGACGTGCTGCCCGCCGACGCCGTCGTCAACGCCGCCGGGACCTGGGGCGGTGAAGTCGGACGGCGGCTCGGCGCCCCCGTCGAGGTGCTGCCGCGCCGCGGCTTCGTCCTGGTGACCGAACCGCTGCCGCCGATGGTCCGGCACAAGGTCTACTCCGCCGACTACGTGGCCAACGTGGCCTCCTCCGACGCCGGGCTGGAGACCTCGTGCGTCGTGGAGGGCACGCGCGGCGGCACGATCCTCATCGGCGCCAGCCGGGAACGCGTCGGTTTCGACACCACGATGAACACCGCCGTTCTCGCCCGGCTCGCGGCCCAGGCGTGCCGGCTCTTCCCCTTCCTGCGCGGAGTCCATCTGATGCGCGCCTACCGCGGGTTCCGGCCGTACTGCCCGGACCACCTGCCGGTGGTGGGCCCCGACCCGCGGGTGCCGGGCGTCGTCCACGCGTGCGGCCACGAGGGGGCCGGGATCGGCCTCGCCCCCGCCACCGGCGCGCTCGTCACGGCCCACCTGCTCGGCCGACCCTGGCGCGGCGCCGATCCGGCCGCCCACACCGCCCTTCTCCCCGACCGCTTCCTCACCCCCGGAGGTGCGCCCCAGTGAGCGAGATCGTCGTCGACGGCGAGCCCCTGCCGTACGCCGAGGGCCAGACCGTCGCCGCGGCCCTCGTCGCGGCGGGCCGCGTCGCCTGGCGCACCACCCGCGTCGGACACCGCCCGCGTGGCGTCTTCTGCGGCATCGGCGTCTGCTTCGACTGCCTCGTCACCGTCGACGGAGCCCGCGGCCAGCGCGCCTGCCTGCTGCCGGCCCGGCCGGGCATGACCGTCACGACCCTGGAGGGTGACGATGACTGAGCCCGCGGACCTCGTCGTCGTCGGCGCGGGCCCGGCCGGCATGGCCGCCGCGGCCACGGCGCTGGCCGGTGGACTGCGCGTCGCCCTGCTGGACTCCGGAACCGCTCTCGGCGGTCAGTACTGGCGCCACCCGCCCGAGCACGCGCGGGCGGCCGTACCGACCGACGACCTGCACCACGGACTGGACCGGTACCGCGCCCTGTGCAAGGCGCTGGCGGCCCACCGGACGGCGGGCCGGCTCGACCTGCGCCTGGGACATCACGCGTGGTCCGCGGTCCGTGAGGGCGACGGATTCGCGGTCCACGCGGTCGACCGCCGCGAGGCGCCGCGGGAGACCGCCGTCGTCCTGCGGGCGCCGAGACTCCTGGTGGCCACCGGCGCCTACGACCGTCAACTGCCCTTCCCGGGCTGGGACCTGCCCGGCGTGCTGACCGCCGGCGGGATGCAGGCCCTGCTCAAGGGAGGCGGAGTGGCCGCCGGCAGCCGGGTCGCGCTGGGCGGCACCGGCCCGTTCCTGCTGCCGGTCGCCGCCGGGCTCGCGGCCCGCGGCGTCGAGGTGGTCGCGGTGTGCGAGGCGGCCCACCCACGGGCCTGGCTGCGCCACCCCGGCCCGCTGCTGCGCAACCCCGACAAGTGGGCCGAGGGCGCCGGGTACGCCGCCACGCTCGTGCGCCACCGAGTCCCGGTCCGCCCGCGCACGGCCATCGTCGCCGCGGACGGCGCCGACCGCGTGACGTCGGTGCGGATCGCCTCGCTGGCCCCGGACGGCAGCCCGCGCCCGGGTACGGAACGACGCATGGAGGTGGACGCCGTCGGCGTCGGCTGGGGCTTCGCACCCCAGCTCGACCTGCTCGTTCCCCTCGGGGCTTCCCTCACGGACTCGGCGGACGGCAACGCGGTGGTCGCGGTCGACCGGGGGCAGCGCACCACCGTCCCCGGCCTCTACGCGGCGGGGGAGACGTGCGGGGTGGGCGGGGCAGCACTCGCCGTGAACGAGGGCCGGCTGGCCGCCGCGTCGGTCCTCGCCGACGCCCGCGCCACCACCGTACCGGCGAACAGGCGGCTGACGGCGCTGCGTTCGGCGGTGGACCGGCAACGCGCCTTCGCCCGGGCGATGGCGCTGGCCCATCCGGTTCCCCGGGCCTGGTCCTCGTGGCTGACCGACGACACCGTCGTGTGCCGCTGCGAGGAGGTGACCGCCGGTGCGATCCGGAGCGCCCGCGCCGACGGCGCACCCGACCACCGGCAGATCAAGCAACTGACCCGGGCCGGCATGGGCTGGTGCCAGGGGCGGATGTGCGGACCCGCCGTGCACTGCCTCACGGCGCGGCGCCGGGCCTACGAGCCCGCGGAACGGCTCGTCGCGACGCCCGTCACCCTCGGGGCCCTCGCCGACCTCGACGAAGACCCGCCGGTATCGGCGACTTCGGCGGTATCGACGGACAGCAGTGAAACCGACAAGGAGTGTCCATGAGCGAGACCCGCAAGCCCTGGCACGGCGTCATCGTCGCCACCAGCCTGCCGTTCGACGACGATCTCTCGGTCGACTTCGACGCGTACGGCGAGAGCGTCGCCCACCTCGCCGCGCAGGGGATGCACGGCGTCGCGCCGAACGGGTCGCTGGGCGAGTACCAGACCCTCACGTACGAGGAGCGCGACCGCGTCGTCGAGACCGCCGTCGCGAACGCCCCCGAGGGCTTCACCGTCATGCCGGGCGTCGGCGCCTACGGCGGTCGCGAGGCCGAGCGGCACGCCCGGTTCGCCAAGGACGCGGGCTGCCAGGCCGTCATGTGCCTGCCGCCCAACGCCTACCGCGCCGACGACCGCGCGGTGCTCCAGCACTTCGAACGGGTCGCCTCGGTGGGCCTGCCCGTCACCGCGTACAACAACCCCATCGACACGAAGGTGGACCTGCGCCCCGACCTGCTGGCCAAACTGCACGCCGAGGGGTACATCGTCGGGGTCAAGGAGTTCTCCGGCGACGTCCGGCGCTGCTACGAGATCTCCGAACTGGCACCCGGCCTCGACCTCATGATCGGCACCGACGACACCGTGCTCGAGGTCGCCCTCGCCGGCGCCAAGGGCTGGGTCGCCGGGTACCCGCAGGTCTTCCCCCGGGCCTGTCTCGCGCTGTACGAGGCGTCCGTGCGGGGCGACCTGGAGACGGCGCTGCCGCTCTACCGCCAACTGCACCCGGTGCTGCGGTGGGACAGCAAGACGGAGTTCGTCCAGGCCATCAAGCTCGGCCAGGAGCTGACCGGCCGCCGTGGCGGTCCCTGCCGTCCGCCGCGACAGCCGCTCGGCCCCGAGACCGAGGCGGTCGTGCGCGCCGCCACCCAGGCACTCGTCGACGCCGGGGTGAACTGACGATGCGTTCGACGGTCTGCTACCACGCCGTCGACTCGCACACCGAGGGGATGCCCACCCGCGTGATCACGGGCGGGGTGGGCGTCCTGCCCGGCGCCACGATGTTCGAGCGGCGGCAGCGCTTCGTCGCGGAACGCGACCACCTGCGCACCCTGCTCATGTGCGAACCGCGCGGACACGCGTCGATGTCCGGGGCCGTCCTGCAACCCCCCACCCGGCCGGACGCCGACTACGGCGTGCTCTTCATCGAGGTCTCCGGCTGCCTGCCGATGTGCGGGCACGGGACCATCGGTGTCGCGACGGTCCTGGTCGAGACCGGCATGGTCGAGGTGACCGAGCCGGAGACCAAGGTCCGGCTCGACACCCCGGCCGGACTGGTCACGGCCCGGGTCAGGGTGCGCGACGGCCACGCCGAGTCGGTGACCCTGGAGAACGTGGCGTCGTACTGCCACGCACTCGACCAGGTCGTCGACGTCCCCGGGCACGGGGAAGTGCGCTACGACATCGCCTACGGCGGCAACTTCTACGCCTTCGTCCGGACCGAGGACCTCGGTATCCCCTTCGAGCGGGCGCACAAGCAGCCGCTGCTGGAGGCCGGACTGGCTGTCATGGACGCGATCAACAAGCAGAACCCGGTGTCCCACCCCGAGAATCCGGACATCGACGTGTGCCACCACGTCTACCTCGAAGCGCCCGGCTCGACCGCGGAGCACTCACGGCACGCCATGGCGATCCATCCGGGATGGTTCGACCGGTCGCCCTGCGGCACGGGCACCAGCGCCCGCATGGCGCAACTGCACGCCCGTGGCCTGCTACCGGTCGGCCGGGACTTCGTCAACGAGTCGTTCATCGGCTCCCGCTTCGTCGGGCGCGTCCTCGGGGAGACGACGGTCGGCGGCCGCCCGGCCGTCCTGCCCTCCGTCACCGGCCGGGCCTGGATCACCGGCACCGCGCAGTACCTGCTCGATCCCTCGGACCCCTACCCGGCGGGTTTCACCCTCTGAGCACGGGAACCACGCCTGCGGCCCGGGGCGGCCTCGCGCCGCCCCGGGCCTCGGTGCGTCGGCCGTTCCCGCGCCGTTCCCGCACCGTGTCCGCGCCGGGTCAGTAACCGGTCGCGACGGTCACCCCGTCGAAGCCGTCCACCGCGTACAGGCTGATGTAGTGGGCACCGGCCGCCGGGTGGTCGACGGTCAGGGTGTGGCTGTTGCCGGCGCCCGTGTCACGCAGCGTGTAGCCGGTGGTGCCCGGCCAGCCGCCGTCGTCGTAGTACAGGTCCGCGTCCCCCGTGCCGCCGGAGGTGGTGATCGTCAACTGCGCGGTGCCGGCCGGGACGTGGAGGTAGAAGTACGCGTAGTTCCCGGTGGTGGCCGACTGGTCGCTCCGCCGGCAGTTCCGACCCAGCTCCCTGGTGTCGGTGCCGGCGCACTCGGTGCCGGTGCCGCCGCCGCAGTCACCGGCGGCGCAGCCCGCCAGCCAGGCGTACCAGTCGTCGTCGTAGCGGGTGCCGATGGTGTCGGTCAGATGGGCGCGGGCGGCGTTCCAGTCGCCGGCGCGGTAGTGGCCGAGCACCGTGTCCAGGTCGGCGCGGTGCTGCTCGAGCATGTACCGCGTGGCGAGGTAGCCCCAGCGGTAGACACGGGTGGTGTCGTGGCTGTACGTGGTGTCGAAGAGGGTGCTCAGGGCGTAGGTGCCGCGGCCGGCCTCGGTCATCGCCTCCGTGTACGGAACGCCGCGGTAGGAGTAGGAGACGTACTCGGCGAATCCTTCGACCCACCAGATGGTCGGAGTGGTGATGTTGGCGTTGAAGTCGCCGTACATGTCGAAGCGGCCGTCGAGGTAGTGGGTGTATTCGTGGTTGAGGTTCCAGATCTGGAAGTCGGGGCGCAGCCATTCGGCCTCGTAGGCGATGAAGCGCGGCTGGTTGCCGGTCGCCGACGGGTCGCCCTCTAGGTACATGCCGCCGTTGTTGGTGTCGATGCCGAACATGGCGCCCGCGTAGGTCTGGTAGTCCGTGCTGGAGTCGAAGACCACGACCTCGATCGTGTCGTTCCGGTCACCCGCGACCGGCCCGCCGTCCCGGGCGACCGAGTGGAAGTAGGCGTCCTGGCCGCGCAGGCTGTCGCAACTGGACGACAGCTCGCCCGAGGACATCCGCTGGGCCCTGATGGTGATGCTGGAACTGCACGTGTACGTCACGGGCAGCACCGCCTTCTCCAGCTGCGCCGGCAGGTCGCAGGTGCCGTAGGAGGAGCAGTTGGCGGGGTCGTAGTAGGCGGTCATCTCGGCCACCCCGACCCAGAGCGGGGCGGTGTCACCGGTGATCGCGCTCGAGTTCAGCAGACCGGTCGCCAGTGGGCGGACCTTGCTCCGCAGAGCGGAGTGCTGCAGGAACCTGCCGAGTTCACGTCCGGCGTTGGACGTGAGGTAGGACTGGTCCGTACCCAGGAGGGCGAGGTGACCGGACGCGAAGCCGTACAGGGCGTCGAGCAGGCCCGGATCCGACTCGACGGCGCTCACGAACGCGGGCACCTGGTGACCGCGGAAGGTCACCGTGTAGACGTTGTTGACCGCGTTGAGCATCCACCAGGAGGAGTTCCAGGAGGAGTCGTAGTCCGCCAGCAGCCGTTTGACGACGTGGATGTAGCGGGCGTTCTCCTCGGCGCTGTCGATCAGGACGACGGCCTCGGAGAGGGTCTCACCATTGGCGTCGCCGACGTCGCGGGAGTGCGGACTGGCGAAGAAGGCGTCGAGGCCCGCGCGTATCGCGCTCTGCAGGCCGCTGCCGTAGCCGCCCACCGTACCGGCGTTGTAGTAGTGGACGTAGTAGCCGGCGCGGAGGTAGAGCACGAGCTGCGGCATGCCGGTACTGCCGTTGCCGGGGTAGGACGCCGAACCGTCGCGCAGGGCGTGGGCGACGGTGGTCATCTGCGCTTCGCGGAAGGCCTGGTAGGCGTCGCTTCCGGTCAGGTTGAACAGGGTGTTGACGCAGTCGGTCGTGGCTGACTCGATCTGCCGCACCAGGGCACTGCCGGTGCGGGTGGTGAAGGCGGAGACGTCGCACGCGGCGGCCGCGGCGGTGGTCTTCTTCCGGTCCGCGGCCTCCGGTTCCGCGTGTTCTTCGTGCTGTCCGTAGGACTGCTTGAGCGCGTCCTTGCTCGCCGCGAGCGGAGGAATCGACGAGGGCGTCAGCCGTCCCTTGCCCACATGCTCGGCCGGGGCGGTGACGGACTGGGCGACGGGCGGGGGACCGGCGTGCTGCTGTCCCGTGTGCGCGGCCCGCGCGGCGGACACGGGGGCCGCGGGCAGGGCACCGGCCGGCTGCGCCGGCAGGCCGACGCCCATGGCGAGGGTCAGGGCAAGCGGCAGGGCCGCCCCCAGACGCCGCCGGACACGTGACGTTCTCACTGTGCCTCCCATGAGGGTGGGGACCACGCGATGCGGGGCCCATGGAGGGTGAAGGAGCCGTGGATCGGGGAGGGCCGCGCCGTCCAACGGACGGGGCACGGCCGATGCCCTGAAGTTGGCATGACCACGACCTGTGCCATGTACCATTGCACAGGTGATATGGCATGGGAAGTGGTCCGACGGAAAGGGGAGTTGGGGAGTTGGGAGCGAAGGTGCTCTTCGGCTCAGTCCTCGGCGTGTGTCCGGCCGTCCGCCCACAGGGTGCGGACGTGCGCGAGATGGCGGCGCATGCACTCCTCGGCCTCGCCGCCGCGGCCGGCCGCCATCAGGTCCAGAAGGTCGACGTGCTCCTGGGCGGAGGCGACCAGCCGCCCCGTCTCGTTCAGGCTGCCCAGCCCGAACAGCCGCGAACGCTTGCGCAGATCGGCCACCACCTCCACGAGATGCTGGTTGCCGGCCAGGGCCAGCAGCTCCAGGTGGAACCGGTGATCGGCTTCGAGGTACTTGAGGACGTCGTGCTTGCGGGCCGCGGTGACGATCTGCTGTGCCAGCGGGCGCAGCGCCTCCAGTTGCTCAGCGGTCGCCGTCGCCGCTACGCGGCCCACGGTGGGAACCTCGATCAGGGTCCGGATCTCGGTGAACTCGTCGAGGTCCCGCTCGGTCATCTCGGTGACCCGGAAGCCCTTGTTGCGCACCGCTTCGACCAGCCCCTCCCTGGCCAGTTCCAGCATGGCCTCGCGCACCGGAGTCGCGGAGACACCCAGCTCCGCGGCGAGGGTGGGGGCGGAGTAGACGACCCCCGGACGCAGGTCACCGGCGATGAGGGCGGCCCGGAGCGCGTCGCCGACCTGGTCACGCAGATGGGTCTGGACGGAGATCGCCTGGGACTTGAGATGCGGCATCCGTGCTCCTGCGTCCGACCAGCCAATGACCTCCCACTATACAATGTCACGTTGTGCCGACGGGTTGAAGCTCGCGCGGTAGGCCGTGGGCGTCAGCCCGATCCGGGCGACCAGGTGCTTGCGGAGGGAGTCCGCACTGCCCAGACCGCTCTTCCGGGCCACCTGGTCCATGGGCAGCCGGGTGGTCTCCAGCAGTTCCCTCGCCCGGTCGACGCGCCGGTGCAACAGCCATTGCAGCGGGCTCAGTCCGGTCTCCGCGTGGAAGCGCCGGGTGAGGGTGCGCACGCTCGTCCCGGCGTGCCGCGCCAGGTCGGTCAGGGTGAGCGGGCGGTCCAGGTGTCCGAGCGCCCAGGCACGGGTGGGGGCGAAGGACGTACCGCGCTCCGGCGGCAGCGGAGTCTCGATGAACTGGGACTGGCCGCCCGGCCGTACGGGAGGAACGACCGCGAGCCGCGCGGCCGCGTTGGCCGCCGAGGCGCCGTGGTCGACCCTGATCAGGTGCAGGCACAGGTCGATGGCGGCCGCGGCACCGGCCGAGGTGAAGACACCGCCGTCCTCGACGAAGAGGAGGTCGGGCTGCACCTCGACGGCCGGGAAACGGGTGCCGAGTTCGGCCGCCAGCCCCCAGTGGGTGGTGGCGCGCAGCCCGTCGAGCAGGCCGGGCTGCGCCAGGACGAACGCGCCCGTGCACAGGGAGGCGATCCGCGCGCCCCCGGCCGCGGCCTTCCGCAGGGCGTCGAGGACCTCCGCGGGAGCCGGCTCACCCCCGCTACCGACGGCGAGCACCGTGTCGGCACGGTCCAACGCGTCCAGGCCGTCCGGCACCACGATGTCCGGGCCGCCCACGGTCGGCGTCGGACCCGGCCGCGCCGCGCAGACCCGCACGTCGTAGTGCTCGACGTTGTGGAACACCATCAGCGGGATCGAGACATCGAAGCTCAGCACGGGCGGCACGACGACCGCGACGACGCGATGCATGGCCAGAACCTCCGGATGGTTGGCATTGTGGCCACTATGGCACGGGGCAGTGGGACGGCACCGTGGTCGGCATGACAACTCATGTGATCGTCGGACGCGGGGCAGCCGCGTCGAGGACCGCGCTTCTGCTCGCCGAGGACGGCGAGCGGGTGCGCATGATCAGCCGGACCGGCCGCGGGCCCGACCACCCCCTGATCGAGAAGGCGATCGCGGACGCGACCGACACCGATCGGCTCACCGAACTGACGGAGGGTGCCGACACGCTGTTCACCACCGCCGCGCCGCCCTACCACCAGTGGCCCGAACAGTTCCCCGTCCTGTCGGCATCGCTCCTGAGCGCGGTGCGGCGCACCGGGGCCGCGTACGTCATGCTCGGCAACCACTACGGCTACGGCCCGGTGAGCGGGCCGATCGGTCCCGGCCTGCCCCTGGCCGCCACCGGTCCCAAGGGGCGGGCCAGAGCGCGGGTGTGGGAGGAGGCCGCCGCCTCGGGGGTGAAGGTCACCGAGGTGCGGGCCGCCCAGTTCTACGGTGCCGGCGCCCTCTCGGTGTTCAGCCTCATGGTGCAGGGGCAGGTCCTGGCCGGCAGGCTGGCCCTGGTGCCGCAGGAACTCGACGTGCCGCACAGCTACTCCGCGATCGGTGACACCGCCCGCACGCTGGTCGCCGCGAGCCGCACCGAGCAGGCGTACGGCCGGGCCTGGCACGTCCCCACCTCGACCCTCTCGGTGCGGGAACTGGCCGGACGGCTCGCCGGACTCGCGGGTGCGCCGACCCCGCGGATGGCGGAGATGACCGAACGCGACCTCACCATGCTGGCGTTCGCCGAACCCTTCTGGGCGGAGATGCACGAGGTGCTCACCGAGCCCGGTCGCCCGTTCGTCGTCGACCACTCGGAGACCGGGAAGATCCTGGGAGTGCACGCCACCCCGGTGGACGACGTCCTCGGAGAGGTCGTCCCGGACCCGGGGGTCTAGACACCCCGACCCGAGCGGGGCCGCAGGGTGTCCGGTTCTCGACGGTCCGCGTTAAATGCCTGGACTGTGGGCCCCGTCCGACGGGAGACTTCCGGCTTCCGAACCCGGGAGTGTGACGGTGACGACAGACACGCGAGGACCGGCGCCGGGCAGGAGCGCGGTCGTCCTGGCGCTGCGCCACTACGGCAGGGAACTGCTGCGCCTGCGCCGGCTGGCCCTGCCCGCGCTGCTGCTGCCGGCCGTCGGCAACATCGGCATCCGCTACGTCGCGCCCCTGCTGATCGCCAAGCTGGCCGGGCAGGCCGCCGACGACGGCGGCCTCACCCTCGGCCGGGCGCTGCCGTACGTGCTGGGCTTCGGCCTGACGCTGCTGCTCGCCGAGGCCGTCTGGCGGGTCGGGCAGCACTGCCTGAACCGCGTGGACGCCCTCGGCATGGAGCACCTCTACGTCGGCGGCATGGACGAACTCCTCGCCAAGGACGCCGCGTTCTTCCACGACAACTTCGCCGGCTCCCTGACCAAACGGGTGCTCAGCTACGGCAAGCGCTTCGAGGACTTCGTCGACACCGTGACGTACCGGATCGTGGGCAGTCTCGTCCCTCTGGTGTTCGGTGCCGTGGTCCTGTGGAGCTACGAACCGATGCTCGTCGTCGGCCTGTTCCTGATGATCGCGCTGACGGTGGTGGCCGCGACCCCGCTGATCCGGCGCAGGCAACGGCTCGTCAACGACCGGGAGGCCGCGGTCGCCCGGGTCTCCGGCCATGTCGCCGACAGCCTCATGAACATGGAGACCGTCCGGGCGTTCGCGGCCGAACGGCGGGAGGCGGCCGAACACCGCGGCAGGGTCGCGGACTCCCGGCGCCTGACGCTGCGATCGTGGGACTACGGCAACCTGCGCGTCGACACCCTGATCGCGCCCATGTCCGTACTGACCAACGTCCTGGGCCTGCTGGTCGCCATCGCCTTCGGCGGGCCGGGGCAGGGGGTGGAGGAGGTCGTCGTCGCCTTCACCTACTACTCCAACGCCACCCAGATCATGTTCGAGTTCAACCAGATCTACCGGCGGCTGGAGAGCTCGATGACCGAGGCCGCCCAGTTCACCGAGCTGCTCCTCGACCCGCCCACCGTGGTCGACGCCGACGCGCCCGCACCCCTCGCGCCGCGGGACTCCGGCATCCGCTTCGAGGCGGTGACCTTCGCGCACGCGGGCGCGAAGCCGATCTTCCGGGGACTGGACCTGGACGTGCCCGCGGGCGCCCGGATCGGCCTGGTCGGCAGGTCCGGCGGCGGCAAGACCACGCTCACCCGGCTGCTGCTGCGGATGTCGGACATCGACCGCGGACGCATCCTGATCGGCGGCCAGGACATCAGCCTGCTGCGCCAGAGCGACCTGCGCTCACTGATCGCCTACGTGCCGCAGGAGCCCGCCATGTTCCACCGCAGCCTGCGGGACAACATCGCCTTCGCCCGGCCCGGCGCCGCCGACGAGGAGATCCACGCGGCCGCCGCGGCCGCGCACGTCACCGAGTTCGCCGACCAGCTCCCGGACGGCTTCGGCACACTGGTGGGGGAGCGCGGGGTGAAGCTGTCCGGCGGCCAGCGCCAGCGCGTCGCCCTCGCCCGCGCCATCCTGCGCGACGCCCCGGTCCTGCTGCTCGACGAGGCGACCAGCGCGCTTGACTCGGAGAGCGAACTCCTCGTCCAGGACGCCCTGTGGCGGCTGATGGACGGACGTACGGCCCTCGTGGTCGCCCACCGCCTGAGCACCGTCGCCGGCATGGATCGCCTCGTCGTCCTGGACCGCGGACGCGTCGTCGAGCAGGGCTCCCACGAGAAGCTGCTCGCGACGGACGGCGCCTACGCCAGGCTGTGGCGGCACCAGTCGGGCGGCTTCCTCGGCGAGAGCACCGGCCCGTCGGGCGACGGGGACCGCCGCGACGACGGTCCCCGGCGCGTCAGGCCACGGTGGGGATCGAGCGGCCCGCCCACTGAGGAGGCGGCTCGGTCAGCTCCGTGAAGCGGCGCCGGACCGACTCCGGGAACTCGGTGGCCCGCCCCGCCCGCCGGTCGACGTGGACCGCGAGCAGCTCGGTCGTCGCGACCGCCGCCGCGTCGGGCGCCGGCTCCGCGTCCGGTCCGGGCACCACGTACATCTCGTGCGTGAAACGCGCCTTGCGGGCCGCCGCGCCCAGCACACGGGTGCGGACGGCCAGTTGCGCCCCCTCGGACACGTCGCGGAGGTAGCGGACGTGGGACTCGACCGTGTACAGGGAACAGTGCGTGGACTCGCGGTAGCCGGAGTCCAGGCCCGTCCCGATCATCAGCGCGTCCGTGGCGTGGCCGAAGACGAGGACGTAGAAGGCCTCGCTCAGGTGGCCGTTGTAGTCGATCCACTCCGGGCGGACCGCGCTGCGGAGCAGCGGGAGCCCGGTCATCGGGAGTCCTCCTCGGGGCCCAGGCGGCCGGTGGCGCGCAGTACCTCGACGACGCCCCGGTCGCGTTCGGCCACCAGGTCGGCGATGGAACGGCCGTCCGCCGCCTCGTCGCAGCCGGCCACCACCGCGTCGTACAGCTCCTTGTCCAGCTCCGGCGCCTCCAGGCGCGTCCACGGCGACTTCAGGGACGGGCCGAAGTGGTCCAGCATGTGCGCCATGCCGCCCTCGCCGCCCGCGAGCGCGAACGTCAGCATCGGTCCCATCACCGCCCAGCGCAGCCCGGGGCCCTCGGTGATCGACAGGTCGATGTCCCGGACCGTCGCCTCGCCGCTCGCGACCATGTGCAGCGCCTCGCGCCACAGCGCCTCCTGGAGGCGGTTCGCGATGAAGCCCGGGACCTCGTTGTCCATCGTGATGACGGACTTGCCCGCGACCTCGTAGAAGCGCGAGGCCCAGGCCACCGCCGCCGCGTCGGTGCGCTCGCCGCCGACGACCTCGACGAGCGGGATGAGGTAGGGCGGGTTGAACGGGTGGCCGACGACCAGGCGCGAGGGGTCCGCGGCCGTCGTCTGCATGTCGGTCATCGGATAGCCGGAGGTGGACGAGGCGATGACGACGCCGGATGGTGTCGCCGCGTCCAGGCGGGCCAGCAGATCGCGCTTGAGGCCGAGCTTCTCGGGCGCGCTCTCCTGGACGAACTCGGCTTCGGCGACGGCTTGTTCCAGGGAGCCGGTGACGGTGAGCCGGTCGGTCGACGCGCCCTCGGCGAGGCCGAGCCGGGTGAGCGTCGGCCACGCCGCCTCGACCAGGCGGCGCAGCCTCGGTTCGGCGTCGGGCGCCGGGTCCCAGGCGGTCACGTCGTAGCCGCGGGCCAGGAAGTGGGCGACCCAGCCGCCGCCGATGACTCCGGCGCCGACACAGGCGACGCGGCGGACGTTCTCGGGCGAGGTCATCAGATGTGCTCCTTCGTCGTCGCGGCGGACCGGTCGCGGGGCCGGAGGCCGAGAGTGGCGCGGGCCTCGTCCGGCGTCGCCACGCGGGCGCCCATCGACTCGGTGAGGGTCACGGCCCGTTCGACGAGCTGGGCGTTGGTCGCCTTGTTGCCCCGGCCGAGGTACAGGTTGTCCTCCAGGCCCACGCGGACGTGGCCGCCGAGCAGGATCGACTGTGCGGCCCACGGCATCTGCATCCGGCCGAGCGCGAAACTCGCCCAACGCGCCCCGTCCGGCAGCATGTTGACCATCGACTGGAGCACCCCGGGGTCCGCGGGCGCGCCCCACGGGATGCCCATGCACAGCTGGAAGACGGTCGGGTCGTCGAGCAGGCCCTCGGCGAGCAACTGCTTGGCGAACCAGAGCTGACCCGTGTCGAAGATCTCCAACTCGGGCCGCACACCCAGCTCCTGGATGCGCCGCGCGCCCGCGCGCAGCATGTCGGGAGTGGAGACGTAGAGGTTCGAGCCGTCGCCGAAGTTGAGCGAGCCGCAGTCCAGCGTGCAGATGTCCGGAAGCAGGTCCTCGACGTGCGGAAGGCGCTCCAGACCGCCGACGAGGTCGGTGCCGGGCAGGTGGGTGAGCGGGTCGTCCGGGTCGATCACGAGATCGCCGCCCATGCCGGCGGTGAGGTTGATGACGACGTCGGTGCCGGTCTCCTTGACGCGCTCGACGACCTCCCGGTACAGCTTCGGGTCGCGGGACGGGTCGCCGGTCTCCGGGTCGCGTACATGGATGTGCACGACGGCCGCTCCGGCGGCGGCCGCCTCCACGGCGTTCCTGGCTATCTGTTCCGGGGTGACGGGGACGTGGGGGCTCTTGCGGACGGTGTCACCGGCGCCCGTGAGCGCGCAGGTGATGATGACGTTCTCGGTCATGGGCATGCGGGGGCCTCCCGAGGTCTTCCCACTCCGGCGGTGGCGGAGCAGGGTGCGGGCAGGGGCAGGGGCAGGGGCAGGGGCAGGGGCAGGGGCAGGGGCAGGGGCAGGGGCTTCCGCGGCTTGGGCGCTACGGAGCCAGGATCGTGTCGTTGACGTGGGTGGTCAGCGCGGTGTGCATCGCGTCCGCGGCATCGGCGGAGGCCGGCCCGCTCACCGACAGGACGTGCGTCGCCAGGCCGTCGATCAGAGCGGTCAGCGTCAGTGCCGCCGCCCGCGGATCGAGCCCGGCGCGGAAGACGCCCTGTCCGACACCTCGGCGTACGACGTCGGCGACGGTCTCGCGCCACTGCCGGTAGTACTCGGAATGCAGACGTCCCACCGCCGTGGAGCGAGCGGCCTCGGCCCACAGGTCGAGCCACACCGCCCACTGGCGGCGCTGCTGCGCGGTGCGCGGCGTCTGCAGCGCGATCAGCTGGGACAGCTCCGCCGCCGCGTCGTCCGCCTCGGCGAGACGGGCGGCACGGCGCGCGGTGTCCTCGTCCATGCACCAGCGCACGGCCGCCTCCAGGAGCTCGGCGCGCCCCGGGAAGTGGTAGTGGATCGCGGCACTGCTGGTGGCGCAGGCGCGGGCGATGTCGGCGACCCGCACCGCGTGGAATCCGTGCTCCGCGATCAGCCGGACCGTCTCGCGGACGATCTGCAGCGGTCGCCCGCCCTCGACACCGGTCGCCGGTGGCGTGGCCTTCTCGCGGGACCGGGTGCCGAGCAGCCGGCCCGCGTCGACCTGCCCCTCGTCGGCGATCCGGGCCAGCTCCGCGACCGTGAAGCGGCGGGTGCCGCTGAGCGAACGCGACAGCTTGGACGGATCCATGACGACGCGCCGCGCGAACTCGCGCTGACTGACGCCCGCGGCCGCGATGACCTCGCGGACGCGGGCGGCGGTGTCGGCGTTCGGTGCGCCGCCGGGGACGTCGTCGGTTTCCACGGGCCACGACCTTAGACATGTGTTGCGGAAAACTCAACATGTCCGAGGAGGAAGCTGCTGGAAAAGTGGCCCGTTGAGATCCTGACTGTCGCATCAGTCAGGGGTGCGGGCAGCGGCCGTCAGTGCCCCCGGCGGTCGTCGTACGACAGTCCGTGCCCGGAGCGGAAGAGGACCTTGGCCGGGTCGTCGGCCCGCTGGACGGGCACGGGCAGCTTGCCGCGCGGTTCGACCCGGCCGGCGATCACCCGGGCCGCGGCGCGCAGTTCGACCTCGGTCCAGCAGTAGGAGGCCAGCGAGGCCCGGACGTCGCCGAGGTGGGCGATGTCGTAGGGGTTGCGGACCGCGAGGTGGACGACCGGCACTCCCGTCGCGAGCAGCCGGGACACCAGGGTGCGCTGGGCGCTGGTGGCGCCGACGTTGTCGGTGGTGACCACCACCGCGTCCCGTCCCCGTGCCGCGGCCACCGCCTCGTCGATCTTCGCCGCGTCGGGCGCCCGGCCGGTGGCGAGGTGGGAGGTGCGGTAGCCCAGTTCGTCGAAGGCCGCGGCCAGCTCGGGCACCGTGGTGCGGGTGTCGTCGGTCGGGAAGGCCGGGCTGGCGCCGACCACCAGCAGCCTCCGCTGCCGACGGCCCAGCGGGAGCATGTCGTCCTCGTTGACCAGCAGGGTGGTGGTGCGTTCGGCGATCCGCGCGGCGGCGCGCCGGTGCCCGCGGGCGCCGACGACCCGGTCGACCTCCTTCCGGGAGGCGTAGGGGCTCCCGTCGAACAGGCCGGCCTTGTCCTTGACGCGCAGGATGCGCAGGACCGACTCGTCGAGTCGCTCCTCGGTGATCTCACCGGCGCGGACGGCGGCCAGGACCCCGTGGTAGGCGACGTCGATGTCCGGCGGGAACAGCAGCTGGTCCGCACCGGCCTTGAGGGCGAGGACGGGCACCCGGTCGTCGCCGTACTTCGTACGCACGCCTTGCATGTTGAGGGCGTCGGTGACGATCACGCCGTCGAATCCGAGTTCGTCGCGCAGCACGCCCTGGAGGATCGCGGGCGACAGGGTGGCCGGGTCGTTGCTGGGGTCGAGCGCGGGGACCTGGAGGTGCGCGGTCATGATCGAGTCGACACCGGCGGCGATCGCGGCCCTGAAGGGCGGGGCGTCGATGCGCTCCCACTCCTCGCGGGTGTGGGTGATCACCGGCAGACCGGTGTGGCTGTCCTGGCCGGTGTCCCCGTGGCCCGGGAAGTGCTTGGCGCAGGCCACGACGCCAACCTGCTGATAGCCCGTCACCTGGGCCGCCACCATGCGGCCGACCTCGCGGGCGTCGGCGCCGAAGGAGCGGACGTTGATGATGGGGTTGGCCGGATTGACGTTGACGTCGGCGACCGGGGCGAAGTTCTGATGGATGCCCAGGGCGGCGAGTTCGATGCCTGATATCCGTCCGGCGGTACGCGCGTCGGAGAGCGAGCGGCCCGCGCCGAGCGCCATCGCGCCCGGCAACTGGGTGGCGCCGCTGCCGATGCGGACGTTGGCCCCGTGCTCCTGGTCGATGGAGATCAGGGACGGAATGGGCGTGGGCAGGGCGAGCGAGGCCCGCTGCACACCGTTCGACAGGTCCGCGATCTGGTGCGGGTCCTGGATGTTGTTCGCCCAGCCGGAGAAGTAGATGACTCCGCCGATGTGGTACTTGGCGATGAGCTCGGCCACGGTGCGGACGCCGAGTTCCCCGAGGTTGCGGTCCTGGTCGAACTGGCTGGGGGAAGTCGCGGACGTACCGTAGAAGTACGGGACGAACAGCTGGCCGATCTTCGCCTCGATGCTCATCCGGGAGATGATTCTCTTGAGGCGCCCGTCGCGCCTGCCGCGCCCGTGCGCGACGGCGGGGGTGGCCGCGGCACCCACGACGCCCGTCGCGCTCGCGGCGACGACGGTCGCGGAGGCGATGACGGTTCGTCTGGACAGACTCCGGTCCTGCATGCGGACATGCTCCTTCCAGCCTTGCCCATCAGGGGAATTGAAGGAAACGTGGAGAACTCCGAACAGCGGGAAACGTAGCCCGCCGATCTGGGCAGGACAAGAGGTCTAGACAAAATAGGTCTAGACAAACGGCCGGGGCGGATCCGACTCCAGGCGTACGAAGGGGATCGCGCGCCCGGCCCGGCGCAGTGCCGAGGCGCTGCCGTCGGAGGGCAGGCCCATGAACGCGCACAGTCGGCGGGCCGTGCGGGGGTGGCGCGCGCCGTACTCCTCCATGATCGCCGCGCCGTCCTCCGCGGAGAGGAAGCGGGCGGTGACGGCGTGGTGCCGGTTGCCGAACTGGAGGACCGTCTTCGGGTGGGCGCCGAGGTTGCGGTACCAGTCGGCGCCCGCGCCGAATCCGGACGCGACGGTCCAGGCGGGGGAGTCCGGATCGTAGGCCACCACTTCGAGGACGACGCGGCGGTCCTGCCCGGAGACCCGGCCGGTGTGGTGGAGCAGCAGCAGGCGCCTGCCCAGGAGAGGGCCGAGACCCGCGCGGAACAGGAGAACGGGCGCCCTGGCGGCTTTGCGGCGCCATCCCGTGGGCAGGGGAGGCCGAAGGGAATCCGTGTGCTCGTCCGGCACGGTCACCTCCGGGTAGGCATCTCTTGAGTACCTGAAGTTTTGCACAGTCTAAAGGTGTGGCCAACGGTGTGGGCGCGGCCGGATGGCGGACACGGTAGAAAAGAGCCATGACCGAGCACGACAGCCCCGTGGGGGCCACGGACGACGTGGACGCCGTCACCCGGGAGGTGCTGACCGCCTCGCGGCTGCTGGTCGCGGTGTCCGCGCGTTCCCTCGCGGCGGTCGAGGAACGGGTGACGCTGCCGCAGTTCCGCATGCTGGTGGTGCTCACGAGAGGGGCGACCAAGCTGGTCACGCTCGCCGAGCAGCTTCAGGTCGCACCGTCCACGGCGATGCGGATGGTCGACCGGCTGATCGCGGCGGGTCTCGCCGCCCGGCAGCCCAACCCCCGCAGCCGCCGCGAGACGCTGCTGGAGCTCACGGAGGAAGGGCGCCACACGGTCGAGCACGTCACGGCCCGTCGGCGTTCCGAGATCGCCGGCATCGTCGAAATGCTCACCCCCGCACAGCGGTTGGCGCTCGTCGAGGCACTCGCCGCCTTCAACCGGGCCGGAGCCGAACCCCTGGCCCCCGCTCCGGGTGTCGCCGAGACCCATCCGCTGGGGTGGGCGGTGGACCTCCCGGCGACCCACCACGGGTGAGCAGGTCACGGTTGAGTTCCGAGCCGGAACTGTGGCCTCCATCACGGCCGGCGTGATCTTGGCCTGGTGAGATCGCCGGATGCTCGGTTTCCTCATCCGCCTGCTGCCCTTCTGGGTCCGCGAGCCCCTGCTCATCGTGGTCGGGTCCGTGTTGGGCGTGCGCCTCACGTATCTCGCGTTCCGCGACGGCGATTGGGTCCCGGCCGGGATCGGCGCGGCGTTCCTGGTGTTCACCGCGGTGCGCGTGCACACGGTGGTCCGGGCCCTGCGCACCCGACGCGACCCTGGCCCGGCGGTGGAGCCCGATGCTGCCTCGCAGCCGCAGCCGCAGCCGCAGCCGCAGCCGCAGCCGCAGCCGCAGCCGCAGTCCCAGTCCCAGTCCCAGTCCCAGTCCCAGTCCCAGTCCCAGTCCCAGCCCCAGTCGCAGTCGCAGCCGCGGCCTCCGGCGGAGCGGCCTCGCGCCCCCGCCGCCGTGGAGAAGGAACCCAACGCGTGGGGCCAGGCCGCCGCGGCCGTGGCCGTGTTCGCGGCGCTCGGAGCCGCGGTGTGGCTGGGCCCGCGACTGCTGCCCTCCGAAGACGCCGGCACGCCGCACACCGTGTCGTGTCCCGGCGGGGAGGGCGAGGAGCTGCCGGCCGCCTACAGGGAGACGTCCCGGGCCGTGACCGGCGGCGAGCTGTGCGCGGCGCTCAACAGGTCCGACCTGGCCCGGCTCCTCGGAACCCCGACGGAGACGGCGACCGCGGCATCCGGCAGCAGCAACACCGCTCCCCTGACCGACGGGAAGGTCGCCCAGCCCGAGGCGGAGGTCCGGTTCGACACCTACACCGTGCACGTCGCGGTCACGTACAACAAGCTGTCGATCGCCCAGTACGTCAAGCTGATGAAGTACGGCGAGGAGACGGACGTCAAGACGCTCTCCGTTCTCGGCCGACCCGCGGTACTCGCCTCGGACCACACCATGAGGATCGAGATCAGTCTGGGGAGCGGCGGGTCCGGCGGACCGGTGGAACAGGGCCCCCTGGCCCGCACCCTGTCCGTTGCCCTCGACGGAAAGGACCGGGGCGGCTACTACGAGATCACCGTGTGGAGCACGTCCGGCGCCCTCCCGGAGGACAGCGTCCTCCTCGACATCGCGGAGAAGGTCCTTCCCACGCTTCCCGAACGGACCGTGTGACGGAGCGCGCGGTCAGGCGCTCACGGCCGCTCCCGGCCGCGCCGTCGGCCGGCCGGCAGGGGTACGGGGTCCGGGCCGGGGACGACGGTGTTCGTCAGGGTGCCGATGCCCTGCACGGTCAGGGCGACGGTGTCGCCGGGCCGCAGCGGCGGCGGGTCCTGCTCTCCGCGCCGGCCCCACAGTTCGGCCAGGCAGCCGCCGTTGCCGCAGGTGCCCGAGCCGAGGACGTCGCCCGGGACGACGCGGGTGCCGCGGGAGGCGTAGGCGGTCATCTCCTCGAAGGTCCAGCTCATGTTGGACAGCAGGTCCTCGCCGACCCTCGCCCCGTTGACCTCGGCGGTCAGGGCCAGGCGCAGGAACCCGTCGGCGTCCCGGTACGGCTCCAGCTCGTCGGCGGTGACCAGGTACGGGCCGAGGGCGGTGGCGCCGTCCTTGCCCTTGCAGGGACCGAGGCCCACCTTCATCTCCGCGCCCTGGATATCGCGTGCGGACCAGTCGTTGAGGACGGTGTAGCCGACGATGTGGTCGCGGGCCTGCTCGGGGGTGAGGTCACGGCCCTCCCGCCCGATCACCGCGCCGACCTCCAACTCGAAGTCCAGCACGGCCGAGCCGGGCGGTACCGGGATGTCGTCCCGGTGGGCGTGGATCGCGTGCGGGTTGGTGAAGTAGAAGGTCGGCGCCGCGTACCACTGATCGGGGACCCCGGCGACGCCGTCGACCGAGCGGCGTACGCCCTCGACGTGCTCCTCGAAGGTGACGAAGTCCCGTACCGACGCGGGCCGCAGCGGGGGCAGCAGCCGCACCTGGGACACGTGCGGGCCGGGCGGGACGTCGAGGGCGGACCGGCCGGCGGCGAGCAGTCCGGGCAGTCCGTCGGACCGCGCGATCAGGTCGGTGAGTGAGGTGACGCCGGGCAGCGGGCAGAGGGAGCCGTCGTCCTCCACGACGGCCACGCGGTGACGGCGGCGGTGTTCGTAGCTGGCGAAACGCATGGTCCGGCTCCCGTGGTGGAGGGTGGTCGGTCGAGGTGGACGCGGATCAGACCGGCGGGGCGACGAACACGCCGCGGTCGGGGTCGTTGAACGACTCCTTGGCGACCAGTTCGTTCATGGGGTTGGCGGTGCCCCACTGGTCGGTGACCTCGGGCCGGGAGAAGTCGTAGACGTGCGGGTGCCAGGTGTCCTCGTCCAGGTTCTCCAGCTCGGTGGTGTACTCGACGGTGTTGCCGTGCGGGTCGAGGAAGTACGTGAAGGTGTTGTCCCCGGCCAGGTGCCGCCCGGGACCCCAGATCTTCCTGAAGCCCGCCCGCATGACCCGGCCCGAGCCGCGCATGTACTCGTCGAGGCCGCGCATCTCGAAGGAGACGTGGTGCAGGGCGGTGTGCGGGCCCTGCGCGATGGCCATCGAGTGGTGCTGGTTGCTGATCCGCATGAAGTGCATGACCTCGCCCATGTGCGGCGAGCTCAGTGTGTCGGAGAGGGCGAAGCCGAGGTGGCGTTCGTACCACTCGCGGGTGCGGTTCAGGTCGGGGGAGTTGAGGACGACGTGGGAGAGCTTGACCGGGACGGACTCCTTCTCCTCGATCTTTCGGTGCCGCCTGACCTCGACGTCGGCCGAGACCTCGATGGTGCGGCCGTCGACGTCGAAGAAGCGGAAGCCGTATCCGCCGCCGGGGGTGTCGACCCGCCCCGGCCGGGAGATCAGCCGCACGCCGCCCGCCAGGAGCCGCTCGGCGAGGGTGTCGACGTCGGCCGGGTTCGCCGCGCCGTAGGAGACGAGGTCGAGGCGTTTCTCCTCGGCCTTGCGCAGCCGTACGACGTACTGCTCGGGGGAGCCCTCGGCGGCCAGGAAGGAGAGGCCGGAGTCCTCGGCGACCGGGGTGAGGCCCCAGACGCCGGAGTAGAAGTCGAGCTGCTTGTCGTAGTCCGGCACGGCGAGGTCGACGTGCCGCAGGTGGGTGAGCAGGCGCATGATGTCAGTCCTTCCGGAGGAGGGCGGCGGCGTTGCCGCCCCGTACGGCGTGGAAGTCGGCGTCGGACAGGCGCGCGGCGCGCAGCGCGCCGACCGGGTCCTCGGTGCCCATGTCGAAGGGGAAGTCGGAGCCGAGCAGCACCCGGTCCGGGCCGGCCACCCGGATCAGCTCCCGCAGCACGTGCGGGTCGTGGACCAGGGAGTCGAAGTACAGCCGCTTCAGGTAGCTGCTGGGCGGGTGCGCGCACCCGGCGCCCGCGTCGGAGCGGGCGGACCAGGCGTGGTCGGAGCGGCCGACGTGGGTGGGCAGGTAGCCGCCGCCGTGCGCCGCGATCAGCCGCAGGCCCGGGTGGCGGTCGAGGACACCGGAGAAGACCAGGTGGGAGAGGGCGACGGCGTTCTCGGTGGGCTGGCCGACGGTGTTGGACAGGTACCACTGGTCCAGCCGCTCGTCGAGGGTGCATCCGAAGGGGTGCAGGAAGAGAATCGCGCCGGTCTCCCCGGCCCGGGCCCAGAGGGGCTCGTAGGCCGGGTCGGACAGCTCCCGCCCAGGGGCATGGCTGGAGAGCTCCACCCCGGCCAGGCCCTGCTCCAGTGCGTGGTCCAGGGCGCGCACCGCCTGCGCCGGATGCTGGAGCGGGACCAGTCCCAGTCCGCGCAGCCGCTCGGGGGCGGCCGAACAGTGCGCGGCCACGGCCTCGTTGGCGAGCCGGTACAGCTTCTCGGCCGTCTCCCGGCCGGCCCAGTAGTGGTAGTGCGAGGGGGAGGGGCTGACCAGTTGCACGTCGACGCCCTGGGTGTCCATCGCGGCCAGGCGCACGCAGGGGTCGGTCAGCCGCGGGAGGCGGTCGCGGACCATGGGGCCGCTGACGGCGAGGGCGGCGGGGCCGTTGCGGCGGGCGTCCAGCGCCCGGGCCCCGGTGTGTCCGGGCAGTCCGGCGACGAGCGCCTCGATCTCGGGAAGCAGGACGTGGGCATGCACGTCCACGGTGGGCGGGTGCGCGGCGGTCACGGCAGCTCCCGGAGCATGGTCATGGTGCGGCCCATCAGACCGGGCACGTCGGCGTCGCGGACCCCGTCGAGCTGCCACTGCCCGATCTGCACCGACGCCTCCACGACCGGCCGGACCCGGGCGATCCGCCGCTCGTGGTACGCCTGGAACAGGGCGTCGTCCCACTCGTCGGACCCGGTCAGCAACTGCGCGAGCACCCAGGCGTCCTCGAGGGACAGCGCGGCGCCCTGGGCGAGGGTGGGCGGGCAGCAGTGGGCGGCGTCACCGACGAGGACCACGCGGCCGCGGTGCCAGGAGCCCTCGACCAGCAGCCGGTCGAACCAGGTGTAGTTCACCCTCGCCGGGTCGGTGATGTGCTCGGTGATGTCCGGCCAGAAGCCGCCGTAGTGCCGGGTCAGGCCGCGCATCTCGTCCGCGTACGACGCGGGCGGTATCCCGGCGCGGTCCCGGTTGGCCTCGACGACGTACGCGTACAGGGTGGTCTCGCCGGTCGGGCAGTAGCCCGCGATGTGGGCCGGGCCGCCATAGGCGAGGTCGGTGCGGGTCAGGCCGGCGGGGCGCGGTGCGGCGACGCGCCAGATGGCCATGCCGGTCGGCTCGGGCCGGTCGGTGATGCCGATCGCGGCCCGGGTGGCGGAACCCAGGCCGTCGGCGGCCACCACCAGGTCGTACCGGCCCCCGGTCCCGTCGCTGAAACGTACGGAGACACCCTCCGCGTCCTGGTCCAGGATCTCGGCGGTGGTGCCGAGGCGGACGGTGGCGCCGCCGGCCCGCACCGCCTCGATGAGGATCCGCTGGAGCCGGGGCCGCTGCATGCCGACGGTGGCGGGCAGGTCGTCGCCGCCGGTGCGCAGGTCGTCCTGGACGTGCAGGACGGTGCCGTCGGGGGCGGTGATGCCGACCGAACCGAAACCGAATCCGGACGCCTCCACCTGCTCCCAGACGCCGAGTTCGCGCAGCACGCGCAGGGCGTTGCCCTGGAGGGTGATGCCGGAGCCGGCGGCGGCGTTCCAGTCGTCCTTGGCCTCGACCAGGTCGACGGCGAGACCGGCGCGGCGCAGCAGGATCGTCACGGCGTTGCCGGCCGCGCCGCCGCCGACGACGAGGACCGTGCGGGGCTGAGTCATGAGGAACTCCCTTGTTCTTCGGTCTGCTTGGCGGTCTGCCTGTCGCTCTACTTGACCGCGACCGGGTTGACGGGTGAGCCGACCGCGCCGGTGATGGGCAGCGGCGCGGCGGTGAGCCAGAAGCCGTACTCGCCGTCTTCCGCGCAGTCCTCGGCGAGGGCGTCCAGGTCCCACATCTCGCCGATCAGCAGGCCGATGTGCGGGATGGCGACCTGGTGCAGCGGCTGGAAGGCGTGCTCGAACTCGTTGGGGCGGACCTCGAAGCCCCAGGTGTCGGTGGCGATCGCGGCGATCTCGGTGCCGTGCAGCCAGCCGGCCGTGGTGAACGACAGGCCGGGGGCGGGCCCGCCCGCGTAGTCGCCCCAGCCCTCGCGGCGCGCCCGGGCGAGCCGGCCGGTGCGGACGAGGACGATGTCGCCGCGGCCCACCCGGACACCGTGCGCCCCGGCGGTCGCGGTCAGGTGCTCCCGAGTGATCGCGAACCCGTCCGGCAGCTCGCCGTCCTCGCCGACGACCCGGCCGACGTCCAGCAGCACCCCGCGTCCGGCGACGTGCGGGGCCATGTGCTCGATGCCGGTGACCAGATCGCCGTCGGAGGTGACGACCCGCTCCGCCGGGCGCCCGTTCCACGCCTTGCCGTGGTCGAAGATGTGGCCGAGCCCGTCCCACTGCGTGGAGCACTGCAACGGCATCGCGATGACGTCGTCGGCGCCGCCGATGCCGTGCGGGAAGCCCTGGTTGCCGAGGGCGGCGTCGGTGCCGGTGTCCAGCATGGTGTGCACCGGGTTGGTGCGGCGGCGCCAGCCCTTCTGCGGGCCGTTCATGTCGAAGCGCTGGGAGAGGGAGAAGCTGACACCCCGCCGGACCAGTGCGGCGCCCTCGCGGCGCTTGGCCCCGTCGAGGAAGTTCAGCGTGCCGAGCACGTCGTCCTCGCCCCAGCGGCCCCAGTTGGAGTACGCCTTCGCGGCGCGCGCTATGGACCCCTCGGGGTCGGTGCGGTCCGGTGTCATCGGGCCGCCTCGGCCACACAGCGGGTGCGCTGGGCACCGAGTCCGGTGATCGAGGCGTCCATGACGTCGCCGTCGCGCAGCAGCCGGCCCCAGTGCATGCCGTTGCCGGCGGGGGAGCCGGTGAGCACCAGGTCGCCGGGGAGCAGCCGGGCGGTCCGCGAGGCGTACGACACCATCCGCGCCACGCTGAAGATCATGTCCTTGGTCGACTCGTCCTGCATGGTCTCGCCGTTGAGCCGGAGCGTCAGACGCAGGTCGTCCGGGTTCGCGATCGAGGCGGCGGGCACGATCCAGGGCCCGAGCGGCGTGAATCCCGGGGCGTTCTTGCTGCGCAGCCAGTCGGTGCCGATCTGCGGCATGTCCCGGCGGAAGACGGTGGCGCGGTCGGTGAGATCGTTGGCGATGGTGTAACCGGCGACGTGGTCCAGGGCCTCCTGGACGGACACGCGGTGGGCCGGCCGGCCGATCACCGCCGCCAACTCCAGCTCCCAGTCGGGCTTCTCGGCCCAGGCCGGCAGTACGACGTCGTCGTAGGGGCCGGTGAGCGCGCTCGGCAGGCCGATGAACACGTACGGCAGGTCCTCGGCGGCCCGCCGGTCCATGATCCCGGCGGCCTCCGCGCGCCGCTCCGCCTCCGGCCGGCCGTCGTCCGGGGCCCGGTGCGCGACGTGCAGGTCGATGACGTGCTGCCGGTAGTTGGCCCCCGACTGGAACACCTGGCGCGGCTCGACCGGCGCGTGCACGCGGAACTCCGCCAGTGGCCTGCGCGCGGCGGCGTCGTCGACGGCCAGTGCGGCCAGCCGCGGCGCCACCGCGTCCCAGTCGTCCAGGAGTCCGCGCACGCTCAGGCCGGTGTCCGCGAGGGCGGACCGCAGGTCGGTCACCTGGGCGTCGGGAGTGACGAGGGCGGGGAAGGCGGGAGACTCGGGAGCGGAAAGGGTGGCCAGGGCGAAGGGTCCGGCGAAGAGGGCGGACGCGGCTTCGGGTTTCACGGACATGTCCTCCTGATTGCGGTGGCACTAATCTGGACCCGCCACTCGCGATCAGGGAAATCGATTCCGTGGATGACGGCCATCCATACGGCAGATTCCCGCAGGTCGTCGCCGGACAGCAAGGAGGATCGCACCGTGAATCTCGGTCGCCTGGACCTCAACCTCGTCGTCGCCCTGCGCGCCCTGCTGGAAGAGCGCAACGTGACCCGCGCCGGGCAGCGCGTCGGCCTCAGCCAGCCGGCGATGAGCGCGGCACTCTCCCGGCTGCGCCGGCACTTCGACGACGACCTGCTGGCCCGGGTCGGCGGCCACTACGAACTCACCGCCCTCGGACAGGTCCTCCTCGACCGGGTGTCCACCGCCTACGACCTGCTGGAACGACTGTTCGCCAGCCAGGCGGACTTCGACCCGGCCAAGGAGAGCCGTGAGTTCGAACTCGTGGCGTCCGACTACGCGGTCGCCGTCTTCGGCGCCGAACTCGCCCGGGTCGTGCACCAGGAGGCTCCGGGCATCCGGCTGCGCTTCGCCCAGACGCCGACCACCGTGGTGGACGCCACCGACGCCCTGCTGAGCACCACCGACGGCCTGTTCATGCCGCACGGCGTCATCAGCGGCTTCCCCGCCACCGACCTCTACCGGGACCGTTGGGTCTTCCTCGTCGCCGACGACCACCCGAGTGTCGGCGACCGGCTGACCCGGGAAGACCTGGCCCGGCTGCCCTGGGTCACCTACCAGCGCACCTACGACGCCCCGGCCGTCCGCCAGCTCGGCATGCTGGGTATCGAGCCCCGCGTCGAGGTCTCCGTCGACAGCTTCCAGATCATGCCGCTGCTGGTCGGCGGAACCCGGCGCATCGCCCTCATCCAGGCCCGCCTCGCCCGGCTCCTCGCCCCGCTCGCCGCCGTACGCGTGGTGGAGCCGCCCTACGAGGCGGTGCCGCTGAGCGAGGCGTTGTGGTGGCACCCGGTGCACACCCACGACGCGGCCCACATCTGGCTGCGCGAGACCGCCGCCCGGGTCGGCGGGCGAATGGCCCAGGAGCGTCCCCGCCAACGCTGACGCACCCCTTCTGCAACGACGACATGGACGTCCATTGCGGCGTATTACGACCACCTCCGCCGCTTCGGGCCGACGGCACCGGCGGAGCTCGCGCCGGGTGCGGAGGCCACCCTCGGATCTGCTGACCTGGCGCCCCGGCCCGTTCCACCGCGCTCCGAACGCGCTTCCCGTCCGCTTCGGCGCCCTCCGGGCCGCCGAGCGGCCCACTGCGCCGGTCCCTCCACAGCGCCCGACGGCACAGGCCGAGCACAGCGCGGATCAACCCGGGGCGGGCGGCCCCGGGAAGTGGTCCCAGTTCCCGGCCTGGCTGCGGAAGTGAGGGTGGCGACCACACACCCCACGTGCGCCGCACGGCCCGCCGTACGACGTAACCTGCCTTCGAAGCAACGCCGTTGCCCTGTATCCCACCCCCGGTCCTCCGGGACCGTGCCCCAGGAGTAAGAACAGCAGTCATGGACGCCACCACCCCCGACGCGGTGCCCCCGCCCGGATGCCCCGCCCACGCCGACGCGCGAATACCGCTGTACGGGCCCGACTTCGCGGCCGACCCGCACGCCTACTACGACTACGCACGGTCGTACGGCCCCTCCGCCCCCGTCGAACTCGCCCCGGGTGTCGACGCCTCCCTCGTCACCGACTACGCGACAGCACTGCGCCTGCTCCAGGACAACGGCACCTTCCGAAAGGACGCGCGCCGCTGGAAGGCCTTCAACGACGGCCTGATCCCGGCGGACAGCCCCGTCGTCCCGCTGCTCGCCTACCGCCCCAACGCCATGTTCAGCGACGGCGCCGAACACCTGCGGCTACGCCAGGCGATCACCGACGCCATGGCCCGCATCGACACCGGGCGGCTGGCCCGCAGCACCGAGCAGATCTCGGACTACCTGATCTCCCAGTTCGGCTCCCGCGGCTCCGCCGACCTGATGGCCGACTACGCCAAGCAGCTCCCGCTGTTCGTCTTCAACGAACTCTTCGGCTGCCCCGCCGACATCGGCGACCGCATCCTGTTCGGCATTTCCGGCATGTTCGACGGCGTCAACGCGGAACGAGCCGCCGAGGTCCTCTTCGGTGCGGTCGGTGAGCTGGTGGTCCTCAAACGCAGCCGCCCCGGCGAGGACGTGACCTCGTGGCTGATGCAGCACGAGACCAAGATGACCGACGAGGAGATGGTCTACCAGCTCTCGCTGATCCTGGGCGCGGGCGCCGATCCGCTGCGCAACCTGATCGGCAACACCCTGCACCGCATCCTCATCCACGACGAGTACGCCCGCCAGGGCGGACTGATCGACGAGGCGATGGAGGACACACTGTGGGAGAACCCTCCGGTGCCCAATCTCGCGCCCCACTACCCCGCCACGGACGTGGAGTTCGCCGGGCAGAAGTTCGAGGCGGGGGAGCTGATCATGGTGAGCTTCGCCGCGGCGAACAACAGCCCGAGCCTGGCCGCCGCCCGGCAGTCCGGCAGTAACCGTTCCCACCTGGCCTGGAGCGCGGGGCCGCACGCCTGCCCCTCGAAGGACCCCGCCCGCCAGATCACCATGGCCGCCGTCGAGAACCTCCTCAACCGGATCCCCGACATCGCGGCCGCCGTGCCCGAGGACAGTCTGACGTGGCGCCCGGGGCCCTTCACCCGCGGCCTCACCGCGCTCCCGGCCCGGTTCACCCCGCTCCCGGCCCCCGACCGGGTGCCTGACCCGGGCCGGGCACCCGCGGGCGAGCGTGCCGAACAGTCCGGCACCGCGCGCAAGGCCGCGGGCACCGGCCGGTGGAGCCAGTTCCTGAACTGGCTCACGAGGTGACGCGCGCGACGAATCTCCGCGCCCCGCTGCCCGCGTAGCGGACCGAGCCCGCCTGATCGGCCGCGGGCCCCACCGTCACTACCCGCTGGAAGCTGCCCGACCTCGACAGGCGGGCAGCTTCCGGCATCATTCGGAGGTACACCATGATCCGCCAGGAAACCGCCTGGGTCCTCTTCGCCGCCGGCGTGATCTTCCTCGCGTCACTGTTCCTCGGGGTGTGGAAATGGCAGCAGTCGATGTCGTCCCCGGAGGGAACAGCGCACCGATACGTCGACGTCGCCCATATCTCCGGACTGATGTACAGCTTCGCGACATCGGCCGTCCTGGCACCGCTCGTCCAGTTCTCCGGCTGGCCGTCCGCGGTGAACGCCACCGCCGCGGCAGTGGTCATCGGCATGTTCGTCGTGACGGTCTCGAACTATGTGCGGCTTGCAATCGAGAGACGGACCGACAACCAGATGCGCGACCGGAAAACCGGCCTGCGTGGTGTACGCGACGCCCTGATCATCGGTGAGATCGGTGGCACCGTCGTCCTGCTGACCGGCTTCGCCTCCGCCCAGCTCTAGCCGTCAGGCCGTGCCCGTCTCCTGTTCCAGGCGGGCCGCGAGGGTGACGTAGCGGGCGCGCCGGGTCACCGGGACCATGCCCCGGATCAGGATGTACCACATCTCGGCCAGACGGCGGGGCTGACGTACCGCCGGTTCGAGGGCGCCGCCCACGACGCACGTGCCGACGACGGAGGAGACCAGGGTGTGGGCGACGGAGTCGACGTCGATGTCCGGGTGCACGTCGGACTGCCGCACCGCGTCCAGCAGCCGGGACGTGGCTATCTCCCGCCAGTCGGTGAAGGGGTGCGGCAGGGGCGGCCGTATCGGTACGCCCGCGGTGGCCAGCCGCGTTCCGGCCCGCAGCACCGGCCCCTCCTCGTAGACCCGGGCCATGGCGAACGTGAGGCGCATCAGCGCCTCCAGCGAGGAGTAGCCCCGCCCGTCCAGGTCCTTCGCCAGCCGGCGAAAGGTGCGGGACTGCATCTCCATGATGGCGTGCGCGAGGTCTTCCTTCGCCGCGAAGTGGAAGTACAGGGCGCCCTTGGTGACCCCGGCGTGGGCGACGATCTCGCTCAGACTGGTCGACTCGTAGCCGTGGCGGTCGAACAGGTCGGCCGCCGCACCGACGATCGTCGCGCGGGTCCGTTCGGCGCGTAGCTGCCTCGCCATCGGCTGGACTCTCCCGGGCTGGAACTCAACAGACCGTGTGCCTGTTTTTACCCCCCCGTTCATGATATCTCACTGGCTAACTGCCCATCAGATTCCCTTCACAGAGGATGCCGTGTATGTCCACCGGGGCGTGCCGGCCGGCAGCAGCCCCGATATTCAGTGACCGTGTCAGCGCGAGCGCGAAGACGGGGCCCCGTCGAGGGTTCGGCGGGACCTCCGCATCCCGGAGGGCGCCCGACGCCTCGGCGTGACGCCAACGGCCGACGGATGGACGGAGGTCCGCGTACCCATCGAGTCGATCGACCACGCCCACCGGGACTTCCTGCGGCTGGGCGCCGATGCCGAGGTTCTGGCACCGGCCGAACTACGCAGCCGCATCGCCGAGACGGCACGAACCCTGGCCGCCCGCTACGAGGCGTGACCCCGGGCAGAAGGTTCGTGACGCATGGTTCGCGGCTGAAGGGAAAGGACAACGTCTTCATGAGGCTGGCGAGTGTTGTTGTCGGAGGCGACTTGTACTCTGCACTCACTCGACGATCGGACGATCGCGAACACGGGCATGCGGGCACGGGGCGGGCGTTCAGGGGCGGGAGTGCGAGGATTTCGATGAGTGACGCGCATTCGATACGAAGCCGCAGACCGGGCCTCTCGGCCGGTGCGCTGATCATCGCCGGCGTCGTCCTCGTCGCGATCGGGGCCGTCGGCGCCTGGCTCCAGCGCGACGCTCCCGGCGGGAGTGCGCAGCCGCGCACGGAGTTCACCGCGAACAACCCGCCCCCCGGTCTGCCCGCCGCGCTCACCACCGGACAGCACCTCCACTGGTCCCGCTGTGCCTCCCCGCCGACCGCGCGCACGGACTACGACTGCGCCGTCATGAAGACCCCCCTCGACTACCGGAAACCGGACGGCAGGACGATCGACGTCGCCCTGATCCGCCGCAAGGCCACCGGCCCGAACGCCCGGCGCATCGGCTCGCTCGTTCTCAACTTCGGCGGTCCCGGTGTGTCCGGCGTGCGCACACTGCCCGAATTCCTCAACCAGTACAAGTCGCTCCTCGACCGCTACGACCTGGTCTCCTTCGACCCGCGCGGCGTCGGCGCGACCATCCCCGTGCGCTGCGGGAAGACCGCGGACGACACCGGCTTCGACGGGGCCGACGCCTGCGCCGAGCACTCCGGGGCGCTCTTCCCGTACATCGGCACCTCGCACACCGCGCGCGACCTCGACCTGATGCGCTACCTCCTCGGCGACGAGCGGCTGCACTACTTCGGCGTCTCGTACGGAACGGCGCTCGGCGCGGTCTACGCGCACCTGTACCCGTTGCACGTCGGACGGCTCGTCCTCGAAGCGCCCGTCGATCCGACCGAGGACCTCAACGAGAAGCAGCTGTCACAGGTCAAGGCGGTCCAGGCGGCGTTCGACCGGTTCGCGGTGCACTGCGCGGCCCGGATCCGCCACTGTCCGACCGGCGATGGGCCCGAGGATGCCGCGCGACGCATGGCGCGCCTGTCCGACCGCTTGGAGAAGAAGCCCGCCCCGGCCGGCGGCGGGAGGAACATCGACGCCGGCGACCTCGCGCACACCGTCAGCGACTATCTCGACCTCGGCACGGACGGCTGGCCGCCACTCGCCAAGGCCCTCACCGCGCTCATCGACCACAACGACGGCGGTCCGCTGAGCAAGGGCGCGGACGACTCCGGCTCCGCCGACCGCCCGGCGAGTGCGCACGACAGCATCCGCGCCGCCCAGATCGCGATCACCTGCGCGGACTCCAGCCTGCGCCCCGGCCTCGATCGCCTTGCCCGGGACGAGGCCCGCATCAAAGCCGCCTCACCCGTCTTCGGCGAGGCCTGGTCCACCGGTGTCTACCTCTGCTACGACTGGCCGTTCGACGGCGAGCGCGTCACGCCCCGGGTGAGCGCCGACGGTGCGGCTCCCGTCCTCGTGGTCGGCGGCACCGGCGACCCGACCACCCCGTTTCCCGGCGCCCGCCACATGGCCCGCGCTCTGGGCGACGGTGTCGGCGTGCTCCTGACGGCCGAGGAGGAGGGCCACGGCACATACCCGCAGAACCGCTGCGTCACGGAGGCGGTCGACACATACCTCCGAGCGGGCCGCACCCCGGCCGCGGGGACGGTGTGCCGGGGCAGCATGTCCTGAGGCCCGTACGTACGGATTCGCCGGGCGGCCCGTCGGAACTGGGCGGAAGGGAAGCGTCCCAGCAGCGGGCTGGCCCAGGCCGGCGCGGTTGGCGGTGTCTGAACCGGAAGCCGGTGGCAGCTGCGTCCGCGGGGGAGACGGCGGAAGCGCTGGCGGCGGGCGGGCGGCGTGTGGTCGCGGTGGTCCGCGACGAGCACCGGAACTGATGTCCCAACCGTCTCGCAGGAACTGTTGACTGGTACATCTAATCCCTGCATCCTATAGGAAATAGGAAAGGCGGATGCACCTTGTACAGCGCGGACACCTGGCCGATCGCCGCGGCCCTGCTCCAGTTCCCCCATCGCCTCCCCGACGGGCGCACCACACACGAACAGACCCCTGAGGAATGGGCCCGGACCCTGCGCGAGGTGGCCGGCGCCGGTTTCTCCGAGGTGGATCTGACCGACAGTTGGGTACGCCCCGGTGACCTGGACGGCGGCCGGCTGGCGGAGCTGAAGGGCGCACTGGCCGCGACGGGGCTCGTCGCGCCGGCCATCTCGGCGATCCGGTGCAGCGTCATCGACCCCGTCGACGGCGACGACAACCTCGCATACTCGCACCGCACCATCGACGCGGCGGCCGAACTCGGCGTACCGGTGGTCTCCTTCGGTCTGCACCGGCCGCTCACCCCCGAGCAGCAGCGAGTGCTGTGGTTCTGGACCGTGCCCGGGCCCAGGGACCCGGAGGGCGACCGCGAGACCTGGCAGAAGGCGGTGACCCGGCTGCGCGAACTGGCCGACCACGCCGCCGAGGTGAACGTCGCCCTGACGCTGGAGATGTACGAGGACACCTACCTCGGCACCGCCGACTCGGCCGTCGCCCTGCTCACCGACATCGCCCGCGACAACGTCGGCCTCAACCCCGACCTGGGCAATCTGCTGCGCATGCAACGGCCCGTCGAGTCATGGGAGTCGATGGTCGAGAAGACGCTGCCGCACGCCAACTACTGGCACGTCAAGAACTACTACCGCAGCGAGGACCCGGCCACCGGTACGGTCCTGACCGCGCCCGCGCCGCTCGAGTCCGGCTTCATGAACTACCGCAAGGCCGTGCGGTTCGCCCTGGAGAACGGCTACACCGGCGCGTTCTGCGTGGAGCACTACGGCGGCGACGGTCTGAGCGTCTCGGCCACCAACCGGGACTACCTGCGGCGCGTACTCGCGGCCGCGGCCGTCTGACCGACAGGGCGACGCGGCCGGCGCGGCCGGCTCCGACGCTGCCGAACGCCTGCTCGCCGCCGTTCCTCCTGCCCGAGCGGCCCTTCCCCGGCAGGTCCTGACCGCGAGCGCGGTGCGGGCCGTCGTCCGGTCCCGGCCCCCTCATGCCCGTCTCCGCCCGCCGGCGGACGCCCACAACGAAGTGGAGACCCTCTCGATGACTCAGCTGTTCGGAGATCCTGAGCAGTTCGGCGAGGACGCGCTGCGCGGCTTCGTCGCCGCCCACCCCGACCACGTAGCCCCGGTCGACGGAGGCGTCGTGCGCAGCCGGCCGCAGGCCGACGGGCGGGTGGCCGTCGTCGTGGGGGGAGGCTGCGGCCACTACCCCGCGTTCCACGGACTGGTCGGTCCAGGACTGGCCGCGGGTGCGGTGGTGGGCAACGTGTTCACCTCGCCCTCGGCCCGGCAGGCCGAGCGGGTGGCGCGCGCCGCGGACACCGGCGGCGGCGTCCTGTTCAGCTTCGGCAACTACGCCGGTGACCGGCTCAACTTCGGCATGGCACAGGAACGGCTGCGCCACGCCGGGCTCGACGTGCGCGCCGTCCTCGTCACCGACGACGTCGCGAGCGCCCCCGCCGAGCGGCGCGGCGAACGCCGGGGCATCGCGGGCGACTTCACCGTCTTCAAGGTGGCCGGCGCGGCCGCCGAGGAGGGACTGGACCTGGACGGTGTGGAGGAGGCCGCCCGGCGTGCCAACGACCGCACCTTCTCCTTCGGCGTCGCCCTCTCCGGCTGTACGCTCCCGGGCGCCGACCGGCCCCTGTTCACCGTCCCGGACGGCATGATGGCGGTCGGCCTGGGCATCCACGGCGAGCCGGGCGTCGAGGACAGCCCGCGCACCGACGCCGCCACACTGGCCCGCGTCCTCGTCACCCGGCTGCTGGAAGAGCGCCCCGCCGACGCGGGCGACCGGGTCGCCGCCATTCTCAACGGCCTGGGCGCCACCAAGTACGAGGAATTGTTCCTGCTGTGGGGCCACGTCGAGGCGGAGCTGCGCGCGGCCGGCCTGACCGTCGTACGGCCGGAGGTGGGCGAGCTGGTGACCAGCCTCGACATGGCCGCGGTCTCTCTCACCCTGACCTGGCTGGACGAGGACCTGGAGCGCTGGTGGTGCGCCCCGTGCGACACCCCCGGCTACAAGCGCAACACCGCCCTCCCCGCCGGAGCGCCCCGCGTCTTCGTCCGCGCCGACGAGACGGGCGCCGGTGCCGCACTGCCGGCCGCGGACGACGCCTCCCGCCAGGCGGCCTCGCGCCTGCTGCACATCCTGCGTACCGTGCGGCAGGCCCTGCACGACAACGCCGACGACCTCGGCCGCATCGACGCGGTCGCCGGAGACGGGGACCACGGCCGGGGCATGTGCAAGGGCATCGACGCCGCCGTCCGTGCGGCCGCCCTCGTCGCGGAGCGCGGCGCGGGCGCCGGTGCGACCCTGACCGCCGCGGCGGACGCCTGGGCCGACGAGGCGGGCGGCACCTCGGGGGTGTTGTGGGGGGCTGGGCTGCGGGCCCTGGCCGACGCGCTCGGCGACACCGGCGCGGTCGACGGCGAGCGGGTGGCCGTCGGGGTGCGCGCGGCGCTGGAGGCGGTGACCCGGCTGGGCGGCGCTCGGCCCGGCGACAAGACCCTCGTGGACGCCCTCGGCCCGCTGGCCGAGCAGCTCGGCGCGGGGGTGGCCGAGGGCCTCTCCCTGGCGAAGGCGTCCAGCCGTGCCGCCGAGGCCGCAACCCGCGCCGCCGAGGAGACGGCGTCGCTGCGCCCGCGCACCGGCCGGGCGGCTCCACTCGCCGAGCGCAGCCTCGGCACCCCGGACGCCGGTGCGACCTCCCTGGCCCTGTGCGCCCGGACGGCCGCCGGGGCCTGACGGGGCGTTACGCCAACCGCCCACTCCGACCGCCCACCCAAACCGCCCACGCCAACCGCCCACGCCAACCGTCCGTGCCATCCGTCGGTGCCTCCGTCCGTACAAGGCACGGAACGCGCACACAGGACAGAAAGGGAGTACGACCCCATGACGGACGATGCCTCTGCGGCCCCCGACCGACTGCGTATCGTCGTCGGCTGCGACGACGCCGGCTTCGCCTACAAGGAGATGCTCAAGGCGGATCTGGAGAAGGACCCGCGGGTCGCGGCCGTCACCGACGTCGGTGTCGGCGCGGACCAGCACACCGCCTATCCGCACATCGGAGTGGCGGCCGCCCGGCTGATCGCGGCGGGGGAGGCCGACCGGGCCCTCCTGGTGTGCGGCACCGGTCTGGGCGTGGCCATCAGCGCCAACAAGGTGCCCGGCGTCCGGGCCGTCACCGCGCACGACAGCTTCTCCGTGGAGCGTTCGGTGCTGAGCAACAACGCCCAGGTGCTGACGATGGGGCAGCGCGTCATCGGCCTCGAACTGGCCCGCCGCCTGGTCCGTGAATGGCTCGGCTACCGCTTCGACCCGGCCTCGCCGTCGGGCGAGAAGGTCGCGGCCCTGGACCGTTACGAGCGCGGTGCCGCCGCGGACGGTGCCACCACGCTCGACACCGACGCCTCCTGCTGACCGGCGCCGGCGCCTTCTTCCTCCGCCCCGCCCACCTCGTCCGTACGAGCTCCCCCGTACGCGCTCGTCCGCACGCCCTCAACCCGTCCGGCCCGCTCCCGGCGGGCGGCCCGGCTGCCCCGGTCCGCCCCGGCGCCTGTGGGGCCCGGTGACAAGGAATCGCCAACGATGTCGTTCTCAACACCCACCACAGCCGCCCACTCCGCCATGGCCGCCGCGCAGTCCGCCGGCTGGAGCGGACACGACACGCTGCTGCTCGTCATGGTCGGAGTGGCCATCGTCGTGATCATCACGCTGATCAGCGTCCTCGACTTCCACCCCTTCGTCGCGCTCATCGCAGGCTCGCTGGTGCTCGGCATCGGGGCCGGACTGGATCTCGACAAGGTGGTCGGATCCTTCGGCGACGGCATGGGCAGCACGCTCGGCGGCACCGGCGCGCTCATCGCTCTCGGGGCCATCCTCGGCAAACTCCTCGCCGACTCCGGCGCGGTGAACAGCATCGTGGACGTTTTCACCGCCGGGGCGGGCGCCCGCTCGCTGCCCTGGCGCGTGGCACTGATCGCGGTCGTCATCGGGCTGCCGATGTTCTTCGAGGTCGGGCTCGTCCTGCTGGTGCCGCTCATCGTCGTGATGTCCAAACGCACGGCCACCCCGCTGGTCCGCATCGCGGTTCCCGCGCTCGCCGGTCTCGGCGCGCTGCACGCCTTCGTGCCGCCGCACCCCGGCCCGCTCGTCGCGGTGGACGCCCTCCACGCCGACGTCGGCATCACCCTGGGGCTCGGCCTGATAGCGGCGATCCCGTC
Source organism: Streptomyces sp. NPDC018026 (assembly GCF_044327745.1). Classification (NCBI taxonomy): domain Bacteria; kingdom Bacillati; phylum Actinomycetota; class Actinomycetes; order Kitasatosporales; family Streptomycetaceae; genus Streptomyces; species Streptomyces sp. NPDC018026. The sequence continues at coordinate 660,127 of NZ_JBIRFY010000001.1, forward strand.
GGTGATCATCGCCGGACCGCTCTACGGCAACTTCATCGCCAAGCGGGTCCACTCGGAGCCGCCGGCGGCGTTGGTGGAGTCGCTGGTGGCGGACGGGGAGGACGAGAACGGCCGCCGGACCCCGTCGTTCACCGTCTCCCTGCTGACGATCGCGCTCCCGGTCGTGCTCATGATCGCCAAGTCGGTCGTGGACATCGCCTTCCCCGGCAGCGCCTGGTACAACACGCTCCTGGACTTCCTGGGCAACCCGCTGGTGGCGATGTTCCTCGCCGTCCTCGTCGCCACGGCCACCTTCGGCTACGCGCTGGGCAAGAGCAGGGCCGAGGTCCGCTCCATAGTCTCCGCCGGTCTGCCGCCGGTGGCGGGCATCCTGCTCATCGTCGGCGCCGGCGGCGGCTTCAAACAGCTGATCGTCGACTCCGGGGTCGCCGACGCGATCGGCAAGGGCGCCGCCCAGGCGAACATCCCGCTGCTGGTCCTCGGCTGGCTGGTGGCCGTCCTCATCCGCCTCGCCACCGGTTCGGCGACGGTGGCCACCACCGCGGCCGCCGGCATCATCGCTCCCATGGCCGCCGGTACCGGTCAGGTCGAGGCGAGCCTGCTGGCCCTGGCCGTGGGCGCCGGATCCCTGTTCTTCTCCCACGTCAACGATGCGGGCTTCTGGCTGTCGAAGGAGTATTTCGGCATGTCGGTGGTCCAGAACGTCAAGACCTGGTCCGTCTTGTCCACGCTCGTCGCCCTCGTCGGCCTGGGGATGGCCCTGCTCATGCATGCCGTCCTGGTCTGACGACACGACCGGGGTCGGGAACGGCCGAGCAACCCCTTCCCGCCCCGGCCCTCCCCGAGCCGTGGGCCCCCTCACCCGTCCGGCCGCCCCCACCCCCTCCACCCACACCGACCGTAAGGAACACACCGTGTCCGAGCCGCAGCCGAACACCACCACCAACGCCCCTGCCGGCGCCCCCGTCACCGCCGTCCTGGGACTGGGCGCGATGGGGCTGCCCATGGCGACCCACCTGGCCGGGGCCTTCCCCGTGCGCGCCTTCGACATCGCCGGGCCGCGGCGCGACCTGGCCGCCGCGGCGGGTGCCGTTCCGGCCGCCGACCCGGCCGAGGCCGTCGACGGCGTGGACGTCGTCGTGGTCGCCGTCCGCGACCAGGCACAGCTGACGGCCTGTCTCTTCGGCGACGGCAGCGGCTCCACGGGGGCCGGGCCGAAGCTGCGGCGCGGCTGCGTGGTCGTCGTCACCAGCACCGTCGGCGTCGACGCCGTCAAGTCCGCCGCCGCCCGCCTGGCCGAGCAGGGGGTGCTGCTCGTCGACGCCCCGGTCAGCGGCGGCGCGGTCCGGGCCGGAACCGGTGAACTGCTCATCATGGTCGGGGCGGACGACGCGGCGCTGGCCGCCTCCCGGCCGGTGCTGGACCGGCTGGCCGGCACCGTCCACGTGGTGGGCGCCCACGTGGGCGACGGACAGATCATGAAGACCGTCAACCAGCTGCTGTGCGGCATCCACACCGCCGCCGCGGCCGAGTCGCTCGCCCTCGCGCACTCCCTGGGCCTCGACGTCGACGCGGCCGTGGGGGTGCTCGGCCAGGGCGCCGCCGCCTCGTTCATGCTGGCCGACCGCGGCCCGCGCATGGCACAGCAGTACCGCCGCGCCGCCGACGGCTCGGGCGGACCGGAGCTGCGCTCGCGACTGGACATCATCCGCAAGGACATGCACCTGGTGGTGGAGCTCGCCAAGCAGGCCGGGGTGGCCACTCCGGTGGCGGCCGCGGCCGACCAGCTCTACCAGTTGGCGACGACGAGTGGCCTGGCCGCCGAGGACGACTCGGCCCTGGTCACGCTGCTGTCCCCGCACTCCCGTGACTGACCCGGGGCGGGCGGCGCCCCGGTCCGAACCGCCCGGGGGACACCCGGGCCGGGCCGCTAACCTGGGATCCGCCATGAAGAGGCGCGTGCAGCGGCGCCGGGCAGAACGGAGGGCACCACATGGGCGGCGCCGGGAGGCGGACGGGCGGCGGACCCGTACGCACCGCACTGATGGACGAGGCCTACGAGGCACTGCTGTCGCTGATCCTCGACGAGGGCCTGGCCCCGGGGACGGCACTGCGCATCGACACCATCGCCCGCGACTGGAACGTCTCGGCCACCCCGCTGCGCGAAGCCCTGGCGAAGCTGGAGCACACCGGTCTCGTGCGCCGCATTCCGCTCAAGGGCTACACGGTCGCGCCGATGCTCACCGACGAGGAGTTCGCGCAGCTGATGGCCGCCCGCATGCTCATCGAGCCGTACAACGCCCGGCACGCCTGCGAGCGGGACGCCGCCGGCACCACGCAATTGCTCCAGGAATGGCACGCGCGTATGACGCAGGCCGCGGCGCAGCGCGACAACGACGATTTCCGCGCTTACCTCGAAGCCGACTCCGCTTTTCATGACGTCATCGCCAAGAAATGCGGAAACCGTTTCCTGTGCGATGCCATCGACCCGCTCGGGGCACATGTGCAGCGTTTTCGGCGATTTCACGGAACCCGGGTGACGGACACGGACGTCGCGCTCGCCGAACACCAGGCGATCCTGGACGCCTTCGCGGCCGGTGACCCGGAGCGGTGCGAGGTGGCCATGTGCACCCACCTGCGCGGCGTCGCGGACCGCGCGGCACCGACCTCCTCCGCCCCGGCCGAGTGACCCTCCCGGCAGACCGGCCTGTTCCGCCGCACGGCACAGGGAACCGGCCGGTGCGGAAGCCTGCCCAAATTCCAGTGACTCGGTAATTCCCCGATAAATTCCGGAACAAGGTTGACCGGTCGAAGAAATTGCTCATAACGTGAAAGAGTCTTCCGGCCGGAAGAGCGCACCACTGTAATACCCGCCGCTCCGGCACCCCCCCCGTTTCGCGCTATGCGAATGTGCGACCGTGCGGCGGCGTTCTCCCTCGATTCCCCCGGAACGAAGGTGTGTGCAAGGTATGCAGAGCATCAAGACGTCACGGTCCCGCCGGAGCGTCAGGGCGGTCACCGTCCTCACCGGCCTGCTCGCCCTCGGCGCGACGAGCCTGGGTGCCGCCCCGGCGCAGGCCGGCACCGCCCCGGCGCAGGCCGCGGGCGGGACCACCATCACGGTCGACCCGCACCGGCAGTACCAGGTCGTCGACGGCTTCGGCTTCTCGGAGGCCTTCCAGCGCGCCCGCCAGATCCAGGACCTCTCACCCGACACCCGGCAGCAGGTCCTCGACCTGCTCTTCAGCAACGACAAGGGCGCCGGCCTGACCATCCTGCGCAACGGCATCGGCTCCTCGCCCACGGACGAGAAAGACTGGATGAAGTCCATCGAGCCCGAGAGCCCCGGATCCCCCGGAGCCACCCCGCACTACGTCTGGGACGGCGACGACAACGGCCAGGTCTGGCTGACCAAGCAGGCGCAGAAGTACGGCGTGAAGAACATCTACGCCGACGCCTGGAGCGCCCCCGGCTACATGAAGACCAACGGCGACGACAGGAACGGGGGCGAGCTGTGCGGCGTGCGCGGCACGGACTGCGCCACCGGGGACTGGCGCGCCGCCTACGCCAAGTACCTCGTGCAGTACCTCAAGTTCTACGCGCAGGAGGGCATCGACGTCACCCACGTCGGCTTCACCAACGAGCCCGATCTGACCACCGAGTACGCGAGCATGCGCTCCGACGGCTACCAGGCCGCGGACTTCCTGAAGGTGTTCGGCCCCCTGCTGGACAAGTCGGACCTGAAGACGAAGATCGCCTTCGGGGAGGCCACCGGCTGGCGCGACCAGGAGGAGATGCTCCAGGAGATGAAGTCGGTGCCGGGCGCGGACCGGTACGTCGACACCGTCGTCGGCCACGGCTACCAGGGCGAGCCTTCGTCGCCGCTGAGCACCGACGAACCCACCTGGCAGTCGGAGTGGGCCGACCTGGACGGCGACTGGAACAACCACTGGGACGCCATCGGCAAGGCGGGCGAGGGCCTGGAGTGGGCCAACAAGATCCAGGACTCGTTCACCGAGGGAGGCGTCAGTGCCTTCCTGTACTGGATCGGCGCGGAGAACACCGGCAGCAACAGCGCGCTGATCCAGCTGAAGGACGGCAAGGCCGACGCCTCCGCGCGGCTGTGGGCCATGGCCCAGTTCAGCCGGTTCGTCAAGCCCGGAGCGCACCGGATCGGGACGGAGAACCCCAACTCCCTGCTGGGCGTGAGCGCGTTCCGGAACGCGGACGGGTCGATCGCCGTGCAGGTCATCAACAACGGCCACGAGAAGGCCTCGACCACCCTGGCACTGCCCGGTGTGAACGGTGTCTCCGTCAGGCGCTACCTGACGAACGAGGAGAACCACCTGAGCACCCAGGCTCCGGTGCGCGGCAAGGGCGGTCATCTCACCGCGGACGTCCCGGCCCGTTCCATGGTCTCCTTCGTCATCCCTGCGCAGGGCTGACCCGCGCAGGGCTGACCGCCGAAGGGCTGACCGCCGAAGGGCTGACCGCCGAAGGGCTGACCGGCGAATGGCCGGTCGGCGCAGGATGCCCCGGCGGAGAGCCGAGCCTCCGTCCACCCTGAGGAAGGCGCCCCGGCCCCCGCGGCCGGGGCGCCTTCCCCTCCCCGCTCGCAAGGTGGCCTGGTACTGCAGTAGGCCCGGACGGCCACGCCGGCGGGCGAGGGGTACGAGGGCGGCGGGTGGGCAAATGGCCTTCGCAGGGTCCGTCTGTACGATGCTCGGGCGTCTTGCTTCCCGCGGCGAAGGCGTGGGGAGGTCTCGCAGGGGGCGTGTGACAGATCGTGACAGACAAAGGTGTGAACCCGTGACAGAAGGCAAGACCGAGACGCTGCAATACCGCTTTGACGGGCCAGAACACCTACCAGTCCTGATCTTGGGGCCGTCCCTCGGCACCACCTGGCACATGTGGGACCGGCAGGTGCCCGAACTGGCTCAGCAGTGGCGGGTCTTCCGTTTCGACCTGCCCGGACACGGCGGTGCCCCGGCCCATCCGGCGGGGTCCGTCGCCGAACTCACCGAGCGGCTGCTGGCCACCCTCGACGGGCTCGGCGTGCAGCGCTTCGGGTACGCCGGCTGCGCGTTCGGCGGCGCCGTCGGCATCGAACTCGCCCTGCGCCACCCCGAGCGCCTCGCCTCCCTCGCGCTGATCGCGGCCTCGCCCCGCTTCGGCACCGCCGACGAGTTCCGCCAGCGCGGCGTGATCGTGCGTACCAACGGGCTCGACCCCATCGCCCGCAGCTCCCCGGAGCGCTGGTTCACCGGCGGGTACGCGGCCGCCCAGCCCGCGATCACCGAGTGGGCCGTGCAGATGGTGCGGACCACCGACCCCGGCTGCTACATCTCCGCCTGCGAGGCCCTCGCCGCGTTCGACGTGCGCGGTGAACTCGGCCGGGTCGGCGTACCCACCCTGGTCCTCGTCGGCTCCGACGACCAGGTCACCGGCCCCGCCGAGGCCCGCACCCTGGTCGCCGGCATTCCCGACGCCCGGCTCGCGGTCGTCCCCGGCGCCTCCCACCTGGTCCCGGTCGAGCAGCCCGCGGCCGTCACCGACCTGCTGGTACGGCACTTCACCACTGCCTGGCAGGCCGCCCACGACGCCACCACCACCGGGCAGGTCCCCGTCCCGGTCCACCCCGCGGCACACCAGGTCCCGGTCCCGGCCGCCGGGATCCCGGCCGCGCCCGACCAGCCGGTGCCCGCTCCGCCGCCGCAGGCCGCGCCCATCGCCGAGATCGCCCCGGCCCCCGTCGTGCCGCCGCAGGCACAAGGGCGGCCCGACCCGTACGACGCGGGGCTGAAGGTGCGCCGCGAGGTCCTCGGGGACGGGCACGTGGACCAGGCGCTCGCCCAGGCCGACGAGTTCTCCGGGGACTTCCAGGAGCTCCTGACCCGCTACGCGTGGGGGGAGATCTGGGACCGGCCGGGCCTCGACCGGCGCTCGCGCAGCTGTGTCACCCTCACCGCCCTCGTCGCCGGCGGCCACCTGGACGAGCTGGCGCCCCACCTCAGGGCCGCCCTGCGCAACGGCCTCACCCCGGGCGAGATCAAGGAAGTACTGCTCCAGGCGGCCGTCTACTGCGGGGTGCCGGCCGCGAGCGGGGCCTTCCGGGTGGCCCAGCAGGTGATCCGCGAGGAGACGACACCAACCGAGTGAGCCCGTCGGGCGGGGAGCGGGCGCGCGGCGGCAGGATGGGGGCATGAAGCTCACCAAGAAGTCGCACGCCTGTGTCCGCCTCGAAAAGGGCGGGCAGACGCTCGTCCTGGACCCCGGCGGGTTCAGCGAGCAGGACGCGGCCCTCGGCGCGGACGCGATCCTCGTCACCCACGAGCACCCGGACCACTTCGACGAGCTGCGGCTGCGCGCCGCCATGGAGGACAACCCGGCCGCGGCGATCTGGACACTGAAGTCGGTCGCGGAGAAGATCTCGGCGGCCTTCCCGGGCCGCGTCCACACCGTCGGGCACGGCGACACCTTCACCGCCGCCGGTTTCGACGTACAGGTCCACGGCGAGCTGCACGCCGTGATCCACCCGGACATCCCGCGCGTCACCAACGTCGGCTTCCTCGTCGACGGCGGCAAGGTCTTCCACCCCGGTGACGCCCTCACCGTCCCCGACCACCCGGTCGAGACGCTGATGCTGCCGGTCATGGCCCCGTGGAACAAGATCGCCGAGGTGATCGAGTACCTGCGGGAGGTCGGGCCGCGGCGGGCCTACGACGTCCACGACGCGCTCCTCACCGACCTGGCCCGCCCGATCTACGACCGACAGATCGGCGAGCTGGGCGGCTCCGAGCACCTGCGGCTGACCCCCGGCGACTCGACGCGGCTCTGAGGCTCCGCCCGGGGCGGGACCGCGTTGTCAGTGCCGCCCGGTAGGTTGTGGGACATGCGCATCGCGACCTGGAACGTGAACTCGATCACCGCCCGCCTGCCGAGGCTGCTCGCCTGGCTGGAGAGCAGCGGCACCGACGTGCTGTGCCTCCAGGAGGCCAAGGTCGCCGAGGCGCAGTTCCCCTTCGACGCGCTGCGCGAGGCGGGATACGAGGCGGCGGTCCACGCCACCGGCCGGTGGAACGGGGTGGCGGTGCTCTCCCGCGTGGGCCTGGAGGACGTGGTCAAGGGCCTGCCGGGCGACCCGGGATACGAGGGGGTCCAGGAGCCCCGCGCGATCTCCGCCACCTGCGGGCCTGCCCGCGTCTGGTCGGTGTACGTGCCCAACGGCCGCGAGGTGGACCATCCGCACTACGCCTACAAGCTCCAGTGGTTCGAGGCGCTGCGGGCCGCCGTCGAGGGCGACGCCGCCGGCAGCCGCCCCTTCGCCGTGATGGGTGACTACAACGTCGCGCCGGAGGACGACGACGTCTACGACCGCGCGGCCTTCGAGGGCGCCACCCACGTCACCGCGGCCGAGCGCGCCGCCCTCGCCTCCCTGCGCGGCGCCGGTCTGTCCGACGTGGTCCCGCGCCCGCTGAAGTACGACCACCCCTTCACGTACTGGGACTACCGCCAGCTCTGCTTCCCCAAGAACCGCGGCATGCGCATCGACCTGGTGTACGGCAACGAGCCCTTCGCCAAGGCGGTCACCGACTCCTACGTCGACCGCGAGGAGCGCAAGGGCAAGGGCGCCTCGGACCATGCCCCGGTCGTGGTGGACCTGGACCTGTAGCCGCACGCTGCTCACACCCACCGCACACGCACCGCACACCCACCACACCCACCGCACACACGCCTTCCGCGTGCCCTGTGGTGCACATGGCGGTACGAATGACAGTGTGGAGGTATGAACTTCCCCTTCCTGGGCAAGCGGCGCGAAGACCACCGGGCGCACGACGCGGAGGGCATCGGTGAGCTGCTCGCCGACTGCGATCTGCTGCGCTCGCAGGCGCTGCGGGAGGGGGTCCGGCTCGACGACTCCGCGCTCTCCCTGGAGCAGCTGGACCAGGTGCTCCCGCGCTGGCGCGGCGACGAGGAGATCCAGACCTGGCTCGGCAACGACGCCGGTCTGTACCTCGGCACCGTGATCGTGCGCACCGTGCCCGGCGCCGCCTGGAGCATCCGGTCCGACGGGCAGCCGGTGGTCCGGCTCGCCTCCGGCCGGGAGTTCGACGTCGTGGCGAACGGCCATGCGTGGGCGGAGGACGGCGTGCCCGAACTCTCCCAGCTGTACGGAGAGGTCGCCGAAGCGTGAAGTCTTGGCCCGGCTTCCGGCGTAAATAGGGGTTATGGGCGAAAGGTGCGTGTCGGCGGCATTGATGATGTTTGTCTCGATACGTTGCATTGGTCGGAGGGACACGAACGCACGGGGGACCTGCGCAGGGTGCAGCCGGAGATCACTGCTCGCGGACGAGTAGAAGGTCAGCTGCACACCGGCGAGCGACCTCGTCGAGGCGCCGCTCGACGACGTGGCGCTCGCCGGTCCGCTCGGGCTCAGCGGGAGGTGCCGGACGGTGCCGAGGGCAGGTACCGGGGCGCCCGCCAGGCGTCCAGGCGGTGCTCCACCGCCGCACCCAGGGACAGCAGTTCGACGTCCTGGCGGTCGCCGGCCATCAGGAGCAGCCCGACCGGCAGTTCACCGACGAAACCGGCGGGCACCGACAGCGAGGGGTACCCGGCCACCGCCGCGGGGGTGGAGGACGGGATCACGTCGTTGTCGCCCCGCGCGCAGTCGGTGGTCCACGCGGGCGGGTTCGCCGGGGAGGCGATGGCGTCCAGGTCGTGCGCGGCCATGACCTCGTCTATCGACCGCCGGGACAGGTCCGTCAACTCCGCGCGCATCGCCCGGTACTCCGGGTCGGTGGTGGGCGGTGCGGCCAGCGCCTGCTCGAACAGTTCCTGACCGGCGAAACAGCTCTGCTCGCGCGGGTGGGTCCGGTTGAACTCGATCAGCTCGGCCAGGTCCCGCGGCCCGCCCCGGGTGGCGAGGTAGGCGTCGATGTCCCGGTGGAACTCGCTCAGCAGCGCCGGGAACTCGAGCTCGCCGAGCCGCTCCTGGTAGGGCAGGCTCACCTCGACGACCTCGGCCCCCGCGGCGGTCAGCCGCTCGGCCGTACGGGTCATGAGGGCGTCCACCTCGGCGCCGAGCGACGGCAGCCGCCACAGGCCGATCCGTTTGCCGCGCAGGGTGCCGGGACGGCCGACCGCGTCCGTGAGGCTCGGGGCGTCGCCGGCGCGGACGGTGTCGCTGCCGCTCAGCACGGAGAGCGTGAGCGCGGTGTCGATCACGTTGCGGGCCATGGGGCCGGCCGTGTCCTGCTCGGCGGAGATCGGTACGACACCGGACTGACTGACCACTCCGAGGCTGGGCTTGAGGCCGACCACGCCGTTCATCCCGGCGGGGCACACGATGGAGCCGTCCGTCTCGGTCCCGATCGCCACCTGCGCCAGCGACGCGGCGAGCGCCGCGGCCGAACCCGAGGACGATCCGCAGGGGTTGCGGTCCAGGACGTACGGGTTGTTCGTCTGCCCACCCACCGCCGACCACCCCGACGTCGGCTTGGCCGCGCGGAAGTTGGCCCACTCGGAGAGGTTGGCCTTGCCGAGGATCACCGCGCCGGCCGCCCGCAGCTTCCCGACCAGGACGGCGTCGGCGTCCGGCGGGCTCCCGGCGAGGGCCAGCGACCCGGCGGTCGTCGGCATGTCACGGGTGTTCACATTGTCCTTGAGCAGGACGGGGATGCCGTCCAGCGGCCCGCGCGTCTTGCCGAGGCGGTGTCTGAGGTCGCTGGCGGCCGCCTGGCGCAGGGCCGTCGGGCTGGTGCGCAGCACCGCGTTGATCCTCGGGTCGACGGCCTTGATCCGCCGCAGGTAGGCGAGGGTCAGCCGGAGCGAGGACAGCGATCCCCGGTTCATGCGCTCCTGCAGTTCGGGGATCGTCACCGTGTCCAGGTTCACTCCCTTGACCAGCGTCGACTCGGCGGATCGCGCCGAATCGCCGGGCCGGGAATCAGCGGCCTCGGCCCGTTGCCCGGGCGCCGCAGCCATGAGGGGGACCACGACCAGGAGTGTGGTCAGGGCCGCCATGCTTCTCTTCTTCATGGCCGACAGCCCACTACACGGGCCCGCCCGGCACAAGGGGCTCCTCAGCCACGGCAGTTGTCGCACCCGGCGTGGCCAGGGGCGGTGCTAGGTGCTCACCCCCTTGACGGCCCCCTCTCCTTCGCTAAGGTCTAGACCTGCACGCGTAGGTCTAGACCTGCGATGCGGGGTTGCCTCATCGGCACCCGTCGTAAGCCGGGGCAGGCTGATCCGACGTGGACCGAAGGGAAAAGTGATGTCATGCGCATGAAAAGACGAGTGGCCGCCGCCGTGGGAGCGCTGGTCGCTCCCGTGGTGGCCCTGAGTCTGCCGGCGCCCACCGCGAGCGCCCACGGCTGGGTGGTCTCGCCGGGGAGCCGACAGGACCAGTGCGCCAACCGCGTGGTGCAGTGCGGTCAGATCAAATGGGAACCGGCGAGCGTCGAGGGTCCGAAGGGGCTGCGCAACTGCAGTGGCGGGGACGCCCGGTGGGCCGACCTGGACGACGACAGCAAGGGCTGGCGGGTCACACCGATCGGCACCTCGCACACCTTCACCTGGACCATCGAGGCCCGGCACGCCACCAGCAACTGGCAGTACTTCATCGGGAACCAGAAGATCGCCCAGTTCGACGGTCACGGCGCCCAGCCGCCCGCCTCGGTCAGTCACCAGCTGGACTTCACCGGGTTCAGCGGGCAGCAGAAGGTGCTCGCGGTCTGGAACATCGCGGACACCGCCAACGCCTTCTACGCCTGCATCGACGTCAACATCGGCGGCGGAAACGACGGCGGTGGTGACGACGGCGGCGGGGACGACGGTGGTGGCGACCAGCCGGGCGACTGCGTCGCGGGAGCCTGGAGCGCCGGGAGTGTGTACAACGGCGGCGAGACCGTCTCCCACGAAGGCCACACCTGGCGTGCCAAGTGGTGGGTGACGGGCGAGGAGCCCGGCACCACCGGCGAATGGGGGGTCTGGGAGGACCTCGGCGCCTGCTGACCGCCGTACCGCTCCGGCTCGGCCCGGACCCGCGTCCCGGAGGACTCCGCGACGCGGGTCCGGGCCGGACCGTATCTCAGAGTTCTCTGACAACGCGCCGTTAGCGTCCGGCCGGTGGTGTGCGGTCGACCGGTCTCGTGAAGGAGCGCCATGACGGAGCAGTTCCCCGGTGCGGTTCTCGACCTCCTCGACGCCGCGGGCGGGCGCACGGTCTTCGAGCACGACGGCCGGGAGGTGAGCGGGCGGCACCTGCTCGCCATGACCCGGCGGGTGGCGGCCGCCCTGCGGCAGCGCGGCGTCGGGCCGGGCCGTGGCCTGGCCCTGCTGCTCGGCGTCGGCCCGGAGGCCTTCGCCGCCGTCATCGCCGCGTACGCCGTCGGAGCCCGCGTCGTCGGCGTACGGCCCGGCATGACGGACCACCAGCGTGCGGCGCTCCTGCGGGACGCCGAGGTCACGGTCACCGTCACGGACCGGCCCGGCGCACCGGGCGGAACGGACCTCCGGCCGCCGGGGACCGTCCTGCCGCTCGACGAGCTGCTCGCGGCGCCGGACGACGGTCTGCGGCCCCGCGTCTCGGGACGGCCGCAGGACGTCGCCCGGCTGATCCACACCAGCGGCAGCACCGGCGTGCCCAAGGCGTGCGCCCAGACGTACGCGGCGCTGACGGCGGCCTGGGCGCTGCGGCCGCGGGACTGGCCGCCGGCCGTCCGGGAGCTGGCGGGCCGACTGGACCGGTTCCTGGTCTTCGGCACCCTGGCCAGCCAGGTGATGCTCGAGTACGGCCTGCTCGCACTCGCCGCCGGCGGCGTCCTGGTCTCCGCCGACCCGCCCGACCTCCCCGGGGCCCTCGTGCGCCACCGGGCGACCGCGAGCGTCATCACGGTCGGACGGCTGAACCGGCTGGTGACGGAGCTGCGTTCCGACCCCGTCGACCTCGGTGGCCTGCGCGCGCTCATGGTCTCCGGCTCACCGCTGGAACCGGGCCGGGCGCGGGCGGCCGCGCGGGTGCTCGGCCCGGTCGTCTTCCACGGGTACGGACAGACCGAGACCGGCATGATCTCCATGGCCACGCCCGCCGACCCGCCCGGCTCGCTCGGTGTGCCGCCCGTCGACCTGGAGGTCCGGGACCCCTCCGGACGCCCCGTCCCGGCCGGCACCGAGGGGGAGATCTTCGTCCGCACCCCCTCGCAGGGCGCCGGGTACTGGGGACAGCCCGCGCTCAGCGACGAGGTGTTCGTGGACGGCTGGGTCCGCACGCGCGACCTCGGGAGTCTCGACGCCCGGGGCAGGCTGTGGCTCTCGGGACGCATCCGGGACGTGGTCATCGTCGACGCCAACGTGCACTACGCCGGTCCCATCGAGCGACTGCTGGCCCGCCACCCGGCGGTGAGCGAGGCGTACGTCGTCGCCGTGCCCGACGACGCCACGGGGGAGGCCGTGCACGCCTTCGTCGTCCCCGCGGCCGATCGGGTACCCGCGCTCGGCGACCTTCGCGCGCTGGTGGCGGCGCGGCTGGGCGAGGCCTGCGCGCCGACGCGCCTCACCCTCATCGACGAGGTGCCGCTCACCGCCGCCGGGAAGCCGGACAAGCGGCGGCTGACACTGGGGACCTGACCGACCCGACCGACCTGACCGGCCGGACCGACCTGACCGGCCCGACCGACCGGACCGGCCCCCGTTCATCGTCCGCCCACGGCGACGGCCTCCCGCCGCGGACGGCCGGCGCGCACCCGGTCCCGCCGGTCCAGCAGGGCCAGCAGCGGCGTCGCCATGACGGTCGTCGTGATGGCGACCACCACCAGGGCGCTGAACATCGCCTGCGTCACGATCCCCGCCGAGAGCCCCAGGTTGAGGGCGACCAGCTGCATCAGTCCGCGCGCGTTCATCAGCGCCCCCACCCGCAGGGCGACCCGGTTGGGCTCGCCCGCCGCCCGCGCCGCGAGCCAGCAGGCGCCGAACTTGCCGACCACCGCGACCACCACGCACCCCGCGGTGAAGAACAGGACCGGACCCGAACCCAGCAGGGTGAAGTCGGTGTTCAGCCCCGAGTACGTGAAGAACAGCGGAACGAACACCGCGCCCACCGGCTGGAGTGTCCCGACCGTGCGGTCCAGCCGCTCCGAGCGGGGGAAGACGACGCCGAGACTGAACGCGCCGAACACCGCGTACAGTCCGACGACGTCGGTGTACCAGGCGACCAGGAACAGCACGCCGACGAGGGCGAGCAGCAGCTGGTCGGCGCCGGTGCGCTCGGCGAGCAGCGCCGTACGGTCGCGCAGCCGCACGCCCACCGCCAGCACCGCGATCAGACCGAGGCCCCCGGCGACGGCCACCGAGACCTTCCCGGCACTGCCGCCCGCGATGCCGAAGACCCCGGCGAGCAGGACCCAGGCCGCGGCGTCGTCGACCGCTCCGGCACCCAGGGACAGGGCGCCGAACCGGGTCTTGGCCAGGTTCCGTTCGGCGATGATCCTGGCCAGCATCGGGAACGCCGTCACCGCCAGCGCGACGCCGACGAACAGGCCGGACACCGTCAGCGAGACGTCCGGGGCGAGCGCGCCGGTGCGTTCGCCGACGGCGGCGATGAGCACCACCCCGAGTACCATCGGCACCACCAGCCCCGCCGCCGACACCAGCCCGGCCGACCGGGCGACCCCCCGGAGCCGGTCCGCGCGGAAGTCCCAGCCGACGTGGAACATGAACGCCACCAGCCCGATCTGCCCCACCACGTAGAGCACCGGCCGCAGTTCGGTGGGGAAGAGGGCCGACTCGACGCCGGGCAGCAGCGCGCCCAGGACCGAGGGGCCCAGGACCACGCCCGCGAGCATCTCCCCGACGACGGGCGGCTGTCCGACCCGCTGGAGGAGCCGGCTGACGATCCGGCAGACGGCGAGGATCACGACGACCGAGAGGAAGAAGGCCGGGCCCAGTTCCGTGGTGCTCATCCGTTGCTCTCCTTGTGGTGGGCGACCGGACAGCGTCCGGAGCGCGGTTCCTCGAAGTACCGGGCCGCCGGGCGCAGCCGCCGGGCGTGCAGCACCATGACCGTGCCGAGCACCAGTTGGCGCACGCCCCGGGTGACGTCCTCCACGCCGTCCCGCAGCCGGACGAACCGGCGCAGGGCCGCCAGCCGGCGCCGTCCGGGGGCGAGGCCTCGGGGGATCAGCAGACACGGTGCGCGGTGCGGGTTGGAGCGGGTGTGCGAGGCCGTCGAGTCGAGCCGGAACCGGTGCAGCACCTCGCGCACGGCGACGCGCAGGACGATCGGGGACACGCGCCACGCGGGGCAGGGGCGGTTCGCCGCCACCCCGAACGGGATGTACGGGGCCCTCCTGGCCGCGGGGTCGGACCAGCGGTCCGGGTCGAACTCGTCCGGCCGTACGTGGCCCGTGGCCTGGTAGTCGGGGTAGCTGAAGCACACCACGGACCCGGCGGGCAGCACCGTCGTGTCGTCGAGCGGCACCTCGTCCGTGGTGATGCGGTGGGCGATCCCGAACAGCGGGTACAGGCGCAGCGTCTCGTCGATCACGTGCGCGAGGTACCGGTCGTCGTCCGGGCGTTCCGCCAGGCGGTGCTGCACCCGCGGGTGGCGGGCCAGGGCGAGCAGCACGTGCGCGGTCGCCTCGGACAGCTGGACGACCGCCGTGTTGAAGAACGTCCCTTGCAGGTACAGCGCCTGCTCGGAGGGGGAGAGGGAGGCAGGCAGGCGGTGCGGCACGTCCCCGGCGGCGATCCGCTCGCCGAGGTACGCCGTCAGCCGGGCCCGGCGTCGCGGGTGTCGCAGGCCGGTGCACTTGAGGGCGGTGATCACGTCGTCGGCGTGCGCGGTGATCAGGTCCCGGACGTGCGGCGGGCACGGCCGGCGGAAGACCAGCTCGTAGGCGAAGGCGGCCCAGGCGGGCATCAGCAGGTCGCGCAGCCGCACCAGGCTGACGCGGGTGAGCGGGACCGTGTCCAGTACGTCGGCGACGGCCCGCCCGGCCGCCTCGGCGAGTCCGGCGGAGGAGCCGGCGAGGATCCGCCGCGTCGTCGCGGCGACCTCGTCGTAGCGTTCACCGGGCTCCAGGTGCTCCTGGTGCACCTCGGAACCCGGCGCGAGCCAGTACCAGAACAGGTCGGACAGGCCCGCGCCCGCGCTCCGGCCGTTCACCGCGGGATGGGCGTACACCCGCTCGAACACCTCGGGGCCGTGGGCGGCGTTGGGCAGGGTCACCACCCGGTCGCCGTTGACCTTCTCGAAGACCCGCACCCGCAACGCCACCACGGTGCGCGGCAGCCACCACGAGGCGGGCCGCCGGGAGTCGCTCACCACGGCGCCGCCCCGGACCACGCCGCGTCCCCGCGGACGACCATGTCGGGGCTCAGGTCGGCGTTGCGGCGCCCGCCGCACAGGGCGAGCGTGTGGTCGTACTCGTCGAGCAGCGTCCGCAGCACCTGACGGACGCCCGCCTCGCCCTCGGCCGCCAGCCCCCACAGCACCGGGCGTCCCACGCCGACGGCCGCCGCACCCAGCGCGAGAGCGACGGCCACGTCACCGCCCCGGCGCACCCCGCCGTCCAGGAGGACCGGCACCGCACCGGCGACCGCCTCGGCGACCGCGGGCAGGCAGTCGACGGACGCCGCGGCGCTGTCGCACTGACGGCCCCCGTGGTTGGAGACGATCACCCCCGCCGCGCCGTGCTCCACGGCCAGCCGCGCGTCCGCCGGGTGGAGCACCCCCTTGATCCACACGGGCAGCGAGGACATGCGCACCGTCTCGGCGAAGTCCCGCCAGGACGCCGCCGGGTGCATCGGGATGTCGGTGAGGGCGCCCGGCGGGGCACCGGGCAGGTCGCGCATGTTCTCCGCGGCGCAGCCGGGCGGCAGGTCGTCGAACCCGTTGCGCAGGTCCCGGGTGCGCCGGCCGAAGCGCGGCGAGTCGGCGGTGACGACCAGGGCCGTACAGCCGGCCTCCTCGGCCCGCCGCACCAGCGCCTCGGTGACCTCCCGGCGCGGGTGCGGATAGAGCAGGAACCACACCGCCGGGTCCGGGGCCGCCTCGCGGGCCGCCGCGACGACGGCCGGCACCGCCGTCGTCGCGGCGACGCCCGTCACCAGGACGGCGCCCTCGGCCGCGGCGGCCCGCGCCGTGGCCCGCTCCCCGTCCGGGTGCAGCAGCCGGTGGAACGCCGTCGGCGCGACCACCACCGGCGCCGCGCCCCGGGCGCCCGGCAGGTCCACGGCCGTCTCCCGGCGCGTGGCGCCGCTCAGCACCCGGGGCAGCAGCGCGTACCGGTCGAACGCCCGGGCGTTGGCGGCCAGCGCGCGCTCCTCGCCCGCGCCGCCCGCCACGTAGTCGTAGTGGACCGGGTCGAGTGCCGCGCGCGCCGCGTCGTGCAGTTCGCGGAGGGTCACGGCGCCACCGGGGCTGCCGCGTCGCGCCGGGCGGCGAGGAACGCCCGCAGCGGGGCGCGGTGGTACTCCTCGCTGTCCCACTCGTTCTCCAGGTTCGACGCCAGATGGTGCTCGGCGACGAACGCGCCCTGCCGGTACCAGCGCACGACCGGGTGCAGATAGCGGCCGTCCAGTCCGGAGACGTCGTACTGGGAGCCGCGGCCGGCGCTCACGTCGAAGGGGTCGACGAGGTCGTGGTCCTTGCCGTACTCCAGGGTGATCACGGCGTGCGCCTCGACGTCCCCGAAGTCCCCGGCGGCGACGGCCTCCGGCACATGGGCGACCGGGACCTCCTCGGCGTAGCGCATCGTGCCGTCCGGGGCGAGCGTGAGCAGGTCGCCGAGGACCGCGAACTGCTGCCACAGCGCCGAGGACCGGTTGACCCGGCCGATCACGGCGTCCACCGCCCGCTCCGTGGCGTCCCCCAACTCCGTCGCGGGCCACGGCTCCTGGTGGTGGCGCTGCCGCAGCCCCCGGTGCAGGGCCCGCACCATGTAGCGGAAGCCGTGGATGAAACCGGTCGTGGCCTTCCGGAAGTCCCGGCCCTGCATCAGCGTCCCGGCGAAGTACAGGCCGGGCACGTTCACCGACTCGCTCAGCGGCGTCAGCTGCGGGAAACGGCCGTCGACCATCAGGTCCGGCGTACAGGTCTCGTCGAAGAGCGAGACGTCGAGGCGGAACCCGGTCGCCACGATCACCCGGTCGTAGCGCAGGTCCTTGACGACGTCCTCGTTGCGCTCGAAGGCGAACTGGACCCGGTAGCCGTCCGCGTCCCGCCGGATGTCCAGCACCCGGCCGTCCAGGAGGGCGTTCTGGGACTTGAGCTGGTAGCTGTCCAGGAAGTTGTTGTAGACGGCCCGCAGGTGGCCCACGTAGTGCGTCCGCCAGGCCATGCGCAGTGAGCCCGAGCCGGCCACGTGGATGACCGCCGCGTTCTCCATCAGGTTCTCGGCGGTCTCGAACGCGGAGTTGCCCCGCCCGATGATCAGCACCCGCTGATCGGTGTAGCCCGCCGGGTCGGTGTCGATCGTGTCGTAGCGCTCGGCCAGTTCGACGCCCGGGATCGACGGCACGTTCGGCACGGGCATGCCGGTGGCGACCACCAGGTGCCTCGCCCGCCACCGCGTCCCGCCCTGATCGGTGACGGTGAACCCCTCGGCGTCGCGGGTGACGTGCCGCACCGCGGTGTCGTAGCGCACCCGCACCCCGGTCCGGTCGGCGAAGTCCGCCAGGTAGCGCACCAGGTCGTCGGCGGGCGGGAAGTAGCGGGGACTGTAGCGGGTGAACACCAGCTCCGGGTCGTCGCTCAGCAGCGAGTTCCAGTCCATCCGCAGCCGCAGCTCCGGGTCGTCGTACCCGGTGTGCACCTTGTTGTTCGAGATCAGGTTGCGGTGCCTGGGGAAGCGCGTGAAGAACGCGCCCGGCACGCCGCCGCGCTCCAGGACGACGTAGTCCGCGCCGTCCCGCTCCAGGAAGGAGGCGAGTTGCAGGCCGGCGGGGCCCGCTCCGATGATGAGGTAGTCATGGCTGTCATGGCTCATGCCACGGAAGGTAGCCACGGGATTTCAGAGCGCTCTGAGATCCGCGGCCTACGTTCCCCGGTGTGCTCACACCCACGGACACCGTCCCGCTCACCGGCCCCCTGGACCTCGCCGCCCTGCGCCGCGCGGCGCTGCCCCTCACCGTCACGGTGGACGAGGAGGCCCGCGCACGCCTCGAACGCGGGCGCCGCCTCTTCCACGCGCTGCGGCACGGACCCGGCGGCGCGGACCGCCGGATCTACGGCGCCGACACCGGCTTCGGCGCTCTCGTCGGCTACGCCGGCCGGACCGACGACGCCGACCAGTGCGACAACACCCTGGCGCACCTCGGCGCGGGCCAGGGACCGGACCTCGCGCCCGGGATCGTCCGCGCCGCCCTGCTGCTGCGCACCCGCTCCCTCGCCCAGGGGCTCTCGGGGGTGTCGGCCGAGGTGGTCGACCGGCTCGCGGCGATGTTCGCCACCACCTTCGCCCCCGCCGTCCCCCGCTACGGCTCCGTCGGCGCGAGCGGCGACCTCATCCCGCTCGCCTACGCCACCCAGGCCCTGCGCGGCCGGGGCCACGCCTACCTGGACGGCGACCGGATGCCGGCCGGCGACGCGCTGACCGCCGCCGGACTGCACCCCCTCGCCCTCGACGGACGCGACGCGCTCGCCCTGGTCAACGGCACCTCCGTCACCACCGCGGCCACCGCGCTGGCCCTCGACGCCGTGCGCGCCGCCCACCGCTCGCTCACCGCGCTCAGCTGCCTGCTGACCGACCTCCTCGGCTGCGACACCGGTTTCCTCGACGCCGACCTGCTGCGGGCCTACGGCCACCCCGGCACCGTCGAGGTGGGCGGCCGGATGCGGCGCACCCTGGCGGGCGGCACGCCCTCGGGCACCCGGCCGCTGCAGGAGCCGTACAGCATCCGCTGCGCCCCGCAGCTGCTGGGCGCCGCCGAGGACGCGCTGCGCCACGTCGACGGTGTCGTCGCCGCCGACCTCGCCGGGGTCAGCGACAACCCGCTGTTCTTCCCCGCTCCCGGCCAGGGCTCCGGCACCGACGACGTGGGGGAGGGGAAGGTCGTGCACGGCGGGAACTTCTTCGGGCAGCCCGCCGCGTTCGCCGCCGACCTGCTCGCCTCCGTCGCCGCCCAGCTCGGCAACCTGGCCGAACGCCAGCTGGACCTCCTGGTCGACCCGGCCCGCAACGGCGGGCTGCCGCCGATGCTCGCCACCGAGCCCGGGGCGCAGCACGGTCTGCAGGGCGTGCAGCTGGCCACCACCGCGCTCGTGGCGGAGATGCGCCGCGCCGCGACCCCGGCCGGCATGCAGAGCCTGCCGACGAACCTGCACAACCAGGACGTCGTCCCGTTCGGCACCCAGGCGGCCCTGCGCGCCCACGACACGGCCGAGCTGCTCGGCCTGCTGTGCGCCTCGCTCGCCCTCGGCCTGCGCCAGGCCGCCCACGTCGGAGCCCGCCGCCCCACCGCAGCCCGGTGCGGGGACCTCCTGGACGTTCTCGCCGAGGCGATCCCCCCGGTCGACCCGGACCGCCCGCTGGACTCGGACGTGCGGGCCGCCGCCCGCCTGCTGGTCAGGTACGTCCGGCCTTGACCCGGCGTGGTACGAGTCGGGGCGCCCGGCCCCGGGGCGGCGGGACGGAGACGGCCGGGGGACCGCCCAGCGGGAGCCGGATGGTGAACCGGGCGCCGTGTCCGGGGCGTCCGGTCGCGGCGACCGTACCGCCGTGGTGGGTGACGACCTCCCGCAGCAGCGCCAGCCCCAGCCCGTACCGGCCGGTGGAACCGCCCCGGTGGAACCGTTCGAAGAGGCGTTCCGCCTCGGCGGGGTCGAAGCCCTTCCCGGTGTTCGCGACGGTCAGCGTGACCGTCCCGCGCACCCGGGCCAGGGCGACCTCGATCCGCCCGCCCGGCGGGGTGTGTCCGACGGCGTTGGACAGCAGCTCCCCGACGGCCCGGCGCAGCGCCGACTCGACCCCGTCGACGAACAACGGGCGCGGCGGTCCGTCCACGACGACGGTGAGACCGCCCTCCCGCACCCGGTCCGCCTCCTCCGCGACCACCGCACGGGCCAGCGCCGCCAGGTCGACCGGCCGGTGCTCCGAAGGCCGCGCCGGGCCCGCCGCGAGGCTCGCCGACAACAGCAGGTCGTCCAGCACCTCGCCCAGCCGGCCGGCCGAGCCGACCAGCCGCGTCAGACCCTCGCGGTGCCGGGCGGGCAGGTCCTGCGCCGCCGCCTGCCGCGCCAGCAGCTGCGCCCGCGTGTACACCTGGGTGACCGGGGTGCGCAGTTCGTGGCTGGCGTCCGTGACGAACCGGCGCTGCCGGGTGAGCGCCTCGGCCAGCGGGGACACGGCGAGCCGCCCCAGGACCACCCCGGTGACGGCCGCGGCCAGCAGGCCCACCACCTCGGCGACGCCCAGCGCGAACCACAGGTGCCGGCGGTCGGCCAGCTGGAACCGCAGGTCGAACACCGCCTGCACGACCGTCCCGTCCGCCCGGACCTGCGTACGCACCAGATACCGGGTGTCGTCGCGTCGCACCGTGCGTTCCACCGCCTCGTGGGTCCGGCGGACCCGCCGCATGTCGGTCTGCACGGGGAAGCCCGCCGGGGCGTTGGCCAACGGCGTCGCGCCGCGCGCGAACAGCCAGGTGCACACCGGCGGACTGGACAGGTCGCCGCGCGCCGCGCCGTAGCGCAGCTCCCGCCACACCTGGTCGCTCTGCGCCCGCGTCATGACGGTGTCGGCGACCCCGCCGACGACGGTGACCAGCAGGGTGATGATCGCGCCGGTCAGTACACCGATGCGCAGCCGGGCCCGGCGGACGGCCGTGCGCTCCCCGGACGCCGAGGCGCTCACAACGCCCCCAGGCGGTAGCCCAGTCCGTGCACCGTGCGCACCACCTGCCGGCCGAGCTTGCGGCGCAGGTAGTAGACGTAGGTGTCGACGATGGAGGAGGCGGGCGCCTCCTCGAACACCAGCCGGCGCAGCTCCGCCCGGGTGTGGACGGTGCCGGGGTGCGAGGCGAGCACCCACAGCAGGGCGAACTCCCGGGCGGCGAGCGCGATCCGCTCGCCGTCCGCGGTCTCCACCTCGCGCCGCCCGACGTGCAGACGCCCCGAACCGATCCGCAGGACGTCACCGCCCTCCAGGGAACGCCGGCACAGCGCCCGCAGTCTGGCGCCCAGCTCGTCCAGCTCGAACGGCTTCACCAGATAGTCGTCGGCGCCGGCGTCCAGGCCGTCGACCCGGTCGTGCAGGGTGCCCATCGCGGTCAGCATCAGTGCCGGGGTGCGGACCGCGCGGGTGCGCAGCCGGCCCAGCAGGTCGAGGCCGTCCAGCACCGGCAGCCGCCGGTCGACGACGAACACGTCGTAGCGCCGGGTGAGGCCCAGGTGCAGACCCCGTTGGCCGTCGGTCGCCACATCGACCGCGTAGCCCTCGTCCCGCAGTACGTCGGAAAGCATGACGACCAGTTCCCGGTCGTCCTCGATCAGCAGCAGCCGCCACGGATCCCGCGCGAGCTCCTGTGTCATGTCCACTCCTCTTCAGCCCCGCATCGGCCTCAACGCCCCTGTGGCACAAGGAAGTTCCCGAAGCTGGAGAGTGGTGGTGGGGTGTGGTGCGAGGGTGTGGTGCGGGGCCCGGAGGGGTGCGGCCGGCGGTTCAGGGGTGGTTCCGGGCGCGCTCCTCGAGCTCCTCGATGCCGTGGTTGAACTCGACCATCAGGGTGAGGAACTGCTGGGTGCGGTCCTCGTCCCAGCCCGCCGCGTCGATCAGCCGCGCGGCTCCCGCCCGGCTGATGGCGCGGTCGGCCGCCAGCCGCTCCAGGCCCAGCGGGGTGGGCCGGAAGGTGCGGGCGCCGCCCTTGGTGGTGGCGTCGATGCGCTCCACGAGGCCCTGCCGGAGCATGCTGCTCATCTGGCGGTTGATGGTGGACACGTCGGCCTGGAAGGTGTGCGCCAGTTCCCTGAGGGTGAGGGGGTCGCCCGTCTCCAGCCGGGTGAGCAGGACGTAGGCCGACCGGTCGAGGCTCTGGCCGATGCGTGGGCCGCGGGACGCGATGAAGTGCCTCGACAGCAGGGTCAGCTCGCGTTCCAGGTCGTTCAGGGGGTGATTCCGCCCGCTCGGCTCCGTCATGTGCCCCGTGCTCCCGTCCGCCGTCCGGCATCATGTGTATGTAACATGCACATCATAGCCAGGAAAGGAACGGCCGACATCATGAACGCACGCACACTGCAGGGCAGGACCGCCATCGTCACCGGGGGAGCCTCCGGGATCGGCTCCGCCGTGACCAGGATCTTCGTCGAGCGCGGCGCCCGGGTCGTCGTCGTCGACCTGCAGGAGGAGGCCGGGCGGCGCATCGCCGCCGAACTCGGTGAGGCCGTGCTCTTCCTGCGCGGCGACGTCGGTGACCGGAAGGTCGCCGACGCGGCCGTGGCCGCCGCCGTCGACCGGTTCGGGTCCCTCGACGTGCTGGTGAACAACGCCAGCGTGTCGCGGCAGAAGCCGTTCGAGGAGCAGACGGACGACGACTGGAACCTCGCGATGGACACCGGTCTGTACGCGACCCGCAACTTCATGCTCGCCGCGCTGCCCGAACTGAAGAGGTCCGGCAACGCCTCCGTCATCAACTTCGGCTCCGGGGCCGGTCTGAACGGTCAGCCCAACCAGGCCTCCTACGCCGCGGCGAAGGAGGCGATCCGCGGCCTGAGCCGAGTGGCCGCCAACGAATGGGCCCCGCACAACATCCGGGTCAACGTCGTCTGCCCGATGGCCCTGACCGCCGGGGTGGCCCAGTGGGCCGAGGCCCGTCCCGAGCAGTACGCGCAGTCCGCCGCCTCGGTGCCGCTGGGCCGCTTCGGCGACCCGGACCGCGACGTCGCCCCCATCGTCGCCTTCCTGGCCGGCGACGACGCGCGGTACATGACCGGGCAGACCGTGATGGCCGACGGCGGGGCCGTGAAGCTGCGCTGACCGGGGCGGCCGCACGGCGATTGGCATCGATAACATCATCTGCCATAGTCACAGCTACCGATGGCCGGCCCGGTTCCCGGTCCTCCGCGCCACCCCCTGCCCAGGAGGAGCTGTGAAGCGGTCCACCCTGTCGTACGCCGACGGCACCCTCCTGCGCAACGGGCGCCCGCACCGCCTGCTGGCGGGCTCGCTGCACTACTTCCGGGTCCACCCCGGGCACTGGGCCGACCGGCTGCGGCGGCTGGCCGCACTCGGCCTGAACGCGGTCGACACCTACGTCCCCTGGAACTTCCACGAGCGCACCGCGGGCGACATCCGCTTCGACGGCCCGCGCGACCTGGCCCGGTTCATCCGCCTCGCCCAGGAAGAAGGACTGGACGTCGTCGTGCGGCCGGGTCCCTACATCTGCGCCGAGTGGGACAACGGCGGTCTGCCCGCCTGGCTGACCGGCACCCCCGGCATGCGGCTGCGGGCCTCCCACGGCCCCTACCTCGAAGCGGTCGACCGCTGGTTCGACGCGCTCGTCCCGCGGGTCGCGGAACTCCAGGCCGGGCGGGGCGGACCGGTGGTGGCCGTGCAGATCGAGAACGAGTACGGCAGCTACGGCGACGACCGGGCGTACGTCCGCCACATCCGGGACGCCCTGGTCGCCCGGGGCATCACCGAACTGCTCTACACCGCGGACGGACCGACCCCGCTGATGCAGGACGGCGGCGCCCTGCCCGGCGAACTGGCCGCGGCGACCTTCGGCTCACGCCCCGACCTGGCCGCGGCGCTGCTGCGCTCCCGCCGGCCCGGAGAGCCGTTCTTCTGCGCCGAGTTCTGGAACGGCTGGTTCGACCACTGGGGCGACAAGCACCACGTCCGGCCGGCCCGGAGCGCGGCCGAGGACCTCGGCGGCATCCTCGACGAGGGCGGTTCCGTGAGCCTCTACATGGCGCACGGCGGCACCAACTTCGCACTGTGGGCGGGCGCCAACCACGAGGGCGGCACCCTCCGCCCGACCGTCACCAGCTACGACTCGGACGCACCCATCGCCGAGAACGGCGCCCTGACCCCGAAGTTCTTCGCCCTGCGGGACAGGCTGACCGCGCTCGACGCCGCCGCGGCCCGGCGCCCGCTGCCCGCCGATCCACCGCTGCTGGCACCCCGCGACCTGCCGGTGGTCGGGCAGGCGGCCCTGCTCGACGCCCTGCGGGCGACGGCCGAGCCCGTGGCCGCACCGCTGCCGCTGAGTTTCGAGGAACTGTCCCTGGCCTCCGGCCTGGTGCTCTACGAGGCCGAGCCGCTGCTGCCGCCGGGGGAGCACGAGGTGACCGTCACCGGTCTGCACGACCGCGCCCAGGTCTTCCTCGACGACACGCCCGTCGCCGTACTGGACCGCGAGAGCGCCTCGTTCACCGTCACCGGCACCGGAGCACGGGTCCGGCTGGCGCTGCTGGTGGAGAACCAGGGACGGATCAACTACGGTCCGCTGCTCGGCCAGGGCAAGGGCATCCTCGGCGGCGTGCGGGTGGAGCGCCGGCTGGTGCACGGCTGGACGATGCGTCCGCTGCCGCTCGATGCGTGGACGGGGCGGGACACGGCACGCGCCGCGGCGGCCGCCCCCTGGGACGGCCGGGCCGGGTTCGCCACTGCCGTCCTGCCGGTGGCCGAGCCCGCGGACGCCTTCGTCGCCCTGCCCGGGTTCGCCAAGGGCTTCCTCTGGGTCAACGACACCCTGCTGGGCCGCTACTGGGAGATCGGCCCCCAGACCACGCTCTACCTGCCCGGTCCGCTCCTGCGCCCCGGCGACAACACCCTGACCGTGCTGGAACTCGAACGCCTCGGCGACCGTGTCGCCCTGCGCGAGGGCCCCGACCTCGGACCGTCGCAGGAGTACGTCGAGACCTTCGACTGACGCCCCGGACCAACGGCGGCCGCCGCGCAGAGGATGTTATCGCTGCCAATGGCCGCCCCTGGCTAGACTCCGAGGCGGGACCACTACCTGCGAATGACCCGCGACGGCGGCCGGAGCCGCCGTTCTCGTGGAGAGGCGAGCGATGTCATCGGAATCACCGGCAGCCGGCAGGACGCCCGCGAGCAGGCGGACGGCCGACGACGGTGTTGTCCGGCAGCCCGGCATGGCCGACGTGGCCCGGCTCGCCGGGGTCTCCGCCCAGACGGTCTCCCGTACGCTGGCGGGCCATCCCCACGTCCAGCACACCACCCGCGCCAAGGTGCTCGCCGCGGTCGAGGAGCTGGGCTACCGCAAGAACAACGCGGCGCGGATGCTGTCCTCGGGGCGCAGCCGAACGATCGGCGTCGTCACGCTGCGGACCACCTTCTACGCACGCGCGAACCTCCTCTTCGGCATCGAGGCCGCGGCGCGCGAGGCCGGGTACGCGGTCAGTACCGCCGCCACGGCGTCCCTGGACACCGCGGCGATCGAGAGCGCGCTGTCCCGGCTGGCGGAGCAGGACGTCGAGGGGGTCGTCCTCTCGGTGCCGCTGGTGCACGTGAGCCCCGGGATCGAGCGGCTCACCCGCTCGGTGCCGACCGTCACCGTCGACGGGTCGCGGACACCGGCCACCGAGATCGTCGCCGTCGACCAGACCCTGGCGGCAAGGCTGGCGACCCGGCACCTGATCGAGTTGGGCCACGAGACCGTCTGGCACGTGTCGGGGCCCCGGGAATGGCTCGACGCGGCCAGTCGCCGCGCCGGCTGGCGCGACACCCTCCAGGAGGCGGGACTGTCCGTGCCACCGGTGCTGGAGGGGGACTGGACACCCGCCTCCGGATACCGCAACGGCCTGGTCCTGGGTAAGATCCCCGACGTCACCGCGGTGTTCGTGGCCGGCGACGAGATGGCCTTCGGAGTGATCCGGGCCCTGCACGAACTCGGCCGCAGGGTGCCGCGGGACATCTCCGTCGTCGGGGTCGACGACATCGCGCTCGCCGAGTACTGCTCGCCCTCACTGACCACGGTGGCCCAGCCGTTCGCCGAGATGGGCGCCCTCGCGGTCGCCCACCTGCTGCGGCACATCGCGGACCCGGACGCGGCTCCCGAGCCGGCCTCCGTCGAACCCGTGCTGGTCGTGCGCGCCAGTACGGCGGCGGTCGACCGCCCGGCGGCACGCCGGTCCTGACCGCCACCGGCGCGCCGCCCGGGAGACGGCGCTCAGGACTCGCCGCGGGCGTCGTGGGCCTGAGTCCCGGTGACGAGGACGAGTGCGGCGAGAAAGTCCTCGAAGGCCTGGTCGGCTCTCGACACCTCACCCGTGGTCTCGATGTCCATGATGAGGCCGCGGACGACCGCCAGTACCAGCGTCGCCAGTTCGGGACGGCCCATACTGCGCATGCCCTCCTCGAACGGCTGCAGCCAGTCGGTGGTGGACTCGCGGCGGAAGTCCGGCCACAACTGCTGCCCGGCATCCTCGCGGAGCCTGCCGAACATGGTGAGGTAGGGCCGGCCGGCCGGGCCGGTCATGACCCGCCAAGCGCGTCGCAGCGTGCTCGGGTAGGGCTCCTCGGGCCGGGGGGAGACCAGTTCGCCGAAGAAGTCGCGCTGACGCCGCCGGGCCCGTCGCAGGGTCTCCCGCAGCAACGCGTCCCGGGTCCCGAAGTGGTAGATGAGCATCCGGGCCGACGTGCCGGAGGCGGCCGCCAACGGCTCAAGGCGGTCGGGAAGCCCGTGCACGAGAGCGTGGTCGACACAGGCGTCGAGGATTCGGTCGCGGATCTCGGGCTGCTTGTGTCGACCCATCGCCGCACTTTTTCACGTAACCGGAGCTACGTCTACCGTTGACCGGAGGGCTTGGTGCCCGGAATCAAGGAGGAAGAGATGCGCGTTGTGTTCGTGCACGGGGCCTGTGTCCGTGACGGGTCGTGGTGGTGGCACCTGGCGGCCTCGGAGCTGCGCAAGCACGGTGTCGGCAGCGCCGCCCCGGCGCTGCCGAGCTGCGGCGAGGGCGACCGGCCGGCCGGTCCGCAGGGCCCCGGGCTGGCCGAGGACGTCGCGGCGGTGCGCGCGGTCCTCACCGAGTCGGACGAGCCGGTCGTGGTGGTGGCGCACAGCTACGGCGGAATCGTCGCCGCGGAGGCGGCCGCGGGCGTGGCAGCGGTGCGCCACATGGTGCTGGTGTCGAGCTATCTGCCCGAGCCCGGCGAGTCCCTGTCGACGTTCGGAGCCGACGTACCGCCACCGTTCCTGGACTTCGATCCCGACGGTGGCACGTTCGGCGCCCGGCCGGAGCTGTTCGCCGAGACGTTCGCCCAGGACTGCCCGCCGGACGTCGCCCGCGACGCGGTGGCCCGCCTGGTCCGGCAGACGCTGGCCGTGACGCAGCAGCCCGTCCGGGCGGCGGCGTGGCACGACGTGGCCACGACGTACGTGGTGTGTACCGAGGACCGGGGGACCCCCGTGGCCGCGCAGCGTGAATTCTCCCGCCGTGCGGACAAGACCGTCGAGGTGGAAGCGGGCCACCACCCGTTCCTGTCGCAGCCGCAGGCCGTCGCCGACATCGTCCGACACCTGCCGTGACCGCGACCGCGGGGCAGGCGACGGGGGCCCTCACCATGTGCGCCGGACGGGACCGGCCGGTGATCAGGACTTGCCGGCCGACAACTCGCGCGCCAGGGAGAGCGTGAGCCGGGCCGTGGTGCCCACCAGTTCCCTGTCGATGGGCGCACGGAACACGAGCACCCGGAAGTACAACGGGCCGAGAGCGACATCGACGAGGTGGTCGACGCCCCGGTCGTCGACGACGAGCTCCTCACGAACGAGGAGCTCACGCAACCCGGCGACGTCCCGCTCCCGCTGCTCCCGCAGGAATCCGGTCCGCAGCGACGCCGCGGTGTCGTCGTTCAGCTGGGCGTGACCGAGCAGGGCCTGCAGCACCGCGCCGGCCGGCTCCTGGAAGAAGTCGGCCACCTGCCGCAGATGGGAGGTGAGCGCGTCCTCGGCACCGACGCCGGGGTCCACGTGCCACTCCAGGGCCTCGCGGGCGTCGTCGGCGAGGATGTCGAGGAGGATGTCGACCTTCGACTTCCACCAGCGGTAGATCGTCTGCTTGGCCACGCCGGCGCGCTGGGCGATGCCCTCGATGGTCAGGCCGGCGAATCCCCGCTCCACCAGGAGGTCGTCCGCGGCGTTCAGTACGGCCAGCCGGGCGCTTTCGCTGCGGTGGGGGCCGGTCCGGCTGATGACCGTGGTCTTCTCGCCCGCCGGTTGTGGTCTCCGCGTGGTACCGATGGCTCCGTCAACCCTTCGCGTCGTGTCCGTCGCCGTGATTCTGACACAGCGGGGTCCACCGCGAACCGGGCGCGGTGGCCGCCCGATCAGGCGGCCCTGCGGCCCGTCCGCACCAGGCTGAGCAGCACACCGAGGGAGAGTGCGGCGACCACCGCGCTGAACGTCTCGCCTGCGGGGCGCAGGCTGGTCTCGCGGATCAGGACGCCCACGCCGATCGCGGGCACCGCCAGCATGGAGTAGAGGATGGCGAAGAAGGTGGACACGGACGCGCCGCGGTGCTGTGGGGCGCTGCGGGTGGTGATGCCGCCGATGCCGTGGCCGACCGCGATGCCCGTGGCCAGTCCGTTGACCGTGGCCCCGACGAGCAGCGGGGCCAGGGTGCCGGTGGCCATCGCGGTGGCGATCAGGCCGGCCGCGACGATCAGGCCCAGACAGGCCACGGGCAGGGCGGTGCCGGGCTTGAGGGTGCGGACGAGGAGCTGGCCGAGCGCGGTGCACGCGAAGGCGATGAAGACGACGAGACCGGTCAGCGTGTGGCTGGACTCGTGCAGCACCGTGCCCAGGAACAGTCCCGTCACAGCGGTCAGGACGCCGAGCACGGCGAAGCCGGCGCCCGCGGCCATCGCCGACCGCAGGAAGTCGGACCGGATCTCGCCCGGAATGTGCAGCGGCTGAAACTGCAGGGAGAAACCGGACCGGTGGGTGGAGCTCTCGCCGTTCAGCAGGGCGCCGAGGGCGGCGACGGCGGCGAGGACCAGCATGACGATCCAGGGGGTGCGCAGCGGGGACGGCGCGAGGTCCGCCAGGATGCCCGCCAGCAGGGTGCCGCACGCGAGCCCGCCCATGTTCGCGAACAGGGCGACAGTGGCCGGCTTGACGCGACTGCGCTGCCCGAGCCGCTCGGTGAGCGAGGCCGTCGCGGCGCCGGTCACCAGCGCCGCGGAGAACCCGGAGACGATCCGAGCGACGATCACGGCGGCGACGTTCTGGGCCAACAGGAACACCACCGCCGCCACCACGGACAACAGGGTGGCGGCGACCAGTACGGGCCGGCGACCCACCTGGTCCGATAGCCGGCCGAAGACCAACAGCCCGAGGACGACGCCCAGCGCGTAGACGGCGAAGACCACGGTCACGGTGAACGGCGTGAAGCCGAACTCGTCGCCGTAGAGCGGGTAGAGGGGGGTGGGCGCGGTGGTGCCCGCCATGGTGATCCAGAAGGCGAAGGCCACGCTGAACACGGCGAGGCCGGCGCCACGTGCCGTCGGTGGCGAGCCGGTCCGGTCATCGGCACGAATGGTCGAGTTCCCCACTGCGGTGGCCTCTCGTGAGCGATGGAAGGGCGGAAGGGGCGGTGCGGACGGCCGCGGGGCGGCCGAGCGGGCACCACCAGGAGAAACGGCTGGAAGATGCGACGTACGGGTGGGCGTACAGGAATGACACCCGCACATGACAAGACTGACCGTTGCGTCTATGTAGAGACTAGACCAGTCGGTGTGTCTATTCAATGGCCGCCGGATGTACGGCAGCGCGGGACTCCGCGGTGACGGCGGGCAACGCCGCCTCGGCCGGGGATCCTTCACGCCGCGCGTACCGCCTCGCCGTGCGCGCCGGGGTCTACCACCCGTCCAGGGCGGCGAGTTCGGTCACCGGCTGCCGGTTCGGCACGCGGCCGGTTCGCCGCCGAGCCGAACCGGGGGCGTCACCGACGGGGAGGCTGCGCGTTCACGCCCGATGGGAGTTGCGGGAGGACGTCGCCGGGTCCGGTTTGGGCAGGGGAGCGGTTGCCGTGCGGGTCACGTCTCCGACGAGTTCGACGACATCGGGGCCGTACGCCTGCGAGTTGATCACCTTCAGCAGGAGCACGAAGGAGTTCGAGCCGTGCTTGCGGGCGAGGCGCTCGTGGTTGCCGGCCAGATAGCGGGTCGCGGCCTGATTGGTGATCGCCCGCTGACCGCAGAACAGGAACACCGGCCGGGTCTCCCGCCTTTCACCGGCGGTCAGCCTCGCCAGCAGGACGTACTCGGTGATACCCGGGTCCATGCGGTAGCGCTCGGCGCCTATCTGGAAGGCGCCCCGGTCGGGGCCCGGCTCCGGATCGACGTTGACCCGCACCCCCGGCAGCATGGCCGCCATGTGCGCCACCATCCGCCGGTTCGAACCGGGGCCGCCCACACAGAACTCCGTGCGCTCGCCGAAGCCCTGGCCCACCATGTCCTGGGTCACCACCTGGGCGTGCGCGCCGCAGTCCTTGATCAACGCGGACAGCTCAAGCAGCGCGAAGACGTCGAAGCGGTGGACGGCCGGTTCGGTGGCGGCGGGGTCCCGGTTGACGACGAGCAGCGACTCGGAGCTGTCCGGCAGCCCGAAGAACGCCTGCTTCCGCCGAAGCCTGCGCTTCCACAGGTAGGTGCGGGCGAGCCAGCCCAGCGTGGCGCTGATGCCCGCCGCGACCACACCCAGGACGATGTTGAGTACGTCGTCAGTCATGGGCGCGCATGCTAGCGGGCGTCGGCGTACCCGTGTTCGACGGGGCGCGGTACCCCCGGGCGCACCCGGGGCTCGTCGGGTGCTCCTGACGCGGCCATGACGTTCAACTAAGCTGCCCGAACGGCCTTTCCCTGGAGGTGCGGATGCGTCGCCCTGTCGCACGGAATCTGACGGTCCTGGCGGTCTCGGCCGCCGTGGTGGTGTCGGTGGGAGCGGCCGCGCCGCCCACGGCCCAGCATCGGCCCGCTCCGAAGACCCCGGTCGCCGTCGGATACGGCGGCGCGGTCTCCAGCGTCGACCGGGACGCCTCCGCCGCCGGCATCGAAGTGCTCCGCAAGGGCGGCAACGCCGTCGACGCCGCGGTGGCCACCGCCGCCGCGCTCGGTGTCACCGAGCCCTACTCCGCCGGGGTGGGAGGCGGCGGCTACTTCGTGTACTACGACGCCAAGTCCCGCACGGTACGCACCATCGACGGCCGCGAGACCGCGCCGCTCACCGCCGACGAGAAGCTCTTCACGGAGAACGGCGAGCCGCTGGCCTTCGCCGACGCCGTCACCAGCGGACTGGCCGTCGGCACCCCGGGCACCCCCGCGACCTGGCAGACCGCCCTCGACCGGTGGGGCAGCCGCAAGCTTTCGTCCGTGCTAGAGCCCGCCGAGCGGCTGGCCCGGCACGGCTTCACCGTCGACAAGACCTTCCGCTCCCAGACCGCCGCCAACGAGCAGCGGTTCCGCCACTTCCCCGACACCGCCGAGCTGTTCCTGCCCGGCGGTGAACTCCCCGCCGTCGGCGCCACGTTCAAGAACCCGGACCTGGCACGCACGTACCAGGAGCTGGGCCGCAAGGGCGTCGGTGCGATCTACCACGGCGAACTGGGCGAGGACATCGTCGACACCGTCAACAAGCCGCCCGTCGACCCGGACTCGGGCTGGAACGCGCGTCCCGGCGACCTGTCCGCCAAGGACCTCGCGGCCTACGAGGCCAAGCTCCAGGCGCCGACGAGGACCGGCTACCGCGGCCTGAACGTGTACTCCATCGCGCCCTCCTCCTCCGGCGGCACCACCGTCGGCGAGGCCCTCAACATCCTGGAGCGCACCGACCTCTCCACCGCGGACAAGGCCGGCTACCTGCACCGCTACATCGAGGCCAGCCGCATCGCGTTCGCGGACCGGGGGCGCTGGGTCGGCGACCCCGCCTTCGAGGACGTACCGGCGCAGGAGCTGCTGTCCCAGCGGTACGCCGACTCGCGCGAGTGCCTGATCAAGGACGACGCGGTGCTCACCAGCCCCCTCGCGCCCGGCGACCCGAGGCACCCGGCCGGCTGCGCGGGCGGCGGCACGGCGGCGCCGACGACGTACGAGGGCGAGAACACCACGCACCTCACGGTGGCCGACAAGTGGGGCAACGTCGTCGCCTACACGCTGACCATCGAGCAGACCGGCGGCAGCGGCATCACCGTGCCGGGTCGCGGCTTCCTGCTCAACAACGAGCTGACGGACTTCTCCTTCGCCCCGGCCAACCCGGCCGTGCACGACCCGAACCTGCCCGGTCCCGGCAAGCGCCCCCGTTCCTCGATCGCCCCGACGATCGTCCTGGACCGGCACCACAAGCCGGTGGTGGCCCTCGGCTCGCCCGGCGGCGCCACCATCATCACCACCGTCCTCCAGACCCTCACCGGCTTCCTCGACCGCGGGCTCCCGCTCGTCGACGCGATCGCCGCGCCGCGCGCCAGCCAGCGCAACGCCGCGCAGACCGAGCTGGAACCGGGTCTCTACGACAGCGGCACCCGGGCGGAGCTGGAGGCCCTCGGGCACTCCTTCAAGCTCAACCCCGAGATCGGCGCCGCGACCGCCGTACAGCGCCTGGCGAACGGGAAGTGGCTGGCCGCCGCCGAGAAGGAACGGCGCGGCGGCGGCTCGGCGATGGTGGTCCGGCCGGTGCGGCAGAGGTAGTCAGAGTTCGGGGACGGGCCGCTGCGGCGTCCGGAACGCCAGCCGCCCGTCCTCGACGTCGACCGTCACCCGGCCGCCCTCGGTGACCCGCCCGTCCAGCAGCAGCCGGGACAGCTCGTTGTCCACCTCGCGCTGGATGGTGCGGCGCAGCGGGCGGGCGCCGTACTCGGGCTGGTAGCCGCGCTCGGCGAGCCAGTCCACGGCCGCGTCGGTGAAGTCGACGGTGATGCCCTGCGCGTGCACCATGCGGCGGGTCTGCTCCAGGAGCAGGCTGGTGATCTGTCGCAGCTGCTCGCCGCTGAGCTGGCGGAAGACCACGATCTCGTCGACGCGGTTGAGGAACTCGGGGCGGAAGTGCTCGCGCAGCGGGCGCAGCACCTGCTCGCGCCGGGCCTCCTCGTCGGCCTCCGCGCCGCCCGAGCCGAAGCCGATCCCGGCGCCGCGCCGGGTGATCACGTCGGAGCCCAGGTTGCTGGTCATCACGACGACCGCGTTGGAGAAGTCCACGGTGCGGCCCTGCGAGTCGGTCAGCCGCCCGTCGTCCAGGACCTGGAGCAGGATGTTGAAAACGTCCGGGTGGGCCTTCTCCACCTCGTCCAGCAGGAGCAGCGAGTACGGGTGGCGGCGCACCACCTCGGTGAGCTGACCGGCCTCCTCGTGCCCGACGTAGCCGGGCGGGGCGCCGACCAGGCGGCTGACGGTGTGGCGCTCCTGGTACTCGCTCATGTCGAGGCGGACCATCCGGTCCTCGCTGCCGAACAGCGCCTCGGCCAGTGCCCGGGCCAGCTCGGTCTTGCCGACGCCGGTCGGGCCGAGGAAGAGGAAGCTGCCGATGGGCCGGTCCGGGCTGGAGAGTCCGGCGCGGGAGCGCAGTACGGCGTCGGAGACGACCCGTACCGCCTCGTCCTGGCCGACGACCCGTTCGTGCAGATGGGATTCCAGGCCCAGCAGGCGGTCCTTCTCCTCCTGGGTGAGGCTGCTGACCGGGATGCCGGTCTGGCGGGAGACCACCTCGGCGATGGACTCGGTGTCCACGACCAGGTCGAGCCCCTCGTCGGCCTGTCCGTCGCCGGTGGCCTCGGTGATCCGCTGCTTCAGCTCCACGATCCGGTCGCGCAGCTGCGTCGCCTGCTCGTACTGCTCGTCCGAGACCGCCTGGTCCTTGTCCCGGACGAGCTGGTCGACCTCGCGCTCCAGGGCGCGGACGTCGGTGCCCTTGGTCCGGGACTGGAGCCGGACGCGGGCGCCCGCCTGGTCGATCAGGTCGATCGCCTTGTCGGGCAGCCGCCGGTCGGTGAGGTAGCGGTCGGACATCTCCACGGCCGCGACCAGCGCCTCGTCGGTGTAGCGGACCTGGTGGTGGGCCTCGTAGCGGTCGCGCAGGCCGCGCAGGATCTCGATCGCGTCGGCGGTGGTGGGCTCCGGCACCAGGATCGGCTGGAAGCGGCGGGCGAGGGCCGCGTCCTTCTCGATCCTGCGGTACTCCTCCAGCGTGGTGGCGCCCACGATGTGCAGCTCGCCGCGGGCCAGGGCCGGCTTGAGGATGTTCCCGGCGTCCATCGACCCGCTCTCGCCGCCGCCACCGGCGCCGACGACGGTGTGCAGCTCGTCGATGAAGATGATCAGCTCGTCGGAGTGGGCGCGGATCTCGCCCACGATGTTGTTCATCCGCTCCTCGAAGTCGCCCCGGTAGCGGGTGCCCGCGACGACGCCGGTCAGGTCGAGCGCGACCACCCGGCGTCCGATCAGCACGTCGGGCACGTCGCCGTCGGTGATGCGCTGGGCGAGACCCTCCACGATCGCGGTCTTGCCGACGCCGGCGTCACCGATCAGGACGGGGTTGTTCTTGCCCCGCCGGGAGAGCACCTCGACGGTCTGCTCGATCTCCTCCTCGCGCCCGATCACCGGGTCGATCCGGCCCTGCTGGGCCAGATCGGTGAGGTCGCGGCCGTACTTGTCGAGGGTCGGCGTGTTCGTGGTCCGGGCGCTCTCGGTGCGGCCCTTCGCGGCCTCCGGCGTCTCCGTGGGCAGGTTCGAGGGCGCGAACCGGGCCGCGTTCAGGATGTGCCCGGCGGCCGAGTCCGGGTTGGCGGCCAGGGCGCTGAGCACGTGCTCCGGGCCGATGTACCCGGTGCCGGTGGAGCGGGCCAGCTCGTGCGCGTCCAGCAGGGCGCGCTTGACGGCCGGGGTGAGCGAGAGCGACGTGGGCGGCGGGACCTCGCCCGGCGGGTGCTGCACGGGTCCGGTCCGCTCGTCGATCTGCGAGGCCAGCGAGTCGGGGTCGGCACCGGCCCGGCTGAGCAGCCCCCGGGTCGGCTCGGTGGACAGCGCGGCCCGCAGCAGGTGCTCGGTGTCCAGGTCCCGGCTGCCGTGCTCGGCGGCGTACTGGGCGGCGCCGCGCACCAGCTCCCGGGCCGGCTGGCTGAGCAGTCGGCCGATGTCGATCTGACGGGGCTTGGGCCCGCCGAAGAAGCGTGCCAGGAATTCCGCGAACGGGTCGCCCTCCGGGCCCATGTAGCCGCTGGTCATGGTGTACGGACCTCCGCTGCATCGCTGATCGACGTGCCGGGGCCGGGTAACCCGGCAGACGTGCGGTCATGCCCAACATGACACGTTCTGTTCCACCGGGCATGCCGGGAACCCGGGCGGGGCGCGGGGCCCGCCCCGGCCGCCCAGTCGCTCAGAGGCCGTCCCTCGACGTCAGGACGCGCGGGCCGCTGTCCGTGATCGCCACCGTGTGCTCCACGTGCGCGGCCCGGGAGCCGTCGTTCGTGCGCAGGGTCCAGCCGTCGGCGGCCGCGTGGTAGTCGTCCCGGCCGCCGGCGGTCAGCATCGGCTCGATGGCGAGGACCATGCCGTGCCGAAGCGGGAGCCCGCGTCCCGGGCGGCCCTCGTTGGGCACCCCCGGGTCCTCGTGCATGTGCCGGCCGATGCCGTGGCCGCCGAAGTCCTCCATGATCCCGTAGCCGCCGGCCCGGCACACGGTGCCGATGGCGTGCGCGATGTCGCCGATGCGGTTGCCGACCACGGCCGCCCCGATCCCCGCCTCCAGGGCCCGCTCCGCGGTCTCGATCAGCGTGACGTCGGCCGGGCGCGGGGTGCCCACCACGAAGCTGAGCGCCGAGTCGCCCGCCCAGCCGTCCAGGAGGGCGCCGCAGTCGATGGAGACGAGGTCTCCGTCCCGCAGGCGGTAGCCGTCCGGGATGCCGTGCACGATCGCGTCGTTCACCGAGGCGCAGATGACGCCCGGGAAGGGCGTCGGCGCGAAGGAGGGCCGGTACCCGAGGAACGGCGAGCCCGCGCCCGCCTCCCGCAGCACCCCGTGCGCGACCGCGTCCAGCTCCAGTAGGGACACGCCCACGTCCGCGGCCCGCCGTACGGCGGTCAGGGCGCGCGCGACGACCTGGCCGGCCGCGTGCATGGCGTCGATCGATGTGTCCGTCTTCAGTTCCACCATGCCAATTACTATACCGGTATTTGAATTGGGTTCGCGACCCGGCGCGATGTGCGGCACACCCGGGGCCGGTACGGGAAACCGGTATTAGAATGACGGCATGGTACGCACCCCTCTGACCCCCGAAGAGCGCGAGCGCGGCGAGCAGCTCGGCCGCCTGCTGCGCGCGGCCCGCGGTGAGCGGAGCATGACGGCGGTGGCCGCCCAGGCCGGAATCTCCGCCGAGACCCTCCGCAAGATCGAGACCGGCCGGGCACCCACCCCGGCGTTCTTCACGGTGGCCGCACTGGCCGCCGCGCTGGGGCTGTCCATGGACGAGCTGGTGGGCAGGTGCGCGCCCGTGCCGGCCTGAGGCACCCGCACTCACCCACAGGAGTGCGAAACGTGATCGACACCGCGCCTTGACGACGATGGTCTTGGCAAGCCCGTCCGGCCAGGCTTACGTTCGTCCCTCTACGGCCTGCTCTACGGGCGTAGAGGCTCTGACGTCGTGTCGAAGGAGCAGCTCATGGCCAACGTCGTACGTGCCGCTCTCGTCCAGGCCACCTGGACCGGCGACACCGAGTCCATGGTGGCGAAACACGAGGAGCACGCCCGGGAGGCCGCCCGGCGGGGCGCGCGGGTCATCGGGTTCCAGGAGGTGTTCAACGCCCCCTACTTCTGCCAGGTCCAGGACCCCGAGCACTACCGCTGGGCCGAGCCCGTGCCCGACGGCCCCACCGTCCGCCGCATGCAGACCCTCGCCCGCGAGACCGGCATGGTGATCGTCGTCCCCGTCTTCGAGGTCGAGCAGTCCGGCTTCTACTACAACACCGCGGCCGTGATCGACGCCGACGGCACCGTCCTCGGCACCTACCGCAAGCACCACATCCCGCAGGTCAAGGGTTTCTGGGAGAAGTTCTACTTCCGCCCCGGCAACGTCGGCTGGCCCGTCTTCGACACCGCCGTCGGCAAGGTCGCCGTCTACATCTGCTACGACCGGCACTTCCCCGAGGGCTGGCGCCAACTCGGCCTCGGCGGTGCCCAGCTCGTCTACAACCCCTCGGCCACCCACCGCGGCCTCTCCGCACACCTGTGGCGGCTCGAACAGCCCGCCGCGGCCGTCGCCAACGAGTACTTCGTCGCCGCCATCAACCGGGTCGGCGTCGAGGAGTACGGCGACAACGACTTCTACGGCACGTCCTACTTCGTGGACCCCCGCGGGCAGTTCGTCGGCGACGTCGCCAGCGACAGCAAGGAGGAACTCCTCGTCCGCGACCTGGACTTCGACCTCATCGACGAGGTACGGCAGCAGTGGGCCTTCTACCGCGACCGCCGGCCCGACGCCTACGAAGGGCTGGTGCGGCCGTGACCCGTGACCTCTTCGCCCGCCACCGCGCCGTCCTGCCCGACTGGCTCGCCCTCTACTACGAGGACCCGCTGGAGATCACCCACGGCGAGGGC
Source organism: Streptomyces sp. NPDC018026 (assembly GCF_044327745.1). NCBI lineage: Bacteria > Bacillati > Actinomycetota > Actinomycetes > Kitasatosporales > Streptomycetaceae > Streptomyces > Streptomyces sp. NPDC018026. The sequence goes on from NZ_JBIRFY010000001.1 coordinate 697,672, forward strand.
CGGCACGTCTGGGACGCCGAAGGAAACAAGTACCTCGACTTCTTCGGCGGCATCCTCACCACGATGACCGCGCACGCCCTGCCCGAGGTCACCAAGGCCGTCGCCGAGCAGGCCGGACGGATCGTCCACTCCTCGACCCTCTACCTCAACCGGCCGATGGTCGAACTCGCCGAACGCGTCGCCCAGCTGTCCGGCATCCCCGACGCCCGCGTCTTCTTCACCACCTCCGGCACCGAGGCCAACGACACCGCCCTGCTGCTCGCCACCGCGTACCGGCGCAGCAACGCGATCCTGGCGATGCGCAACAGCTACCACGGCCGCTCCTTCAGCGCCGTCGGCATCACCGGCAACCGCGGCTGGTCCCCGACCTCCCTGTCCCCGCTCCAGACCCTGTACGTGCACGGCGGCGTCCGCACCCGCGGGCCCTACGCGGACCTGGACGACCGGGACTTCATCGACGCCTGCGTCGCCGACCTGTTGGACCTGCTCGGCCACACCCGCGCCCCCGCCGCCCTGATCGCCGAACCCGTCCAGGGCGTCGGCGGCTTCACCTCCCCGCCGGACGGCCTGTACGCCGCCTTCCGCGAGGTGCTGCACGAGCGGGGCATCCTGTGGATCTCCGACGAGGTGCAGACCGGCTGGGGCCGCACCGGCGAGCACTTCTGGGGCTGGCAGGCCCACGCAAGGAGCGGCCCGCCCGACATCGTCACCTTCGCCAAGGGCATCGGCAACGGCATGTCGATCGGCGGTGTCGTCGCCCGCGCCGAGATCATGAACTGCCTGGACGCCAACAGCATCTCCACCTTCGGCGGCACCCAGGTCACCATGGCCGCGGGCCTCGCCAACCTCAACCACCTCCTGGAGCACGACCTCCAGGGCAACGCCCGGCGCGTCGGCGGACTGCTCATCGAACGGCTGCGCGCCGTCGCCGCCCAGGTGCCGCACGTGCGCGAGGTGCGCGGGCGCGGGCTGATGATCGGCGTCGAGCTGACCCGGCCCGGCACCGACGAGGCCGACCCCGAGGCGGCGTCCACCGTACTGGAGGAGGCCCGCGCCGGCGGGCTGCTCGTCGGCAAGGGCGGCGGCCACAGCACCAGCGTCCTGCGCGTCGCCCCGCCGATGTCCCTCACCGTCGCGGAGGCCGAGGAGGGCGCCGCGATCCTCGAACGCGCCCTGCGGAGCATCTGATCGGCTGATCACCGCGTGCCGAGCCCAGGAGAGGCCGCCATGACCACGACCACCCCGCAGACACCGGCCCAGCAGCCCTGGGAACCCGCCCTGTCGGTACGTCAGGTCCTCGGCCTCGAACGGGTGCGGGCCGGACAGCCCGAGGTGGTGGCCGGAGCACACCGCCTCGACCGGCCGGTGCGCTGGGTGCACGTCGCCGAGGCCGCCGACGTCGGCGTAATGCTCAGCGGCGGCGAGATGGTCCTCACCACCGGCGTGCTGCTTGCCGGTGACGAGGACGGGCAGGGGGAGTACATCCGTTCACTGGACCGGGCCGAGGCCGCCGCCGTCGTGCTCGGCCTCGGCCGCGCCTTCCCCGCCCCGCCCGAGGTGATGCGCAGCGCGGCCGAACGCTGCGGGCTGCCCATGGTCGTGCTGCACCGGCCCTTCCCCTTCGCCGAACTGACCGAGGAGGTGCAGTCCCGGCTGCTGCGCCGCAAGTTCGCCGCCGTCAGCCTCTCCGAGGCCGTACGCACCGAACTGACCGGCCTGATCACCGCGGGCGCCCCGGTGCAGCGCCTGCTCGACGAGGTGGCCCGGCACGCCGGCTGCCCCGTCGTCGTCACCAACCTCGCCCACCGCGTCCTCGCCACGGCGGGCGAGCGGTCCGCCGTCGACGACGTACTGCGGGACTGGGAGCGCATCGCCCGCCAGGCCGGGGCCGGCTCGGCCGACGGCTGGGTCCGGGCCGAACTGACCTGCCGGGGGGAGGGCTGGGGGCGCCTGGTGCTGTGCGGCTACCGGGGCGAGCGGGCCGCCGGACGCCTGCTCGCCGACCGCGCGGCCGAGGCGCTCGTCCTGCACCGCATGCTCGCCGGTGACGGCACGCACACGGGTGTTCCCGCGGGCTCCCGTGACTCCCGGCACTCCTGGGACTCCTGGGAGGAGCAGGCCGCGCGGAGCCTGCTCACCGACCTGGTCAGCGGGGCGGTACCGGCGCGGCAACTGCTGCCCCGGGCCCGCGCCGCCGGGCTGCCCGTCAACCGGCGCGTCTTCGTCCCCCTCGTCGTCCGCGAGCGGGAGCCCGCCCGGCCGGCCCGGGTACTGCGGCGCCTGGGCCTGCCCGGCCTCGCCGCCCGCCTCGCCGACGACCACGTCGCCGTCCTGCTCAGCCTCGCCCCCGACCAGGACGCCAGGGCCCTCACCGCCCACTTCGCGACCCGGCTGCGTGCGGAACCGGACAACTCCCACGCCGTGGTCGCCGCCGCCGACGCCCGGGCCGACTGGACCGACGTACCCGCCGGGCTGCGCGAGGCCCAGCACGTCGCCGACGCGGTCGCCGACTCCGCGGCCACCGCCCTGGACCTGCCGCCGGTCGTGCGGCTGCGCGACATCCACCTGCGCGGCCTGGTGCGGCTGCTGCGCGACGACCCGCACGTGCAGTCCTTCGCCGAACGCGAGCTGGACGGCCTCCTGCGCGGCCCCGACCAGGACCTGCTGCCGGTGCTGCGCACCTACCTCGCCACCGGCCGCAACAAGTCCCGCACCGCCCAGCTCCACCACGTCTCCCGGCCCGCCCTCTACCGGCGCCTGGAAGCCATACAGGGCCGCCTCGGCGTCGACCTCGACGACTTCGAGCAGGCGGCCTCCGTGCACATCGCGCTCCTCGCCCACGACGCACAACAGGGGTGACACCGTGCAATGCCCGACCCCCGCAGACGTGACACCGTGCCACTCATTTCGGCCACCGCCCGTCCCTAGTCTCGCCGTACACCGAGCGCCACAGCGAGCGATTCGAGCGAGTGGAGGCCGAAGATGAGCCGAGTGATCCGTGCCGCGCTCTTCCAGACCGCCTGGACGGGCGACAAGGAATCGATGATCCAGGTCCACGAGCAGGCGGTGCGCGACGCCGCCGCCCAGGGCGCACAGGTCATGTGCTTCCAGGAGCTGTTCTACGGACCGTACTTCTGCCAGGTCCAGGACCCCGAGTTCTACGCCTACGCCGAGCGCGTCCCGGACGGCCCGGTCGTGGAGCGCTTCCAGCGGCTCGCCCGCGAGCACGGCATCGTCCTGGTGCTCCCCATGTACGAGGAGGAGCAGCCCGGCGTTCTCTACAACACCGCCGCCGTCATCGACGCGGACGGCTCCTACCTCGGCAAGTACCGCAAGACGCACATCCCGCAGGTGCGCGGCTTCTGGGAGAAGTTCTACTTCCGCCCCGGCAACAGCGGCTGGCCGGTCTTCGACACCGCTGTCGGCAAGGTCGGCGTCTACATCTGCTACGACCGGCACTTCCCCGAGGGCTGGCGGGCACTGGGCCTGGCGGGCGCCGAGATCGTCTTCAACCCGTCGGCCACCTCGCGCGGCCTGTCCGGCTACCTGTGGCAGCTGGAGCAGCCGGCCGCCGCCGTCGCCAACGAGTACTTCGTCGGCGCCATCAACCGCGTCGGCGTCGAGGAACTGGGGGACAACGACTTCTACGGCACCTCGTACTTCGTCGACCCCGAGGCGCAGTTCGTCGGCGAGGTGGCGAGCGACAAGGAGACCGAACTCGTCGTCCGCGACCTCGACACGGCCAAGCTGCGCGAGGTCCGCGACCGCTGGCAGTTCTACCGCGACCGCGCGCCGGGCGCCTACTCCCCGCTGACCGCGCCCTGATCCGACCGGGGCCCCTGACAGGAGGGAACAGCAGCATGAGCAGCCGTACCGTCATCCGCGGCGGCCTCGTCATCACCGCCTCCGACGAGATCCACGCCGACGTCCTGATCGAGGACGGCCGCGTCGCCGCCCTCGCCGCGACCGGCACCCCGGCCGCCGAGGCGTTCAACGCCGAGAACGTCATCGACGCGAGCGGCAAGTACGTCGTCCCGGGCGGCGTCGACGGACACACCCACATGGAGATGCCCTTCGGCGGCACCTACGCCGCCGACACCTTCGAGACCGGCACCCGCGCCGCCGCCTGGGGCGGCACGACCACCATCGTCGACTTCGCCATCCAGAGCGTCGGCCGCTCCCTGCGCTCCGGCCTGGACGCCTGGCACGCCAAGGCCGAGGGCAACTGCGCCATCGACTACGCCTTCCACATGATCGTCTCCGACGTCAACGAGAAGACGCTCAAGGAGATGGACCTGCTGGTGGAGGAGGGGGTGACCTCCTTCAAGCAGTTCATGGCGTACCCCGGCGTCTTCTACTCCGACGACGGACAGATCCTGCGCGCCATGCAGCGCGCCGCCGAGAACGGCGGCCTGATCATGATGCACGCCGAGAACGGGATCGCCATCGACGTCCTCGTCGAGCAGGCCCTCGCCCGCGGCGAGACCGACCCCCGCTTCCACGGCGAGGTCCGCAAGGCCCTGCTGGAGGCCGAGGCGACCCACCGCGCCATCAGGCTCGCCCAGGTCGCCGGGGCGCCGCTGTACGTCGTGCACGTCTCGGCGACCGAGGCGGTGGCCGAACTGACCCGGGCCCGCGACGAGGGGCTGCCGGTCTTCGGCGAGACCTGCCCCCAGTACCTGTTCCTGTCCACCGACAACCTCGCCGAGCCCGACTTCGAGGGCGCCAAGTACGTGTGCAGCACCCCGCTCAGGCCGAAGGAACACCAGGCGGCGCTGTGGCGGGGCCTGCGCACCAACGACCTCCAGGTGGTCTCCACCGACCACTGCCCCTTCTGCTTCAGCGGGCAGAAGGAGCTGGGCCGGGGCGACTTCTCCAAGATCCCCAACGGGATGCCGGGCGTCGAGAATCGCATGGACCTGCTCCACCAGGCCGTCGTCGACGGGCACATCGGCCGCCGCCGCTGGATCGAGATCGCCTGCGCCACCCCGGCCCGGATGTTCGGCCTGTACCCGAAGAAGGGCACCATCGCGCCCGGCGCCGACGCCGACATCGTCGTCTACGACCCGCACGCCGAGCAGGTCCTCTCGGCCGAGACCCACCACATGAACGTCGACTACTCGGCGTACGAGGGCAGGCGGATCACCGGCCGGGTGGAGACCGTGCTCTCGCGCGGCGAACCGGTCGTCACCGAGCGGGAGTACACCGGGCGCAAGGGCCACGGCGTCTACACCCCGCGCGCCACCTGTCAGTACCTGAACTAGGAGTGGTGCCCATGGACTTCGGACTCGTCCTGCAGACCGACCCGCCGGCCTCCCGCGTCGTGGAGCTGATGCAGCGGGCCGAGCGCAACGGCTTCAGCCACGGCTGGACCTTCGACTCCGCCGTGCTGTGGCAGGAGCCGTTCGTGATCTACAGCCAGGTCCTGGCCAACACCAGCACACTGAAGATCGGCCCGATGGTCACCAACCCGGGCACCCGCACCTGGGAGGTGACCGCCTCCACCTTCGCCACCCTCAACGACATGTTCGGCAACCGCACCGTCTGCGGCATCGGCCGCGGCGACTCCGCGATGCGGGTGGCCGGACGCAAGCCCAACACCCTCGCCCGCATAAGCGAGGCGATCAGGGTCATCCGCGCGCTGGGCAGGGGAGAGGAGGCCGACCTCGGCGGCGGCACCGTCGTCCGGTTCCCCTGGACCAGGCCCGGCGCCGAAGTCCCCGTGTGGATGGCCGCGTACGGTCCCAAGGCGCTGAAGATGACCGGCGAGGAGGCCGACGGCTTCATCCTCCAGCTCGCCGACCTCTACCTCACCGAGTACATGGTCAAGGCCGTCCGGGACGCCGCCGAGGCCGCCGGACGCGACCCGTCCGAGGTGACGGTCTGCGTCGCGGCGCCCGCCTACGTCACCGCCGACGACTCGCCCGAGGCCCTCGCCCACGCCCGCGAGCAGTGCCGCTGGTTCGGCGGCATGGTCGGCAACCACGTCGCCGACCTGGTCGCCAAGTACGGCGCCCACACCGGCGCCGTCCCCGGCGAACTCACCGACTACATCAAGGCCCGCGAGGGCTACGACTACGCCCACCACGGGCGCAGCGGAAACCCGGACACGCAGTTCGTGCCGGACGAGATCGTCGACCGGTTCTGTCTGATCGGGCCGGTCGAGAAGCACATCGAGAAGCTGACCGCCCTGCGCGCCCTCGGCGTCGACCAGTTCGCGCTGTACGACATGCACGACGCGCAGGAAGCCGTGATCGACGCCTACGGCACGAAGGTCATCCCGGCCGTCAACGCGTGACCCACCCTGCCCGCCCCGCACGACGGGGCGGGCACCTGGGCGCACCCGCGCACCCCCCTCGGCACCGCCCGCACGGCCTCTCCCGTCCCACCCCATGATTGGCCTGCCCATGACCGACACCGCGCCCACGGCCATACCGCCGTCCGCCCAAGTCACCCTCCCCGACGGGCGCGTGGAGCTCGCCCCGGGCTCCCCGCCGCCGAGCGGCCGCTACGCCAACGAGGACCTGCTGCCGGTACCCGTCGGCAAGCGCACCTGGACCACGTACAACTTCTCCGCCCTGTGGGTCGGCATGGCCCACAACACGGCCTCCTGGACGCTCGCCTCCGGGCTCATCGCGGTCGGCATGGACTGGAAGCAGGCGGTGTTCACCATCGCCCTGGCCAACCTGATCGTGCTCGCCCCGATGCTGCTCACCGGGCACGCCGGACCCAAGTACGGCATCCCCTTCCCGGTGTTCGCCCGCGCCTCCTTCGGCATCCGGGGCGCCAACCTGCCAGCTGTCGTACGGGCGTTGGTGGCGTGCGGCTGGTTCGGCATCCAGACCTGGATCGGCGGCGAGGCGATCTACTTCCTGGCCGGCAAGCTGATCGGCGACGGCTGGACGAACGCGGGGACCTTCGGCGGCCACGCCTGGACCATGTGGCTGTCCTTCGCCATCTTCTGGGCGCTCCAGGTCGCCATCATCTACCGCGGCATGGAGACCATCCGCCGCTTCGAGAACTGGGCCGCGCCCTTCGTCCTCGTCGGCGCCTTCGTGATGCTCTGGTGGATGAGCGACAAGGCGGGAGGCTTCGGCCCGCTCTTCGACCAGCCGTCGAAGCTCGGCTGGGGCGGCGACTTCTGGAAGCTGTTCTGGCCGTCCCTGATGGGCATGATCGGCTTCTGGTCCACACTGTCCCTCAACATCCCGGACTTCACCCGTTACGGCAAGAGCCAGAAGGCCCAGACCCGCGGCCAGGCCCTCGGCCTGCCCACGACGATGACCCTGTTCGCCTTCCTCTCCGTGATGGTCACCTCCGGCAGCCAGGCCGTGTACGGCGAACCGATCTGGGACCCGGTACAACTCGCGGCGAAGACGGACAACGTGGTGGGCCTGCTCTTCGCCCTGGTCACCGTCCTGGTGGCCACCCTGTCCGTGAACATCGCCGCCAACCTGGTCTCCCCGGCCTTCGACTTCTCCAACGTCGCACCGCGCAAGGTCAGTTTCCGGGCGGGCGCCCTGATCACGTCCGTCCTGGCCGTGCTGATCTTCCCGTGGAAGCTGTACTCCGACCCGCAGGGCTACATCTTCACCTGGCTCGGCCTGGTCGGCGGGCTGCTCGGTACGGTGGCCGGCATCCTCATCGCCGACTACTGGATCCTGCGCCGCGCCCGGCTGCACCTCGTCGACCTGTACCGCAGGGGCGGACGCTACTGGTACGAGGGAGGCTGGAACTGGCGTGCGGTGCTGGCCTTCGTCGTCGGCGGCGTCCTGGCCGTCGGCGGCGCCGACTTCCACCCGCTGGTCGACGGCCGCCCCGTCCCCTTCCTCGAACCGCTGGCCGACTACGGCTGGGCGGTCGGCCTGGCCACGTCCCTGGCGCTCTACCTGATCCTGATGCTGCTGCCCGCCACGCGTCCGGAAGCCGGGACCGCCGAGTCGGCCGAGTCAGCCGAGTCCGCCGAGTCCGCCGTCCGGCCCTAGCCGTCCTGCAAGGCGGCCACCGCCTCCTTGGCCGCCTTGATGGCGCCCTTGTTGATCTCGGTCGTACCGGGGGCCTTCTTCGACTCGAAGTCGCTGCCGTTGTAGGTGATCATCACCAGGGCGTTGGCGGCGCGGACCAGCACCGTGCCCTCGCGGGTCTGCTGCTTGTCCTCGGTGGTGAGGTTGACGACGGAGTAGGCGCCGTCGCCGAGTCCCGGCACGTCGCCGCCGCCGCTGCGGTCGGCGACGCGCTCCTTGTACGACTTCTGCGCCGCCTCGTCCGTCGCCATCACCTCGAAGGAGACGTCCAGCCAGCGGTAGTCGTATCCCTTGAGCGCGTTCCAGGAACAGGTGCGGCGCACCTTGGTGTCCGTGGACGGGATCTCCTTGCCGGCCGCCTTGGCCCCCGGCACCAGCGAGGTGACCGTCTTGTCGGCCAGGCTCTCGCACGGTGCCGGTGCGGTGGCGTACGTCTTGGTCGCCGCTTCCGTCGCCGGTGCGGACGCCGATCTGTTCGTGGTGTCGGGCGGCGTCTTCTCCTTCGCCGCGGGTGACGTGTCCGGCCCGGACGACAGCGCCCAGCCGGCCGTGGCGAGCACGGCGACCGGCGCCAGACGGGCGGTCAGGGCGAGCGGCAGAGGAAGAGAACGCACGGCGCACTTCTCGTGGGGGACGGTGCGGAGGGTGCCCGCACTGCGGACGGGACGCCAGTGTCACACGAGTCCCGGTGGGGCGGAAGGGCGAACTCGGTGCGTGGCCGCGCGGTGACGCAGACGAACGAGCGCGGTGCCGCCTCCCGTACGGGGAGCCGTCCGGCGGGCAGGGGACGGCCCGGGTAGGGCGACAGCAGGAAGTCGGCGGCGACGGTCATGAGGTCTCCCGGGGGGGTGGAGCGACGAACGGCCGGGGCGGTCAGGGCCGTCTCGATGCGGTCCACGGCGGCGAACGCGCCGTACGCGACGAGGTGCACCAGGCAGTGGTCGGTGTGCTCGGGCCGGCGCCACGCCGCGACGTCCGCGTCCGTGATCCGGTACGGCGCGAGCGCGGCCAGCAGCGCCAGCCGTGCGCCGGGCCGCTCCCTCCGGTCGGGAAACGGGTCCGGCGTGCGGGGCGGGTGCGAGCCGTCCCAGTCGCGCAGCGTGGCGCGCACCAGGTCCTGGTCGTCGGCGTCGAGGAGACCGGCGCCCAAGGGGGCGGCGGAGCCCAGCGCCGCGTACGCCGGGCCGACCGGCGTCCCCGCCGCCCACGCCGGTCCCCGGCCGGGGTCGTCCAGCAGGGGAAGGGAGGCGCCGGGCACGGCCGTTCGGCGTACGGTGCGGGACAGCGAGCGGCCCGCCAGGCTCCGCACCGGGCGCAGGCGTTGCGCGCCGGCCGGCAGCAGCGTCTCGGTCACCAGGGACGACACGACGCGGTTGATGAAGTGGAAGGCCAGCACGGTGCCGAGGTAGCCGGGAGCCTCCTCGGGCGGGAACGGGTGGGGCTCGCGCGCCGCACCCGGAACGCGGGTGCGCCGCGACCAGTCGAGCACGCGCGCGTGCCGCTCGTCCGCCGGCTCCTGCCCCCTGGCCAGCCGTTCGGCCAGCGCGTGGTCGCCGGTGGCGTGCAGCAGCATGGTGTGCGCGTCCACGCAGAACCGGCACTTGTTGGCCTGCGACACCCCGAAGGCGGCGACCTCCTTGCCGGTGCGGTCGCCGGGACCGGCGAGCAGGGACTCGCGCATCAGCGCCCAGGCCGGGGCGACCAGCGCGGGAGCGGAGGAGAGGGCCACGAAGGGCGCGGGCTCCGGGATGCCGAAGTCCCGCGCGGCCTGTGCGTAGACCTCGGCGACGTGGCCGGTGGCCGCCTTCGGGGGCAGCGGTTCGGTGTGACGGAAGGGTGTGGGCATGGGCAGCAGAGTGCGCCGCCGGGGTGCCCGCCGTCGTCGTACGGCCGGATGCGGTTGGCACTGCGCCGCCGGGGCCCGGCCGGGCGGTGGACTACTTCGCCGGGAGTAGTCCGCAAGCCGTCCACAGGGCCGACGCGCGTGTCGGCCGGGACACATAGGGTGCGGGCATGAGTGGGCGTCAGATCGATCGCGGACGGCTCGCCGACGTGGTCCTCGCGGCCGTCGTCGGCGCCCTCGGCACGGCGGTCGCCGCCTTCGACGACGACACCACGGCACTCGACCACGTGCTCGTCGTCCTCGCCTCGGCGGCGCTCGCCTTCCACCGCGCCGCCCCGCGCGCGGTGCTGGCCGCCGCCACCGTGCTGGGCACGGCGTACGTCGTGCACGCGCACCCCGGCCCGCTGTCCGCGCTGCCCGTCCTGGGCGCCGTGCACACCGCGGCCCGGGTCGGCCACCGGGGCGTCGCGGCGGCCGGCGGCGCCGTGTTCCTGGCCGGGTACGTGGCCACCGGCCCCGGCACGCAGCACGCGGCCGAACGGGCCGGACTGCTCGCCGGCTGGTTCCTGTGCGCCGTGGTGACCGGTCTCGCCGACCGGAACTGGCAGGCGTACCTGCGCCAGACCGAACAGCGGGCCCTGGAGGCGGAGCGCACCAGGGAGGAGGCGGCGCTGCGCCGCGCCGGGGAGGAACGGCTGCGGATCGCCCGCGAGTTGCACGACTCGCTGACGCACAGCATCTCCATCGTGAAGCTCCAGGCGGGCGTCGCCGTCCACCTGGCGCGCAAACGCGGCGACGAGGTGCCGCCCGCGCTGCTCGCCATCCAGGAGGCCAGTGGCGAGGCGATGCGCGAGCTGCGCTCCGCCCTCCAGGTGCTGCGGGCCGACGAACCGACCGGCACCCCGGCCCTGCTGGTCGAGCGGGCCCGTGCGGCGGGCCTCGCCGTCGATCTCACGGTCACCGGGGACGAGCGCCCGCTGCCCCGGGCCGTCGACCGGGCCGCCTACCGCATCGTGCAGGAGGCCCTCACCAACGCGGCGCGCCACGCCGGACCGGCGAAGGTGCGGGTCCGCCTCGACTACGGCACGCGGAACACGACGGAGCACACGACGGAGCACACGGCGGATCACATGACCGATCACACGAGAGATCACATGGGGGAGCTGACGATAGGTGTGGACGACGACGGGGCCGCCGATCCGGCCCGCCCGCCGGTGCCCGGCACCGGCCTGACCGGCATGCACGAACGCGTCAGCGCCCTCGGCGGCACCCTGCGGGCCGCCCCGCGCGCGGAGGGCGGCTTCTCGGTGTGCGCACGGCTCCCGCTGGGGGAGACGGTATGAGCGGCGTCCTCCGGGTCGCGCTCGTCGACGACCAGGCGCTGATGCGGGCCGGCTTCCGGGCGCTGCTCGACGCCGAGGAGGGCATCGAGGTGGTCGGCGAGGCAGCCGACGGGGAACAGGGGGTGGCGCTGGTGCGGGCCCAGGTGCCCGACGTGGCCCTGGTCGACGTGCAGATGCCGGTGATGTCGGGCATCGAGGCGACCCGCCGCATCGCCGCCGACCCGGCCCTCGCCGCCGTACGCGTAGTCATCCTCACCAACTACGGCCTCGACGAGTACGTCTTCGAGGCGCTGCGGGCGGGAGCCAGCGGCTTCCTCCTCAAGGACACCGAGCCCGCCGACCTGCTCCAGGCCATCGACGTGGTGGCGCACGGCGAGGCACTGCTCTCCCCGTCGGTCACCCGCACCCTGATCGGCGAGTTCGTCGCCCGGCCCCCGGACCGGTCCACCGCGCCCGGCCTGGACGCCCTCACCCGCCGGGAACGCGAGGTCACCGCGCTCGCGGCGCGCGGCCTGAGCAACGAGGAGATCGCCGCCCACATGGTGATCAGCCCGCTGACCGCCAAGACGCACATCAGCCGTGCGATGACCAAGCTGGGCGCCCGGGACCGGGCCCAACTCGTGGTGTTCGCCTACGAGTCGGGCCTGGTCGCGGTGCGCGGCTCGGCCTAGGAGACGCGGGGAGCCTCACGGCACCCGGGCGGTCCACCCGTCGGAGGAGAACTTGGCGCGGGCCAGCTCCCGGGCCCGGGCCAGCTCCTCGTCCGTCACCTTGCCCTGGCTGAGCCCGTACCGCCCGCCGAAGGAGGAGATCATCCGCTCGATCACGGCCTCGCGCGCGAGGCCCGTCTGCCGGCGCAGCGGGTCCACCCGCTTCTTCGCGGACTTCGTGCCCTTGTCGGACATCTTCTCCCGCCCGATCCGCAGCACCTCAAGCATCTTGTCCGCGTCGATGTCGTACGACATGGTCACGTGGTGCAGCACGGCGCCGGGTCCGCCCCCGGGGCCCACGACGCGCTTCTGCGCGGCGCCCGCGATCTTGCCCTGGTCGGTGGCGATGTCGTTCAGCGGCTGGTACCAGGCGCGGATGCCCATCTCGCCGAGCGCGCCCAGCACCCAGTCGTCGAGGTAGGCGTAGCTGTCCTGGAAGGAGAGGCCCTGCACCAGCGCCTCCGGCACGGACAGGGAGTAGGTGATCGTGTTGCCGGGCTCCACGAACATCGCGCCGCCCCCGGAGATGCGGCGGACCACCTCGATGCCGTGCCGGGCGGCGCCCTCGGCGTCCACCTCGTTGCGCAGCGACTGGAAACTGCCGATGATCACCGCGGGGGCGCCCCACTCCCACACCCTGAGCGTCGGCGGACGCCGGCCCGCGGCGACCTCGGCGGTCAGCACCTCGTCGAGGGCCATGTGCAGCGCCGGGGACTCGGGTCCCTCGTGGATCAGCTGCCAGTCGTAGTCCGTCCAGTCCGTGGCGTGTGCCAGCGCGCGGCGCACGGCGATGCCGACGCCCTCCGAGGTCAGCCCGTACATGACGGTGCCCTCGGGCAGGGCCGCGTCGATCCGCGCGGCGAGTCCCGCCGCGTCCGTGTCCGCCGGGGCGCCCTCCAGCGCGCGGTTCACCGCGTCCAGCGCCTCGTCCGGCTCCAGGAAGAAGTCGCCCGCCACCCGCACGTGCCGCAGCACGCCGTCCTCGGACTCCACGTCCACGACGACCAGCTTGCCGCCGGGGATCTTGTATTCACCGTGCACCGTTCCGCCTCCGTTCCGCATCCGGCCACAACAGCGCGCCCCACCGGTGTGTTCCCGCCCTTGCGCGCCCCGCTCCGCCCTTCCCCCGGTCCCGGCGGTCACCCGACCCGGGCGGGCACCCGGTCGCCGACGGGCACGGTCAGGCGCACCTCGGTGCCACCCCCGCGCGCCGGGCCGACGACGAGGTCGGCGCCGATCAGCAGGGCGCGCTCCCGCATGCCCCGGATCCCGGCGCCCTCGGCGGCCCCGCCCGAGTCGTCGAAGCCCCGGCCGTCGTCCCGCACCCGCAGCCGGACGGCGTCACCGGCCCGCTCTAGGGACAGCACCACCAGGCGGGCCCCGGAGTGCCGGGCCGCGTTCGTGAGTCCCTCCTGGGCGACCCGGTAGAGCACCAGGTCGGCGTTGTCGCCGAGATCGGGCAGCCCGGAGGCGATGTCGTGGCGCACGGTCAGCGAAGGTCCGGTGAACTCGTCCGACAGCGACCTCAGGGCGCTGCCCAGGCCCAGCTCCTCCAGGACCCCGGGGAGCAGCCGGCGGGCGATGCGGCGGATCTCGTCCAGACTGGCCCGGGTCGTCTCCTGCACCTGGGAGAGCTGCTCGCGTACTTCGCCGGGCGCCTGGTCCGCGACCCGCTTGAGATCCAGCAGCACGGCGGCGAGGGTCTGCCCCACCTCGTCGTACAGCTCCTGGGCGACCCGGTGGCGTTCCGACTCCTGCGCGCTCAGCGTGCGGGCGGCGCTCTGGGCGCGTTCGGCCTCCAGGCGGTCGAGCATGGTGTTGAAGGTGGTGATCAGCTCGGCGATCTCGCCGTCGCCGTCGACCTTGGGGCGGACCCGGGGCCGCAGCAGATCGGTCGTGGTCATGGCGCGCGCGAGCTGGCGCAGTGGCCCGAGGCCGATCCGCAGCAGCAGGATGTTGGCGATCAGTATGACCACCAGGCCGGCCGTGAGGATCGCGGCCTCGGTGAGCAGCACGGGGGTCGACACGGTCACCGGTCCCAGCAGCAACGCGGTCGCCGCGATCAGCACCACCGAGTTGAACAGCGAGATTCTCCAGAACAGGGGCACCGCAGCAGCGTCCGGGACGTGTGCCACGGGCGTCCATCGGTTCGCACACCCATTTCCGGCCCGTACCGCCACGTCCCGGCCGGACGGGACCGTCCGGCCGGGACCGTCCGGACGGCATCGGCCGGACGGACCGGCGGCCCCCGCCGGTTAGCCTGGGCCGCATGCGCGTCACCAGGGAACTGCCGGCGCTCGCCGCCGGCGAGGTGGACGTCTCGTTCGTGATCAAGGCGTACGAGGAGGTCGTCGCCGCCGACACGACCTGGACCGAGCACGCCCACCCCTGGCACGAACTGCTCTGGAACGCCCACGGCGCGTCCACCGCCGTGGTCGGCTCCCAGGTCTGGTGCATCACACCGACGCTCGGCCTGTGGATGCCCGCGGGGCAGCCGCACTCGGCCTCCGCCGTCGCCGGAACCTCCTACCGCGCCCACTTCTTCCGGCACGGCACGGTCTCGGCGCTGCCCGACGAGCCGGTGGCCGTGGACATCACCCCCCTGCTCGGGCTGCTCCTGGCCCGGCTGGCGGAGCCGGACCTGCCGCCGCGCTCCCGGGACGTCACCGAGGCCATGGTGCTGGACGTCCTGCGGCCCTCACCCAGGGCGCTGCTGGTGCACCTGCCCACGTCCGCGCTGCTGCGGCCGATCGTGGACGCGGTCCGCGCCGACCCCTCCGACCGGCGCACCCTGACCGGCTGGGCCACCGTACTCGGCCGCAGCGAGCGCACCCTGACCCGCGCCTTCCGCGCCGAGACGGGCACGAGCTTCGCCCGCTGGGTCGCCTCGGTGAGGGCGCAGCACGCCGTGCGGCTGCTGGCGCTCGGGTTCGAGGTCGACGTGGTGGCCGACGCGGTGGGCTACCGCTCGGCGAGCGCCTTCGGAGCGGCGTTCAGGCGGACCACGGGGACCACTCCGGGCAGGTTCCGGGCGCGGTGAGGGCGGCCGCGCCGTGTCCCGATCGCTACAAGCGCTGTCGAAAAGGCTCGATTGCCACGGGTGCGCGGGCTGCCTAGTCTGAGCGGGCCGAGTTCAGGTAAGCCTTACCTAACTAACTCTGTGCGACTTTCCGTGCCGTCCTCCCCGAAAGTGAACACCGGGTCGATGAGAACACTGCTGCGCTCCATGTCCCGGCCGATCGCCCTCGCGTCGAAGCTCACCGCCCTGCTGCCCGACCTCGCGCCCTGGCGCTCCTCCCGCGACTTCCGGCTCCTGTGGGTGCAGGGGCTGGTCACCTACCTCGGGAGCGTGATGGCGCTGATCGCGCTGCCGCTCCAGATCAAGGAACTGACCGGCTCCCCGCTGGCCGTCGGCGTCATGGGCGCCGTCGAACTGGTACCCCTGGTGGTCTTCGGCCTCTACGGCGGGGCGCTCGCCGACGCCGTGGACCGGCGCAGGGTCATCGTGCTCACCGAGGCGGGCCTGGGACTCCTCGCGGCCGTCCTGCTCGTGAACGCGCTGCTGCCGCGACCCCTGCTCTGGCCGCTGTACCTGGTCGCGGGCGGCGTGGCGGCACTGGCCGGTCTGCAACGCCCCGCCCTGGACTCGCTGCTGGCCCGGATCGTGCCGCACGACCAGCTGCCCGCCGCCGCGGCCCTGAACGCCCTGCGCTGGCAGGCCGGCGCCATCGCCGGACCCGCCCTCGCGGGCCTCGTGGTCGCCTACGCGGGCAACGTGCCCGCCTACACCACCACGGGGGTCTGCTTCTGCGCCTCGGTCCTGATGTGCCGCGGGCTCTCACCCGTGCCGCCCGTCGAGCACGCGGCCCGGCCGTCGCTGCGCGGGATCGCCGAGGGCGCCCGGTACGCCTGGTCCAGGCCGGTGCTGCTGGGCACGTACGCGATCGACCTGGCGGCGATGCTGTTCGCGTTCCCGAACACGATCTTCCCCTTCCTCGCCGACGAGCTGGACGCCGACTGGGCGCTGGGCCTGATGTACTCGGCGGGCGCCGTCGGCTCCCTGGTGGTCAGCCTGACCAGCGGCTGGGTGTCCCGGACCCGGCGCCACGGCCTGCTGGTGGTGTTCGGCGCCACCGGCTGGGGACTGGCGGTCGCGGCGGCCGGCTGGACCTCGCGGATCTGGCTCGTGCTGGCCTGCCTCGCGCTGGCGGGCGCCGGGGACATGCTCAGCGGCCTGGGCCGCACCACCATCTGGAACCAGACCATTCCCGACCGGCTGCGCGGCCGCCTCGCGGGCATCGAGGTGCTCTCCTACAGCATCGGGCCGCAGCTCGGTCAGGTCCGCGCCGGCGCGATGGCCGGCTGGACCGGCGCCCGCCCGGCGATCTGGACCGGCGGGGTGGCCTGTGTCGCGGCCGTCGGCCTGCTCACCGCCGCCCTGCCCCGGCTCGTCGGCTACGACGCCCGCACCGACGAGGACGCCCTGCGCCGCGCCCGGGAGGGCAACGGACCGCGCGCCGAGGAGCCGACCCCGACCTGAGAACGGCGGACCGCCCCGCCACGGACGTGCCGTGACGGGGCGGTGCACCAGTTGCGGGCCGCGGTCGGATCGCGGTCAGCCCGCCGTCAACGCGCGGTCTGCTCCCACTCGCGTGCCGGCGACCAGAGACCGCCACCGCCGGCGTCACCGCGACCGCCGCCACTGCCACCGGCCGTCCCGCCGCCGGTGTCCCAGGGCGCACCCGGCCGGTGCGGATGCTGCTTCACCGGCCGGAACCCGACCGTGTAGGTGCGGGTGAACTCACCGTCGGCCGAGGTCACCGTGAGGGTACGGGTGCTGAACCCGCGCTCGGAGGAGGAGACCGTGGAGCTGCCGGACGTCACCTTCACCCGCGCGCCCGACGCCGCCGTCACGGCACCGACGGCCGGGATCCGCCTGTTCCGCGGCCAGTCCACGACGTAGGTGCTCACGTCCGGGTCGAACCCGTCGAGGGCCACGCCCCCCACGGTGATCGCGGCGGCGTCGGCCACACTGGCCTCGGTCGCGTCCGGGAAGTTGGTCACCGTGACCGACCCGTCGGCGTTCACGGCCACGTCCGCCGCCATCGCCGCCGCCAGGTTGATCCGCTGCCAGCCCGGCCCGCCGGACCCGGTGAGGTCGAGCGGGTACCCGGAGTCCGTCGCGGTCTGCTCCAGGACCTGGGTGCGCTGTTCCGCGGTGAGCTCCGGGAAGGCCGTGATCAGCAGCGCCGCCGCGTCGGACGGCGCGTCGAGGGCCTGCCCGGCCTGCCCGGTACGGGAGAACCCGTAGGTCAGCCGCTGGGTGTACCGGTCGATCTGCTGCGCCGTGCTCAGCCCGGCGTACGGGTCGCCCGCGCAGGCCGTCAGGGTGTCGCCGTAGCCCTCCTCCTCGCACCGCGCGAGCAGCACGTTCTCGATCTCGGTGTGGGCCTGGCCCAGCAGCTTCGCGAACTCCGGGTCCGCCCAGCGGTGCGCCACCGTGGCCTGGGCCGTGATGCGGCCGCCCATCACGTCCAGCGGGTAGTGGAACCCGAGGACGATCCGGTTGTCCCCGTACTCCGAGGCGCGCGCGAGGATCGACGGCGCCAGGTCGGGCAGCAGCGTGGCGAGGATCGTCCCGGCCTCGTAGCCGCCGTAGGTGTGGCCGCTCGGGTACGAGCCCTGGCCGGCGAGGCCGCTGTACGAGCTGTCCGGCGACTCGTAGACCGCGCCGCCGTCCCCGGCGAAGCCGAGCCGCACGTACGGCCGCAGGTACTGGTAGTGGTTCTTCGCCGCGTCGTGGGTGTCGAGGTTCTCGTTGACGCGGGAGAACAGCGCGCTGGTCTTGGGCAGTCGGCCCTCCTTCAGGGCCTCGCCGTACAGCGGGCCGAGCCGGGAGCCGAGACCGTCGGCCATCGTGACGGTGGCGCTGTTCGACGCGTCCACCTCGGCCCGGTCGACCTGCTCACGCGTCGCCGCGTTGTTGACGCGCACGGTGATCCTGTCGTTCTCGGCGCCGAGCGGGGTGCCCACGGGCACCTCCGAGTTGGCGCCGAGCGTGGTCGGGCCGAGCTCGTCGAATCCGGAGAGCAGGTGGGTGAACCAGTCGGACCCGTCCCCGGTCTCGGGCCACGCGTCCGAGTCGTAGGTGGCGTCGAGCGTGTCGTCCGGGAAGGGCGACGGCTCGTAGTCCCCCGGGTCGGAGGCCGAGGTGGCCGAGGCGGCGGACGTGGCCGGGGCGGTGGAGACCGTCGCCGCGGGGCCGTCCGAGCTGCCCGCCCGGGTCACCGCGGTCACGGTGGCACTGTGGGCCTTCGCACCGCCGGGCGCCGTGAGCAGCGCGGTGGAGGTGGTGCCGGGGACGTGCGCGGTGGTTCCGTCGTCGAGGGCCACGGTGTAGCCCACGACCGGGAAGCCGCCGTCACCGGCCGGCCGCCAGTCCACCCGGACGCGTTCGCCGTCGGTGACCACGCCCGTGACGGTCGGGGTCTGCGGCCTGTTGTCGCCCGTGACGACGGGCTGCGTCGCCGCGCTCCAGGGGGAGTCGCCCAGGGCGTTGACCGCGCGGACCCGCGCCGTGTACGACGTGCCGTCCGTCAGCCGGGTGAACACCGTGCTCCGGCTGTCCGGATCGGCGATCTCGACCTGGTGGCCGCCGCTGAGCGTGATCTCGTAGCCGGTGACCGGCGAACCGCCGTCGTCCTCGGGTGCGGACCAGGTGACCTTCACGCTGGTGCCGGAAGGGGCCGCGGACACCGCGTCGGGCGCGGCCGGGACCGTCCTGCGCTTCGTGGTGAGCGAGGACCTGGCGCGGTCGAGGGCCGCGTACCGCTCGGTGAGGGTGCGGTCCGTCGCCGCTTCGTCCGCCACGGCCGTCCTCGCCGCGGTGAGCGCCGTGGTGAACGTCTTCCACGAGGCGTCCGTGTAGCGCTCGTTGCCGAGGGCGGACGCCGTGGCGACCAGGTTCTCCAGCCGCAGCCTCGGCAGCGGCACCAGCTGGTTCGCGGCCAGGGTCAGGCTCCGGGTCCGCAGGTCGGCCTCGAGCTGTGTCGCGTCCTCGGCACCGAGGAGGTCGCGGGCGGCGGTGAGTTCGCGCCGGAACACCCAGAAGTCGATCGTGCCGTAACGGTCCGCGTCCCCGGCCAGGTCCTCGTACTGGTCGACCGCCTTGCGCAGCGCGGACAGGTCCGTCTTCGCGGGCGCCTCGACGTGGTCGAAGGTGACCTGGCCGAGGTTGGCGACGTAGGGGTGCGAGGAGTCGGCGTGCGTGGTCAGCCGCAGGTGCACGGCGTGCGTGCCGGTGACCGCCTCCGGCAGGGTCAGGCTGGTCGTGCCGCCCGACGACCACGAGCTGCCGGTGACCGGCAGCGGGACGGTCGCGTACGGCGTGCCGGGGGCGTCCGGGTCGAAGGAGTCCAGGTAGAGCTGGACGGCGGAACCGGTGCCGCAGCGCGCGGAGTTGTTGACGTAGGTGAGCGTGACGGTGTTCTTGGGGGAGTCGCCGAAGTCGACGTCCCCGTAGTCGAGCCAGGCTCCGTCGTAGGTGCCGCCGAGACTGGTGGCGGAGCCCGCGCCGTTCCAGGTGGCCGGTTCGCTCTTGAGTCCGCCGCCGCTGTCGCCCTCGAAGGCCGTGGCGTCGAACACCACCGGGGCGTCCGCCTGCCGGGTCAGGGTGAGCGAGTGCACGTTGGCGACGTAGGGCTGCGCGTCGGTCTGGGTGCTGGAGACGAAGACGGCGTAGACGTCCCGCGTGCCCTCGAAGACGTCCGGGTCGAGCCGCACGCTCGTGTCCGCCACGGTGCCCCAGCCCGAGCCGGTGTAGTCGAGCGGGACGGTGACGGCGGTCGGGCCGTCCTTCGCACCCAGGCGCAGTTCGATGTGCGAGTCCGATGCCGCGCGGGAGCGGGGCTTGTCATAGCTGACGGTGACGGTGTCGGCGCCGTCACCGAGGTCGGTGTCCCGCCACTGGGCCCACGCGCCGTTCGTCACGTTCTCGAAGACGCCGCCCGAGAGCTTCAGCGGGAGTGAACCGTCGCCGGTCGAGGTGGTGTTGGCGGTGGTGAGCGTGGCGAGTGTGGTGATCGGGGAGGACGAGGGGGCCGCTTCGGGCGAGAACTGGTACCAGTCGAAGTTGGACACCCACTGCTGCCCCGAGGGGGCGTGGAACACGAAGGTCGCGCTCGACGCCGCCAGCAGGGCCTCCGGGTCCGAGACCGCCGCCCGCACGGTCGTGTAGTACTGCCAGCCGCCGGTCCCGGGCAGCGAGACGGTGGCGACGACGGGGCCGTCGGCGTCCCCGGCGTGGATGTCCACGCTGCTCGGTTCCGCCGCCGCGGCCTGCGAGTTGGCGTAGCGCACGGAGACGCTGCGCGGGGCGACACCGCCGAAGTCGAGGTCCGTGTACTGCTCCCAGGCGCCCTCGGTGACGCCGCCGAGGTCGCCGTCGGAGTAGTACGCCTCCTTCACCAGGCTGGGGCCCTCCATCCGGTCGGGGTCCTCGGCCTGGAGGACGGCGTAACCGCCCTCGTCCAGGGTGAGTGCGCCGACGGCGGAGCGCAGCGCGTCGTGCGCCGCCATGAGCGTGCCGGTGGGGGAGGCGGAGTCCGCGAGGACGGTCCGCGCGCGTTCCAGCGCCGTGCGGAAGATGCCGTAGGAGCCGTCGGAGTAGTTGCCCTCGCGCACCAGGGAGGCCTCGTCGACGAGCGCGGCGAGGCTCGCCCGGTGCACGGCCGCGGCCGAGACGACCAGCGGGTCGGTCACGGACACGCCGGTGCCGGTCACCGTGGAGGCCGGTATGCCGTGCGGGAAGGCCCGGTCGCGGAAGGTGATGCCGAACCGCGCGTCGGTCTTCGTGGTGCCGGTGAGCTTCAGCGACGCGGTGCGCCGGCCGGTGACCCGGAGGTCGGCCGTGACGCCGTCCGGGAGGCCGGTCACGCTCGCCGCGCCGGTCCGGGTGAGGCTGGTGCCCTTCCGCGCGGCGAACGACGCCCGGCCGGACAGGCGCAGCAGGACGCTCGCGTCGACGGTGCCGTCCGCGGCGGTGCTGACGGTTTCCGGGCGGGCGGAGACGACGGTCGTGCCCCTGCCCGGCCCGTGGTCGTCGTCACCGTCGCCCGAGTCGGTGTTCAGGGAGTACGCGGGCGCGGTGCGGGCGCCCCAGGACGACGGCTTGGAGCCCATGTCGAACTTCAGGGTGCCGCCGGCCACGATCTGCGAGTAGTCGAGCCATGTGTTCGAGAACCGCTTGCCGTTCAGCGTGGCGCTCTGCACGTAGTAGTCGTCCGGCGAGACCCCGTCGGCCTCGACGGTGAACTTCGCACCGTTGGCGTAGGTGATCGTCGTGGAGTCGAAGAACGGGCTGCCGATCTGGAACTGGCTGGAGCCCGCGGTCACCGGGAACAGACCGAGGGCGGCGGCGACGAACATCGTCGACATGGTGCCGGCGTCGTTGTCCATGGTCGGCAGGAAGCCGTCCGGGGCGAGTTCGTAGGCCTTGGTCTTCACCGGCGGCCTGAACTCGCCGCCGGAGCTGGGTGCTTCGTTCGTGGAGCCGGTCGCGATGTACCGGTTCCAGGTCTCGCCCGTGTAGATGGCGCGCACCCACTTCTGCGTCAGGCTGGGCTCGCCGACGTAGTTGAAGAGGTAGGGGGCCTGGAGGTCGATCTCGTTGGCGTTGGAGTGCAGCATGGTCGAGCCGTCGTCGGCGTCGGAGTCCTCGCCGAACATGTGCCGGATCGCGGCCCGGCCGGCCTTCTCGCCGCCCATGGCCTCGATGAGGCCGCCCATGTCGTACGCGTCGTACCAGTGGTACTGCCAGAGCGTGCCCTGGTAGAGCTTGGCCTCCTCGAACTTCTCGTAGTCGGCCTGCTGCCAGTCGCCCTCGCCGTCGCGCGGGGTGAGCAGACCGACCTCGGTGCCGTCGGCCGCGGTCCAGGCGCCGGGCTTGACGAGGTTGTCGGTCGCCATCGTCGCCTGCTCGCGCAGCTTCTCGGCGTCCGCGTCCTCGCCGAGCGCGTCGGCGATGACGGACAGCGCCCACTGGTCGTAGCCGCGCTGGACCGTGGTGCCGGGGTCACCGGCGACGTAGCCCTGCCGCAGCTGCGTCCCGGTGTAGTAGCCGGTGTACGACTTCAGTGCCGGGTACGCCTCGTCGAGCCGGTCGAAGTCCTTGAACCCCTTCGACAGGGCGTCGGCGATCACCACGGCCGAGCGCTCCCAGCGCACCGTCGGCACCGAGTGGGTGAGGCTGCCGAGGCTCTTGCCCGCGGCGTGCGCGTCGGCGAAGAGGATGACCGCGGACTGCACCATGTCCCGGTAGGTCGCCGGGTCGATGTAGGCCGCGACCGAGTACTTGCGGAAGTCGTCCCAGGTGGACCAGCCGTCGTAGTACGTGAAGCCGTTCGCCTTGTGCACCGCGCCGTCGACGCCGCGGTACGTGCCGCTGGTGCTGGTGGCGTTCACCGGCAGCGCGTACATGCGGTAGAGGTGCGTGTAGAACTGCTTGGTGAGCGTCGAGTCCGGGTCGGCCTTCTTCGAGGCCCGCACCGCGACGGCGCCGAGCGTGCGGTTCCAGTCCGCCTTCGTCTGCGCGCGCACCTCCTCGAAGGTGCGGCCCGCGACCTCCTCGTGCTGGTCGGTGGCGGCCTGTTCGGCGCTGATCGGCGACAGCGTGACGCGCAGTTCGACGTCGTCGCCGTCGGCCGGGTCGAACCCGAGGACGGCGCCGGTGTCGGTGCCCTCCCGCGCCGTCGCGTCGCCCAGCGCGCCGTCGTCGCCCCAGGTGCGCAGCGAGGTCACGGGGACGTTCGTGGTGGCGTAGTAGTACAGGCGGTACGAGGCGCCGTTGAACGACCCGGCGACCAGGCCGCTGATCGCGGTCGTCCCGTCCTTCAGCCGGGTCGCGTCCAGCGTCGCGCGGGTGCGGCTGGTGAAGTTGTTGGCGAGGTCGAGGACCAGCTGGGGCCGCGCCCCCGCGGGGAAGGCGTACCGTTCGAGCGCCGTGCGGGTCGTCGCCGTCATCTCGGCGTCGATCGTCCCCGAGGGGGACCCGAGCCCCACCCGGTAGGAGCCGGGCGTCGCGCTCTCGTCGTCGTGGCTGTAGGGGTGCGCGTAGGTGCCGGTGGCCGGGCGGCTGTCGTACTGCTGGGAGGTCGGGACGACCAGCAGGTCGCCGCCGCCGCCCGAACCGCCCACGCCGTCCAGGTTCGTGGCGGTGAACCCGGCGATGTGGTCCTCGTTGTAGTCGTACCCCGAGTGGTTGCGGCCCGGGGTCGTCATCGGGTTGACCTTGGCCAGGCTGTGCGGCGCCTGGGCCCCGGGAAGGTCGTTGCCGTCGTCGCCCGCGGTGGACACGAACGGGTCGACGAGCTTCGTGTAGTCCGTCGCGCCGGACGCCTCACCGGCCGAGGGCGGGGCCTTGGTGACGGGCACGGCGACGGCGGTGCCGCCGCCCGTCAGCGCGGCCAGGCCGAGTGCCCCGGCGAGCACCGCCGCGACGGTGGCCCGCAGGGCGGCCCGTGGACTGGACGACCGTATCGGCGGTCTCTTGGATCTGTCGGGCATGACGAGCACGGACCCTTCCCTGTTGGACAACGTTGTCAAGCGGCTTCCGAAGCGTGCGCTCCGGGTGAACGCTCCGCCATCACATAGGGAGAAGTCATACAACGGGGAAACGGAGTTCGTACAGAGGTGCACCCGGCCGCGAGCGCCGTGGACGCGGACCGCCGCCACCCGGTGTCCACGTAGTGGTATTTGCCGATTGCGCGCGAGCCATCGGCAAGATGTCCGCGGACGCGTGGGTGCGGCGCGGGTTTTCTTCGCCCCGGACTCCGTACCGGAGAGGCATCTTCCGGCGCGTCGAATCGGTGCCGGCGCCGAGGCGATAGTGTTCCGCTCCAGCGGCTGGGGGGACGCGGAAACCCCCTGTGCGAAATCGGCATCAGGACATGCGGGGGGGCATGGAGAACAATCTCGGTTCATCGCGTCGTTCGTTCGACATCTGGAGTGAACTCGCCCCGTCCTTCCGCGAAAGCGCCCTGGCCCGTTCGGCCGCCGGCGCGCGGCGCGTCCATGACGGGATCAGCGGCTCCAAGGGAACCTGGCGCCCGGTGCGCCCGAGCTTCGTCGACCGGAGACACTACGACGAACTGGGCCGCGTTTCCGCACGTCTGATGCGGTTGATCCTCGATTGCTGCCGCCGCAGGGCCACCACCGTCGGCGAACTCCAGGACGTGCTGGGGGTGGACGAGGCCGACACGCCGCTGCTGTCGCGCACGGAGCTGCTCGGCGACCACCTGCTCGTCGCCGCGCGCCCCGACATCGTCTATCGGTCAGGCGTCCCCCGGTTCGTCGAATTCAATATCGACGGTGCGCTCGGCGGCACACTCCAGGCCGATCTCCTCGCCGCGCGATTCCGCGATCTCTACCGTCCGCTTCCCGGCGGGGACCGTATCGACGCCCCGCCGTCCGCCGTGGATTCCCGTTTCGCCGAAATCCGTACGTCACTGGGGCTTTCGGAGGGGGCGCGGGTCGCCATTCCCGTGTTCCGCAAGGGCGCGGCACCCGGACTCGAGGACCCCGACGCCTTTCTCGCCTGGCTGGCCCCGATGTGCGAGAGCGGCCGGCGGCACGGCATGGACACCGTCGCCTGCCCGATGGACCGGCTGGAGACCGGCGCGGAGGACGTGCTGCTGCTCGACGGGCGGCGGGTGGACGCCGTGTTCCGGCTCTTCCTCAGCTTCGACCAGCCGCCGAGCCGGGGTCTGGACGCCCTGGTCCGCTCCGTGCGCGCCGGCCGGGTACGGATGCACACGCCCGAGGCGACCTGGCTGCTCAGCGACAAGACCACGATGGCCTGGCTCTGGGCGGACAAGGACGCGCTGCCCGAGGACGACCAGCGGCTGATCGAGCGCCACCTGCCCTGGACGGCCCTGTTCCCCGCGTCCGGCCCCGAGGGCGACGCGCTGCTGCGGCACGCCCTGGCCCACCGCACGGAGCTGGTCCTCAAGCCCGTCGGCGGCTACGGCGGCGGTGGCGTGGTCCTCGGCCCGGAGGTCCGGGACGAGGAGTGGCGCCGGGCGCTGGAGGACGCCCGGCGGGCCGGACACCACATCCTGCAGACCCATGTGACGCCGGACCGGCTCGCGCTGGACTTCCAGGACCAGGAGACCGGCGCCCTGGAACACGCCGAAGTACCCTTCGTCGTCGGCCCGTTCATGTTCGGCGGCGCCCCCTCGGGCGTGCTGGTACGGCACGGCGTCCCCGGCGGCGGGCCCGTCCTCAACGCCCACCACGGCGCCCTGATGAGCTCCGTGGTGCTGGTGGACCGATGTTGAGTGCCATCCGGAGGGGACGGGACACCCCCGGCAAGGAGCGGCTCGGCTCTCCGTTCCGGCTCTTCCAGTCCGCCGTGGTCTCCTCGGACCTCGCGGACGGCATCTACAAGATCGCGGTGCCGCTGCTGGCCCTCGGCATCAGCCGCTCCGCGGTCGCCGTCGGTGCGGTCGGCCTCGCCGTCCGGCTGCCCTGGCTCATCGCCACCCTGCCCGCCGGGGTGCTGGCCGACCGGTACCCGCCCCGCAGCGTCATGCGCTGGGCGTCGGCGGTCCGGCTGCCGCTGGTGGCCGTCATGTGCGCGCTGGCCGCCACCGGCCGGCTGCCCCTGTGGGCGCTGGTCGTCACCGCCTTCCTCATCGGCTGCGCGGGCATCTTCGTCGACGTGGCCGCCCAGTCCCAGCTGCCCCGGCTGGTCCCGGTGGGGCAGCTCTCCAAGGCCAACGCCTCCCTTCAGTCCACCCAGATGTTCCTCGCGCAGCTGATCGGTCCGGCCCTCGGCGGCTACGTGGTGGCGCTGGGCTCCGGCGGCGGACTGGCCGCGGTGGTCGCCCTGTACGTGGTCACCGTCTGGGCGCTGGGACTGCTGCCCGCGGCCGTCCAGCAGGCGGCGGCGAGCCACGCCCGGCCGGCACCCGAACCGGCCCGCGCGGGCGGGCGCCGTTCGTCGCTCGGCTCCCTGGTCGCCGAACTCGGCGAGGGGCTGCGCTACTTCCGCGGCCGGGGGGACCTCGCCCGGCTCGCGACGGCCGCCGCCGTCAACAACCTGTCCTACTCGATGTGCCTGACCATGCTGCCGCTGTGGGCGGTGCGGCCCGGACGGCTCGGCCTCTCCGAGACCGGGTACGGACTGCTGCTCACCTGTCTCGCCGTCGGCAGCATCCTCGCCGGGCCGGTGACCGGACGGATCCTCAAGGCGGTCGGCGACGGGCCGGTCATGCGGTTCGGCGCGCCGCTGCTCGGCGTCTGCTTCCTCGCCCTGGCCGTGCCCGCGGTGCCCGTCGTCGCCCTGGGGCTGTTCGTCTACGGGCTGGTGTCCATGGTCTGGAACGTGGCGGTGGTCTCCTACCGCCAGGCGACCATCCCGCTGCCCCTGTTCGGCCGGGTCAACGCCGCCTACCGCTGGCTGACCTGGGGAGTCATCCCGTTCGGCTCGCTGTTCGGCGGCACCCTCGCCGCCACGGCCGGCACCGCCTGGGTCTTCCTGACCGCGGGCGCCCTGCCCCTGGTCGCGGCGGCCCTGCTGCCCCCGCCCCGGCCGCGGGCGCAGCACGAACCGCCACTGCCCGAGGGGCCCGAGCGCAGCGGCGAGGACACCGGCCCCGCCGACGCGTCCACCGACGCCGACGGACCTTCCGGGGCCGACGGGCCCCCCGGCGCAGACGCACCCCCCGGCGCCGACCGACCCACCGGCGCGCCCACGAGAACCGCCGGCGCGCTCACCAGGACCGCCGACGCCCCCGACGAAACCTCCGACGCGGCGTCCGCCGACCGGGCGGACGCGTCCCGCGCCGCGCGGGACTGACCCGTCCGCCGGACGTCCCCGCGCACCACCCTCGTACCGCCCCCTGCACCGAAGTCCGCACCGACCACACGGAAGTGGTGTCCACGCATGTCGTTCCTGCATGACCTGCTCACGGCGCAGGCCGCCTCGGCCCCCGCCCGCACGGCAGCCCTCCTCTCGGACTCGTCGGCCACCTACGGCCAGGTCGAGACGGAGGCGGACCGGATCGCCGCGGCCCTCGTGGCCCGCGGTGTCGTTCCCGGCAGCCGGGTCGGACTGCACATGTCGCGCTCCCTCGCGCTGCTCCCCGCCCTCTTCGGCATCCTGCGCGCGGGCGGCGTCTGCGTCCCGGTCGACCCCGAGGACCCCGCCGAGCGCCGCGCCACCATCCTGGAGTACTCGGGCGCCGCCATCGTCGTCACCGAGCGCGCCCTCCTCGACGGGCCCGCGCCCGACGACACCCGGCGGCTCGCCGTCGAGGACCTGCTCGACGAGGCCGCCGAACCGCTCACCGGCCCGGCGGAACTCGCCCCGGACGCACTCGCGTTCATCTTCTACACCTCCGGCTCCACCGGCACCCCCAAGGGCGTGATGCTCACGCACCGGGCCCTGCTCAGCGGACAGCGCTGGCTCCAGCGCACCTTCCCGCTCGAACCCGGCGACCGCCAGCTGCTGCGTACCACCCTCAGCATCACCAACCTGGTCCGCGAGGTGTTCTGGCCGGTGCTCTCCGGCGGTACCGTGGTCATCGTCCCGCCGGGCGACCACAAGGACCCCGACCGGCTGGTCGAGCTGATCAACAGCGGTTCCGTGACGACGCTGATGGTCGTCCCGGCGCTGCTCTCCGGCATCCTGGAGAACCCCGGCTTCGCCGCCAACACCTCGCTGAAGTACGTCTTCTGCAGCAGCGACGTGATGCCCGGCGCGCTGCCGGAGAAGTACTTCGCCACCGGCCTGTCCGCCCGGCTGTTCAACGTCTACGGACTCACCGAGGCCCTCTACAGCACCTACTGGGAGTGCCTGCCCGGCGCCGTGTACGACGGCTTCGTGCCCGTCGGCCACCCCGCCGAGCTGACCCCCCGGATCCTCGACGCCGGCCTCGGCCCGGTCCCGCCGGGCGAGACGGGCGAGCTGTGCCTGGCCGGCGTGGGCATGGCCGAGGGCTACGACCGGCTGCCCCGGCTCACCGCCGAGAAGTTCGCCGACACCGACGGCGGCCGGGTGTTCCGCACCGGCGACCTGGCCCGGCAGTCCGCGGACGGCCGCCTCGAACTCCTCGGCAGGATGGACGACCAGGTCAAGATCGCCGGCTACCGGGTGGAGCTGGGCGAGGTCGAGGCCCGGCTGCTCGAAGTCCCCGGCGTCACCGGCGCGGTCGCCTCCGGGCTGCGCGGCGCGGGCGGACACCAGCGGCTGGTCGCCCACCTGACCTGCGACGGGGAGCCGCCCACCGCCGCCGCGATCCGCGCCCACCTGGGCGACCGGCTGCCGTACTACATGGTCCCGGCCGTCTTCACCGTCATCGACGCGATCCCGCTCACCCACAACGGCAAGGTCGACCGCCGCTCCCTGCACGAACTGCCGGGCGCCCACCTGGAACTGGCCGAGGACCACACGGCCGCGCGCAACGAACTCGAGAGCTACCTGTGCGCGCTGTGGGCCGAGACCCTGGACCTGCCGGCCGTCGGCATCCACGACAACTTCTTCGCGCTGGGCGGCGACTCCATCCAGGGCTTCCTGATCAGCGCCAGGGCCAACCGCGACGGCATCGGCCTGAGCGCCACCCAGGTCTTCGCCACCCCCACCGTCGCCGAGACCGCCGCCTTCATGGCGGCACAGGGCGACACCGGTCCCGCCCCGTCCGGCTCCTTCGACCCGCAGGGCTTCACCCTCGCCGAGGAGGACCTGGCCGCGGTGCGCGCGGCCGCCGCCGACCCCGACGGCATCGAGACGGTGTACCCGCTCACCGAGATGCAGAAGGGCATGCTGTTCCACTCGCTGCTCGACCCGGACTCCGGCGTCTACTTCGAGCAGTTCCTGTACGCGGTCGACGGCGAGGTCGACCTCGCCGCGTACCACCGGGCCTGGCAGCAGGTCGTCGACCGGCACGAGATCCTGCGGGTCTGGATCGCCACCAAGGGCCTGTCCGAGCCGCTCCAGGCCGTGCAGCGCACCGCCGAGCTGGGCTGGACCGTGCTGGACTGGTCCGACCGCACCGAGGCGGAGCAGAAAGAGCTGCTGGAGCGCTACCTCGACGAGGACCGGCGCCGCGGCTTCCCCTACGACCGGGCGCCCCTGTTCCGGCTGACCCTGGTCCGGCTCGGCGCCACCACGTACAAGCTGGTGATGAGCTACCACCACCTGATCCTCGACGCGTGGTCGCTCTTCGTCCTGCTGCGGGACTCCCTGGAGATCTACCACTCCGGTCTCGAAGGACGGCTGCCCGAGCTGCGCCCGACGCGGTCCTTCGGCGACTACGTGTCCTTCCTGGAGCACGAGGACATCGCGGGCGCCCGGGACTACTGGCTGGAGCGGCTGGCCGGCTTCCGCCGTCCGACCGTCATCGGCCGCTCCGCGCAGCTCGGCCTCTCCGCCAGCTCGCAGGAGATGCACGCCGAGGCCCGCCTCGACCTCGGCGAGGAGCTGACCGAGCGGCTGCTCGCGTACGGCCGGGCCAACCAGCTGACCCTGAACTCCCTGGTGCAGGGCGCCTGGGCGGTGGTCGTGGGCGGGTGCAGCGGCCAGGACGACGTCTGCTTCGGCATCACCATCACCCACCGCCCGGTCGGGCTGGCCGGGGTCGAGGACATCGTCGGCATCTTCATCAACAGCCTCCCGATGCGGGTGAACCTGGAGCCCGAGCAGCCCGTCGGGCGCTGGCTGCAGCAGATCCAGCGCACCCAGGTCGCCGCCCGCTCCCACGACCACTACCCGCTGCCGCTGATCCAGCAGCGCACCGACCTGCCCAGCGGCCAGCCCCTGTTCGAGTCGCTGCTGATCTTCGAGAACTTCCCCCGGGGCACCGGCTGGACCGGCCGGGGCGGCCTCGACGTGCGCCAGGAGCGCTACGTCGGCTGGACCAACTACCCGTTCGCCATCGAGGCGATGCCCGAGGAGCAGCTCTTCTTCCAGGTCAAGTACGACCTGGCGTTCTTCGACGCGGAGTCGGTGGAGCGCATCCTGGGCGCCTTCCGCGGCGTGCTGGAGGCCATCGCCGACGGCGGTACGACGCCGGTGGGCAAGCTCGCCGAGCACATCGCGGCGGACCGGCCCGGCCCGGCGGCCGAACCCCGGCCCGCGGACACCGGTGCGCGGGCACTGTTCCCGGCCCGCGGCACCGCCGCGACCGCCGGGGTCACCACGGCCCCCACCACCGAGGACGAGATCGCACTGGCCGCGATCTGGGCCCAGGTGCTCCAGGTCGAACAGGTCGACGTCCACACCCCGTTCCTGGCGCTGGGCGGCTCCTCGCTGGCGGCCATGCGGCTGGTGGCGCTCGCCCAGGCGGAGGGCTTCGACTTCGAACTGAGCGAGCTGTTCGCCGAGGACGGCACCGTCCACCGGCTCGCCGCGGACGGCGACGGGGACGGGGACGGGGACGGTGGCGCCGGGGACGGGGACGGCGGCACCGGACGGTAACGGCACCCGGACGAAGACGAGGGCGGTGGCCCCGTCGCGGGGCGGGGCCACCACAGGGGCGACGACGGACACAGGTCGGAGGGGTACGGCGAGGTGGAAGACACACAACGGGGTGCGGGGGAGCGGGACACGCTCGGGCTCCTTCGCGAACTGGCCGAGCGGGGCGTCACGGTGCGCTCCCGCCGCGGCAGACTGTCCGTCGACGCCCCACCGGACGCCCCCCGGGACCTCCTGGACCGCCTCACGGCCGCGAAGGAGCCGGTCCTCGCGGCGATCACCGCCCACCCCGGCCTGCCCGGCCCGCGGGTCGCCGCCGCGGACCCGGAGCCCCGGCCGTCCGGGCGCCCCTTCCCGGTGACCGACCTCCAGAGCGCCTACCAGGTCGGCGAGTCCGACTTCCCCGAACTGGCCACCCCGGCGTACATCGCGCACGGCTTCGAGGTCCCGGATCTCGACACCGGACGCTGGCACGGCGCGCTGCGCATGGTCCTCACCCGGCACGAGATGCTCCGCGCCGCGGTGGGCCCGGACGGCCGCCAACGCGTCGTCCCGCTCGACGACGACTGGGGCCCGGCCCTGGTCGACTGGAGCCACCTCGACGCCGCCGACGCCCGCGCGGCCTTCCACCTGGAACGGGAGACGGCGGCCGCACTCCTGCCCGGCCTGACGGACGGCCCCCAACTGGGCTGCGCGGTCTACTCCGCCCAAGGCACCACCTTCGTCCTGCTCTGTCTGCGGCTGTTCGTCCTGGACGCCCGCTCCATCGGGCTGCTCTGCCGCGACCTGGCCGACGCCTACGAGGGGCGGGCGTTCGCCGACCCGCCCGTGGAACCCGGGTACTTCGCCCGGTACACCGAGGCCCTCGCCGCCCACCGGGACAGCCAGGCCCACCGCAACGCGGTCGCGCACTGGCAGCGCCGGACGCCCGCCCTGCCCGGCCCGCCGACCCCGCCGACCCTGACTCGCCCGGCCCGGGCCCGCTTCGCCCGGGTCCGCCACCGGCTGCCCGCACCCGGGTGGGCGGCGCTGCGCGAACGGGCCCGCGGCGCCGGGCTGTCGGCCAACTCCGTGCTGTGCGCCGCCTACGCCGAGGTGCTGCGCCGCTGGTCGGGGCGGCCCTCCTTCACCCTCACCGTCCTCGTCGCCACCCGCGCCATGCTGGCCGCCGACCCGGACGGCACCGACCCCGCCCCGGCCGCGTGCGTGGGGAACTTCGGCAGCACGCTGCTGCTGGAGTGCGACGGCACCGGCGACACCTTCGCCGAGCGCGCCGGGGCCCTGCAACGGCGGCTGATGGCGGACCTGCCGCACACGTGGCTGTCCGGGGTGGAGGTGGCCCGCCGGGCCCGCCGGGAGAGCCCCGGGGCCGCCGTGGGCAGCCCGTTCGTCTTCGCCTCGGGACTCGACGACTCGGCGTCCGACGCGCTGCCCCCGCACCTGCGGGCCGAGGGGTGGGAGCTGGTCTTCAAGTCCATGCACACCCCGCAGGTCCTCCTCGACCACCAGGTCTCCGAGGAGGACGGCGAACTCGTCTGCACCTTCGACCACGTGGCCGAGGCCTTCCCCGAGGGCCTGGTCGACGAGCTGGCGGCGGCCCACGCCGACCTGCTGCGCCGCCTGTCCGGGCACGACGCCCCCTGGGCCGCCCCGCACCCGCCCCCGCTGCCCGGGGCCCTGCTGGCCGCGCGCACCGACGCCAACCGCACC
This sequence comes from Streptomyces sp. NPDC018026, assembly GCF_044327745.1. NCBI lineage: Bacteria > Bacillati > Actinomycetota > Actinomycetes > Kitasatosporales > Streptomycetaceae > Streptomyces > Streptomyces sp. NPDC018026. The sequence goes on from NZ_JBIRFY010000001.1 coordinate 729,774, forward strand.
GCGCGCGACCTCCCGGGCGGCGGGGTCCTGGACGGGCTGCGCGAGGGCGCCGCGCGCACCCCCGACCGCGCGGCCCTCCACGGCGCGGACGGCAGGACCACCTACCGCGAGGCCGCGGACCGGGTGGGGCGCACGGCCGCCGCGCTGGCCGCCTCCGGGGCGGCACCCGGCGAACTCGTCGGCGTGCTGGCGCGCAAGAGCCCCGGCCAGTACCTCGCCGCGCTCTCGGTCGTCGCGGCCGGCGGCGCCTACGTACCGCTCGGCGTGGACTGGCCGCCCGCCCGGCTCGACGCGCTGCTCGCCCGGCACGGCATCGGCAGGGTGCTGGCCGACGCCGAGGGGGCACGGCTCCTCGCCGAGCTGGAACGGCCCGTCCACGTGCTCGCCCTCGACGCCCCCGGGCACCCCGGCGAGCCGCTGCCGCTGCCGGTGCCCGCCCCCGACGACCTCGCCTACGTCATCTTCACCTCGGGCTCCACCGGTACCCCCAAGGGCGTCGCGATCCCGCACGGCGGGCTGCTCAACACCGTCCAGGACATGGTGGAGCGCTTCGGCGTCGGCCCGGACGACCGGCTGCTTTCGCTGTCCGAACTGCACTTCGACCTCTCGGCCTTCGACCTGTTCGGCGCCCTGTGCGCGGGCGCGACCGTCGTCGTGCCGCCCTGCGCGGCCCGCCCCGACCCCGACCTGTGGGCACACTGGGTGCGGCACAGCGGCGCCACCGTCTGGAACACCGTCCCGGCACTCCTCGACATGCTCCTCGACCACCTCGGTGACGAACGCGCCGCCGACGTCCTGGGCGGACTGCGACTGGTCCTGCTCAGCGGCGACTGGATTCCGCTCGGCCTGCCCGACCGCGTCCGGCGGGCCGCGCCCAAGGCCGAGGTGGTTGCCCTGGGCGGCGCCACCGAGGCGTCCATCTGGTCCAACTACCACGTCGTGGACCGGATCGACCCGTCCTGGAAGTCCGTGCCGTACGGGCTGCCGCTGGCCAACCAGCGCTACCACGTCCTCGACGCGGACGCGGACTTCGCGGACGTGCCCCACTGGGTGCCCGGCGAACTCTTCATCGCCGGTGACGGCCTGGCCACGGCCTACTACGGGCAGCCCGAACTGACCGCGGCCCGCTTTCCCACCCACCCCCGCACCGGCGAGCGCCTGTACCGCACCGGCGACCACGCCCGCTACCGGCCCGACGGCACCCTGGAGTTCCTCGGCCGCCTCGACAGCCAGGCCAAGGTGCGCGGCTACCGGGTGGACCTCCTGGAGGTCGAGCAGCAACTGGCGGCGCAGCCCGGCGTGCGGGCCGCGGCCTGCGTCGTCAGCGGCACCGGTGCCGCCGCCCGCCTGATCGCCTTCCTCGTCGCCGAGGAGGGCGGCGGTCCGGGCACCGCCGGCGGTCCGGACACCGACGGCGAGCCGGTCCCGGGTCCGGCGGCGCTGCGCGCCCGGCTGGGCACCACCCTGCCCTCGTACGCGGTGCCCAGCGCCTTCCACACCGTCGCCGCCCTCCCGCTGACCGCCAACGGCAAGCGCGACGCCCGCGCGCTGCTCGCCCTCGCGGAGGAACACGCGGCGGGGACCGGGAGCGGGGCCGCCGACCGGGCCGCCGCGTCCGGCCCCGCACCGCGCACCGAGCGGGAGTCGGCGCTGGCCCGGCTGTGGCAGGAGGTGTGCGGCACGGCCGTCCGGTCGGTCGACGACGACTTCTTCGCCAGCGGCGGCAGCTCCGTCTCCGCGGTGCGGCTGGTCCGGCGGATCGAGGAGGAGTTCGGCGTCCGGCTGCCGCTGTCCAGCCTCTTCGAGGCCAGCACCGTCGCGCGGCAGGACGCGCTGCTCGACCGGCACGTCGACACCCTGCTCGTGCCGGTCAGACCCGGCGACGGGACGGCCGTGGTCCTGGTCCACCCGGTGGGCGGACACCTCCTCGGCTACCGCGCCCTGATCGACGCGCTGCCCGCCCCGTACGCGGTGTACGGCCTGCAGGCCCCGCCCACCGGCCGGCTCCCCGCGACCCTGCCCGAACTGGCGGCGCGGTACGCGCGGGCGGTCGCGGCCCTGGAGCGGCCCGTCCACCTCCTCGGCTGGTCGATGGGCGGCGTCCTCGCCGCGGAGACCGCCCGCCGCACCGACCTGGTCCAGTGCCTCTCACTGACCCTGGTCGACAGCTTCGTGGCCGCCACCGACGGCGCGGACCTGGACGAACGGGCCGCCGCGACCGGGTTCTTCACCGACTACCTCGGCCAGCTGGAGGGCGCCACGGAGATCGCCGTACCGGCCGGCCACCCGGACCCCTTCGGACACCTCGCCGCCACCCACCTGCCCCGGGAGCCGGCCGACGCCCTGCGCGGCCTCTACGACCAGTACCGCGCCCTGTACCGGCTGCTGCTCGACCACCGACCGCGGCCCCTGCCGCGGGACTGCCCGCTCCTGGTCGTACCGGCCGAGCGGGAACGGCCCGACGCCTTCGGGGGCCTGACGCCGCTGCACCTGCACCCGGCCGGTCTCGTCCCGCCCGGCGCACGGGTCGCCCCCCTGCCCGAGACGCACTACTCCGTGGTCCGCGACGGTGCCGCCCGGCGACTCGCGGAACTCTTTCACACCCGTACAGCGAAGGGATCGGCATGACGAGCAGAACGCTCAAGGACATCGTGGTCCTCGGCGAGTCCGAGCCGGAGAACGTGCGCCAGGTGCGCAAGGGCCCGGACCGCTGGATCTCCGGCGAGCTGGCCATCACCAACACCCTGCACTTCACCAGCCCCGACGGGGCCTTCACCTCGGGCATCTGGGAGAGCACCCCGGGCAAGTTCCGCGCGGTGTACGAGGAGGACGAGTTCTACCACATGCTCCACGGCCGGGTGGTCATCGCCGACGACGACGGCAACGCCCGCACCTTCGTCCCCGGCGACACCATCGTCGTCCCCGCCGGATTCACCGGCACCTGGGAGGTCCTGGAGCCCACCAAGAAGTTCTACGCCCACTACCGGCCGCTGGACGACGACCGCACCGGCCCCGCCGTCCAGGCCGGCTGACCCGGCGGAGAGGAACACCATGACCACTGCCCCGCGCGGGGGACACCCGCACCACCGGCTGCTCGGCGTCGGCTACGGGCCCTCACACCTGTCCATGAGCGCGCTGCACGCCTCGGCCGGACCGGCCGCCGCCGGGACGTCCCTGCACTTCCTGGAGTCCAGGGACGCCTTCTCCTGGCACCCCGACATGCTGCTGCCCGGCGCCCGCATGCAGGTCGCCTTCCTGAAGGACCTGGTGACCCCCCGGGACCCGACCAGCCCGTACAGCTTCGCCAACTACCTGGTGTCCAAGGGCCGGCTGGAACCCTTCCTCAACCTGGGCACGCTCAACCCGACCCGGCGCGAGTACGTCGACTACTTCCGCTGGGCGGCCGACCGGCTCGCCGGCTACGTCACCTACGGCAGCACCGCCGAGGCGATCCGCCCGGTCACCGGCCCCGACGGACGGGTCACCCGCCTGGAGGTGGACCACCGCGGCCCGGACGGCACCCGGCACACCGTCTCCGCCGACCACGTGTCCCTGGCACCCGGCGGCACCCCGATCGTCCCGCCCGGCGTCGAGCCCGGCACCCTCCGGGAGGGCACCGTCCTGCACAGCAGCTCCTTCCTGGGCGGCATCCGGCCCTTCCACGACCGCGGCCGCGAACTGCCCTACCGCTTCCTGGTGGTGGGCGCCGGACAGAGCGCCGCGGAGATCTTCCAGTACCTGGCCGGCCAGTTCCCGGCGGCGGACGTCACCCTGGCGCACCGCGGGTTCGCGCTGATGCCCGCCAACAGCAGCGCGCTGGCCAACGCCATCTTCGATCCGGCCGCCGTCGACCTGTTCCACGGCGCAGGACCCGAGCGCCGCCGCGGCATCCTCACGGAGCTGAAGGCCACCAACTACGCCGCCGTGGACGACGAGGACATCACCGCCGTCGCCGCACTGCTCTACGACCAGCAGGTGCACGGCGGTCAGCGGCTGCGCCTGAGCCGGTTCACCGAACTGACCGGTGCCCGCGCCGAGGACGGCCTGGTCACCGCCACCCTGCGCGACCTGCTCACCGGCGAGGAACGCGGCGAGCGCCACGACGCGGTCGTGCTGGCCACCGGCTACGACTTCCGCGAGGCGCGCGGCCTGCTGACCGGCGTCGACCCGTACCTGCTCAGGGACGGTGACGGCGAACTGCTCGTCGACCGCGACTACTCGGTACGCACCGACGAGAGCTTCGCACCGCGGATCTTCCTGCACGGCGCCGCCGAACACACCCACGGCCTGACCAGCACCCTGCTGTCGCTGCTCGCCCACCGCGCCGGAGACATCCTCGACGCCGTCCTCGACACCCCGGCCGCCGGCCACCAAGAGCTCGCCACCCCACTGCTCGAAGGAGTCCACGCATGAGCGGCATCCGGATCCAGCGGCGGGCCGACGCCCTCGTCAAGGAGGAGTACGGCTGCGCGTTCCGCCGCATCCTGCCCTGGGAGTCCAGCGGACCCTCGGACACCGGCATGGGCGTGTGCACCGTCGCACCCGGCACGGCCACCACCCCGCACTCGCACGAGGACCACGAGCACTTCTACGTGGTGCGCGGCAGCGGCCACGCCGAGGTCGACGGGGAGCGTACCCGGATCGCCGCGGGCGACGCCCTGGTGGTCGGCGCCCACCAGCGCCACCACTTCGAGAACGCCTCGGACACCGAGGAGCTGGAGATGGTGTCGGTCTGGTCCCTCGGCCCCTTCGGCGCCGCCCCGGCCGCCGGGCAGGACCACGGGGAGGACCGATGACACCGGCCCCGCGCCGCTTCCTGGTCACCGCCACACCCCCCACCACCAACGGCGACCTGCACGTCGGCCACCTCTCCGGGCCCTACCTGGGCGCCGACGTGTTCAGCCGCGCCCAGCGGATGCTGGGACACACCGTCCTGTACGCGTCCGGCGGCGACGACCACCAGACGTACGTGGTCACCACGGCCGAGCGGCTGGGCCTGGACCCGGTGGAGCTGGCGGCGCGCTGTAACCGCGAGATCGTCGCCACGCTGGAACTGGCCGGCATCGACATCGACGCGTTCACCAGCCCCGACGACGCCTATCGCGCCGAGGTGCGGGAGTTCTTCACCGGCCTGTACCGGGCGGGCCGGCTCAAGACCCGCACCTGGACCTTCCCGTACTGCGGGCGGAGCGGCCGGTACCTGCTGGAGGCCTTCGCCACCGGGTACTGCCCCGAGTGCCTGGTCGGCACCTGCGGGGCGATCTGCGAGAACTGCGGCCACCCCAACGACGTCGACTCGCTGCTCTTCCCCACGAGCACCGGCGCCGGGCCCGCCACCACCACCCAGCCGCGCGAGACGGAGATCCTGGTCCTGCCGCTGGAGGAGTACCGGGAGCAGTTCACCGAGTTCTACCGCGCCCGGCGGGCCACGATGCGCCCGCACGTGCTGCGCTTCGTCGACGAGATGCTCTCCCGGCCGCTGCCCGACTTCCCGGTCAGCTACCCGGCGGACTGGGGCATCCCGGTCGGCATCGACGGCTTCGACGGCCAGGTCTTCAACGTCTGGGCCGAGATGCTGCCGGGCCTGAGGCACATGGCGGAGGCCGCGCGGGCCCGCCGCACCCCCGCGACGCCGCCCGGCGTGTGGGCCGCGGACTCGGGCTTCGAACTCGTGCAGTTCCTCGGCTACGACAACACGTTCTACTTCGCCTTCGCCCACCTCGGGCTCACCTTCGCGCACGGCGGACTGACCGAGCCGGCCGCGATCGTGACCAACGAGTTCTACCAGCTGGACGGGGCCAAGTTCTCCACCAGCCGCCGCCACCTCGTCTGGGCCCGCGACCTGGTGGGCAAGTACGGCGCGGACAACGTGCGTTTCCACCTCGCGCTCGGCAACCCGGAGCACCAGCCCGCCAACTTCACCGAGGCCGACTTCCTGGACACCATACGCACCCGGCTGCACCAGCCGATCCAGAGCGTCGCGGCGGCCCTGGCCCCGCACACCGGGCGGCCCGTGACGGCCGGGCCGGGGACCGGCGCGCTCCTGGACCGCTACCGCGACCGGATGCGGCGGGCCTACACGCTGGAGACCTTCTCGATGCGGCAGGCCGCCGAGACCACCGCGAACCTGCTCGCGCTGCTCGCCGCCAGGGCGCCGGACGACCCCGGGCTCGCCGTCACCGGTCTCCGGGCCGCCGCCGAGCACGCCGCGCCCCTGGTGCCGGGCCTCGCGGCCGCCGTCGAGGCCCGGTACACGGCCGCGGCGCCGGGCACCGTGCCGGACCTGGCCGACCTCCTGCCCGTCACCCTCTGACCGCACCGCACCGCACCGCACCGCCCGCACCGCACCGCCTCGGCCCTCCCCTTCCCCTCCCGCGACCCCTAGGGCAGAACCCATGCACATCGCGTTCGTCGACTCCAACCCCGCCGCGCTCGAAGCCATCCGGCTGGCCAAGGAGGCCGGTCACCGGGTGACGTACCTCCAGTCCGCCGACCCGTTCTATCCGCCCACCGAGAAGAACCTGCGGATCGTCGGCTCGGTGGACCACCTGGTCGACAACCTCGTCACCACCGACGCCGAGACCGTCACCCGGGTCCTCGCCGCCCGCCACGCGGCCGACCCCATCGACGTGGTCACCGCCCAGCTGGAGCTGAGCGCCGAGGCCGTCGCCGTCGCCTGCCGGGAACTGGGCCTGCGCGGCACGGCGACCGACGGCGTCCTCACCGCCCGCCGCAAGGACCGGTGCCGGGCCGCCCTGGACCGGGCCGGGCTCGCCTCCGCGCGCCACGCGCTGGCCGAGACCGAGGAGGCGGCCCTCGCCGCGGCCGAGGAGATCGGCTACCCGGTGATCCTCAAGCCGCCGTCGGGCGCGGACAGCCTGCTCTCCTGCGTGGCCACCAACCCCGAGGAGGCCGCCGCCGGCTGCCGCGGGGTGCTGACCGGACTGGACGCGGTGCCCGTGCAGTGGCACGAGCAGTTCACCCGCGGCATCCTCGTCGAGGAGTACCTGGTCGGCACCCTGGTCTCGGTCGAACTGGGCGCCAGGGACGGGGAGTTCTTCCCCTTCGCGGTCTCGGGGCGGTTCCGCTGGGCCGAGGACGAGGTGGTGGAACTGGGCTCCTACATCCCCGCGGCGCTCTCCGAGGAAGAGACCGGTGCCTGCGTCGCCTACGCCGCCGACGTGTGCCGGGCGATCGGCCTGGACCTGGGCGTCTTCCATCTGGAGATCATGGTGACCGAGCGCGGGCCGGTCCTGGTCGAGGTCAACCCCCGGGTGATGGGCGGCGCCCTGCCCACCATCTACCGGCACGCCACCGGCACCGACATCTTCTCCGGACTGCTGGCGATCCTGGAACCCGGCGCCGAGGTGGCGCTGCCCGGCGCGCTGGACGGCTGCGTCGGCGGGCGCAAGGTGATGGCCCGCGACGGCGGCACCCTCGCCCCCGGCGCCTCGCTGGACCGGATCGCCGACCGGCCCGGCGTCCTGGAGGTCGTCGGCTTCGACAGCTACGGCACCGGACCCGGCCGGACGGTGGGCGCCGGACAGATCGTGGCCCGCTTCATGCTGCGCGGGCCGGACCATCCGTCCGTGGTTCGGACGGCCGAGCAGATCCTGCGCGGTTTGGAAGAAGATCTCGGTATTGCCCTGATGATCGGCGAGAAGGACTGACCATGACCTCCCCCTCCATCCCCTCCTCCGTGGGAGAGCAGCCCCGCCTGCCCGGCGCCCTGGACGGCCCCCGGCTGGCGGCGGCGGCCGCCGAGCACGGCACCCCGCTGTGGCTGTACGACGCCGCGACGATCCGCGCCCAGATCGACCGGCTGCGCCGTTTCGACGTCATCCGCTACGCGCAGAAGGCCTGCTCCAACCTGCACATCCTGCGCCTGATGCGCGAGGAGGGCGTCCACGTCGACGCCGTGTCGGAGGGCGAGATCGAGCGGGCGCTCGCGGCCGGTTACCGGGTCGGCGCGGACGACGAGCCGATCGTCTTCACCGCCGACCTGCTGAACCGCTCCACGCTGCGCCGGGTGGTCGAGCTGGGCATCCCCGTCAACGCGGGCTCCCCGCAGATGCTGGACCAGGTGGGCCGGGCGGCCCCCGGTCACCCGGTGTGGATCCGGATCAACCCGGGCTTCGGACACGGCCACAGCCGCAAGACCAACACCGGCGGCGAGCACAGCAAGCACGGCATCTGGCACGAGCACCTCGAAGAGAGCCTCGCGCTGGTCGACCGGCACGGGCTCGACCTGGTCGGCCTGCACATGCACATCGGCTCCGGGGTGGACTACGGTCACCTGGAGTCGGTCTGCGAGACCATGGTCAAGCAGGTCAGGATGGCCGGGCGGGACATCCGCGCCATCTCCGCCGGCGGCGGCCTCTCCGTGCCGTACACGCCGGGCGACCCGGAGATCGACACCGACCGCTACTTCGAACTCTGGGACGCCGCACGCCGGGAGCTGGTCTCCGAACTCGGCCACCCGGTGCGACTGGAGATCGAGCCGGGACGCTTCCTGGTGGCCGGCTCCGGAGTCCTGGCCGCCGAGGTGCGGGCCCACAAGCCCGTGGGCAGCAACTACTTCGTCCTGGTCGACGCCGGGTTCAACGACCTGATGCGGCCCGCGATGTACGGCAGCAACCACCGCGTCTCGGTGCTCGGCGCCGACGGCTCCCCCCGCCTCTCGGACGCCCGCGACACCGTCCTGGCGGGCCCGCTGTGCGAGTCGGGGGACGTCTTCACCCAGGTCGAGGGCGGGGACGTGGAACCGGTGCCGCTGCCCCGCACCGACGTCGGTGACCTGGTCGTCTTCCACGACACCGGCGCCTACGGCGCGAGCATGTCGTCCAACTACAACTCGCGGCCGCTCATCCCCGAGGTCCTGGTCGACGGCGCCGAGACCCGTCTGATCCGCCGCCGCCAGACGGTCGCCGAACTCCTGGCCCCGGAGCTGGAGCCCGGCCCGGCGCTCAGTCCTCGACCCAGCCGTGACTCTCGCTGAACTTCACGAGCGCGCCGCGGACGGCGAGGATCTGTTCCGCGGTCAACTGCGGACTCGCGGTCAGCAGGAGTTCCGTCACATCACGCCGGTACTCCTCGGGACTCAGCACATCGCACATCGGATGCCCGTTCTCGTCGGCCATCACGGTACGCGGCGCGGCCTCCGGGTGGCGCCGCGGAACCTGCTGCCGCGCGCCCTCGGCAAGCCGGATGTTCGATGCCTTGAGCCCCCGTTCACCTTCCTCCACCTCGAATTCCACGACCACGCCGGAACGCACGTACTCCTCGGGAACGAGGAGGTCGTTCACATGCAGGAAGACGTCCTCACCGCCGTCCTCCGGCGCGATGAACCCGTAGCCCCGCGTACCGTCGAAACGAACCACACGACCCGCGACCATGCGGACCCCCAACCTCTGGAAACCACACCCGTCCGGGGCCCTTCCCCGGAACCATGAGTGGATGTTAGAGGAAGAAGGGCCGCAGGGCGATCGGCGGCCCTCCCGGCGGCTGAGCCGGGCGGAGCGGGCGAGGACCACAGTGGCCCGCCGAAGGGGTCGGCCAGGACCTGCACGTTCATCCCGTGACGCTTGCGTTTCCCCGGGTTGTCAGCTCCCCGGGTTGTCAGCCCCTCACGGGTGCCGGTACTTGGTGACCTCCGGGTCCCTGGCCGTGTCGTCCGCGGCCCGCTGGATCCGCTCGATCGCCTCGGCGGGCCTGATGCGGTCCGCCATCATCTCCCCGATGAGACCGGCGATGACCTCACGGTTGAGCGTCTGGTACCAGTCGGTGCGCGGGGCGACGATGTTGCCGCCCGCCGCGGCCAGCATCGCGTCCGCGGAGGCCAGCCCGGAGGGCAGATCCATGCCTTCGAGGGCGCCCCGCACGGTGGTCAGCGACGACGAGTGCAGTGCGAAGTCCCGCGCGGTCCGCCGGGAGAGCATGAGCCGCAGCAGTTCGAAGGCGCCTTGCGGATGGCGCGCGGCGCGCGGAATCACATAGGCCTCGCCGACCTGCGCCCACACCGTGCCGAACGGCAGCGCGTCCCCGTCGTCGAGACCGGTCGGCGGGGCGACGGTCATCCCGAAGCCCTCGGGGGTGACGTCCTCGGTCTCCTTCTCCACCCAGGTCCCGTTGGGGATGAACAGCGCCTCGCCCCGTGCCCACGCCGCCTGCGACCCAACGTGGTCCAACTCCGGTGTTCCGGGCAGCACATACCCGCGGGCGGTGAGCTCGTGGTACGCCTCGAAGGCCTGCCGCACCGCCGGGTGCTTCCAGGCGTTGGGCTCCAGGTTGTCGATCGCCTTCAGTACGTCGACGCCGCCGATCTTGGCGATGAAGGGGTACAGCGTCCACTGCAGGTAGTACGGGTACGCGCCGGGATAGGTCCATCCGGTGATGCCTTCCTTCTTCGCCTCGGCGCACAGCGCGAGCATCTCGCTCCACGTCTTCGGGTAGGTCCAGCCGTGCTTGTCGAGCAGCCGCTGCGAGTACCAGACACCGAAGGCGGTGTAGGCGTAGTTGAGGGCCCACACCTCGTCGCCGCCGAAGCGGCCCTTCGCCGCTACTCCGGGTATCAGCGTCTCGCCGACGGTGCGGTGCGGGTCGTCGGGTGCGGGTGCGTCGAGCAGCGGCCGCAGGTCGGTGAGTTGTCCCGCCGCGGCCAGCGCCGCGGTGGGCAGCGATCCGGGACCGGTGTTGTCGAGCAGATCGGGCGGATTACCTTGGTCGAAGCGGTGCCGCAGGGCGGCCTGGATGTCTTCGACGGCGGTGTGGGTGATCCGCGCCGCGGGGTACGCCGCACGGTAGCGCTCCTCGGTGTCCAGGACGTATTGATCGCCGAGCCCGCCGTCGAAGACGACGACTTCCAGGCCCTCCGATTCCCGGACCCGGAACGGGTTTCCAGCCGCGTACTCGGTCATGTCTGAAACCTCCATGGATACGAATGAACGGAAACACGCCAACGGAAGGGTGCGGACGTGAACCTATAACGGATCCACACTCTTCCAGCATTTCAATGGTGGCGCTTGAGAGCCATCTGACCTGTGCATACGTACACTTCCGCAAGTCGGGATGCGCGGTTTCGGCAGTTTCGGCGGAATATCGACTGTGCATCTTTCGCGACCGCACTTCCGGCTTCCCGAAGACCGATTGACATACGTCTCACAGTGCCGGGATGCTGCATCATACGTATTGCTGTCAGCCTTCAAGGAAGGTGCTCGTGGCCGCTGATCTGCAAACTCACACATTCAAAGTCGACCACTTCGGGAACGATCTCCCGTACGTTCTTTCCGTGCCGGCCGGATACGGCGGGGACGAGACGGTCCGCTGGCCGCTCCTGCTCTTTCTGCACGGCGCGTCGGAGCGCGGCGACAACCCCGCGGTCCTCACCGCACACGGCCCGCTCAAGCAGCTGTCGCGGGGTGAGCAGCTGCCCTTTGTCGTGCTGGCGCCCCAGTGTCCCGCCTACAGCACCTGGGCCGCCGAGATCTCCGGGGTGTACGCACTCCTCGACCAGGTCGCCACGGAGTACCGGATCGACCCGGACCGGGTGTACGTGACCGGTCTGAGTATGGGCGGCGCCGGCAGCTGGGCGATCGCCGCGCGCTATCCGGACCGGTTCGCGGCCGCCGCGCCCATCTGCGGGTCGTGGCTGCCGGAGGCCGCCGACCGGATCGGCATGCTCCCCGTGTGGACCTTCCATGGCGAGGAGGACGACAACATCCCGGTCCTGCACACCGAGAAGATCGTCGACGCCCTGCACCGGCGCGGCAACCCCGCCCGGTTCACCCGCTATCCCGGCGTCGGGCACGACTCGTGGACCCGGACGTACGACGATCCCGAGGTCTACGCCTGGTTGCTCGCGCAACGCCGCGGCGCCTGACCGGCCCGCCGCACCCGGCGGCCTGCCGGTGGCGCCCTGCCACCGGCAGGCCGCCGCGTGCACGTGCCGTGCGTGTCCCGTGCGGTGCGTGTCCCGTGCGGTGCTCACAACGCCTCGCGGAGAAGGCGCAGTTCCTCCCGCAGGGTGGCGTTCTCCCGCTCCAGGCGGTCCACTTGCGCAAGGCGCCGCCGGGTGGGTTCGAGGACTTCGGACAGCTCCCGCTCGCTGAAGCGCGGGGTGATGTGGCGGTGACAGTTCCAGTCCCAGCCCTCGACGGCGACGACGACCAGCCGCTCCACCCGGCCCTCGGTACGCGTCGCCCGCAGCAGCGCGGCCAGTTCGGGGCGCTCGTCCTCGGTGCTGACGGTGGCGCGGCCGTACATCTTCAGGCGGGCCGCGCGCGCATGGTCCAGGAAGAACAGCGCGACCCGGTCGTCACCGCGGAGGTTCCCGGTGGTGATGTACTGCCGGTTGCCCCCGACGTCCGCGAAGGCGACCGTCCGCTCGTCCAGCACGTGCAGGAAGCCGGGCGGACCGCCGCGGAACTGGATGTACGGCCAGCCGGTCTCTCCCACGCTGCCGAGGAGAAACCCGTCGAGACCGGCGAGGAAGGCCGCCTCTGCCGGGCCCAGCGGGTCGCGGCGGTCGGCCGGGGCGCGCAGCCGGCGGCCCGCCGCGAGGGCGCTGCCCAGCTCGGCCTGGACCGCGCGTACGGTCGGCGTGTACGCGAGGTGTGCGTAGCGGCTCACGCGGACTTCACCGCCCGGCCGCGGCCCTGGGCATCGGAGCCGACCGGATCGACGAGCCCGGTCCGCGTCGCCACGACCCCCGCCTGGAAGCGGCTGCTCGCCGCCAAATCCTGCATGATCGAGGCGACATGGCGGCGGAAGGACCGCTCGGACAGTCCGATCCGGCGGGCGATCACCTCGTCCTTGATGCCGGACGCGAGCAGTTCCAGGATGGTGGCCCGCAGGTCGTCGCGGACGCCCGCGTAGCCGGCCGCACCGCCCTCCAGCGGGAACGCGGGCTCCCACCACTGGTCGTGCAGCCCGCCGAGGAACGCGGCCACCGTCGGCTCGTACACCGCGGCGACCCCGGTGCCGCCCTCGGCGGTGCCCTCGGCGGGCACGAACGCGACGGTACGGTCGAACACCAACGACCGCCCGTGCACCTCGCGCGAGGTGCGTACCGCCCCGCCCGCGTCGACCAGGTCCCGCACCCGGGAGCGGGTACCGGCGTCCCCGCGGGCGGTGTGCGGGTACAACACCCGTACCCGTACGCCGCGTTGCAGCGCTTCCAGGATCAGCGGATGCGCCTGCCGCAGCTCGGTGTGCTCCTGCGCCACGCAGGGCTGCATCAGCAGGATCTCCCGGGTGCAGCGCTGCGCCGCATCGAGGAGCCGCAGTGCGATCTCGTCCGCGTCGTCGGTGACGACGACCGTCCCGCCGTGCGGCCGGTTGCGGTGGCCGGCCTCGAAGGCCTTCATGAAGGACTGCAGCCGCCCCTTGACCCCGGCGAGGCGGCGCCGGTGGTCGTGCAGGGCAAGCTCCAGCGGTACCAGGAGTTCGATGCGTGCCGCCTCGGGGTCGACCGCGACCAGTTCCCCGGCGCCGCTCTCTTCCTCCTTGACCAACTGCAGTCCGCGCAGGACGTCCAGGGCCTCCTCGACGTCCTGCGCACGGGTGTTCAGGGCCCGTCCCACGGCGGCTCGGGTGACGCCGCCCTGGGCGAGAAGGTAGTCGTAGACCTGTACCGCCAAGGTGTCGACCGATGCGGGCAGCGAACCGGGTGCGGGGATGCTGGACAAAGTCACTTCCTCACGTCGTCACCGGCGGGTCGCGGGCCGTCGGGCTCGGCGGCGCGCAACTGCCGGATGGCGGGTACGGCGAGCAGCAGAGCGCTGCACAGCAGGCCGAGCACGGTCGCCCACGCCATCAGCGCGCGCGAGCCGACCAGCGAGGACAGCGGGCCCGCCAGGGAACGGCCCAGGGCCATGGAGACGAGCGAGCCGGCCACGTCGTAGGCGTAGACCCGGTTGAGCAGGTCGGCGGGGATCTGGGTCTGCACCGTGGTGGTCCAGATGACCGCCCAGAAGGCGAGCCCCGCCCCGGCCACCGCCCACACCAGGCAGAGCACCACGACGTGCGGGTCGATCGCGGTCACCGCCGGGAACAGGGCGTACAGCGCCCAGCCGGCCGAGCCCACGGCGAGCGGGCGGCTGCTGCGTACCTTGATGGCGACCAGGCCGCCGAGCACCCCGCCGCCGCCGAGCGCGGCCATACCGATGCCGAGGCCGGTCGAGCCCAGGTGGTCGACGATCAGGTCGGCGCCGACCGGGAGCGAGACACCGGCGACGAAGCAGCCGTACAGGAGGAAGGTGGAGATGACGCCCCACAGCCAGGGGCGGGAGCGGAACTCCGCCCATCCTGTGGCCAGTTGGCGCAGCATCGACTCGGAGGCGACGGCCTGCGCCTGGTTCAGGCGCAGGCCGAACAGGCAGGCGCCGCTGACCGCGTAGGTCGCGGCGTAGATCGCGAAGACGGTGCCCGCTCCGGAGAAGCCGACCAGGGCCCCGGCGAGCGCCGGGCCGAGGACGCCGACCGTCGACTCGGCGATGCGCAGGACTCCGTTGGCCCGCTGCACATCGGAGGCGACCTGCGGGACCATGCTGGCGACGCCGGGCTGGAAGAGGGCGGTGGCGCAGCCGGAGAGGAACTGCAGCCCCACCACGGCCCACAGCGAGATATGGCCGGTGACGAACATGACGGCCATCACGGCCTGGATGACGAGGCGCACCATATCGGCGATGACCATCATGCGCCGCGGTGTGAACCGGTCGGCCAGGACTCCGCCGAAGAGCATGCACAGCGCCAGGGCTCCCATCCAGGCGCCGAGGGCGTAGCCGACGCCCGCGTTGCCGTAACCGGCATCGAGGAGGCCCACGGAGAGGGCGACCGGCAGCATCGCGTCGCCGAGCAGCGAGCTCGTGCGGGCGCCGAAGTAGAGGCGGAAGTTGGTGGTCCGCAACGGCCCGCGGGCGGCGTCCGCCGCTTCGGTACGCGGTTCGGCCTCGGTGCTCATGCCTCGTCACCTTCCGTGCTGCGTCCGCCCATTTGACGGCGTCCGGTGGTTTCGCCGAGGACGGGCAGTGCGGACCAGGCCGCCGGGTCGCCCGCGTCGCCGTCCGGCGCTGCCGCATGGAGCAGGTACTGGTGGGGGGCGAGTGCCGTGACGCGTCCGGGCAGCGCCGCCAGCGTGCGTTCGTGGACGTCCTGTGGGTCGGCCGGCGCCGGCAGGTGGCACACCAGGCGGTGCCCGAGGCGCTCGTCGGGCACGGCGGTCACCAGGTGCGGGGCATCCCCCAGGACGTCCGAGAGCAGTGCCCGTACGGCATCCAGCTCGATCCACGAGTGATCACTGAGGAACCAGCCCGCGCCCCGCTCCACGGGCTGCAGCGTGGTCAGGGACGGCAGGTCCTTCAGCGCGAACACGCCCTCGGCAGCCACCTCCAGGAGCCGCAGCAGGGCCCGGCCGAACTCCTCGGCCTCGGCCGTGTCCAGGGTCGTGGGGTCGACCCACAGCGCGAGTTCGAACTCCTCGTCCATCCGGTACAGGCAGGCGAAGAACCGGCAGGGGATGTCCTCGGCGGGCAGCCAGGAGACGCTGTCGGCGCGCTCCGGGTCCTCCCCGGGCGGCGGCTGGTGGCCGGGGATCCACACGGCGGGCAGCCTGCCGCGCGCGGACTGGTCGGGCGACTCGGCCGCGGTGGCCAGCGCGCTCATGTCGTTGAACACCAGGTCGCGGGCGAAGCTGATGCCGCGTTCGGCGCTGACGCCGTTGATGACCTGCCACACGGCGGTCGGGTCGAACCAGCTGCTGCGGTACGCCGGGAGCGCCGCGGACCGGACCTTGTGCACGACGTCGTCGAAGCTGTCCAGGCCGTCGAACTCGACCGGGAGCAGCGCGTCCTGGGACAGCGAGCCGAAGAAGCCACGGAGCTTGCGCACCACCCGGTTCCCGGACAGTGAGGTGGTGACCACCGTGCGGTGTCCGGTGCGGTGCCCGAGCAGCGCCGTGAGCGCGGCGAGTGCCACCGCGGAGGTGCTGGCACCGGTCCGCTCGGCGATCGCCTCGAGGTGGCGGGGGGCGGTGCGGGAGCGGATGCTCAGCCCCGCGTGCAGCCACGAGGTCTTGGCGGGGGCGTGGTGCGAGGGGGTGAACATGGCCTGTGGCACCCGTCGCAACTGGGCCTCCCAGTAGCGCAGCGCGCCCTCGCCCAGGCGCCGGATGCTCGCGCTCTGCTCCAGCTCGACCACTTCCACGGGCTGCAGGCCTGTGGGCGGCAGCGTGCGGCCCGCCACGAGGGCGCTCCACTCGGTGTGCAGGGTCTCGCAGGCGGCGACGTCCATGGCGGCGTGCGTGACGACCCAGACCAGGTGAAGCGGGGTGCCGCCCTCGGTCACCACGGCGGCGCGGAAGGGGAGTTCACCGGCGAGGTCGAAGACGCGGGACCGAAGCCTGCGCGCAGTCTGCTCGGCGACGGCCAGCGGGCCGCCGGCGGCCTCGTCCGCCGCGATCAGCTCGACCGCGAACTCTCCGTCGCCCGCGACCTGTTGCACGGGAGGTGTGGTGAGCACGTAGGTGGTACGCAGCGCTTCGTGCCGTGTGACGAGGAGGTGCAGAAGCTCCGCGATCCGCTCCGGGCCACCGGAGCCGGGGGCGTCGAAGACCATCGCGAGATTGAGCCGGGTGGGGTCGTCGTCGATGGTGATGGCACGCACGATGTTGGCGTGCCCGAACGACAACGGCCCACTGCGGCTGGGCAGACCGGAAAAGGACACAGTGAACTGCGACAAGGAGTCACCTCGTTGGGGGGGGAGGGGGACGAATGATGGAGCGGGGGCAGGACAGACACACAGCGGCCCCGGAGGGAATCAGGGCAACGACAGGCCGGTACCGGACGGGATGCGCGCCGGGGACCAACAGGTCCGGGAAGTACCCCGTTGACGTACGGCAGTCCGGATCAGCCCTTGCGCGAGGCGGGTGCCGAGCTCCCGCGCCGACCCGCGATCGCCGTGCCCGCAGTCGGACACGGCGGGGCCGACTCCGTCGCTCGGCGCGGCGAAGCACCCCCCGGTGACCACGAGGTCCCCGGGGTCCGCCATGTCCCTCCCGGTGCGTGTGGCGCCGGTGATCTCCACGCGGCTTCTCCCTTCAACAGCCGGTACCTCTCAGGACTGGTCTGTACCTTTCGACTGAGAGCGTACGGAGGGCTGTTGGACACCTGGCCACAGTGCGGCCATAGCGGCGAGCCCTCTTGCAGGCGCCGCGCTTCCTCTCTCCTCAAGCCACTGACCTGCCGGGATGCCGCACCGCCGGAACCGGCGCCGGTCGGGGCGGCAGAAAGCTCAACGCCTCCCACCGGCAGCTCCCCGCCCCTACGCGCGGGCAGCTCCCCGCCCGCGCGGGCCGGTCCGGCCGATGGCGAAGTCCCGATAGCCGGCGATCCCCATCTCCCGGAAGAGCAGCAGGGCTTGGCGGCGGTGTCCGAAGGCGAGGTCCGGCCTGCCGCGCGCTCCATACCCCCCGGCGAGGATCACCAGGCTGCGGGCCTCGCCGGGCCGGTGCCCCGTCTGCCGGTGCATCGCCAGGGCCAGGCCCGCCTCCTCGATGGCCTCGTCGGTGTCGCCGAGCCGCAGCCGGGCCAGGGCCAGGGCGTGCAGGGCGCTGGCCTCGAGGACCTGGAACTCCGCCTCCCGGGCCTGTTCCAGGGCCTGACCCGCGATGGCCAGGGCCTCCTCGGGCGCATCGTGGCGCGCCGCGAGGGTGGCCAGGGCGATCAGCGCGGTGGCATGCGGGTAGCGGTCGTTGACCCGTTCGGCCAGCTGCAGCGTCACCCGGTAGCTGTCCGCCGCCGCTCCCTCCCCGGCCCGTTCCTGGGCGGCACCCATCGCCAACCAGGCGTTCGCCTCGAGCCGCGGGTCCTGCAGAGCCTGCGCGCTGGCGATGGCGTCCTGCGCCAGGCGCAGCCCACGCACGTGATCGCCCATGTCCGAGTGGGCCACTGACAGCGAGCTCAGCGCCACGGTCCGGCTCGCCATGTTTCCGCCCTCGGCATGTACGGCCAAGGCCCGGTCCAGCATCTCGATGGCCAGGGCGGGACGGCCCATGGCCCGGTGCACGACCCCCAGGTTGGTCCGCACGATCGCGGCCCCGCCGGGCGAGCCGAGCTCGTCGCGGAGCCGGGCCGCCTGTGTGTAGTGGTCCACCGCCTCGTGCAGCCGCCCCAGCTTCCAGCAGATCAGGCCCAGGTTCATGAGGTCCTCGGCGGCCCCGGGCCCGGCGTTGCGGGGCGTGAGGTCGCGGGCCCGGGAGAGGCAGAGCGAGGCCTTGGCCATCGCGCCGTTCTCCAGGTGCGCCCGGCCGATCCGCCGCAGGGCCACGGCCTGACCTTGCCGCCACCCGCATGCCTCGGCGACCTCGAGGGCGTGGGCGTACTCCCGCTCGGCGTCGGCGTTGTGGCCGCGCCCCCAGTGGCAGTCGGCGAGCCTCAGCCGCGCCGCCGACTCGGCCCGCGGCTCCCCGTCCGCGACCGCGGCCACGAGCCCGGCTCTCGCGACGGCGAGCCGGTCGGCGGTGTGCATACCGAGGGAGAGGAAGCCGTGCAGGGCCTGGGCAAGTCGCCGGGCCACCGCGTGGTGCCCGTTGTCGACCGCGTACCGGACGGTGCTGACCAGGTTGTCGCGTTCGGCCGTGAGCCACTCGGTGGCCTGCACGGCGTCGGCGGGGCCATGCCTGACCGCGGCGGGCCGCGGGGGCTCGCAGGTGTGCAGCAGGCCGTCCGGGTACAGGAGTTCCGCGGCGTCCTCGGTGCGCGTCAGATACCAGTCGAGGAGCCTCAGTACTGCCTGGGGCTCCTCGTCGCCGGCGAGTTCACGGGCGTACGACCGGAGCAGGTCATGCAGGCCGAAGCGGCCCGGTGTCGGCTCCTGGACCAGATGGGAGTGGGCGAGGCGGCGCAGCAGCCGGCTCGCCTGCGCGGCAGGTGCGCCGATCAGGGCGGTGGCTCCCTCGTCCGTGACGTCCGAGCCGGGTACGAGGCTGAGCAGCCGGAAGGCGCGGCGGGCGGGCTCCGGCAGCGCGAGGTAGGAGAGGTCGAACGCGGCCCGGACGGTGGAGCGTTCGTCGCCCTCCACTTGCAGCCCGCCGATCAGGCTGCCGCCCGCCAGCTCGGTGCAGTACCGGGCGATGCTCAGGGTGGGGTTGGCCATCAGGTTGGCCGCGGCGATCCGGAGGGCCAGTGGCAGCCCTCCGCACAGCTGGGCCAGGCGGACCACCGCGTCCGGTTCGGCGGTCGTGCGGGTCTCGCCGAGGATGCGGCCGAGCAGTGCCTGGGCCTCGAAGGCGTGCAGGACGTCGAGGCCCAGGCGCCGGGCGCCTTCGGTCGCGACCAGACCGGCCAGTTGGCTGCGCCCGGTGATGAGCACGCGGCAGCGGCTGCCGCCGGGCAGCAGCGGCCGCACCTGGTCCACGCTGCCCGCGTTGTCCAGGACGACGAGCATGCGCCGTCCGGCGAGGAGCGTGCGGTACAGGGCGGCCGCCTCCTCCTCGCCGGAGGGCACCCCGTCGGGGGGCACGCCCAGGGCGCGCAGGAAGCGGCCCAGGACGTCCGCGGGGCCGAGCTCCGGGAGCGGCGAGTGGCCGCGCAGGTCCACGAAGAGCTGGCCGTCCTCGAAGTGGTCCCGGTGCGCTTGGGCCCATTCGAGGGCCAGGGCCGTCTTGCCGACACCGGGCGGCCCGACGACGGTCATCACGGTGCCGTGCACAGCGGGCTCCACGCCGAGCAAGGCGTCCAGCTCCCGCAGTTGGCGCTCGCGGCCGACGTACGCGGTGGTACCGGCGGGCAGTTGGGACGGCTTGGCCTGGACGGGGGCGGTCTGGGAGGAGGCGGCCTGAGCGGGGGCGGTCCGATCGAACCCTGCCTGCCCGAAGTCGGCCTCAGTGAAGGCCTCCCCGATGACGGCCGGACCGGTGGCAGCAGTCCGGCCGAAGGCGAGGGGACCCGTTGAGGCGAGGGCGGTTGCGGCGGGACCGGCGGCCGAGGTCGCCCCGCCGGGGTGCGTCCGCCGGGGCCGCGGGACCTGCTGTCTCAGCACGCGCAGATGCGCCTCCTGCAGCTCCCGGCCCGGCGTGATGCCGAGCTGGTCGTCGAGCCGCTGACGGAAGGTGCCGTACGCACGGAGCGCCGCCGCCTGCTCGCCACACCCGGCCAGCGTGAGCACCAGGCGGGCATGCACCCCCTCGTGCAGTGGTTCGCTGCCGGACAGTTCCCACAGCACAGGCACGGCCTGCTCCGGCCGCCCCAGGGTCAGGGACGCGTCGGCGTACCGCAGCGCGGCCTCCACCCGCTGCTCGGTGGCGAATACCGCGCTCGGATGCTGTTCGAAGAGCGGATCCACATCGCTGAGCACCGGCCCCCGCCAGCACTGCAGGGCGAGCGCGAGCGACTGGTGGGCGACCTCGAGATCGCCGACGTCGTGCGTCCGCCGCGCCCGCGCGACCAGATCCTGGAAGCGGCCCAGGTCGGTCTGGTTCGCCTCGGCGCGCAAGCGATATCCGCCCGGTACGCGTTCCACGCTGTGCGCGGCATTCTCGCCGCTGCCCATGCCGCTCCTGTTGTTGCCGCCACGACTGCTGTGGGCGTTGCCGGTGTCGTCCAAGGTCCTTTGCGGCTCCAGGAGCTGGCGCACCTGACTTACATAGGTATGGACCAGACTCCGCGAGGATTCCGGCGGGCCCGACGGCCACAGCGCATCCACGATCTCATGGTGCGTCGCGGGCTGCGGGGCTTTGAGGACCAGCAGCCCGAGGAGCTTCCGCAGCATCGGCCGGGTCACGGGAACGGCCGAATTTCCGCGTTCCACCGAAAGCGTCCCGAGTATGTGCACCCGAAAGCGCACGGCACTACTCTCGGTATTCCGCCGGGCCGCCGCATGGAGTTTCAGGGCCTCCGCGCTGGGCAAGTCCAAGGCCTCCGCAAGCCGTTGCAGGGTCCGCAGCTGCGGTCGCGCCACCCGGCCGCGTTCGATATCGCGCAGCGCGCGTGTACTCAGGCCCGCCCTGGCCGCCAACTCGCGCTGGCTCAGCCGGGCCCGGCTGCGCAGCGACTGGATGTGCCGCCCCATGGCAACCGAGTCGTTCACAGTGCGTACTCCCTCCCCTGGGACACCGTCCGGGCCGGAATCGACCGACGGACCGGCCGTCGGTCGACGGTAGCGGGTCTAGACCATTCGTGGACATGGATCAGGCACACAGGCCGCCTGGATCTGTGCACGTCCGGCCCCGGATCTGCGCACGTCCGGCCCCGGGCCGGCGCACTGTCCGGTCCCGGCCAGGCCGCTTCCGGGCGTTGAGCCGCTCTCGAGTGCCGCCCTAGATTCGTCGTCGACGACATCAACCCGAGCCGATCGGAGGCCTTTACTCCATGGTCAGCGAGGTCATCGACCGCAGTCCCCGATTCCAGGGAATACTGGACCGGCTGAGCGCGAAATCGATCGACGACTACTACAATCCGTACCGGATTTTCGAATGGCCCGATCAACTGCCGGAAGGCATGTGGTGGATGAGCCCGGAACTCACCACCGCGCATGACACCGAGCTCGCGGATTCGCTGAGCACCGAGCAGCTTCAGACGCTTTCCCGGTACGAGAGCATCAACTTCTACAGCCTGAATGTGCACGGCATCCGGGAGCTCCTTGTCGAAGTGGTCAACCGTATCCACACCAAGGGTTTCGAGGCGCCGTCGGAGTTCTTCCACCACTTCATCGGTGAGGAGAACGAACACATGTGGTTCTTCGCCGAGTTCTGCCTGCGTTACGGAAACGGGAAGATCTACCGGCAGCCGGCCGGCGGGAGCGGCGCGGTCCCCTCGCCGAAGGTGGAGAGCCTGCTGGTCTTCGCCCGGATCATGATCTTCGAGGAGCTGGTCGACCACTACAACTCCACGATGGCGGCCGACGAACGTCTGCACGAGACGATCCGCGGCATCAACCGCATCCACCACCAGGACGAGTCCCGGCACATCGCCTTCGGCCGCGAACTGGTCCAGCTGCTCTTCGAGGACGTGCGGCGCACCGCCACAGAGGCCGAACTGGACGGTATCTCAGAGTACTTGAAGCGCTACATGACCCACAGCTTCGAGTCGATGTACCACCCCCAGGTCTACCGCGACGCGGGCATCGACAACCCGCACGAGGTGCGCCGCACACTCCTTGCCTCACCTGCCCGGCACCGCGCCGAGGAGCGGACCTTCCGCAAGACGGCCAAGTTCCTCCAGAAGACGGGAATCATCCGGTGAACCGGCTGACCGGCAGCTCCGGCGCGCCCGCCCTGGCCATCCTCGGCCCAGGCGCCACCCGGCTCGTGCGCGAACTCGACCAGCTCTTCGCAGGCTGGGGCGTGGCGGCCGGTGCGGAGGAGATCAGTCCGCCGCCGCTGTATCCCGTGACCGACCTGGAGAAGTTCGACGTCTACGACAACTTCCCGCACCTCGCCTGGGTCGCGGGCGGTCTCGACCTGGACGGCGGTGACGTCAAGCCGGTGGACGGCGCCTTCGCCCCGTCCGGCCTGCGCGAGACCCGCTACGGCCTGCCGCACGCCACCTGCTACGGCGCGTACCTCTACCACGAGGGCACGGACCTGTCCGGCGACATCCTGGTGACGCTGGTCAACCGCTGCTTCCGCAACGAGGACCACTACGGCGGGCTGCGCAGGCTGGCCAGCTTCCAGATGCGCGAGATCGTCGCCCTCGGCAGCTATGAGCACACCCAGCAGGTCATCGCCCGGTTCACCGAACGCATCGAGGCCTTCGCCGAGGCGCTGGGCCTGGGCCTCACCCGGGAGGCGGCCAGCGACCCGTTCTTCAAGAACGACGGCGCCCGCGCCCTGTTGGCCAAGCTCAGCCCGGTCAAGTACGAGTTCCAGTACGGGGACCTGGCCATCGCCTCGGTCAACACACACCGCAACTTCTTCGGCGAGCGCTGCGACATCCGCCTGCCGGCGGGCGAGCACGCCTTCACCTCCTGTGTGGCCTTCGGTCTCGAACGCTGGCTCGCCGTCCTGTCCGAGGTACACGACACCGATCTGAGCGCCGCTCTGGCAGCGGTGCGCGGCGCGGCCGCCGCCGTGGGTCCGGCCCCAGCGGCATGACCGGGCCCGCCCCGGCAGCCGTCGCGCCGGCGCCGATCACCGTCGCACTGCCACGGATCGGTGTCGACCTGGTGCCGCTCTCCCGGATCCCCCAGCTCCGCGAGCCGCCGTCGGCACCGGCCCTGCACCGCATGCTCACCCCCGCAGAGCTCCGGCTGTCCGACGAGGCGGGCGCCGCGGGGCGGCTGGCGGCCAAGGAGGCCGTGTTCAAGCTGTTCGGCACGCCCGGCGGACCGGTCCCCTGGCTCTCGACCGAGATCCTGCCGGGCCCCGGCGGCCGGCCCACGCTCCGGCTGACCGGGCGGGCCGCCCGCCTGGCGCGGGAGGTGGGGCTCGGGCCGGTCGACCTCAGCATCAGCCACGACGGCGGCTGGGCCGTCGCCGTGGCGGTCGCGGTCATCACCTCACCCACGCCACCAACCGCACTCATCTCCGCCACTCAAGAAGCAACTGAATCAAGAAGCAACCGAACGAAGGGAATCGCCATGAGCTCCGCCGTGGACACCACAGGGATCGACAAGGTCAGGGACTGGATCCTCGGACGCCACCCCGACCGCTCCGAACTGGCCTACGACGTCAACATCATCGAGAACCGCCTCGTCGACTCGCTCGCCTTCGTCGAGCTGGTCTACGCGATCGAGGACGCCAGCGGCCAGGAGATCGACTTCGACACCATCGACGTCGAGGACTTCCAGTCCCTGGCCACCATCCAACGGGCCTTCTTCTCCTGACCGTTCTGCCCGTGACCCAGACCGCCGCCACCGCCGGCTGTCTTCGCCCGCTGTCTTTTGCCGAAGATCCCGAAAGAGGCCGACCGATGCACGCAGTCTCGTACACCGCCCAGTGGATGGCCGCCGCCCGGGCCCTGGAGTCCGAGCGCGACGACGCGCTCTACACCGACCCGCTGGCCCACGACCTCGCCGCCCCCAAGGGCTTCGAACTCATCGACCGCTACGAGGGAGGCGGGCTGCTGCCGTTCATCTCGATCCGCACCAAGTACCTCGACGAGTCCATCGAGTCGACCCTCGCCGAGGGTGAGATCACCCAGGTGGTGCTCATCGCCGCCGGTATGGACACCCGCGCCTTCCGTCTCGACTGGCCCGAGTCCGCCACGGTCTTCGAGGTGGACCACGGCCCCCTCATCGCCGAGAAGCGCCGCCGCCTCGACGCCCTGGGCGCCACCCCGCGCACCGACCGGCGGGAGGTCTCCGCCGACCTGACCGGCGAGTGGCTGCCCGACCTGGAGCGTGCCGGCTTCGACCCGGCCAAGCCCACGCTGTGGATCGCGGAGGCCCTCACCTTCTTCCTCACCGAGGAACAGGCGGGCGGCCTGCTGGAGTTGCTCGCCTCCGCCTCCGCGCCGGGCAGCCGTCTCGCCTTCGACATCCTCGGCCGTGCGCTGCTGCGCTCCCCCTTCACCAAGCGCTTCCTCGACACGCTGGCCGCGGACGGCACTCCGTGGATCTTCGGCACCGACGAGCCGGAGGAATTCCTCACGGCGCACGGCTGGAAGATCACCGACCTCAAGGAGCCGGGCGAGCCGGGCGCCGGCGAGGGCCGCTGGCCCTACGAGGTCCAGCCGAGGAGCCGGCGCGGCGCCAACCGTCTGTGGCTGATCCGCGCCGAGACCGTGGCCGCCTGATGGCCGCACACACCACCTTGGAGCGCATCGAGTCGTACCTCCCGGAACGGAGCGTACGGATCGAGGAGCTCGGCGAGCATCTCGGTCTGCGCCGGGCCGCGCTGGGGGTGTTCCGCAAGTTCTACGGACTCGACACCCTGCGCTTCGACCCCGACCTGAACCTCTTCGACCTGCTGCGGCCCGCCGCCCGCGGCGCCCTGGACGCCCTGCCGGACGGTGCGCGCGTGTCCTATCTGGTCTACGCGCACACCACCCAGGCCGTCGCGCCCCCGGACGTGGAGGTCGCCCAGGTGGTCCGCGCCGACCTCGGGCTCGACGAGACCGAGGCGTTCGCCCTCAGCCACCAGGCCTGCGTCTCCAGCCTCGGCGCCCTGGACGTGATCGGTGAACTGCTGCGCGCGGACGGCGACGAGAACGCCTACGCCCTGATGGTCACGGGTGAGCGCGCCTACTCACCGGTCGTCCAGCACATCCCCAACACCGCGATCATGGCGGACGCCGCGGCTGCCTGCCTGGTCACCCTCGACGGCGCCGGCGACCAGGTTCGCTCCTTCGCCACCCGCACCCTGGGCGAGTACGCCGAGTGGCTGGAGCTGACCCCCGAGCAGAACACCGAGTTCGGGGAGCAGTACGGCACCCGGATCGCCGAGGTCATCGACCGGGCCGTGGCCGAGGCGGGCCTGACCTTCGCCGACGTCGACCTGATCATCCCGCACAACGTCAACATGCTGGCCTGGCGCCAGACCATCAAGGCCCTCGACGTGCCGACGGAGAAGGTCTTCCTCGACAACGTGCCCCGCTACAGCCACACCTTCGCCTCCGACGTCTTCGTCAACTACACGACCCTGCGCGAGGAGGGGCGGCTGACCGACGGGGCCCACTACGTCCTGGTCTCGGTCGGCCTGGGCGCGACCTTCGGCGCCATGGTGATCACCCATCGCGCCGGGCGGAAGGGAGCGGCTGCCGCATGACCGACCGCCAGGAGGTGATCTCCGCGATCGAGAAGGGGCTCGCCGAGGTCCTGGAGCGGGAGATCACCGAGCTCACCGAGGACACCCGCCTCTTCGACGACCTCCGTCTCGACTCCTCGTCCGTGCTCGAACTCCTGCTCCTGGTCGAGGACTCCACCGGCGCCGCCGTCGATCCCGAGACCCTCGACATCGACCACCTGCGCTCCGTCCGCTCCTTCGCCGACTACGTCGAGGAGCTGCTGCGCGCCGGAGAGGAAGGGCAATGACCCAGCTCGCACTGCACGCCACCGCCGCGGTCCGTTCCCCCGAAGGCACCGGGCCCGCCGCAACGCTGGAGCACCTGGGCTTCTTCGAGGACCTGCTCGGCCCCTTCGGCGCCAAGCCCGACGCGGAACTCCTGCGTTCCGGGCGACAGGTGACGCACCGTCACCTCGCGGACCGGCTCGTCGACTCGGATGCGGTACGCGGCGCCCGCCCCCAGCTGCTGATCGTCGCGCACGCCCTGCCGGACGTGGTCCCGTTCACCGCCGTCGCGCCGCATCTCACCGAGCGGCTCGGCGGCGAGGCGGTCAATTTCGCCCTCTCCCAGCAGGGATTGGCGGCGCCGTTCACCGCGCTGCGGATCGCCGCCGCGCATGCCCGGTCCGGCCGGGCGGCCGAGGTGGTCCTCGCCGTCCTGGAGCAGACCACGCTGCCCGTCGACGTACCCCTGGTCCGGGAGAAGGAGCTGACGGACTCGGCCGCGGCCCTGGTGCTGCGGGCAGCGAGCGGGCCGGGCGGGGGTGGCCTCCGGCTCGGGAGGGTGGGATCGGGCGCGCTGCCCGACGGCCTCGACGGCGACGGCACCCTGCACGTGCTCGGCCCCTGCGCGACCGGCAGCGACGTACCGCACAAGACCGATGTGCACCGTGCGCCGTCCGGCACCTACTGCACCGGAGTGTGGCTGGAGCTGGCCGCGCACTGGCAGGAGTGGCAGCGCAGCCATCACACGGTCGTCCTGCGCGACACCGAACCCGGCACCGGCCGCGAGCATCACGCGGTGTTCACCACCGCACCGGCCGCCGCCTGATGCGGATCGGCGTCGACCTGCTCCGCCTTGGCGAGCTCGACCGGCTCCTGGCCCGCCCGTGGTTCCGCTCCTTCGTCTACGCGGACGCGGAGTCGGCGATCGCGGCGGGCTTCGGCCCGGACCGCGCCCGGGAGTTCCTGGCCGGGCGGTTCGCCGCCAAGGAGGCGGTGCTCAAGGCGCTCGGTACGGGCATGACGGGTGGTGTACGTCTCTGTCAGGTGGCCGTGCTGCGGACGGACGAGGGCGCGCCCCTCGTCCGTCTCTCCGGGGCCGCGGCGGACCGGGCGGCCGCGGCGGGCATCGTGGAGATACGGGTCTCCCTCACGCACAAGGGGGACCTGGTCTTCGCGGTGGCGCTCGCGCTGGAGGAGGACGGCCGGGGCGGGCGGCACATCGGCCCGGGCGACGTCCTCGCCGCGCTCGAGCGTGGACGGGCAGAGCCCCGCTGAGAGTGAACGGGCGGAGCTTCGCAAACTGCCCGCCCAGGAGGGGGCGTTCCCCTGGAAAGTGCCGCCAGAGGGCGCTTCCCCTCAGCACGGGTTCTCGACCAAGATCACCGCGGTTCCGACGGCGGGCCGGCGGCTCCTGCGGAAGCCCCGCTGCTGTGCGCACTGCATGCCGGAGGCGGGGAAGAAGGGGCGCAAGGCGATCGATAGCCTGCTGAGGGATGGGGCCCCAGGCCCGACCCTGAGTACGGATTCGACCGTCCGACGCACGTAAACAACGAGGTGAGACCCCGTATGTTCACTACCCGGCCGACCCTGCAGGGCACCTTCGGCATGGTGTCCTCCACCCACTGGCTGGCCTCCCAGTCGGCCATGGCGGTGCTGGAGGACGGGGGCAACGCCTACGACGCGGCCGTCGCCGGGGCCTTCGTACTGCACGTCGTCGAACCGCACCTCAACGGGCCCGCCGGGGAGGTGCCGATCCTGCTCGCGCCCGCGGGGGGCGAGGTGCGGGTGCTGTGCGGACAGGGTGTGGCCCCGGCGGGGGCCACGGTGGCGCACTACAAGGGGCTCGGACTCGGTCTCGTCCCCGGCACCGGACCGCTCGCCGCCGCCGTGCCCGGGGCCTTCGACGCCTGGCTGCTCCTGCTGCGCGACCACGGCACCAAGCCGCTGGCCGACGTGCTGAAGTACGCCGTCGGCTACGCCGAGCACGGGCACGCACCGGTGGAGCGCGTCGCCGAGACCGTCGAGACCGTACGGGAGCTGTTCGAGACGGAGTGGACCTCCTCCGCCGAGGTGTACCTGCCGGACGGACGTCCGCCCCGCCCCGGCGAACTGCTGCGCAACCCGGCCCTGGCCGCCACCTGGAAGCGGCTGCTCGCCGAGGCCGCCGGCGCGGCGGACCGGGAGGCGGAGATCGACGCCGCGCGGGAGATCTGGCGGTCCGGGTTCATCGCCGAGGCCCTCGTACGGCAGGCCGGGCGGCCCACCCTGGACACCAGCGGCGAACGCCGCACCGGCACCCTCACCGCCGCCGACCTGGCCGGCTGGTCGGCGCACTACGAGGCCCCGGCGACGTACGACTGGAACGGCTGGACCCTGTGCAAGGCCGGACCGTGGAGCCAGGGGCCCGTCCTGCTCCAGCAGTTGGCGCTGCTCCCGCCCGAGCTGCCCGACCACGGCGGTGCCGACTACGTCCATCTGCTGGTCGAGGGCTGCAAGCTCGCCATGGCCGACCGGGAGGCCTGGTACGGCGACGCCGACGGCGCGGACCGCGTACCGCTGGACGAGCTGCTGTCGCCCGAGTACAACGCGGCGCGGCGGCGACTCGTCGGCGACAAGGCCTCCTTCGAACTGCGCCCCGGCGCCCCGGGCGGGCGCGTCCCGCGGCTCGCCGCCCACGCGCTCGTCGCCGCCGTGGAAGGGGAGGGCCTCGACGCCCTCGGGGTCGGTGAACCGACGGTCGCCAAGAGCCCGGCGTCCCCGGTGCCGGGGGAGCCGGACGTGGCGGCCGACGGAGGCACCCGCGGCGACACCTGCCACCTCGACATCGTGGACCGCTGGGGCAACATGGTCTCGGCCACGCCCAGCGGCGGCTGGCTCCAGTCCAACCCCGTCGTGCCCGAACTGGGCTTCCCGCTCGGCACCCGGCTCCAGATGACCTGGCTGGAGGAGGGCCTGCCCAACTCGCTCACGCCGGGCCGTCGCCCGCGCACCACGCTCACCCCCTCCATCGCCCTGCGCGACGGAGTGCCGGTCATGGCCTTCGGCACCCCCGGCGGCGACCAGCAGGACCAGTGGCAGACGCACTTCTTCCTGGCGGTCGCGCTGCGCGCGCGGGTACGCGGCGGTCTCGACCTCCAGGGCGCGATCGACGCCCCGAACTGGCACAACGACAGCTTCCCCGGCTCCTTCTTCCCGCGCGGCATGCGGGCGGGCTCGGTCACCGTGGAGTCCCGCATGCCGGCGGAGGTCGTAGAGGAGCTGCGGCGCCGCGGGCACGACGTGACGGTGGGGGAGGCGTGGTCGGAGGGCCGGCTGTGCGCCGTCGCCCGGGACCCGGAGACGGGCGTGCTGTCGGCGGCGGCGAACCCGCGCGGCATGCAGGGGTACGCGGTGGGCCGCTGACCGGCACGCGCGCGCGTGCACCTGATGTTCGTGCCGATTCCACCCGGAGTACACCACCCGGGTGGGGATTGTCAGTGGCGCGTGCTCTCATGGAGTCATGATCGAGGACAACGAAACCATCGACGAGTTTCTCGCCCGGCACACCGACGACGTGGAGGAGGCCGTCCGCAAGGCGGCCGCGCAGGAGATCATGCCGCGCTGGCGCCGGCTCGCGGCACACGAGGTCGACCAGAAGGCGGGCCCGCACGACCTGGTGACGGACGCCGACCGCAAGGCGGAGCTGCACCTCACGGAGGTCCTGCCCCGCCTGCTGCCCGGCTCGGTGGTGGTCGGCGAGGAAGCGGTGCACGCGAACCCGGCGTCCTACGGGGCGATACGCGGCGAGGCCCCGGTGTGGATCGTCGACCCGGTCGACGGGACCCGGCAGTTCGTGCGCGGCGAGGAGGGCTTCTGCACGCTGGTGGCGCTCGCCCACCGCGGGGTCGTGCACGCCTCCTGGACCTACGCCCCGGTCGACGACCGGCTCGCCACGGCCGTACGCGCGGGGGGCGCCTTCCTGGACGGTGAGCGGCTGTACGCGGGGCCGCCCGAGCCCGGCCGGGACCTGCGGGTGGCCACCTCCCACCCGGACTACACGACGGACGAGCAGAAGCGCGACCTGCTGGCCCTGCGCACCCCGGGCGTGGCACCCCGGCCCTGCGGCTCGGCCGGCCTGGAGTACCTGGCCGTCGCCCGCGGCGAGTCCGACGCCACCGCCTTCTCCTGGGAAGCGGCGTGGGACCACGCGGCCGGTCTTCTCCTGGTCGAGGAGGCGGGCGGCACCCACCTGACCCGCACGGGCGAACCCTTCCGCATCACCGGGGGCAACGAACTGCCGTTCACCGCCGCCCGCGACGCGGCCACGGCCCGGCAGGTGGTGGCCCTGCTGTCGGGCGAGGCCTGATCCCCGGAGAGCGGCGCCGCCGCCCCGGAACCCGGGTGCGGGAAATCCGGTGCCCCAAAGGCCCGTCGCGTGGTCGACTGTCGCCCGGAACAGCGCTCGCCGACCGACCGGAGTCACCTTGTCGCCGCACGTCACCGCCCTCACCGACCCCGCCCGCACCCCGTCCGCCCATCGCCTGGCCTGGCTGGCCTGCGCGGACGACGGCCGTCCGCTCGGGCACGCGTTCCTGCGGGTGTTCACCCGGGAAGGGCAGGACCACCTGGCGGAGCTGACGCTGAACGTGCACCCGGCGGAGCGGCGCGGCCGCGTCGGGTCGCGGCTCCTGGAGACGGCGGTGGCCGCCGCGCGGGAGGCCGGCCGGCGGTCGGTCGTCGCGCAGGCCGACGCGGACACGCCCGGCGACCACTTCCTCGCCGCGAGCGGCTTCCGCAAGGTGCTGGCCCTGACGTACGCCCGGCTCGACCTGAGCGGCACGGGCGGCGGCCGGGCCGGCGAGACCGACGCGATCGTCGGGCGGCCGCACCCCGGCTACCGGTTGGTGTCCTGGCGCGGCACCGTCCCGGACGACCTGGCCGCGACCTTCGCCGACTCGCGCCGCGCGATGGACGACATGCCGATGGACGACACCGACTACGGCGTCGTGGTCTGGGACGTCGAGCGGGTCCTGGCAGCCGCCCGGGCCGTCGCCGACCGCGGGGAGCAGCTCACCACGGTGGCCGTCGTCGACGAGTCGGACGGCTCGGTCGCCGGCTTCTCGGAGTTCGTCGTGCCCGGCGACGGCAAGGGCGACGGGCTGCACTACGGCACCGGTGTGCTGCCCGGGCACCGCGGCCACGGCCTCGGCCGCTGGATGAAGGCCGAGTCGATCCGCCTCGCCCGCGCGCAGCACCCCGGTCTCGCCGGTCTGGTCACCGACACGGCCGACAGCAACACGCACATGCGCCGCATCAACGACGCGCTCGGCTACGCCCCCACGCACCGGGCCCTGGAGTACCAGCTCGACCTGTGACGACCGGGCCCGCGCCGGTCGCGCCGCGCGGCTCTTGCGCCGTCAGGCCGCCACCCCCTCCGCGGCGAGGAACTTCTCCACCGCCTCCCGCGCACGACGGTCGAAGTCGGCGTACTGCGCCTCCCGCTCGGCGCCCTCGACCGCGTCGCCGACCAGCAGACTGCCCTCGGCGTCGACGCGCTGCGGGCGATCCTCGGCGTCGGTGAGCAGAGCGACGGACGAGTGGGAGAAGCCGCAGTAGTAGGCGATGCCCCCGCTGAGGTTGGTCTCCAGTATGGCGTGCATCGCCTCGGTGATCGGATCGTCCGCGGTGGCACCGGCCAGGCCCAGCCAGAGCATGCGCTTGCCCGCCAGGCGCGGCTTGCTGCGGCCGTAGGCGAAGCCGTAGTTCCACACGCGGTCGATCCATCCCTTGAGGAGGGCGGGCACGCTCTGCCAGTACACCGGGAAGACGGCGACGATCACTTCGGCGTCGAGCACGCGCCGCATGTGCGCCCGCGCCTCGTCCGAGTACGCCTTCTCCCGGTCGCCCCAGTCCGGCTGGTCCGCCGTGTTCATCCGCGGGTCGAAACCCTCGGCGTGCAGGTCGAGCAGGTCGACGCGGTATCCGGCGGCCTCCAGCCGGTCGGCGGTACGGCGGGCGGTGTGCGCGGTGAGGGAATCGTCGCGGTGGTGCGCGACGACCACGAGGGCGGTCCTGGCGTGGTTGCTGCTGTGCTGCGTCACGGGGTCTCCCGGCTGGTCTCGGTCAGTGCGACGAATTCAGTACAGCCGCGGCCGCATGGATGATCCATGGGAGAAACTCTCGGAAACATAAGAGATCGTCTACGATGACCGGCGTGGATCCCCTGAGTTCACTGCTGAGCGGCATCCGGGCCGAGGGCGCGGTCGTCAGCCACGCCGTACTGACGGCGCCCTGGACCATCCGCTTCACCGACCGCGCACCGCTCACCATGGTCAGCGTGCTGCGCGGCGGCGGCACCCTGCTGCTGCCCGACGGCACCCGACGGGCGGTCGGCGTGGGCGACACGGCCCTCGTCCGCGGCCCCGCGCCGTTCCTGCTCGCCGACCGGCCCGCCACGGCCGACCGCCCGCACACCGAGTACGAGATCGCGTGCTTCACCGAGGACCCCGAGTGCACCGCCCAGGACCTCGGCGGGATCCGCTGGGGCACCGATCCGGACGGCGCGACGGCGCTGATCGTGGGCGCCTACCGCGCCTCGGGGCACCGCCACGAGCGGCTCCTGCGCACCCTGCCGCCGGTCCTGGTCGTCAACGAGGACGTCGAGGTCTGTGCCTGGCTGGAGACGGCCGCGGCCGACGCCGCCCGGCTCTCGGCCGGTTCCCAGGCGCTGATGGACCGGCTCCTCGACTGGGCCCTGGTCTGCACCCTGCGCAACTGGTTCGACCAGGCCGGTGCCGACGCGCCCAGCTGGTACCGCGGCCTGGCCGACCCGGTCCTCGGCCCCGCCCTGCATGCCTTCCACAACCGGCCCGCCGAGTCCTGGACGGTGGCGTCGCTCGCCGGCCGGGCGGGTGTCTCCCGGGCGCTGTTCGCCAAACGCTTCACCGAGCTGATGGGCCGCCCGCCCCTCGCCTACCTCACCGAATGCCGGATGGCCGACGCCGAGGCACTGCTGACCGACACCGACCTCAGCATCGCCCGGATCGCCAGGTCCGTCGGCTATGCCGACGCGTTCGGTTTCAGCGCCGCCTTCAAACGCCACCGGGGCCAGAGCCCCAGCACATTCCGCGCCGCGGCGGCGGCCTGAACCCCGGCGCGCGGTCCCGCCCACCCGAGACCGTGCGCTGTCGGACCCCGGGCATATCCTGATCCCCAGTGGCCATCGGCTGACGAAGGGGTCCGAAGGTGCCGTCGATGCTCGATGCGGTCGTAGTGGGTGCGGGGCCGAACGGACTGACCGCCGCCGTGGAGCTGGCCCGCCGCGGATTCTCGGTCGCCGTGTTCGAGGCGCGGGGCACCGTGGGCGGCGGCGCGCGCACGGAGGAGCTGACCCTGCCCGGCTTCCGGCACGACCCGTGCTCGGCCGCGCACCCGCTCGGTATCAACTCACCCGCCTTCCGCGACCTCCCCCTGGAGCGGTACGGCCTTCAGTGGCTGCACCCCGGGCTGCCCATGGCACACCCCTTCCTCGACGGCTCGGCCGCTGTGCTGTCCCGCTCGGTCGGCGAGACCGCCGCCTCCTTCGGAGCGCGCGACGCCGGTCCGTACCGCAGGCTGGTCGAGCGTTTCCTGCCCAGGTGGGACACGCTGGCCCGGGACTTCATGTCCCTGCCGCTGACCGCGCTGCCCCGCGACCCGGTCACCCTGGCCCGGTTCGGCCTGGTCGGTCTGCCCCCGTCGACCTGGCTGATGCGCCGCTTCCGCGACGAGAAGGCCAAGACCCTCTTCGCCGGGCTCGTCGCGCACGTCATGGCCCCGCTCGGCGGCTTCGCCACCGGCGCCATAGGCCTGGTCTTCGCCCTGGCCGCGCACGCCCGCGGCTGGCCCGTCGCCCGCGGCGGCTCCCAGTCCATCTCCGACGCCCTCACCGGGTACCTCCAGGACCTCGGCGGCGCCGTCCACACCGACTACGAGGTCAAACGCCTCGACGACCTGCCGCCCGCGCGCGCGTACGTCTTCGACACCTCGCCCACGGCCCTGGCCCGCATCGCCGGTCTCGGCAGCCACTACGCGAACTACCGCTACGGCCCCAGCGTCTTCAAGATCGACTACGCGCTGGACGGACCCGTCCCGTGGACGGCCGAGGAGCCGCGCAGCGCGGGCACCGTGCAGATCGGCGCCGACAGCACGGAGATCGGCGCCGCCCTGCACGCCGCCTACGGCACCGACCGCGCACCCGAGCGGCCGTTCCTGATCACCGTGCAGCCCAGCGTCGCCGACCCCACCCGCGCCCCGGCCGGCAAGCACGTCTTCTGGGCCTACGGCCACGTCCCCAACGGCTGGAGCGGCGACCTCACCGACGCCATGGAACGCCAACTGGAGCGCTTCGCCCCCGGCTTCCGCGACCGCGTCCTCGCCCGCGCCACCGCGGGACCGGCCGAACTGGCCGCCCGCAACGCCAACTACGTCGGCGGCGACATCTCCTCCGGCGCGGTCTCCGGCCTCCAGCTGCTGCTGCGCCCCAAGATCTCCCTGTTCCCGTACTCGACCCCGCACCCGGCCGTGTTCATCTGCTCGTCGGCCACCCCGCCCGGCCCCGGCGTCCACGGCATGTCGGGCCACAACGCGGCGAAGGCCGTCTGGCGCAGGCTGAGGCAGACATGACCGACATCACCCTCGTCCAGGGCGACATCACCCGCGAGAGCGCCGACGCGATCGTCAACGCCGCCAACTCCTCCCTCCTCGGCGGAGGCGGCGTCGACGGCGCCATCCACCGGCGCGGCGGCCCCGCGATCCTGGCGGAGTGCCGCAGGCTCCGCGCGGGTCACCTCGGCAAGGGCCTGCCCACGGGCCGTGCGGTCGCCACCACCGCGGGCGACCTGGACGCCCGCTGGGTGATCCACACGGTCGGCCCGGTCTGGTCCGCCACCGAGGACCGCTCCGGCCTGCTCGCCTCCTGCTACCGCGCATCCCTGCGCACCGCCGACGAGTTGGGCGCCCGCACGGTGGCCTTCCCCGCCATCTCCACCGGCGTCTACCGCTGGCCGATGGACGACGCGGCCCGCATCGCCGTCGAGACGGTGGCGGCCACCGGGACATCGGTGACGGAGGTCCGCTTCGTCCTCTTCGACGCCCGCGCGTACGAGGCGTTCGCGGCGCGGGTGGGCTGAGCACGGTCGGCGGCCCGACCGGTCCCGGCGACCTACCGGCGGCGGAGGCGGAGTCCGCCGTGCGAGAAGCGGGCACGCACGCGTACGGCCCCGACGACCAGGGTGGTGACGGCGATCGCGGCACCGCCGCCGACGGGATACAGCGAATCCACGACCATGCTCCTGCGCTGATCGGCCACGGTCGCCTTGCCCACGTCCTGCCCGTTGAGCAGCAGCCGGCAGTCGACCGTCTCGGACGGGACGCAGTACGGCTCGAACGTCACGACGGCGTGCACGCCGAAGGCGATCAGCCCGACGCCGGCCGAGAGGGCGAGCAGCCACAGGAGGAAGGCCGCCACCGTCAGGACCGGGCCGTCGATGGCCAAAACCACGCCCACGATCCCGCTCACGCAGATGATCGCCGCGTACCCCAGGACGACCCACCCCCACCACCCGGTCGCGAACCCCACCGGCAGCAGGATGACCGAGAACACCAGACACCAGTACAGCCCGTTGCGCAGGCTGTTCTGTATCTCTTCCATCGGCCGGTCCGTTCCCGTCGTCGCGAGGCGGTGTCGGGCGCGGCCGCGCCGTCCCGGCCCGCCGCCCCGTGCCCAGTCCAGCGGCCGCCGGGTTGTTCAGCAAGGCGCTGCACCGCCCTGAACATCCGCCGCTCCTCGCCGGGCACCCTCCCCACCTGGCTTGACGCTTTGTTGCGAGTGATGTGCAATAGCTGCGCATCGACAACAAGCGTGGGGGAGACATGACAGCCCGTCGGACCCGTCGGACCGATCGGAGACTTCCGATACGCAGTGCCGCCGCCGCGGTGGCGTTCGCCGCCGGTGCGACCGCCTGCTCCGCCCCCTCGGACGGGGGAGAGGACGGCGGCGCCGAGGCGGCCGAGTCCGTCGTGATCGGAGTCGCCTCGGAACCGGACACCCTCAGCCCGCTGCTCGGCTACGGCAAGGACGGAAACTCCAAGATCTTCGACGGGCTGCTCGCCCGCGACGCCGACCTGGAGCTGAAGCCCGCGCTCGCCGCCGCGCTGCCGAAGGTCGGCGACGGCGGCCGGACGTACACGTACACCCTGCGCGAGGGCGTGAAGTTCAGCGACGGCGAACCGCTGACGGCCGAGGACGTGGTCTACACGTACCGCACCGTCCTCGACGAGAAGACCAACAACACCGCCCGCAGTGAACTCGCCGCCGTCGAGGACGTCCGCGCGAGCGGGGACGACACCGTCGTCTTCACCCTCAAGTACCCTTACGCGCCCTTCGCCGCCCGCACCGTCCTGCCCATCGTCCCCGAGCACGTGGCGGGAAAGCAGGACCCCAACACCGGTGACTTCAACACCGAGCCGGTCGGCACCGGACCGTACGCGCTCACCGGCTGGAGCAAGGGCGAGAAGCTCGGCTTCCGGGCCAACCCGCACTACTGGGGCGACAAGCCCGCGGTGAAGTCGTTCACCATGGCAGTCATCGCCGACGACAACGTACGCGCCACCCGGCTGCGCTCCGGCGACCTCGACGGCGCCGTGCTGCCGCCCAACCTCGCCGCCACCTTCGAGAAGGACGACGGCAGGCGCACCTACCGGGCCAGGTCCTACGACTTCCGGGCGGTCACCCTGCCCACCGCCGGCAAGGTCACCGGCGACCGCGCGATCCGCAGGGCCCTGGACGCCGCCGTGGACCGGCAGGCCATGGTCGACAAGATCCTCGACGGCGCGGGCCGGCCCGCGTACGGGCCGTTGCCCGTCGACGACCCCTGGTACGAGCGCGGCATCGAGCGCCCACACGACCTCGCCGAGGCCGGACGCATCCTGGACGAGGCCGGGTGGCAGCCCGGCTCCGGCGGCGTCCGCGCCAGGGACGGACAGCGCGCCTCCTTCACCCTCTACTACCCCTCCGGCGACAAGGTCCGCCAGGACCACGCGCTCGCCTACGCCTCCGACGCCAAGAAGGCCGGCATCGAGGTGAAGGTCGAGGGCGCCACCTGGGAGGTCATCGAGCCGCGGATGAAGACCGACGCCGTCCTCGCGGGCCTGGGCAGCGTCGGCGACCCCGACTTCGGCCTCTACACCCTGCTGCACTCCACCCTCGCCGGTGACGGCTTCAACAACATGGCCCACTACGCCAACCCGGCCGTGGACGAGGCGCTCGACACCGGGCGCCGCAGCCAGGACCCGAAGGTGCGCGCCGCCGCCTACCGGAAGATCCAGAAGGCGCTCGTGGCGGACCCGGGATACACCTTCCTCACCCACATCGACCACCTCTACGTCCTGGCCGACCGCTGGGACGGACTGACCACCCAACTGGAGCCGCACGAGCACGGCTTCGCCAGCGGCCCCTGGTGGAACATCGAGGACTGGCGGCCGAAGAAGTGAGCCGACCGGCCCGACGGCTGCCCTGGGGCGCGATGGCACGGCTGGCGGGGCGGCGGGCGCTGTTCGCCGTGCCCGTGGTCCTCGTCGTCACCTTCGGCGCGTTCGCGATCGCCGCCGCCTCACCCTTCGACCCCGTCAGGGCGTACGCCGGCACCGCCGCGCTCGGCGCCGACCAGGAGACCCTGGACCGGCTGCGCGAGAACCTCGGGGTGGACGAGTCCTTCGTCGTCCGCTGGTGGCACTGGCTGACCTCCGCGCTCACCGGCGACCTGGGCCACTCCAGCGTGCTGCGGCAGCCGGTGACGCAGGTGATCGGTGAACGGCTCGTCTGGTCAGTGCTGTTGTGCGCCGTCGCCTTCGCTGTCGCCGTCACCCTCGGCATGCTCCTCGGCGTGCTGGCCGCCCGCCGGCCGGGCTCGGTGCTCGACCGGGCGGTCACCTCCCTCGCCTACACCCTGGAGGCGGCGCCGGTGTTCTGGATCGCGCTGCTCGCCGTGTGGCTGTTCGCCCTCCAGTGGGACGTGCTGCCCGCCGGCGGTCTGACCGACACCGCCAGCCGGCAGGTCACCCCGGGACAGGTCGCGGGCCACATCGTGCTGCCCGCCGGTGTGCTCGCCGTCTCCCAACTGCCCTGGTTCACCCTCTACGTGCGCCAGGGCGTCGGCGACGCGCTCGCGGAGGACCCGGTGCGCGGCGCCCGGGCCCGCGGACTGGGGGAGGGCACCGTCCTGGTCTCACACGCGCTGCGCTCGGGGCTGCTGCCCGTGCTCACCCTGATCGGCTCCCGCGTGCCCGAACTCATCACCGGGGCCCTGCTGGTGGAGAGCGTCTTCAGCTGGCCGGGCATCGCCGCGGCCACCGTCGAGGCCGCCACCGCCGTCGACTTCCCGCTGCTCGCCGCCCTGACCGTGCTCGCCACCGTCGCCGTACTCGCCGGCAACCTGCTGGCCGACCTGCTCTACGGACTCTTCGACCCGAGGGTGAAGCTCAGTGAGATGTGATGTCCCGTCGGGTGCGGTGTCCGTGAGGGGCGGTGGTGTCCGTGGCTGAGACCTCGGCCGAGAGGACGCAGGGCGCCGCACCCGCCTGGCGCTCCCGCGGTGACGCCCGCCGTTCCCACCGCACCCTGCGCCTGCGCACCTCCGCGGTGCTGCTGACCGTGACCGTGCTCGCGGTGCTGCTCGTGCCACCGCTGGTGCGGCTCGACCAGCAGGCCGTGGACCTGGCCGCCAAGCTCCAGGCCCCCGGCTGGGCGCACCCCTTCGGCACCGACGACGTCGGCCGCGACCTGCTGCTGCGCTGCGTGTACGGCCTGCGCGTCTCCCTGCTCGTCGGGGTGGCCGCCGCGCTGACCGCGACGGTCGTCGGCACCGCCGTGGGCGCCACCGCCGGTGCGCTCGGCGGCTGGGTCGACCGGGGCGTCATGCGGGTCGTCGACGCCCTGTCCTCCGTGCCCCACCTGCTGATGGGCATCTTCATCGTCGCGA
Source organism: Streptomyces sp. NPDC018026 (assembly GCF_044327745.1). Lineage (NCBI taxonomy): Bacteria > Bacillati > Actinomycetota > Actinomycetes > Kitasatosporales > Streptomycetaceae > Streptomyces > Streptomyces sp. NPDC018026. The sequence continues at coordinate 768,714 of NZ_JBIRFY010000001.1, forward strand.
TGTTCCGGCCGGGCGTCTGGCCGGTGGTGGCCTCCGTCGCGCTCACCCACTGGCTGTCCACCGCGCGCATCGTCCGCGCCGAAGTGCTGTCCCTGCGCGCCCGTCCCCACATCGACGCGGCCGTCTCCGGCGGCGCGTCCCGGTGGCGGGTGGCCGTGCGGCACCTGCTGCCGGGCGTGCTGCCGCAGGCCGCGCTGGCCGCCGTACTGATGGTGCCGCACGCCATGTGGCACGAGTCGGCGCTGTCCTTCCTCGGCCTCGGACTGCCCACCCACACCGCGAGCCTCGGCAACCTGATCCAGGAGGCGCGGGGTTCACTGCTGGCCGGGCAGTGGTGGCCCACCCTCTTCCCCGGCCTGTTCATCATCGTGCCCACCCTCGCCGTCGCCGGACTCGCGGGCGCCTGGCGGGAGCGGATCAACCCGCGCCGCCGATCGGAGCTGATGCTGTGACCGGGCGAGCCCCCGTGCTGTCGGTGCGCGGTCTGTCGGTGCGGTTCCTGATGCCGGGCGGGCGCCGGATCGCCGCCGTCACCGACGCCCACTTCGACGTGGCGCCCGGCGAGTGCCTGGCCCTGATCGGCGAGAGCGGCTGCGGCAAGTCCGTCCTCGCCTCCGCCCTGCTCGGCCTGCTGCCCGGCAACGCGCAGACCGCGGGCCGCGCGCTCCTCGGCGACCTGGACCTGCTCGCCGCGGACGAGCGGACCTTCGCCCGCACGGTGCGGGGCCGGCTGATCGGCCTGGTCCCGCAGAGCCCCGCCGCCCACCTCACCCCGGTCCGCACCGTCCGCTCGCAACTGGAGGAGACGGTCGCGGAACTCACCGGCGTCCGCGGCGGACGCAAGGCCCTGCGCGAGGCCGCGGAGGCCGCCGCCGAGCGTGCCGCGTTCCCCGCGGACCACCTCGACCACCATCCGCACGAACTCTCCGGCGGCCTCGCCCAGCGCGCCGCCACCGCCCTCGCCCTGGTCGGCGACGCCCCGCTGCTGCTCGCCGACGAGCCGACCACCGGACTCGACCGGGACCTGGTGGACCGCACCGTGGACGAACTGCGGCGACATGTCGACAACACCGAGGGCAGGGGGGCCCGAGACGACGCCGGGAGCCGCGCCCTGCTGATGATCACCCACGACCTGGCCGCCGCCGCACGCATCGCCGACCGCGTCGCCGTGATGTACGCCGGGCGCATCGTCGAACTCGCCGACGCCGGAGCCTTCTTCGGCACCCCCGGCCCGCGCCACCCCTACAGCCGCGGCCTGCTCGACGCGCTGCCCGACCGCGCCTTCACCCCCATCCCCGGCCTGCCGCCCGAACTGGGCGCGCTCCCGGGCGGCTGCGCCTTCGCCGCCCGCTGCGACCGGGCCACCGACGCCTGTGCCGCCCTGCCCCCGCTGCGCCAGGCGGTGGCCTGCCACCACCCGCACGCCGCGCTCACGGAGGCCGCCGACCGTGCTTGAACTGCGCACCGTCACCGCCGGATACACCAGGAACGCTCCGGTGTTCCGGGACGTCTCCCTGTCCGTCGCGCCGGGAGAGGCGGTCGGCCTGCTCGGCCCCAGCGGCTGCGGCAAGTCCACCCTCGCCCGCGTCGCGGCCCTGCTGCACCGGCCCGACGCCGGAGCGCTGCACCTCGACGGCACCCCCGTACGGCACTGGCGGCACCGCGCCCCGAGGGAACAGCGCACCGCTTTCGGCGTCGTCTTCCAGCAGGCCCGGCTCTCCGCGGACCCCCGGTTGCGGCTGGCCGACCTGATCGCCGAGCCGCTGCGCGCCACCGGCCGCGGGGAGGGCGCCGCCGACCGGGTCGCGGAGCTGTCCGCGACCGTGGGCCTGACCGCCGACCTGCTGACCCGGCGCCCGCACGAGGTCAGCGACGGCCAGTTGCAGCGCGCCTGCCTGGCCCGCGCCCTGGTGCTGCGCCCCCGCTGGCTGGTGTGCGACGAGATGACGGCGATGCTCGACGCCTCGACCACGGCCGCCCTGGTGCGGGTCGTGGAGGACTACCGGGCCGCCACCGGTGCGGGCCTGCTGGCCGTCGGCCACGACCGGGTCCTCCTCGGCCGCTGGTGCGACCGCACCGTCGAGTGGGCGTCCCTGGTGTCCGAGACCGAGCGCTGACCCGCTGACCCGCCCGGGTCCGTCAGCGCGTGCTCCACTTCTGGTTGTCGCGGCCGCTGCACTCCCAGAGCTGGAGCCTGGCGCCGTTGCCCGTCTTCTCGTCGACGACGTCCACGCACTTGTTGGCCTGCACGTTGACCAGGTCCCGGGGGCCGGCCAGGATGAACTGCTGTGCCGGGTTGCCGCTGCACACCGCCACCTGGACCACCGTGCCGTTGGCCGTGCCGCCCCAGGTCGCGTCCATGCACAGGCCCAGTGAGCGGATCGTGCCGTCGGGACGGAAGTCCCACTTCTGCCAGTTCTTGCCGGTGCAGTCCGCGATCTGCAGCGGCGCACCGTCCCGCCACTTGTGGCCCGCCACCTCGATGCAGCGGTTCGAGGCGTGGCCGTAGATGGTCGTGCCGGGGGCGACGGGCTCCGGTGCCTCGACGTCCGGCTTCTCGTCGCCGCCGCCCCCGCCCGACGTCTCCTTCTCGGGCTGCTCGCGCTTCTCGGGAGCCGGCGCCTCTTCGCCACCGCCTCCGCCGTTGCCCTTCTCCGGCTCCGGGGTGGCCGGCTGCTGCGGCTGCGGCTGCTCGGCGGGCGCCGACCCGGCGGTGCTGGGCAGCAGCTCCGGGGTCGCGCTGGGACTGGGCGCCAGCGCGGCACCCGCCTGCTCGGTCTGCTCGGTGGCGCTGGTGCGGACCTGCGGCTTGTAGGCGATCCAGATCATCACGAACGCGATCGCCAACGCCAGGAAGATCCCGAAAAACGTCGCCAGCCAGCGGGGCAGGAACCCGCGCTGCACGAAGGTCCCCTCGACATCGGTCGGTTCCACCCCCGACCGGCGCACCGCCAGCGTGTACGGCCGCTCCTGCTTCGCCCCGAACCAGGTGATCTGCCGCGGCTTCAGGGTCGTCTCGACGAACGCCGCACGCCCCGGCTCGATCTGCACGTTCGAGGGCCGGATCTCGTACGAGAGGTGGTCGCCGGTGTCGCTGCCCGTGAGCGACGCCGTCACCTTCGTGTTGCCGAGGTTGTCGACCGCCAGCCGCGGCCGCCCCCGGAACCGCCCCTTCACCGTGTGCGGCACCAACTCGGCCCGCACCTCGGAGAACGTCGTGATCGTCAGGTTCCCCTCCGGGACCGTCACCGCGTCGGGGTGCTCCGTCGGCGTGATCCGCACCGCGTACGGGTGGGGGCCCGCCACCGCGTCCGGCGTCCGCGGCGGGGCGAAGGTCAGCTCCACCGTGCCGGTCGTGCCCGGATACAGGCGCAGCGTCTGCGGCTCGACCGTCGTCCAGGGCGCCATGTCCCCGACCGGCTCGAACCGGTACTCGTCCACCACGTCACCGGTGTTTCGCACCCGCAGTCGTACGCGCGTACTGCTGCCGGGGTCCACCGTCGCGGACGCGGGCTCCAGGGAAGTCCACAGGCTCACGGGATGACGTTACGCGGCGATCCGGACACCGTCAGGAGCCCCAGGGGCAGACCCGGGTGCCCCAACGGCCCGGACGCACGTGACCGATCGTCCCGGGGACCGTCCCGAGACCCCCGTGTTCACCAGGAACAAACAATCCCCGACGGGGTAATTGATTCGGTTGTGTTCGAGTTCTAGGGTGACCCGTGACCCAGTAGTCGCCGCGTCACCGGCAGTTGCGTTCCACCCCCACGGCAACTGCTTTCACAGCACCGTGCGTTGAGCCGCCCCCGAAGCCCACGGAAGGCCACGGTCATGCCGCACTCGCCCGTGTCACCCACCGAATCCCCGGCCCCTCAGCCCGGCCGGCCCCGCCCGGTCGTCAGCCGCCGCCGTCTCCTGGAGGGCGGAGCCGCCGTCCTCGGCGCCCTCGCGCTGTCCGCGTCGCCCCTCACGGCACAGGCGGCCGTACGGCGGGCGGCGGCCGACGAGCCGCCGGAGTGGAACGACTTCGGCGTCTTCCGGCTCGGCACCCAGCCGCCGCACACCACGCTCACGCCGTACGCGGACGTCGAGCAGGCGCTCGCCGGTGACCGCGCCCGCTCGCCCTACCGGCTCAGCCTGGACGGCACCTGGAAGTTCGCCTACGCCGACCGCCCCGAGGACCGGGACGCCGACTTCCACCGCACCGACGTGGACGACGGGGACTGGGGGACCATCCCCGTCCCGTCCGTGTGGCAGCTGCACGGCCACGACTTCCCCATCTACCTGAACATCACCTACCCGTACTGGGGCCCCAACGGCCTCGGCGAGGAGCCGCGGCCGCCCGCCGCGCCGACCCGCTACAACCCGGTCGGCCAGTACCGGCGCACCTTCACCGTCCCCAGGGACTGGACGGGCCGGCGCACCTTCCTCCACTTCGAGGGCGTCAAGTCCGCGCACTACGTCTGGATCAACGGCGAACTGGCCGGCTACGACGAGGACTCCTACACACCCTCCGAGTACGACGTCACCGACCTCCTCAAGCCGGGCACCAACCAGATCGCCGTCGAGGTCTACCGCTACTCCGACGGCGACTGGATGGAGGACCAGGACATGATCCGGCTGAGCGGCATCTTCCGCTCGGTCCACCTCTACTCCACCCCCGCCGTGCACCTGCGCGACTTCAAGCTGGACACCCCGCTCGACGACACCTACACCGCCGCCGAACTGGCCGTCACCGCGAGCGTGCGGGCGTGCGGCGAGGGCGGCACCGGCCGCTACACCGTCGAGACCCAGCTGTACGACGCGCGCGGCCACGCCGTCTGGTCCCGGCCGTTGCAGCAGCCCGTGGACGTCGGCGGGGCCCGCGCGGGCGAGGACGTCACGGTACGGGCCGCGAAGGCCGTGCCGAAGCCCAGGCTCTGGTCGGCCGAGCACCCGAACCTCTACACCGCCGTACTGCGCCTGCGGGACCCGGCGGGCAAGGTGACCGAGACCCTGTCGCACCGGGTCGGATTCCGCGAGTTCGCGCTCAAGGACGGGCTGATGCGGATCAACGGCGAGCCGGTGTCCTTCCGCGGCACCAACCGCCACGAGATGCACCCCTCCCGCGGCACCGCGCTGACCCGCGAGGACATGGCCGAGGACATCAGGATCATCAAGCGGATGAACATGAACAGCGTCCGCACCTCGCACTACCCGAACAACCCGTACTGGCTGGAACTGGCCGACGAGTACGGCCTCTACCTCGTCGACGAGACCAACCTGGAGACCCACGGCATCCGGGACGAGTACCCCGGCGACCACCCGGACTGGACCGCCGCCTGCGTGGCCCGCGCCCAGAACATGGTGCACCGCGACAAGAACCACGCCTCGGTCGTCATCTGGTCGCTGGGCAACGAGGCGGGCGGCGGCTCCACCTTCACCGCCATGCACGACTGGATCCGCTCCTACGACGACACCCGCGTCATCCAGTACGAGGGCGACGACCGCCCCGGCGTCAGCGACATCCGCTCGGAGATGTACGACAGCCCGCAGCGCGTCGAGCAGCGCGCGAAGGACACCGCCGACACCCGGCCGTACGTCATGATCGAGTACGCCCACTCGATGGGGAACTCCACCGGCAACTTCAAGAAGTACTGGGACATCGTCCGCCGGTACGACGTCCTCCAGGGCGGCTGGATCTGGGACTTCGTCGACCAGTCCCTCTACACGCCCGTCCCCGCCCGCACCCTGCTCACCGAGACCGGGCCCGCCGGGCTGCGCGGCGAGATCCTCGCCACCCGCGGCAGCCTCGACCGCGACAAGGGCCTGTCCGGCATCACCGTCTTCGAGCGCGACGACAGCCTCGACCTCACGGGCTCCCTGACCCTGGAGGCCTGGGTCACCCCGCACGTGACGGGCTACCACCAGCCGGTCATCGCCAAGGGCGACACCCAGTACGCGCTGAAGCAGAACGGCCGGACCCTGGAGTTCTTCATCCACTCCGAAGGCCAGTGGATCACCGCGAACTGGACCGTGCCGGACGACTGGACCGGCCGCGAGCACCACCTCGCGGGCGTCTTCGACGCGGACGCCGGGACCCTGACCCTCTACGTCGACGGCGTCGAACGTGCCACCCGCACCACGGACCGGCGCCCCAGCAGCAACACCGCGCCCCTCGCCCTCGTCTCCGACGCCGACAACCAGGTCCGGGAGTTCAGCGGCACGATCCGCCGCGCCCGCGTCTACGCCCGCGCCCTCGGCGCCGCCGAACTGGCCTCCGAAGGCCGCGGCCCCGGCGACGACGGTGTGCGGTTCTGGTTCGACGCCGCCACGGTGAAGACCTCGACGCGGCGCCCCCGGGACAAGACGTTCCTCGCCTACGGCGGCGACTGGGGCGACAACCCCAACGACGGCGCCTTCGTCGCGGACGGCATCGTCACCGCCGACCGCGGCCACACCGGCAAGGCCGCCGAGGTCAAGCGCGTCTACCAGGCGATCGACGCCGCCCGCACCCCGGGCGGCGGCCCCGGCGCCGTCACCCTCACCAACGAGTACCTCTTCACCCGCCTCCGCGAGTTCGACGGCCACTGGGAACTCGTCGCCGACGGCGAGGTCGTAGGGCGCGGGAGGCTGACCCGGGAGCAGCTGGACGTGGCACCGCGCTCCAGCAAGGACATCACCGTCCCCGTCCGGCTGCCGGGCCGTCCCGGCCCGGGCACCGAGTACTTCCTGCAACTCTTCTTCACCACCAAGGAGTCCACCCCGTGGGCGAAGGCGGGATTCGAGGTGGCCCGCCGGCAGCTCCCCGTCGAGGCCGACGTCCCCGCCGTGACCCCGACCAGCCTGGAGAGCGTCCCGGCGCTGCGCCACGAGGACCGCGACCAGGAGGTCGAGGTCACCGGCAAGGGCTTCTCGGTCACCGTCGACAAGCGCACCGGCACCATCACCTCCTACGAGGCCAAGGGCACCCGGCTGATCGCCTCCGGACCGGTGCCCAACTTCTGGCGCGCGCCCACCGACAACGACAAGGGCAACGGCCAGCACACCCGCAACCAGACCTGGCGCGACGCGGGCGCCCGCCGCGAGGTCACCGGCGTCACCGTGCGCGCGCTCGGCGACCGGGCCGTCGAGATCAAGGTCACCGGCACGCTGCCCACCTCGGTGGAGTCCACGTACGGCACCACCTACACCGTGTTCGGCAACGGCGAGATCAAGGTCGACAACACCCTGCACCCGGGCGCCGCGAACCTGCCCTACCTCCCCGAGGTCGGCACGATGCTGTTCCTGCCGCGCGGCCTGGACCGCGTGCACTGGTACGGCCGCGGCCCCGAGGAGAACCACTGGGACCGCAACGACGGCACGGACGTCGGCCTCCACTCCGGGACCGTCGCCGAGCAGTGGACGCCGTACATCCGCCCGCAGGAGAACGGGAACAAGACCGACGTCCGCTGGATCGCCCTCACCGACCGCCGCGGCGTGGGCCTGCTCGCCTCCGGCGAACCCCTCCTGGAGGCCAACGCCTCGTACTTCACGCCGGAGGATCTGTCGGCCGGGGCGCGGCACGACTACCAGCTCACCCCGAGGGACCAGGTCGTCCTGCGCCTGAACCACCGGCAGATGGGCGTCGGCGGCGACAACAGCTGGGGCGCGCACACCCACGACGAGTTCAAGCTCTTCGCCGACCGGGACTACGCGTACACCTACCGGCTGCGCCCGCTCACCGACGTGCGGGACGCGACGCGCGCCTCGCGGCGGCCCACGGCGGCCGAGTAGCGGACGGGAGCAACGGACGGGAGCAACGGACGGGTGCGGGGGAGCGGCGCCGTCAGCCGGCGGCGTCGCTGATCCCCAGCCGCAGGTGCTCTACGTGGTACACGGCCTGGTCGAGCAGCCCGGCGACATGGTCGTCGTGCAGGGCGTACACCACCGAACGGCCCTTGCGCTCGCCGACCACCAGACCGAGGTTGCGCAGCAGCCGCAGCTGGTGCGAGCAGGCCGACTGCTCCATGCCGACCTCCGCCGCCAACTCGGTGGCGGGCAGCGGCCCTTCGCGCAGCCGGGCCAGGATCAGCAGCCGGGACGGGGTGGACAGGGCCTGGAGGGTCGTGGCGACCTTCGCGACGTTCTCCGCGTCCAGGCGCACCCGCTCGGCGGCGTCCTGCGCGGTGGTGGCGGCTCCGTGACCCATGCGGTCATCTTACGCATCCACCGAAGGACTCCCGGGGGCACATGAACGGATGAACGAATGAATGAGTCTTCATATGTTCCTGTATGGTGTGCCGCGTGTCCACCACCCTCGCCCCCGCTCCGCGGACCGCGCCCGCCGCCGCGGCACCGCCCCGCCGCCGCACCCGCGTCCTCGCCCTGCCCGAGGCCCGCTGGGCGCTCCTCTCCCTCGTCGCCTTCCTCGCGGCCCTGCCCCTCGACCTCGGCTCCGCCCCCGCCTGGACGTACGGCCCGCTGTACGCGGTCGCCTACGCCGCCGGCGGCTGGGAGCCCGCGCTCGAAGGGCTGCGGGCGCTGCGCGAGAAGACCCTGGACGTCGACCTGCTGATGATCGTCGCGGCGCTCGGCGCGGCCGCCATCGGGCAGGTCCTCGACGGCGCCCTGCTGATCGTCATCTTCGCCACCTCCGGCGCCCTGGAGGCCCTGGCCACCGCCCGCACCGCCGACTCCGTGCGCGGCCTGCTCGACCTCGCGCCCACCACCGCGACCCGCCTGCGAGAGGGCGGTGAGGAGACCGTCCCGGCCGCCGACCTCGCCGTCGGCGATCTCGTCCTGGTCCGGCCGGGAGAGCGCATCGGCGCCGACGGCACGGTCGTCGAGGGCACCGGGGAGGTCGACCAGGCCACCATCACCGGCGAGTCCCTGCCCGCCCTCAAGCGCCCCGGCGACGACGTCTTCGCCGGCACCCTCAACGGCACCGGCGCGCTGCGCGTCCGGGTCGGGCGCGACCCGGCCGACTCGGTCATCGCCCGGATCGTCACCCTGGTCGAGGAGGCGTCCCGCACCAAGGCGCCGACCCAGCTGTTCATCGAGAAGATCGAGCAGCGCTACTCGGTCGGCGTGGTCGTCGCCACGCTCGCGGTCTTCGGCATCCCGCTCGCCTTCGGCGCCGACCTCACGGCCGCCCTGCTGCGCGCCATGACCTTCATGATCGTCGCCTCGCCGTGCGCGGTCGTCCTGGCGACCATGCCACCGCTGCTCTCGGCCATCGCCAACGCCGGCCGGCACGGCGTCCTGGTCAAGTCGGCGGTCGCCATGGAGCGCCTCGGCGAGATCGACACCGCCGCCCTCGACAAGACCGGCACCCTCACCGAGGGCACCCCCGAGGTGACCGCCGTACGCCCCCTCGCCGGCTCCGGCCTCGACGAGGACGCCCTCCTCGCCCTCGCCGCCGCGGCCGAGCACCCCAGCGAACACCCGCTGGCCCGCGCGATCGTGGCCGCCGCCCGCGACCGGGGACTGCGCATCGCGCCCGCCGACGACTTCACGGCGGCTCCCGGCCGCGGCGTGACGGCCGTGATCGACGGCCGCACGGTGCACGTCGGCCGCGCCGATCCCACCGATCCCACCGATCCCACCGAGGGCGCCGCGGGCGCCGAGACCACCGTCCGCGTCACCCGCGACGGCGCCCTCCTCGGCACCCTCGCCCTCACCGACCGCCTCCGCGCCGACGCAGCCCGAGCCACCACCCGGCTCACCGCCCTCACCGGCACCGCCCCCACCCTGCTCACCGGCGACCACGCGGCCGCCGCCGCCCGCGTGGCCGACGCGACCGGCATCACCGACGTCCGCGCCGGACTGCTGCCCGAGGGCAAGGTCGAGGCCGTACGGGAACAGGAGCGGGCCGGGCGCAAGGTGCTCTTCGTCGGCGACGGCGTCAACGACGCCCCCGCGCTGGCCGCCGCACACGCCGGCGTCGCCATGGGCGGGGCCGGCTCCGACCTCGCTCTGGAGACCGCCGACGCGATCGTCGTACGCGACGAGCTGACGGCCGTACCCGCCGTCGTACGGCTCTCCCGGCACGCCCGCCGGCTGGTCGTCCAGAACCTGGCCGTGGCCGGGGTCTTCATCACCGTCCTCGTCCTGTGGGACCTCGTCGGCCACCTCCCGCTGCCGCTCGGCGTCGCGGGCCACGAGGGCTCGACCGTGCTGGTCGGACTGAACGGCCTGCGACTGCTGCGCGAGTCGGCCTGGCGCCCGGAGTGATCCGCCAGGCCCCAGCACGCGGCACCTCCATGTCGGATTCCCGCCAGCCCCCGCCCGGCCGGTGCACCATCCTGGACATATGCAGACGGGAATGCACACCGACACCGAGCGCTGCGTGCGCGCCGTCCGGTCGAAGGACGCGCGGTTCGACGGCTGGTTCTTCACGGCCGTCCTGACCACCCGCATCTACTGCCGGCCCAGCTGCCCGGTGGTGCCGCCCAAGCCCGAGAACATGACCTTCTACCCGAGTGCGGCGGCCTGCCAGCAGGCCGGGTTCCGGGCGTGCAAGCGCTGCCGCCCGGACACCAGCCCCGGCTCGCCCGAGTGGAACCTGCGCGCCGACCTCACGGCCCGCGCCATGCGCCTGATCGCCGACGGCGTCGTCGACCGCGAGGGCGTACCCGGCCTCGCCGCCCGCCTCGGCTACAGCACCCGCCAGGTCGAACGCCAGCTGCTGGCCGAACTGGGCGCAGGACCCCTCGCCCTCGCCCGCGCACAGCGCGCCCAGACCGCACGGCTGCTGATCGAGACCACCCCGCTGCCGATGGCGGACATCGCCTTCGCGGCCGGTTTCTCCTCCATCCGCACCTTCAACGACACGGTCCGCGAGGTCTACGCCCTCTCCCCGAGCGAACTGCGCACCCGCGCCCCCAGGAACCGCCCCGCCGCCACCGCGCCCGGCGCCCTGTCCCTCCGCCTCCCCTTCCGCACCCCCCTCAACCCCGACAACCTCTTCGGCCACCTCGCCGCCACCGCCGTACCCGGCGTGGAGGAGTGGAAGGACGGCGCGTACCGGCGCACCCTGCGCCTCCCGTACGGTCACGGCATCGTGGCCCTCACCCCGAACCCCGACCACATCGCCTGCCGCCTCACCCTCAGCGACCTGCGCGACCTGACCGTCGCCATCAGCCGCTGCCGGCGCCTGCTCGACCTGGACGCCGACCCGACGGCGATCGACGACCAGCTGCGCGCCGACCCGCTGCTCGCGCCGCTCGTCGACAAGGCCCCCGGCCGGCGCGTCCCCCGCACCGTGGACGAGGCGGAGTTCGCGGTACGGGCCGTGCTCGGCCAGCAGGTCTCCACCGCCGCCGCCCGCACCCACGCCGCCCGCCTGGTCACCGCGCACGGCGATCCGGTGGACGACCCCGAGGGGGGCCTCACCCACCTCTTCCCGTCGACCGGGGCGCTGGCGGCGGTGGACCCGGAGACCCTGGCGATGCCCAGGACCCGCCGCACCACCTTCACCACCCTGGTCGCCCACCTGGCCGACGGCTCCGTCAACCCGGGCGTGGAGAGCGACTGGGCCGAGACCCGCGCCCGGCTCCTGGCCCTCCCCGGCTTCGGCCCCTGGACCGCCGACGTCATCGCCATGCGCGCCCTCGGCGACCCCGACGCCTTCCTCCCCACCGACCTCGGCATCCGCCGCGCCGCCGCCGAACTGGGCCTGCCCTCCACCCCGGCCGCGCTCACCGCCCGCGCGGCGGCCTGGCGGCCCTGGCGCGCGTACGCCGTGCAGTACCTGTGGGCGACCGACGACCACCCGATCAACTTCCTGCCCGTATGAGACCGTCGAGCCCGCTCGAGGAGCCGGAGCGAAACCCGTGAAACAGCACACCGTGATCGACAGCCCCTACGGCGCACTCACCCTGGTCGCCGAGGACGGCGCCCTGTGCGGCCTCTACATGACCGACCAGCGCCACCGCCCGGCGGAGGAGACCTTCGGCGCCCGCGACGAGCGCCCCTTCGCCGAGACCGAGGAGCAGCTGGAGGCCTACTTCACCGGCGAACTGAAGGACTTCACCCTCGGCCTGCGGCTGAACGGCACCCCGTTCCAGCGCACGGTCTGGGCACAGCTCCAGAAGATCCCGTACGGCGAGACCCGCACCTACGGCGAACTCGCCGCCGCCCTCGGCAACCCGGCCGCCTCCCGCGCCGTGGGCCTCGCCAACGGCCGCAACCCGATCGGCATCATCGTCCCCTGCCACCGCGTCATCGGCGCGAGCGGCGGCCTCACCGGCTACGGCGGCGGTCTGGAGCGCAAGCAGCGGCTGCTGGACTTCGAGCGGGGGACGGCGGGACCGGAAGCCCTGTTCTAGCCGCGCGGCGCCCGGGCGAAAACGCGTTGCCCGGGCGCCGCGGGGCCCGTTACGCTCACCGGACTCTGAAGACCACGCTCTCCCGAACGATGCCGCAGATGGGGAGCAGGCCCGCGCACGGCAGCCCGGAGCCACGGAGGGGCGGCGCCACCGTATTGGCATGCCCTCCGGAGGACCGCACCCATGCATTCCACGCACCGCCCGCACATCGGCCTCGGCCTGCCCGTCGACGACCCCGCCCTGCTGCCGGCCTGGGCCCGGCGCGCCGACGCGCTCCCCTTCAGCACGCTCGGTCTGCTGGACCGGCTCGTCTACGACAACCCCGAACCCCTGATCACCCTCGCGACCCTCGCGGGCGCCACCTCCCGCATCCGCCTGCAGACCGAGGTGCTGATCGCCCCGGTCCACAACACCGCGCTGCTCGCCAAGCAGACCGCCACCCTCGACCGGCTGTCGGACGGCCGCTTCACGCTCGGCATCGGAGTCGGCGGGCGCGCCGACGACTGCCTCGCGGCCGGCATCGACCCGCACCGCCGGGGCCGCCGCCTCGACGAGCAGATGGCCCTCCTGCGCCGCACCTGGGCCGGCGAACCCTACGGCCGCGGCGTCGGCCCCGTCGGTCCCCGCCCCGCCACGCCCGGCGGACCGGAGGTGCTGTTCGGCGGCTTCGCCCCGGCCGCCCTGGAACGGGTCGGCCGGTTCGGCGACGGGTTCCTCGGCGCCGCGCTGCCCGCCGCGCACATGAACGGCCTGTTCCGCCAGGCCGAGGCCATCTGGCACAAGTACGACCGTCCGGGCCGGCCGCGCCTGGTCGCCCAGGCGAGCGTCGCCCTCGGCCCCGACGACACGGTGCGGCGGGCCCGGAGCAACCTCCGCGACTACTACGCCTTCACCGGGCGCGCCGAGTACATGACCAAGGGCCTGCTCACCACCGCGGGGGAGATCCGCGCCGCCGTCGACGCCTTCCGGGACATCGGCGCCGACGAGGTCGTGCTCTACTGCTGGTCCTCCGACCCGGACCAGGTCGACCGCCTCGCCGACACCGTGTTCTGACGGGGCTCCGGCTCCCGGTCCCGCCGCCGCGGCTCAGCCCAGCCCGCGCAGCAGCTCGGGCAGGGCCGAGCCGATCGGCTCCCGGACCACCTCGTCGGCCAGCTCGTCGTACGGCGTCGGTTCGGCGTTCACGACGACCAGCCGGGCCCCGTGCTCGACGGCGAGGCCGGCCAGCCCGGCGGCGGGCTCCACCCGGAGACTGGTGCCGACCGCGACGAACACCTGGCACGCCTGGCTGATGGCGGCCGCCTCGCTCAGCACCACCGGGTCGAGGCGCTCGCCGAACATCACGGTCGCCGACTTCAGAATGCCGCCGCACTCCAGACAGGGCGGGTCGGCCTCACCGGCCTCGATCCGGGCCAGCGCGTCCGCCATCTGCCCCCGGGCCCCGCAGCCGGTGCACACGTAGGCGCGCGCGGTGCCGTGCAGTTCGAGGACCTTGCGGGCGGAGACCCCGGCGAGCTGGTGCAGACCGTCCACGTTCTGCGTGAGCACGCGGACCGGTACCCCGCGCCGCTCCAGGTCGGCCACCGCGCGGTGCGCCGCGTTCGGCTGGGCGTGCAGCGCGGCGCTGTCGCGCCGCATCAGCCAGGAGCGCCGCCTGATCTCCGGATCGCCCATGTAGTACTCGTAGGTGACGAGCTTCTCGGCCTCCGGGTCGCGCCGCCACAGACCGTTCGGACCGCGGTAGTCGGGAATGCCGGAGTCGGTGGAGACGCCGGCACCGCTGAGGATGGCGACGAGGGGCTTGCCGGTCATGCGGTCGAGGGTAGGACGCCGGGATGCGGTCGGCGAACGGTTATCGGTCGACCCGTAGGCCGTCGACCAGCTCGGCCGTGCCGGAGCCGTCCGCCAGTACGTCCAGCGCGGCCAGCACCCGGCCGTGCAGGGAACCGAGCAGGTGGTCGCCGAGTTCCTCGCGCGGCACCAGCCGCCAGGACAGCAGCTCCTCCTCCTGCAGCCGGATCGCCTTGAGGTCGTCCTCCGACAGGACCCCGCCGTCGTACAGGTACGCGACGATCGGCGGCCTGCCCGGCCCGTGCACCCAGTCCACCGTGAGCAGGCGTCCGATCCGCACGTCGAGCCCGATCTCCTCCAGGGTCTCTCGCCACGCGCCCTGCCGCGGGGTCTCCCCGTCGTCGGACTCGATCGTCCCGCCGGGCAGCGCCCACCCCTCGCGGTAGTTGGGCTCGACGAGCAGTACGCGTCCCGCGGCGTCCCGGAAGACCGCGGCGGCACCGGCCAGGACGCGGGGCAGTCCGGCGATGTAGGTGGCGTAGTCAGCAGTGGTCATCCCGGAAGGTTAGCGAGCGGCCCGGCCGCGGGCCCGGCGCCCTCCCGGAGCGGGTGCCCGGCAGGTTCCACGGTGTGGGCAGGGCATGACGGCGCGGGCGTCCTCCGGTTAGGGTCGCAGCGGCGCGACTGCCTTGACGTGCGCAAGGCTCGGAGAGCAAGGGGAGAGCAAGGTGGCTGACGCTGCTGTGGACGGGACCCGCCGGGTACTCGTCGCCGCGGACAAGTTCAAGGGCTCGCTGACGGCCGTCGAGGTCGCCGAGCGCGTCACGGCCGGACTGCGCCGCGTCGTGCCGGACGTCCTGGTCGAGGCGCTGCCCGTCGCCGACGGCGGCGACGGCACGGTGGCCGCCGCGGTCGCGGCCGGGTTCGAACGCCGGGAGGTACGGGTCGCCGGTCCCCTCGGCGACCGGGTGACGGCGGCGTACGCGCTGCGCGAGGACACCGCCGTGGTGGAGATGGCCGAGGCCAGCGGCCTCCAGCGGCTCCCGGAAGGCGTCCTCGCGCCGCTGACGTCGTCCACGTACGGCTCGGGCGAGCTGCTGCGGGCCGCGCTGGACGCGGGCGCGCGGACGATCGTGTTCGGGGTCGGCGGCAGCGCCACCACGGACGGCGGCGCCGGGATGCTGGCCGCGCTGGGCGCACGGTTCCTCGGCGCGGACGGGGAGCCCGTCGCGCCGGGCGGGGGCGGCCTCGCGGGACTGGTCTCGGCCGACCTGTCCGGTCTCGACCCGCGCCTGTCCGACGTGCGGCTGGTGCTCGCCAGCGACGTCGACAATCCGCTGACCGGGCCGAAGGGCGCCCCGGCGGTCTACGGGCCGCAGAAGGGTGCCTCGCCGGACGACGTGACGGCCCTGGACGCGGCCCTCGCGCACTTCGCGCAGGTGCTGGAGCGGACGGAGGGCGTGGGCGCGCGTGCCGCCGAGTACGCCGCGTCGCCGGGCGCGGGTGCGGCGGGCGGCATCGGCTTCGGCGCGATGCTGCTGGGCGCGCGGTTCCGGCCCGGCATCGAGGTGATGCTGGACGTGCTGGGCTTCGCGCCGGCGCTGGAGCGGGCGGAGCTGGTGATCACCGGGGAGGGCTCGCTGGACGAGCAGACCCTGCACGGGAAGGCACCGGCGGGCGTCGCGGCGGCGGCTCGGGCCGCGGGCAAGGAGGTCGTCGCGGTGTGCGGGCGCCTCGCGCTGCCGGCGGAGGCGCTGGGGCGGGCCGGGATCCGGCGGGCGTATCCGCTGACGGATGTCGAGCCGGACGTCGCGAAATGCATCGCGGATGCCGGGCCCATCCTGGAGCGGGTGGCCGAGTCCATCGCGCGGGACTTCGTCGCGTAGGGAGTCTCGCCCCCGCCGCCCCTTCCCATTCCCGACCCTGGGGGCTGCCGCCCCCAGACCCCCGCTCACGGCCCTGAACGGGCCTCGTCCTCAAACGCCGGACGGGCTGGGAGGCTCACCTCTCTCCCCACCGAGTCGGGTGGTGGGTGGGCATAGGCCCGGGGGTCTGGGGGCGGAGCCCCCAGGGACGCCGACGCCGACGCCGGGCGCCCGAAAAGCGAAGGGCCCCGAACCCAACCAGGTTCGGGGCCCTCAAGACGCCGTCACGGCAATTGCGCGGCCCGCGCCTCCCGCCGATTGTCACGGAAATTGTTCACCCTGCGAGCGGTGGCGAACAGGGGGATCACCGCCCCCATCACCAACTGCAGCGCACACCCCGTCTGCAACAGCAGCTGCCCGCTCGGCGCGTCGAACGCCCAGCCGGCCAGCAGACCCATCGACAGGACGATCCAGGACAGCATCGCCACCGCGAGGCGCCCCCGCGGCTTCGGGTACTCGACCCGGCTCACCATCAGCCAGGCCGTGCCGATGATCGCCAGCAGCGTCGCCACGAAGGGCAGCTCGAGCAGCACGATCGACACCACCGTCAGCGCCCCGAACGGCGACGGCATGCCCTGGAAGGTGCCGTCCTTGACGGTGACGCAGGAGAACCGCGCGAGCCTCAGCACCACCGCCAGCAGCACCACGATCGCCCCCACCGCCGCCACCCGCTGGTAGGCGTCGTCCGCGACCATGCCGTAGACGAGGACGAAGTACGCCGGCGCGAGGCCGAAGCTGATCAGGTCGGAGAGGTTGTCCAGCTCCGCGCCCATCGGCGAGGACCGCAGCTTGCGGGCGACCAGACCGTCGAACAGGTCGAAGATCGCCGCGCACAGCATCAGGATGACCGCGGTGGCCGCGCTGTGCCGGGCCATGCCCGACTCGTCGCTGCCCATGAGGTGCGGGATCAGGATGCCGGTGGTGGTGAAGTACACCGCCATGAAGCCGCAGGTCGCGTTGCCGAGCGTGAGCGTGTCCGCTATCGACAGGCGGAGCGAGAGCGGCATCTCCTCCTCGTCGTCCACCTCGTCGGCCTCCGGCACCCATCCGGCCTGGGTCTGTGGATCAAGCACGGTCAATTCGAGTCACCCCAGCCACCGTCTTCTGCCCCACCTCGACGTCGACCTCCACACCCTCCGGCAGGTACAGGTCGACGCGGGAGCCGAAGCGGATCAGACCGACCCGCTCGCCCTGCTCGACCTTGGTGCCCTGCGGCACGTACGGGACGATACGGCGGGCCACGGCGCCGGCGATCTGGATCATCTCGATGTCGCCGAGCTCCGTGTCGAAGTGCCACACGACGCGCTCGTTGTTCTCGCTCTCCTTGTTGAAAGCGGGAACGAAGCCGCCCGGCACGTGCTCGACCGACGTCACCGTGCCCGACAGCGGGGCGCGGTTGACGTGGACGTTGAGCGGGCTCATGAAGATCGCGACGCGGGTGCGGCCGTCCTTCCACGGCATGATGCTCTGCACCACACCGTCGGCGGGCGAGATGACCCGGCCCTGGGTGATCTCGCGCTCGGGGTCGCGGAAGAACCACAGCATCCCCGCCGCGAGCGCGGTGGCGGGGACGGCGACGGCCTTGGCAGCGCCGGAGCGGCGGGCCCGCAGGAGGCTGACGGCTGCGGTGGCGACGGTCGGCAGAAGCCACGGCGAGGCTCCGCGCGCGAGGCGTACGCCGGCGAGGCTGTCGCGAGGTGCAGAGGTTTGGCTGTGGGGCATGGATGACCTTCGTAGCGGATGATGCCGCGCTATGACGGGGGACGGCGGCTTTCCGGCGATCGTAGCGGCTCCGCGCCGCAACTGGGTAAGCCAGGAAGCTGAGTCGGCGGCCGAACACTGCCTACGGGGTGTGACCTTCTTCTCCAAGAAAACACCCCGTATCCGGACATCTAACCCTGGAATCGATACTCTTCGAGCAGTCGGCGGCCGATGATCATTTTCTGGATCTCGGCGGTGCCTTCACCGATGAGCAGCATCGGCGCCTCGCGGTAGAGGCGCTCGATCTCGTACTCCTTGGAGAAGCCGTACCCGCCGTGGATCCGGAAGGCGTCCTCCACGACCTCCTTGCAGTACTCGGAGGCGAGGTACTTGGCCATCCCCGCTTCCAGGTCGTTTCGTTCGCCCGAGTCCTTTTTGCGCGCAGCGTTCACCATCATCGCATGCGCCGCCTCCACCTTGGTAGCCATCTCCGCGAGCTTGAACTGGATGGCCTGGTGCTGGGCGATCTGCTTGCCGAAAGTGTGACGCTGCTGGGCGTACCGGACACCGAGTTCGAAGGCACGCTGAGCGACGCCGCAGCCACGGGCCGCCACGTTGACGCGGCCGACCTCGACGCCGTCCATCATTTGGTAAAAACCTCGGCCGGTGACGCCGCCGAGCACCCGATTGGCCGGAATGCGCAGGCCGTCCATGATGAGCTCGGTGGTGTCGACACCCTTGTAGCCCATCTTGTCGATCTTCCCGGGGATGGTCAGGCCAGGGCGGACCTCGCCGAAGCCGGGCTCCTTCTCCACCAGGAAGGTCGTCATCGACTTGTGCGGCGCCGTCCCCTCGGGGTGACCCTCCTCACTCCGGACCAGAACGGCCACCAGCGACGACGTGCCGCCGTTCGTCAGCCACATCTTCTGGCCGTTCAGCACGTACTCCTCGCCGTCCCGTACGGCCTTCGAGGAGATCGCCGAGACGTCGGAGCCCAGCGCCGGCTCGGACATCGAGAAGGCACCCCGGATGTCGCCCGCGGCCATGCGGGGCAGGAAGTGGTCCTTCTGCTCCTGCGTGCCGTGCTGCTTGAGCATGTACGCCACGATGAAGTGCGTGTTGACGATGCCGGACACCGACATCCAGCCGCGGGCGATCTCCTCCACGCACAGGGCGTAGGTCAGGAGCGACTCGCCCAGGCCCCCGTACTCCTCCGGAATCATCAGCCCGAACAGGCCGAGTTCCTTCAGCCCGTCCACGATGTCCTGCGGGTACTCGTCCCGGTGCTCCAGCTCGGTGGCGACCGGGATGATCTCCTTGTCCACGAAGTCCCGGACAGTGGAGAGGATCTCCCGCTGGACGTCCGTGAGGCCGTGGGTCTGGGCGAGGCGGCTCATCTCTACTTCCCCTGTTCCTTCAGCTCGGGCCGGCCGGGCTGCTCGCCGCCGCGCTCCTTGATGTACGTCTCGGTCGGCACCATCACCTTGCGGCGGAAGACGCAGACCAGGGTGCCGTCCTGCTTGTAGCCCTTGGTCTCGACGTGGACGATGCCGCGGTCGTTCTTCGACTTCGACGGCCACTTGTCGAGCACCGTCGTCTGGCCGTACAGCGTGTCGCCGTGGAAGGTCGGCGCCACGTGCTTGAGCGACTCGATCTCCAGGTTGGCGATCGCCTTGCCGCTGATGTCCGGGACGGACATGCCGAGCAGGAGCGAGTAGATGTAGTTGCCGACCACCACGTTCTTGCCGAAGTCCGTCGTCTTCTCGGCGTAGTTGGCGTCCATGTGGAGCGGGTGGTGGTTCATGGTGAGGAGACAGAACAGGTGGTCGTCGTACTCCGTGACCGTCTTCCCCGGCCAGTGCTTGTAGGTCGCCCCGACCTCGAACTCCTCGTAGGTGCGTCCGAACTGCATCGCCCTCAGCCCTCCGGGATCTCGAACTTGGACGTGCGCCGCATACCGGCCGCGCGCCCCTTGCCGGAGACGACCAGCGCCATCTTGCGGCTGGCCTCGTCGATCATCTCGTCGCCGAGCATCGCCGAGCCCTTCTTGCCGCCCGCCTCGGACGTGTAGTAGTCGTACGCGTCCAGGATCAGCTCGGCGTGGTCGTAGTCCTCCTGGGAGGGCGAGAAGATCTCGTTGGACGCCTCGACCTGGCCGGGGTGCAGCACCCACTTGCCGTCGAAGCCGAGGGCGGCGGCGCGCTGCGCGACCTCGCGGTAGCCGTCGACGTTGCGGATCTGCAGGTAGGGGCCGTCGATCGCCTGGAGGTTGTTGGCGCGGGCGGCCATCAGGATCTTCATCAGGATGTAGTGGTAGGCGTCCGCCGGGTAGCCGGGCGGCTGCTCGCCCACGACCAGGGACTTCATGTTGATGGACGCCATGAAGTCGGCCGGGCCGAAGATGATGGTCTCCACGCGCGGGCTGGCCTGGGCGATCTCGTTGACGTTGTTCAGGCCCTGCGCGTTCTCGATCTGCGCCTCGATGCCGATCCGGCCGACCTCGAAGCCCATCGTCTTCTCGATCTGGGTGAGGAGGAGGTCGAGCGCGACGACCTGCTGGGCGTCCTGGACCTTCGGCAGCATGATGCAGTCCAGGTTGGGGCCCGCGCCCTCCACCACCGTCACGACGTCGCGGTACGTCCACTCGGTCGTCCAGTCGTTGACGCGCACGACGCGGGTCTTGCCGGTCCAGTCGCCCTCGTTGAGGAACTTGACGATCGTGTGCCGCGCCTCGGGCTTGGCGAGCGGCGCGCAGGCGTCCTCCAGGTCGAGGAAGACCTGGTCGGCGGGGAGGCCCTGGGCCTTCTCCAGGAAGCGCGGGTTCGAGCCCGGGACCGCCAGGCAGGAACGCCGGGGGCGGAGACGGTTGACCGTGGTCATGCGGGGACCTCCAGGGGGTCGAGCTTGTTCGCGTACCGGATCTCGTCGACGATCCGGCCGATGATGCCGGTGATGTCGAAGTCCTTCGGGGTGAAGACCGCGGCCACTCCCGCGGCCCGCAGTTCCTCGGCGTCACCGTTCGGGATGATGCCACCGGCGATCACCGGGATGTCTGTGGCACCGGCCACACGGAGCCGTTCGAGTACGTCCGGCACCAGTTGGGCGTGCGAGCCGGACAGGATGGACAGGCCCACCGCGTGCACGTCCTCCGCGAGGGCGGCGTCCACGATCTGCTCGGGGGTGAGCCGGATGCCCTGGTAGACCACCTCGAACCCGGCGTCGCGGGCCCGCACGGCGATCTGCTCGGCGCCGTTGGAGTGGCCGTCCAGGCCGGGCTTGCCGACCAGGAAGCGGAGCTTGCCGACCTCCATCTCCTTGGCCGTCAGCTCCACCTTGCGGCGCACCTCGGAGAGGGCCGAACCCTCCTCGGCGGTGACCGCGACCGGCGCCGAGGACACGCCGGTCGGGGCGCGGAACTCGCCGAAGACCTCGCGCAGCGCCCCGGCCCACTCGCCGGTCGTGGCGCCGGCCCGGGCGCACTCCAGGGTGGCCTCCATGAGGTTGCCGGTGCCGCGCGCGGCCTCCTTCAGCTTCTCCAGCGCCTTGCAGGGTCGCGGGTGGTTGAAGGGCGGCTGGTACCGCGTGTCGCGCCAGTTCCGCAGCGAGGCGACGACGCGGGCCTCCACCGCCGGGTCGACCGTCTGGATCGCGGTGTCCAGGTCCGCGGTCAGCGGGTTGGGCTCGGTGCCCTCGAAGGCGTTGACACCGATGATCTTCTCCTCGCCGGACTCGATCCGGGCCCGGCGCTCGGCGTGCGAGGCGACCAGCTGCGACTTGAGGTAGCCGGACTCCACGGCGGCCATCGCGCCGCCCATCTCCTGGATGCGGCCGATCTCCGCGAATGCCGACTCGACCAGCTCGTCGACCTTCGCCTCGACCACCTTCGAACCCTCGAAGAGGTCCTCGTACTCCAGCAGGTCGCTCTCGTGCGCCAGCACCTGCTGGATGCGCAGCGACCACTGCTGGTCCCAGGGGCGGGGCAGGCCCAGCGCCTCGTTCCAGGCGGGCAACTGCACGGCACGCGCGCGTGCGTCCTTGGAGAGGGTGACCGCCAGCATCTCAAGGACGATCCGCTGGACGTTGTTCTCCGGCTGCGCCTCGGTCAGGCCCAGGGAGTTGACCTGGACGCCGTAGCGGAAGCGGCGGTGCTTGGGGTCCTCGATGCCGTAGCGCTCGCGGGTGACGCGGTCCCAGATGCGGCCGAAGGCGCGCATCTTGCACATCTCCTCGACGAAGCGGACGCCCGCGTTCACGAAGAAGGAGATGCGGCCGACCACGTCGCCCATGCGCTCCTGCGGCACCTGACCGCTGTCCCGCACCGCGTCGAGCACGGCGATCGCGGTGGACATCGCGTACGCGATCTCCTGCACCGGCGTGGCGCCCGCCTCCTGCAGGTGGTAGCTGCAGATGTTGATCGGGTTCCACTTGGGCAGGTGGGAGACCGTGTACGCGATCATGTCGGTGGTCAGGCGGAGCGACGGCCCCGGCGGGAAGACGTGCGTGCCCCGGGACAGGTACTCCTTGACGATGTCGTTCTGGGTCGTGCCCTGGAGCTTGGTGATGTCCGCGCCCTGCTCCTCGGCGACGACCTGGTAGAGCGCCAGCAGCCACATGGCCGTGGCGTTGATGGTCATCGAGGTGTTCATCTGCTCCAGGGGGATGTCCTGGAACAGCCGGCGCATGTCACCGAGGTGCGCGACCGGCACGCCGACCCGGCCGACCTCACCGCGGGCGAGGACGTGGTCGGAGTCGTAGCCGGTCTGGGTCGGCAGGTCGAAGGCGACCGACAGACCCGTCTGCCCCTTGGCGAGGTTGCGCCGGTACAGCTCGTTGGACGCCTCGGCCGTGGAGTGCCCGGCGTAGGTGCGCATGAGCCACGGCCGGTCCTTCTGGCGCTCAGTCATGTATGGACTCCGTCGCCCTCAGATGTTCCGGAAGCGGTTGATGGCGTCGAGGTGCTGGGCGCGCTTCTCCCGGTCGCGCACGCCCAGGCCCTCCTCGGGTGCCAGGCAGAGCACGCCGACCTTGCCCTGGTGGAGGTTGCGGTGGACGTCGTACGCCGCCTGGCCGGTGTCCTCCATCGAGTACACCTTGGAGAGCGTGGGGTGGATCCTGCCCTTGGCGATGAGGCGGTTGGCCTCCCACGCCTCGCGGTAGTTGGCGAAGTGGGAGCCGATGATGCGCTTCAGGGACATCCACAGGTAGCGGTTGTCGTACTCGTGCATGTAGCCCGAGGTCGAGGCGCAGGTGGTGATGGTGCCGCCCTTGCGGGTGACGAAGACGGAGGCGCCGAAGGTCTCGCGGCCGGGGTGCTCGAAGACGATGTCGATGTCCTCGCCGCCGGTCAGTTCGCGGATGCGCTTGCCGAAGCGCTTCCACTCCTTGGGGTCCTGGGTGTTCTCGTCCTTCCAGAACCGGTAGCCCTCGGCGCTGCGGTCGATGATCGCGTCGGCGCCCATCGCCCGGCAGATGTCCGCCTTCTGCTCGCTGGAGACGACGCAGATCGGGTTGGCGCCGCCGGCGAGGGCGAACTGGGTGGCGTACGAGCCGAGTCCGCCGCTCGCGCCCCAGATGAGGACGTTGTCGCCCTGCTTCATGCCGGCGCCGTTGCGGGAGACCAGCTGCCGGTACGCGGTGGAGTTGACCAGGCCGGGAGCGGCGGCCTCCTCCCAGCTGAGGTGGCCGGGCTTCGGCATCAGCTGGTTGGACTTGACCAGCGCGATCTCCGCGAGGCCGCCGAAGTTGGTCTCGAAGCCCCAGATGCGCTGCTCGGGGTCGAGCATCGTGTCGTTGTGGCCGTCGGAGGACTCCAGCTCGACGGAGAGGCAGTGCGCGACGACCTCGTCGCCCGCCTGCCAGGCGTTGACGCCCGGTCCGGTGCGCAGGACGACACCGGCGAGGTCGGAGCCGATGACGTGGTACGGCAGGTCGTGGCGCTTGGCGAGGTCGCTGACCCGGCCGTAGCGCTCCAGGAACCCGAAGGTGGACAGCGGCTCGAAGATCGAGGTCCACACCGAGTTGTAGTTGACCGAGGAGGCCATGACGGCCACCAGGGCCTCGCCGGGGCCCAGCTCGGGCACCGGCACTTCGTCCAGGTGGATCGACTTGCGGGGGTCCTTGTCGCGGGTCTCGAGGCCCGCGAACATCTCGGTCTCGTCCTTGTGCACGGTGATCGCGCGGTACGACTCGGGGAGCGGCAGTGCGGCGATGTCGGCCGGCGTGGAGTCGGGCGACTGGATCGCGTCCAGGATGTCCTTCACGGTCACGGTGTTGCCTCCGGCGGTGAGCGCCCTGAGGGAGGGGCGCTGAGGGGTACGTCGGTGCTGCTGAGGTGAGGGTGTGTGCCTGTGACGCAGGCGTTCGGGCGCGCAGGGGATGAGGTGCGGGGACAGCCCGAACACCTTCAACGTATGACACCGCGTGTCACCCCGCAAGGCACTGAGTGCCAGAAACTCTTCTCAGATGAAATCTTTACGTGACAGATGAGCGATGATCGATCGAATCATCTCCCGCCGAAGGGGAAAAACGGGCGCCGACATGCAAAAACGGCCACCCGGTGGGTGGCCGTCGTCACAGCGTGGAACGGTACGGAGGGGGCGGTCAGCGCTCCTTGAGCGCCTGCTCGATGGTGCGCATGACCTCGTGCAGCGGCGCGTCGGTGCGCGCCACCGTCACGAGAACCTCGCCCCGCACGGAGGCCGAGGAGGCGGCGGGGCGGGCGGTGGAGGCCGTGCTGCGGCCCGCCCCGATGCCCGTGCCGAAGGTCTTCCGCACGATCGCGAAGGCATGGTCCAGCTCGGCCTCGACGTCGCCCTGCCCGTCGGCCCGCAGCCAGCGCCGCAGCACGTGGTTGTGCGCGGTCACCACGGCGGACGCCG
The DNA here is from genome assembly GCF_044327745.1 of Streptomyces sp. NPDC018026. NCBI lineage: Bacteria > Bacillati > Actinomycetota > Actinomycetes > Kitasatosporales > Streptomycetaceae > Streptomyces > Streptomyces sp. NPDC018026. Next base: position 793,299 of record NZ_JBIRFY010000001.1, read on the forward strand.
CGACCTCCGCGAGCAGCGGGTCGTCGCCCGCGTCGTCGTCCGGCGCGTGCTCGTCGAAGTGGCCGAGCAGATAGCGGGTGAACAGCCGCTCGTAACGGGCCACCGACGCGATCTCCGCCTCGCGCAGGGTGGGCACCTCGCGCGTCAGCTTGTAGCGGGCCACCGAGATCTCCGGCCGGGCCGCGTACATCTTCATGACTTCCTTGATGCCGCGGCACACCGTGTCGAGCGGATGCTCGTGCGCGGGCGCCGCGTTGAGCACCGCCTCGGCCCGCACCAGGGTGTCGTCGTGGTCCGGGAAGATCGCCTCCTCCTTGGAGCGGAAGTGGCGGAAGAAGGTGCGGCGGGCGACCCCGGCCTGGGCCGCGATCTCGTCGACGGTGGTCGCCTCGTACCCCTTGGTCGCGAACAGCTCCATCGCCGCCGCCGCCAGCTCCCGGCGCATTTTGAGCCGCTGGGCGGCGGCCCGGCTGCCGGCCGCGCTCTCCGGCGCGTCGGACGTGGCTGAGGTACGTGAGGACTTGGCGGGCTGGGACATGACCCGAACGTACTGCATGCGGGCGCAATCATGCGCGTGACCGGGGATTCCCCCGCCCGCGCGGGGCGGGGGAGACCCGGCGGGATCGAGCAGTCCGCCCCAGTCCTCCTCGGACCGCGGCCGGTCGCCGGGCGGCTCAGCGGCGGGCATGCTCGCGGAAGCCGCGGCCCGTCTTGCGGCCGAGGCAGCCCGCGGCCACCAGGTGCTCCAGCAGCGGCGCCGGTGCGAGGCCCGGGTCGCGGAACTCCCGGTGCAGCACCTTCTCGATGGCGAGCGACACGTCGAGTCCGACCACGTCGAGCAGCTCGAACGGGCCCATCGGGTAACCGCCGCCCAGCTTCATCGCCGCGTCGATGTCGTCGAGGGTCGCGTAGTGCTCCTGCACCATCTTGACCGCGTTGTTGAGATACGGGAACAGCAGCGCGTTCACGATGAACCCGGCCCGGTCGCCGCAGTCCACGGCGTGCTTGCGCACCTTGGCGCAGACCTCGTGCACGGTGGCGTGCACGTCGTCGGCGGTCAGCACGGTGCGGACCACCTCGACCAGCTTCATCGCCGGGGCCGGGTTGAAGAAGTGCATCCCGATCACGTCCTGCGGGCGCGAGGTGGCGCGGGCGCAGGCGACGACCGGCAGCGAGGACGTGGTGGTGGCCAGCACCGCGCCGGGCTTGCAGACCTTGTCCAGCGTGCCGAAGAGCTGCCGCTTGACCTCCAGGTCCTCGGCGACGGCCTCCACGGCCAGGTCGACGTCGGCGAAGTCGTCGTACGTGCCGGTCGCAGTGATCAGCTCCAGGGTCCGCGCGGCCGCCTCGGCGCTCATGCGCCCCTTGTCGACCGACCGGGCCAGGGACTTCCCGATCCGGGCCTTGGCCCCCTGCGCCTTCTCCGCGCTGCGGGCGGCCAGCACCACCTCGTACCCGGCCTTGGCGAACACCTCGGCGATGCCGGACGCCATGGTGCCCGAGCCCGCCACGCCCACCGCGCGGACCGGCCGCCCGGCGACCGGGGCGCCGTCCCCGGCAGGGGGCAGCGCGTCCGGCACGACGACCGCGCTGCCGGGCGCCTCGTAGGTGTAGAAGCCGCGCCCCGCCTTGCGCCCCGTCAGGCCCGCCTCGCTGAGCTGCCGCAGGATCGGGGCGGGGGCGTGCAGACGGTCCCGGGAGGCGGCGTACATGGCCTCCAGGACCGTGCGCGCGGTGTCCACGCCCACCAGGTCGAGCAGGGCCAGCGGCCCCATCGGCAGTCCGCAGCCGAGCCGCATCGCGGCGTCGATGTCCTCGCGGGAGGCGTAGTTCGCCTCGTACATCGCGGCCGCCTGGTTGAGGTAGCCGAACAGCAGCCCGTCCGCGACGAAGCCGGGCCGGTCCCCGACCGCGACCGGCTCCTTGCCCAGGTCGAGGGCGAGGTCGGTGACGGCCGTGACGGCGGCGGGCGCGGTCAGCACCGAGGAGACGACCTCGACCAGCTTCATCGCCGGCGCCGGGTTGAAGAAGTGCAGGCCGAGCACCCGCTCCGGGCGGGCCGAGTCGGCGGCGAGCCGCGTGACGGACAGTGCGTTGGTGCCGGTCGCCAGGATCGTCTCGGGACGCACGATCCCGTCCAGCTCCCGCAAGACCCGCTGCTTGATCTCGTACGACTCCGGAACGACCTCGATCACCAGGTCGGCGTCGGCGGCGGCCCGCAGGTCGGTGGAGGTGCGGACGCGGCCCAGGGCGTCGGCGCGCTCCTGCCCGGTCAGGCGCCCGCGCTCGACGGCACGGGCGGTGGAGGACTCCAGCGCGGCGACCGCCTTGACGGCCTGCGCCTCGCTGACGTCGATGCCGATGACCTCGCGGCCGGCTCCGGCCAGGATCTCGGCGATGCCGGTGCCCATGGTGCCGAGGCCGACGACGGCGACGGTGCGCAGCGGGGACAGAGGGGTGTCGGACAGGGGAGTGGCCATCGCGGGACTCCAGGAATGAGGGTGACGACGGAAGCACGCCCGGGTACGCCGTGGGGCGCACCGGGTGCGTGAGAAGGAGGAGAAGGAAGGGAGTGCGGGTGCTGCCGGGCCGACTCGCGCACACGCCCGGTGCCGTCCTGGAGGGCGCGCACACGCCCGCCCGGCGGCCTGTGACCGGCCCTGTCCCGAGGCCGAGTCCTGATGCGGTACCCGAGGTACCGGACCGACTGCCCTCCCGGTGGTTGCGTCACCAGACCACCGTGAGGAGTTGCTGCGGGTGGGTGACCCGCTCGTCTGAGGTTAACCCGCGGGTAACGAGCGCGCCAGCCCCCGACGTTCGTGATGTACGTCCCAGACGGGGTGTGACGCCCCTAACCTCGGTGTCATGGACGAAGAGTTGCGGGCGCTCACGGAGCGCTTACGGGCCGAGGCGGCGGCGTCGGGCGTTCGGGAAGCCGCGGCCGTGTACGACCGGCTCGTGGCGACCGGGGACCAGGACGAACTGGCCGCCGTGCTCACCGAGCCCGGACACCCGCTGTGGGCCCGGGAACTGGCCGCGTTCCGGCTGGGGGTGGCGGGGGACCGGCGGGCCTTCGAGTCACTCGTACTGCTGCTCAACCACCGTGACCCGCCGCGCTGTGCCTCGGCCGCACATGCCCTGGCCCGCCTCGGCGACCCGCGCACCGCCCGGGCGGCCGCGGCCCTCGCCACCAACGAACTGCGGGTCGCCTACGCCCTGCACCCGGTGCGACTGCTGGTCGAGCTGCGGGCCCCCGAGTCGGTGCCCGCGCTGATCGCCACCCTGGAGCGGCGGCTGCGCCCGCACGACCCGTACCGGCGCGTCGCGCTCGCCTGCGTCGAGGGTCTCGGCACCCTCGGCGACGAGCGTGCCGCACCCGTCCTGAACGACGCCCTCGCCCACCCGGTACTGGCCGAGGCGGCGGTGCGGGCGCTGGCGCGCATCCCGGGGCAGCGGTGAGGCACCGGCCGGTGCCGGGCCGGTGCCGGTCTTCGTGGTGACGTCCCGTCAGCCGGTCAGCGGCCGGGCGTACCGCACCTCGGGCACCGCGACGCCGTCGACGTCGAAGGGCTCCTCGGCGCCGTCCGGCCGAAAGCCCGCCCGCTCGTAGAACCGCCGGGCGCGGGCGTTGCCCTTGAGTACCCACAGGAGCATGCGCGCGTGTCCGGCGCTCTCGCACCGGCGCACCGACTCCTGCGTCAGGGTCCGCCCGACGCCCGTGCCGAGCCGTCCGGCGTCGACGTAGAGGGCGTACAGCTCGGCGTCCGCGGTGCGCACCTCGCCGTCCCGGTAGGGACCGTGGCAGGCCCAGCCGACGACCTCGCCGCCCTCGTCCTCGGCGACCAGGTTCACCACGCCCTCTGGAGGCAGGGCGAACATGGCGCGACGCCGCTCCGCGTCGGCGGCGGGGTCCATCGCGTCGAGGTGCTGCTGCGGCATCAGGCCCCGGTAGGCGCTCTGCCAGCCACGGACGCGGATCAGGGCCACGCGGTCGCAGTCCGCGAGGACCATCTCCCGCACCCGCACGCGCGCCTGCGGGCCGCTCACGGCGCCACGACCGCGAACGCCTCGATCTCCATGAGGAACTCCGGCCGGACCAGCGCGGCCACCTGCACCGCCGACGCGGCCGGCAGCCGGTCGTCGGGTATGTGCTCGGCGCGGGCCGCGCGGATCGCGCCCATGTGGGCCATGTCCGTGACGAAGAAGGTCAGCTTCACCACGTCGTCGAAGGTCGCACCGGCCGAGGCCAGGCACCGGCGCAGGTTCTCGAACACCTGGCGGGCCTGGGCCGCGGGGTCGCCCTCGCCGACCGTCTTGCCGTCCTCGTCCAGGGCGAGCTGCCCGGAGACGGCCACGAACCGCCCGGTGCCGAGGACGACATGGGTGTACTGCGCGGCGGGCGCGACGCCCTCGGGGGCGGGGATCCTGGTCAGCTCACTCATGTGTCCATCGTGGACCACGCCACTGACAACGCGCCGACGGGGGCGGGGTGAGCGGGACGGCTAGCCGCGGAAGCCGAGCAGCGCGTGCAGGGTCGAACCGCGCGAGGACGTGGACGCGGCCTTGGACTCCAGCGGCTTCGGGTCCGGCAGCGCCGGGCACACCGCGTCCGCCTCGCCACCGTCGCCGCGCGGCACCGTTCCGTCGGTCAGGTAGGCGGCCAGGTGCTCGTCCAGGCAGTCGTTGCCGCTCAGCGTGATGCCGTGGTTCCCGCCGCCCTCCTCGACGACGAGGGCGGAGTCGCGCAGCAGCCGGTGCGCGGCGACACCGCCCTCGTACGGCGTGGCCGCGTCGCCGGTCGCCTGGAACAGCAGGACCGGGGGCAGGTCGCCGCCGGCGACGTCCACCGGCTGCCCGGACCCCGTGGGCCAGAACGCGCACGGCGCGTTGTACCAGGCGTTGTTCCACACCAGGAAAGGCGCCTTCTCGTACAGGTCCCAGCTGTCGTCGCGCCACTCGTCCCAGTCCCGGGGCCAGGCGGCGTCACGGCACTGCACCGCGGTGTAGACGCTGTAGCCGTTGTCCCCGGAGGCGTCCAGGGCGCCGAAGTTCTCGTACGCCTCGACCAGCGGGCCGGTGTCCTCGTCGTTCACGTACGCGGCGAACGCCTTGGCCAGGTAGGGCCAGTAGCCGTTGTAGTACCCGCCGGGCATGTAGGTGTCCTCCAGTTCGGAGGCGCCGACCTTCCCGCCGGCCGGCCGCTCGGCCAGCGCCGTCCGCATGGCGTACCAGGCGGCCTCGACCCGCTCCGGGTCGCTGCCCAGACCGTAGGCCGCGTCGTGCTCGGCGATCCAGGCCAGGAACGCCCGGTGGCGGTCGTTGAAGGCGAGGTCCTGGTTGAGGTTGGCGTCGTACCAGACGTCGTCCGGCCCGACGACGGAGTCCAGGACCAGCCGTCGCACCCGGTCGGGATAGAGCTTGGCGTAGACGGCGCCCAGATAGGTGCCGTACGAGTAGCCGAAGTAGTTGAGCTTCTTGGAGCCGAGCGCCGCGCGGATCGCGTCGACGTCCCGCGCCGCGTCGACCGTGTCGATGTACGGCAGCACGTCCGCGTACTTCTCGCCGCAGGCGTCGGCGAAGGACTTCGCGCGGGCGAGGTTGGCCTGCTCGACGTCCGGCGTGTCCGGCAGCGAGTCGGGGCGCACCGGGTCGAAGTGGCCCGGCAGACAGTCCAGCGCGGGGGTGCTCTTGCCCACGCCGCGCGGGTCGAAGCCGATGACGTCGTACTGGGCGGCCACCTTCGCGGGCAGCGACGACGCCACGAACCCGGCGAGCGTCAGCCCGCTGCCGCCGGGACCGCCGGGGTTCACCAGCAAGGGGCCCTGGTACGTCCTGGCGGTGTGCGGGACGCGGGACAGCGCCAGCGTGATCTGCCTCCCGCGCGGACGCGCGTGGTCGAGCGGCACCTTCAGGGACGCGCACTGGAGCGTCGGGTAGTCCTCCGTGGCGCACTTCTCCCAGTGCAGGCCCGCCGCGGGCGACGCGGGCGACGCGGGCGCGGGGTGCGTGGGCCGCGGTGCGCTCGCGTCGGCGGGGACGGCGGTGACGGTCCCGGCGGCGATGACGGCGGCGCCGCACAGCACGGCTGCGCGTTGTCTCATGGCGTTCTCCCAGGACTCCCAGGACGGCGGGGCTGCGGTCCGCGCGGGTCGCGGTCCTCGCGGGATCGTCCCGGGGAGCGCCTTCGGAAGAACGAGACCTGTCCATACTTGACCCGATTGGGTCGGAAGATGCCCTCCAATGCTCTTACTCGGCCGCTCCGGGTGGCCTCACGGTGCCGTCAGAGCCCGAGCCCGCCCGCGACCGACATCTCCCGCTTGGTGAACTCCCCGGTCAGCATCGGCATGGCCCGGCCGATCGCGTCCTTCGCCCCGGGCAGCTCCAGCGAAGCGTCGTGATGTTCCCGGGTGCGCCACACCTCGGTCACCCAGATCGTCGTCTCGTCGTCGTCGGACAGGCCCACGAGATACAGCTCGCATCCGGCGTCCCGCAGGCCGTCGGCGGCGCTCAGCAGAAGGGAGACCACCTCCTCGCGGAAGCCGGGCCGGGTCTTCATCGAATTGATGCAGCCGTAGGTCATGGAGGATCCCTTTCACTCTGGGCAGGCCGACTTCTTCGACCGGAGTGCGTACCCGGAGGCTGTCAGATGAGGGAAAGCTGTACCGGCTCCGGCTCCGGGGGCGCGGGATCGGCCGGGTGCGCGTGCTCCGGCTCCGCGATCCTCCGCGGCATCCCCGCGCGCGCGGGACCGATGCCGTACTCGCGGGCCAGGTCGTGCACCTGACGCGTGATCCGGCGCTGGTACCACTTCGGGGCGTAGGCGCCGTCCGCGTACAGCCGTTCGTAGCGGCGGACCAGGTGCGGGTGGTGCCGGCCGAGCCAGGCCATGAACCACTCGCGGGCCCCCGGACGCAGGTGCAGCACCAGGGGTGTGACCGAGGTGGCGCCGGCGGCTGCGATGGCCCGCACCGTGGCCCTGAGCTGGGCCGGTTCGTCGCCGAGGAAGGGGATGACCGGTGCCATCAGCACCCCGCAGCCGATGCCGCGATCGCCGAGGGCCCGGACGACCTCGAGCCGGCGCTCCGGGGCCGGGGTGCCCGGCTCCACGGTGCGCCACAGCTCCGCGTCGGTGAAGCCGACCGAGACCGAGATGCCCACGTCCGTCACCCGCGCCGCCCGCGTCAGCAGGTCCAGGTCGCGCAGGATCAGCGTGCCCTTGGTGAGGATCGAGAAGGGGTTCGCCCGCTCGGTGAGGGCCTCGATGATGCCCGGCATCAACCGGTAGCGGCCCTCCGCGCGCTGGTAGCAGTCGACGTTGGTGCCCATCGCGACGTGTTCGCCCTGCCAGCGGCGCGAGGCCAGCTGGCGGCGCAGCACCTCGGGCGCGTTCACCTTGACGACGATCTGGGAGTCGAAGCCGAGCCCCGTGTCGAGGTCCAGGTAGCTGTGGGTCTTGCGCGCGAAGCAGTACACGCACGCGTGCGTGCAGCCCCGGTAGGGGTTCACCGTCCACTCGAACGGCATGCGCGAGGCCCCCGGCACCCGGTTCAGGATCGAGCGGGCCCGCACCTCGTGGAAGGTGATGCCTCTGAACTCGGGCGTGTCGAACGTGCGGGTGACGACGGCGTCCGCGCCGAACAGCGCGGTGTCCGCCGCCCGGGCGTGGTCGGAGTCCGTGAGGTTCTCCCAGCGCATTGAGGCCTCCTCGGTAGCACTGCCGACACAATAGAACACTTGTTCCCTTGATCGTGCGGACGAGGCTACGGACGAGGCTGTGGACGAGCCGTGCGGACGAGGCTGCGGGCGAGTCGCGCGGGGTCGCTTCGCGCCCCCCGATTTGGTGGCCGGGCGGCGGGGTGGTTGGCTTGCCCCGAACCCGAGAACCAGGCCCTGGAGGAACCCGATGGCGCAGGTCGAGGCGACGACGGAGCGGATCGTCGCAGCGGACGCGGAGACGGTGTTCGACACCCTCGCCGACTACAGCGGCACCCGCGAGAAGCTGCTGCCCGAGCACTTCAGCGAGTACGAGGTCCGGGAGGGCGGCGACGGCGAGGGCACCCTCGTGCACTGGAAGCTCCAGGCCACCAGCAAGCGCGTCCGTGATTGCCTGCTGGAGGTCACCGAGCCGACCGACGGCGAGCTGGTCGAGAAGGACCGCAACTCCTCCATGGTCACCACCTGGCGGGTCACCCCGGCGGGCGAGGGCAAGTCCCGGGTCGTCGTGGTCACCACCTGGCAGGGTGCGGGCGGCGTCGGCGGCTTCTTCGAGAAGACCTTCGCCCCCAAGGGCCTCGCCCGGATCTACGACGCCCTGCTCGCCAAGCTCGCCGCCGAGGTCGAGAAGTAGCCAAAGGGCAGACAGGGGGCGGCCGTTGGCCGCCTCACCGGTTCGAGTGATCTCCGCGCGAACCAGCCGTACGTCCGTAACTCGTCGCACTTGTTCGCAGTTGTCGCCTCAGGCGGCAAATGTGAGCAGGTGTGACGAGGGGAGCGGTACGTGGGCGGGATCACTCTGGTGCAGGACCCGGTAAGGGATCCCGCACAGGACGAACCGGTCGTCGCGGCGGTCGTCGCGGCCCAGGAACCTCCTGGGCCTCCCGTCCCCGGGCCGGACGGGGAGCGGGACGCGGGACTGAGCCCGCGCCGGGTGCGGCTGGTCTTCGTCGGGCTGATGCTGGCGCTGCTGCTCGCCGCGCTGGAGCAGATGATCGTCGCCACGGCGCTGCCGAAGATCGTCGGTGAGCTGCACGGCCTGGAGAAGATGTCCTGGGCGATCACCGCGTACCTGCTCACCTCGACCGTCGGACTGCCCATCTACGGCAAGCTCGGCGACCTCTTCGGCCGCAAGGGCGTCTTCCAGTTCGCCATCCTGGTCTTCGTCGTCGGCTCCGCGCTCGCCGGACGCGCGCAGACCATGGACCAGCTGATCGCCTTCCGCGCGGTGCAGGGCGTCGGCGCGGGCGGCCTGATGATCGGCGTCCAGGCGATCATCGCGGACATCGTGCCGCCCCGCGAACGCGGTCGGTACATGGGCCTGATCGGCGCCGCCTTCGGACTCGCCTCGGTCGCCGGGCCGCTCCTGGGCGGCTACTTCACCGACCACCTCTCCTGGCGCTGGTGCTTCTACATCAACGTGCCCTTCGGCCTGGTCACCATGGCCGTCGTCGCCGTCGTCCTCAAGCTGCCCAGGCCGCGCGTCAAGCCGCGCCTCGACATCCTCGGCGCCGTGCTGCTCGCCGCCGCCTCCACCTGCCTGGTACTGCTCACCAGTTGGGGCGGCACCGAGTACGACTGGGACTCGCGGGTCATCCTCGGCCTCGGCGCCGGAGCGGTCGCGGCCACCCTGCTCTTCCTGGTCGCCGAGCACTTCGCGCCCGAACCCCTGATCCCGCTGCGCCTGTTCCGGGACTCCATCTTCAACGTCACCGCCCTGGTCGGCCTCGTCGTCGGCGTCGCCCTGTTCGGCGCCGCCAGCTACCTGCCGACCTTCCTCCAGATGGTCGACGGTGCCAGCGCCACCGAGTCCGGCCTGCTGATGCTGCCGATGATGGGCGGAGTCGTCGGCGCCTCGATCATCTCCGGACAGCTCATCAGCCGTACCGGTCACTACCGGATCCACCCGATCCTCGGCAGCGCGCTGTCCGTCGTCGGCATGTGGCTGCTCTCCCGCCTCGGCACCGACACGTCCCGGCTGCACTACAGCATCTGGATGGCCGTCCTCGGTGCCGGTATCGGCCTGGTGATGCCCGTCCTCGTCCTCGCCGTCCAGAACTCGGTGCGCCCCACCGACCTGGGCACCGCCACCAGCGCCAACAACTACTTCCGGCAGATCGGCGGCAGCGTCGGCGCGGCCGTCTTCGGCACCCTCTTCGCGGGCCGGCTCACGGACGCCCTGGCCGACCGGATCCCCGCCGAAGCGGGAGTCGACCTCCCCGACGCCGAGGCCATCACCCCCCAGCTCGTGCACTCCCTGCCCCCGGCGCTGCGCGACGCCTACATCGCGGCGTACGCCGACGCCATGCCGCGGATCTTCCTCTACCTGGTGCCGGTGCTCGTCCTCGGGCTCGTCATCGCCCTCTTCCTCAAGGAGAAACCCCTGGTGTCCCACAACGCCCCCGTCACCGACCCGGAGACCGCACGGCACGCGGCGCACGCACAGCACGCGACGCAGGCCGCCCAGCCGGCCGCGCAGGTTCCGCCGGCCCGGTCGCCCTACGCCGGCGGCATCCCCGTCTGCGGCACGGTGCAGCACCCCGACGGCACCGTCGTGCCCCGCGCGGCGCTCACCCTCATCGACGTCGGCGGACAGCAGATCGGCCGGGGTGCCAGCGGCGACGACGGACGGTACGCGCTGGCCACGCCCGGCTCCGGGGCGTACGTCCTGATCGCCGCGGCCGGCGGCCACCAGCCGCAGGCGGTCTCGGTCACGGTCGGCGAACGCCCGGTGGAACTCGACGTGGTCCTCGGCGGTGCCGGACGCCTCGCGGGCAGCGTCGTGACCGCCGACGGCAGCCCCGTACGCGACGCGACCGTCACCCTCACCAACGTCCACGGCGAGGTCGTCGCCACCACCCGCAGCGGCCGCGAGGGCGGCTACGTCATCACGGAGCTGGTGGCCGGCGAGTACACCCTCGCAGGCAGCGCCCCCGCCTTCCGCCCGGCCGCGCTGCCGGTCAGCGTCCAGGCCGCCCGGGAGACCCGCCAGGACGTCGAGCTGGCCGGCGGCGCCGTGCTGCGCGGCACCGTGCGGGCCGGCGGCGGGCGGGCCGTGGAGGACGCGCGCGTGACGCTCCTCGACGCCGCGGGCAACGTGGTGGACACCCTCACCACCGGCCCGGACGGCACGTTCCGGTTCATCGACCTGTCGTCCGGCGAGTACACCGTCATCGCGGCCGGATACCCGCCGGTCGCGACCGTGCTCCAGGTGGCCGGCGGCGGCCGGACGGAGCGCGACCTGCAGCTCGGCCACGAAGACTGAGACCGGCACACCGGCGTGCGGGCGCGCGCCGGTGTGTTCGCGCGCCACCAATTCCCCCGATGCCGCACATGGTCACCGGCCACCCCCGTACGGTGGTGACGGCGACACAGATCTTGCGGAGCCGTGGGCAGAGAGGGCCTGACGCCATGGACCATGGCACCGAGCGGGACGCACCTCCCGGCCACCGTGCCGGACCCGGCACCGTGCCGGCCGACCCCGTGACCGGCCGCGTCCCGCTGGCCGTCGTCGTGGTGGACCGCGACGGACTGGTCTCCCACTGGAGCCGTGGTGCACGGCGGCTGTTCGCCCTGCCCAAGGAAGAGGCGATCGGACGGCCCGCCCCCGATCTGCTGCCCGTCTCGGGCGTGCTCCCCGAGGACACGGAGCCGGACGGCGCCGGGCACGACGACTCCTACCGCTCGTACACCGCCCACGACGGCCTGGGGCCCGGCCTGGAGTCCTCCCTCGACGGGCGGCTGTCCTACCCCGCCGCGGGCCGGGCCCGGCTGACCGTGCGGGCCGACGACCGCGTCGACGTGCTCTGGTGGGCCTACCCCCTGGTGGGACCCGGTCCGGAGCGGCTGCTCGTGCTGGCCGCCGACGCGGACGGGCTGCGGCGGGACTGCGCCGACGCGGCCGACGACGGCGCGGGGCCGGCCGTCGTCGAGCGGATGGCCCCCGGATTCGCCCTGCACACCGACTTCCCCGGCGCCGACGAACTCGCCCGCCGACTCCCCGAGATCCTGCCCAGCATGAGCGTCGGCGAAAGCGCCCGCATCGTCGCGCAGGTGCTCGAACTGGGCTACCCCGTCCTGGAGTTCAGCCGGAACGACCGGGTGCCCGTCACCCCCGACTGGGGCGTGCCCCGGCGGGCCGAGCGCCGGGCGCGCCGCGAACGGGCCGCGCGGGCGCTGGCGGCCGGTGAACCGGTCCCGGACGACCTGCGGGACGAGGCCGAGGACCTGGAGTACACCGCGGTCCGCGAACGCCTGGAGTTCCTCAACGAGGTCAGCGGCGCGATCGGCACCTCGCTGGACCTCTCCCGGACCATCGTCGAGGTGAGCCGGGCGGTCGTCCCGCGCTTCACCGACGTCGCCGGCACCTATCTGCGGGAACAGGTCGTCGCCGGAGAGGGCTTCCCCGACGGCGTGCCCGACACGACGACGATGTGGCATCGGGTCGCCCTGGAACACACCGACGAACCCGGCCGCTGGGACGACGTCGTACCGGTCGGCGAGGCGATGCCCTTCCCGGCGCACACCCCCTTCTTCCAGTGCATGACCACCGGTGAGCCGGTCCTGGTGCCCCGCATCACCGAGGAGATGGGCCACGCCATCGCCTCCCAGTTCGAGAAGCGGGACATCCGGCCGCTCATCACGGGCCGCTCGATGCTGCTGGTGCCGCTGAAGGCACGCACCGTCGTCCTCGGCTTCATGATCCTGCTGCGGCACCCGGAGCGGCCCGTCTTCAACGACATGGACCGCGTCACCGGCGCCGAACTCGCCGCCCGCGCGGGCCTCGTCCTGGACAACGCGCGCATGTACACCCACCAGGAGAACGTCGCCGAGACGCTCCAGGACAGCATGCTCCCGCACATCCCGGCGCGCCTGGCCGGCTGCGACATCGCCACCCGCTACCTGCCGGGCACGCTGCTCGGCCGGGTCGGCGGCGACTGGTTCGACGCGGTCAAGCTGCCCGGCGCCCGCACCGCCCTCGTCGTCGGCGACGTCATGGGGCACGGTCTCAACTCGGCCGCGATGATGGGCCAGTTGCGCACCGCCGTCCAGACCATGGCCGGCCTCGACCTGCCCCCGGCCCAGCTCCTGCGCAACCTCGACGACCTCGCCCAGCGGCTCGGCGACACCCACCTGGCGACCTGCCTGTACGCCGTCTACGACCCCATCGCCGGGGAACTGCACCTCGCCAACGCCGGCCACATCCCGCCCGTCCTGGTGCGCGCCGAGGACGGCGCCAGCGAGCTGACCGACCTGCCGACGGGAGCACCGATCGGCGTCGGAGGGGTGCCCTTCGAGTCGGTGCGTGTCCCCGTGGCGCCCGGGGACCGGCTGGTGATGTGCACCGACGGCCTGGTGGAGGTGCGCGGCGAGGACATCGGTGTCGGCCTCGCCACCCTCTGCGAGTCCGCCGCCCACCCGGCAGCCTCCATGGACGACGCCTGCGACACCATCATCCGGGCCCTGGGCACCGGCGGCGGCCGCAAGGACGACGTCGCCCTGCTGATGGCCCGGCTGACCGGCATCGAGCCCGACGCCGTCGCCGAGTGGCGCCTCGCCCGCGACCCGGCGGAGGTGGGCCGCGCCCGCGCGGCGGTCCGCGAGCAACTCCACGACTGGGGGCTGCCGAAGCTGGTGGCCCACGCCGAGCTGATGGTCAGCGAACTCGTCACCAACGCCGTACGCCACTCCCACGCCCGCCCCGTCGCACTGCGCCTGGTGCGCGCCGACACGCTGCTGTGCGAGGTGGACGACGACGACCACGAACTGCCCACGCTCAGGAGCGCGGGCCCCGGCGACGAGACCGGGCGCGGTCTGCGCGTGGTCAGCACCCTCGCCCGCGAATGGGGCGCCAGCCGCACCGGCGCGGGCAAGACGGTGTGGTTCGAGCTGACCCTGCCCGCCCGGCACCGTTAGCGCGGCGCCGCCCGGGTGCCGAGGTGTCAGGCCTCGTCGCGGCGCCGTTCCGCCCTGCGTTGCAGGGACTCCCGCCGGGCGCGCAGCTCCTGCTGCCTGCGGCGGCTCTTCTTGCGCCGCTCGGCCCGCGCACGCGCCCGTGGGTCCCTGAGTTTCGTGTGGTCGAGCCTGGTGAGGTACCAGATGACGCCGCAGAACACGCCCAGGAGGAGCACGCCGAGGACGGCGGCGAGCACCGGTGGCATGTCCGCGACCTCGATGTCCCGATATCTTCCGACACCCACGTGCTCCCCCGTTCCCATGACCGCTCTCGTCGCCTCTTCCCCGGCCGACCGCCCCATCTTTCCCGGCCGGCCGACGTAATCTAGCCGACCCGCCCGTGGCCCGGATCCGCCCGGCGCGAACTACCGGTGAAGGAATGCGCCCGGCGCTTGTGGCCGTGCGCCGGGCGCGATACACCGTACGGACCCGTCGCCGACGGGTCGTACGTCGTCGCACCTGGGGAGACGGGCATGAGCGTGACGAGTCGGTACCGGGACGCCTGGGAGGGCTTCTGGAACGAGGCCTCCGGGGACCGGGGGGCGGTGTTCTGGGACGCGGAGCCGACGCTGACCGCCGGTCGCCACCTGGCCCACTTCGAGCCGCACCTGACCGACCCAGCCCTGCCGCTGATCGACCTGGGCTGCGGCAACGGCACCCAGACCCGCTACTTCGCCGAGCGCTTCCCGCACGTCGTCGGCGCCGACCTGGCCGCCGCCGCCCTCGCCCACGCCCGCCACGCCGACCCGGCCGGACTGGCCGCGTACCGGCAGCTGGACGCCGCCGACAAGGCCGAGGCGGAGGCGCTGCACGCGGAGCTGGGCGACGCCAACGTGTACGTTCGGGGCGTCCTGCACCAGTGCGAGCCCGACGACCGGCAGCCCCTGGCCGACGCCCTCGCCGCGCTCCTCGGCGAACGCGGTCGCGCCTTCCTGGTCGAGCCCTCCCAGGAGGCCAAGACCGTCCTGATGGGCCTGGCCCAGGGGCCCGCCGGGCCGCCGGCCAAACTCGCCCCCGTCCTGCGCCACGGTCTGACGCCCGGCGCCGTCCCCGACGAGGCGGTTCCCGAGTACCTTCGCGCGGCGGGCCTCAGCGTCCTGGCGAGCGGTGAACTCCCGCTGGTCACCACGGAGTACACGACGGACGGCACCCGCATCGAGCTGCCGTCGACGTGGGTGGTGGCGGGCACCGCGTAGCACGCGGCATCTCCGGGGACTTCCGGGAAAGCGCTGCTCGTAGGCCGTACGGGGCTCTTTTGGTGGTCTAGACCACCGATGGTTATCCACAGCCCTGGCAGAGGTGGCGGGGCAGCGCGTACGGTTCGAGCCATGAAGATCCTCATCAGTGCCGACATGGAGGGCGCCACCGGCGTCACCTGGCCGGCCGACGTGCTGCCGGGGACGCCGCAGTGGGAGCGCTGCCGGTCGATGTTCACCTCGGACGTGAACGCGGCCGTGCTGGGCTTCTACGACGGCGGCGCCGACGAGGTGCTGGTCAACGAGGCGCACTGGAGCATGCGCAACCTCCTCCTGGAGCGGCTCGACGAGCGCACGGAGATGCTCACCGGGCGGCACAAGGCGCTGTCCATGGTGGAGGGCGTCCAGCACGGAGACGTGGACGGCATCGCGTTCATCGGGTACCACGCGGGCGCCGGCATGGAGGGCGTCCTCGCCCACACCTACCTCGCCAACCAGCTCACCGGCGTCTGGCTGAACGACGTACGGGCCAGTGAGGGCCTGCTCAACGCCCACGTGGTCGCCGAGTACGGAGTGCCCGTGGTGCTGGTCACCGGCGACGACGTGGCCTGCGAGGACGCGCTCGGGTACGCGCCCGAGGCGCGCAAGGTCGCGGTCAAGGACCATGTGTCGCGGTACGCGGCCGTGTGCCGTACGCCCGCCAGGACCGCCGCCGACATCCGGGCCGCGGCCAAGGAGGCCGCCGCGCTCGCCGTGCGGCACGAGCCGGTGAGCGGCGGACCGTTCACCCTCGCCCTGGAGTTCGACGCCGAGCACCTGGCGGCGGCCGCGACCGTGGTGCCCGGGGTGGCGCAGGTCGGGGAGCGGAAGGTGGCGTACACCCACGACACGATGTTCGAGGCGATCCGGACGTTCAAGGCGGTCACGACGATCGTCTCGGCCGCGGTGGAGGAGCAGTATGGCTGAGCAGACCGGCACCGGCACCGGCACGGGCGCACAGGCGCTGGACGAGGTCGTCCGGTTCACCTCCGAGCTGATCCGGATCGATACCACCAACCGCGGTGGCGGCGACTGCCAGGAGCGGCCGGCCGCCGAGTACGCGGCCGCACGGCTCGCCGAGGCCGGGATCGAGCCCACGCTGCTGGAGCGCACCGCGGGCCGTACCAACGTGGTGGCCCGCATCGAGGGCACCGACCCGTCGGCCGACGCGCTGCTGGTCCACGGTCACCTGGACGTGGTGCCCGCCGAGGCCGCCGACTGGAGCGTGCACCCGTTCTCCGGGGAGATCCGCGACGGCGTCGTCTGGGGACGCGGCGCGGTCGACATGAAGAACATGGACGCGATGATCCTCGCCGTCGTCCGCGACTGGGCCCGGCGCGGCGTGCGGCCCCGGCGCGACGTGGTGATCGCCTTCACCGCGGACGAGGAAGCCAGCGCCGAGGACGGCTCCGGCTTCCTCGCCGACCGGCACGCCGAGCTCTTCGAGGGGTGCACCGAGGGCGTCAGCGAGTCCGGGGCGTTCACCTTCCACGACGGGGCCGGGCGGCAGTTCTACCCGATCGCCGCCGGTGAGCGCGGCACGGGCTGGCTCAAGCTCACCGCGCGCGGGCGGGCCGGGCACGGCTCCAAGGTGAACCGTCAGAACGCGGTCACCCGGCTCGCCGCCGCGATCACCCGCATCGGCGACCACGAGTGGCCGCTGCGCCTGACCCCGACCGTGCGCGCGGCCCTGACCGAGATCGCCGCCGTCTACGGCATCGAGACCGACCTGAGCGACGTCGACGCGCTGCTGGACAAGCTCGGCGAGGCCGGGAAGCTGGTCGAGTCCACCGTCCGCAACAGCAGCAACCCGACCATGCTGGACGCCGGGTACAAGGTCAACGTCATCCCGGGAGAGGCCGTCGCCCACGTCGACGGGCGGTTCCTGTACGGCGCCGAGGACGAGTTCCGCAGCACCCTCGACCGGCTCACCGGGCCGGACGTGGACTGGGAGTTCGTCCACCGCGAGGTGGCCCTCCAGGCGCCGGTGGACTCGCCGACGTACGCCCGGATGCGTGCGGCCGTGGAGGAGTTCGCGCCCGAGGGGCACGTCGTGCCCTACTGCATGTCCGGGGGCACCGACGCCAAGCAGTTCTCCCGGCTCGGCATCACCGGATACGGGTTCGCGCCGCTGAAGCTGCCCGAGGGCTTCGACTACCAGGCGCTCTTCCACGGCGTGGACGAACGGGTCCCGGTCGAGGCGCTGCACTTCGGAGTCCATGTCCTCGACCGTTTCCTGCGCACGGCGTAAAGACCCCGGCACCGCCCGGACGAGCAAGCAGCTGGAGGAGAAGTGGGAGAGTCAGTGCGGACTCTGTCATACGGATCGTGGCCCTCGCCCGTCGACGCGGCCCTCGCCGCCGCGCACGACGGACGGCCCGACGACGTCGGCTTCGTCGGTGACGAGGTGTGGTGGACCGCGCCCCGGCCCACCGAGGGCGGACGGCGCACCCTGGTGCGGCGGCACGCCGACGGCACCGAGGAGCCGGTGCTGCCCGCACCGTGGAACGTGCGCAGCCGCGTCATCGAGTACGGCGGCCGTCCCTGGGGCGCGGCCACGACCGGCTCCGGTCCGCTGGTGGTCTTCGTGAACTTCGCCGACCAGCGGCTGTACGCCTTCACCCCGGGCGGCGGCGAGCCGCGTCCGCTGACGCCGCTGTCCGCGGTGGGCGGCGGGCTGCGCTGGATCGAGCCGGACCCGCGTCCCGAGCGCGGCGAGGTGTGGTGCGTCCTGGAGGAGTTCACCGGCGACGGGCCCACCGACCTGCGCCGCGTGCCGGTGGCGGTGCCGTTGGACGGCTCCGCCGCCGACGACCGGGGCGCGGTCCGTGAACTGGCCCCCGAGCGGCACCGCTTCGTCACCGGACCCCGCCTCTCGCCCGACGGGCGCCGCGCCGCCTGGCTCGCCTGGGACCACCCCCGCATGCCCTGGGACGGCACCGAGCTGATCGTCGCCGAGGTCGGTCCCGAGGGCACCTTCCAGCAGGCCCGGACCGTCGCCGGCGGGCCCGAGGAGTCGATCGCCCAGGCGGACTGGGCCCCGGACGGCACCCTGCTGTACGCCTCCGACCGCACCGGCTGGTGGAACCTGTACCGCGACGGGCGGCCGCTGTGCCCCCGCGAGGAGGAGTTCGGCGGGCCGCTGTGGAAGTTCGGGCAGCGCTGGTTCGCACCCCTGGACAGCGGCCTGATCGCGGTCCTGCACGGCCGGGGCGCCGCCGTCCTCGGCATACTCGACCCCGAGACCGGCGAGGTCGTAGACGCGGCGGGTCCCTGGACGGAGTTCGCGCCCGCCCTCGCCACGCACGGGGAGCGGGTCGTCGCCGTCGGCGCGAGCCCCCGCAGCGGCTACGAGGTCGTCGAGCTGGACGCCCGCACCGGCCGCGCCCGGGTGATCGGCGCCCCGCACGAGGACGCCACGGACCCGGAGTTCTACCCGCGGCCGCGGATCCGGACCTTCACGGGACCGGGCGGACGGGAGATCCACGCCCACCTCTACC
The DNA here is from genome assembly GCF_044327745.1 of Streptomyces sp. NPDC018026. NCBI lineage: Bacteria > Bacillati > Actinomycetota > Actinomycetes > Kitasatosporales > Streptomycetaceae > Streptomyces > Streptomyces sp. NPDC018026. The sequence continues at coordinate 811,702 of NZ_JBIRFY010000001.1, forward strand.
CGCCGCACCACCCCGGCTGCCGGGCCCCGGACGGCGAACTGCCGCCGTACGTCATCTGGGCGCACGGCGGCCCCACCAGCCGTTCCCCGCTCGTCCTCGACCTGGAGATCGCCTACTTCACCTCCCGCGGCATCGGCGTCGCCGAGGTCAACTACGGGGGTTCCAGCGGCCACGGCAGGGAGTACCGCAACCGGCTGCGCGAGCAGTGGGGCGTCGTCGACGTCGAGGACTGCGCGGCCGTCGCCCTCGCCCTCGCCGACGAGGGCACCGCCGACCGGGACCGGCTCGCCGTGCGCGGCGGCAGCGCCGGCGGCTGGACGTCCGCCGCCTCCCTGGCCACCACCGACGTCTACGCCTGCGGCACGATCAGCTACCCGATCCTCGACCTGACCGGCTGGGGGACCGGTGAGACCCACGACTTCGAGTCGCAGTACCTGGAGAGCCTGATCGGCCCGTACGCCGAGGTCCCGGGCCGCTACACCGACCGGTCGCCCGCCGAGCACGCCGAGCGCGTCACCGCCCCGTTCCTGCTGCTCCAGGGACTGGACGACGTGATCTGCCCGCCCGTGCAGTGCGAGCGGTTCCTCGACCGGATGGCGGGCCGCGGCGTACCCCACGCCTACCTCGCCTTCGAGGGCGAGGGGCACGGCTTCCGCCGTGCGGAGACCATGGTGCGCGCCCTGGAGGCGGAGCTGTCCCTCTACGCACAGGTCTTCGGGCTGACCCCGCCCGGCGTCCCGGCCCTGGAGCTGACCCGATGAGCCGGGTGCGGGAGCTGGTCCGGCCGGCCCGGCTCGCCCCCGGCGCCCGGGTGGCCGTCGTCGCGCCCAGCGGCCCCGTGCCCGAGGAGCGGCTCCAGGCGGGCCTGGACGTGCTGCGCGGCTGGGACCTCGACCCGGTCGTGGCGCCGCACGTCCTGGACCGGCACGGCAGCTTCGACTACCTCGCGGGCACCGACACCGACCGGGCCGCCGACCTCCAGGCCGCCTGGTGCGACCCCGCCGTGGACGCCGTGCTGTGCGCCCGCGGCGGATACGGCGTCCAGCGCATGGCCGACCTGCTCGACTGGGAGGCGATGCGCGCGGCCGGTCCCAAGGTGTTCGTCGGCTTCAGCGACATCACCGCGCTGCACGAGGCGTTCGCCACCCGCCTCGGCCTGGTCACGCTGCACGGGCCGATGGCGGCTGGGATCGACTTCATCAAGAACGCCCGGGCGCAGGAGCACCTGCGGGCCACCCTGTTCGACCCGGAGACGGTCCGTGTGATCACCTCCGGCGGCACCCCGCTGGTGCCCGGCCGGGCCCGGGGCGTCACCCTGGGCGGCTGCCTCGCCCTGCTCGCCGCCGACCTGGGCACCCCGCACGCCCGGCCCTCCGCGCGCGGCGGCCTGCTGTGCCTGGAGGACGTGGGGGAGGAGACGTACCGCATCGACCGCTACCTCACGCAGTTGCTGCGCTCCGGCTGGCTCGACGGGGTCGGCGGCGTGCTGCTCGGCTCGTGGGCCGAGTGCGGGCCCTACGAACGGCTGCGGCCCCTGCTGGCCGACCGGCTCGGCGGCCTCGGCGTGCCGGTCGTCGAGGACTTCGGGTTCGGGCACTGCGAGGGTGCGCTGACCGTCCCGTTCGGCGTACCGGCGGAACTCGACGCGGACGCGGGCACCTTGACGCTGGACCGGCCGGCGCTGTGCCGCCCGGCGTAGGCTGACCCCATGCCGCACACCCCGCCCCGCCACCTCGCCGAGGGCCCGCGCGTCGGCATCCGGCACTTCAGCCACGCGGACGCCGCCGAGTTCACCGCCCGGGCACGGCAGAGCAAGGACCTGCACCACCCCTGGCTCTTCCCGCCGGAGAGCGTCCAGGCGTACGAGGCCTACGCGGGCCGGCTCATCGAGGACCGCACCAAGGCCGGGTTCCTGGTGTGCGAGAAGGGCACGGCGGCGGCGGACGGGGTGGACGGGCCGACGGGCCCAGGGCCGGACGGCGGCTCCATCGCCGGGTTCGTCAACATCAACAACATCGTCGAGGGCGGCTTCCTCAGCGGCGCGCTCGGCTACGGCGCCTTCGCGCACGCGGCCGGCCGGGGGCTGATGCGCGAGGGGCTGGACCTCGTGGTGCGGTACGCGTTCGGGCCGATGCGGCTGCACCGGCTGGAGATCAACGTCCAGCCGGGCAACGCCGCCTCGATCGCACTGGCCCGCGCCTGCGGCTTCCACCTGGAGGGCTTCTCGCCGAAGATGCTCTACATCGACGGCGCCTGGCGCGACCACCAGCGCTGGGCGATCACCGCCGAGACCGTGACTTCCGGTTGATCTTCATCGTGTCCAGGTCCGTCACCGTGGACTTGAGGTCGCCGAACCCGTAGCCGAGCCCGCGCAGCGTGCCCTCCGCCCGGTCCTCGGCGATCGCTCCCGCCATCTCCTCGCCGTCCGCCGCGTCCGACACCACCACGTAGCGCATCGAAAAATGCTTCAGCGGTGCGGGTTCGTACGACAGCGAGCCCTCCTCGGTGAACCGCATGCTCGCCATCCCGTGCTCGCCCGCCTCGGCGAGCAGCCGGTCCCGCGCCTCCTCGGTCAGCCCCTCCCAGGTGCCCCGGACGATCACCCGGTAGGTGTGCTGCTCACTCACGGCCGCTCTCCTTAGTCTTCTTCGTCCTGGTACGCGCGTCGACCGCCTGACCCTACGCCCGCGCACTTACGGGTCCCAGCGGATTAAACGTGAGGCACGTCGCCCCGGCCCGGTCCACGGAGACCCTGTTCACCGCGCCGGGGAGCGGCTTCCATGGGGAAGCGTGACGACGATCCGACGCGAGGTACTGACCCTGCCCGCCGCGCCGCCGGGGCCGGACAACCCCCTGCCGCCGCTGCGCCCCCTGGACGAGGCCCACCGCATCGACGACCGGGACCGGGCGGGCCTGCCGCGCGACATGGCCCGCCAGATCGACTACGAGCCCCTGCGCAGCCTGCTGCCCGCCCAGGTCCGGGACGGCTACGGCCGCGGGCGCGAACCGCGTGGGCTGGACGCCCTCGTCATCGAGAACGACCGGCTGCGGGTCACCGTCCTGCCTGCCCTCGGCGGCCGCATCGCCTCGCTCCACCACAAGCCGACCGACCGCGAACTGCTCTACGCCAACCCGGTCCTCCAGCCCGCCAACTTCGCCCTCAACGGCGCCTGGTTCTCCGGCGGCATCGAATGGAACATCGGCGCCACCGGCCACACCACCCTGTCCTGCTCGCCCGTGCACGCCGCCCGCGTCCCCGCCCCCGACGGCGGCCGGATGCTGCGCCTGTGGGAGTGGGAACGGCTGCGCGACCTGCCCTTCCAGGTCGACCTGTGGCTGCCGGAGGGCTCGGACTTCCTCTACGTCGGCGCCCGCATCCGCAACCCGCACGAACGCCCGGCGCCCACCTACTGGTGGTCCAACATCGCCGTCCCCGAGGACCGCCGCGTCCTGGCCCCGGCCGACGAGGCCTGGCACTTCGGTTACGAGCGCAGGCTGCGCCGGGTCCCGGTGCCGGAGTACGACGGCGTCGACCGCACGTACCCACTGAACAGCACCTACGCCGCCGACTACTTCTACGAGGTGCCGGACGACCGGCGCCGCTGGATCGCCGCGCTCGACGACGACGGCCACGGGCTGGTGCAGACCTCGACCGACCTGCTGCGCGGCCGCAAGCTGTTCGTGTGGGGCACCGGACCCGGCGGACGCCGCTGGCAGGAGTGGCTCACCGAACCGGGCACCGGCGGCTACTGCGAGATCCAGGCGGGGCTCGTCCGCACCCAGCTCGAACACGTCAAGCTGGAGGCGGAGAGCGAGGTGTCCTGGCTGGAGGCGTACGGACCGCTCGACGCCCGGCCCGACGGCGACTGGCACACCGTGCTGCGCCGGGCCGAGGACCGACTGGAGGCCGCCCTGCCGCGGGCCGACGTCGACGCCGCGTACGACGCCTGGCGGCCGTGTGCCGACACCGAGCCGGGCGAGCGCCTGGCCACCGGGTCGGGATGGGGCGCGCTGGAGGTGCTGCGGGCCGGCTGGAAGCTGCCCGGCACGCCCTTCGCGGAGGACACCCTCGGCGCGGAACAGCGGCCCTGGCTGCACCTGTTGCGCACCGGGTCACTGCCCGCGCCGCGGCACGACGAGCCGCCCGGCGGGACGCTGGTCGCCCGGCCCTGGCGGGACATGCTGGAGACCACGGCCGCCACGCCGTCGGCCGAGTACCACCTCGGTGTCGCCCAGTGGCACGGCGACGACCGGGCGCAGGCGGTGCGCAGTTGGGAGCGCGGCCTCAAGTCCGCCACGGACCGCTGGCCGTTGCTGCGCTGCCTCGCCGTCGCCGACCAGGAGGACGGCCACGGCGAGCGGGCCGCCGACCGGTACGCGGAGGCCTTCGACGACCTGTGCGCACGCCGGAGCGACGCGGCGAAGGGGGACGACGGATGGGCGGCCGTCACCGCGTCGCTGGGCCGGGAGGCGATCGGGGCGCTGCTCGCGGCCGGGCGCACCGCGGACGCCCGGGCCGTGTGGGAACGGCTGGATCCGGAGACGGCGGCCCGCGGCCGGTACCGGCTGATCGAGGCCGGACTGCTGGCCGCGGAGGGCCGGCGCGAGGACGCCCGTGCCGTGTTCGACGAGGGCTTCGAGGTCGCCGACCTCAGGGAGGGCGCCGACGGCATCGGCCTGCTGTGGGCACGGCTGGACGACGCACCGCTCCCGGCCCGCTACGACTTCCGGATGTGGCCGGACGGGGAGTGAGCCCCGCCCGGCCCCTCGGGTGACGTGCCGGGGCCCTACTGCTGCCGGTCCACGTACTCGTAGATCGCCCCGTCCGGGTGCCGGGCGATCAGGTTGCGGCCGACGGGAGTGGCGACCGGCCCGGCGATGATGTCGGCGCCCAGTGAGCCCAGTACGCGACGGGTCTCCTCGACGTCCGACACGGCGATCGTCGCGGCCACCTTGCGCAGCACCTCGAGTTGCGACTCCGGCCCGCTCATCAGCAGGAAGCAGCCGATGGCGGCGACCTGGACGCCGCCGCGTTCGAAGCGGAGGGCCTCGCCGCCCGCCAGACCCTCGTAGAAGGGGATCGCCTTGTCCAGGTCGTCGACGTAGATGCGCAGTGTGGCTCCCAGAATGTCCATACGGACGAGCCTAGTTGGACCGGCGGGACCGGCGGGACCGGCGGGTACCCGCAACCCATGCAGACCCGGTCGAAACCGGCGTCGGCGAACTGCTTCAGCCCCGCCACGTGCTCGTCCACGTCGTCGCCGCACCCCCGGCTGTCGCGGACCGACGCCCAGCCGGAACCGGCCGCCGGTCATCACCGCGTCGACCTCCCCGGAGGTGCCGCGACCTCCCCGCGGACGTTTGGGCGCCCCGGCCCAGGGGACGCGGAAGGCTCATGAGGTACGCGACAGCCCGGAGGCGAACCGTGAGCCGACCCCGCATCGTGATCGTCGGTGCCGGTTTCGCCGGGTACCGGACGGCCCGCACCCTGTCCCGGCTCACCCGGCACCAGGCCGACATCACCCTGCTCAACCCGACCGACTACTTCCTCTACCTGCCCCTGCTGCCCCAGGTCGCCGCCGGAATCCTGGAACCGCGCCGGGTCAGCGTGTCCCTGTCGGGCACGCTGCCGCACGTCCGGCTGGTGCTGGGCGAGGCCGAGGGGATCGACCTCGACGGGCGCACCGTGCGCTACACCGGCCCGGAGGGCGAGGAGGGCACCCTGGCCTACGACCGGCTGGTGCTCGCCGCGGGCAGCGTCAACAAACTGCTGCCCGTCCCCGGCGTCGCCGAGCACGCCCACGGCTTCCGCGGGCTGCCGGAGGCGCTCTACCTGCGCGACCACGTGACCCGGCAGGTGGAACTGGCCGCCGCGGCCGACGACCGGGCGGAGTGCGCCGCGCGGTGCACGTTCGTCGTGGTCGGTGCGGGGTACACCGGCACCGAGGTCGCCGCGCACGGCGCGATGTACACCGACGCGCAGGTCCGCAAGCACCCGATGCGGACCGGCATGCGGCCGCGCTGGATGCTGCTCGACGTGGCGCCTCGGGTCATGCCCGAGATGGACGAACGGCTCTCCCGCACCGCCGAGCGGGTCCTGCGGCAGCGGGGCGTCGAGGTGCGGATGGGGACCTCCGTGAAGGAGGCCACCCGCGACGGGGTCGTACTGACCGACGGGTCCACCGTCGACACCCGCACACTCGTGTGGTGCGTGGGCGTGCGGCCCGACCCGCTGGTGGAGTCCCTGGGGCTGCCCATGGAACGCGGTCGGCTGCTCGTCGACTCCCACCTCCAGGTGCCGGGCCGGCCCGAGCTGTTCGCCTGCGGTGACGTGGCGGCGGTGCCCGACCTGAACCACCCGGGCCAGTACACGCCGATGACCGCACAGCACGCCTGGCGGCACGGCAAGGTCTGCGCCCACAACGTCGTCGCCTCGCTCGGCCGCGGGGAGCGGCGGGCCTACCGCCACCGTGACCTGGGGTTCGTCGTGGACCTCGGCGGCGCCAAGGCCGCGGCCAACCCGCTCGGCCTGCCGATGTCCGGCCCGGCGGCGGGTGCGGTCACCCGGGGCTACCACCTCGCGGCGATGCCGGCCAACCGCGTGCGGGTCGCCGCCGACTGGCTGCTCGACGCGGTGCTGCCCCGCCAGGCCGTACAGCTGGGCCTCGTACGGTCCTGGTCGGTGCCGCTGGAATCGTCGTCGCCGGAGGTCGCACGGGTGCCGGGACGTCCTGAGCGGACCGGGAAGGCCGCCGGGGCCGCCGGGGCCGCCGGGAAGCATGCCGACGGCGACGAGCCCGCGAAGGGGCAGCCGGGTGGTGAGCCCGGAAAGAACCAGCCGGGCGGTGAGCCCGCGAAGAACCAGCCGGGCGGGGAGCCGGCCCAGACGGGGACCGACGCCGGGTCCGCCGGGAGCCGGTCGCACGGTGAGCGGGCGAAGCGGAGCCAGTCCGGCTCGCCCCGCGCGTCCGGCAAGCCGCGCCGCGCCGTCGAGGCCGCCGGACCGCGCCCCGCCCGAGAAGGCTCCGGCAAGGCAGGCAAGGCGGGCAAGCCGGGCCAGTCCTCCCGCGCCTCCGGAGCGGGCTCCGCCGGGAAACGGCCCACCGCCCCGTCCGGACCGAGCCGGTCCGCGGGCCCGCCGGCCGACCCAGGTCCCGAGCCGCCGGCGCACCAGCCGCCCCCCGGACCCGACATCGCCCCCGGCCCCGTCAAGCGAACCGACGGACGTGCCGCGGAAGGAGACTCATGAACACCGGTGAACTCGTCGACCTCGGACAGCAGTTGCGCGTCGACAGCGTACGGGCGGCCGCCGCCGCGGGCTCCGGGCACCCGACGTCGTCGATGTCCGCCGCGGACCTGATGGCCGTACTGCTGGCCAACCACCTCCGCTACGACTTCGAGCGCCCCGCCCACCCCGGCAACGACCGCTTCGTACTCTCCAAGGGACACGCCTCGCCCCTGCTGTACTCCGCCTTCAAGGCGGCGGGCGCCGTCGACGACGAGGAACTGCTCACCTTCCGCAAGCGGGGCAGCCGTCTGGAGGGGCACCCCACGCCGCAGCGGCTGCCGTGGGTCGAGACGGCCACCGGTTCGCTCGGGCAGGGACTGCCCGTGGGCGTCGGCATCGCGCTGTCCGGCAAGCGGCTCGACCACACCGACTACCGCGTGTGGGTGCTGTGCGGGGACAGCGAGATGGCCGAGGGATCGGTGTGGGAGGCCGCCGAGCACGCCGGGTACGAGCACCTCGACAACCTCACCGTGATCGTCGACGTCAACCGGCTCGGCCAGCGCGGCCCCACCCGGCACGGCCACGACCTCGACGCGTACGCGCGCCGGTTCCGGGCCTTCGAGTGGCACACGATCGAGGTCGACGGCCATGACGTCGACGCCGTCGACCGCGCCTACGGCGAGGCCTTGTCCACCAGGGGCCAGCCCACCGCGATCATCGCCCGCACCCTCAAGGGCAAGGGCGTGCAGGCCGTGGAGGACCGCGAGGGCCAGCACGGCAAGCCGGTGCCCGACGCCGAGGAGGCCGTCGCCGAACTCGGCGGCCCCCGTGACATCACAGTGCGGGTGCACGCGCCCGAGGACGCCCGGTCGCTGCGTTCGACGGGCACCGGGCAGACCGAGCTGCCCCGCTACGACCGGGGCGACGAGGTCGCCACCCGCAACGCCTTCGGCGAGGCGCTCGCCGCGGTCGGCACCGCGCGCGGCGACGTCGTCGCCCTCGACGGCGAGGTCGGCGACTCTACCCGGGCCGAGTTCTTCGCCAAGGAACACCCCGAGCGCTACTTCGAGTGCTACATCGCCGAGCAGCAGATGGTCGCCGCCGCGGTGGGGATGGCGGCCCGCGGCTGGGTGCCGTTCGCCACCACCTTCGCCGCCTTCCTGACCCGCGCCCACGATTTCGTGCGCATGGCCTCGATCAGCGGCGCCGGCATCAACCTCGTCGGCTCCCACGCGGGGGTCGCCATCGGCCAGGACGGGCCCAGCCAGATGGGGCTGGAGGACCTCGCCATGATGCGGGCCATCCACGGCTCGACTGTGCTGTACCCGTGCGACGCCAACCAGGCCGCGCGCCTCGTCGCCGAGATGGCCGGCCTGGAGGGCATCCGCTATCTGCGCACCTCGCGGGGCGAGAGCACGGTGATCTACGGCCCCGACGAGGAGTTCCCCGTCGGCGGCAGCAAGGTGCTGCGCTCCTCCGACGCCGACCGGCTCACCGTCGTCGCGGCCGGGGTCACCCTGCACGAGGCGCTCGCCGCGGCCGACGCACTCGGAGCGGACGGCATCCCGGTCCGGGTGATCGACCTGTACTCGGTCAAGCCCGTCGACCGGGCCACCCTGCGCGCGGCCGCCGAGGAGACCGGCTGCCTGGTGACCGTGGAGGACCACCGGCGGGAGGGCGGCATCGGCGACGCCGTCCTGGACGCCTTCACGGACGGGCGGCCCGTGCCCCGGCTGGTGCGGCTCGCGGTCACGACGATGCCGGGCTCCGCGACCCCGGCGGAGGAACTCCACGCCGCGGGGATCGACGCCGAGTCCATCGAGGCGGCCGCACGGATGCTCGTGGAGCAGGCGATCGTTCCGTGAGCAGGAGTGGCGGCGGCAGGGATGGCGGGGGCGGCGGCGCCCGGACCGTGCGGGCCGGACGGCACACGGTGGAGGTCCACCGGCCGGACAAGGTGCTGTTCCCGGCCGGTGAGGGCGGTGCGCAGGAGTACACCAAGGCCGATCTCGTCGACTACCACCGTGCCGTCGCCCCGTTCATGCTGCCGCAGCTGCGGGGCCGCCCGCTGATGCTGGAACGGCATCCGGACGGCGTCGGCGGACCGCGGTTCATGCAGAAGAACACCCCGGAGCACTACCCGGAGTGGATCGACCGCGTCGAGGTCGGCAAGGAGGGCGGCACCGTCTGCCACACCGTGTGCGACGACTCCGCCACCCTCGTGTACCTCGCCGACCAGGCCGCGCTCACCCTGCACCGCTGGCTGTCCCGGACCGGGCGGCTCGACCGGCCCGACCGCATGGTCTTCGACCTCGACCCGGCCCAGGACGACTTCGAGGCGGTGCGCGGGGCGGCCCGGCTGCTGGGCGAACTGCTCGACGAGCTGAAGCTGCCCTCCGCGCCGATGACCACCGGGTCCCGGGGTCTGCACGTCGTCGTGCCGCTGGACGGCCGCCAACACTTCGACGACGTACGGGAGTTCGCGCGGGCCGTCGCCGACGTCCTGGCCGCCGCCCACCCCGGCCGGCTCACCACCGCCGCCCGCAAGAAGGACCGCGGGGACCGGCTCTACCTCGACATCCAGCGCAACGCCTACGCGCAGACCGCCGTCGCCCCCCTCACCGTCCGGGCCCGCCCCGGCGCCCCCGTGGCCACGCCCATCTCCTGGGACCAGCTGGACGACCCGGCCCTGCACGCCCGCCGCTGGACAGTCGCCGACGCCGTGGAGCAGGCCCGCACCCGGCCCTGGGCCGGGGTCATGAACCGTCCCCGTGCCCTGGGCCCCGCCCGGCGGCGCCTGAACGCCCTGCACGGCTGAACGCTGGGCACGGCTGAGCGGCTCGCGCAACTCGGCGAGGTTTGGCGAACACACATACGGCCACCCGAGTGGACGAGGTGGCCATGACCAACACCAAGAAGACGCCCGAATCCCACGATTCGCAACGAGGTTCACACGAGTCACAGGACTCGCAGGACTCACAGACACCACAGAGGTCGCAGCGCCCCAAGCCCATGGAGGTTCTGCGCGAGGCGCGAGCCCAGCTCGCGGAGCTCACCGGCATGACCGCCGAGTCCGTGTCGTCCTTCGAGCAGACGGAGGAGGGCTGGGCCCTTGAGGTCGAGGTCCTGGAACTGGAGCGGGTGCCCGACACCATGAGCCTGATGGCGAGCTACCAGGTGGAACTGGACGCCGACGGGCAGCTCACGGGCTACCGGCGCGCCCGGCGCTACGAGCGCGGACGGGCCGACTCCCGCGGCGGCCGCTAGGCCGAGGCCGAGGCCGAGGACGAGACAGAGAAACCGTGGACGCGACCGAGAATACGGAGGAACAGCTGGGATGACTGTCGTACCGGCACAACAGACCGGCGGTGGAGGCGGCAGCAGCGGCCTATACGACGTGCTTGAGCTTGTTCTGGACAGGGGGCTCGTCATCGACGCATTCGTGCGCGTCTCCCTGGTCGGCATCGAGATCCTGAAGATCGACGTCCGTGTCGTCGTCGCCAGCGTGGACACCTATCTGCGCTTCGCCGAGGCATGCAACAGGCTGGACCTGGAGGCCGGGCCGCGCAAGGACCCGGGACTGCCCGACCTGGTCGGCGAGATGACCGAGTCCGGCGCCCGGGGCAAGTCCAAGGGGGCGCTGTCCGGCGCCGCCGAGACGATCTCCGACGCGTTCAAGCAGGCCCGTGACGACGGCGGCGCCGAGCGTGAGACGTCCTCGCGGCCGCCGGCCCGCAAGGCCGCGCCCTCGCGCCGGAAGGAGGAGCAGGAGTGAGTACGTACGTCTACGGCATCACCGCCGCCACGCATCCCTCGCTTCCCGAGGACACGGGCGGGGTCGGGGACCCGCCGCGCAAGGTGCGGATCCTCGTGGAGGGCGAACTGGCGGCCGTCGTCAGCGACGCCCCCGAGGGACTGCGCCCCAAGCGCAGGGAACTGCTCGCCCACCAGAACGTGCTGAGCGAGATCGGCGCGGACGGCTGTGTGCTGCCCATGCGCTTCGGCAGCCTCGCCCCCGACGACAAGGCGGTCACCGGAGTCCTCGCCGAGCGTGCCGAGCACTACGCGGAACGCCTGGGGGCGCTGGGCGGCCGTGTCGAGTACAACGTCAAGGCCAACCACGTCGAAGAGGCCGTACTGCATCACGTGATGGCCGAGAACCCCGAGATCCGCGCCCTCGCCGAGTCCAACAGGCAGGCGGGCGGCGGGACCTACGAGACGAAGATCCGGCTCGGTGAGATGGTCGCGGCCGCGGTCAAGGACAGGGAGGTCGCGGACGGCACGGCGCTGGAGCGCGCCCTGGAGGCCGTCGCCGACGCCGTGAGCGTGGGCCCCGAGTCCACCGGCTGGCTGGCCAACGTCTCGTTCCTGGTGAAGCGGGAGGCGGCCGACGAGTTCCTGGCCGCCGTCGAGCGGGCTCGCGGCCGGATGCCGCACCTGGAGGTCCGGGTGAACGGCCCGCTGCCGCCGTACAGCTTCGTCGAGCCCGGCCCCGCCGAGCCCGCGGGTACGGCGGCCGGCGGTGCGGACGCCGGAGCGGGGTGACGACATGGGACTGATCTCGGAGGTCCTGCTGCTGCCGTTCGCACCGGTGCGCGGCAGCGGCTGGGTCATCGGACAGGTGCTGGCGGAAGCCGAGCGGATCTACTGCGACCCTGCCACTGTTCGGGCCGAACTCGCCCGCCTGGAAGAGAAGTTGGAGGCCGGTGAGATCACGGAGGAAAAGTTCGACCGACAGGAGGACGAGCTTCTGGACCGGCTGGAGATCGCTACGCGCACGAGCGCGGGATTGGGCAACGGGACGGCACCATGAATCGAGTGGGACTGGGCCTCGCCATAGGGGCCGGATACCTGCTGGGACGCACGAAGAAGCTGAAAATGGCGGTCGCCGTGGGCACCATGGTGGCCGGCAAGAAGCTGAATCTGACCCCGAAGGGCGTCGCCGAACTGGTCTCGGGCCAACTGCAGGACAACCCGCAGTTCAAGGAGATCGGGGACCAGTTGCGCACGGACCTGCGGGGCGTGGGCAAGGCCGCCTCGGGCGCCATGGTCGAGCGGCAGATGGACGCGCTCGCCGACCGGCTGCACGGGCGCACCGCCGAGATGCGCGACCAGCTCTCCGGCGTGGCGTCCCGGGCGCCCGGCACCGGATCCGACGACGCCCGCGACCTCCATGACTCCGAGGACTCGAAGGCCTCGAAGGCCTCGGAGGCCTCGGAGCGGCGGGCGCCCCGGCGCGCGCGGCCCGCGACGAAGGCCGCCGCCAAGGCCCCCGCGAAGAAGAAGACGGCGGCCAAGCGCGCCCAGCCCGCCAAGAAGGCGGCCGGAAAGAAGACGGCAGGGGCCGGGAGTGCCGCCCGCGGTGCCCGTGCCCGGCAGTCTAAGGACGGTGGTGAGCGATGAGCGACTCCCTCGGGTCCGCGGCCTCCACGGCGGGAACGGCCGCGAAGAAGAACCCACTGGCCGACGTGGCGCAGAGCGAGGCGGCCGACCGCCTCAAGGCCGAGGTGCAGGACTACCTCGCCGCACAGGCGACCCGGCTGCTGACCGGGGTCGGCACCAAGCTCGGCGAGACCACCGGCAAACTCAACGACATCGCCGAGGGCAACAGCCCCGGATTCGCCAAGCTCGCCCTCGACGGCGGACGCAAGCTCGCCGAGGGCAAGAGCCCGGTGCGGGCCGCCTTCGAGGTCGGCGCCGGCAAGGTGAAGGACAACGTGCTCGGCGCCGTCAAGAACCTCACCGGCGGCAAGGGCCGCAAGAAGGGCGGTGGGGGTCAGAAGCCGACCGTCGTCATCGAGTACGTCGACGTGGGCGTGCCGCTGCGCACGGCCTACGACCAGTGGACCCAGTACCAGGACTTCAGCACCTTCGCGAAGGGCGTCAAGAGCGCGAACCGCGCCGACGACACGTCCTCCGACTGGCAGCTGAAGGTCTTGTGGTCCAACCGCAGCTGGAAGGCGACGACCACCGAGCAGGTGCCCGACGACCGGATCTCCTGGACGTCGGAGGGCGCCAAGGGCTCCACCAAGGGCGTCGTCAGCTTCCACGAGCTCGCCGCCAATCTGACCCGGGTCGTCCTGGTCATCGAGTACTACCCGAAGGGCCTGTTCGAGAAGACCGGCAACATCTGGCGCGCCCAGGGCCGCCGGGCCCGGCTCGACCTCAAGAACTACGTCCGCCACATCACCTTCAAGGGCGAGGCCGACGACGGCTGGCGCGGCGAGATCCGCGACGGCGAGGTCGTCCGCAGCCACGAGGACGCGATCGCCGAGGAGGAAGAGGAGGGCGAGCCCGCGGAGGAGTACGAAGACGAGTACGAGGACGAGTACGAGCCCGCAGAGGAGTACGAGTACGAGGACGCCGAGGGCGGGAGCCGTCGATGACGACCCCCAGCCGGCTGCCCGATCCCTACGGCCAGGGACAGAGCGCCAACCTCGCCGACATCCTGGAGCGGGTGCTCGACAAGGGTGTCGTCATCGCGGGCGACATCCGGATCAACCTGCTCGACATCGAGTTGCTCACCATCAAGCTGCGGCTGGTGGTCGCCTCCGTCGACAAGGCCAAGGAGATGGGCATCGACTGGTGGGAGAGCGACCCCGCACTGTCCTCGCGCGCCCGGCGCGACGAACTCACCCGGGAGAACGCGGCGCTCCGCGAACGCCTGCGTGAGCTTGACCCGGGCCGGGTGCCGAGGGAGGAGGCGTCGTGACCGGACTGCGCTACGTCTACGCCGTGTGCCGCCCCTTCGGCGCGCCCCTTCAGTCCCAGCTCACGGGCGTGGCGGACGACCCGCCCCGGCTGCTGCCGCACGGAGACCTGGTCGCCGTCGTCAGCCATGTGCCCGAGGCCGACTTCGGCGAGGAGGCGCTGCGCGACCACCTGGAGGACCTGGACTGGCTGACCGCCACCGCCCGTGCCCACCAGCAGGTGGTCGACGCGCTCACCGTCGTCACCACCCCGCTGCCGCTCCGGCTGGCCACCGTCTTCAGGGACGACAGCGGCGTACGCGTGATGCTGGAGGAGCGCGCGGCGGCCTTCCGGCGCACGCTCGACCGGCTGGACGGCCGGGTGGAGTGGGGCGTGAAGGTGTACGTCGAGGCGGATCCGGCGCAGCAGGCGCGGTCCGCGCGGCCGGCCGCGTCGGCACAGCCCGAGCCGAAGCCCGCCTCGGGTCGGGACTACCTTCGGCAGCGGCGTCGGCAGTCCCGGGCGAACGACGACCTGTGGAGCAGGGCCGAGGAGTTCGCCACCGGGCTGCACGCGACGCTGTCCGACCGCGCCGACGGCGCCCGGCTGCACGCGCCGCAGAACCCCCGCCTTTCCGGTGCCGCCGGCCGGAACGTTCTCAACGCCGCCTATCTGGTGGCCCGCGACGCATCCGAGGAATTCGTCGAAACGGTGGACCGTACGAAGGACGACGCCCCCGGAATCCGCGTGGAACTCACCGGTCCGTGGGCGGCCTACTCCTTCGCCGGCGAGACAGAGGAGGAGGGGGCATGACCGTCGTGGAGCGCCGCGAGATCGCGTTGGTCGACCTGCTCGACCGGCTGCTGGCGGGCGGGGTCGTCATCACCGGTGACGTCACGCTGCGCATCGCGGACGTCGACCTGGTCCGCATCGACCTGAACGCGCTGATCAGCTCGGTCAACCGCAACGTTCCCGCACCGTTCGGGGACTGACGTGACCGAACCCGCCGAGCCCCGCAAGCGCCGCCTCGACCTCGAGCCCGACACGGTGGAGCGCGACCTGATCAAGCTGGTCCTGACGGTCGTCGAACTGCTGCGCCAGCTCATGGAACGCCAGGCGCTGCGCCGTGTCGACGAGGGCGACCTGAGCGAGGACCAGGAAGAGCGGATCGGGCTCACCCTGATGCTCCTCGACGACCGCATGACCGAACTGCGCGACCGCTACGGACTGCGGCCCGAGGACCTGAACCTGGACCTCGGGCCGCTGGGACCGCTGCTGCCCCGGGAGTGAGCACTCCCGGAACAGCGACCTCGTCACCTGCTGCCCCCACCTGTTGTTCGTCACCCGGTGTTCGTCACCTGTTGTTCGGCACCCGTCGTGCGCCGGTCAGGCTTCCTTTCGGCACAGAACTTCTCCGTGCAGAACGCTGAACCAGCTCTCCGGGTGCCTTCCCCAGTCCCGCCAGGCCGCCGAGACGGCGCGCAGTCGCTCCGGCGTCGCATGGCCGCCCTCGGTGGCGCGCTCCGCGTACGCCGACGCCAGGGTGCGGTCCGCCCACAGGCCGCTCCACCACTCCCGCTCCTCGGGCGTGGTGAAGGTCCAGGTGCCCGAGGTCGCCGTGATGTCGGTGAAGCCCGCCTCCAGCGCCCAGGCCTTCAGCCGGCGTCCGGCGTCCGGCTCGCCGCCGTTGGCGCGGGCCACCCGGTGGTACAGGTCCAGCCAGTCGTCCATGCCCGGGGACGCGGGGTACCAGGTCATGGCCCCGTAGTCGGAATCACGGACGGCGACGAACCCGCCCGGCCGCGCCACCCGCTTCATCTCGCGCAGCGCCTGCACCGGGTCACCCACGTGCTGGAGCACCTGGTGGGCGTGGACCACGCAGAAGGTGTCGTCCGGGTAGTCCAGTGCGTGCACGTCCGCGACCGCGAAGTCGGTGTTCTCCAGCCCCCGCGCGGCGGCCGTGGCCCTGGCCCGCTCCACGATCTCCGGCGACCGGTCCACGCCGGTGACGTGGCCGTCCGGGACCAGTTCCGCCAGGTCGGCGGTGATGGTGCCCGGCCCGCAGCCGATGTCCAGGATCCGCATGTGGGGCCGCAGGGAGTCGAGCAGGTAGGCGGCGGAGTTCTCGGCGGTGCGCCAGGTGTGCGAGCGCAGCACGGACTCATGGTGCCCGTGCGTGTAGACGGCGGTCTCATGCGGCTTCGGCATGGTCGATCCCCTCTCCCGACAGTGTGATCACGGTACGCCCGCCAGTCGCATGGTGAGATAGTCGTTTTGCCATGTGGGCTGATGGGGTGTCAGGGAAAGGGGGTCGGTGTCAGGAGAACAGGCCGTCGCCCGGCAGCGGCCGGTACACCGTGAGCGCCTCGGGCAGCTTCTCCAGCGTGAGGTCGCCCTCGGTCTCGGTCAGCTCGCCGTCGTACGCCATCAGCGTGCCCGGCGCGACCCCCGACAGGCGCAGCCTGCGCACCTGGACCGCGGCGTGCGCGGGGGAGCGGGTGAGCGGACCCGCGAAGGCCGCGGACAGCAGCCGCAGGGCGGGCCGGCGGCCCCCGTGCACCACCCGCACGTCCAGCTGTCCGTCGGCCAGATCGAGCCGGCGCCCCGAGGCGAGCCCGCGGCGGTGGTAGGTGCCGTTGCCCGCGAACAGCATCCACAGCGGGCGCCGGCGGCCCCGCACCTCGGCCTCCAGCGGGTGCCGGTCGGCGCGCAGCACCCGCACGGCGGCGAGCACCCCGGCCGGCCAGCCGCCGATCCGGGGCGACCAGCGCTCCCGCTCGTTGACCAGCTCCGGGTACACGCCGAGGCTGAAGGTGTTCAGGAAGACGCCGCGCCGCCCGCCGGAGGCGAACCGGCCCACGTCCACCCGCACCCCCTCGCCCCGCTCCAGCGCCCCGCACAGATCCCGTACGTCCTCCACGCCCAGGTCGTAGGCGAAGTGGTTGAGCGTGCCGCCGGGCAGCACCGCGAGCGGCAGGCCGTGGCGGAGCGCGATCTCGGCCGCGGCGTTCACGGTGCCGTCGCCGCCGCACACGCCGAGCGCCTGGGCGTGACCGGCCGCCTTCTCGAGTTCGGCCCGGACGTCCCCGGGCTCGCACTCCACCACCTCCGCGTCGGGCAGCGCGTCGCACAGGGCCCGCACCCGGTCCGAGGTGCCCGAGCCGACGTTGGCGACCATGACGAGCCCCTCGCCCCCCGGCAGCGCGGGCACCTCGGCGCGCGGCCGGGCCGGTGGGGTGTGCTGGGCCCGGGTCGGCACCAGGCCCCGTACGGCGAACGCGGCCCCCGCGCCGAGGGCCGCACCGACCAGGACGTCGCTCGGGAAGTGGACGCCGGTGTAGACCCGGGACAGGGCCACCGCGGCGGCCACCGGGGCCACCGCCGCACCCCACGCCGGGGACTCCAGCGCGACCCCGGTCGCGAACGCGGTGGCCGACGCGGCGTGCCCCGAGGGGAAGGACGTCGTGATCGGCTGCCGCTTCAGCTGCCGGACCAGCGGCACCGTGTCCAGCACCGGACGGGGGCGCCGCACCGAGCGCTTGCCCAGCGTGTTGATCGTCAGCGAGGCCAGGCCCAGCGAGGCGAGTCCCCGGGCGGCCGCGCGCCGGGCCCTCGGGGTGCGCGACGCGGCCAGGGCGGCACCCACCGCGAACCACAGCACTCCGTGATTGGCGCTGCGGCTCAACCGGGGCAGCAGCGGGTCCGCGCCCGGCCAGGTGCGGGAGGCGACGGCCTCGAACGCCCGCTGGTCCAGCCGCAGGAAACCGTTGCGGAGGGGATGCGGGCCGGGCGTGGCGGCGGTGAGGTCTACGTCGGGACTCATGGATCCCGCCTACCCTGCGGACGGCGTTTCCTGCCGGTGGTCCGCGCCACATGCCCGGGGCTCGGGCGCCGCGGCGGAAATGGGTTTGCCCGGCAGGCGGCCGGAGCCGCAGAATCGCGTCCCATGGGTCACCTCGAAGCCGCGCACCTGGAGTACTACCTCCCCGACGGGAGGGCGCTCCTCGGCGACGTCTCCTTCCGGGTGGGGGAGGGGGCCGTCGTGGCCCTCGTCGGACCCAACGGCGCGGGCAAGACCACCCTGCTGCGCCTGCTGGCCGGTGAGCTGAAACCGCACGGCGGGACCGTGGCCGTCGGTGGCGGCCTCGGCGTGATGCGCCAGTTCGTGGGCTCCGTACGCGACGAGACCACCGTGCGCGACCTGCTGGTGTCCGTCGCGCCGCCCCGGATCCGCGAGGCCGCGCGCGCCGTCGACGCCGCCGAGCACGCGATCATGACGGTGGACGACGAGGCCGCCCAGCTCACCTACGCGCAGGCGCTCTCCGACTGGGCCGAGGCGCGGGGGTACGAGGCGGAGACCCTGTGGGACATGTGCACCACGGCCGCGCTGGGGATGCCGTACGACAAGGCGCAGTGGCGGCAGGTGCGCACCCTGTCCGGAGGTGAACAGAAGCGCCTCGTCCTGGAGGCGCTGCTGCGCGGCACCGACGAGGTGCTGCTGCTCGACGAGCCGGACAACTACCTCGACGTGCCCGGCAAGCGCTGGCTGGAGGAGCGGCTCGCCGAGACCCGCAAGACCGTGCTGTTCGTCTCCCACGACCGGGAACTGCTGGCGCGCGCCGCCGAGAAGATCGTCTCGGTCGAGCCCGGGCCCGCGGGCGCCGACGCCTGGGTGCACGGCGGTGGCTTCACCACCTTCCACGAGGCCCGCCGCGAACGCTTCGCCCGCTTCGAGGAACTGCGCCGCCGCTGGGACGAGAAGCACGCCCAGTTGAAGAAGCTGGTACTGACGCTGCGCCAGGCCGCGGAGAACAGCCACGACATGGCGTCCCGCTACCGCGCGGCCCAGACCCGGCTGCGCAAGTTCGAGGAGGCCGGGCCGCCGCCCGAGCCGCCGCGCGAGCAGGACATCAGGATGCGCCTGAAGGGCGGCCGCACCGGCGTCCGCGCCGTCACCTGCGAGCAACTGGAACTCACCGGCCTGATGAAACCCTTCGACCTGGAGGTCTTCTACGGCGAACGGGTCGCCGTCCTCGGCTCCAACGGCTCCGGCAAGTCGCACTTCCTGCGGCTGCTGGCCGGAGACGACGTGGCGCACACCGGGAACTGGAAGCTGGGAGCGCGCGTGGTGCCCGGCCACTTCGCGCAGACCCACGCCCACCCCGAGCTGCTGGGCCGCCCCCTCCTGGACATCCTGTGGACCGAGCACGCCCAGGACCGGGGCGCCGCCATGTCCCGGCTGCGCCGCTACGAACTGACCCAGCAGGCCGAGCAGGCCTTCGACCGGCTCTCCGGCGGCCAGCAGGCCCGCTTCCAGATCCTGCTGCTGGAACTCCAGGGCGTCACCGCGCTGCTCCTCGACGAGCCCACCGACAACCTCGACCTGGAATCGGCCGAAGCCCTCCAGGAGGGCCTGGAGGGCTTCGAGGGCACGGTCCTCTCGGTCACCCACGACCGCTGGTTCGCGCGCTCCTTCGACCGGTACCTGGTCTTCGGCAGCGACGGCCGGGTGCGCGAGACGACGGAACCGGTCTGGGACGAACGGCGGGTGGAGCGGGCCCGCTGACGTCCGCACTCCGCCGGTGACCCGGGGCCGGGGCCGGGGCCCCGGGGAGATCACTTCCAGCGCAGCAGCGCTCCCAGGCCGCCCACCGGCGCCTTCTGGGAGGTCTCCGGCGGCAGCACCGGCGTCACCGAGATCGCGGGTGCGCCGGTCATCACCGCCGACCGCAGCAGGGCGTCGTCCGCCCGCGCCGACCAGGAGTTCTGCTCGCCGAGCGTCTTCAGCTCCGTACGGCGCACCGCCACCTGGTCGGCGTCCTCGCCGATCCACACCTCGCGGTGCGTGTCGGGGGCGTCCGGGATGACCAGCAACTCGTCGATGCGGTGCTCCCGGGCGGCCTCGACCAGCGCGGGCACGCCCTCCGCCGCGCGGGCCCGGCCCTCGTCGTCCGGCGACCGGGCGGCCAGGAACCGGTCCAGGTCCTCCCGGGCACGGGCCCTGACATGGTCGTCGCGCAGCCCCTCCACCTCGTCGTCCAGCAGCCTGCTGCCGGCGCCGCGGGAGGCCTCGGCGACGCGCTCCTGGAGACGCGAGGGCAGCCGCTCGTGCACCGAGCGCCGCTCCCGGTCGTCACCCACCAGGATCAGCAGGTCGGCGCCGGTCTCCTCCTGGCACACGGCGAGCGCGTCCGCGATCTCCGCCGCGTTGTGCTCCCAGGTGTTCTCCACCCGGAGCTGGAAGTGGCGCTCCGACCAGTCCGCGCTGCTCGTGCGGTGCACCGGCCACTGCCTGCCGGTCACGCCGCCCGCGTCGGAGCTGCCCAGCGCGGAGCGCAGCTCGAAGTCGGCACCCTTGCGGTCGATGTACGCCACCACGCACACCGGGTCCTCGCCCGCCAGGTCGAGCAGCGGTGTGACGTGCGGCAGCGGGGCCCAGTCGGCGGTGGTCCCGCCGTACGGGGGCCGGGCCAGCGGCGGATCGAGGACCACCTGTCCCGCACAGGCGAACAGGGCCCGCCCGTGCGGATCGGTGGCGTGCCGCAGCTCGTCCACCGCCTCGCGCACCGCCCGGCAGGTGGCGTCGTCCGCGCCCTGCTCCGCCAGCTCCCGGGCCACCGCGGCGGCCGTCAGCTCGCGCTCGTGGGGGGTGTCCTCCGTGTGCCGGGAGAGGTCGACGTAGACGGAGGCCCAGGGCCCCTGGTGTTCGTAGAGGGGGTGCAGAAACGCGAGATCCATGTGGCTGCCCTCCCGGGTGCCGCTCGGGGGTGGTAGTGCTGCGGGGCGGGTACCCGGGACGCATGAACGAACACGACACGCGGGACGACACCATGACCGGAGTGGACCCGGGACGCCTGGACGACCAGCAGCTGATGAAAGAGCTGGAGACCATCCACCGCACGCGCCACGACACCCTGCTGTACGGGTCGAACGACGCGCTGCGGGCCCACAACGACCGCATGGCCCGGCTGGAGGGCGAGTGGCTGCGCCGCAACCCCCGGCGCCCGGTGGCCCCCGGCCGTACCCGCGAGGGCGCCCGGGAACGCGGCTGCGGCCAGACCGCCGCGCCCGGTGGCTGAGCGCGACGGCGGGCGGACGGGCCACCGGCGATCCAGTCACCGGTGGCCCGCCCGCCCGTCGCCGTCGCTCGGCTGCCCGCCTCAGCCCGGCTGCCCGCCTCAGGCCGGCTGCCCGCCTCAGCCGGCCGCCTTGGCGAACTGCGCGAGGTAGGTCTCGCAGAACGCCCCGAGGTCGTCCGGCTTGCGGCTGGTGATCAGGACGTTGTCGCCCGCGTCGCAGACCACGACCCGTTCGTCGACCCAGGTGGCGCCCGCGTTGCGCAGATCCGTGCGCAGACTGGGCCACGAGGTCATGGTGCGGCCGCCCACCACGTCCGCCTCCACGAGCGTCCACGGCGCGTGACAGATGGCGGCCACCGGCCGGCCCTGCGTGAAGAAGTCCTTGACGAACGCCACGGCCTTCCCGTCCGTTCGCAGGAAGTCCGGATTGGCCACCCCGCCGGGCAGGACGAGACCGCCGAACGCGTCGGCGGAGGTCTCGCCCACCACCTCGTCGACGGGGAACGTGTCCGCCTTGTCGAGGTGGTCGAAGCCCTGGACCTCGCCGGACCGCGTGGAGACGAGCACCGGGTCGTGCCCGGCGTCCTTCGCCGCCCGCCACGGCTCGGTCAGTTCCACCTGCTCCACGCCCTCGGGCGCGGTCAGAAATGCGATGCGCATGGAGTTTCGGTTTCCCTTCCGGCGCCTACGCGCCCTGCGGACCGGACCGGCCGCTCTCGGTGAGGGCCACCGCCAGCTCCTGGACGTTGTCGTAGCGCGCCTTGTGCGGCAGTCGGTCCAGCTCCTCGACGAGGGCGTCCGGCGCGTTGCCGCGGCGCAGTGTGCGGGTCAGTTCCCGCGGTCCCGCGGGGAAGCTGCCCCGGGTCAGGTTCCGGGCCAGTTCGAGCCGCAGGGCCTCCAGGTACGTCGGTCCGCGGCCCGGTGTCACCGGTCCGTACATGACGTCCGGATCGTCCTCGGCGGCCGGCTCCGGGTCGTTCCACTCCTCGCTGCGGGTGGGGTGCCCGGACCTGAGCAGACCCTGCAGTTCATGCTTCATCTCGTCGTCGCGGTGGACGCTCATCCGGTCGCTGCCTCGCTGCATGTCTCCCTCCAGATCCTCAGGGGGTGCCGACCGCGTACCCGGACACCGCGGACCGACACGGATTCATCCGGACGGGTCCGCTCCGATTTCCGTGGCCCCGGAGCGGATCAGTAATCGAGAAGCGCGGGCCGCCCGGCGCCCTCTAGCGTGTGACCACCGAGGCACTGAGGGCGTCACCTTCACCGAGCCCCCGACAGATGGAGACACGATGAGCAGCGCCAAGAGGCCGGGCACGCAGGGACCCGGGTCGCACGTCGCCGACAGCCACGACCTGATCCGTGTGCACGGCGCCCGCGAGAACAACCTCAAGGACGTCAGCATCGACATCCCCAAGCGCCGGCTGACCGTGTTCACCGGAGTCTCCGGCTCGGGCAAGAGCTCACTGGTGTTCAACACGATCGCCGCCGAGTCCCAGCGGCTGATCAACGAGACGTACAGCGCGTTCGTCCAGGGCTTCATGCCCACCCTCGCCCGCCCCGAGGTGGACGTCCTGGACGGCCTCACCACCGCCATCATCGTGGACCAGCAGCGGATGGGCGCCGACCCCCGCTCCACCGTCGGCACCGCCACCGACGTCAACGCCATGCTGCGCATCCTCTTCAGCCGCCTCGGCGAGCCGCACATCGGCCCGCCCAGCGCGTACTCCTTCAACACCGCCTCGGTCCGGGCCAGCGGCGCGATCACCGTCGAACGCGGCAACAAGAAGGCGGTCAGGGCGACCTTCGAGCGCACCGGCGGCATGTGCACCCACTGCGAGGGCCGCGGCACCGTCTCCGACATCGACCTCACCCAGCTCTACGACGACTCCAAGTCGCTCGCCGAGGGCGCGTTCACCATCCCCGGCTGGAAGTCGGACAGCCAGTGGACCGTGCAGGTGTACGCCCAGTCCGGCTTCGTCGACCCGGACAAGCCGATCCGCGAGTACACCGACAAGGAACTGCGGGACTTCCTGTACGGCGAGCCGGTCAAGGTGAAGGTCAACGGCGTCAACCTCACCTACGAGGGCCTGATCCCCAAGATCCAGAAGTCCTTCCTGTCCAAGGACAAGGAGGCCATGCAGCCGCACATCAGGGCCTTCGTGGAACGGGCCGTCACCTTCACCACCTGTCCCGAGTGCGAGGGCACCCGGCTGAGCGAGGGCGCCCGCTCGTCGAAGATCAGGAAGATCAGCATCGCCGACGCCTGCGCGATGGAGATCCGGGACCTCGCCGAGTGGGTCCGGGACCTGGCCGAGCCCTCGGTGGCGCCGCTGCTCACCGCGCTGCGCGACACCCTCGACTCCTTCGTGGAGATCGGCCTCGGCTACCTCTCGCTGGACCGGCCGGCGGGCACCCTGTCCGGCGGCGAGGCACAGCGCGTCAAGATGATCCGCCACCTCGGCTCCTCGCTCACCGACACCACGTACGTCTTCGACGAGCCCACCGTCGGACTGCACCCGCACGACATCCAGCGGATGAACGACCTGCTGCTGCGCCTGCGGGACAAGGGCAACACGGTCCTCGTCGTCGAGCACAAGCCGGAGGCGATCGCGATCGCCGACCACGTGGTCGACCTCGGCCCCGGTGCGGGCACCGCGGGCGGCACCGTCTGCTTCGAGGGCACCGTCGAGGAGCTGCGGGCCGCCGACACCGTCACCGGCCGCCACCTCGACGACCGGGCCGTCCTCAAGGGGTCGGTCCGCAAGCCCACCGGCGCCCTGGAGATCCGCGACGCGCGGACGCACAACCTCCAGGGCGTCGACGTCGACGTCCCGCTCGGTGTGCTCTGCGTGGTCACCGGCGTGGCGGGCTCCGGCAAGAGCTCGCTGATCCACGGCTCCGTCCCGGCCGGCGCGGGCGCCGACGTCGTGTCGGTCGACCAGAGCCCCATCAAGGGCTCGCGGCGCAGCAACCCCGCGACGTACACCGGACTGCTCGACCCGATCCGCAAGGCCTTCGCCAAGGCCAACGGCGTGAAGCCGGCCCTGTTCAGCGCCAACTCCGAGGGCGCCTGCCCCACCTGCAACGGCGCCGGGGTCATCTACACCGACCTGGCGATGATGGCCGGCGTCGCCACCCCCTGCGAGGACTGCGAGGGCAAGCGGTTCCAGCCCGCCGTACTGGAGTACCGTTTCGGCGGCCGGGACATCAGCGAGGTGCTCGCGATGTCGGTGGACCGGGCGGAGGAGTTCTTCGGCGCCGGGGAGGCGCGCACCCCGGCCGCGCACAGGATCCTTGAGCGGCTCGCCGACGTCGGCCTCGGCTACCTCACCCTCGGCCAGCCGCTCACCACCCTCTCCGGCGGCGAACGGCAGCGCCTGAAGCTGGCCACCCACATGGGCGAGAAGGGCGGCGTGTACGTTCTGGACGAACCCACCACGGGACTGCACCTCGCCGACGTCGAGCAACTGCTCGGCCTGCTCGACCGCCTCGTCGACGCCGGCAAGTCGGTCATCGTCATCGAGCACCACCAGGCCGTCATGGCGCACGCCGACTGGATCATCGACCTCGGCCCCGGCGCCGGTCACGACGGCGGGCGGATCGTCTTCGAGGGCACCCCCGCCGACCTCGTCGCCGACCGCTCCACCCTCACCGGCGAGCACCTCGCCGCCTACGTCGGCGCCTGAGCGTGTCCTTTGCCCACGGCGCCGGAACCGCTACCGGGGGTGTCCGGCGCTGTGGGATCGTGGTCGGGTGACGACGCTGGAGGATCTGGCCCGGCTGCGCCGGGCCCGCGACCTGATGGACCGCGAGTACGCCGAGCCGCTCGACGTGCCGGCGCTGGCGCGCGTCGCCCTCATGTCGGCGGGCCACTTCTCCCGCAGCTTCCGCGCGGCCTACGGGGAGACGCCGTACAGCTACCTGATGACGCGCCGCATCGAGCGCGCCATGGCGCTGCTGCGGCGCGGCGACATGAGCGTCACCGAGGTCTGCTTCGCGGTCGGCTGTACCTCGCTGGGGTCGTTCAGCTCGCGGTTCACCGAACTGGTCGGCGAGAGCCCGAGCGCCTACCGGGACCGCGACCACGCCGACGGGGCCGCCCTCCCGGCCTGCGTCGCCAAGGTCTACACCCGGCCGGTCAGGCACGGCGAGCCGGCCGGGAAGAGCAGCGAGTCGGTCAGGAACGGAGAAGCGACGCCCGCGCCGCCGCCCGTAGCGTGACGCACATGGACATCAGCCTCTCGCAGTGCTTCATAGCCGTCGACGACCACGACCGGGCGCTCGCCTTCTACCGGGACGTGCTCGGTCTTGAGGTCCGGGGCGACGTCGGGTACGAGGGAATGCGCTGGGTGACCCTCGGCTCCCCGGCGCAGCCCGACGTGGACATCGTTCTCGAACCCCCGCTCGCGGACCCCAACGCCTCGGCCGCCGACCGGCAGGCGATGGCCGACCTGCTGGCCAAGGGCCACCTGCGCGGCGTCATCCTCAGCACCGACGACGTCGACGCCGCCTTCGAACACGTCCGCTCGGCGGGCGCCGAGGTCCTCCAGGAACCGGTCGACCAGCCCTACGGCGTCCGCGACTGCGCCTTCCGCGACCCGGCCGGGAACATGGTGCGCCTGCACCGTCCGCGCAAGGGCTGAGAAGCCGGGGTTTGCCGCGGGGGACAGGGGGCATGCGCAAGGTCAGTGCTTCGGACAGGAGGCACGTCCGTGGGAGCGGCGTGACGCCGCCACGGATGCGTCCGTCCGGGGGCCGGACGCCCTCCCACGGTGACCGCCCGACCAAGGGCCCCGTCGTCGTCACGGTGCCGCCGCCCCGCGAGCCGCAGGTGCCGAAACCTCCGGCCGCGATCCGCGGGGCCGCACCGACCGGGCTGCCGCCCGGTGCGACGACGGGACCCCGCGCTCCGAGGGAGTTGCGACGCACCATGCCGATCCACGCCAGTGTGAAGCACCCGCACGACGACGCCCCCGACACCGCCGACGCCTTCCGTCGGCTCGCCACCCTCCCCGACGGTCCCGAGCGCGACGCGCTGCGCGACCGGATCGTCGAGGCCTGGCTGCCCATGGCCGAACGGCTGGCGGGACGATTCCGCAGCCGCGGCGAGAGCTACGAGGACCTGCGCCAGGTCGCGGCCCTCGGCCTGGTCAAGGCCGTGGACCGGTACGACCCCGAGCGCGGCAACGCCTTCGAGAGCTACGCCGTACCGACCGTCACCGGCGAGATCAAGCGCCACTTCCGCGACCACATGTGGACCCTGCACGTGCCGCGCCGGGTCCAGGAACTGCGCAACCGCGTGCGCTTCGCCGGCCAGGACCTGTCCCAGACCATCCCGGGCCGCAGGCCCACCGTCGCCGAGATCGCCGAGCGCGCCGACCTGTGCGAGGAGGACGTCCGGGTCGGGCTCGAGGCGCTGGAGAGCTTCACCGCCCTGTCCCTGGACGCCGAACTCCCCGGCAGCGAGGACGGCTACTCGCTGGGCGACGCGCTCGGCGCCCCCGACCCGGCCCTCGACACGGTCGTCGACCGCGAGGCGGTCAAGGACCGGCTGGCCGCCCTGCCCCCGCGCGAGCGCGCCATCCTGTACATGCGCTTCTTCGACGACATGACCCAGAGCCGTATCGCCGAACAGCTCGGCATCTCCCAGATGCACGTCTCCCGCCTGATCACCCGCTGCTGCGACCGGGTGCGGGAGCAGGTCCTGCGGGATCCGGGTCCGGAGGCGTGAAACCTGGGACTCACCCGCCCGGCCGCTCCGTTCGCGCGAACGGAGCACGGTGACGGGCGTGGCCGTGCCGGGCGGGCTGTGATGGCCGAGGGGCGCGAGTGCAGTGCCCCGCAAGCCGTCGCTCGAAGGAGCCCGCCCCATGCGCCGCACCGCCCGCGCCCTGTCCGTCGCCGTGCTGGCCAGTGCCGCCCTCGGTCTCTCCGCGGGAGCCGGCGTCGCCGACCCGGGTGTCCCGCCGCCCCCGTCCGGCGCGGGGGAACCCGTCGTCCCTCCGCCCGCCGACGACTCGGCCGCCGTGCCGCCGCCGTCCGCCGAGGAGGCTGTGCCGCCGTCCGCCGAAGAGGCCGTGCCACCGTCTGCCGGGCAAGCCGCCGCGCGGATCAGCCCGGCGGACGCCGCCCCCGGAGACACCGTCACGGTCTCGGTCTCGTGCGGTCCGACGGGCGGATCCGCGCCCGCGAGCCTCGACGCCACCTCGGCGGCCTTCGAGGAGGGCACCGTCGCACTGCGCAAGGTGGCGGACGACGCGGGGACGGCGTCCGGGCCGGCCTACCGCGGCACAGCGCGCATAGCCGCCGCCGAGGACTTCGCGGCGACCGAGGGCCGGGCCGAGACCGGCGACGCCGCTGAGGCCGCCGACGACTGGACCGTCGACGGTGCCTGCCCGGACGCCTCGGGCGGCGAGGGCGGAGACCCCTGGAGCGCGACCATGAGCGTGCCGGAGGAGAGCGGCGCCGGTGCCGGTGCGGGGGCCGCCGAGCCCGCGTGCCGGGAGTCCGCCGCCCCGCGCGCGGGGACCTCCGCGCACGGCACGCCCTGCGCCGGTGCGACGGCGGAGCACGGGGTGCGGGCCGGTGCCGGCGGGAGCTTCGGCGACTCGGTGCCCGCCCTGGTCGCGGGCGGCGTCCTGATCGCGGGCGCCTGCGGGGCGGCCGCACACCGGCTGCGGCTGCGCCTGCGCGGGGAGGACGGGGAACGCTGACCCCGCGCGGGCGCCGGCCCGGCCGTGACCCGCGCAGTCGGAGCCGGAGCCTTGGCGGGGTGCCACGGTGGGTACTGGGATCAACGAGCGGCGAGCGAAGCACAGGACCGACGGGAACGGGACCTACGGGAGCGGAAACGGGACCGACGGGAAACGGGACCGACGGGACCAGGGCACGGCACGGACAGGCGGCACGGACGGCGCGGAGGTACGGCATGCGGCGCACGCACCCCGAGAGCCCGGCCACGGACCCCGCAGGCCACGACCCCGCCGGCAGCCCCGGCGCGGGACCCGGTGCCGTGGGACACGGTCCGGTGCGTTACGGCCCGCACTTCCCCGACGACGGCCTGCCGGTGCTGCCCGAACTGTCCGCCGTGCTCGCCGCCGCCGCGGGCCGCGCACGCGGTGAACCGGCGGGCGGCGCCCCCGCCCTCCTGGAGGCGGCGAGCGGCTACTGGGACCGGCGCGGCCTGACCACCGACCCCGGTCACCTCGCCGCCGCTCCCGGCGCGGGCGCCCTGCTCCTCGCGCTGACCGCCGCGCTGGGCGGCGACGTCCTGGTGCCCCGCCCCTGCGCCGCCTGGTGGGCACCGTACGCCCGCCTGCTGGGCCGTCCCGTCTTCCACGTACCGACGCCCGCCGAGTCCGGCGGCGTACCGGACCCGTACGCCCTCCTGGAGACCGTCCGCCGGGTCCGCGCGGAGGGCGGCGACCCCCGGCTGCTGGTGCTGTCCGTCGCCGACGACCCCACCGGCACCGTCGCGCCGCCCGAGCTGCTGCACGAGACCGTCGAGGCCGCCACCGGCGAGGGCCTGCACCTGGTCAGCGACGAGACATGGCGCGACACCCTGCACGACCCGCACGCCACCGTGCTCCTCAGCCCCGCCGAGATGCTGCCCGAGCGGGTCACCGTCGTCACCGACCTGGCCGGTGCGCTGCTCCCGCCGGCCTGGCCGGCCGCCGTGGCCCGCTTCCCCGCCTCCGCCGCCGGGAACGGACTGCACGCGCGCGTGCTGGATGTACTCACCGCGCTGGGCGCCCGGGTCGCCGCCCCCGTCGCCGCCGCGGCCGGGTACGCGCTCGGCGAACCCGAGCCGGTCACCGTACGGCGGGCGGCCGCCGTACGCCTGCACGCGCGCCTGGCCGCCGCCGCGCACGCGGCCGTCGTCGCCTCGGGCGCCACCGCCCGCCCCCCGCAGGCAGGGCGCCACCTCTACGCCGACCTCGGCCCGCTGCGCGACGCGCTCGGCGCCGAGGGCGTCGGCGACGCGCAGGAACTGGAGGACTTCCTCACCGCCCGGCTCGGCATGCCCGCCCCCGGCGGACACCGCTTCGGCGACGACCTGCCCGCCCTGCGTGTCCGGCTCGCCACCGGCCCGCTGCTCGACGCGGGCACCGACGAGCGGCGCGCGGAATGCCTCCGTTCCCCGGACCCGTTGGAACTGCCACACGTGCAACGCGCGTTGACCGCTCTGAAGTCGGTCTTCGACGGTCTCCGCGACGCTCAGCGATGGGAGCCCCCTCGATGACGCAGCAGCCCCGGTCGACCACGAGCACCCCCGCCTCCGCCGAGGCCGCCGCCCACCCGCCGCTCGCCGCCCCCCGGCCGCCGGCCGAGCACCGGGTGTGGCCGCGGACCTTCCACGACCGGCTGACCGCACCGCTGCCCGGGCTGAAGGCCTTCGCCAGATTCGCCCGCGAGGGGGCGGTCAGACCCGGCCCGGCCGGACTCGCCGACGTCCCCCGGCTGCCCTGCGCCCCCGGCCCGCTGCCCCGGGTGGACGCGCGCACCGTCGCCGTCACCTGGGCCGGACACGCCAGCTGGGTGGTGCGGATCGGCGGCCTCACCGTGCTCACGGACCCGGTCTGGTCCCGCCGGATCCTCGGTACCCCGGCCCGGATCACGCCCGTCGGCGTCCCCTGGAGCGCCCTTCCCCGCGTCGACGCCGTCGTCATCAGCCACAACCACTACGACCATCTGGACGCCCCCACCCTGCGCAGGCTCCCGCGCGACACACCCGTCCTGGTGCCCGCCGGGCTCGGCCGCTGGTTCCACCGCCGCCGCTTCACCCGGGTCACCGAGCTGGACTGGTGGGAGGCGACCGAGCTGAACGGGGTCCGGTTCGACTTCGTCCCGGCCCACCACTGGTCCAAGCGCACCCTGACCGACACCTGCCGCAGCCTGTGGGGCGGCTGGGTGCTCACCGACCCCGACGCCCGGCGCGTCTACTTCGCCGGCGACACGGGATACGGCCACTGGTTCGGCCGCATCGGCCGCCGCTACCCCGGCATCGACCTCGCGCTGCTCCCCATCGGCGCCTACGACCCCCGCTGGTGGCTCAGCGACGTGCACTGCGACCCGGAGGAGGCGGTACGGGCCGCCCAGGACGTCGGTGCGCGCCACATGGCGCCGATGCACTGGGGCACGTTCGTGCTCTCCGCGGAGCCGGTACTGGAACCCCTCACCCGTGTCCGCGCGGCCTGGCAGCAGGCGGGCCTGCTCCGCGAACGCCTGTGGGACCTGCCGGTCGGCGCCTCCCGCGTACTGGAGTGACACCCCCGTACCCGTCCCCGCTGACCGCCGGAGGCCTACGCCTTCGCCGGGCCCCGGAACCGCCGCCACACCCCCGGCGCCACGCTGACCAGCACGGTCAGTGCGATCGCCGCGGCCACACCCTCCCACGGCTTGCTGAACAGGGCGCCGCTGAGGATCCCGATCAGCTGGTACGTCACCGCCCAGGCCAGACAGGCCGGCAGGTTGCCCCGGGCGAAGCGGCGCAGCGGCCACTCGGCCAGCAGACAGGCCAGCATCACCGGTATCCGGCCCGCCGGCACCAGCCGGGAGAGCACCAGCACCGCGACGTCGTGCTCGGCGAGCTTCTCCTGCGCCTGCTCCAGCCGGTCCTCGGGCGCCCGGGACCGGATCGCCTCCAGCCAGCGCGAGCCGTTCTTCGAGCCCACCCCGCGCCGGCCCAGCCAGTACAGCGCCATGTCCCCGCAGAACGCGGCCAGCGACGCCGTCGCGAACACCATCAGCATGGCGAACGGCAGCGTCTGGTGCATCGCCACCACCGCCGCCGAACTCACCAGCGCCCCCGTCGGCACCACCGGCACCAGCGCGCCGATCAGGACCAGCAGGAACAGCGACGGGTAGCCGAGCGCCTGCTGCGTCGGCTCCGTCGGTATGTCCAGGGTCGCGGCCGCCAGCCAGCTCACCGCGCGACCTCCACCCGCACACTCTCGCCGTGCCCCAGCCGGTGCACCGCCACGCCCGGCGCGCGCAGCGCCGACAGGCGCACGAACTCCTCGCCCGGCGTGTGGAACTCGTGGGGGCGCACGGCGTCCATCCCGATCGGCCAGTACGTGCCGTAGTGCACCGGCACCGCCGTGCGCGGCGCCAGCCGGGCCAGCGCCTCGGCCGCCCGCCCCGCGTCCAGGTGCTCCGCACCCAGGTAGGGGCCCCAGCCGCCCACCGGCAGCAGCGCCACGTCGACCGGCCCCACCTCCTGCTCCATGCCGTCGAACAGGCCGGTGTCCCCGGCGAAGTACGTCCGCCCCTCGCCCTCGACGACATACCCGAGCGCGGGGGCGCGGTGCCGTCCGACCGGCAGCCGCCGCCCGTCGTGCCGCGCGGGGACCGCCCGTATGCGCAGGTCACCGACGGTCGTCTCGTCACCCGGCGCCACCTCGGTCAGCTCCAGGTGCCGGAGCCGGCGCAGCCCGGGCACCGCCCGGCGTGCGCCCCGGGGCACAAGCAGGCGCGTGCCCGGCGCGAGCCGCGCGAGCGACGGCACATGCAGGTGGTCGGCGTGCAGATGGGACACCAGCGCCACGTCCGCGCGCCACGCCTCGGGCGGCGGCACCGCGCCCCGCCTGCGACGCAGATGGGCCAGCCGGCGGACGAACAGAGGATCGGTGAGCACGCGAACGCCCGAATCCTCGACCGTGCAGGTGGCGTGACCCCACCACGTGAGCTCCACCGGCACTCCTTTGCCTCCTTCGCGCGACTCCCCGAAGCCTACGTCCAGGAGTAGGGTCGGCGGCGAAAACGGGAGGTGACGGGAGGTGAGGGGGGACACCATGGGGCCGGTGCGGGTGACGGCGATCGCGAGCCTGACGCCACTGGAGCAGCTGGACGACGACCCCTTCCTGGTCGACTCCCGCAGCCAGCACGCCATGTGCGCCCGCTGGGCCGCGGAGCACGGCTACGTCGTCGCCAGACAGCTGCTGGTGCGCGGTCTGCGGCCCGACCACGACGCCCTGTGGGACGGAGTGCGCCCCGGGCGCGACCTGTTCGTGGCGCCCAGCCGACGGGTGCTGGAGAGCGCGCTGGCCTCCGCCGACGACTTCAGCGCGGAGTGCGCGCGGCGCGGCGTCCGCGTCGAGACCGTCGGCCGCGCCGAACCGTCCTACGACGCCCGGATGAAGGCGTGCGTGCACCGCAGACTGTCGATGCCGACGGCCGGGTACGACGGCCGCTGACCGCCGCCGCGGGGTGTGAACCGGACCCGGGGGGACAAACGGGCACTCCGGAGCGTTGTGGCAGGGTGGGGAAGGCCCGCACGGACGACGGGCCCGGGACGTGAGGTGTGCGGAGCGTGGGTGGAGGGCGTTGGCGCCGGGTCGCCAGTCAGGTCGGTCGGAGTGTCACGGTGTGGGCCGTGTCCACGCTCACCATGCTCGTGCTCGCCGGGATCCTGCCGGACTTCCGGCTCCAGTCGCCCGACGGGGACAGCGCCACCGACATCGCCATGACCGCCGCGGTCGGCGCCGGAGCCTTCGGCCTGCTCTCCGCCCTGGTCTGGCCGCTCATGGTCCGCCTGCTGCTCCTGGTGCCGGCGCTCGTCCTCGGCCTGCTGGTCTTCTTCCTCAACGGCGGACTGCTGCTCCTCGCGATCGACGTGAACCCGGCCGGGCGCGGCGGCGTCGCACCCGAGACGGCGGTCGTGGTGGCCGCCGTCATGTCCGCCGTCGCCTCCGCCACCGGCGGTGCCCTGGCGGTGCGCGACGACGACGCCTACCGCCGCCGCCTCTACCGCCTCGCCGACCGCCGCCGCAGATCAGGACCGCCCTGCCCGGCCGGCCCCGGCACCGTTTTCCTGCAGCTGGACGGCGTCGGCCACGACGCCCTGCGGGACGCCGTCGACCGCGGCGCCATGCCCACCGTCGCCCGCTGGCTCGGCCGCGACGGCACCTCGGCGACCCACCGGCTCGCCGAGTGGCGTACCGACTGGTCCAGCCAGACCGGCGCCAGCCAGCTCGGCATCCTGCACGGCAGCAACCACGACGTCCCCGCCTTCCGCTGGTACGAGAAGGACAGCGGCGAGGTCGTGGTCTGCAACCGCCCGACCAGCGCCGCCGAACTCCAGTACCGCGCCGTGCGGCGCACCGGCGACGGCGGACTGCTCAGCCTCGACGGCGCCAGCCGCGGCAACCTGTTCGGCGGCGGCGCCGACGAACAGGCCCTCGTGCTGTCCATAGCCACCCGCCGCCGCAGCCGCGAGACCCGCTCCAGATCCGGCTACTTCGCCTACTTCTCCGACCCGGCCAACGCCGTGCGCACCGCGATGTCCTTCGTCGCCGAGGTGTGCCGGGAGATCGGCCAGTCCACCCGCGCCCGCGTCCACAAGGTCCGCCCGCGCGTCTCCCGCGGCGGCCTCTACCCCTTCGTGCGCGCCTTCGCGACCGTCGTCGAACGCGACGTCGTCGTCGCCGCGGTCATGGGCGACATGCTGGCCGGCCGCACCGCCGTCTACGCCGACCTGGTGGCCTACGACGAGGTCGCCCACCACTCCGGGCCGGGCGGCCGGGACGCCGCCAAGGTCCTCCAGCGGCTCGACCGGTCCCTCGCCCTGATCGAGAAGGTCGCCGAGCACGCTCCCCGCCCGTACCGGATCGTGCTTCTGTCCGACCACGGCCAGAGCCCCGGCGAGACCTTCCGCGCCCGCTACGGCCTGACCCTCGCCGACCTGGTGCGGGCCGGCTGCGGGCTGCCCGTGCCGCGCAGCGCCCGGCGCACCCGCAGCGGCGCCGAGGCCCGCAACACCGTACGGGCCGCCCTGCACCGCCCCGTGGAGGAGGGCGCCGAGCAGCAGCGGCCCGCCGACACCCCCACCGGGCGCCGCTCCGAGCCGATCGTGCTGGCCTCGGGCAACCTCGGCCTGGTCTCCTTCCCGGACGTGCCGCACCGGATGACCCGCGAGGAGATCGACGCCCGCCACCCCGCCCTGCTGCCGACCCTCGCCAACCACCCCGGGATCGGCTTCCTGCTGGTGCGCAGCGAGGAGCACGGCGGGGTCGTGCTCGGCGCGCGCGGCGCCGAGGTGCCCCTGGACCGGCTCGACGAGGACCCGGGGCCGCTCGCCCCCTTCGGCGCCGGTGCCGCCGACGCCGTACGCCGCACGCACTCCTTCCCGCACACCGCCGACATCATGGTCAACTCCTTCCACGACCCGGCCGACGGCGAGGTCCTCGCCTTCGAGGAGCAGATCGGCTCGCACGGCGGACTCGGCGGCGCCCAGTCGCGCGCCTTCCTGCTGTCGCCGGTCGTGCTGTCCGCGCCCGTCGACGAGGGCGTGGAGATCGTCGGCGCCGAACACGTCCACCGGGTGCTGCGCCGCTGGCTGCGCGAGTCGAACGGCCCGCAGGTGCCCGTGGAGGATTCACGGTCCGACGTCGTGGGCGGCGCACCTTTTCCCGTCGCGGAGGGGTTCGTGCAGGACAAAAGCGCCTGATTTGGCACATTGTCCAGCGTTACCGGACCATGGGGCGGGTCCGGCGATCCCGGGCCCCGTTCCATGAGAGGCGCACCACCCCATGCACGTCACCGGGACCGTCCCCCCACCGGCTCCGGAACCGCAGGAGACCCCCGCGGCCCCCGTATCCGACAGCACCCGGCACGCCCGCCGCTTCGGCCTGCCCGTCGCCACCGCCCTGGTCATGGGCAACATCATCGGCGGCGGCATCTTCCTGCTCCCGGCCTCCGTCGCCCCCTTCGGCACCATCAGCCTGCTCGCCTTCGGCGTCCTCACCGTCGGCGCCATCGCCCTCGCGCTGGTCTTCGGCCGCCTCGCCGCCCGCGACCCGCGCACCGGCGGCCCCTACGTCTACGCCCGTGAGGCCTTCGGCGACTTCGCCGGGTTCCTCGCCGCCTGGGCGTACTGGATCACCACCTGGGTGTCCAACGCGGCCCTCGCCGTCGCCGCCGTCGGCTACCTCGACGTCCTGATCCCGGTGAACGACCACCGCTGGACCGCGTGCCTGGCCGCCCTCGTCATCCAGTGGCTGCCCGCGCTCGCCAACTTCGCCGGCACCCGCTGGGTGGGCGCCGTGCAACTGGTCTCCACCGTGCTGAAGTTCGCGCCGCTGCTGCTGGTCGCGGTCGGCGGACTGTTCTTCTTCGACCCGGACAACCTCGGCCCGTTCAACGCGAGCGGCTCCAGCGGTATCGGCGCGGTCTCCGCCGCCGCCGCGATCCTGCTCTTCTCCTACCTCGGCGTGGAGTCCGCCGCCGTCAGCGCCGGGGAGGTCAAGGACCCCCGCCGCACCGTCGGCCGCGCCACGGTCATCGGCACCGCGGGCGCCGCCCTCGTCTACCTGCTCGGCACCCTCTCGGTCTTCGGCACCGTCGCCCACGACCGCCTGGTCACCTCGGACGCTCCCTTTTCGGACGCCGTGAACGCCATGTTCGGCGGCGCGTGGGGCGGCTGGGCCGTCGCGTTGGCCGCGCTGGTCTCGATGACCGGGTGCCTCAACGGCTGGACCCTGCTCAGCGCCCAGACCCCGTACGCGGCGGCCAGGGACGGCCTCTTCCCGGCCGCGTTCGCGCGCAAGCGGCGCGGGGTGCCCACGGTGGGCGTCGGCGTCACCGTGGTCCTCGCCTCCCTCCTCACCGTCTACAACTACACGTCCGGTTCGGCGAAGGTCTTCGAGGTCCTGGTCCTGGTCACCACCTTCACCGCCACCGTGCCCTACCTGCTGGCCACGGCAGCCCAGCTCTTCCACCTGGTCTCCGGACAGGGCGAGAAGGTCGACCGGGCGCGACTGGTGCGGGACGGCATCGTCGCGTCCGTCGCGGCGGCCTTCTCCCTGTGGCTGGTCGCGGGCGCCGGCTACGCGGCGGTCTACCAGGGCGTGCTGTTCCTCTTCGCGGGCGTGCTCGTGTACGCGGTGATGGCGGCCCGCAGGCGGCGCGCGGAGACGTCCGGCGCCCCGTAATTCGGCTGCGCGGCACCCCGGCGGGCACGCACACTGGGCCGGTCACCTCCCGCCCCCCTCTCCCGCCAAGGAGCCCCTGCGTGCAGGCAGCCGTCACCGTCACTCCCGCCCGCCTCCCGGAACTGCTGCTCGGCCTCGCCACCGTGCGGCCGGTCTTCCTGTGGGGCGCACCCGGCATCGGCAAGTCCTCCCTGGTGAGGAACTTCGCCGACTCGCTGGGCCTGGAGTGCGTGAGCCTGCTCGGCACCCAGCTCGCGCCCGAGGACCTGATCGGCGTTCCGCAGATCCGGGACGGCCGGTCGGTGTTCTGCCCGCCCGAGTCCATCGCCCGCGACGAGCCGTACTGCCTCTTCCTGGACGAGCTGAACGCGGCCACCCCGGACGTGCAGAAGGCGTTCTACTCGCTGATCCTCGACCGCCGCATCGGGAACTACGAACTCCCCAAGGGCTCCATCGTCATCGGCGCCGGAAACCGCGCCACCGACAACGCGCTGGCCCGCCCCATCGCCTCCGCGCTGGTCAACCGCCTCACCCACGTCCACCTGGACGCCTCCGCCAAGGACTGGCTGGTGTGGGCAGGAGAGAACGGCATCCACCCGTGGATCACCGACCACCTCACCGACCGCCCCGACCACCTGTGGTCCAAGCCACCCAAGACCGAGGAGCCGTTCTCCACCCCGCGCTCCTGGCACATGCTCTCCGACGCCCTGCACTCCTTCGGGAAGGACCTCGACGAGGAGACCCTGAAGGTCCTCGCCCACGGCACCCTCACCCCGGCCCACGCGACCGCCTTCTGCGGCTACGTCAAGATCGTCCGCAGCCGCTTCGGCATCGAGGCGATCCTCAAGGGCGAGGCCCGCTGGCCCAGCCGCCTCCAGGACCGCGACCTGCTCTACTACCTCGCCGAGTCCTTCCGCGGCCGCCTGGTCAAGGAACTGCCCGCGAGCAAGGAGCACATGTCGGCGAACGGCCGCCAGACCGCCTACCGCGCCAAGTCGCTGCTCGTGCAGCTCGCCGAGATCTCCGTCGAGGTCGCCCAGAGCGTCATCGCCTCCGACGCCGACGGCAACCCGCTGCTGCCCGCCTGGTTCCTCGTCGAGGCCGCCCGCGACATGCCCCGGCTGGTTGAGGCCCGCCGATGAGCCGCACCCGCAGGCAGAAGCAGCAGCAGAAGAAGAAGGACCCGGCCGCCGAGGACTGCGCCAAGGGCGTGCAGCTGGTGTGGGCCAACCCGGCGCTCGCGGCCATGGAGGTCAAGCTCTGCCGGGAGGAGGAGTGCGAGGTCGCACCCCGGCAGGGCCTCGTCCGCGTCAGCTCCAACGGCCGGGTCCACCTGAACCCCACCCGCCACGCCGAACCCGCCGACTGGGCCTGGGCCATCGCCCACGCCCTGATCCACCTCGGCTTCGGTCACGTCCCCGCCGCAAGCGGCGAACGCGTCCAGCCCGACCGCTACGACCTCGCCGCCCGCTGCACCGTGGTCAACCGCTTCCTGCTGACCTTCCCGGTCGGCCGCACCCCGGACCACCTGCCGCCGACGTACCCCGACGGCGACGAGGAGCGCATCGCCGCCGCCTGGCGCCGCGAGGGCGGCATCCCCGCCGCCTACGAGCACTGCGGCACCGCGGGCGGCGACCCCGACCAGCTGCTCGTCCCCTGGGACGGCTGGAACCTCCAGGTCCCCGACTGGCAACTGGCCTTCGCCCACGCCCTCACCCGCACCATGTCCACCGCCCTCGACCTCGCGGGCGGCCGCCGCGACGCCATGCTCGGCGGCCCCACCCGGCTTCAGCCCTGGCAGCGGGCCCTGAGCTGGTTCGTCTCCTCCTATCCGCTGCTCGGCGGCATCGCCTCCGGCATCACCCTCGTCGCCGACGCCGAACTGGCCCGCGCCCACGGCATCTCCGTCGCCGCCGTCAACGCCGAGGCGGGGGAGATCTACGTCAACCCGCTGCGCCGGTACGACGACGAGGAATGGCGCTTCATCCTCGCCCACGAGATGCTGCACGCCGCCCTACGCCACGGCGACCGCTGCGGCACCCGCGACCCGTACCTGTTCAACGTGGCCTGCGACTACGTCATCAACGGCTGGCTCGTCGAGATGCAGGTCGGCACCATGCCCGAGGGACTGCTGCACGACCCGGAGCTGGCCGGGCTCTCCGCCGAGGAGGTCTACGACCGCATCGCCGCGGACCTGCGCCGCATGCGCCGCCTGTCCACCCTGCGCGGCAAGGGCGTCGGCGACGTCCTCGGCGGCCCGCTCGGCCCGCCCCGCGACCACGTCGAC
The DNA here is from genome assembly GCF_044327745.1 of Streptomyces sp. NPDC018026. NCBI lineage: Bacteria > Bacillati > Actinomycetota > Actinomycetes > Kitasatosporales > Streptomycetaceae > Streptomyces > Streptomyces sp. NPDC018026. Next base: position 849,919 of record NZ_JBIRFY010000001.1, read on the forward strand.
CTCGACGGCTTCTACCGCCGGGGCCTGACCCAGGGATTCGACCTGCACCAGCAGCAGGAGCGCGGCTTCCTGCCCGCCGGCCTGGTCCAGGAGATCCGCGTCCTCAGCCACCCGCCGCTGCCCTGGGACGCGCGGCTCGCCCGCTGGTTCGACGAGTTCGTGCCCCGCCCCGAGCCCGTACGGACCTACGCCCGCCCCTCCCGGCGCCAGGCCGCCACCCCCGGCATCCCGCGCGCCGGACGGTACTTCCCCCCGGAGGAGATCGCCCGCTGCACCTTCGGCGTCGTCCTGGACACCTCCGGCTCCATGGACCGCACCCTGCTCGGCAAGGCGCTCGGCGCGATCGCCTCCTACGCCGAGGCCCGCGACGTGCCCGCCGCCCGGGTCGTGTTCTGCGACGCCGCGCCGCACGACGCCGGGTACCTCCCGGTGACGGACATCGCCGGGAGGGTGCGGGTGCACGGCCGGGGCGGCACCGTCCTTCAGCCCGGCATCGATCTGCTGCTGCGCGCCGAGGACTTCCCGCCCACCGCGCCGGTCCTCGTCGTCACCGACGGCTGGTGCGACGTCCTGCGGGTGCGGCGCGAGCACGCCTACCTGATTCCGCAGGGCGCGCGGCTGCCGTTCACCGCCCGAGGGCCGGTCTTCCGGGTGAGCTGAGCCGGAGTGTGATCGGATGGGGGGTGGGAGCCCGGCCGCCGGTCTCCCACCACCCAGGTACAGCAAGAGAATTCGAGAGGAACCGCCGTGGCAACCACGCGCTCCGCACACACCGTCTGGGAAGGCAACCTGCTCGAGGGTAACGGTGTCGTCACCTTCGACTCGTCCGGCATCGGCGAGCAGCCGGTGTCGTGGCCGTCGCGCGCCGAGCAGGCGAACGGCAAGACCAGCCCCGAAGAGCTGATCGCCGCCGCCCACTCCAGCTGCTTCTCCATGGCGCTGTCGCACGGCCTGGCCGGCGCCGGCACCCCGCCCACCAAGCTCACCACCTCCGCCGACGTCACCTTCCAGCCCGGCGAGGGCATCAAGGGCATCCACCTCACCGTGGAGGGCACCGTCCCCGGCCTGGACAACGACGCGTTCGTCGCCGCCGCCGAGGACGCCAAGAAGAACTGCCCGGTCAGCCAGGCCCTGACCGGCACGACCATCACCCTGTCGGCCAAGCTGGCCTGACCTCGGCTAGGAGCCCGCGCGCTCCCAGCCCCGCCGGTCCGGGCGCGGCCCCAGCTGCCTGGGGTCGCGCGACCGGTAGACCACGTACGGGCGGGTCAGGTACTGCAAGGGCGCGCTGAACATGTGCACCAGGCGGGTGTAGGGCACCAGGGCGATCAGCACCATGCCGACCACCGCGTGCACGTGGTAAAGCACCGGGACGCCCTCCATCAGCTCCGTCTTCGGATTCAGCGTGAACAGACTGCGCGACCAGGGGGCGATGGTGCTGCGGTAGTCGTAGCCGTTGCCGGAGGTGTCGGAGAGCTTGGCGATCATGCCCAGGAGCAGGGCGCCGAGCAGGAAGACGTACATGAGCTTGTCGTTGGCCGTGGTGGCACGGAACACGGGCGCGTTGGTGCGGCGCCGGTAGATCAGGATGCCGATCCCGGCGACCGCGAGGACCCCGGAGACCGTGCCGCCGTAGAGCGAGAACAGGTGGTACGCATGCTCGTTGATGCCGATGGCCTGGGTCCAGGACGCCGGAATGAACAGGCCGATCAGATGGCCGGCCAGCACGAACAGGATGCCGTAGTGGAAGACCGGCGAGGCGATGTTCAGCAGCTTGGACTCGTAGACCTGCGAGGAGCGGGTCGTCCAGCCGAAGCGGTCGTAGCGGTGCCGCCAGACCAGCCCCGCGATCAGCAGCGCGAAGGCGGCGTAGGGCAGCACGCCCCACAGGAAGACGTTCATCGGCGGACTCCGGTGGGTGCGGGCGGCAGGGTGGCGCACACGGCGTCCAGGACGCACGCGTAGGGCGTGCCGAAGGCGGTGAGCCGGGCGCGCAGCTGGTCCAGGGCGTCGCGGTGCTCGGTGAGCATCCCCATGTCCCCGGTGCGGGAGACGAACTCCAGGACCGCGGGCAGGAAGTCCGGCAGCTCCTCGCCGGTGAACTCCAGGCCGTGGGCGCGGTACAGCTCCTTGAAGCGGACCAGGGACATCCCGCGGTTGCGGGTGTCGCCGTCGGTCCACCAGCTCAGGTACAGGCTGTGCCGGTTCCTGAAGTCGAAGACCTCGACGTAGTGCGCCTGGAGTTCACTCTGCCCGGTCGCCGCCGCGTGGTCGGTGAAGCCGCGCAGTTGCGGCGCCGCCTCGCGCAGCAGCGGCAGCCGGGCGCGGAAGTCGTCGTCGGGATACGTCAGACAGAGCGCCGCCGCCTGGTAGAGCACCTCGAAGCCGGGCATCGGTTCAGACCTCCCTCTCGTCGTCCGCGGTCTGCCGCCTGCGCAGGATGTGGAAGTTCTCCACCGGCACCAGCGGCAGCCGTTTGCGTCCCGAGTCCTGGCCGAACGGCCCGTCGCCGCCCATGCCGGGGCCGCCGTCGGTGTCCAGGCTGCACGTGTCCGGCAGCGCGGACGCCTCCAGCCGGTGCGCGTCCCCGACGGCCGCCGTCGGGATCACGTACCGCTCCTCGTACTTGGCGATCGCCAGCAGCCGGTACATCTCCTCGACCTCCTCGGGGCGCATGCCGACGCCCGCGCAGACGGCCGGGTCGGGGTCCTCGCCGAGGTTGACCGACCGCATGTGGGCCCGCATCGCGGCGAGCTTCTCCAGCGACGCCCGCACCGGGCCGGTGTCTCCGGCGGTGAACAGCTCCGCCAGGTACTCCAGCGGGATGCGCAGCGTGTCGATGGCGCCGAACAGGTTGTCCGCGTCCTCGCCGTCGTGCCCGGTCTCCGTCAGCGCGTCCACGACCGGCGACAGCGGCGGGATGTACCAGACCATCGGCATCGTGCGGTACTCCGGATGCAGCGGCAGCGCCACCTTGTACTTGCTGACCAGCGCGTGCACGGGGGAGCGGCGGGCCGCCTCGATCCAGTCGAACGGGATCCCCGCCTCCTCGGCGGCCCGCCGCACCCCGGGGTCCTCCGGATCGAGGAAGACACCCAACTGTGCCTCGTACAGGTCGCGTTCGTTCGGCGTCTCGGCGGCCTCGGTCACCTTGTCGGCGTCGTACAGGACCACGCCCAGGTACCTGAGCCGTCCCACGCAGGTCTCCGAGCAGACCGTGGGCTGGCCGACCTCGATGCGCGGGTAGCAGAAGGTGCACTTCTCCGCCTTGCCGGTGCGGTGGTTGAAGTACACCTTCTTGTACGGGCAGCCGGTCACGCACATCCGCCAGCCCCGGCAGCGGTCCTGGTCGACCAGGACGATGCCGTCCTCCGAGCGCTTGTACATCGCCCCGGACGGACACGACGCCACGCACGACGGGTTCAGACAGTGCTCGCAGATGCGCGGCAGGTAGAACATGAACGTCTCTTCGTACGCGAACCGCACCTTCTCCGAAGCCTGTTGCCGGGTGCGCTCCACCATCGGGTCCAGGTCGCCGTAGGCGGGGGCGCCGCCCAGGCTGTCGTCCCAGTTGGAGGACCAGCCGATCTTCATCGGCTTGCCGTCGAGCTGGGAGACCGGCCGGGCGACGGGGTAGTCCGTGCCGAGCGGGGCGTCGGTGAGGTTCCTGTAGTCGTACGTCCAGGGCTCGTAGTAGTCCTTGATCTCCGGGAGCCGGGGGTTGGAGAAGATCCCGGCGAGCTTCTTGAACCGGCCGCCCGCCTTCAGCCGCAGCGCGCCGCGCCGGTTCAGCTCCCAGCCGCCCCGCCACTTCTCCTGGTCCTCGTAGCGGCGCGGATAGCCCTGTCCCGGGCGGGTCTCGACGTTGTTGAACCAGACGTACTCCATGCCCCGCCGGTTGGTCCACGCCTGTTTGCAGGTGACCGAACAGGTGTGGCAGCCGATGCACTTGTCGAGGTTCATGACCATCGCCACCTGGGCCATCGGACGCATCAGTACTCGACCTCCTGGGAGCGGCGGCGGATGACCGTCACCTCGTCGCGCTGGTTGCCCGTCGGGCCCAGGTAGTTGAACGCCCAGGACAACTGGGCGTAGCCGCCGATGAGATGGGTCGGCTTGAGGAGCAGACGGGTGAGTGAGTTGTGGACGCCGCCGCGTTTCCCGGTGGTCTCCGTGAGCGGGACGTTCACCGTGCGTTCCTGGGCGTGGTGCATGAAGACCGTGCCGGCCGGCATGCGGTGCGAGACGATCGCGCGGGCCACGACGACGCCGTTGCGGTTGACCGCCTCGATCCAGTCGTCGTCGGCGACCCCGATCGCCGCCGCGTCCTCGACGGACATCCAGATGGTCTGCCCGCCCCGGGACAGCGCCAGCATGAACAGGTTGTCCTGGTACTCGGAGTGGATGGACCACTTGTTGTGCGGGGTGAGGTAGCGCACCGTCACCTCGCGGTGCCCGTCGGGACCCAGCCGCGGCTCGCCGAACAGCCGGTGCATGTCCAGCGGCGGCCGGTACACGGGCAGCGCCTCGCCCAGCTCGTGCATCCAGTCGTGGTCGACGAAGAAGTGCTGCCGGCCGGTGAGGGTGTGCCAGGGCTTGAGGTGCTCGGTGTTGAGCGTGAACGCCGTGTAGCGCCGCCCGCCCGCCTCGCTGCCCGACCACTCCGGCGAGGTGATCACCGGCACGGGCGCCGCCTGGGTGTCGGCGTAGGTGATGCGCTTGCCCTCGTGCTCGGCGGCCAGGTGGGCCATCTCCTGCCCGGTCTTCGCCTCCAGGGTGTGGAAGCCCTGGGTGGCCAGGCGGCCGTTGGTGGTGCCGGACAGGGTCAGGATGGTGTTGGCAGCCTTCACGGCCGTGTCCAGCGCCGGGCGCCCGTCGGCCGGGCCGCCGCGCACCGTGCCGTTCAGGTCCCGCAGCCGCGCCACCTCCTCGTCCGGCCGCAGCGTGATGCCCTTGGCGGGCAGCCCCTTGGCCTCCACCAGCGGGCCCAGCGCCGCGAACTTCGCGCCGACCGCCGGGTAGTCGCGCTCGACGACCACGAGGTTCGGCATGGTCTTCCCGGGCTCCGGCTCGCACTCCCCGCGCCGCCAGTCCCGTACGACACCGCCCGGCTGGGCGATCTCGCCCGGGGTGTCGTGCTGGAGCGGCGCCGCCACCAGGTCCTTGCGCACCCCGAGATGGTCCTCGGCCAGCTCGCTCAGCTTCTCCGCGAGGAGCTTGAAGGTGTCGAAGTCGGTGCGCGCCTGCCAGGGCGGGTTCACCGCCGGGGAGAAGGCGTGCACGTAGGGGTGCATGTCCGTGCTGGACAGGTCGTGCTTCTCGTACCAGGTCGCGGCGGGCAGCACCACGTCGGACAGCAGTGTGGACGAGGTGTGCCGGAAGTCCAGGGAGAGGAGCAGGTCGAGTTTTCCCTCGGGCGCCTCCTCGTGCCAGACCACGTCCCGGGGCCGCTCGCCGGGCGCCGCCTCCTCGGCCCGCAGCGAGGACTGGGTGCCCAGTAGGTGCTTGGTGAAGTACTCGGCGCCCTTGCCGGACGAACCGAGCAGGTTGGCCCGCCACAGGGTCACGATCCGCGGCCAGTTCTCCGGCGCGTCCGGGTCCTCGCCCGCGAACTTGAGCGTCCCCGCCCGCAGTTCGGCCACCGCGTTCGCCACCGGGTCGCCGAAGGACTCGCCCAGCTCCAGCGGGTTGCGGTCGAAGGTCGGGTACGAGGGCATCCAGCCCGTGCGCGCCGACAGGGCGAGGCAGTCCGCGCCGGCCATCCCGGCCAGCCGCCCCTCGCCCAGCGGCGAGGCGAGGACGTCGGCGCGGAACCGGTCGTAGCGCCACTGGTCGGTGTGCAGGTACCAGTAGCCGGTGCCGATCGCCTGGCGCGGCGGGCGCGACCAGTCCGACGCGGCGGCCAGCGACGCCCAGCCGGTCACCGGGCGGCACTTCTCCTGGCCCACGTAGTGCGCCCAGCCGCCGCCGTTGCGGCCCTGGCAGCCGGTCAGCTGGAGCAGGGCCAAAAAGCCCCGGTAGATCGTCTCGGAGTGGAACCAGTGGTTGGTGCCCGCGCCCATCAGGATCATGCAGCGGCCCTTGGAGCGTTCGGCGGTGCGCGCGAACTCCCGGGCGATGCGGACGCAGGCCGCCGCCGGGACCGAGGTGTGCGTCTCCTGCCAGGCGGGGGTCGCGGGCGCCTCGGCGTCCTCGTACGACACCGGCCAGTCGCCCGGCAGGTCCGGCCGGGTCACGCCGTACTGGGCCAGCATCAGGTCGAAGACCGTCGTCACCAGCGGACCGGTCGCCCCGCCGAGGCGGGTCGCCGGCACCCCGCGGCGCAGGACGTCGCCGCGCCCCTGCCCGTGGGTGCCGCCCTCGGTGTCGAAGCGGGGGAGGAGCACTTCCACGCCCGAGCCCATCTCGTGGCCGTGCAGGCTCAGCCGGGGGCGTACGTCGCCCAGGTCCAGGTTCCACTTCCCCCGGTCGGCGTCGTTCCAGCGGAAGCCCAGCGAGCCGTTCGGGACCACCGCGCGGCCCGTCGCCTCGTCCAGGACGACCGTCTTCCAGCGGGCGTCGTCGCCGCCCTGCCCCAGGTCGGCGGCGCGCAGGAACTTGTCCGGCACGTACGCCCCGTCCCGTTCGGCCAGCGTCACCAGGAACGGCAGGTCGGTGAAGCGCCGCACGTAGTCGTCGAAGAACGGGGTCGTCCGGTCGACGAAGAACTCCTTGAGCACCACGTGCCCCATCGCCATGGCGAGCGCCGCGTCCGTCCCGGGGTGCGGGTGCAGCCACTGGTCGGCGAACTTGGTGTTGTCGGCGTAGTCGGGCGAGACCACGACCACCTTCTGGCCCCGGTAGCGGGCCTCCGCCATCCAGTGCGCGTCCGGCGTGCGGGTCACCGGCACGTTCGTGCCCCACATGATCAGGTACGCCGCGTCCCACCAGTCGCCCGACTCCGGCACGTCCGTCTGGTCCCCGAAGACCTGCGGGGACGCCACGGGCAGGTCGGCGTACCAGTCGTAGAACGACAGCATCGGGGCGCCGATCAGCGAGTGGAAGCGGGCGCCCGCCGCGTGCGACACCATCGACATCGCGGGGATGGGGGAGAAGCCCGCGATGCGGTCGGGGCCCTGGGTGCGGATGGTGTGCACGTGGGCGGCGGCGACCATCTCGACCGCCTCGTCCCAGCTCGCCCGGACCAGGCCGCCCTTGCCGCGCGCCCGCTGGTAGCGCCCGCGCCGCTCGGGATCGCCCTGGATGTCGGCCCACGCCAGGACCGGGTCCGTCAGCCGGGCCTTCGCCTCCCGGTACATCGTCAGCAGCACGCCGCGCACGTACGGGTACCGCACGCGGGTGGGGGAGTAGGTGTACCAGGAGAACGCCGCGCCCCGGGGGCAGCCGCGCGGCTCGTACTCGGGGCGGTCGGGGCCGACCGACGGATAGTCCGTGGCCTGGGTCTCCCAGGTGATGATGCCGTCCTTGACGTACACGTTCCACCGGCACGAACCCGTGCAGTTCACGCCGTGCGTCGACGTCACGACCTTGTCGTGGCTCCAGCGGTCCCGGTAGAAGGCGTCCGACTCCCGCCCGCCGACCAGTCCGATGCTGTGCAGGTCGGGTGCGGCGGTGCCCGGCCGGAAGAACCGTCCCGCGCGCAGCAGCGCCGCGCCCGGCTCGGTGGGCGGTGTCCGCGTGTCGGTCACGTGCGCTCCCTTGCTCACCCGGTGCCGGGTGCTCGCCAGGCCCTGGTTCACGAACCTAGGGCCGGGCGCGGGAGCGCACCTGTTCGCGGCGCCCGTACGGGTCAGGGCTTGCGGGCCACCCCCGCGTACACCGGCACGATGCCCTCCGTCTGGGCCGCCACGTCCTCCGGGTCCGGCCGCCAGCCGGTGACCGGGATGATGCCGGGGCCCAGCAGTTCCAGACCGTCGAAGAAGCGCGCGAACTCGGTGAGGGAGCGCGGGTGGAAGGGTGTGCCGCCGCGGGCGAACAGCTCCGCGGCCTTCCCCACCGCCGCCGGGTTCAGATCGGGCGTGACCTGCGAGAGGACCAGGTAGCTGCCCGGCGCGAGCACGTCCTTGTACCGCTTGAGCAGGCCGTGCACGTCGTCGCCGTCGGCCGCGTCGCCGAGGTAGTGCGTCAGGGCCACCAGCGACAGGGCGACGGGCCGGCCGAAGTCCAGGGACTCGCCCGCCAGCCGCAGGATCAGGTCCGGGTCCCGGACGTCCGCGTGGACGTACTCGGTGGCGCCCTCCGCCGAGCCGTGCAGCAGCGCCTCGGCGTGCCGGAGGACGATCGGGTCGTTGTCGGCGTAGACGACCCGCGACTCGGGGGCCACCGCCTGCGCCACCTGGTGCAGGTTCGGCTCGGTGGGGATGCCGGTGCCTATGTCCAGGAACTGCCGGATCCCGGCCTCGGCGAGGGTACGCACCGCCCGGTGCATGAACCGGCGGTTCGCGCGCGCCCCGCGCACCGCCGTGCTGTCCGCCGCGAGGATCCTGCGGGCCAGCTCCTCGTCCACCGGGTAGTTGTCCTTGCCGCCCAGCCACCAGTCGTAGACCCGGGCCGGGTGCGGCCTGCTGGTGTCGAGGGGCGCGGGCTCGGAACCGGTCATGCGGTGTCGTCTCCTCAGGGCTGGCTGTGCGGGCTGCGTGCGGGTCTCGCCGGTCAGAAGTTCTCGCGGTACGCGCACAGGATCTTCTCGGTGCGCTGGGTCGAGGCGGCGCGCGCCGTCATGTGGTCCAGGACCTCCAGGTGCGCCGAGACCTCGGTACGGGAGTCCAGGTACAGCGCGCCCGTCAGGTACTCGGTGAAGACCATGTCGGGCAGCTCCGGCTCCGCGAAGCGGAACAGGGTGAACGGCGCGTACGTCCCGGGGTGCGGCCCGTCCTCGAACTCGGCGACCTGGAGCGTCACCCGGTCCCGGCCGGCGAACTCCAGCAGCTTGTCGAGCTGCTCGCGCATCACCCGGCCGTGGATGCTCACCGGCCGCCGCAGCACCGTCTCGTCCATCACCACCCACAGGTGGGGCGGGTCCGGGCGGTCGAGGAGCCGCTGCCGCTCCATGCGCAGGGACACGTGCCGCTCCACCGCGTCCGCGCCCGCGTTGCCGATCGTCCCGGCCTCCAGGACCGAGCGCGCGTAGTCCTCGGTCTGCAGCAGCCCGGGGACGAAGTGCGGCTCGTAGGACCGGACGATCCGCGCGGCGCCCTCCAGGCTCACATAGAGGCTGAACCAGTCCGGCAGCACGTCGTGGTACCGCTGCCACCAGCCCGGCTGGTTCGCCTCCTCGGCGAGCGCGACGAACGCCGCGACCTCGTCGGAGGCGACTCCGTACGCCGTCAGCAGTATCTGGACATACGGTATTTTCAGCGCGACCTCGGCCATTTCCATGCGCCGCACGGTCGCCGGGGCCACGCGGAGCACCTTGGCGGCCTCCTCGCGCTTGAGTCCCGCCGTCTCCCGCAGTTCCTGCAGCCGTCTGCCGAGGACCACCTGGCCCACGGTGGGTGCGGCCCGTCGCTCGCTCACGCCACGCCTCCCCAACGCGCCCAAGTCTCGTCGCAGTCTGTCATGTTCCTCTGTCAGTCTCACAGGGGTGTTCGTGGATCATTCTCGGACCGGACGCATTACCCGGCAGGTAATCGACCGCGCCCGTGCGGGGCGGGATCGTGGAGCCACCGGGTTCCGGTCCGGCGCACTCCGGCCCGGAACCCGGCCCGACCCCAGCATCTCCGACCCGACGGAGGGTGACTCGTCATGTCCACGCACCAGCTTGCCGCACTCGCCCGTACGGCCGAACCGCGGCTGATGCTCCGCCGCTTCCTGGCCTTCGACGCGGCGGTGACCGGCGCCAACGCGCTCGCCTACCTCGCCCTGTCCGGCCCGCTCGGCCGCTACCTCGGCGCCGGCTCCGGGCTGCTCATAGCCCTCGGCGCCCTCCTCGCGGTGTACGCGGGGTGCGTGGGCCTGCTGGCTGCCCGCCCCCTGCCCCCGGCGCTCGGCGTCCGGGCCGTCGTCGAGGTCAACCTCGCCTGGGCGGCCGTCAGCTTCGCCGCCCTCGCCCTGTGGCTCACGCCCACCGCGGCCGGGGCGGTGTGGACGGTGCTCCAGGCCCTCGTCGTCGCCGCGTTCGCGCTGCTCCAGTACGGGGCCCTGAGACAGGATCAGGGCAGCAGCGTCTGAAGGTACTTGACCGTCGCCGGGTCGGCCGGGAGCAGCGTCTCGATGGCCAGCTCGGCGACGGTCACATCCATCGGGGTGTTGAAGGTGGAGATGGACGAGATGAACGACAGGACGTGTCCCTCGTGCTCGATCTGCATGGGCAGCGCGAAGTACGGCACCGGTTCGTCCGGCTCGGCGCCCGGCTCGCTCTCCGGCACCGGATAGGCGGCCACCTCGTCGTACAGCTCCCGCAGCGGCCGCGAGCGGTGCAGGGCGATCTGCCGCTCCATCTGCTCCAGCAGGTGTCCGCGCCACTCGCGCAGGTTGCGGATGCGCGGCGCCAGGCCGTCCGGGTGCAGCGTCAGCCGGATGGCGTTCAGCGGCGGCGCGAGCAGGTGCTCCGCGACGCCGTCCATCAGCATCGCGATCCCCCGGTTGGCCGCCAGCACCTGGTACCTCGCGTCGACGACCAGCGCCGGATACGGCTCGTACCCCCGGATCAGCCGCTCCATGCCCTCGCGCAGGGCGCCCAGCGCGGGGTCGTCCAGCGGGGTCTCCGGGTAGTGCGGGGCGTAACCGGCCGCGAGCAGCAGCGCGTTGCGCTCACGCACCGGGACGTCCAGGTGCTCGGCCAGGCGAAGCACCATCTCCTCGCTCGGCCGGGAGCGGCCCGTCTCGACGAAGCTGATGTGCCGGGCGGAGGAGTCGGCGCGCAGCGCCAGCTCGAGCTGGCTGACCCGCCGCCGCTCCCGCCAGGCACGCAGCATCGGTCCCACGCCCCGGTCGGTGGAGGGGGAGGTGCCGGACACGAGTGCGGTCATACCCGGAACGGTAGTCGACGCCGGGGCGCGCCGGAGCGGCCGCGCTGTGGCAGGCTGAGGCGAACCCGCCCAGGAGAGGAGCGCAGCCCATGCCCGTCGAACCGCTGTCGCCGCAGGAGGTCGAGGAGCGGCTGGCCGCACTGCCCGGCTGGTCCCTCGACGCCGGCCGTCTCACCCGCTCCTACCGGCTCGGCTCGCACTTCGCGGCGGCCGCGATGGTCGTCCACGTCGCCCAGGTGCAGGAGGAGCTCGACCACCACTCCGACCTGACCCTCGGCTACAACACGGTCGCCCTCGCGGTGCACACCCACAGCGCGGGCGGCGCCGTCACCGAGAAGGACGTCGAGCTCGCCCGCAGGGTGGAGGACCTGGCCGCCGGTCACGGGGCACACTGACGGTGTGCTCGACTACGACAAGGAAGCGGAACGCTACGACGACTCCCGCGGCGGCGAGCCCAGGGCCGCGGCGGCCGCGGAGGGCGTGCTGAGCCTGGTGCCGCCGCAGGCCCGCCGGCTGCTCGACGTGGCCTGCGGCACCGGCATCGTCACCCGCCGGATCGCGGCCGGCCGCGACGGCGGCCTGCGGGTGACCGGCGTCGACCTCGCCCCCGCCATGGCCCACCGCGCCGCCGCCCGGCTGCCCGGCGCCGTCGTCCTCGCCGACAGCCGCCGACTGCCCTTCGCCGACGGGGAGTTCGACGCGGTCACCAGCGTGTGGCTGCTGCACCTGGCCGGCGGCGCCGAGAACGTGCGGGCGATCGTCGCCGAGTGCGCCCGGGTGCTGCGGCCCGGCGGGACCTATGTGACCACCGTCGACAAGGGCGCCTCGCACAACGTGGGCAGCGACATCGACGCCGTGCTCGCCGCCCGGCCGCCCAGCATCGCCCACGACGCCGCCCACCTGGTCGAGGCGTACGCCCGCGAGAACGGCCTGGTTCCCGTCGGCGGGGCCCGCTTCACCGGACACGGCCAGGGTCGCAGCCCCCGCCGGACCGTCGCCGACCTGCGGCGCGGCTGGTTCGTCACGCTGCCGCCGGGGGAGCCGCTCGCGGAGGAGTTCGCCGCGCGCCTCGCGGCCCTGCCGGACCAGGACCGGCCCCGGCCCGACCCGGTCTTCACCCTCGCGGCGTTCACGAAGTCCTCGGCGCAGGGCGGCAACCCGGACGCCCCGGGCGGCGACTGAGAGGCGGAATCCATCCGCCCTCCAGGAGGTTCGTCCCGTGAGGCACCCCCACACCCGCCCGCACGCCCCCCACCCGCACCGCAGACGCCCACGCGCCCTGGCCGCGGCCCTCGCCGCCGCCGGACTCCTCGGCGCGGGCCTGACGACGCTGGCCCCCGACACCGCCGAGGCCGCCACGGCACGCCAGGTCGAGGCCCTGGACCGGGGCGTCGTCAGCGTCCACACCGGCGACGGGAACCTGGTCGGCTGGCGCTGGCTCGGCACCGACCCGGACAACGTCGCGTTCAACGTCTACCGGGCCGGTACGAAGGTCAACTCCAGCCCCGTCACCGGCTCCACCACCTACTTCCACTCCGGCGCGCCCTCCCACGCCGACTACACCGTCCGCGCGGTCGTGAACGGCACCGAGCAGGGCGACTCCGTCCACGCCATCCAGTTCCGCGCCGGCTACAAGGACGTACCGATCAGCCCGCCGTCCGGCGGCACCACCCCCGACGGCGTCTCCTACACCTACGAGGCCAACGACGCCTCCGTCGGCGACCTCGACGGCGACGGCGCGCTCGACATCGTCCTCAAGTGGCAGCCGACCAACGCCAAGGACAACTCCCAGTCCGGCTACACCGGCAACACCATCGTCGACGGCATCAAGCTCGACGGCACCCGCCTGTGGCGCGTCGACCTGGGCCGCAACATCCGCTCCGGCGCCCACTACACCCAGTTCCAGGTGTACGACTACGACGGCGACGGCCGGGCGGAGGTCGCCATGAAGACCGCCGACGGCACCAGGGACGGCACCGGCACGGTCATCGGCAGTTCCTCGGCGGACCACCGCAACTCCAGCGGCTACGTCCTCTCGGGCCCCGAATACCTCACCATGTTCAACGGCCGGACCGGCAGCGCCATGGGCACCGTCGACTACGTCCCCGCCCGCGGCTCGGTCTCCTCCTGGGGCGACTCCTACGGCAACCGCGTCGACCGCTTCCTGGCCGGCACGGCGTACCTGGACGGCTCCCGCCCCTCCGTGATCATGGCGCGCGGCTACTACACGCGCACGGTGATCGCGGCCTGGGACTGGCGGGACGGCCGGTTCACCCGCCGCTGGACCTTCGACACCAACTCCTCCACCAACAGCGGCAAGGGCTACGACGGCCAGGGCAACCACCAGCTCTCCGTCGCGGACGTCGACGGCGACGGCCGGGACGAGATCGTCTACGGCGCGATGGCCGTCGACGACAACGGCTACGCCCTGTGGACCACCCGGAACGGCCACGGCGACGCCATGCACGTCGGCGACCTCGACCCGTCCCGTGCGGGCCTGGAGGAGTTCAAGGTCGACGAGGACGGCTCGAAGCCCTCGTCGTACATGGCGGACGCGCGCACGGGCCAGATCCTCTGGTCCACCGGCGCGAGCGGCGACAACGGCCGCGGCGTCTCCGGGGACATCTGGTCGGGCAGCGCGGGCGCCGAGTCCTGGTCGTCGGCGGAGAGCGGCATCCGCAACCCCAAGGGCACGGTGGTGAACGGCCGCAAGCCCTCCAGCGCCAACTTCCTGTCCTGGTGGGACGGCGACACCGTCCGCGAACTCCTCGACGGCACCCGCATCGACAAGTACGCCCCCTCCGGCGACACCCGCCTGCTCACCGGCTCCGGCGTCGCCTCCAACAACGGCACCAAGGCCACCCCGGTCCTGGCCGGCGACATCCTCGGCGACTGGCGCGAGGAGGTCGTCTGGCGCACGTCGAACAACACGGCCCTGCGCATCTACTCCACCCCCTACGACACGGACACCCGCATCACGACCCTCCTCCACGACACCCAGTACCGCACCGCCCTGGCCTGGCAGAACACCGCCTACAACCAGCCCCCGCACCCGAGCTTCTTCATCGGAAGCGGGATGCCGACGGCCCCGCGGCCGTCGGTCCACACGCCCTGACCCTCATGCGGCCTCGTCCACCGGCGGGGGCTTCCCGCCGGTGACAACCGTCCTGACCCACCTCTGCGTCAGCCGCGTCCGGGAGGCGAGCACCTCGACGGGCACGCCCCGCCGGTACGCGGCGCGCAGAGCGGCGTTGCGCCAGTGTTCGAGTCTTCTCTTAGCGGCCCTGTCCGTGACCGTCCGGTGCAGCAGCACCGCAAGTCCGAGCAGCAGCCGCCCCGCCGGTCCCTCCCAGGTTCGTGCCATGCAGCCCCCAGTCCTCGCCACCACTCCCGCCCACTCAACGGTCGAAGAAGGGCGGCGGAGCCACAAGGGCGTGAAACGGGCACATGGGGCACGAACCCGGGAGAGGGCGCCGTCGACACGCGCCCTCCCGGAGGATCACCGGCGGGTACAGACCTCGGCACCCAGCCGGAAGGACGCCGGTTCCGTGTTCGTGCCCGACCACGTGCCCGTGAACCCGAAGCCCACCGAAGCGCCCGGTGCCACGCCGCTGTTCCAGCCGACGTTCTTCGCAGTCTCCGTCGTACCCGTCCGGGTGTGCTCGGCGTTCCACATCTGCGTCACCTGCTGGTCGCCGGGGAACGACCAGCCCAGGGTCCAGCCGTTCCAGGCCGACGTGCCGGTGTTGGTGAGGCGGACGTCCGCCTGGAAGCCGCCCGACCACTGGTTCGTGACCGTGTACGTCAGCTCGCAGGCGCCGGTGGGGGTGGGGTCGGGTCCGGGCCCCGGATCGGTGCCCCCGCCGGTGTCCGAGGTGTCGCCGTAGATCACCCCCCGGCCGTTGGTCGCCACGTACACCCTGCCGTACACCCGCGGGTCGCCGGTGATGGCGGCGCCGGTCCAGCCCCACTGGTGGGCGTCGTCGTTGATGCGGGTCCAGGTCGCGCCCGCGTCGGTGGAGCGGAAGATGCCGCGCACCCCGCCGATCTCCGCGCTGGTGAAGAGGGTCTGGTAGGAGGCGCCCGGGGCCGCCTTGCCGAAGCCGACGGTGTCCGCCGCGTCGACACCCGCCAGCTTGGTGAAGGTCTCCCCGCCGTCCGTCGAGTGCCACAGCCCGTACGGGCCGTCCGCCGCCCCGCCGGCCAGCCAGACGTCGCCCTCCCCGCCCGGCAGAGCCTTGAAGCGGACGCTGTCACCGGCGGGCAGCCCGGTCGCCGCCGAGGCGGTGAAGGTCGCGCCGCCGTCGGTACTGACGTAGAACTTCCCGGACTTGAAGCCGTAGAAGGTCGTGGGGTTCACCCGGTCCGACTCGACGATCGCGCCCGCCGGGAGGCCGGTCGACGCCTGCCAGGACGTACCGAAGCCGGTCGTGTACCGCACGCCGGTGCCCTCCGGGCTCCACACGAAGCGGCTGCCGTCCGCGCCCGCCGCGACCGTGCCGCCGCCGCTGACCCCGGACGGGTCGGTGCCGCCGAACCAGTTGGCGCCGTTGTCCGTGGAGAACGCGATGTGCGGGCCGGAGTCGAGGTTGCCCGCCCGGACCACGACGTCCGGCTTCGTCTCCGCGAAGTCCAGGCTCGTCGTCGAGGTGAAGTTCGGCGAGGTGTACATCATCGACGGGACCTCGGTCAGGCTGGTGTGCCGGAAGCCGCCGACGTCACCCAGCGCGCTCAGCAGCGGGGCGCCGGACGGGGGCGAGGCCAGGTCGTTGACCGCGGTCTCCTCCAGGCCGCGCACCATGGGCTCGACGTCGAACGTGCCGCCCTCGTCGTCCCAGTTCGTCAGGTTCTCCGTGCCGTAGATCGTGGCGCCCGTGCCGTACACCATCCGGTCCGAGTCGAACGGGTCGATCTCCAGCGCCTCCGTCATCCAGCCCAGCTTCGGGGTCTGTTCGGGCGGCGCCGGGTTCGCGCCCCAGGTGAGCCACGGGGACGAGGACACGTCCATCGTGTAGCGGTTCGCGCGGTCCGGGTAGGAGGTGTAGCTCCACGCCTGGGACCACGTCGCGCCGCTGTCCGTCGAGCGGAAGATCTGCGTGTCCGGCCACCACGAGCTGTACGCGGTCGCCATCACCGTCCCCGGGCGCTGCCGGTCGACCGTCAGGCCGCTGAAGCCGTAGTACGTGTCCGCCTCCGCGGCCGGGCTGATGTCCGTCCAGGTACCGGTCGCCGTCGCGTACCGGTACAACCGCCCCTTGCCGCCGTCGTACGGGCCGCCCGTGTCGCTGTAGGCCAGGTAGAGGTAGCCGTTCTCCGCGTCCAGCACGCCCTTGTGGGCCAGGTAGCCCGTGGGCTGCCCCGCGAGCCGCTCCCAGGTCGCGCCGGCGTCCGTCGAGCGGTAGACCGCGTTCTCCTTGTCGGCGACCCCGACGTACACCGTCGTCGTGGCCGTACCCGCGCTGCCCGTCGACTCGTCGAAGGTGACCCAGGTGATGCCCTGGTTGTCGGAGGCGTAGCCGGACGTGTCGCCCGGGTCCTGGGCGTAGTTGCCCGGGTTGGGGAAGGCCGTCACCTCGGACCAGGTGACGCCCGCGTCGGTGGACCGCCACAGCCCGTGGCCGCTGGGGGCACCCAGGTACAGCACGTCGTTGTCGTTCGGGTCGACGGCCAGGCGCTCGCCCATGCCGCGGCCGGGCATGTTGCCGCCCAGCTTGAACGGCAGGTCCGTCTTCTCCCAGGTCGCGCCGCGGTCGCCGGAGCGCAGCACCGCGCCGTTCGTCGGGTCCCAGTCGTTGGTGTACGTGCCGACCGCCGTGTACACCCGGTCGGGGTCGACGGAGTCGGAGGCGACGCTCACCACGCCGGTGTGGCCCCAGTCGTCCCAGCCGACGTGGTCCAGGAGCGGCGTCCAGGTGTGGGACGACTCCTGCCAGCGGTAGGCGCCGCCGATGTCGGTGCGGGCGTAGGCCAGGTCCTTCTCGGTGCGGTTGAAGACGATGCCGGGCACGAAGCCGCCGCCGTCGATGCGGGCGTTCTTCCAGGTGTAACTGTCGGCGGAGGCCGCCGCCCTCGGAGTTTCGGCGGCCAGCGCGGTGGGCGGACTGCCCGCCAGCAGACCGGCCGCGAGGGCCAGCAGCACGGTGAGGATCCGGGTTCTTCGCACGGTGGGGAACCGTCCTTCCGTCAGGAACAGAACACATGCGAGGACCGGGCGGCCCCAGGCGTGGGCAGGGGCCGCCCGGTCGGTTGGTCCCGTCGTCCGGTGACGAGACCGAGCACGCGGAGCCGTCAAGCGCTACCGGGAAGGAGACGGTGCCCACAGCGCCCCGTCAGGGGCGCGGGGAACTGCGCGACCAGCCACACTCAGCCCGCAGCCGAAATCGAACCGCCCAACCCGCGGAGCGCTTCGCGGGGGCTATTCCAGTAGCTCCGCGTACGAACCCATGGCGAGGGCTATGTCCGCCTGGGCCCAGAACCGGTGGTACGTGAACGTGGGCGCGGCGCCGCCCTGGAGATAGCTCTCGATCTTCGACCACGCCGGGTCGTCCTGGTAGAAGGACCGGATCGAGGCGAAGGTCGACGAGGCGTCGACCGTGTCGCCGTTCGGCATGGTGCCGCTCCAGCCGCTCGGGACGTAGATGCCGTCGTCGAAGCGGTTGTAGTCGGCGCGGGTCTCCGGGACGGCGATGCCGAGCGCGTCCTGGTTGTTCTCCCACATGCCGTCGAGCAGCGCCTTGGCGGTCGAGGCCGCCTCGGTGTCGCCCGAGCGGTCGGCGTAGTACGTCAGGGTCTTGGCGTACGCCGCCGCCACACCGACGTCGTTGGTGTAGTCCGCGACCTCGACGTGCAGGCCGCCGTTGTCACCCGGGGACGCGGCGTTCCAGGTGTCGGGCTGCCCCGACCACTGGAGCGTCGAGGGGATCCGGAAGGTGCCGTCCGGGTTGACGGTCGTCTCCGACAGCGCCCAGTCGACCCACTTGTCCAGGACCGCCTTGGCGTCGGCGTCACCGCTCTGCTGGTAGTACTCGGCGACCCGCTCCATCGACCACGCCTGGAAGCCGAACCACTGGTTGGACGGCGGGTCGTGGTACACCGGCTTCTCGTCGTAGTACATGCCGTAGAAGGTCGGCGTACCGGCCGGCGGCGTCGCGTAGCGGCCCGCCCAGCTGTTGGTCGCGCCGCCCGCGATGGCACCCTCGTCGGACTGCAGCCAGCGGTAGAACTCCACCTGCCGGTCCAGGGACTTGGCCCAGTCGGACTGGCCCGTCGCCGACTTCGGCTTCAGGTCGGCGTCGGTGCTCAGCGCGTACGCGGCCAGCGGGTTCTGGTAGCCGCCGTGGGTGTGGCTGGAGCCGATGCGCCAGGCCCAGCCCGCCGAGGTGTCCACCGCGCCGCCCCAGGCGTAGTACCAGGACAGCAGGTACATCGAGGAGTCCTTGCCGGTGCCTGCCGGGCAGGCCGACGGCCCGACGCAGTCGCCGATCTTCTTGAAGTACTTGTCGAACATGGCGTAGCGCAGGTAGTCGCCCATCTTCGCGGCCTTGTCCAGGGTCGCGGAGATCTCGTCGCTCTTGCCCTGCTCACCGGCCCAGATGTCCGCCCAGTACGCGGCCTGCACGGCGCGCGCGTCGGCGTCCGGGGCGTTGGTGAACTTCCACTGCTTGGCGTAGGAGGCGTCACCGGTGAACAGGTCCAGGTAGCCGTTCTTCCCGCCGTACTTGAAGGCGTCGCAGGTCGGCTGCGGCACCGTCTCCCACACCGACTCCTGCGCGCCGCGCTGGAAGGTGTTGATGTAGGAGGGACCGGTGTCCGAGGGGCCCGCCTCGCAGTTGCCGGGCGAGTTGCCGTAGCCGTAGGTGTTGTCGACGTCCTGGAGCCAGTGCATGCCGTACACGTCGTCCGTGCCGTACGCCGACTTCAGCTCACCGGCGATCGGGTCGGAGCCCACCGAGACGGTGCCGTCCAGCGGCGCCGGGTACTCGTTCGGCGTGTCCAGCTCGGGCGCGTAGGTCGCCGGCTTCGAGGCGTTGTAGGAGGAGTTGGTCGGCTGGTCCGCGTGGGTGGGGATCATGTACGTCTCCATGATCTCCCAGGCGTTGTTGAACTTCGACCAGTCGCCGGTCACCTTGCCGTACATGGCCTGGAGCCACAGCAGGTAGCTGTACGCCTCCGACGTGGTCTCGTGGCCGTGGTCGGGCGCCTCGACGATGAGGGTCTCCACCGAGTGGTAGGGGATGCCCTCGGGCGAGAAGTAGCCGTTCGCCGGGTCGGTGATCTTGCCGTACAGCTCCAGGAAGCGGGCGTCGTAGTCCTTCGCCGCCGCCAGCTCGGTCACGGTGACCGTGGCCTTGCCGTGGCCCGGGGCCGTCGACTCGAAGACCGCCGAGCCGTTGCCGGAGGCGTCCGCCGAGACGGTCACCGGCTGGGCGGTGTCCCAGTCGGACGGGGTGAAGGTGAGGCTCGCGCCGCCGGTGAGCGACAGGCCCGTGTTGCCGCTCGCGCGGGTGGTCGTGACGGTCACGTCCGCGGTCGGCTGCTCCGAGAGTTTGACCTCGAAGGTCCCCGACTCGCCCTGCTGGACGCCCAGTTGACTCGGTGAGGCGACCACGGTCGGTCCCGCGGCCACCGTGACGCCGACCGGGGTCGAGTCCGCGGAGGCACCCATGCTGTCGTAGGCCTTCGCCACCAGAGAATGACTGCCCACGGTCAAGCCAGAGGCGGAGTACGTGTAGGGCGAGCTGGTGTCGGTGCCCAGCAGGGTGGCGTCGTCGTAGAACTCCACCTTGCTGATCGTGGCGCCGTCGGCGGCGGCCGCCGTGGCCGCCAGCGGCACCGCCTCGCCCTGCGAGTACACGGCGCCCGCCTCCGGGCTGGTCAGCACGGTGATCGGCGGCTGGTGCGCGCCGGTGCAGGAGGTGCCGTTGACCGCGAAGTCGGTCGGTGCGGCGTTGCTGCCGCTGTACGTGAACTGTCCGCCGGTGGAGACGGCGGCCCCGGCGGCGATCCGCGCGTTGTACGAGGCGTTCTGCACGGTGACGTTCTGGCCGGACTGGGACCAGGTGCCGTTCCAGCCGTTCGTGAGCTTCTGGTTGCCCGCGTAGGAGTAGGTCAGCGTCCAGCCGTCGAGGGCGTCGGTGCCGTGGTTGGTCAGCGTCAGCTCCGCGGTGAAGCCGGCGCCCCAGTCGTTGGTCCTGTAGTCCACGCTGCACTGAAGTGCGGCCGCCTGGGCCGGAGTTGAACCTGTGCCCAGCATCGTGAGAGGGAGTGCGAGCGCCGCCAGCGCGGCGGTCCACCAGCGCCGCGCGGTGCGGCGTCCGGGTCTGTGTCGTGAGTGCATGGTGCTGGTTCCTCCTTGCGGCTCGGGGAGGGGGTGGGGGAGGAGCAACAAGCCTTGAACCAGTGGGAGCGCTCCCATAGTGGAGAGGGTGCCTGGTGCGGTCAAGATGTGTGAACAGTCGAAAAGATTCGACGGGTTCGACGGGGAGAAAGTCGGTAACTCCTCTGTTCTTTACCGTCACTTGGCGCTACCTTCGCTGCACCAGTGGGAGCGGTTCCACCAGTCGACGCGTCCGTCACGGCGCGCCCGAACTGCAAGGAGTCGCTCATGCGCCACCCCCCGCTCCACCCCCCGCGTTCAGGACTTTTAGCCGTTGCCGCAGCCGTGGCCGCTACGTGTCCGACGCCTCGCCGGCCCGTGTGCCGGATCGCTCACCCCGCGGGCCGTTCCACCGTGCCCGCGGGCCGTTCCTGACCTCCGATCACGACGGCACCCCCATGCCGATCGGCAGCGGGCCGCGCCGACCCAGGCGCGGCCCGGGACGACAGCAGCACCCCCACGAAAGAAGGAACCCGCACTCATGACCCGTACCAGAACCGCGATGCTCGCCGCCCTGACCCTGGTCGCCGGCGCCTCCGGCACGGCACTGGCCGCCCACTCCGCGAGCGCCGGGGCCGCGGCCGCCGCCTGCACCGTCGACTACCAGGTGCAGAACGACTGGGGAAGCGGATTCACCGCTGCCGTGACCGTCACCAACAACGGTGCCGCCACGTCCAACTGGTCGCTGGGATGGACCTACGCAGGCAGCCAGAAGGTCACCAACAGCTGGAACGCGAAGGTCACTCAGAGCGGTGCCGCCGTCACCGCGGCCAACGAGTCCTACAACGGCACCCTGTCCACCGGCGGTTCGGCGAGCTTCGGCTTCCAGGGCACCTACAGCGGCAGCAACGCGATCCCGGACACCTTCACCCTCAACGGCGTGACCTGCAACGTGGACGGCGGGACCGACCCCACGGACCCGCCCACCGATCCGACCGACCCGCCGACCGACCCCACCGGCCCGGGCGACCGGGTGGACAACCCCTATGACGGCGCCCAGGTCTACGTGAACCCCGAGTGGTCCGCCCACGCCGCGGCCGAACCCGGCGGTGACCGCATCGCCGACCAGCCGACCGGTGTGTGGCTCGACCGGATCGCCGCCATCGAGGGCGCGAACGGCGGCATGGGCCTGCGCGACCACCTGGACGCCGCGCTGGAGCAGAAGGGCTCCGGCGAGATGGTCGTCCAGCTGGTCATCTACAACCTGCCGGGACGCGACTGCTCCGCCCTCGCCTCCAACGGCGAGCTGGGCCCGACCGAGATCGACCGGTACAAGACCGAGTACATCGACCCGATCGCCGAGATCCTCTCCGACTCGAAGTACGCGGACCTCCGGATCGTCACCACGGTCGAGATCGACTCCCTGCCCAACCTGATCACCAACGTCTCCGGGCGGCCGACCGTCACGGAGAACTGCGACGTGATGAAGGCCAACGGCAACTACCAGAAGGGCGTCGGCTACGCCCTGAACAAGCTCGCCGACGCCGGCAACGTCTACAACTACGTCGACGCCGGGCACCACGGCTGGCTCGGCTGGGACAGCAACTTCGGCCCCTCAGCCGAGATCTTCAAGACCGCCGCCACCACCGAGGGGGCGACCCTCGACGACGTGCACGGCTTCATCGTCAACACCGCCAACTACAGCGCCCTGAAGGAGGAGAACTTCAAGATCACGGACTCGGTGAACGGGACCTCCGTGCGCCAGTCCGACTGGGTCGACTGGAACCAGTACACCGACGAGCTGTCCTACGCCCAGGCCATGCGCGACAAGCTGGTCTCGCTCGGCTTCGACAGCAACCTCGGCATGCTGATCGACACCTCCCGCAACGGCTGGGGCGGCGCCGACCGGCCCACCGGACCGGGCGCGACGACCGACGTGAACACCTACGTGAACGACGGGCGCTACGACCGCCGCATCCACCCCGGCAACTGGTGCAACCAGTCCGGAGCCGGCCTCGGTGAACGCCCGCAGGCCAGCCCCGCCGCCGGGATCGACGCGTACGTGTGGATGAAGCCCCCGGGCGAGTCCGACGGCTCCAGCAAGCTGATCGAGAACCCGGACGGCAAGGGCTTCGACCGGATGTGCGACCCCACCTACACGGGCAACGAGCGCAACGGCAACAGCATGTCGGGCGCCCTGCCCGACGCCCCGATCTCCGGGGCCTGGTTCTCCGCGCAGTTCCAGGAGCTGATGAAGAACGCCTACCCGCCCCTGTCGTGAGCGGGTGCCCGCGCATGCCGCGCGGGTGAACCGCCGGGGTCCGGTCCTTGCGGGCCGGGCCCCGGCGGCCTGCTCTTTTTTGCGGGAGCGGCAACATCGGTTGCCCCGGTCCGGTGAGTCGTCGCACCCTGGCGGCACCGCGAACGGGAGGCTGCACGCATGGCGCACGACCACCATCACGAAGATCATCACCACCCGCACGACCACGCCGACATCGACTGGTCCGAGATGGCCCCGCACCTGGAGGCGCAGGCCGAGCTGTACACGCCGCTGTACCGGCAGGCCCTGTCCTGGCTGGCCGGGGAGGTCACGGAGCCCGGTCTGATCGTCGACGTCGGCAGCGGACCCGGCGTCGTCTCCTCCCTGTTCGCCGACACCTTCCCCGGCGCCCGCGTGGTCGCCGCGGACGGCGCCGCACCGCTCCTGGAGCGGGCCCGCGCCCGCGCCGAGCGGCTCGGGTTCGGCGACCGCTTCGGGACCCTCGCCGGGGACCTGCCCGGCGCACTGGCCGAGCTGGACTACCCCGCCGACCTGATGTGGGCCAGCCAGAGCCTGCACCACCTCCCCGACCAGCGGGCCGCCCTCGCCGCTCTCGGCGGGCACCTCGCGCCCGGCGGCACCCTGGCGATCCTGGAGGGCGGACTGCCCGCCCGGTTCCTGCCCCGTGACATCGGGACCGGACGCCCCGGGCTCCAGGCCAGGATCCGCGCCGTGGAGGAGGACGCGTTCGCCGAGATGCGCGCGGACCTGCCGGACTCCGTGGCCGAGGCCGAGGACTGGCCCGCGATGCTGACGGCCGCCGGACTGGAGCACACCGGCACCCGCAGCTTCCTGCTCGACCTGCCCGCGCCCCTCTCCGAAGCGGCCCGCGACTACGTCACCACGTCACTGTCCCGGCTGCGCGAGCGGATCGGCGAGCGCCTCGACGCCGAGGACCGCGCCACCCTGGACCGGCTGCTCGATCCCGCCGACGAGGCGGGTGTGCACCGCCGCCAGGATCTGTTCGTACTGGTGGCGCACACCGTCTACACGGCGGTACGGCCGGTCTGAGGCCGACGCTCGCGCTTGACTTCGAGAGCGCTCCAAGTGATGGACTCCCCGCTGTCCGTGAGAGAAGCAGGAACAGACACAGGGGGACTCATGACCGACACACCGGTCACGCTCATCACCGGCGGCGGCAGCGGCATCGGAGCCGCCGTCGCCCGCCGGCTGCTGGACGCGGGGCAGCGGGTGGCCGTCACCGGGCGCGGGGAGGCGAGGCTGCGGGCGTTCAGTGCGGAACTCGGCGATCCCGAGGGCCTGCTGACGATTCGGGGCAGTGCCGCCGAGCACGCACAGGTGGCCTCCGCGGTCGAGGCCACGCTCAAGGAGTTCGGCCGTCTCGACACGGTCGTCGCCAACGCCGGTTTCGCCACCCATGACTCGGTCGCCGAGGGCGACCCCGCGGGCTGGACCGAGATGGTGCTGACCAACGTCCTCGGCCCGGCCCTGCTGATCAGGGCCTCCATCGACGCGCTCAAGGAGAGCCGCGGCCGGATCGTGCTGGTGGGCAGCGTCGCCGGTTTCGTGAACACCCCGGGCAACATCTACGGCGCCACCAAGTGGGCGGTGACCGGTCTCGCCGAGAACACCCGGCGCGAGGTGACGCAGTGGGGCGTGGGCGTGACCCTGATCGCGCCCGGCCGGGTGGAGACCCCGTTCTGGGACGGCACCGGCGGCCTGCCGCCCGGCGAGCTGCTGACCGCCGGGCAGATCGCCGACTCGGTCGTCTGGGCCATGACCCAGCCCGCCGGGGTCGACGTCAACACCGTGGTCGTACGGCCGCTCGGGCAGCCCAACTGAAAACGGACGGAGGGGCTCGGCCGAGTACGCGGCCGAGCCCCTCCGTCCGTGCGTGCCGCTCAGGAGTTGACGTCCGCCGGGTCCGAGCCCAGCCGACGGTCCTCGTTGAGCGCGCTGATCGCCGCGAGGTCCTCGGTGTCCAGGCTGAAGCCGAACACGTCGAGGTTCTCCTTGATCCGGGACGGCGTCACGGACTTCGGGATCACCACGTTGCCCAGCTGGAGGTGCCAGCGCAGCACGACCTGGGCCGGGGTGCGCCCGTGCTTCTGGGCGATCGCCACGATCGCCGGGATGTCCAGGATGCCCTTGCCGGAGCCGAGCGGGGACCAGGCCTCGGTGGCGATGCCCTGCTCCGCGTGCACCTCGCGGGCGGCGTGCTGCTGGAGGTGGGGGTGCAGCTCGATCTGGTTGACGGCCGGGATCACCGACGTCTCGGCGGTCAGCCGCTCCAGGTGCTCCGGCAGGAAGTTGGACACGCCGATGGCGCGGACCCGGCCGTCGGCCAGGAGCTTCTCGAACGCCTTGTAGCTGTCGACGTACTTCTCCCTGGCCGGCATGGGCCAGTGGATCAGGTAGAGGTCGAGGTACTCCAGGCCGAGCTTCGCCATCGAGGCGTCGAAGGCGCGGAGGGTGGAGTCGTACCCCTGGTCGCTGTTCCAGAGCTTGGTGGTGACGAAGAGGTCCTCGCGGGCCAGACCGGAGGCGGCGAGCGCCCTGCCGGTGCCCTCTTCATTGCCGTAGATCGCCGCTGTGTCGATGCTGCGGTACCCGGCCTCCAGGGCCAGGGCGACGGCGGTCTGCGCCTCGTCGTCCGGCACCTGCCAGACGCCGAAGCCCAGCTGGGGCATCTCGACGCCGTTGTTCAGGATGATCGGGGGGACCTTGCTGCTCACGAGCTCTTGATCCTTCGGTTGTGGTCAGGTGGTACTCATATCGTCAACGATCACGAGCCCGGACGCATTCCTGACCGTGGAACTCACGCTGTGTAAAGGGCCTCGACCTCGGTCCCGTAGGCGTTCTCGATGGCCTTGCGCTTCAGCTTCAGCGAGGGCGTCAGCAGCCCGTGCTCCTCGGTGAACGGCTGGGCGAGGATGCGGAAGGTGCGGATCGACTCGGCCTGGGACACCAGCGTGTTGGCGGCGACGACCGCGCGCCGCACCTCCGTCTCCAGGTCGGCGTCGTGCACCAGGTCGGCCGGGGACATCTGCGGCTTGTTGCGCATCGTCAGCCAGTGCTCGACCGCCTCCTGGTCCAGCGTGATCAGGGCGGCGACGTAGGGGCGGTCGTTGCCGACGACGATGCACTGGTTGACCAGCGGATGGTCGCGCACCCGCTCCTCCAGGAGTCCCGGGGAGACGCTCTTGCCGCCGGAGGTCACCAGGATCTCCTTCTTGCGGCCGGTGATGGTGAGGTAGCCGTCCTCGTCCAGGGCGCCGAGGTCGCCGGTGGCCAGCCAGCCGTCGTGCAGGGTCTCGTCGGTGGCCTTGGGGTTGTTCAGGTAGCCCTCGAAGACGTTGTCGCCGTTGAGCCAGATCTCGCCGTCGTCCGCGATGTGCACGGTCATGCCCGGTATCGGCTGCCCGACGGTGCCGTAGCGGGTGCGCTCGGGCGGGTTGGCGGTGGCGGCCGCCGTGGACTCGGTCAGGCCGTAGCCCTCGTAGATCTGCACGCCCGCGCCCGCGAAGAACAGTCCCAGCCGCCGGTCCATCGCCGACCCGCCCGACATGGCGTTGCGGATGCGACCACCCATGGCCGCCCGCACCTTGGCGTAGACGAGCTTGTCGAAGAGCTGGTGCTGCATCCGCAGCCCCGCCGAGGGGCCCGGCCCGATGCCCCAGGCCTTCGCCTCCACCGCCTCGGCGTACTTCACGGCCACGTCCACGGCCTTCTCGAAGGGGCCGGCCTTCCCCTCCTTCTCCGCCTTGCGCCGCGCCGCGTTGAACACCTTCTCGAAGATGTACGGCACCGCGAGGATGAAGGTCGGCCGGAAGGCGGCCAGGTCGGGCAGCAGCGCCGCGGCGTTGAGCTGCGGCTGGTGGCCGAAGCGGACCCGGCCGCGGATCGCCGCGACCTCCACCATCCGGCCGAAGACGTGCGCGAGCGGCAGGAACAGCAGCGTCGCCGCCTCGTCGCCCCGCTTGGAGTGGAACACCGGCTCCCAGCGCGCGATGACGGTGTCCGCCTCGTACATGAAGTTGCCGTGGGTCAGCACACAGCCCTTGGGGCGGCCGGTCGTGCCCGAGGTGTAGATGACGGTGGCGACCGATTCCGGTGTGACCGCCTTGCGGTGCCGGTGGACCACCTCGTCGTCGAGGTGCGCGCCCGCGTCGTACAGCTCCTGCACGGCTCCGGAGTCCAGCTGCCACAGACCGCGCAGGTGCGGCAGCCGGTCGATGACGGTGGCGATCGTCATGGCGTGGTCCTCGTGCTCCACGACCGCGGCCGTCACCTCGGCGTCGTAGAGCATCCACATGCACTGCTCGGCCGAGGAGGTCGGGTAGATCGGCACCACCTGGGCGCCGATCGTCCACAGGGCGAAGTCGAACAGGGTCCACTCGTAGCGGGTGCGGGACATGATGGCGACCCGGTCGCCGAAGCGGATGCCCTGGGCCAGCAGCCCCTTGGCGAGGGCCAGCACCTCGTCGCGGAAGGCACCGGCGGTGACGTCCCGCCACTGCCCGGCCTCGTCCTTGCGGCCGAGCGCGATGTGCCGCGGATCCTCCCGGGCATGCTCGAAGACGACGTCGGCCAGACCGCCCACCGGTGGTGCCAACGTCAACGGAGGACTGGTGAACTCGCGCAAACCCCGCTCCCCGCTTTTCGATCCCCGCTTTTCGATGTCGCCCCCGCACAGCGCGGTGAAAGCTACCCCACCCGGCGCGGGGACGGGAGGGGCGGCAAAATCGAACAGGGCTCATGTTCGCGCTGGTCAGCGAGAGGAAATGCGCTCACATGGGGAAGGGTCGGACAGTTTCCTGACGGTTGAGTAAGTTTCGGTGCCGTAATCTCCACCGAATCTGTACGACCCGCCTACCGCCGGTACGGCGGTGCCGGAACGGCCTCCTCCTCTTTCAGCGCGGGCGGCGCGGAATCCGTCACACCGGCATTCCGGCCGCCGCGATCGGCCCTCACCAGCAGGAGCACCAGCACCCCGGCGACCGCCGCGACCGCGCCCGCGGCCACCGCGGCCGCGTTCAGTCCGGAGGCGAACGAGGCCCGCAGCGCGTGCTCGCCGAACACCCCCCGCAGGGCGCCCGCCGCACCGCCCGCCAGACCGTGCGCCGCGTCGTGCGGAAGCGTGTCCTGCATCCGCGAGGTCAGCACCGTGCCGAACACGGCGATGCCGAGCGCGTACCCGAGCTGGCGGAAGGTGTTGACCGCACCCCCGGCCATGCCGGACCGCTCCGCCGGGACCGCGGCCAGCGCCGCGCCCGCGATGCCGGGCGACACCAGGCCCGTTCCGACGCCCACCAGGAGCAGCCCCGGCACCAGGGCGGACGCCGTGGAACCCGCGTCCAGGAACGCCATGCAGAACTGCCCCGCCGCGATCAGCAGCAGCCCGCCGCCGATGGTCAGCCGGGCCGGCACCCCGTGCAGCAGCCGCCCGCCCGCCGCGGCCACCACGAACGACGCCAGGGACAGCCACACGAACACCAGACCGCCGCGCACCGGGCTCATGCCCAGCATCGTCTGCAGCCATATGGAGGTGTACGCCATCACCCCGAACGCCGCCGCGTTGAAGGCCAGCCCGCCCAGCATCACGCCCGAGAAGGCGGGCCGCAGGAACAGCCGAGGGTCCAGCAGCGGATCGGCGACCCGGCGCTCCACGGCGACGAACGCGCCCAGCGCCACCACCGCGAGCACGAAGGAGACGAGCGTGCCGCCCTCCGTCCACCCGTGCGACCCGGCCCGCACCGCCCCGTACGTCACCGCCCCGGCGAACGCCGCGAACGTGGCCGTACCCGCCCAGTCCACGCGGCGCCCGGCCGCCCCGCGCGACTCCGGCACCACGCGCAGCGTCAGCCAGACCGCCGCCACGCTCACCGGCAGGTTCACCCAGAAGATCCAGCGCCAGCCCGGACCGTCGGTGAGCAGCCCGCCCAGCACCGGACCCACGGCCGCCGCCGCCCCGCTGACCGCACCCCACACCCCGAGCGCCATCGACCGCCGGCGCCCCTGGTAGACCGAGCCGAGCAGCGGCAGCGTGGTGGCGAACATCGCCGCCGCGCCCAGCCCCTGCAGCCCGCGCGCGGCGACCAGCATGCCCGGCCCGGTGGCCAGCCCGCACAGCAGCGACGCCACCGCGAACAGCACCACGCCCACCACGTGCACCCGGCGCCGTCCCAGGACGTCGGCCGCCGCCCCCAGTCCCAGCAGCAGCGCGGCCAGCGCCAGCGCGTAGCCGTCCATCACCCACTGCAGATCGCTCAGCGAGGCGTGCAGCCCCCGGGCCATGTCCGGCAGCGCGACGACCGCGATCGTCACGTCCAGCAACAGCATGAACGTCCCCAGGCACACCGCCGTGAGCGGCCCCCATGTACGCATGTTCCGTCTTCTCTCCCGTGTCGTACGTGATGTCCGTGCCCTCGTACGATGGTGCTCATCCGGACGATCGCACGGGTTCACGGCGACACCGGGACGGAATCCGACAGGAGTGACCGGCATGCGGATGGAATCCGACACCTTCGACGAACTCGACCTGCGTGTGCTGGACGCGCTGGAGGTGAACGGCCGCGCCTCCTTCAGCCGCATCGGGGCGGTACTCGGCGTCTCCGACCAGACCGTCGCCCGCCGCTACCGCAGGCTGTGCGCCGAGGGCGGGCTGCGGGTGGTCGCCGTCCGGGACGCCGAGCGGCTCGGCCAGGACCACTGGACGCTTCGGCTGCGCTGCGTCCCCGACAGCGCACCGGCCATCGCGGACGCCCTCGCCAAGCGCCCCGACACCAACTGGATCGGGCTGGCCGCGGGCGGCACGGAGATCATCTTCGGCACCCGGCCGCGCAGCCCCGGCGACCGGGACGACCTGCTCCTCGGCAAGCTGCCGCGCACCCCGAGCGTGCTGGAGATCCACGCCCACCAGATCCTGCACCGCTTCTACGGCGGACCCAGCGGCTGGCTCCGCAAGTTCGGCGTCCTCAGCGCCGACCAGGTCGCGGCGCTGCGGCCGCAGACCGGCCCGCCCCCGCCCGGACCGGCCCGTATCGACCCCGAGGACGAACCGCTGCTCGACGTCCTGGAACGCGACGGGCGCGCCGGACACCCCGAACTCCAGCGCGCCACCGGCCGCTCCGAGTCCGCGGTCAAGCGCCGCCTGGCCGCGCTGCTCGGCTCCGGCGCCGTGTACATCGACGTGGAGTACCACTCGGAGATCCTCGGATATCCGACCGCCGCCGTCCTGTGGCTCACCACCGGTCCGGCCGCCCTGCACCGGGTCGGCGAGGCGCTCGCCGCACACGACGAGATCGCCCACGCCGCGGCCACCGCGGGCCCGTCCAACATCGTCGCCACCGCGGTCGTCCGCAGCACGGCCGACCTCTACGCCTACCTCAGCGGCCCGCTCGGCCGTCTGGAGGGCGTCCAGCACGTGGAGGCGTCCCCGTATCTGCGCCGGGTCAAGCAGCTCACCTATCCGCGGCCCGTGCGCTGAGGCCGGTGCAGCCGGTCGCCGCCCGCCAGGATCGCCGCCGCCAGCGCGTCGGCGGCGCCCTGCGCGGAGGGGCGGCGGCGGCCGTGCACCAGCACGAAGTCGACGCCGCCCAGCTCGGGCAGCCCGGCCCGGTCCGGCACCCGTACCAGCCCGGGCGGGACCAGGCCGCGCGAGTGCGCCATCACGCCCAGGCCCGCCCGGGCGGCGGCGATCAGGCCGTTGAGGCTGCCGCTCGTGCACGCGATGTGCCACGCGTGGCCCTCCCGCTGCAGCGCGTCCAGGGCGAGTGCGCGGGTGATGCCGGGCGGCGGGTAGACGATGAGCGGCACCGGGCGGTCCGCATCCAGGCGCAGCCGCTCCGCGCCGATCCACACCAGCCGGTCGCTCCACACCGGCTCGCCGCGCGGGTCCTCGGGCCGCCGCTTGGCGAGCACCAGGTCCAGCTTCCCGGCCGCCAACCGCTCGTGCAGCGTGCCCGACAGCTCGACCGTCAGCTCCAGGTCGACCTCGGGGTGGTCGTGCCGGAAGGCCTCCAGGATCTCCGGCAGCCGGGTCAGCACGAAGTCCTCGGAGGCGCCGAACCGCAGCCGCCCGCGCAGCCGGGTGCCCGTGAAGAAGGCCGTCGCCTGCTCGTGCACCTCCAGGATCCGGCGCGCGAACCCGAGCATCGCCTCCCCGTCCTCCGTCAGCTCCACGGAGTGCGTGTCCCGGCTGAACAGCTGCCGCCCGGTGGCGTCCTCCAGCCGCCGCACGTGCTGGCTCACCGTCGACTGACGCAGCCCGAGCCGCCGGGCGGCCTGAGTGAAGCTCAGCGTCTGGGCCACCGACAGGAAGGTGCGCAGATGCGAGGGGTCGTACATGACCCCAGGCTATCGGTGATCGGAGATCATGATGACAGTCAGAGTGGTATGCCGGATTCCCGATCGCCGGACGGAGGAGCACGATGGAGCGGGGACCCGCGACCCCATCGGAACGAGCGGGAACGAGTAAGCAGCGAGCAAGTGGAGCACCGTGAAACGCCTGCGTTGGCCGCGTTGGATGCCGATCGACCCGTACATCCTGCTGCTGCTCGGCACGGTGGGCCTCGCGGCGCTGCTGCCGGCCCGCGGCACGGGCGCGGACGTTGCCTCCGGCGCCTCCACCGGCGCGATCGCGTTCCTCTTCTTCCTCTACGGCGCCCGGCTCTCCACCCGTGAGGCGATGGACGGCGTACGGCACTGGCGGCTCCACGTCACCGTGCTGGCCTGCACCTTCGTCGTCTTCCCGCTGCTCGGCCTCGCGTCGCGCGGTCTGGTCCCGGTGCTCCTGACCGACCCCCTCCAGCAGGGCCTGCTCTTCCTCACCCTGGTCCCGTCGACCATCCAGTCGTCGATCGCCTTCACCTCCATCGCCCGCGGCAACGTGCCCGCCGCCATCTGCGCCGGGTCCTTCTCCTCGCTGGTCGGCATCGTCGTCACACCGCTGCTGGCCGCCGCCCTGCTGGGCGGCAGCGGGGGCGGGTTCTCCGCCGACTCGGTGGTGAAGATCGTGCTGCAACTGCTGGTGCCGTTCGTGGCCGGGCAACTGCTGCGCCGGTGGATCGGAGGCTTCGTCGCCCGGCACAAGAGGGCGCTCGGGCTCGTCGACCGCGGCTCGATCCTCCTGGTCGTCTACACCGCGTTCAGCGAGGGCATGGTCCAGGGCATCTGGCACCAGGTGAGTCCGGCGCGGCTGGCCGGGCTGCTGGCCGTCCAGGCGGTGCTCCTGGCCGTGATGCTCGCCCTGACCTGGTACGGGGCGAAGGGTCTCGGCTTCGGGCGGGAGGACCGGATCGCGATCCAGTTCGCCGGGTCCAAGAAGTCGCTGGCCGCCGGACTGCCCATGGCGAGCGTGCTGTTCGGCGCCCAGGCCTCGCTGGCGGTGCTGCCGCTGATGCTCTTCCACCAGATGCAGCTGATGGTGTGCGCCGTGATCGCCAAACGCCGGTCGCGCGACCCGGAGGCGCTCGCGTCCGAGGAGCCGGCCGCCCCGGTGCGGACCGCGGTCGGCACCGGCAGCCGTTCCGGCTGAGGCCGC
The DNA here is from genome assembly GCF_044327745.1 of Streptomyces sp. NPDC018026. Classification (NCBI taxonomy): domain Bacteria; kingdom Bacillati; phylum Actinomycetota; class Actinomycetes; order Kitasatosporales; family Streptomycetaceae; genus Streptomyces; species Streptomyces sp. NPDC018026. The sequence continues at coordinate 882,030 of NZ_JBIRFY010000001.1, forward strand.
CGCGTTCCGACGCGGTGCCGGTCAGCCGCCCGTGGCCACGCCCGTGCCGGTGTCCGTGGCCGCCTCGTCCACCCGGTCCAGGGGGAGGTGCAGGACGGTGCTCCCAGTGGTGGCGGGCGCGTCACCCGCGGCGATCTCCGCGTCCGTCAGGGCCCTGTTCCACACCCGTACGTCGTCGACGGCGCCGGTGAAGCGGGCCCGGCCGTCCATCCGTTCCCCGATGTGCACCCCGAAGGGCGAGTTCCGGCTGACCGAGCCCGGCACGTCCGCCGCGTCGGCCGCCGCCGAACCGTCGACGAACAGGGTGAGCCGCCCCCCGCCGCGGCGCAGCGTCAGACGGTGCCACCGCCCGTCGTCGTACGCGCGGTCCGTGCGCACCCAGGCCGAGCGCGGGGCCGTCGCGCCGTCGCGCGCGGTGATCAGCCCCTGTACCCGCCCGGCGTCCGGTTCGGCGCGCAGCCACACCTGGGGCTGGGTGGTGCCGATGCCGCCCAGCCACAGCAGCGGCTGCTCCCCGTCGGCCGCCGAGTACCGGAACCACAGCGACGCCGTGAAGTCCCCCTCCCCGAGCGCCAGCCGCCCGTCGTAGGGCAGCCGTACGGCGTCGTCCGCGCCGTCGAACGCGAGCGCGCCGCCCACCGCGCCGTCCGCGGTCGGCGCGGCCCCGCCGAGCACGGCCGCGGGGGCGGCACCGGCGGCGAGGTCGGGGGTGGTGGGGTCGGGACCCCGGGGCGGAGCGAGCCGGTCCGCGGCGAGGCGGGCGAAGCGGATCTCGTCGCGGGCGTCGGTCTTCCCGCCCTCGTACAGCAGGCCCACGGTGTCGTCGTCGACCGTCACCAGGTCCGAGTAGCCCGACCAGTCCCGGGTGACGACCGTGCCGCGGTCCACGCTGTCCCAGGTCGCGCCGCCGTCCCGGGAGGAGCGGACCGTCATCGTCCGGCGGCGGTCGGGGTCGGCGGGCGCCGACAGCAGGATGCGGTCGCCGAGCCGCAGCACCGCACCCTGCACCTGCGGGGCGTACAGGTCGGGCAGGGCCCGGAACGGGGCCGCGAAACCGTCGCCGCCGTCCCGGCTGAGCGCCTGGGTGCGGTGGCCGAGGTCGGTGCCGTTCTCCTCCCGGCCGCTGACCAGGAGCGCACCGTCCGCGCGTTCGGTGAGGGTCAGTTCGGAGGGCTTCTGCCGGAAGGTGCCGTCGGCGGCGACGGGCCAGGTGTCGGTGGCGCCGGTCCGCCAGTGCTCGCCGCCGTCGTCGCTGACCACGAGGGCCGCGTGGTTGGCGGTGACGCGGGTGCCGTCCCACGTCTCGGCGTTGACGCCGACGACGAGCCGGCCGGGGTGGGCGCCGCCGGTGAGCTGGACGCCGTGCACGGGGCCGGTGGCGTACCAGGAGTTCCAGTCGGGCGGCAGGATCTCGGAGCCCAGGTCGCGGGGCGCGGACCAGGTGCGGCCGTCGTCGTCGCTGTGCTGGAGGTACGGCCTGCGGGCGCAGGGCACCGCGCAGTTGGCGCCGTCGGTGCGGCCCGCGTTGTACGTCTCCAGAAGCAGGACGCGGCCGGTGGCACGGTCGACGACCGGGGCCGGATTGCCGTGGGTGTCGCCGCCGCCGTCGTTGACGACCTGGAGCGGGCCCCAGGTGACTCCGCCGTCGGTGGAGCGCTTGAGGACGACGTCGATGTCACCGGCGTCCCCGCAGTCCAGGACGCGGCCCTCGGCGAAGGCGAGCAGCGTGCCGTCCGTCGTGCGCACGATCGCCGGGATACGGAAGCAGGCGTACCCGCCGGGATCGCGGGCCGCGTCGAAGAGCACCTGCTCCTCGAACCCGGGTGCGCGGTCGCCGGGTCGCGCGTGGGCCGGGAAGGGAGACGACAGGGCGAGCGCGCAGGACGTGGCGAGCGCGAGCCAGAAGGGACGGCGGGTTCGAGGGGGCATGGCGCGGTCTGCCCTTCGGGCGGCTGGTGGAGGGGACCCATTCGTGCGGACATCAGTACAAGAGACACCTTGTGTCCGCGGGGACCGCACCGTCCCCCGCGTGTCGGACACCGACGGGTCGAGGCGGGGCCCCCGGGGCGCAGGGGGCGCTCCCCGCCCGGCAGGGGCCCCGCCGCCGTGCAGCGGGGAGGGCGGGGTCAGCCCTGGGCGACCGCGGCCCGCAGGGCGACCCGGTCCTCACCCGCGTACACGTTCATGGAGCTGCCGCGCAGGAAGCCCACCAGTGTCAGACCGGTCTCGGCGGCCAGGTCCACGGCCAGCGAGGACGGCGCGGAGACCGCGGCCAGTACCGGGATGCCCGCCATCACGGCCTTCTGCGCCAGCTCGAAGGAGGCCCGGCCCGACACCAGCAGCACGGAACGGGACAGCGGCAGGTCCCCGTTCTGCAGGGCACGCCCGACCAGTTTGTCGACCGCGTTGTGCCGGCCCACGTCCTCCCGCACGTCCACCAGCTCACCGTCCTCGGTGAACAGTGCCGCCGCGTGCAGCCCGCCGGTCCGGTCGAAGACCCGCTGGGACGCGCGCAGCCGGCCGGGCAGGTCGGCCAGCAGCTCCGGGGTGACGCGGACCGGCGGAGTGTCGGCGATGGGCCAGCGGGCCGTCGTGCGCACCGCGTCCAGGCTCGCCTTGCCGCACAGCCCGCAGGACGAGGTGGTGTAGACGTTCCGCTCCAGGGTGATGTCCGGGACGCGCACGCCGGGGGCCGTCCGTACGTCGACGACGTTGTAGGTGTTGGAGCCGTCGACGGTGGCGCCCGCGCAGTACACGATGTTCTGGAGGTCTCCCTGCTCGGCGAGCACCCCCTCGCTCACCAGGAAGCCCGCCGCCAGCGCGAAGTCGTCGCCGGGGGTGCGCATGGTGATGGCGAGGGGCTTGCCGTTGAGCCGGATCTCCAGCGGTTCCTCGGCGACGAGCGTGTCCGGGCGGGTGGAGACCGCTCCGTCCCTGATGCGGATGACCTTGCGTCGTTCCGTGACTCGTCCCATGTTCGTGCCCCTTGCGCCGGTCGGTGTGCCGGTCAGTCCCGGTTCTGTACGTGCTGGTAGCCGAAGCGGCCCTTGATGCACAGGTTGCCGTGGGTCACCGGATTGTCGTGCGGAGAGGTGACCTTCACGATCTCATTGTCCTGCACATGGAGCGTGAGATTGCAGCCCACACCGCAGTAGGCGCACACCGTCGTCGTCTCCGTCTGCCGCTCCTCGTCCCAGGTGCCCGCCGCCCGCATGTCGTACTCCGACTTGAAGGACAGGGCGCCCGTGGGGCACACCTCGATGCAGTTGCCGCAGTACACGCACGCCGAGTCGGTCAGCGGGCCGTCGTGCTCGACCGAGATCCGGGCGTCGAAGCCGCGGCCGGAGACCGAGATGGCGAAGCTGTTCTGCCACTGGTCGCCGCAGGCGTCCACACACTTGTAGCAGAGGATGCACTTGCCGTAGTCGCGCACGTAGAGGTCGTTGTCGACGCGCGGTTCCTCGTCGACGCGGGCCGCGTCCGGGCCGAAGCGGTCGGGCTTGGCCTCGTACTCCTTGATCCACTGGGCGACCGAGGGGGTCGTGGACAGGTCGACCGAGGAGGCGAGGAGTTCGAGGACGACCTTGCGGCTGTGCCGGGCGCGGTCGGTGTCCGTGCGCACCACCATGCCGGGCTCCGCCTTGCGTGAGCAGGCCGGCGCGAGGGTCCTGGCGCCCTCCACGTCCACCACGCAGACCCGACAGGCGTTCTTCGGGGTGAGCGTGTCGCCCTCGCACAGGGTCGGCACGTCCTTCCCCGCGGCCCGGCAGGCGTCGAGGATCGTGGACCCTTCGGGGACCCGGGCCTCCTGTCCGTCGAGGGTGAACTCCACCAGGCGGCGCGGCACTCCGAGCGGTATCGCGGTCATTCGTACGCCCCCAGACGGTCGATGGCGGATTCCACGGCGTTCCACGCGGTCTGCCCCAGACCGCAGATCGAGGCGTCCCGCATCGCGCGGCCGACCTCGCGCAGGAGGGTGATGTCACCGGCGGCGTCGGCGCCCGTACGGTCGACGATCCGCTGGAGGGCCTCCTCCTGGCGTACGGTGCCGACCCGGCACGGCACGCACTGGCCGCACGACTCGTCGCGGAAGAACTCGGCGATCCGCAGGAGCAGGCGGGGGAGCGGGACCGTGTCGTCGAAGGCCATGACGACGCCGGAGCCCAGGGTCGTGCCCGCCTCGCGGGTGCCTTCGAAGGTGAGCGGGATGTCCAGTTCGTCGGGGCGGACGAAGCCGCCCGCGGCGCCGCCGAGCAGGACCGCGCGGAGGTTGTCGCGGACCCCGGCGAGGGTGAGCAGCTCGCCGAGCGTCGCGCCGAAGGGGAGTTCGTAGACGCCGGGGCGGGCCACCGTGCCGGACACGCAGAACAGCTTCGGGCCGGTGGACGTCGGCGTGCCGATGGCGGCGTACGCCTCGGCGCCCATCGTGAGGATGGGCAGGACGTTGACCAGCGTCTCGACGTTGTTCTCCACCGTGGGTTTGCCGAACAGGCCCTTCTCGACCGGGAACGGCGGCTTGGAGCGGGGCTCGCCGCGGTGGCCCTCGATGGAGTTGAACAGGGCCGTCTCCTCGCCGCAGATGTACGCGCCGGCGCCGCGCCGGATCTCGATGTCGAAGGCGTACCCCTGGCCGAGGACGTCGTCGCCGAGCAGGCCGCGGGTGCGGGCCTGCTCGACGGCGTGGGTGAGGCGGGCCAGCGCGCGGGGGTACTCGCCGCGGAGGTAGAGGTGGCCCCGGTGGGCACCGGTCGCGTAGGCCGCGATCGTCATGGCCTCGACCAGTGCGTACGGGTCGCCCTCCATCAGGACGCGGTCCTTGAAGGTGCCCGGTTCTGATTCGTCGGCGTTGCAGACGAGGTAGTGCGGGTGGTCGGGCTGGGCGGCCGTCGCCTGCCACTTGCGGCCGGTGGGGAAGGCGGCGCCGCCGCGGCCGACCAGGCCGGCGTCGGTGACCTCGCGGATGACGGCGGCGGGGCCGAGGGCGAAGGCGCGGCGGAGGGCGGTGTAGCCGCCGTGGGCGCGGTAGTCGTCGAGGGAGGTGGGGTCCGTGGTGCCGATGCGGTGCAGGAGGGTGAGGGTAGGGGTGCCGGTCTGGGGGACGGCGGTCTCGGGGGCGGGTTCGGTGGGGGCGGATTCGGGGGTGGTGGCCGCCGCGATCGCTTGGGCGGGGGTTGCGGGGGCGCATACCGCCGTCGCGTGGAGGGTGTTTCGCCCCCGCCGCCCCTTCCCTGTCCCGTCCCTGGGGGCTGCGCCCCCGGACCCCCCTTCGGCCTGGACGGCCTCGTCCTCAAGCGCCGGACGGGCTGGAGTGCCCGCCCGGATCGTCAGAGTCGCCGGGGCACGTTCGCACAGGCCCAGGCATGGAGACCGTTCGACCTTCACTCCGCTCTCCGGGCCCAGCCGTGACTCCACCGCCGCGCACAACTCACTCGCGCCCGCCGCCGTGCACGCCAGGTCCGTGCAGACGTGCAGGACCGTGGCCGGGCGGGGGCGGACCGAGAACATGGCGTAGAAGGTGGCCACGCCGTACGCCTCGGCCGGGGGGACGGTCAGGCGGCGGCACACGTAGTCCAGGGCGCCCTCGCTGATCCAGCCGACGCGGTCGTTGAGCGCGTGCAGGGCCGGGAGGAGCTGGTCGCGGCGGTCCCGGGCCGCCCGGCCGCCGCGTGCCCATCTGAGGTCCGCGTCGGAGCGGTCCGCGCCCTCCCAGGAGGACTCGGGCGGGCCGAGCAGGGCGTCCACGGCCGCGCGTTCCTCGTCCGTGGGCTTGCCGTCACCGAAGCGCAGGTCCACCGGTGCTCACCTTCTCGATCCGGATCGCCGAGGCCTTGAACTCCGCCGTCCCGGCGATGGGACAGTTCGCCTCGATGGTCAGCTGGTTGGTGTCCACCTCGTCGGGAAAGTGGAAGCTCATGAAGGCCAGGCCGGGGCGCAGGGCCGTGTCGACCCAGACGGGCGCGAGGAGCGAACCGCGCCGGGAGGTGACCCGGACCTCCTCGCCGACCACGACCCCGTAGCGCTCGGCGTCCTCCGGGCACAGCTCGACGGACTCGCCGCGGCGCAGCGGGGAGGCGTAACCGCCGCTCTGCACCCCCGTGTTGTAGGAGTCGAGGCGGCGTCCCGTGGTCAGCCGGATCGGGTACCGCTCGTCGGTGAGGTCCACCGGCGGGTCGTGCCGGACGAGGCCGAAGGGGGCCCGGTGGCCCCGGTCGGCCGGGTCCGGGGCCCACAACCTGCCGTGCAGGTACGTCGGTTCCAGCTCCTCCGTGCTCGGGCACGGCCACTGGATGCCCTGGTGCTCCTCCAGGCGGGCGTAGGTCATGCCGTGGTGGTCGGGGGAGAGGGAGCGCAGCTCGTTCCAGACCGCCTCGGCGTCGGCGTACTTCCAGTCGTGGCCCAGGCGGGCGGCGAGGTCGCAGAGGATGTCGATGTCCTCGCGGGCCTCGCCGGGCGGGGCCACGGCCCTGCGGACGCGTTGCACCCGTCGTTCGCTGTTGGTGGTGGTGCCCTCGGTCTCCGCCCAGCCCGCCGTCGCCGGGAGGACCACGTCGGCCAGTTCGGCGGTCTTGGTGAGGAAGATGTCCTGGACCACCAGGAAGTCCAGGGCGCGCAGGCGGCGTACCGCCCGGTCGGCGTCCGCCTCCGACTGGGCCGGGTTCTCGCCGATGCAGTAGACGGCGCGGAGCGTGCCCTCGTCCATCGCCTCGAACATCTCCGTCAGGGTGAGGCCGTGGCGCGGCTCGACCACCGTGTCCCACGCCGTCTCGAACTTCCGGCGGACCTCCGGGTCGAGGACGTCCTGGAAGCCGGGCAGGCGGTTGGGGATGGCGCCCATGTCGCCGCCGCCCTGCACGTTGTTCTGCCCGCGCAGGGGTTGCAGCCCGGAGCCGTAGCGGCCGACGTGGCCGGTGAGCAGGGAGAGGTTGATCAGGGCGCGGACGTTGTCCGTGCCGTTGTGGTGCTCGGTGATGCCGAGGGTCCAGCACAGCTGGGCGCGCTCGGCGCGGGCGTAGGCGTGCGCCAGTTCGCGGATGGCGGCGGCCGGTACGCCGGTCACCTTCTCGGCGAGGGAGAGGGTCCAGGGCTCGACCAGGGCCTTGTAGTCGTCGTAGCCCGTCGTCGCGCGTTCGATGAACGCCTCGTTGGCCAGGCCCGCGTGGATGATCTCCCGGCCGACCGCGTGCGCCAGCGGTATGTCCGTGCCGACGTTCGGTCCGAGCCAGCTCTCCGCCCACTCGGCGGTCGAGGTGCGGCGCGGGTCCACCGCGTACATGCGGGCGCCGCCCCGGATGCCCTTCAGCACGTGCTGGAAGAAGATCGGGTGCGCGAAGCGGGCGTTGGAGCCCCACATCACGATGACGTCGGTGTGCTCGATCTCCTCGTAGGAGGAGGTGCCGCCGCCCGAGCCGAAGGCGGCCGACAGGCCCGCCACGCTCGGTGCGTGACAGGTGCGGTTGCAGGAGTCCACGTTGTGGGTGCCCATGACCACCCGGGCGAACTTCTGCGCCACGTAGTTCATCTCGTTGGTCGCCCGCGCGCAGGAGAACATCCCGAACGCGCCGCGCGCCGCCGTAAGGCCCCGGGCCGTGCGGTCCAGGGCCTCCTCCCAGGTCGCCCGGCGGAAGGGCGCCTCGCGCGAGTCCCGGACCAGGGGGTGGGTGAGGCGGGTGTAGGTGTTGGGGGTTCGGTCGCGTTTCCTCATGCGGCGCTCCTCAGCGCGAGCAGGTCCGACAGGGCGTGCACGGTGCGCAGGGTGGGCACCGGGACCCCGGTGATCTCCGCCAGTTCGACGACGGCCGCGAGCAGCACGTCGAGTTCGAGCGGCTTGCCGCGCTCCAGGTCCTGGAGCGTGGAGGTGCGGTGGTCGCCGACCCGTTCGGCGCCCGCGAGCCGGCGTTCGATGGAGACGCCGACCTCGCAGCCGAGGGCCGCGGCGACCGCCAGCGTCTCGGTCATCATGGTCTCGATGACCTCGCGGGTGCCGCCGTGCAGGCACATCTGGCGCATGGTGGCCCGGGCCAGGGCGCTGATCGGGTTGAAGGAGATGTTGCCCAGCAGCTTCAGCCAGATGTCGCCCCGCAGGTCCGGCTCGACCGGGCACTTCAGGCCGCCCGCCCGCATCGCCTCGCTGAGCGCCAGACACCGCGGCGAGACCTCCCGGCCGGGCTCGCCGATCGAGAACCGGGTGCCTTCCACATGCCGTACGACGCCCGGCTGTTCCAGTTCGGTGGCCGCGTACACGACGCAGCCGACGGCCCGTTCGGGCGCGAGCACCGCACTGACCGCGCCGGCCGGGTCGACGCTTTCGAGGCGGCGCCCGTCGTACGGGCCGCCGTGTCGGTGGAAGTACCACCAGGGGATGCCGTTCTGGGCGGCCACGACCGCCGTGGCCGGGTGCAGCAGCGGCTCGATCAGCGGCCCGCACGCCGCGTACGAGTTGGCCTTCAGACCCAGGAACACGTAGTCGACCGGGCCGACTTCGGCCGGGTCGTCGGTGGCGTGCGGACGCGCGGTGAAGTCGCCGCGCGGGCTGCGCACCCGTACTCCGTACTGCCTCATGGCCGCCAGATGCGGTCCACGGGCGATGAGATGCACGTCGGCGCCCGCACGGTGGAGCGCGGCGCCGACGTAGGCGCCGATCGCCCCGGCGCCGAGGACTGCGACTTTCATGGCGGGGGAGCTCCGTTCGGTCGAGGGATACCGAGGAGGAACCGAAAAGTGTCTGTCGACGAAATATTGTCTACAGTATGGAGGTTGGAGCAGCAAGGCTTTGTGCAGCAGTAGTGGTGGTCTGTAGTTGTCCGCTCAACAGTCTTCTCAAGCGCTTTCCGGATGCCTACGGTTGGGGACCCATGAGTCCCCCCGTCGCACCCCCGGGCTGGAGCCGCTGGCTCGTTCCCCCGGCCGCTCTCTCGGTCCACCTCTCCATCGGCCAGGCCTACGCCTGGTCCGTGTTCAAACCGCCCCTGGAGTCCGCGCTCGGCCTCAGCGGCACGCAGAGCGCGCTGCCCTTCCAGCTCGGCATCGTCATGCTCGGGCTCTCGGCCGCGTTCGGCGGCACGCTCGTGGAACGGCACGGGCCGCGCTGGGCGATGACGGTCGCGCTGATCTGCTTCTCGTCCGGCTTCCTGCTCTCCGCGCTTGGCGCGGCGGCCGAGCAGTACTGGCTGATCGTCCTCGGCTACGGCTTCGTCGGCGGCATCGGCCTCGGTATCGGCTACATCTCGCCCGTCTCCACACTGATCAAGTGGTTCCCCGACCGGCCGGGCATGGCCACCGGCATCGCCATCATGGGCTTCGGCGGCGGCGCGCTCATCGCCTCGCCCTGGTCGGCGCAGATGCTGAAGTCCTTCGGCACCGACAACTCGGGGATCGCCCTCGCCTTCCTCGTCCACGGACTGACGTACGCCGTCTTCATGCTCCTCGGTGTGCTGCTGGTCCGGGTGCCGCGGCCCAAGGAGCGGGCCGACGGCCGCCCCGCCCCGCTCGAAGGGGTCCAGGTCTCGGCGCGGTCGGCCATGCGCACCCCGCAGTTCTGGCTGCTGTGGCTCGTGCTCTGCATGAACGTCACGGCCGGCATCGGCATCCTGGAGAAGGCCGCGCCGATGATCACGGACTTCTTCTCCGACACCTCCACGCCGGTGTCCGTGACCGCCGCGGCCGGTTTCGTGGCCCTGCTGTCGGCGGCCAACATGGCGGGCCGGTTCGGCTGGTCCTCCGCCTCCGACCTGATCGGACGCAAGAACATCTACCGCGTGTACCTCGGCGTCGGCGCGCTGATGTACACGCTGATCGCGCTGTTCGGCGACTCCTCCAAACCGCTGTTCGTCCTGTGCGCCCTGGTCGTCGTGTCCTTCTACGGCGGCGGCTTCGCCACGGCCCCCGCCTACCTCAAGGATCTCTTCGGCACCTACCAGGTCGGCGCGATCCACGGGCGGCTGCTCACCGCCTGGTCGCTGGCCGGTGTCCTCGGGCCGCTGATCGTGAACTGGATCGCCGATCACCAGGAGGAGGCCGGACGGCACGGCTCGGCCCTGTACGGCACGTCCTTCCTCATCATGATCGGGCTGCTGGTCGTCGGCTTCGTCGCCAACGAACTCGTCCGCCCCGTCCACGCCCGGCACCACGAACCCGCCACCCCGACGCAGCAGGAGGGCAACGATGTCACCCGACCGCAGCCAGAGTCCGCCTGACGCCGCCGGGACGCCCGACCGGCGGCCGCTGATCGCCTTCACCTGGCTCTGGGTGGGCGCGCCGCTCGCCTACGGTCTCTACGAACTCGTGCGGAAGGCGACCCAGCTCTTCACCGGGTGAGCGCGCGGGCCGGCGGCCCGGGACGGTCGAGGGCGGCTGAGGATGCTGACCGAAGCCGACAAGCCGGGCGCCGGAATCCTGTCGTATCACCTGCCGTCGTACCCGTCGGTCACTGATCACACTGGTGGATCCCGTACCCCGAGGCAGCGAGGACTCCACCCATGCACCAAGGCTCCCGCATCACCGCCGTCGGCCACTACCAGCCCGCCCGGATCCTCACCAACGAGGACCTGGCGGGCATGGTCGACACCAGCGACGAGTGGATCCGGAGCCGGGTGGGCATTCGTACGCGCCGGATCGCCGGGCCCGACGAGCCGGTCGACGAGCTGGCCGGCCACGCCGCCGCGAAGGCGCTCGCGGCGGCCGGGCTGACCCCCGCCGACGTGGACCTGGTCGTGGTCGCCACCTCCACCGCGATCGACCGCTCCCCGAACACCGCCGCCCGCGTCGCGGCCCGCCTCGGCATCCCCGGCCCGGCCGCGCTGGACCTCAACGTCGTGTGCGCCGGCTTCACCCACGCCCTGGCCACCGCCGACCACGCCGTACGGGCCGGTTCCGCGAGCCGGGCGCTGGTCGTCGGCGCGGACAAGATGTCCGAGGTCGTCGACTGGACCGACCGCACCACCTGCGTGCTGGTCGGCGACGGGGCGGGGGCCGCCGTCGTCGAGGCCTGCGCTCCGGGCGAGCAGCCGGGGATCGGTCCCGTGCTGTGGGGGTCGGTGCCCGAGATGGGCAACGCGGTCCGCATCGAGGGGACGCCGCCGCGTTTCGCACAGGAGGGGCAGAGCGTCTACCGCTGGGCCACCACCCGGCTGCCCGCCATCGCACGCCAGGCCTGCGAGCGGTCCGGTCTCCAGCCGGCCGACCTCGCCGCGGTCGTCCTGCACCAGGCCAACCTGCGCATCGTCGAACCACTCGCCGCGAAGATCGGCGCCGTCAACGCCGTGGTCGCCCGCGACGTCGTCGAATCCGGCAACACCTCCGCCGCGAGCATCCCGCTGGCGCTCTCCAAGCTCGTGGAGCGGGGCGAGATCACCACCGGCGACCCGGCCCTGCTCTTCGGCTTCGGCGGCAACCTCTCCTACGCCGGACAGGTCGTCCGCTGCCCCTGAACGTCCCGGACGGTCCCGGACCGTCCCCGGACCGTCCCTTGATGTGACGTGGCCTACACCCGCGGCGTCCCGGCCTCGGCGCGCCGTAGACTGTAGACGAAAGACAATCAATACTTCGCGTACTGGTTGTGTTCCGGCCGTCGAGGGGGGACCGATGTTGTCCGCAGGACTGCCGCAGGGCGCGGTGCCCAGGCTCGAAAGGCCCGGCCCGCTGCGGGACCGTGTCTACGAGGCGCTGCTCGAACTCATCACCACCCGGGCCCTCCAGCCCGGCCAGCACCTCGTGGAGAGCGAACTCGCCGGTCACCTCGGGGTGTCGAGGCAGCCCGTGCGCGAGGCGCTGCAACGGCTGAACACCGAGGGCTGGGTCGATCTGCGCCCCGCGCAGGGCGCGTTCGTGCACGAGCCGACGGAGGAGGAGGCGGACCAGCTCCTGACGGTGCGCACGCTCCTGGAGGCCGAGGCGGCCCGGCTCGCCGCCGCCAACGCCTCCAGCGCAGGCATCGCGGCGCTGGAGGAACTGTGCGAGGAGGGGGAGCGGGCCGTCGCCGCCGAGGACGTGGACGCCGCCGTCGCCTGCAACGCCCGATTCCACGGCAAGGTCATGGAGTTGGCGGGCAACGCCGTCCTCGCCGAACTCGCCGCGCAGGTCGACCGCCGGGTCCGCTGGTACTACACGCCGGTCGCCCGTCAGCGCGGCCGTCAGTCCTGGATCGAGCACCGCGGGCTGATCGCCGCCGTCACCGAACGGGACGAGCAGGCGGCGACCCGGCTGATGCGCGAGCACACCGAGCACACCCGCCGCTCGTACCACGCCCGCGGAGAATCGTAAGGTCACAGCCCTTCCGCAGCGGGTTCACAGGCCGTCCGGCACATGGTCCGGACGGCCTCGTCGTGTCCGGGGCCGTCCTGCGCCGCACCCTCCTTTGTCCACTCAGTGGAGAAAGTTCGCAGCAATTCATGCGTGACTTCTTCCCACACCCGGCGCCCACTGCTACGTTCCCTCCGAAAGCACGCCACGCCGACAAGTCACGGACGTGGCCGGAAACCGGCGGACCCAAGGCCGATCGAGGCGGGGAGGGGCTCGTGAGACGCATGACCGCACGACCCGCTAACGCCCACCAAGCGCGACTGCTCCAGCTGCTGCGCGACGGAGGGCCCAACTCCCGTGCCCAGCTGGGCGACCAGGTCGACCTCTCCAGGTCCAAGCTGGCCGTCGAGGTGGACCGGCTGCTGGAGACCGGACTCGTCGTGGCCGACGGACTCGCCGCCTCGCGCGGCGGGCGCCGCAGCCACAACGTCCGCCTCAACCCCGAACTCCGCTTCCTCGGCGTCGACATCGGCGCGACCTCGGTCGACGTCGCCGTCACCAACGCCGAGCTGGAGATCCTCGGACACATCAACCAGCCACTGGACGTGCGCGAGGGCCCGGTCGCGGTCTTCGAGCAAGTGCTCTCCATGGCCGCGAAACTGCGCGCCTCCGGGCTCGCCGAAGGCTTCGACGGCGCCGGTATCGGCGTCCCGGGACCGGTCCGCTTCCCCGAGGGCGTGCCGGTGGCTCCGCCGATCATGCCGGGCTGGGACGGCTTCCCCGTACGGGAGGCGCTCAGCCAGGAACTCGGCTGCCCGGTCATGGTCGACAACGACGTGAACCTGATGGCGCTGGGGGAGCAGCACGCGGGCGTCGCCCGCACCCAGCACGACTTCCTCGTCGTCAAGATCGGTACCGGCATCGGCTGCGGCATCGTCGTCGGCGGCGAGGTCTACCGCGGTACGACCGGCAGCGCGGGCGACATCGGGCACATCCAGGCCGTGCCCGACGGACGCCAGTGCGCCTGCGGCAACCGGGGCTGCCTGGAGGCCCACTTCAGCGGCGCGGCCCTGGCCCGCGACGCCACGGAGGCCGCCGAGCAGGGGCAGTCGGTCGAGCTGGCGAACCGGCTGGAGGCGAACGGAGGCCTCAGCGCCGCCGACGTCGCCGCCGCGGCGGCCGCGGGCGACGCCACCGCACTGGACCTGATCAGGGAGGGCGGCCGCAGCACCGGCCAGGTCATCGCCGGCCTGGTCAGCTTCTTCAACCCGGGCCTGGTGGTGATCGGCGGCGGGGTGACCGGCCTCGGCCACAACCTGCTCGCCGCGATCCGCACCCAGGTCTACCGCCAGTCGCTGCCCCTGGCGACCGGCAACCTGCCCATCGTTCTGGGGGAGCTGGGCCCCACCGCCGGAGTCATCGGCGCGGCCCGGCTGATCAGCGACCACCTGTTCTCACCCGCGTAGCACCGTTCGGTTCTTGAGCACCACCCAGCACAGCGCTCTACTCAGCCCTGCCCTGCTCCGTACCGTCACGTCCTGTTCCGCCACGCCCAGCCCTGCTCTGCCCTGACACCGGCCCGCACGCCCGCCGAGGGGACCTCACATGGCACCAGAACCACCGCTGCTCAGCATGTCCGGCATCACCAAGTCGTTCCCCGGAGTCCGGGCCCTGGACGGCGTCGACCTCGACGTCCAGGCCGGCGAGGTGCACTGCCTCCTCGGTCAGAACGGCGCCGGGAAGTCCACCCTCATCAAGGTGCTGGCCGGCGCCCACCAGCCCGACACCGGCACCATCCGCTGGCGCGGCGAGGAGGTCACCCTGCGCTCGCCCATCGCGGCCATGCGCCTCGGCATCGCCACCATCTACCAGGAACTCGACCTGGTCGAGCACCTGTCGGTCGCCGAGAACGTCCACCTCGGTCACGAGCCGACCGCCGCCGGCTTCGTCGTACGGGGGCGGGCGGCCAAGGCGTCGACGGCCGCGCTGCTCAAGCGGCTCGGGCACCCCGAGGTCGATCCGGGGCGGCTGGTCGGGGAGCTGTCGGCGGCGCAGCAGCAGATCGTGTCCATGGCCCGGGCGCTGTCGCACGACGTACGGCTGATCGTGATGGACGAGCCGTCCGCCGCTCTCGACCCGGACGAGGTCGACAACCTCTTCCGCATCGTCGCCGACCTCACCGCGGACGGAGTCGCCGTCGTCTACATCTCGCACCGCCTGGAGGAGATCCGCCGCATCGGCGACCGGGTCACCGTCCTCAAGGACGGCCGCGCGGTGGCCGGCGGGCTGCCCGCCGAGTCGACGCCGACCAGCGAGGTGGTGGCGCTGATGACCGGCCGCAACGTCGAGTACGTCTTCCCGGACCGGCCCACCGCACCGCCCGCGGGCGAACCCGTGCTGAGCGTCAAGGGACTGTCCCGGGCCGGCGAGTTCGACCGGCTCGACCTGGAGGTGCGCCCCGGCGAGATCGTCGGCCTCGCCGGACTGGTCGGCTCCGGCCGCTCCGAGATCCTGGAGACGGTCTACGGCGCCCGGAAGGCGAGCACCGGCCAGGTCCTCGTCGACGGGCGGCCGCTCAGGCCCGGCAGCGTGCGCGCCGCGGTCCGCGCCGGGCTCGGTCTCGCCCCCGAGGAACGCAAGGCCCAGGCCCTGCTGATGCTGGAGTCCGTTACCCGCAACGTGTCGGTCTCCGCCATGTCCCGCTTCTCGCGCGGCGGCTGGATCGACCACGGCGCCGAACTCGGCGCGGCCCACAAGGCGACCCGCGAGCTGTCGCTGCGGCCCGACAACCCGGCGGTGCCCGTGCGCACCCTGTCCGGCGGCAACCAGCAGAAGGCGGTCCTCGCCCGCTGGCTGCTGCGCGGCTGCCGGGTCCTGCTGCTCGACGAACCCACCCGCGGCGTCGACGTCGGCGCCCGCGCCGAGCTGTACGCCGTCATCCGGCGCCTCGCCGACGAGGGCCTCGCCGTCCTGCTGGTCTCCAGCGAGGTGCCCGAGGTGCTGGGCCTCGCCGACCGCGTACTGGTGCTGCGCGAGGGCCGCGTGGTGCACGAGGCCCCCGCCCGCGAACTCGACGAACACCGCGTACTCGACCTCGTGATGGAAGGAAGCCCGGCGTCATGACGCAGCACGTGTCCCCGCCACGGGGCGGCACCGACAAGGCGGCACCCGTGGAGGGGCCGCCCGCCTGGCGGGTCCGGTTGGGCCGCGCCGACGTCCGCACCCTCACCCTGCTCGGTGTGCTCGCCGCACTGGTCCTCATCGGCGGCATCACCCAGCCCGACGCGTTCCTCGACACCCGCAACCTGCAACTGGTGCTCACCCAGGCGTCCGTGATCGGCGTCGTCACCGTCGGCGTCACCTTCGTGATCATCTCCGGCGGCATCGACCTGTCGGTCGGCGCCATCGTCGCCCTCTCCTCGGTGTGGGCGACCACGGTGGCCACCCAGGAGTTCGGCTTCGCCGGCATCCTCTTCACGGCGATCGTGGTCGGCGTCGGCTGCGGCCTGGTCAACGGCCTGCTCATCTCCTTCGGCGGGATGGTCCCGTTCATCGCCACCCTCGCCATGCTGGCCTCGGCGCGCGGACTGGCGCTCCAGATCACCGACGGCCGCACCCAGGTCGTCACCGTGCCGAGCGTCCTCGACCTCGCCGAGCGCGACTCGTACGTGCTCGGCATACCGCCGCTGGTGCTGGTCTTCGCGGCCGTCACCGTCGTCGGCTGGCTGGTCCTGAACCGGACCACCTTCGGCCGCCGCACCGTCGCCGTCGGCGGCAACGCCGAGGCCGCCCGGCTGGCCGGCATCGACGTCCGCCGCCAGCGGCTCTACCTCTACCTGCTGTCCGGGCTGTGCTGCGGCATCGCCGCCTTCCTGCTGGTGGCCCTCGCCGGCTCCGGCCAGAACACCAACGGCAACCTCTACGAACTCGACGCCATCGCCGCCGCGATCATCGGCGGAACGCTGCTGACCGGCGGCCGGGGCCACATCCTCGGCTCCGTGCTCGGCGTCCTGATCTTCACCACGATCACCAACATCTTCGCCCTGAACAACCTGCAGAGCGACGTCCAGCAGATCGCCAAGGGCGCGATCATCGTCGCCGCCGTGCTGGTCCAGCGCCGTACCGCAAGCACGCATTGAGGAAAGGGTTCACCGTCATGACGAAGCTCACGAGTCGCAGAGGGATGCTCTTCGGGGCCGCCGCCGTGTCCGCCGGTGCCGTCCTCGCCGGGTGCACCAGCAACGACCCCGACGGCGGCGACGACAAGGCCGCCGCGGACACCCAGCCGGCCGCCGACGACAAGCCCGGCAAGCCGGTCACCATCGGCTACGCCGGCCCGCAGGCCGACCACGGCTGGCTCAACGCCGTCAACGACCAGGCCAAGAAGCGCGCCGAGAAGTACTCCGAGATCACCATGGAGATCACCGAGGGCTCCAACGACACCGCGCAGCAGATCGGCCAGATCGAGACCCTTATCAACAAGAAGGTCGACGTCCTGGTCATCCTGCCGGCCGACGGCAAGGCCCTCACCCAGGTCGGCCTGAAGGCGATGCGGGCGGGCATCCCGGTCATCAACCTCGACCGGATCTTCAACAGCCCCCAGGCCTACCGCTGCTGGGTCGGCGGCGACAACTACGGCATGGGTCTCAACGCCGCCCACTACATCGGCCAGAAGCTCAAGGACAAGTCGGACGCCAAGGTCATCGAGCTGGCCGGCATCGACAACCTGGAACTCACCCAGCAGCGCACCCAGGGCTTCGACGACGGCCTGAAGAACTACCCGAACATCAAGAAGGTGGCCCGCCAGGCCGCCGAGTTCACCGTCGAGTCCGGCCAGGCCAAGATGGCCCAGCTGCTCCAGGCCCAGTCGGACTTCGACGCCCTGTGGAACCACGACGACGACCAGGGCGTGGGCGCCCTGCGCGCCATCGAGCAGGCCGGACGCGACGACTTCCTGATGGTCGGCGGCGCGGGCGCGCTCTCCGCCTTCGAGGCCATCAAGGCCGACAGCGGCGTACTCAAGGCGACGGTGCTCTACCCGCCGACCATGGCCGCCTCCGCGATCGACCTGGCCCGCGCCCTCGGCCAGGGCAAGGGCGTCAGCGGTCTCGCCGAGTTCGAGATCCCCTCGACCGTCACCTGCTACTCGGCCGTCGTCGACAAGGACAACGTCGACCAGTACATGTCCACGGGCTTCAAGTGAGGGCTGCCGCTCCGGCAGCGGCCTGACCAGCCGCCGCCGGGGCGGGGCCCACCCCACCGCGCCACCACGACGAGGAGGACATCCGCATGGGACAGCCGCAGCAGCCCGAGGGGGCCGGCGCCGAGGAGGCAGCCGCCGGGACCGACAGCGGGACCGGTGCCGGGACCGATACCGGTGCCGGTGCCGATACCGGGACCGGTGCCGGGGCCGGGGCGGCGACGGGGGCGTCCGCGACCAGACCGCCCCTGCGGGTCGGCATGGTCGGCTACGCCTTCATGGGCGCCGCGCACTCCCAGGGCTGGCGCACCGCCGGCCGGGTCTTCGACCTGCCGCTGAACCCGGTACTGGCCGCGATCTGCGGACGGGACGCCGACGCCGTCCGCCTGGCGGCCGACCGGCACGGCTGGGCGAGCACCGAGACCGACTGGCGGACCCTGGTCGAACGGGACGACATCGACCTCGTCGACATCTGCACCCCCGGCGACAGCCACGCCGAGATCGCGCTGGCCGCGCTCGCCGCCGGGAAACACGTGCTGTGCGAGAAGCCGCTGGCCAACACCGTCGAGGAGGCGCAGGCGATGACCCGCGCCGCCGAGGAGGCCGCGGGCCGGGGCCAGTTGGCGATGGTCGGCTTCAACTACCGCCGGGTTCCCGCCACCGCGCTGGCCCGGCGGATGGTCGCCGAGGGCCGCGTCGGCCGGCTGCGGCACCTGCGGGTGACCTACCTCCAGGACTGGCTGGTCGACCTGAAGGCCCCGCTCACCTGGCGGCTGCGCAAGGAGCTGGCCGGGTCGGGGGCGCTCGGCGACCTGGGCGCCCACATCGTCGACCTCGCCCAGTACCTGTCGGGGGAGCGGATCGCGGGCGTCTCCGCCCTCACCGAGACCTTCGTACGGGAACGCCCGCTGCCCGCCGGTGCCCCCCGGGGCCTGTCCGCGGGCTCGGCGGACGGGGCGACGGGACAGGTGACCGTCGACGACGCCGCCGTGTTCACCGGCCGCCTCACCTCCGGCGCCCTGGTCTCCTTCGAGGCCACCCGCTACGCCACCGGCCGCAAGAACGCCCTGCGCATCGAACTCAACGGCGAGCGCGGCTCACTCGCCTTCGACCTGGAACGGCTCAACGAACTGGAGTACCACGACGGGACCGAACCGGGGGAGCACGCGGGCTTCCGCCGCATCCTGGTCACCGAACCCGGACACCCCTACCTGGACGCCTGGTGGCCGCCGGGCCACGGACTCGGCTACGAGCACACCTTCGTGCACCAGGCGCGCGACCTCGTGCACGCCGTCGCCGAAGGCCGGGGCCCCGAACCCTCCTTCGCGGACGGGCTGCAGGTACAGCGCGTGCTCGCCGCCGTGGAGGAGAGCGCCGAGAAGAACTCCGTCTACACACCGATCACCCCCTGAGGAGGCCGGCAGCGCCATGCCACGCAACTTCACGCTCTTCACCGGACAGTGGGCGGACCTGCCGCTGGAGGAGGTCTGCCGCCTCGCCCGCGACTTCGGCTACGACGGCCTGGAACTCGCCTGCTGGGGCGACCACTTCGAGGTCGACAAGGCCCTCGCGGATCCCTCCTACGTGGACTCCCGGCACCAGCTGCTCGACAAGTACGGCCTCAAGTGCTGGGCCATCTCCAACCACCTGGTCGGCCAGGCCGTCTGCGACGCCATCATCGACGAGCGCCACGAGGCCATCCTGCCCGCCCGCATCTGGGGCGACGGCGACGCGGAAGGCGTACGGCAGCGCGCCGCCGCCGAGATCAAGGACACCGCACGCGCCGCCGCCCGGCTCGGCGTCGACACCGTCATCGGCTTCACCGGCTCGGCGATCTGGCACCTGGTCGCCATGTTCCCGCCGGCGCCCGAATCCATGATCGAGCGCGGCTACCAGGACTTCGCGGACCGCTGGAACCCGATCCTGGACGTCTTCGACGCCGAGGGCGTGCGATTCGCCCACGAGGTGCACCCCAGCGAGATCGCCTACGACTACTGGACCACGCAGAGGGCCCTGGAGGCGGTCGGCCACCGGCCCGCGTTCGGCCTCAACTTCGACCCCTCCCACTTCGTGTGGCAGGACCTCGACCCCGTCGGCTTCCTGTGGGACTTCCGCGACCGCATCTACCACGTCGACTGCAAGGAGGCCCGCAAGCGCCTCGACGGCCGCAACGGGCGGCTCGGCTCCCACCTGCCGTGGGGCGACCCGCGGCGCGGCTGGGACTTCGTGTCGGCCGGGCACGGCGACGTCCCCTGGGAGGACGTCTTCCGCATGCTGCGCTCCATCGACTACCAGGGGCCCGTCTCCGTCGAGTGGGAGGACGCCGGCATGGACCGGCTGCAGGGCGCGCCCGAGGCCCTCACCCGGCTCAAGGCCTTCGACTTCGAGCCGCCCAGCGCGTCCTTCGACGCCGCGTTCAACAGCTGATCGCGCGCTCCCGACCGCAGGCCGGGACGGGGACCGGACCACCCGCCGGTCCCCGGTCCGGCCTGCCCGAATCCCGCTTTGTCCTGAGTTGGGAAAAAGTTCAACCAGCTGCGGTCCAAGGGGTGTTCGCCCCGGAAGAACGCGGTTACCGTCCCTGAAGTGTTCAGGACACTCACGCCTCCGGGGTGACGGCGCACCCCGGCGCCCGCATCGCACGTCTTCGCACCCATCCCGTACGGCCCACCCGTTCCCGGAGGGACTTCGTGCACAGAACCAGACTCAGAGGCACCAGCTCCGCGAGGCGCCCCAGGCTTCGCACCACCCTCGCCCTGTTCACCGGCCTGCTGCTGGCCGTGGGCACCCCGGCGACCGTCGCCGGAGCCCACCCGGGCCACCCGGAGCACGACGAGACCGCGGCCGCCGCCGAGGGACAGTTCCAGCAGGTACCGCTCGCCAAGGGCGAGCCCGAGATGGGCGAGCCGATGTCGCTCGCCGTACTCCCGGACCGCAGCGTCCTGCACACCGCCCGCGACGGCACACTGCGCCTGACCGACCAGGGCGGCGTCACCAAGGTCGCCGGCAAGATCCCCGTCTACAACCACGACGAGGAGGGCCTGCAGGGCGTCGGCATCGACCCGGACTTCGAGAACAACCGGGCGATCTACCTGTACTACGCCCCGCCGCTCGACACCCCCGCGGGCGACGCCCCGGAGAACGGCACCGCCGAGGACTTCAAGCCGTTCGACGGCGTCAACCGCCTCTCCCGCTTCGTCCTGAACGCCAACGGCACGCTGGACATGTCCAGCGAGAAGAAGGTCCTGGACGTCGCGGCCTCCCGCGGCACCTGCTGCCACGTCGGCGGCGACATCGCCTTCGACGCCGAGGGCAACCTCTACCTCTCCACCGGCGACGACACCAACCCGTTCGCCTCCGACGGCTACACGCCGATCGACGAGCGCGCCGACCGCAACCCGGCCTTCGACGCCCGCCGCAGCGCCGGCAACACCAACGACCTGCGCGGCAAGCTGCTGCGCATCAAGGTCGCCGAGGACGGCTCGTACACCATCCCGGAGGGCAACCTCTTCGAGCCCGGCACCGAGAAGACCCGGCCCGAGATCTACGCGATGGGCTTCCGCAACCCGTTCCGGATCAGCGTCGACAAGAAGACCGGCACGGTCTACGTCGGCGACTACGGCCCCGACGCCGGCGCCGCCGACCCGAAGCGCGGTCCGGCCGGACAGGTCGAGTTCGCCAAGGTCACCAAGGCCGCCAACTTCGGCTGGCCCTTCTGCACCGGCGACAACGACCCGTACGTCGACTACGACTTCGCCACCGGCACCTCCGGCGAGACCTTCGACTGCGCGGCCCCGAAGAACACCTCGCCGCACAACACCGGCCTCACCGACCTGCCGCCCGCGCAGGCCGCGTGGATCCCCTACGACGACGACTCCGTGCCCGAGTTCGGCAGCGGCTCCGAGTCCCCGATGGGCGGCCCGGTCTACCGCTACGACCCCGACCTCGACTCCAGCGTGAAGTTCCCCGAGGAGTACGACGGGGACTTCTTCGCCGGTGAGTTCGGCCGCCGCTGGATCAAGCGGATCGAGCAGACCGAGGACGGCGCGGTCTCCAAGATCAACGACTTCCCGTGGACCGGCACCCAGATCATGGACATGGAGTTCGGCCCCGACGGCGCGCTCTACGTCCTGGACTACGGCCTGTCCTGGTTCCAGGGCGACAAGGACTCCGCCCTGTACCGGATCGAGAACGCCGCGGACGGCTTCTCGCCGATCGCCGAGGTGAGCGCGAACAAGACCTCCGGCGCGGCCGGACTGAAGGTCGCCTTCACCGCCACGGCCAAGGACGCCGACTCCCCGGACCTCACCTACGGCTGGGACTTCGGCGACGGCACCAAGGGCGAGGGGCTGAACCCCACCCACAAGTACAAGAAGGTCGGCACCTACACCGCGACCTTCACCGCCAAGGACCCCGAGGGCAACACCGGCAACGCCAGCGTCCGGATCGTGGTCGGCAACACCGAGCCCAAGGTGGTCATCGAGACCCCCGGCAACGGCACGCTGCTGCCCATGGGCGAGCCCATCCCCTTCAAGGTGAAGGTCACCGACCCCGAGGAGACGATCGACTGCTCCAAGGTCAAGGTCGCCTACAGCCTCGGCCACGACTCCCACGCCCACGAGCTGACCAGCGAGATGGGCTGTGAGGGCACCCTCAACCCGCCGCCCGGCGACGGCGGCCACGACCCCAACGCCAACATCTACGGCGTCGTCGGCGCCAGCTACACCGACGGCGGGGCCAACGGCCAGGAGGCGCTGACCGGCACCGCCCGCACCGTGATCCAGCCCCCGCACCGCCAGGCCGAGCACTTCACCACCCAGCAGGGCGTGTCGCCGATCGACAAGACCGGCGCCAACGGCGGCAAGACCGTCGGCGACATCAACGACGGCGACTGGATCTCCTTCAGCCCCTACAAGTTCGACGGGCAGAAGAAGCTGACCGTACGGGCCTCCTCCGGCGGCGCCGGCGGCTACGTCGAGGTCCGCACCGGCTCGCCCACCGGTCCGCTGCACGGCTCCGCGTACATCCCGCCGACCGGCAGCTGGGAGACCTTCCAGAACGTCGACGTGCCGCTGCGGGCCCTGCCCAAGAAGACCACCGACGTCTACCTGGTCTTCAGGGGCGGCGAGGGCGCGCTGTTCGACATCGACGACTTCGAGTTCTCCACGGAGCCGTTCAAGGCCGGCAAGAAGGTCCTGGTCTTCTCCAGGACCGCGGGCTTCCGCCACGACTCCATCCCGGCCGGCATCGCCGCCCTGAAGGAGCTGGGCACCCCGGCCGGCATCTCGGTCACCGCGACCGAGGAGGCCGGACAGTTCACCACGGCCAACCTCGCCAAGTACGACGCGGTCGCCTTCCTGTCCACCACCGGTGACGTACTCAACGCCGATCAGCAGAAGGCGTTCGAGAACTACGTCAAGAACGGCGGCGGCTACATGGGCATCCACGCCGCCGCCGACACCGAGTACGACTGGGAGTTCTACGGCGGCCTCGTCGGCGCCTACTTCGACTCGCACCCGGCGATCCAGAAGGCCACCGTCCGCGTCGAGGACCACGACCACCCGGCCACCGCCCACCTGGACGACGCCTGGGTGCACACCGACGAGCTGTACAACTACCGCACCAACCCGCGTGAGCAGGCCAAGGTCCTCGCCACCCTCGACGAGACCACCTACCAGGGCGGCAACATGAAGGGCGACCACCCGATCGCCTGGTGCCAGCCCTACGAGGGCGGCCGCGCCTTCTACACCGGCCTCGGCCACACCAAGGAGTCCTACGCGGACGAGGCCTTCCGCGGCCACCTGCTCGGCGGCATGCAGTACGCCACCGGCCAGGTCAAGGCGGACTGCAAGCCGGCCAAGGGCTACCGGGACATCTTCAACGGCCAGACCCTGGAAGGCTGGAAGCAGGCCGGCCCCGGAAAGTTCAACGTCAAGGACGGCGTCCTGGAGTCCGAGGGCGGCATGGGCCTGCTCTGGTACCAGGCCAAGGAACTGAAGTCGTACTCCCTCAAGCTCGACTGGAAGATGCGGGGCGACGACAACTCCGGCGTCTTCGTGGGCTTCCCGGCCTCCGACGACCCCTGGTCCG
Organism: Streptomyces sp. NPDC018026; assembly: GCF_044327745.1. Taxonomy (NCBI): domain Bacteria; kingdom Bacillati; phylum Actinomycetota; class Actinomycetes; order Kitasatosporales; family Streptomycetaceae; genus Streptomyces; species Streptomyces sp. NPDC018026. Next base: position 905,557 of record NZ_JBIRFY010000001.1, read on the forward strand.
CCGTCAACAAGGGCTACGAGATCCAGATCGACGCCACGGACGCCGTGGACCGCACCACCGGTGCGATCTACACCTTCAAGGCGGCGAACATCAAGGCCCGTGACCAGGTTCTGCGGCCGCCCGGCCAGTGGAACTCCTACGAGATCAAGGTCCGGGGCGAACGCCTCCAGGTGTTCCTCAACGGAGTCAAGATCAACGACTTCACCAACAAGGACCCCGAGCGGAGCCTGACCGACGGCTACATCGGCCTGCAGAACCACGGCGCCGACGACCAGGTCTCCTTCCGCAACATCCAGCTCAAGGAACTGCCCTCCTAGGGCGGACCCGCCCCTGAGGGGGCGACCGGAACGGCGGCGGGCGGAGGACGCCGGACCTCCGCCCGCCGTCACCCCGAACCAAACCTCCCGGCCGTACCACCGCTCGTGTGTGCCCGACGCGCTCGACAAGGAGGCTGCCCATGTCCGCGTCCCCCTCTGCTTCCTCCCGTGGCTCCCGTACCGGTGTCTGGCTGATCGGAGCCCGCGGCTCCGTCGCCACCACGGTGGTGGCGGGCTGCGCCGCCGTGACCGCGGGGCTGCACCCGCCGACCGGCATGGTCACCGAATCCCCCGACTTCGCCGACGCGGGACTGACCGCCCTCCCGGCCCTCGTCTTCGGCGGTCACGACACCGTGGACTGCCCCCTGCCCAAGCGGGCCGAGGCCCTGGCCGACGGTGGCGTGCTGCCGCACGGACTGCCCTCCGCCGTGCACGCGGAACTGGCCGCGGCCGACCGCGAGATCCGCCCCGGCGGCCCCCTGCCCGGCGACACCCGCGGCGAGGAGGAGCTGATCGCCGCGTTCGCCGCGGACATCACCGACTTCGCGCGCCGCTCGGGTGCGGAGCGGACGGTGGTGGTGAACGTGGCCTCCACCGAACCCGCGCCCGCCGGGGGCGCCCTCCCCGCCAGCTCGCTGTACGCGGCCGCCGCCCTGCGGGCCGGCTGCCCGTACGTCAACTTCACCCCGTCGACCGGCCTGCACCACCCGGCGCTGTCCGCGCAGGCGGACGCGAGCGGCCTGCCCTACGCGGGCCGCGACGGCAAGACCGGGCAGACCCTGCTGCGCTCGGTGCTCGGCCCGATGTTCGCGCAGCGGGCGCTGGCGGTGCGTGCCTGGTCCGGCACCAACCTCCTGGGCGGGGGCGACGGCGCCGCCCTCGCCGACCCGGCGGCCGCCGCGGCGAAGAACGCCGGAAAGGAGCGCGTGCTCGCCGACACCCTCGGCGCGCCCGTCGAGGGCGAGGTCCACATCGACGACGTGCCCGCGCTCGGCGACTGGAAGACCGCCTGGGACCACATCGCCTTCGACGGCTTCCTCGGCGCCCGCATGTTCCTCCAGACCACCTGGCAGGGCTGCGACTCGTCGCTGGCCGCACCGCTCGTCCTGGACCTGGCCCGCCTGGTCGCCCGCGCCCACGAGCGGGGCCTGTCCGGACCCCTGGGCGAACTGGGCTTCTTCTTCAAGGACCCGGTGGGGGAAGGACCGTCGTCCCTGGCCGAGCAGTACACGGAGCTGAAACGCTTCGCCGGACGGCTGGCCGACGGCGCCGCCCTCGACTCCGACGCCGACGCCGAATCCGACGCCACCGGCGATCGCGGGGCGCGGCGATGAACCGCACCGTCGCCACGGACCGGGCGACGACCGCACGGGAGCCCGGAGCACCGCAGGCCGACGCCGCCGGCTCCCGGGACACCCCACCTCCCTCCGATCGTCCCGAGCCTCGCACCCCGCCCGCTCCCCGCACGCGCTCCGCCCGCCTCGGCGCCTGGGCCGAACTGCTGCGGCTGCCCGCCCTGTTCACCGTCCCCGGCGACGCCCTGGCCGGCGCGGCGGCCGCCGGTGCGCGCCCCGGGCCCCGCACCCTGCTCGCCATCGGATCCTCCCTGTGCCTGTACGAGGCCGGCATGGCCCTCAACGACTGGGCCGACCGCGCGGAGGACGCCGCGGAACGCCCGCACCGCCCCCTCCCGTCCGGCCGTATCCGCCCCGCCGCCGCCCTCACCGCCGCCGGGGTGCTCACCGGCGCGGGCCTGGCGCTGGCGGCCGGTGCGGGACGTCCCGCCCTCGCCCTCGCGGCGCCGCTGGCGGCCACCGTCTGGGCCTACGACCTCCGCCTGAAGCACACTCCGGCCGGCCCCGCGGCCATGGCGGCCGCCCGCGGGCTGGACCTGCTCCTGGGCGCGGCCGCCACCGGCGGCGGCACCCGTGCCGCGCTGCCCTCCGCCGCCCTGCTCGGCAGCCACACCCTCGCGGTCACGGCCGTCTCCCGCCGGGAGACCACCGGCGGTTCCGTCTTGGCCCCGCTCGCCGCCCTCGCGACGACGGGCGCACTGACCGGCCTGGTCGCCCGGCGCCGCACCCGACTCCCGGCAGGCCGGCGGGCAGCAGCCGCCCCCGGCCTGTCGGGCTCCACCCCGGCACCCACCGTCACCGACGCCCTCGCGGCCGCCCTGGGCGCCGCCTACGCCGCGACGGCCGCCCGCCCCTACTTCCACGCCGCGCTCAACCCCTCACCCCCGCTCACCCAGCGCGCCGTGGGCGGCGGCATCCGGGCCACGATCCCGCTCCAGGCCGCGCTCGCCGCCCGCTCCGGTGCCGGCGCCACGTCCCTGCTGGTGGCGGCCCTCGCGCCGGCCGGCCGGCGGTTCGCGAAGAGGTCCGCCATGAGGAAGGTGAGCATCACGTGAGCCGGAACCCGAACCAGGGGCCGAACGGGGCCGGAGACGGTCCCGCCACCCACCCGCTCCGCTTCGGCTACGGCACCAACGGCCTCGCCGACCTCCGCCTCGACGACGCCCTCGCCCTGCTCGCCGACCTCGGGTACGACGGCGTCGGCCTGACCCTCGACCACATGCACCTCGACCCCCTCGCCGACGACCTCGCCGCCCGCACCCGCCGCCTCGCCCGGCGGCTGGACACCCTCGGTCTGGGCGTCACCGTGGAGACCGGCGCCCGCTACGTGCTCGACCCGCGCCGCAAACACGGACCCTCCCTGCTCGACCCCGACCCGGAGGACCGCGCCCGCCGCACCGGCCTCCTGCTGCGCGCCGTCGACGTCGCCGCCGAACTCGGGGCCCACGCCGTGCACTGCTTCAGCGGCGTCACCCCGGTGGGCACGGACGAGGACACGGCCTGGAAGCGGCTGGCCGAAGCCCTCACGCCGGTCCTGGACGCCGCCGCCACCGCGGGCGTCCCCCTCGCGGTGGAGCCCGAACCGGGGCACCTGCTCGCCACCCTCGCCGACTTCCACACCCTGCGCCACGCCCTCGGCGATCCCGGACACCTCGGACTCACCCTGGACATCGGCCACTGCCAGTGCCTCGAACCGCTCCCTCCCGCCGACTGCGTGCGCGCCGCCGCCCCTTGGCTGCGCCACGTGCAGATCGAGGACATGCGCCGCGGCGTCCACGAACACCTCCCCTTCGGTGACGGCGAGATCGACTTCCCGCCCGTCCTCGAGGCCCTCGCCGCCACCGGCTACCAGGGCCTGACCGTCGTCGAACTGCCCCGCCACTCGCACGCCGGTCCCCACTTCGCCGAACGCTCCCTCCCGTTCCTGCGCCGGGCCGCCCCGGCACCACCCCGCACCAACCGCTCGGGCGAGCCCTCCGCCACCCACTGAAGGGAGCCGCACCATGACGCAGCCGCACACCGCCCACGTCACCCCCGACACCCAGGACGCGGACGGCACTCCCGACGGGCAGGACCCCCAGGGCACCACCCCCGCCCACGTCCCGCCCGCCGACCTGCGCGCCGCCCTCGCCGCCCGGCTCGGCGGAGCCGCCCGGGCCTGGCTGGACCAGGCCCTCGACGAGGCCGCCTCCCACCCCGGCACCCACGGCCCCATCTCGGTGTGGGAACTGCGCCTCGCCGAGGCCGGCCGCCGCTGCGGGCCCGCCCACGCCGACGCCGCACGCGTCCTCGTCCTGCACGCCGCCCGCGCCGACACCGGCGCCCTGACCCGGGTGTACTCCCAGGGCACCGCCGACGAACGCCGCGCCGTCCTGCACGCCCTGCCCCACCTGGTGCCGGGACCGGACGCCCTCCCGCTCGTCGAGGACGCCCTGCGCACCAACGACACCCGGCTCGTCGCCGCCGCCCTCGGCCCGTACGCCGCCCGGCACCTCGACGGCCACCAGTGGCGGCACGCCGTGCTCAAGTGCCTGTTCACCGGTGTCCCCGTCGACAGCGTGGCGGACCTCGCCCGCCGGTCCCGCGGGGACGACGAACTCGCCCGCATGCTCGCCGACTACGCCGCCGAACGCACCGCCGCGGACCGCACCGTCCCCGAAGACCTGCACCGCGTCCTGGCCCTGACCGAGTCCGGACGCCCCGCGCCCGGCACGGCCGACCCCCACGGCAAGGAGTCCTGATGCGCATCTTCGACCCCCACATCCACATGACCTCCCGCACCACCGACGACTACGAGGCCATGTACGCGGCCGGTGTCCGCGCCCTCGTCGAGCCGTCCTTCTGGCTGGGCCAGCCCCGCACCTCGCCCGACTCCTTCCGCGACTACTTCGACGCCCTGCTCGGCTGGGAACCCTTCCGCGCCGCCCAGTACGGCATCGCCCACCACTGCACCATCGCCCTGAACCCCAAGGAGGCCAACGACCCCCGGTGCCTGCCCGTCCTCGACGAGCTGCCCCGCTATCTCGTCAAGGACCGGGTGGTGGCGGTCGGCGAGATCGGCTACGACTCGATGACGCCCGCCGAGGACACCGCCCTGGCCACCCAGCTCCAGCTCGCCGCCGACCACGGGCTGCCCGCCCTCGTGCACACCCCGCACCGCGACAAACTCGCCGGCCTGCGCCGCACCCTGGACGCGGTCCGGGAGTCCGCGCTGCCGACGGAGCGGGTCCTGGTCGACCACCTCAACGAGACCACCGTCAAGGAAGCCAAGGACTCGGGCGCCTGGCTCGGCTTTTCCGTCTATCCGGACACCAAGATGGACGAGGCCCGGATGGTCGCCCTGCTGCGCGAGTACGGTCCGGAGCGGGTCCTGGTGAACTCCGCCGCCGACTGGGGGAAGAGCGACCCGCTCAAGACCCGCAAGGTCGGCGACCTGATGCTCGCCGAGGGCTTCACCGAGGACGACGTGGACCGCGTGCTGTGGCGCAACCCCGTCGCCTTCTACGGGCTCAGCGGGCGCCTGGAACTCGACGTGGCCGCCGGGGACGCCACGCACGAGGGCAACTCCATCCTGCGCGGCGGGGAGTGAGCCATGCGCTTCAGGCACCCCGACGGCTCCACCGTCCACCTCGCCTACTGCACCAACGTGCACCCCGCCGAAACCCTGGACGGCGTCCTCGCCCAGCTCCGCGACCACTGCGAGCCGGTCCGCAAACGCCTGGGCCGCGACCGCCTCGGCATCGGCCTGTGGCTCGCCCGCGACGCCGCCCACGCCCTGGTCACCGACCCAGCCGCGCTGCGCGGCCTGCGCACCGAACTCGACCGGCGCGGCCTGGAGGTCGTCACCCTCAACGGCTTCCCCTATGAGGGCTTCGGCGCCGAAGAGGTCAAGTACCGCGTCTACAAGCCGGACTGGGCCGATCCCGAACGCCTCGAACACACCACCTCCCTGGCCCGTCTCCTCGCCGGACTGCTGCCCGACGACGTCACGGACGGCACCATCTCCACCCTGCCGCTGGCCTGGCGCACCGCGTACGACGAAAACCGCGCCGACCAGGCACGCGCCGCCCTCGGCACCCTCGCCGAACGCCTCGACGCGCTCCAGGAACTCACCGGCCGCTCCATCCGCGTCGGCCTGGAACCGGAACCCGGCTGCGTCGTCGAGACCACCCACGACGCCATCGCCCCGCTGACCGCGATCGCCCACGACCGCATCGGCGTCTGCGTCGACACCTGCCACCTCGCCACCTCCTTCGAAGACCCGCACACCGCCCTGGACGCCCTCACGGCCGCCCGCGTGCCCATCGTCAAGTCCCAGCTGTCCGCCGCACTGCACGCCGAACACCCCGCCGACCCCGCGGTCCGCGAAGCCCTGGCCGCCTTCGCCGAGCCGCGCTTCCTGCACCAGACCCGCACCACCACCCCTTCCGGCGGCCTGCACGGCACCGACGACCTCGACGAGGCCCTCGCGGACGGCGGCCCGCTGCCCGGCACCGCACCCTGGCGCGCCCACTTCCACGTCCCCCTGCACGCGGCCCCCGCCGCGCCCCTCACCTCCACCCTTCCGGTCCTCAAGGCCGCGCTGACCCGGCTCGTCGGCGGCCCGCACCCCCTCACCCGCAACCTGGAGGTCGAGACCTACACCTGGCAGGCCCTCCCGCCCGAGCTGCGGCCCCGCGCCCGCGCCCAGCTCACCGACGGCATCGCCGCCGAGCTGACCCTCGCCCGCGACCTGTTGACGGACCTCGGCCTGAAGGAACTGCCATGACCCGACCCACCCCCTCCGACGGACCGACCCCCCTCCTCGTCCTCGACGTCGTCGGCCTCACCCCCCGTCTCCTCGATCACATGCCCCACCTCAAGCAGCTCGGCCAGTCCGGCTCCCGGGCGCCGCTCGGCACCGTGCTGCCCGCCGTCACCTGCGCGGCCCAGTCCACCTTCCTGACCGGCACCATGCCCTCCGAGCACGGCATCGTCGGCAACGGCTGGTACTTCCGCGAACTCGGCGACGTCCTGCTGTGGCGCCAGCACAACGGACTCGTGGCCGGCGACAAACTCTGGGACGCCGCCCGCCGCGCCCACCCCGGCTACACCGTCGCCAACATCTGCTGGTGGTACGCCATGGGCGCCGACACCGACATCACCGTCACCCCCCGTCCCGTCTACTACGCCGACGGCCGCAAGGAACCCGACTGCTACACCAGGCCCCCGGCCCTGCACGACGAACTCACCGCCAAACTCGGCACCTTCCCCCTCTTCCACTTCTGGGGACCCGGCGCCGACCTGGTCTCCAGCCAGTGGATCATCGACGCCACCCGGCACATCATGGCCACCCGGCACCCCGACCTGACCCTGTGCTACCTCCCCCACCTCGACTACGACCTGCAGCGCTTCGGCCCCGACGACCCGCGCTCCCTGAAGGCCGCCGCCGACCTCGACGCGGCGCTGGCCCCACTGCTCGACGACGCCCGCGCCGAGGGCCGCACCGTCGTCGCGCTGTCCGAGTACGGCATCACCCCCGTCAGCCGGCCCGTGGACATCAACCGCGCCCTGCGCCGCGCCGGACTCCTCGAGGTGCACACCCAGGACGGCATGGAGTACCTCGACCCGATGGCCTCCCGCGCCTTCGCGGTCGCCGACCACCAGATCGCCCACGTGTACGTCCGCCGCCCCGAGGACCTCGACGCCACCCGTGCCGCCCTGGACGGACTGCCCGGCATCGAGCAACTCCTCGACGACGAGGGCAAGAAGGCCCAGCACCTCGACCACCCGCGGGCCGGCGAACTGGTCGCCGTCGCAGAGCCGGACGCCTGGTTCACGTACTACTACTGGCTCGACGACGACCGCGCGCCCGACTTCGCGCAGCTCGTCGAGATCCACCGCAAACCCGGCTACGACCCGGTCGAACTGTTCATGGACCCGCACGACCCCTACGTCAAGGTCAAGGCGGCCGGCGCACTGGCCCGCAAGAAGCTCGGCATGCGCTACCGCATGGCGGTCGTGCCCCTGGACGCCTCACCTATTCGAGGCAGCCACGGCCGCCTCCCCGCGAGCGACGACGACGGTCCGCTCCTCATCTGCTCCACCCCCCGCGCTGTCGGAGACCGCGTCGCGGCCACCGACGTGAAACAACTCCTGCTCCGGCTGGCCGGACTCGGCTGACGCACCACCCGGTACGCCCGCCGAATTCCGACTACTGAGAGTGAAACACACGGCACTGACAACGGCCCGCCCGAACCGCATCGGCGCAGGCCACGACCCAGAAGGCAGGCATCCGTGACCCCGTTCACCGACTCCTCCCGCACCGACGCCGACCCGTCCGCCGACGGCCCGGGCGAGAGCCTGCGCCGCTCCCTCGGCGTGAACCGGCGCCGCTTCCTCAGCACCTGCACCGCAGTGGCCGCCGGAGCCGTCGCCGCGCCCGTCTTCGGCGCCTCCCCGGCGCTCGCCCACGACCGGGGCAGAGACCACGACCACGACCACGACCACGGCCATGGGCACGGCCACGGGCAGATCCTCGTCCCGGCGGACAAGCGCGGCATCATCCTCTACACCGTCCGCGACGCCACCGCCCGCGACCCCCTCGCCTCCGACCTGCCCTCCGGCTTCCGCGAGGTCTTCAAGCAGCTGTCCCGCCACGGCTACCGCCAGGTGGAGTTCGCCGGATACAACCAGCACGCCAACGCGCCGGGCGGCGCCAGCCTGGAGTCCGTCCAGGGCGCCCGGCTGCTGCGCTCCTGGCTCGACGACTACGGGCTGCGCGCCCAGGGCAACCACGGCTTCATCCCGTCCTCCTGGCCGCTGACCCAGGCGGACAAGGACACCTTCAAGAAGCACCTGGAGATCGCCAACATCCTCGGCATGGACCACATGGGCACCGGCGGCGACCCGACCGGCAGCTCCTACCGTGCCGACTGGGACGTGGCCGCCGACAAGTGGAACGCCCTCGGCGCGATCGCCCACCGGGAGGGCATCAAGCTCTACACCCACAACCACGACGGCGCCTACGGCTTCCTGCTCGACGGTGGCCCGCTGGACGACCAGGGCCGGCCGACCCGCAGTTCGGGCATCCGGAAGCTGGAGTACTTCCTCAAGATCACCGACCCGCGGGTGGTCTGGCTGGAGATGGACATCTTCTGGGCGCACGTCGCCCAGTACAAGTTCCACGAGTACACCGCCCACGACGGCTCCACCCGGAAGAACGTCTTCGACCCGGCCGGCCTGGTCGTCCGCAACAACCGGCGCTACCCGCTCTTCCACGCCAAGGACGGCGTGGTCAGCACCACCAACGGCATGGGCTACGACATGGTGCCGTTCGGTACCGGTGTCATCGACTACACGACGTTCTTCTCCCGGGTCGGACAGCGCAACTACCACAACCCGATGATCGAGGACGACAACTCCCCGAGTGCCACCGATCCCTCGCAGTCCCTGCGGGAGGCCAAGATCAGCTACGACAACCTGGCCGCCCTGCGCAAGCGGCGCCACTGACCCGGAGCACGGACCGGGCGGCCCCTCCCAGCGTTCTGGGGAGGGGCCGCCCGGTCCGTGCGAAGAAGCCTCCGTCGGTTCATCCCTCGCCGAGCGGCTGGGGATTGGGCGTGACGCGCTTGCCCTTCGAGCGTCCCGGTGGCTGCAGGAACAGCGCCACGAACCCGGCGAAGATCGAGATGCTGCCCGCCAGGCTGAAGGCACCGTTGTAGCCCCAGGCGCCGACGACCACGGACCCCATGCCCGCGCCCAGGCCGGAGACCAGCTTGGAGCTGTAGACCATCCCGTAGTTGGTGGCGTTGTTGTTCTCCCCGAAGTAGTCCGCCGTCAGCGCGGCGAACATCGGGAAGATGGCACCGCCGCCGAAACCGGAGACGGCGGAGAAGATCAGGAACAGCGGCAGGTTCTTGATCTCGGCCGACCAGATGATGCCGAACTGGGCGAGGCCCAGGATGGCGCACACGTACAGCAGGCACCGCTTGCGGCCGTACAGGTCGGAGAGCCAGCCGATGACGCCGCGTCCGGTGCCGTTGACGATCGCCTTGAGCGACATCGCGGTGGCCACGATCCCGGCCGCGAAGCCCGCCTCCTCGCCGATGTCGACCTGGAAGGCGATGCCGAAGATGTTCACGCCGGAGGTGCAGGCGAGACAGAACCACATCAGCGCCACCCGGCCGGTCCGCCAGGCCTCCATCGGGGAGTACTGCTTGACGGCCGGCGGGTTCTTCTCCAGTGAACGCCGGGCCCGCGGGTCGGCCGGCGGGTTCAGCGGGTCGACGGCGGACGGCCACCAGTTCTTCGGCGGGTCCCGGAAGTAGAAGCCGGCGACCGCCACCATCGCGGCGAGCAGGACACCCGCCGAGACCAGCACCCAGCGGAAGTTGGACGTGTCCATGTAGCCGTGGAAGATGAAGACGAACGGCACCGAGCCGTAGGCGAAACCGCCGTTGACGAAGCCGGTCTTCCCGCCCCGGCGCTCCGGGTACCACTTGCCGACCATGTTGACGCAGGTCGCGTACACCATGCCGGCACCCATGCCGCTGAACACGCCGAACCCGATGAAGGCGAGCGAGACATGTGGCGCGTACGCCAGCGACAGATAGCCCAGCAGCGTGCCGGCCGACCCCAGCATCATCGCCCAGCGGGCCGGCAGCCTGCCGCTCTCCCGCAGCCGCCCCGCCGGAAACGCGACCGCGGCCTGGCAGAACACCCAGGCGGTCATCATCCAGTAGATGCTGCCGCTGGACCAGTGGTGGGCCTCGTGCAGCGTGTCCTCGGCGGACGCGAACGCGTACTCGGCGGAGGAGATGCCCATCATCCCGATCCAGGGCAGGATCACCATCCACTTGCGCTTGCGCCCCATGATGTCGATGTCGGACTCGCCCACGCGGTAGAGGCGTCCGTTCCTGTCGGTCACCTCCCGGTAGGCGGCGACCCGTGTGACATCGGTGGTTGTCATGTCGTTTGCACCCCTAGCGTCGAAAGTTCTGGCCAGCGCCCCCTGTCCAATGCCTTTCGTGCGCGCGCGGGTCCCCGGGGCCGGCCGACGCGCACCCGTCGGCCGGCCCCTCGCCGTCTCACGTCATGAACCGCCCCCCAACAACCCCGCGGCCCGCGCCCACCGGTACTTCGCGCCCAGGACCGCCACCGGCTTCTCGGTCGTGTACGGATACGCCACGACGCCGCGCTCGAAGAGGTACTGGCACGCCTCCTCCACCTCCACGTCGCCCGCCAGGGAGGCCACCACGGGCTTCTCGACGCCGCGTTCGCGGAACTCGGCCACCACGCGCGCGGTGAGTTCGGCGAACACCATGGGAGGCGTGACGATGGTGTGCCAGTAGCCGAGGACGAGCGCGTGGATGCGCGGGTCCTCCAGGCCGAGCCGGATCGTCGCCTCGTACGTCGACGGCGGCTCGCCCCCGGTGATGTCCACCGGGTTGCCGGCCGCACCGAACGGCGGGATGAAGGCGCGGAACGCCCTGTCCAGGTCGGGCGGAATCTCCATCAGCGACAGCCCGTTGTCCGTCACCGCGTCGGACAGCAGCACACCGCTGCCGCCGGCGCCGGTGACGATGACCACGTTGTCGCCCTTGGGGGCGGGCAGCACGGGCAACGCGCGCGCGTACTCCAGCATCTCGTTCAGCCCCGGCGCCCGGATGACGCCGGCCTGCCGCAGGATGTCGTCGTACACGGCGTCGTCCCCGGCCAGTGCCCCGGTGTGCGACCCGGCCGCCTTGGCGCCCGCCGCCGTACGCCCCGCCTTGAGCACCACGACCGGCTTCCTCGGCACGGTCGCGCGCGCGGCCTCGACGAAGGCACGGCCGTCCTTGAGGTCCTCCAGGTGCATCGCGATGCACTCGGTGTGCGGGTCCTCGCCGAACCAGGTCAGCAGGTCGTCCTCGTCCAGGTCCGACTTGTTGCCCAGCCCCACGATCGCCGACACGCCGGTCTTCGTCGTCCGCGCGAAGCCCAGGATGGCCATGCCGATGCCGCCCGACTGCGAGGTCAGCGCGACGCCGCCCTTGACGTCGTACGGCGTGCAGAACGTGGCGCACAGGTCCTGCCAGGTGGAGTAGTAGCCGTAGATGTTCGGCCCCAGCAGCCGGATGCCGTGCCGTTCGGCGACCGCCACGATCTCGTCCTGGAGCGCCTGTTCCCCGGTCTCGGCGAAGCCGGAGGGGATGAGCACGGCGTTGGGGATCCGCTTGCGCCCCACCTCCTCCAGGGCCGCCGCCACGAACCGCGCGGGGATCGCGAAGACCGCCACATCCACCTCACCGGGAACGTCGGTGACACTCTTGTACGCCTTGCGGCCCAAGATGTCATCGGCCCTGGGGTTCACCGGGTGGATCTCGCCCGCGAAGCCGCCGTCGACGAGGTTGCGCATCACGGAGTTGCCGATCTTCCCCGGCTCGCCCGACGCGCCGATCACCGCGACCGACGCGGGCTGCATCAGGCGGCGCATCGAGGTGAGGATCTCCTCGCGTGTGTACCGGCGCCGCTCCTTCGGCGTGCCGGTCGCCAGGATCACCCTGATGTCGGCGGCGACCGCACCCCCGGGCGTGGCGATCACGGGATTCAGGTCCACCTCGGCGATCTCCGGGAAGTCGGCGACCAGCTCGGAGACCCGGCGGATCTGCTCCGCCACCGCCCACCGGTCCACCCCGGCCCGCCCGCGCACCCCGCGCAGCACCTCGGCCGCCCTGATCGAGTCCAGCATGGACAGCGCCTCGTCGGCGTCCACGGGAGCCAGCCGGAAGGTGACGTCCTTCAGCACTTCGACCAGCACCCCGCCGAGCCCGAACGCCACCACCTTGCCGAACGTCGGGTCGGTGACCGCCCCGACGATGACCTCCTGCCCCTGCGGCAGCAGCTCCTGGATCTGCACGCCCTCGATCCGCGCGGAGGCGTCGTACGCGCGCGCGTTGTCGACGATCCGGCAGAACGCCGCCCTCACCTCCGCCGCGCCCTCCACCCCGACGACCACACCGCCGGCGTCGGTCTTGTGCAGGATGTCCGGCGAGACGATCTTCATCACCACGGCTCCGCCGAACCGGGCCGCGCACGCCACCGCCTCGTCGACGTCCCGCGCCAGCTCCTCGCCCGGTACGGCGATCCCGTACGCGTCGGCGAGCACCTTGCCCTCCGGTGCGGTGAGCGCGGTGCGCCCCTCGGCCCGTACGGCGTCCAGGAGCCCGCGCACCCGCGCCAGGCGGTCCTCGGCCATCACGTCAGATCACCCCGCTCGACTTGAGCAGCCGCAGTTCCTCGTCGCCGAGGCCCAGCTCGCCGACGTAGACCTCTTCGTTGTGCTCGCCGAGCAGCGGTGAACCGGTCACCTCCACCGGGGAGTCGGAGAGCTTGAGCGGGCTGCCCACGGTCACGAACTCGCCCCGCTCGGGGTGCGGGACGGTGACGACCATCTCGTTGGCGACCAGGGACTCGTCCTCGATGATCTCCTTCGTGGACAGGATCGGCCCGCACGGGATGTTGTGGGCGTTGAGCCGCTCCAGCACCTCCCACTTGGGCAGGGTGGACGACCACTCCTCGATCAGCTGGAACATCTTGTTCAGCTTCGGCAGCCGGGCCCGCGGGGTCGCCCACTCGGGGTCGTCGGCCAGCTCGGGCCGGCCGATCAGTTCACTGAGCGGCTGCCAGCCGACCGGCTGGACGATGACGTACACGTAGTCGTTGGGGCCGCCCGGCGCGCACTTGACCGCCCACCCCGGCTGCCCGCCGCCGGACGCGTTGCCGGACCTGGGAACCTCGTCGCCGAAGTCCTCGTTGGGATATTCGGCGAGTGGACCATGGCTCAGGCGCTGCTGGTCGCGCAGCTTCACCCGGCAGAGGTTGAGCACCGCGTGCTGCATGGCCACGTTCACCCGCTGGCCACGTCCGGTGTGCTCCCGCTGGTAGAGCGCGGCGAGGATGCCCGCCACGACGTGCACGCCCGTGCCCGAGTCCCCTATCTGGGCCCCCGTCGCCAGCGGCGGCCCGTCCTCGAAACCGGTGGTGGACATCGATCCGCCCATGGCCTGCGCGACGACCTCGTACGCCTTGAACGCGGTGTACGGGCCCTCGCCGAACCCCTTGATGGAGGCATAGACGATCCGTGGATTGATCTCCTTGATGCGGTCCCAGGTGAAGCCCATCCGGTCCACCGCGCCCGGTCCGAAGTTCTCGACCATGACGTCCGAGCGTCGGATCAGCTCGGTGAGGATCTCCTTGCCGCGCTCGGTCTTGGTGTTCAGGGTGATGCTGCGCTTGTTGCAGTTGAGCATCGTGAAGTAGAGGGAGTCGACGTCCGGCAGATCGCGCAACTGCCCGCGCGTGATGTCGCCGTGCGGCGCCTCCAGCTTCACGACGTCCGCGCCGAGCCAGGCGAGCAGCTGGGTCGCCGAGGGCCCGGACTGCACATGCGTCATGTCCAGGACGCGGATGCCCTCAAGAGCCTTCGCAGGCGTGCCTGTCATGGGGGGTCACCTCACTTGTACATCGTCTGGTTCATGGTTCCGGGGGCGTACGCGTCCGGGTCCACCCAGACGTTGATCAGGGACGGTTTGCCGGACTCGCGGGCGCGGCGCAGCGCGGGGCCGATGTCGGCGGGGTCGCGGACCTCCTCGCCGTGGCCGCCGAGCATTCGTGCGAACCGGTCGTACGGCACGTCGCCGAGCGTGTTGCCGACCCGCTCGCGCTCCTTGCCGTACTTCACGGCCTGGCCGTAGCGGATCTGGTTCATCGAGGAGTTGTTGCCGATGATGCCGACGAAGGGGAGGTCGTAGCGGACGAGGGTCTCGAAGTCCCAGCCGGTGAGCGAGAAGGCGCCGTCGCCGAAGAGGGCGACGACCTCCTTGTCGGGCCGCGCCTGCTTGGCGGCCAGCACGAAGGGGACGCCGACGCCGAGGGTGCCGAGCGGGCCGGGGTCCATCCAGTGGCCGGGTGACTTGGGCTGCACGACCTGCCCGGAGAAGGTGACGATGTCGCCGCCGTCGCCGATGTAGATCGAGTCCTCGGTGAGGAAGTCGTTGATCTCGCTGACCAGCCGGTACGGGTGGATGGGGGAGGCGTCCGACCTGAGCTGCGGCAGCCGCTTGTCCAGCGCCGTCCGCTCGGCCGCGCGCAGTTCGTCCAGCCATTCCTTGCGCTTCGCCGCGCCCCCGTTGATCCGTCCGGACGCGGCCTCGGTCACCGACTTCAGCACCAGTCCCGCGTCGCCGACGATGCCGAGGTCGATGTCGCGGTTCTTGCCGACGGTGCGGTAGTCGAGGTCGATCTGCACGACGGTCGCGTCCGGGGAGAGCCGCTTGCCGTAGCCCATCCGGAAGTCGAAGGGGGTGCCGACGATGACGATCACGTCGGCGTTGGAGAAGGCGTAGCGGCGGGAGAGCTGGAAGTGGTGCGGGTCGCCCGGCGGCAGGGTGCCGCGTCCGGCGCCGTTCATGTACGCCGGGACGTTCAGCGTGCGGACCAGCTCGACGGCGGCCTCGGTCGCGCGGGTCGTCCACACCTGGCTGCCGAGCAGGATGGCCGGCTTCTCGGCGTGCACCAGCAGGTCGGCGAGCTTCTCGACGGCCTCCGGGTCACCGGCCGACCGGGTGGAGGCGCGGTAGGCCCCAGCCTGCGGCACCCGCGCCTTCTCCGCCGGCACCTTGGCGTCCAGCACGTCGCGCGGAATCTCCAGGAAGGACGGCCCCGGGGCCCCGTGGTAGCACTCCCTGAACGCCATCGACACCATGTCGGCGGTGCGGGCGGTGTCCGGCACGGTCGCCGCGAACTTGGTGATCGGCGTCATCATGTCGACGTGCGGCAGGTCCTGGAGCGACCCCATCTTGTGCTGGGTGTGCGCGCCCTGACCGCCGATCAGCAGCATGGGCGACTCGGCGCGGAAGGCGTTGGCGACCCCGGTCACGGCGTCGGTGGTGCCCGGCCCCGCGGTGACCACCGCGCAGCCGGGCCTGCCGGTGATACGGGCGTATCCGTCGGCGGCGTGCGCGGCGACCTGCTCGTGGCGTACGTCGACGACCTCGATGCCCTCGTCGACGCAGCCGTCGTAGATGTCGATGATGTGGCCGCCGCACAGCGTGTAGATGCGGTCGACCCCCTCTGCCTTGAGTGCCTTGGCAACGAGGTGGCCGCCGGAGATGACGTCCTGGGTGTCGTCGGGCATGGCGAAGTCCTGTCCCTTCACGAGGGGTTGGGGCGCTCTCGCGGTACATTGCATACAGTCGACGAATACTGTATGAAGCTTGTTATCCCGCATCCGGTGGGTGGTGTCCAGGGGGCGTGCGGCACTTTCAGTCAGGAGCCGAGATGGACCTGTACGAACACCAGGCAAGGGAACTCTTCAAGGAACACGGGATCGTGGTCCCGAGGGCCGAGGTCACCGACTCGCCCGAACGGGCCCGGGAGATCGCCCGCGCACTCGGCGGCCGCGCCGTCGTCAAGGCGCAGGTGAAGACCGGCGGCCGCGGCAAGGCGGGCGGAGTGCGGCTCGCCGCCGACCCCGCCGAGGCCGAGGAGGCGGCTCGGCACATCCTCGGCATGGACATCAAGGGGCACCCGGTCGACACCGTCATGCTCGCCGAACCCTGCGCCATCGAGCGGGAGTTCTACGTCTCCTACGTCCTCGACCGGGCGTCCGGCGGCTTCCTCGCCATCGCCTCCGCCGAGGGCGGCATGGAGATCGAGGAGGTCGCCGCCCGGCGGCCCGAGGCCGTGGCACGCATCCCCGTCGACCCCGCCACGGGCGTGCACACGGCCACCGCGGTACGCATCGCCGACGCCGCGGGCCTGCCCCCGCAGACCGTCGACACGCTGGTGCGGCTGTGGAAGGTACTGGTCCGCGAGGACGCCCTCCTGGTCGAGGTCAACCCGTTGGTCAGGACGGCCGAGGGCCGGATCGTGGCCCTCGACGGCAAGGTCACCCTCGACGACAACGCCCGCTTCCGGCAGTCCCGTTGGGGCGAGCCGAAGCAGGAGGCCGCCGACTCCCTGGAGGCGCGGGCCGGTGCCAAGGGCCTCAACTACGTCAAGCTGGACGGCGAGGTCGGCGTCATCGGCAACGGCGCCGGGCTGGTCATGTCGACACTCGACGTGGTCGCCGGATGCGGTGCCCGCCCCGCCAACTTCCTCGACATCGGCGGCGGCGCCTCCGCCAGGGTCATGGCCGACGGGCTGTCGGTCGTCCTCTCCGACCCCGACGTGCGGTCCGTCCTCGTCAACGTCTTCGGCGGCATCACCGCCTGCGACGCGGTCGCCGACGGCATCGTGCGCGCCCTCGACGAGGTCCGGCTCACCAAACCGCTCGTCGTACGCCTCGACGGCAACAACGCCGCGCGGGGCCGGGCCCTGCTCGACGCACACGCGCATCCCCTGGTCGAACAGGCCACCACCATGGACGGCGCCGCCCGCCGTGCCGCCCGGCTCGCCGCCGCGGCATCCACCGCCGGACAAGCCGGATAAGGAGACAGGACGACATGGCGATCTACCTCACCAAGGAGAGCAAGGTCCTCGTCCAGGGCATGACCGGTGCCGAGGGCATGAAGCACACCCGCCGCATGCTGGCCGCGGGCACCGACGTCGTCGGCGGCGTCAACCCGCGCAAGGCGGGCCGCACCGTCGACTTCGACCACCGCAACGTCCCGGTCTTCGGGTCGGTCCGCGAGGGCGTCGAACGCACGGGCGCCGACGTCACGGTCGTCTTCGTGCCGCCCGCCTTCGCCCAGGATGCGGTCGTCGAGGCCGCCGACGCCGGTATCGGCCTCGCGGTCGTCATCACCGAGGGCATCCCGGTCCACGACTCCGTCGCCCTCACCGCCCACGCCCGGGCCAAGGGCACCCGCGTCATCGGCCCCAACTGCCCCGGCCTGATCACCCCCGGCCAGTCCAACGCGGGCATCATCCCGCCCGACATCACCAAGCCCGGCCGCATCGGCCTGGTCTCCAAGTCGGGCACCCTCACCTACCAACTCATGTACGAACTGCGCGACATCGGCTTCTCCACCTGCGTCGGCATCGGCGGCGACCCGGTCGTCGGCACCAGTCACATCGACTGCCTCGCCGCCTTCGAGGACGACCCCGACACCGAGCTGATCGTCCTCATCGGCGAGATCGGCGGCGACGCGGAGGAACGCGCGGCGGCCCACATCCGCGCGCACGTCACCAAGCCCGTCGTCGCCTACATCGCCGGCTTCACCGCGCCCGAGGGCAGGACGATGGGCCACGCCGGCGCCATCGTCTCCGGCTCCTCGGGCACGGCGCGGGCGAAGCAGGAGGCGCTGGAGTCGGCCGGCGTACGGGTCGGGAGCACACCGACCGAGACGGCACGGCACGTACTCAAGGCACTCGACGTACTCGACGCACCCCGAGGTGCCGCACCGGACGGCGCGGCCCGCGACGGAGCCCGCGCATGACGGCGGCCGGCGCTGCGGACACCGCGCCCCGCACCCTGAAGTCGGGCACCTCCTGGACCGACTCCTGGCACCGCTGCCGCGCCGTCGCCCCCGAGGCCTTCCGCGACGACCGCGTCCTCAACCTCTGGGACGCCGGCTGGCGGGCGGACGGCCGGGTCCTGCCGGCCACCAGCCCGGTCGACGGCACCCCGATCGCAGGCCCGCCCCGGATCGACGCCGCCACGGCCCACCACGCCGTACGCGCCTCGCTCGACCAGCACCGGGCCTGGCGCCACGTCCCGCTGCCCGAGCGCCGCGCCCGCGTCGCGGCCACCCTCGACGCCCTCGCCCAGCACCGCGAACTGCTCGCGCTGCTGCTGGTCTGGGAGATCGGCAAGCCCTGGCGGTCGGCGACGGCCGATGTCGACCGGGCCGTCGACGGCGTGCGCTGGTACCTGGACGGCATCGAGGACATGCTCGACGGGCGCGCTCCGCTGGACGGCCCGGTGTCCAACATCGCCAGCTGGAACTACCCGATGAGCGTCCTCGTCCACGCCCTGCTCATCCAGGCACTGGCGGGCAACGCGGTCATCGCCAAGACCCCGACCGACGGCGGAGTAGCCTGCCTGACCCTGGCCTGCGCACTCGCCGCCCGCGAAGGACTTCCCGTCACCCTCCTCAGCGGCAGCGGCCGGGAGCTGTCCCAGGCACTGGTCCGGGCGCCCGAGATCGGCTGTGTCTCCTTCGTCGGCGGCCGGGACACCGGCGCGCACGTCGCCACCGCCCTCGCCGACCTCGGCAAGCGGCACATCCTCGAACAGGAAGGACTCAACACCTGGGGCATCTGGAACTTCACGGACTGGGACGCGCTCACCCGGGTCGTCCCGAAGCTCTTCGACTACGCCAAGCAACGCTGCACCGCCTACCCGCGCTTCGTCGTCCAGCGGCAGCGGTTCGACGCGTTCCTCGCGGCGTACCTCCCGGCCGTTCGCACCCTGCGCGTCGGCCACCCGCTCGCCGTGGCCGCGCCGGACGACCCGTACCCGGCACTCGACTTCGGCCCGGTGATCAACGCGGCCAAGGCCAAGGAGCTGCACGACCAGGTCGCCGAGGCCGTCGACCGGGGCGCCGTCCCGCTGCACCGCGCCGGCGCGGCCGACGCCCGGTTCCTGCCCGGCCAGGACACCTCGGCCTACGTCCAGCCGGTCACCCTGCTCAACCCGCCCCGCTCCTCACCCCTGCACCACGCGGAACCCTTCGGCCCGGTCGACACCATCGTCCTGGTCGACACCGAGGCCGAGCTGCTCGCCGCGATGAACGCCTCCAACGGCGCCCTGGTGGCCACGCTGTCCACGGACGACCCGGCGACGTACGACAGGCTGGCGCCGCAGATCCGCGCGTTCAAGGTCGGCCACGGCGTACCGCGCTCCCGCGGGGACCGCGACGAGCTGTTCGGCGGACACGGGGCGTCCTGGCGGGGCGCCTTCGTGGGCGGCGAGCTGCTGGTGCGCGCCGTGACCCGCGGACCGGCGGGGGAGCGGCTGCCGGGGAACTTCCCGGACCACCACCTCATGCCGTAACGGGGGGGAAGGGGACGGGTGCTTTCGGGGCGGTCAGCCGATGCCCTGGCGGTCCGGCCGCAGGGCGAAGGCCCGGTCCGCCGCGGTCGGCGCGGTCCGCTCGACGGCCTGCCGCAGCAGCTCACGGTGGCGCAGCAGCGGTGCGCGCCGCTCCGGCGGCACGAGCCGCAGCAGGTCGTCGAGACCGGCCACCAGGCGCCGGGTGACCTGCGGCGACCCGGTGGCGCAGACCCGGACCTCGGCGAACCCCAGGTCCACCAGCTCCGCCCAGCCGGGTACGGGCTGCACCAGCCGGAGCGCGCCGCGGCGGTCCCGGTGCAGCGCGGCGTCCAGCGGCCGCCGGGACAGCGTGGCCAGGATCTGCACGACCCGGTCCAGCGCCTGCACCGCGGTCGTCGGATCGTTGACCGCGGGCGACAGGGCACGCAGCCCGATGTCGGACAGCTGGCGCAACCCGAACGCCAGGTCCTGGTGGAAGGTGCGCTCCACCCCCACGGACAGGGCGTGGCGCAGCGCACGGCGCGGCGGAGCCGCCCCGCCGTGCACCGCCAGGACCGGTGTGCCCGGCACCAGGAAGTCACCGATCCGCGGGACCAGCCGCAGCACCACCCCGTGCCCCCGGGCCACCCGCATCAGCCGGGCGATGTGCACGTCCCGCAGTACGCCGCCCGGCCCGTCGTGGGCGATCCACGCCGTCACGGGCCCGAGCCCGGGCGCCGCGCCGCCGTCCGCCGGCCCCGGCATCAGCGCCGCCACCCGGAAGGACTCGGCGGCGATGCGGGCGATCACATGGCTGACCCGCATCAGGCGCAGGGTGGCGTTCACGTACATCACGAAGAGCAGCAGACTCAACGCGACCATCACCAGGGTGAGTACCGACTGCACCAGCGGGACGGACGTGGCGGCGCGGGGGTCGGGACTGCTGTCGTAGCTGGTCAGCACGAGCAGCGTCAGCACGAAGGTGGCGAGGAAGACGGCGAACGTCGCCTTGGTGATCCGGCTGCGGACGAAGAGCCGCACCACCCGCGGGGTGAACTGTCCACTCGCCATCTGCACCGCGACCAGGGAGATGCTGAACACCACACCGATGAAGGTCATCATCGCCGAGCCGACCGCCGACACCACCGTCTTCGCGTCGTCCGCGAAACGCAGCAGCTCGGCGAGCGTGTCGTAGTCGCCGTCGTCCTGCAGCGAACGGACGAGGGCCGCGTCGAGCTCCTGGGCCACCAGCCAGACCACGAAGACACCCGCCATCGCCGCGGTGGGCGCGAACCAGAACGTGTCCCGCAGATGCTCCCGGAGCGGCGACAACGCCCGCGGCCGACGGCGCGGAAGCGGGCCCTGCGTAACCATCCAGTCACTCATGGTGCGACCCTAGGCGCAGCTCGGCCGCCGGTCCCGGACCGCCGCTCAGGGGAGGAGTGGGGAAGGAAACGCAGGTGAAAGGCACCGCGAAACCTTGGTATGGTTGTCCATGTCGCCGCGGGGAGCACCCCCGCACCGCGACAGACACCTGGTCCGGGTGGCGGAATGGCAGACGCGCTAGCTTGAGGTGCTAGTGCCCTTTATCGGGCGTGGGGGTTCAAGTCCCCCCTCGGACACCGAAGAACAGAAGACGCAGAAGATCAAACAGAGATGCCGGCCGGGAGATGTCCCGTCCGGCATCTCTCGTTTCGTGGACCGCCGAAAAATACGATGCGGTCCGGATCCCGGCCTCCCTACACTCACCGTGACACCGAGACCGAGTGAGGGGAGCAGGGCCGTGCGCAGCCGCACCGCACCCGTCGTTCCCCCGTCCCGGCACGAGGTGATCCTGGTGTCTTCGGCCGTCCGGTGCCCGCTGCGCGGCCGGCACCGGATGCCCGCGACGCACATCTGACAGCCGACGTTCCCTGCCGGGAACGTCCGGCGCGTGCGTCGGGAGAAATCGCGCTGCCCTTCTCCGGTTCCTCCGAAAGGCTTCGGGCCATGCGCACCAACCCGCTCACCACCGTCCGCAACCTGGGCATCCTCGCCCATGTCGACGCCGGGAAGACCACCGTCACCGAGCGGATCCTCTACCTCACCGGTACCACCCACAAGCGCGGCGAGGTCCACGACGGCACCACCGTCACCGACTTCGACCCGCAGGAACGCGACCGCGGCATCACCATCTTCGCCGCGGCCGTCAGTTGCGCCTGGGCGGGCCACCGGATCAACCTCATCGACACCCCGGGCCACGTCGACTTCGCCGACGAGGTCGAACGCTCCCTGCGCGTGCTGGACGGCGCGGTCGCCGTCTTCGACGCGGTCGCGGGCGTGGAGCCGCAGAGCGAGTCCGTGTGGCGGCAGGCCGACCGGCACGGCGTGCCCAGGATCGCGTTCGTCAACAAGATGGACCGGGCGGGCGCCGACCTCGACTCCGCCGTCGCCTCGATCCGCGAGCGGCTGCACCCCGTACCCCTGGTCGTGCAGCTGCCCATCGGCACCGAGGACGGCTTCACCGGCGTCGTCGACCTGCCGCGCATGCGCGCCCTCGTATGGGCCGACGGCGCGGACACGGCCGAGGAGGGTCCGGTGCCCGAGACGCTGCGCGAGGAGGCCGCCCGCAGGCGTCGGCTGCTGGAGGAGGCGGTCGCCGAACGCCACCCGGGCGCGCTGGAGGAGTTCTGCGACCGGGAGACGCTCACCGCGGCCACCCTCACCGGCGCCCTGCGCGACCTGACGCGCACCGGCGACGGCGTGGTCGTGCTGTGCGGCTCCGCCTACCGCAACCGCGGCGTCGAACCGCTGCTGGACGCCGTGGTGGCGTACCTGCCCTCGCCGCTGGACGTGCCCCCGGTACGCGGCACGCACGACGGCGCGGAGCGGGAGCGGCCCGCCGATCCGGCGGCGCCGATGGCGGCACTGGCGTTCAAGGTGAACGCCACCCCGACGGGACGGCTGACGTACCTGAGGGTGTACTCGGGCACGATCGGGAAGGGAGACACCGTGCTGGACGCGGGCACGCGCCGCACCGAGCGCGTCGGGCGCATCCTGCGGGTACGGGCCGACCGGCACGACCCGCTGGAGCGCGCGGTCGCCGGGGACATCGTGGCCGTGGTCGGGCTGAAGACGGCCCGCGCCGGCTCCACCCTGTGCGCACCGGGCGAGCCACTGCTCCTGGAACCCCCGGGCGTGGCCGAACCGGTGGTGCACGTGGCCGTGGAGGCCCGGCGTGCCACCGAAACAGACCGGCTGGCCGCCGCGCTCGCCCGGCTCACCGAGGAGGACCCCTCGCTGGCCGTGCGGACCGACCCGGAGACCGGGCAGACCGTGCTGTCGGGCATGGGCGAACTGCACCTGGAGGTCGCGGTGGAGCGCGTCCGGCGCGAGCACGGGCTGGAGGTCACGGTCGGCCGCCCCGGTGTGGCGTACCGCGAGACGGTCGGCGAAGGGGTCACCGGCTTCGTCCACCGGCACGTCAAACAGGACGGCGGCGCCGGGCAGTTCGCGCACGTCGTGCTCGACGTCGAGCCCTGGGAGGAGGACGCGGACGAGGACGGTGCGGGCGGCGGCTTCGTGTTCCGCTCGACGGTCGTCGGCGGACGCGTGCCGCAGGAGTACGTCCGGGCCGTCGAGGCGGGCTGCCGGGACGCCCTCGCCGAGGGTCCGCTGGGCGGCCACCCGGTGACCGGCCTGCGGGTCACGCTGACCGACGGTCAGACGCACGTGAAGGACTCCTCGGACACGGCCTTCCGCACCGCCGGCCGGTTCGGTCTCCGCGACGCCCTGCGCGCCTCGGCGATGATCCTGCTCGAACCGGTCGTGGAGGTCACGGTCACCGTGCCCGAGGACGGTGTCGGCGGCGTGCTCGGTGACCTCGCCGCGCGCCGCGGCCGGGTCACCGGTTCCGACACGCGGGGCGGCGCGGCGGTCGTCACGGCCACGGTCCCGCTGGCCGAGCTGTTCGGCTACGCGACCCGGCTGCGCAGCCGCACCCAGGGCCGGGGCACCTTCACCGCCCGGCCCACCGGTTACGCGCCGGCGCCGACGCCGACGGCAGCCGCGCGGTAGGAGTGCGGTAGGCGCGTGGTAGAAGTGCGGGGTGCCCCCGCCCGACCCAGGGGGCACCCCGCACGCCAGACCCGCACCCTCCACCGCACAGGGATCCGGGTGAGGCGGGCCGTTCAGCCCTTCCTGCTGAGCTTCTGCGTGATCGGCCCGTCCGGATCGGACCGGAAGTACAGCGTGTCCTGATCGTCGACGTACAGCTGGATGCCGCCGATCCTGCCGAGCCCGCCGTCCTCGATGCCCAGGTACACGAAATCGTCGGAACCACCCGGATCCTCGTAGTCCCAGCTGCCGCTGAAGTCGGCCGGATCCGAGCCGTCGCTCGTCGTCACGCGGGTGGCCGAGAACGTGCCGTCTTCCGAGAGTTCGATGTGCCCGCCCTCGTCATTGCGGTACACACCGGGCAGCTTCTCCGGGTCGACCGGCCCCGAGCACCCCGAGACGAGCACCGCGGACGCGGCGAGCACGGCGAAGAGCCACCGCCCGCTTGCTGTCATGCGCATCACGGGCCGAGCCTATCGTTGACATCGATCACCTGGCACGTGACGTCGGCCTCCAGGACCGCAGCCGGGCAGCCGGGTCCCGAAGGCCGACGTCACGTTCGGCTCAGGGGTACTGCACCACCTTCGACGGCACGGTGTCCGTTCCCGACGTGGGTGAACCCGTGTCGTTGATGACGCACTCGTACTGCCCGTTGCCGCCGAGCGACACCACGAGCAGCCCGTGGAAGCGCACCCCGGAACGGTTCGGCGCGGCGAAGCCGTGGTGCTGCACGATGGACGGGTTCACGTTGTAGTAGCAGTAGCTGCCCAGACCCCAGCCCTCGTGCTCGGTGACGTCGTCGCCGACCTTGTAGGCGGCATAGCCCTTGACCGAGCCGTTCTGGATCGCGGCCTGGTCCGGGGCGTCGTACGCCTTCTCGTTCTGGAAGAAGACCGTGCGGCCGCGCTCGCCGTTCCACTGCACGTCGTACTTGTTGAAGTGCTCCACGAACAGGCCGGTGATCAGTACGTCGTCGCCGTTGACCACCACGCCGTAGTCGGCGCGGTTGGTCTCCCAGCCGACGCCGTCGCCGTGGTCGGCGCGCCACACCCAGGTGTGGTCCACGATGGTGTGCCGGCTGTTGACGACCAGGCTCGTGGTCGCCTTGCCGGGGCCCGCGCCGCCGATCCGGACGAACACGTCCTGCACGGTGGTCGGGTTGGCCGAGTGGTCCGCTGACGCCCCCTCGGGCCCGACCTCCACCAGGGTCGCGGAGTTGACCGGACCCGCGTCCACGAGGAACCCGGCCAGCCTTACGCCGTCCACGTCGGCGACCTTCAGTGCGGTGACGCCGTTGTCGGGGATGAGCGTGGCGTAGCCGAGGCCCAGGACGACCGTGCCCGCCCGCTTCACGTCCACGGTCCGGTCGAGGTGGTAGATCCCCGGCGTCAGCAGCAGGTGCAGGCCCTCCTCCAGTGCCTGGTTGAGGGTGGCCGCCGAGTCGTCGGGCTTGGCCACGTAGAACTGGGACAGCGGGAGCGAGGTGCCGCGCGGGGTGCCGTTGCCCCAGGAGACGCCGCGGGCGTCGGTGCGCTTCTCCGGCAGGAAGACGCGGTACTCGTCGCCGTCGAGGTACAGGAACGGCTTCTCCCGGGAGACGGGCGTCGTCTCCAGCGTCGTGTACGGCGGTTCGGGGAAGCTCTGCGCGGGCGCGCCCTCCACGCCGGAGAACACCATGTTCCACACGGCGTTGAGCCAGCCGCCGACCGAGCTGTCCCGGGTGTACCACTGCTGCTGGGAGTACGGGCCGACCGTGCCGTCGATCCGGCTGTCGGCGATGTAGCCGCCGCTGGCCCAGCCGTAGCCGTCGGGGGCGAGGTTGAGGCCGCCGCGCACGTGCATGCGCCGGAAGGGCGCCGCCTGCGAGACCGCCCAGCGGTTGGTGCCGCTGACCGGGACCAGTGCGAGGTTCTCCGCCGAACGCCAGAAGTTCTGCGTGGCGTTGCCGTCGAACCAGCCGGCGTCCACCGTGACGTCGCCGTTGATGGTGGTGTCGTCGGGGGAGAAGCCGAGACCCGCGATGGAGGTGTAGAAGCCGAGCTGGGCGTTGAGTCCGCTGTAGGTGCCGGGCTTGAACAGCAGCGCGTAGCGCCCCGTGCCGAACTGGGCGGACTCCTGCTGCTTGAAGATCTCGTCCAGTCTGCCCTGGATGTTCGCCGTGGACGGGTCGAAGACGATGACGTTCGGCCCGAGGTCGCCACCGCCGGGCAGGGCACGAGGGCCGTCGGGGGAGTCGGCGGCGGCGGTTGCCGCGCCGGCGAGTGAGGCCAGCACGGGTGCCGCGGCGGCTGCCGCGAGGAGGCTGCGGCGCCGTACCCCGGAGGGCTCGGGCGCGGACGGGGGCGTGGGGGAGGGCGTGGGGGAAGAGGGCATGCGGGCGGCTCTCCTTGTTCGGAAAGTGAACGAAGTGGGGGTGGGGGAGCGCTCTCTGGGTGTGCATGCTTCATCCGCGCGCACGACACGTCAAGAGTTGCGACCGTTTCTTGTGTGCTGCGTTCAACAAGTAGGGGGGCGCGGCGCGTTGGTCCACCAGGCGCCGCTTCCGTCCAAGCCCTTGACACCCTTCCCCCGTGCCCTCAACACTCCGACGTGGGAGAGCGCTCTCCGAGAATTTCCCCGACCTTCTCAGGAGGTCTCCATGCCACGGAGATCGAAAGTTCTGTCCGGCACCCTCGTCGCGAGCGCGTTACTGCTGACCTCGATCGGTATCGGCACGGTCGCCGCCAACGCGGACACACCCGCCGCGACCGCCGCGTCCGCCCCCGCCCGAGCCGCGCACGCCGGGCACACCATGGCGGTCTCGACCGCCGCCTCGCCCGAGGACCCGGACGGCGACGGCTACATCCCCGCCAATCCGCCGGTCACCGGTGTCACCCCGTCCACGAAGGAGCCGCCGCACCGCTACTTCCACGAGTTCCAGGCCAACTGCGGGGTCAGCCACACGGCGCCCGACGACCCGATCGTCTACGCGCAGCAGCCGGGGAAGTCCCGCGACCACACCTTCATGGGCAACACGACGACCAACGCGTACAGCACCACCGCCTCGCTCGACGCCGGGTCCACCACCTGCCTGGCGCCCGGCGACCGCTCGGGCTACTGGATGCCGACCATGTACGACGGCGACCGCCCGGTGCTCCCGGTCGGCCCGCAGGTCATCTACTACAAGGCCGGCGTCACCGACTACACCAGCGTGCGGCCCTTCCCGAAGGGCCTGCGCTACGTCGTCGCCAGCCCGATGCAGAGCGCTGAGGAGTTCCGCGACCACCCCGGGTTCGTCGAGGGCTGGGAGTGCGGCGACAGCTTCTTCAACGTCGACTTCCCGACCGACTGCCCCGAACGCCAGGACGTCCAGGTCAACATCCGCTTCCAGGCGCCCAGTTGCTGGGACGGCAAGAACCTGGACACACCGGACCACAAGAGCCACATGGCGTATCCGGTGGTCAACCCCGGGACCAACAACAACATCTGCCCGGCCGACCACCCGGTCGCCCTGCCGATGATCGAGTTCAAGATGGCCTTCCCGGTCAACGGCGACCTCTCCCGGGTACGGCTGGCCAGTGGCGCGAGCTACTCGTTCCACTACGACTTCTTCAACGCCTGGGACGAGGCGACCCTGGACGCCATGGTCGGCCACTGCATCGTCGGCGGGCTCCAGTGCGACGCGCGCGGCTACGACCAGAACCACCCGGAGGCCGGAGCGGCGCTCAACGAGGACTACGAGCTGCCCTGACCGCCCCTCGGCCCTGAGACCGGCCCGGCCGTCCCTGTCCCCGCCACGGCCGGGCCGCCCCCCATACCCCGCAGACCGGAGACACATCCCGATGAGCCGACCCCGTACCCCCACCAGCAGACTCACCCCCGCCCGCAGACTCACCGCCCCCCTGACGGCCGGCCTGCTCACGCTCGGCGCACTCACCGCCCTGCCCGCCGCGCAGGCGCACGCCGCAGGCAGCGTCGTGAAGGTCACCGGCAGCCAGGGCAACTGGCAGCTGACCGTGGACGGCAGCCCGTACACCGTCAAGGGCCTCACCTGGGGCCCGTCCCCCGCCGACGCCGAGCGGTACATGCCCGACCTGGCGTCCATGGGCGTCAACACCATCCGCACCTGGGGCACCGACGCGAGCAGCCGTCCGCTCCTCGACTCCGCCGCCGCCCACGGCGTCAAGGTCGTCGCGGGCTTCTGGCTCCAGCCCGGCGGTGGTCCGGGCAGCGGTGGGTGCGTCAACTACCTGACCGACACCGCGTACAAGGACCAGATGCTCGCCGAGTTCCCGCGCTGGGTCCAGGAGTACAAGGACCACCCCGGCGTGCTGATGTGGAACGTCGGCAACGAGTCGGTGCTGGGCCTGCAGAACTGCTACAGCGGTGACGAACTGGAGCGCCAGCGCGACGCCTACACCACCTTCGTCAACGACGTCACCAAGAAGATCCACGCCGTCGACCCGAACCACCCGGTCACCTCCACCGACGCCTGGGTCGGCGCCTGGCCCTACTACAAGAAGAACGCCCCCGACCTGGACCTGTACGCCGTCAACTCCTACGACGCCGTCTGCGACGTCCGGGCCGCCTGGGAACAGGGCGGCTACACCAAGCCGTACATCGTCACCGAGTCGGGACCGGCCGGCGAGTGGGAGGTGCCGGACGACGCCAACGGCGTACCGGAGGAACCCACCGACCAGGCCAAGGCGCAGGGCTACACCGACGCCTGGAACTGCGTCACCGGGCACCGCGGAGTCGCCCTGGGCGCGACCCTGTTCCACTACGGCACCGAGTACGACTTCGGCGGCATCTGGTTCAACCTGCTGCCCGCCGGCCAGAAGCGGCTGTCGTACTACGCCGTGAAGCGGGCCTACGGCGGTGACACCTCCGGCGACAACACCCCGCCGGTGGTGAGCGGCTTCGGCGTCGAGGGCGACGCGGGCAAGGTGCAGGCCGGCAAGGACCTGGTCCTCACGGTGCGCGCCAGTGACCCGGACGGCGACCCGATCGCGTACGAGGTGCTGGCCAACAGCAACTACATCGACCAGAGCAAGCAGTTGACCACCCTCCCCGTCACCGACCTCGGCGGCGGACGCCTCAAGGTCACCGCCCCCGACCGGCCCGGCGTCTGGAAGCTGTACGTCAAGGCCACCGACGGCAAGGGCAACGTCGGCGTCGAGACCCTCTCGGCGCGGGTCGTGCCGCCCGCCGTGGACGGTACGAACGTCGCCCTGGGCAAACCGGCCACCGCGTCCTCCTTCCAGCCCAGCTACGGCGACTGCCCCTGCACCGCCGCCAACGCCGTGGACGGGAACCCGGACACCCGGTGGGCCAGCGACTGGAGCGACCCGCAGTGGGTCCAGGTGGACCTCGGCACCCGCACCGACTTCCGGCACGTCCAGCTGTACTGGGAGGCCTCCTACGCCAAGGCCTACACCGTCCAGACCTCGGACGACGGACAGAACTGGCGGACCGTGTCCACGGTGACCGACGGCAACGGCGGCGTCGACACCCTCGACGTGTCCGGCACCGGCCGCTACGTACGGGTCAACGGCACCGCACGCGGCACGGGTTACGGCTACTCGCTGTACGAGTTCGGCGTCTACGCCTGACGCCGGGGACGAGGGGAAGGGGGGAGACCCGGGTGGGGACGAGTGACGAAGAGATCGACCGGCTGCTCGGCAAACTGACACCGCGCGCCCGCGCGCTGCTGCTGAACGGCGCCACGACCTGGCGCACGAAGGCGGAACCGGCGGTGGGTCTCCGGGAGTTGGTGATGTCGGACGGTCCGGCGGGCGTACGGGGCGAGGCCTGGGACGAGCGGAGCACCTCCATCCTGCTGCCCTCCGCCTCGGCGCTCGCCGCCACCTGGGACGAGGCGCTGGTCGAAGGCCTCGGCGGCCTGCTCGCCGCCGAGGCCCGGCGCAAGGGCGTGGACGTCCTCCTCGCCCCGACCCTCAACCTGCACCGCAGCCCGCTGGGCGGCCGGCACTTCGAGTGCCTCTCCGAGGACCCCGAGCTGACCGGCCGGATCGGCGTCGCGCTGGTCCGCGGGATCCAGGCGCACGGCGTGGCCGCCACCGCCAAGCACTACGTGGCCAACGACTCCGAGACCGACCGCCTCACCGTCGACGTGCGGATGGGCGAACGGGCGCTGCGAGAGGTCTACCTCGCCCCCTTCGAGGCGGCGGTGGCCGCCGGGGTCCGGCTCGTCATGGCGGGGTACAACGCGGTCAACGGCACCACGATGACCGCGAACGCCCTGCTCACCGACCCGCTGAAGAGCGAGTGGGGATTCGACGGCGTCGTCGTCTCCGACTGGGGCGCGGTGCGTGCCACCGCCGACACCGCCCGCGCCGGCCTCGACCTCGCCATGCCGGGACCCGACGGCCCCTGGGGCGAGGCGCTGGCCCGCGCGGTGGCCGAGGGCGCGGTGCCCGAGCCGGCCGTCGACGACAAGGCGCGGCGCCTGCTGCGACTCGCGGCGTGGCTGGGCGCGCTGGGCGGGCGCGACGCGTCACGGTCACCGGCCCCGGGCAGGCCTGCCGACTCGCCGGTCCCGCACCGGCCGACCGACTCGTCGGCCCCGGAGCGTGCCGGTGACGGTAGGGCGCTGGCCCGTCGGGCCGTCGCAGCCGGTGCCGTACTGCTGGCCAACAGGGACGTCCTGCCACTCGACCCCGAGCGCCTCGGGACGGTCGCCGTGATCGGTGCGCACGCCGTGCGGACCCGTACCCAGGGCGGCGGCAGCGCGGGCGTGTTCCCGCAGGACGAGGTGTCCGTCCTCGACGGCATCCGGGCCGAACTGCGCGGCCGGGCCCGCGTCGTGCACGTCCCGGGCCCCCGGCCGGACGGCCCCGCACCTCCACTGGACCCGGACACCTGCACCGACCCGCGCTCGGGGCTCCCTGGCGTCCTGCTGCGGATGCTCGACGCGGACGGCCGCGAGCTGTACGCCGAACGGCGCCGCGGCGGACGCCTGCTGGAGCCCCGCCTGGTGCCGGGCGCGCACACCGTCGAGATCCGCGCCCGGCTGTGTCCCCGCACCGGCGGCTCCTGGTCCCTGGGCGTGGCCGGGTTCGGCCGGATGAGCCTGACGATGGACGGACGCACCCTGCTGGAGGGGGACTTCCCGCCGTCCACCGACGATCCGGCGGTGGTGCACGTCAACCCGCCCGCCCAGTACGCCACCGCCGACCTCACCACCGGCCGGGACACCCTGCTGGTGGCCCGGCGCGAGCTGGCACCCGGCACCGGCCGGGCGACCGTCCTCGTCGCGGCCCCGCCCGCCCCGGACGTGACCGCTTCGCTCGCCGAGGCCGCCCGCGCGGCGGGTGCGGCGGACGCCGCGGTCGTGGTCGTCGGCACCACCGAGCACGGGGAGTCGGAGGGCTACGACCGTACGGGCCTGGCGCTCGGCGCCACCCAGGACGCGCTGGTCCGCGCCGTCGCGGCCGCCAACCCGCGCACCGTCGCCGTCGTCAACAGCGGCGGCCCGGTGGAACTGCCCTGGCGGGAACAGGCGGGCGCGGTGCTGCTGGCCTGGTTTCCCGGACAGGAGGGCGGGCGTGGACTGGCCGACGTGCTCTTCGGACACGCCGAGCCGGGCGGCCGGCTGCCCACCACCTGGCCGGCCGCCCTCGCCGACGCCCCGGTCACCCGCACCCGCCCCGACGGCGGCCGCCTCGACTACGACGAGGGCCTGCACCTCGGTCACCGGGGCTGGCTGCGCCACCACCGCACGCCCGCCTACTGGTTCGGACACGGGCTCGGCTACACCACGTGGCGGTACGAGGAGCTGACCGCCCCGCCGGTGACCCGGGCGGGCGATGCCCTCACCGTGCGCGTGCGGGTGCGCAACACCGGTGCGCGAGCCGGCCGGGAGGTCGTCCAGGTGTACCTGGCCCGGCCCGCGTCGGTCCTCGACCGTCCCGCGCGGTGGCTCGCCGGGTACGCGGCGGTGCGGGCGCGCCCGGGGGAGACGGTGACGGCGACGGTACGCGTCCCGGCGCGGGCCCTGCGCCACTGGTCGGTCGCGGAGCACGCCTGGCGTACGGAGGCGGGGCCCTGCCGGGTGCTGGCCGGGCGGTCGGCGGGGGACGTGCCGCTGGCCGCGGAGGTGGAGGTGGTGGAGGCGGTGCCTCCGGCCTCCGCGTGAGGGCTGCGGTCGGAGCGAGGCGGCCGGAGCGAGGCGGCCGGAGCACGGCGGGCAGAGCGCGTCGGGCAGAGTGCGCAGGGCAGAGCGCGTCGGGCAGAGCGCGTCGGGTGCGCGGAGAGCGCTCTACCGTGCGCCGGACCCCGCCGGTTAGGGTGCGGGCATGAGCAGACAGGCCCCGACCCTGGAGGACGTGGCCCGGGAGGCCGGCGTCTCCCGGGCCACCGTCTCGCGGGTGGTCAACGGCGTCCGCAACGTGGACCCGGCCATCCAGGACCTGGTCCGCCGCGCCATCGAACGGACCGGGTACGCCCCCAACCAGGCAGCCAGACAGCTGGTCACCCGGCGCACGACCACCGTCGCGCTGGTCGTCTCGGGCGCGGGCGACGCCACGGACACGGAGCAGAACGCGTTCGCCACGCGGGTCTTCGCCGACCCCTTCTTCGGCCGCGTCGTCGGCGGCGTGGTCGGGCATCTGCGGCCGCGCAGGATGCATCCGGTGCTGATGTTCGCCGAGACGCCCGAGGCCCGGCAGGAGGTCGTGGCCTACCTCAGGCAGGGTGGCGCGGACGGTGCGCTGGTGGTGTCCACGCACCCCGACGACCCGCTGCCCGCGCTGCTCGCCGGAGCCGGACTGCCGGCGGTGCTGTTCGCGCGTCCGGGCCGCCCCGTGCCGCTCAGCTACGTCGACCTGGCCCACCGCGACGGCGGCCGGCTCGCCGCGGAGCACCTGCTGGAGCGGGGGTGCCGCCGGATAGCCACCGTCGCGGGCCCGCTGGCGGTCGCGGCCAGCCAGGAGCGGCTGGCCGGCTTCCGCGACACCCTGGCCCGGCACGGGCACCCGTACGTGCCGGTGGCCGAGGGCGGCTTCACGGTGGACAGCGGCATGGCCGCGATGACGGCACTGCTCGCCGAACACCCCGACACCGACGGCGTGTTCACCGCCAACGACCTGATGGCCCAGGGCGCCGTCCAGGTGCTGCGGGACCACGGGCGCCGGGTGCCGCAGGACGTCGCGGTCGTCGGCTTCGACGACTCCAGCGTGGCCGTCACCTGCCGGCCCCGGCTGACCACCGTACGGCAGCCGGTGGAGGAGATGGCGGCCACGATGGCACGTCTCCTCGACGACCACATCAAGGGCGCGCGCGGCGAGCCTACGTCGGTGATCTTCGACCCGGAGCTGGTGGTACGGGAGTCGGCATAGCCAGGGCGGTCCGGGTCAGGGGATCGCGGCCTCGACGTGGGCGAGGTGGGCGGCGAGGATCTCCTCGAAGGCGGCGCCGCGGTCCGCGCCCAGCGGGCGGATCTCGCGGGCGAAGTGGGCCAGCGCGGGGAAGCGCTCGGGATCGGCGCCCAGCACCGCGACCCGGAACTGCTCCATGCCCTGCTCGTGCTCCTGGGCGCCGACGGCGCCGAATCCGCCCTCGGCGGTGATCAGCGAGGAGATCAGGATCACGAGCCGGTGGTAGCGCCCCGGGATCTCGTCGTCCGGCAGGCCCGAGGCGCGCAGGGCCTGCAATACCTCTTCCATCATCAGCCGGGAACCAGTGCCGCCCGACCCGTGGCGCCCCCAGACCGCGGCGAGCTGCGGCTGCTGCCCGAAGGCCTCCCGCAGCCGCAGGGCCACGGCGGTGAGGCGCTGCTTCCAGTCACCCTCGGGCCGGTAACCGTCCATGGCGGACAGCAGGATCCGGTCGGCAACCGCGCGCAGCAGTTCGGTCTTGTTGCGGAAGTGCCGGTAGAGGCTGGAGGAGTCGGTTCCCAGTGCCGCGGCGAGCTTGCGCACGCTGAACGTCTCGGCGTCACCCGCGAGCAGCAGCTCCGCCGCCGCGTCCAGGATCTGCTCGGTCGACCAGCGCCTTCGGCCTGCCATCTCGTCGTTCTCCCTGTCGCCATCGGTCGCCATCGGTCGCCATCGGTCGCCATGGGTCGCCGTCGGACGTTATCGGTCGCCGCCGGACGCCATGGGTCGCTCCCGCCCGGCCCTGCCGGTCGGCTCAGCCTAGTCCACGCGCCTGCCGTTGCACGCGCCGCGCGCATGCCCTCATGCCCCGCCGCGCTGCCCCGCCAGCCGCCCGCCGAGGGCCGCCCGCCACGCCGGGGCCGGCGCGGGGGAGTCGACCGGCGGACGCCGACCGCCGCGGGCGAAGAACGCCGCCAGGGGCAGGATCGCGGCGCCCACCGTCACTGCGTCGGGTCCGAGGCGGCCCAGCGCGATGCCCACCCGTCCGGCGGGGTGCCGCAGGGCGTGGGCGAGCGTGTGGGCCCGTACGGACTCCAGGAAGGCCGGGCCCAGTTGCAGTCCGGCCCAGCCGCCTACCAGGATCCGCTCGGGCTGGAAGAGGTTGACCAGGTCGGCCAGCCCCGCGCCCAGGTACTCGGCGGTCTCCGCCAGCACCCGCGACGCCACCGGGTCAGGTTCGCCCCCGTCCGCCGGCCTGGCCGCGGACAGCATGGCGGTCAGCGCGGCCTCCTCGTCGACGCCGGACGGCGGCTGTCCGCCCGCCTCCCGCCACCGCGCGAGCAGCGCCTCCGCCCCGGCGTACGCCTCCAGACAGCCCTGGGCGCCGCACCGGCAGCGGCGCCCGCGCACCCGTACCGTCAGGTGTCCCCACTCCACCGCGCGTCCCTGCTCGACCTCGTCGGTGACGACGCACGCGCCGACCCCGGAGCCGAAGAGCACGACCACGGCGTTGCGCGCGCCGCGTCCGCCGCCGAACCACATCTCCGCCTGCCCCAGCGTCCTGGCGCCGTTCTCGATGAACAGCGGTACGTGCGCGGGCAGCCGGCCCGGGTCGCGCAACAGCGCCTCCAGCGGGACCGCGTCCCAGCCGACGGTCTGGCCGTGCACCAGGGTGCCGTCGGCGGCGTGCTCGACGATGCCGGGGACACCGATGCCGACCCCCAGCAGCTCCCCGCGGCCCTGCGCCCGGCCGTCGGAGCCGTCGGCGCGGTCGGAGCCATCGGCACTCAGCACTTCCGCGACCCCGTCGAGGATGTGCCCGGCGACGACACCGACGTCGTAGGAGCGCGACCCGTGGCCGGGCAGCACGCGCTCCGTGCGGGCGAGTTCGGACATCGACAGGTCGAACAGCTCCACGCGTACCCGGGTCTCGCCGACGTCGACCCCGACGAGCCGCCCCCGGTCCGCCGCGACGCGGACCAGGGTGCGCGGCCGTCCGCCGTCCGCGCCGAGGGTGCCCGCCTCCTCCACCAGTCCGTCGGCCATCAGCTCGGCGACCACGGTGCTGACGGAACCCGAACTCAGGCCGGCCGCCGAGCCCAGTGCGAGCCGGCTCATCGGCCCGTCGAAATACAACCGTTGCAGAACGGTGCTGCGACTCTCCCGCCGCAGGTCACGGACCGTGCGCCCGCCGTGCCTGGCCATCCGGCCCCTTCCCTTTCCGCCCCCGCAGGCCCCTCGAACGTGCGCGAGACCTTGACGAGTCTTTCTCTCGGGGTTTAACTCACGTCCTAAATTAAGCCATGAGGGGCTTCGGAAGGGAAACAGCCGAAGCCGCCGTCGGGACTTCCCGACCGACTCCCGGAAGGAACCCAGGAGCCATGCGCAGCATCCGAGCCGCGGCCGTAGGCGCCGTCACCATGTCTCTCGCACTCGCCGCCACGGCCTGCGGAGGGGGCTCCTCCTCGGGCGGCGGATCCAACGACTCGCCGAAGGAACTCACCTACTGGGCCTCCAACCAGGGCGCCAGTGTCGAGGTCGACAAGAAGGTCCTCCAGCCCGAACTCGACAAGTTCGAGAAGGAGACCGGCATCAAGGTGAAACTGGAGGTGGTGCCCTGGTCCGACCTGCTGAACCGGATCCTCACCGCCACCACCTCGGGACAGGGCCCCGACGTCCTGAACATCGGCAACACCTGGAGCGCCTCCCTCCAGGCCACCGGCGCACTACTGCCCTGGGACGCCAAGAACTTCGACAAGATCGGCGGCAGGGACCGCTTCGTCGAATCCGCGCTCGGCTCCACCGGCGTCGAGGGCCAGGACCCGGCCGCGGTCCCGCTGTACTCGATGGCCTACGCGCTCTACTACAACAAGCAGATGTTCGCCGACGCCGGCATCACCAAGCCCCCGGCCACCTGGGACGAGCTGGTGGCGACCGGCAAGAAGATCTCCAAGGACGGCAAGTGGGGCCTGGGCGCCGAGGGCTCCAACCTGTCCAACAACATCCACCAGGTCTTCGTCCTCGCCAAGCAGCACGGCGCCGACTTCTTCACCGCCGACGGCAAGCCCGACTTCACCTCCGACGGCGCCGTCGCCGCCGTCAAGCAGTACGTCGACCTGATGGCCGTGGACAAGGTCGTCGCGCCCGGCAACGCCGAGTACGCCCAGAACCAGTCCCTCAGCGACTTCGCCAAGGGCAAGACCGCGATGGTGCTGTGGCAGACCGCCTCCGCCACCTTCAAGACCATGGGCATGAAGGACGACGAGTGGGGCGTCGCCCCCGCACCCGTCCCGTCCGGGGCCCCCGGCGCCGACAAGGCCACCAACTCCATGGTCGCGGGCATCAACATGGCCGTCTTCAAGAACAGCGACAACATCGACGGCGCCACCAAGTTCGTGAAGTTCATGACCGGCGACGCCGAGCAGAAGCTCCTCAACAAGGCCTACGGCTCCATCCCGCCGGTCAAGGCCGCCCAGTCCGACCCGGCCTTCAACACCCAGGCCACCGCCGTGCTCCGCGAGACCCTCGCCACCAGTGCCGCGGCCCTGCCCCAGGTGCCCGACGAGTCGCAGTTCGAGACCGCGGTCGGCACCGCCGTCAAGGAACTCTTCGCCGACGCCGCGAACGGGCGCGAGGTGACCACCGAGTCCGTCAAGGAGAAGCTCGCCAAGGCACAGCAGCAGATGCCCAACAAGTGAGCGCCCCGACCTTCGTCCCAGCCCCACCGACTCCGACACGGACACGGACCCAGCGATGACCACCACGACCGCCTCGGCGCAGCCCGGCGAGCGGACGGTCGGCAAGAGCTCCCCCGGGACGGCGCGCGGACCCCGCCGCCGCCCCGGGCGGATCCGCCGCATCGGCCTGCCCTACCTGCTGCTCCTGCCGGCCCTGCTCCTCGAACTCCTCGTCCACCTGGTGCCGATGGTCATCGGCATCGTGATGAGCTTCAAGGAACTCACCCAGTTCTACATCCGCGACTGGACCACCGCCCCGTGGACCGGGCTCGACAACTTCACCATGTCGGTGGACTTCGACGCCCCCGTCGGCGAGGCGCTGCTCCACTCCTTCCTCGTCACCTGCGCCTTCACGATCCTCTCCGTCGGCCTGTGCTGGCTGATCGGCACCGCCGCCGCGATCTGCATGCAGGACGCCTTCCGCGGCCGGGGCCTGCTCCGCGCGATCTTCCTGGTGCCGTACGCCCTGCCGGTCTACGCGGCCGTCATCACCTGGGCGTTCATGTTCCAGCACGACAACGGCCTGGTGAACCACGTCCTGCACGACCAGCTCGGCCTCACCGACAAGCCCTCCTTCTGGCTGATCGGCGACAACAGCTTCGTCGCGCTGCTCGTCGTGTCGGTGTGGAAGGGCTGGCCGTTCGCCTTCCTCATCGTCATGGCCGGACTGCAGAACATCCCCAAGGAGCTGTACGAGGCCGCCGCCCTGGACGGCGCCGGCGTCTGGCAGCAGATCCGCCGCATCACCCTGCCGTCGCTGCGTCCGGTCAACCAGGTCCTGGTCCTGGTGCTGTTCCTGTGGACCTTCAACGACTTCAACACGCCGTTCGTCCTGTTCGGCAAGGCGGCGCCGGAAGCCGCCGACCTGATCTCCATCCACATCTACCAGTCGTCGTTCGTCACCTGGAACTTCGGCGCGGGCTCCGCGATGTCGGTCCTGCTGCTGCTCTTTCTGCTGCTGGTGACGGGCGTGTACCTGTTCGTGACCTCCAGGGCCACCAGGACCCCACGGGCGCCGCGGAAGCACGAGGAAAGGAAGACGGCCGATGTCTAGGTCCCCGATGGCGGCGCCGCGTTCCTTCACCTGGACCCGACGCGTCTTCCTCACCCTGCTGACCGGCTTCGTCCTGCTGCCGGTGTACGTCATGGTGTCCAGTTCGCTGAAGCCGCTGGAGGACGTCTCCAGCCAGTTCCACTGGCTGCCGAGCAACCTCACCGTCCGCCCCTACATCGACATCTGGTCGACCGTCCCGCTGGCGAAGTACTTCGTGAACTCGCTGATCGTGGCGGGCGCGGCGACCGTCTGCTCGGTCGTGATCGCGGTCTTCGCCGCCTACGCCGTCAGCCGCTACGAGTTCCGCGGCAAGCGGGTCTTCTCGGTGACCGTCCTGTCCACGCAGATGTTCCCGGGCATCCTCTTCCTGCTGCCCCTGTTCCTGATCTACGTCAACATCGGCAACGCCACCGGCATCGCCCTGTTCGGCTCCCGCGGCGGCCTCATCCTCACCTATCTGACCTTCTCCCTGCCCTTCTCCATCTGGATGCTGATCGGGTACTTCGACTCGGTCCCCCGCGACCTGGACGAGGCGGCCCTCGTGGACGGCTGCGGGCCGCTGCGCGCCCTGTTCAAGGTCGTGGTGCCCGCCGCGGTCCCCGGCATCGTCGCCGTCGCCGTCTACGCCTTCATGACCGCCTGGGGCGAGGTCCTGTTCGCCTCGGTGATGACCAACGACGCCACCCGCACCCTCGCGGTGGGACTCCAGGGCTACTCCACGCAGAACGACGTCTACTGGAACCAGATCATGGCCGCCTCGCTGGTCGTGAGCGTCCCCGTGGTCGCGGGCTTCCTGCTCCTCCAGCGCTATCTCGTGGCGGGCCTGACGGCCGGAGCGGTGAAGTGACCACCGTCCCCGCGCGCCGCACCCTTCCCCAAACCGAAAGGACCTTCGTGACCATCGACTTCGCCGCACTCCCGGACGACTTCCTGTGGGGCACGGCCACATCGGCGTACCAGATCGAGGGAGCCGTGGCGGAGGACGGACGTTCGCCGTCGATCTGGGACACCTTCTCGCACACCCCCGGGAAGATCGACAACAACGACCACGGCGACGTCGCCTGCGACCACTACCACCGCACCCACGAGGACATCGAGCTGATGCGGCGGCTGGGCACCAACGCCTACCGCCTCTCCATCGCCTGGCCGCGCGTCCTGCCGGGCGGCGACGGCCCGGTCAACGCGAAGGGCCTGGCCTTCTACGACCGGCTCGTCGACGACCTGCTGGCGGCCGGCATCACCCCGTCCGTCACCCTCTACCACTGGGACCTGCCCCAGGTGCTCCAGGACCGGGGCGGCTGGCCGGAGCGGGCGACCGCCGAA
The DNA here is from genome assembly GCF_044327745.1 of Streptomyces sp. NPDC018026. Classification (NCBI taxonomy): domain Bacteria; kingdom Bacillati; phylum Actinomycetota; class Actinomycetes; order Kitasatosporales; family Streptomycetaceae; genus Streptomyces; species Streptomyces sp. NPDC018026. Next base: position 944,696 of record NZ_JBIRFY010000001.1, read on the forward strand.
CACTTCGCCGCGTACGCCGCCGTCGTCGCCGAACGCCTCGGGGACCGAGTCGGCCACTGGGCCACCCTCAACGAGCCGCTGTGCTCGGCCTGGATCGGTCACCTGGAGGGCAAGATGGCCCCCGGCTGGACCGATCTGACGGCGGCCGTCCGCGCCTCCTACCACCTGCTCCTCGGCCACGGCCTGGCGATGGAGGCCATCCGCGCGGCGGCCCCGGACGCGCAGGTGGGCATCGTCAACAACCTCTCCACCATCCACGCCGCCACCGACCGCGAAGAGGACCTGGCCGCCGCGCGCCGCATGGACGGCCACACCAACCGCTGGTGGCTCGACCCGATCCACGGCCGCGGCTTCCCGGAGGACATGCGCGAGGTCTACGGCGTCGAACTCCCCGAGCAGCCCGGCGACATGCGGCTCATCGGCGCCGAACTGGACTGGCTGGGCCTGAACTACTACTTCCCCCAGACCGTCGCCGCCGACCCCACCGGGCCCGCCCCGCAGGTGCGCACCGTCCGCCGCACCGGCGTCCCGCGCACCGGCATGGACTGGGAGATCGACGCCGGCGGCATCGAGGACCTGCTGCTGCGCCTGACCGAGGAGTACGGGCCGCGCAAGCTGTACGTCACCGAGAACGGCTCCGCCTTCCCCGACGTGATCCGTCCCGACGGCACGATCGACGACCCGGAGCGCCAGGAGTACCTGACCGCCCACCTCGCGGCCTGCGCCTCCGCCGCCCGCAGGGGAGCCCCGCTGGCCGGCTACTTCGCCTGGTCGCTGCTGGACAACTTCGAGTGGGCGTACGGCTACGACAAGCGCTTCGGCCTGGTCCACGTCGACTACGCGACCCAGGTCCGCACGATCAAGGGCAGCGGACACCACTACGCGGACATCGTCGGCCGGGCGCGCGGGAGGGAGCGCAAGGCCGCCTGAGACCCCGTGGTGGGTGCGGATGCGGGAGTCCGCGCCCACCACGGTCCACGCGCACGAACTCTTCTGTCAGGTGCATGACATACCCCATGCCGTCACCCATGGCGTTGTCCAGTCGTCCCAAGGAGAAGAACCGCATGCCGTCCCGTACCCCCCGCACCCTTCTGACCGCCCTGACCGCGCTCGCCCTGCTGGCCGCGGTCCCGTCCCTCACCGCCGCGACCCCGGCCGTCGCCGAACCGTCGGCCGCCGCGGCCGCGGCCTGGGACACCGACCGGGCGGCCACCGCGTACGCCGCCGACCCGGCCGCGGTCACCGCCTCGGCCAGTGAGAACGGAGGCACCGCGCCCGGCCTCGCCTTCGACGGCGACGGCGGCACCCGCTGGTCCAGCGACTTCACCGACGGCGCCTGGCTCCGCGTCGACCTGGGCACCACGATCCGCGTCGACCGGGTGACCCTGGACTGGGAGGCGGCCTACGGCAAGAGATACGTACTGGAGGCGTCCACGAACGGCACCGACTGGACGCCCTTCTACACCGAGACCGCAGGCACCGGAGGCTCGGTCACCGCGCACACCTACCCGCAGGAGGTGCGGGCCCGCTACGTCCGCATGCGCGGCATCGAACGCGCCACCCCCTACGGCTACTCCCTCTACTCCTTCAAGGTCTACGGCGGCGAACCGGCTCCCGCGTCCACCACCCGCACCAACCTCGCCCTGAACCACCCCGCGTACTCCAACGTCTACCAGCACGCGGGCAACTCACCGGCGTTCGTCACCGACGGCGGCCGCCCCGCCGACCTCAAGGCCGACGCCACCCGCTGGTCCAGCGACTGGAACGCCGACCGCTGGGTCTCCGTCGACCTCGGCGCCACCTCCACCGTCGACACGGTCGAGCTGTACTGGGAGGCGGCCTACGCCGTCGACTACGAACTCCAGGTCTCCGACGACAACCGCACCTGGCGCACCGTGTACCGCCCCTCCGCCGACGAGGTCGCCGCCCGCCGCGCCGACGTCAGGTCCCCGGGCGAGGCCACCGGCCGCCACGACACCGTGCGCCTGCCCCAGCCCGCCACCGGCCGCTACGTCCGCATGCTCGGCAAGGAACGCCGCTCCTTCTACAACCCGGCACCCGCCACCGCCCAGTTCGGCTACTCCCTCTACGAGTTCGAGGTCTGGGGCACCGGAGGCAGCGCGGCCGCCGCCTACCCGGCGCTGCCCGGCGAGCAGTCCGGCACCTACCGGACCACGTTCTTCGACGACTTCACCGCGGCGGCGCTGGACCGCGGCAAGTGGCGCGTCGTCCGCACCGGCACGGAGATGGGCTCCGTCAACGGCGAGTCGCAGGCCTACGTCGACTCGGCCGACAACATCCGCCTGGAGAACGGCGCCCTGGTCCTGCGTGCCGAGCACTGCAAGGGCTGCACCAAGGCAGGCGGCGGCACCTACGACTTCACGTCCGGCCGCATCGACACCAACACCAAGTTCGACTTCACCTACGGCCGGGTCAGCGCCCGCATGAAACTCCCCGTCGGCGACGGCTTCTGGCCCGCCTTCTGGCTGCTCGGCAGCAACGTCGACGACCCCTCCGTGTCCTGGCCGGCCTCCGGCGAGACCGACATCATGGAGAACATCGGCTACGGCGACTGGACCAGCAGCGCCCTGCACGGCCCCGGCTACTCGGCCGACGGCAACATCGGCGCACGCCAGGTGTACCCGGGCGGCGGCCGGGCCGACCAGTGGCACACCTACGCGGTGGAGTGGACGCCGACGGGCATGAAGTTCTCCGTCGACGACCGGGTGGTCCAGGAGACGACCCGCAACAAGCTGGAGTCGACGCGCGGCGCCTGGGTCTTCGACCACGACCAGTACGTCATCCTGAACCTCGCGCTCGGCGGCGCCTACCCGGCGGGCTGGAACCAGGTGACCAGTCCGTACTGGGGGCTGCCGCAGTCCAGCGTGGACCGGATCGCGGCCGGGGGAGTGCAGGCCGAGGTGGACTGGGTGCGGGTGGAGCAGAAGGGGTAGCCGGCCCCACCGGGCGGGGCGGGGCCGGGCCGTCGCCGTGCGTCAGGCGTCCTTCCGTGCCACTCCGCCGTAGATGCCGATCGGCGGGGCGTCGGGGCGCCGCGCCTCCTCGGGGCGCCAGTCGGTGACCCGGACCAGCCCCGGCTCGACCATCGAGAAGTCACCGAACAGGTCGAGGACCGCGGCGTGCGAACGCAGGTTGAGGGACGCGGTGGCCTTGTTGTAGACGGCCGCCGCGTCCTCGCGCCGGTCCTCGTGGACGTCGCCCGTCGCGTGCGACAGAACGAGGTAGGAACCGGCGGGCAGCGCGTCGCGCAGCGTCGCGACGATGCCCGCCGGGTCCTGCGCGTCGGCCACGAAGTGCACGACGGCGACCAGCAGCAGCGCCACCGGCCGGTCGAAGTCGATGACCGCGCGCACCTCGGGATGGTCGAGGATCGTGCGGGGATCGCGCAGGTCGGCCAGGACGACGGCGGTGTCCGGATCGTCCGCCAGGGCCCGCGAGTGGGTGGCGACGATGGGGTCGTTGTCGACGTACGCGACCCGGGTACCGGGCGCGAGGGACCGCGCGATCTGGTGCACGTTGGGTTCGGTGGGCAGGCCCGTGCCCACGTCGAGTATCTGGCGGACGCCGCCCTCGGCCACCACGTGCCGCACCGCCCGGTGCATGAAGTGCCGGTTGGCGAGGACTCCCTCACGCACCTCGGGCGCCGCCTTCATGAACTGCTCCGCGGCCCGCTGGTCGACCTCGTAGTTGTCCTTCCCGCCGAGGAAGTAGTCGTACATCCGCGCCGGATGGGGCCTGCTCGTGTCGATCCGGTCGGGGTGGGCGGCGCTCTCGCCACTGCTCAGGGAGGTCATGCGGCCTGACTCCGTCCTCAACTCGTGGGCCACCCAAGGCGTTGGAGTGCCGAGCACCTGGGCGAGCGCCGGTCGGAACATCATCTTGGCACGAGAGCGGGCGTCGGTCCCGCTACGCTGACGACCCGACGATGCCGTTTCGCGTACGGAGGAGTGTCCTGTGACCGCCGGTGCACCCAGACCTCACATCGACACGAGCAAGCCGCACCCGGCCCGCGTCTACGACTGGCTGCTGGGCGGCAAGGACAACTACCCCGTCGACCAGCGGGTCGGCGAGACCCTCCCCGAGGAGGCGCGCGGCAACGCGGCCCGCAACCGGGCGTTCATGCACCGCGCGGCGGCCTGGCTGGCGAAGAACGGCGTCGACCAGTTCCTGGACATCGGCACCGGCATCCCCACCGAACCCAACCTGCACCAGATCGTGCAGGCGATCAACCCGGCCGCCCGGATCGTCTACGCGGACAACGACCCGATCGTCCTCAGGCACGCGGAGGCGCTGCTGACCAGCACTCCGCAGGGAGTCACGGACTTCCTCCACGCGGACGTACGACAGCCCGCGACCATCCTCGAACGCGCCCGCGAGGTACTGGACTTCGACCGTCCGATCGCCCTCTCCCTGATCGCGCTCCTGCACTTCCTGCCGGACGACGAGGACCCGTACCGTGTCGTGAGCACCCTCGTGGACACCCTGCCCTCGGGCAGCTACCTGCTCCTGTCGCACGGCACCGCCGACCAGCACCCGGAGCTGAAGCAGGAGACCGAGTCCGCCTACAAGAAGGGGGCCATCCCGCTGCGGATGCGCACCCGGAGCGAGGTCGAGCCCTTCTTCTCCGGCCTCGAACTCGTCGAGCCCGGCCTGGTGTTCGCGACCGAGTGGTACCAGGAGGAACCGGCACCGGTGCGGGAACGCAGCGGCTTCTACGCCGGCGTGGCGCGGACCCCCTGACCGGGACCGCGTGCGAGGCGAACGAACTCCCGTTTCCCGGGGCGGCCTTGACGTGGGCGGGGACCGGCCGATACTTGTGCGCAGCATGGGTCGGTCGGTGTCCGTGGTCGGCGTGGGACGGGACGACAGATGAAGCAGATCAAGCAGAGGAAGAGGCGGCTGTGGGCCGCCACGGGAGTCCTTCTCGGCGCCCTCACCGCACCGGCCGCGCTTCCACCGGCCGCCGTGGCGTCCCCGCACCCCGGTGGGCACCCGCCGACGGCCCGTCACACCCCCCTCCCGCTGGGCCCCGCAGGCCTCCCCGAGCGCCGCACCACGACCACCCTCCAGCCGGGCGTCACCCTGACCCGTATCGTGCGCGGGAACGCCGACGACCCGGCACTCCACTGGACAGTCGAGGCGTCCATCCCCGGCGGCGACAGCTCCCCGGACCCCGACGCGCCGCCGACGGCCCTCAAGGACCGGGCCAGCGCCGAGGAACTGGCCGCCGAACTGCGCCGCGACGGCTTCGAAGCGAGGGTGGAGGAGGTGACGACACCCGCGACGGCCGACTACCGGGGCGGCACCCTCGGCCGGCGGGTCCGCATCGGCACCTTCGCTTCGCAGGCCGCCGCGACGGCCGAACGCACCCGCCTGAGAGCGGCCGGGTACTCGGGCTCCGCCGTCTACACCGGCTGGGACGGCGAGACGACGGACCGGGGCCCGTGGCGTGTCGACGTACTCACCATCGACCCCCGCACATTCCGCGGCACCCTCGACGCGTCCTACGGCCCCGACCTGGAGAACCGCGAGACGACCAGCGCCCTCTCGGCGTCGGCCGCCGCGACGGCCGCGGTCAACGCCGGCTTCTTCGTCCTCGACCCCAGGGCGGGCGCACCGGGCGACCCCGCCGGAGTGGGCGTGTACGACGGCCGCCTGCTGAGCGAACCGGTGGCCGGACGCCCGGCCCTGGTCGTCCACGACAACGGCCGCCGCACCGAGATCGCCCGCCTCACCTGGCAGGGCCGGATCGCCACCCGAGCCGCCTCCCTCCCCCTGAACGGCGTCAACCGCGTACCCGGCCTGATCAGGAACTGCGGCGGCGGCGCGGGCGACACCCCGACGTCGCTCCCGCTGCACGACGTCACCTGCACCAACCCCGACGAGCTGGTCGCCTTCACCCCGGACTACGGCGGCCGCACCCCCGCGGGCGAAGGCGTGGAAGCAGTGCTGGACGCCCACGAGCGGGTCGTGGAACTGCGCTCACCACGCGGTGGAACCATCCCCCGGGGCGGCAGCGCGGTCCAGGCGACGGGCGAACGCGTCGCCGACCTGACCGCCCTGGCCCACGTGGGCGACCGCCTGCGCGTGAACACGACCCTGCTGGACGACCGAGGTCGCCGGATGTCCACCTCGCCCCGTACCGACATCGTGAACGCCGGTCCCGAGCTGGTCCGCGACGGCCGCGTCCACGTCACCCCCGCCACCGACGGCATGGTGCACCCCGGCGACCCGAGCTGGTACTACGGCTGGGTCCACAAGCGCAACCCGCGCACCCTGGCCGGGGTGGACGCCGCGGGCCGCACCGTCCTCGTCACCGCCGACGGACGCAGCACGGACTCCCTCGGGCTCAGCATCGGCGAGAGCGCGGAGGTCGCGAGGTCACTCGGCCTGCGCGACGCCGTCAACCTGGACGGCGGCGGCTCGACGACGATGGTGGCCGAGGGCGCCGTACTCAACTCCCCCTCGGACGCCGCAGGCGAACGCCCGGTCGGCGACGCGCTGTTGATCCTGCCGCACCGGCACGACACCTGACCCTGCCGCGGTCCGCCGCGACCGCCCGCCGGACGACCACGCACCACATACAACGCACCAAGCACCACGCACCACGCACCACGCACAGCAACCCACCCAGGGAGCCGCCGTGTTCGCGAACGTGCCCACTTTCCTCACCCCAGTGCGAGCCAGACTCCTCCTGGTCCTCGCCGTCCTGCTGGCCGTCCTGACGCCGACCGCTCCGGGCGCCCTGGCCGCCGGGAGACCGGAGACCGGCGCCACCCGCCCCGGCGCGGAGGTCGTCGCCGTCACCAGGGTCGCGGACCGGCAGGTCGACCTGTCGGTACGGTCGACGGCCCTGGGTGGCCGCACGGTCGAGGTCCGCCTCCTCACCCCCGACGGCTGGAACCCGCACGACCGACGCCACCGGCAGCACTGGCCCACCCTCTGGCTCCTGCACGGCTGCTGCGGCGACTACACGTCGTGGACGAGCATGACGGACGTGGCGGAGACGGAGAGTCTGCGCGACGTCCTGGTCGTGATGCCCGAGGCGGGCTGGAACGGCTGGTACAGCGACTGGTGGAACCACGGGCAGGGCGGCGACCCGGCATGGGAGACGTTTCACACCAAGGAACTGCGCCACCTCCTGGAGCGCGACTGGGGCGCGGGCAGCGACCGCGTGGTCGCCGGCCTGTCCATGGGCGGCCAGGGCGCCCTGCTGTACGCCGCCCGGCACCCCGGGATGTTCAGGGCGACGGCCGCCTTCTCCGGCTCCGCCCACCCCCTCCTGAACGACGAGTCGGCCGACCGCATCATGGGCTTCTTCGCCGGCCAGGGCGACGACCCGCTCCGCGTCTGGGGCGACCCGGTCGCCCAACGCGGCATCTGGCAGGCCCACGACCCCTTCCACCTCGCCAAGCGACTGAGGTCGATCCCGGTCTACCTCTCCTGCGGCGACGGCACCACCGGCCCCCTGGACGCGCCGGGCGCCACGAGTGCCCTGGAGGCCGACTTCAACCGGCAGAACCACGCGCTCGCGGCCGAGCTGAAGCGCGTCGGCGCGCGGCACGTGACGACCAACTTCTACGGCCCGGGGACCCACGGCTGGGCCTACTGGGAGCGCGAGCTGCACGCGTCCCTGCCGATGCTGCTGGGGGCGCTCGGCGTCGGCGACTGACCGGCACGACACCGGGAGAGCTTCGTGCACACAGGCCTGCGCAGGTCGGCGGCGGCAACCGCCCTCGCCCCGCTGCGGCCTGGGCGCCGGCACGGGTCTTTCCCGCCCGCGGCTGCGCTGGTACGTCCTGGACGGTCGGCCGCTGACACACGGCGTCCGGCGGCTCAGAACCCCCACCGCGTATGGCTGTAGACCCCGTCGTCCCGCCCGAACCCGTACGCGGTGACCGGGGCCACCGCGAACAGCACCGCGTCGCCGCGCCGCATGGCGTCCCCGATGCCGTGGAAGGTGCCTTCGGCCGACGTGATGTGCGACCCGTACTTCGCCTCGTACGCCGCGATCACCCCCTCCAGCACCGCAGGATCACCGACCGGCTCCGCCTCGCCCTCGACGACGAGGTCGAACCCCTCGGTGAGCGAGTTTCCACCCGTGATCAGCGCGCAGTGCGCGTCGTGCGCCAGGTTCCGGGCCTTCTGCTCACCCGGCCCGGTGGAGAAATACAGCACACCGTCGTGCCACGCCGCGATCACCGGCGTGACGTGCGGCCCGCCGCCGGGCCGCATCGTGACCGCCCAGAAGATCTCGGCGGCCTCCGTACGCCGCCGGGCCTCGTCCCACTCGGTGGCGGTGACGTCCGCGGCGCCGGGACGGGGATGGAGTGCGGAGCTGTAGCGGGCGTCGAGCTCGGTCGTGGGCTGCTCGGCGGCAGGTCGTTGCACGGACATGACGGACTCCTTGCTCTCGTGTCCGTAACGACTGCCGGCCGGCCCGGAAATCATCGGTGCTCCCGATGGAGTACCACTGACGGCGAGGAACGGTTCGAGGAGGCGGAGCAGCTCTTCGGGACGATGCAGCGGGATGATGTGCCCGCAGTCCTCGATCACGTGGCCGACCAGGTGATCGGCGACCGGCCGCAGCTGCCGTTCGAGGGCCCGGCCCACCGGACGGGCGCCGACGGCCAGGGTGGGGACGGTCAACCGCCCGCCGGCGACGGCCTCCGCGATCTGCTCGCTGCTCGTGGGCAGCGCCCGGTAGTACGAGAAGGCGCAGCGCAGGGCGTCCGTCCCGGTGTACGCCCGTACGAAGGCGTCCCGGACGGCGGGATCGACGCCCTCCCCGAGGGAACCGGCGTCCAGGAACCAGTCGATGTACTGGGCCTCGTGCCCGGTCAGCACCGTCTCCGCGAGACCGGGCACCGCGTGGAAGCCGAACCACCAGGGCGCCCCGCGCGCGAGGAACTCCTCGGCCCCCGGCAGCCCGCCCAGCAGTGACTCCATGACGACGAGCCGCCTGACGAGGTCGGGCCGGCGCATGGCGAGAAGGAACGCGGGCGGTGTTCCGGCATCGATGCCGACCACGTCCGCCGAGCGGACTCCGAGGGCCGCCAGCAGCGCTTCGGCATCGCACGCGAGTGTGCCGGCGTCGTATCCGTCCGCCGCACGCGTACTCGCCCCCGCGCCCCGCATGTCCGGTGCGACGACCCGGTGGTGTTCGGCGAGGGGGCCCATGACACGGGTCCACAGCCGCCAGGTGTGCGGGAAACCGTGCAGCAGCAGCACGGCCGGTCCCTCGCCCTGGAGGGCCACGTCGAGTTCGACGCCGTTGACCGCGACGCGCCGGAGTTCGACGCCCGGAGGGAGGGGATCGGAGGAGTGGGACGAGGCGACGGGCGTATGCACAAGGATCCCTGGGGTCGGCCGCCCGAAGCGGCGGTTACCAATGGTGACAACAGAACGATAGGAAACTAGGCTGGGCGATCCAAGACCGCACTTGCGCTACAGGTGGTGAGCCCCGGGTGACCTCCTCGACGTCACGCCCTCCGCACGTCCCTCGCGGAGACCTGTTCGACCCGCAGTGCCCCACCCGCCGCCTCCTCGACCGGATCGGCACCAAGTGGACGTCCATGGCCGTCAAGGTGCTCGCGGAGGCCTCCCCGGAGGAGGTGCGGTTCGCGGAACTGCAGCGCAGGATGACCGGCATCTCGCAGAAGATGCTGTCGGTGACCCTTCAGGGCCTTACCCGCGACGGCCTGGTCGGCCGCCGGGTGGAGCCGACGGTCCCGCCGCGCGTGTACTACCGGCTCACCCCGCTCGGCCTGACCCTGGAAGAGCCGCTGGCCGCACTCCGCGAGTGGGCCGAGGCACACATGGCCGAGGTGGACCGCGCCCGTCGGCGAAGCGAGGAGGAAGGCGTGGCCGACTGAGGCCCCTCCGTCGACAGCACCCTTGCCATGGCCGTGTCGGGCGGGTAGTGCTGTGGGGAAGCGACGTGCGTGGCGCCGGGGCCCCGGCTGTGACCGGTGTGTCACCAGGGGTGACCCCGGTACGGCAGACTGCTGTACGTGACGGGTGAACCGGTACGTGACCAGGGATCAGGTGGGCTTCGAGCGATCCGGCCGACGCGGGCGCCATCGGCCGCGGCCGCCGGAGACGGGACGCGACGTGTTGCAGGGGGACGAGCATGACGACGACCGCTTCACCGGACGGGACTCCGGAGCCGCGCCCTGACGACGACGGCGGCGCCCCCGCCGAGCCCACGGGGCAGCACGCGGACGCGGACGGGGACACCCCGCCACCGCCCGCCGACCCCCCGCCGCCCGCCGACGGGGGAGGCCGCCCCGACGAGCGCTTCGAGGCGCTCGTCTCCGACGTGCTCGGGGTGGACCCCGACGCCTCCCGGCGCAAGAAGCTCCGCTGGCTGTCCGTGAAGGCGGCCGTCGGGCTCCTGGGCGTCCTGGGCGCGGTGTGGGTGGCGTACTTCATGATCGAGCCGAGCACGGTCAGGGAGAACGAGACCAACACCGGTATCGACGCGGCCAAGACCCCGTTCACGGTGTCGGTGCGGCCGGAGGAGGGCGCGCCCTCGACGTGGGCGATGGTCCTCGACCGGAAGCTGACCGCCGACGAGACGCGCAGGCTGACGACCGGCGACCCCGGCTCCGCCTTCTCCTACCTGCGTGAGCTGGGTGGGCGCCCGCTCGTGTACGCGTCCGTGATGGAACACGCCCCCGACCGGTACGAGCGGAACACCAGGGACGGCCGCCTGGAACTCACCGACGCGTTCAAGATGACCGTGCTGAGCACCCGGTCCTCCGCCGTGGTCATCGACGGCTGGAAGACCACCGACATCACGTGCCACAAGAGCACCATGCAGACCGTCGTCGCCCTGCCGCCCCAGGGCGGAGCCACCTATCAGGGCATCCGGCTCCATCTTCCGCCGCGCGCCGACGAGCCCGTGCTCACCGACGACGCCGAGGGGCAGGGCGAGTCCTACTTCGGCACCCACTACATCGAGGTCGGAGGCGGCCAGCCCTCGGGCGGCCTCAGGGTGGAGGCGATCGCGCCACCGGGACAGGCGTGCGAGTGGGGCATCAAGGTCCACTACAACGACTCCTACCAGAAGGGCGAGTGGCTCCAGCTGAAGGACGCCAAGGGCAAGCCGCTGCGCATCCGTACGGAGTCCGTCCCGGCGGACCTCCAGCAGAAGTGGGTCTTCGGTTCCGTCGCCTGGACGCCGTGCCACAAGAATCCCGAGGGGTCGTTGTGCGACCTGGTCTGACCGCCAAGACCGTGACCGCCCTCGCCCTGGCCGCCGTGGCCGCCCTGTGCATCCAGGGGTGCAGCGCGCCATCGGCCGAGGAGAAACCGGCCTCCACGTCCTCCTCGTCGGGGGCGCCCTTCCTGGGCAACCGGGACTACGTCCTCCCGGACAGTCCCTTCACCCGCGACGACACGGTCGTCACGGCCACGTGCGGCATGGGTGCCCGCTACGCCGCGGTCACCGTCCGGGCCTGGGACCCCGAGACGTGGCAACCGCGCGCGGAACGGACGTTCCCCATCCCCGGCGACGCCGCGTTCACGAACTACGCCGGGGCGAAGGCGGTCAACAGCCCCCTGGTGGACCTCTGCGGCATGAATCCGGACAACCCGTCCCCCTACAAGGTCGCCACCCTGGAGTACATGGCTCCCCGGGTCCGCGCACTCTTCGACCTGGCCTTCACACGCATGGCCGTGGTCCTGCGTGATCCCGGCAACAAGGCGGATTCCCACGTCGGTTACGTGGTGAGCGGCGCCGACCTCGACGAGGTCGTGCGGTTGGGCGGGGCGGCGGGTGCCGACGAACAGAACGCGGTGATGTCGCCGGACGGGCGCAGCGTGTGGTTCACCTACACGGCGAAGGGCGGCGGGCAGCGGATCGGCTCCCGCCCCACCGAGGGCTCCCACCACCTGTCCGACGAGGGCCCGGCCGCCGGACACGGCCTGCCCCTGACCGTACTGGGCAAGCCCCCGCGCGCCGTCCAGGCGGACACGGTCCACCTCGCACCGGGCGGCCGGCGGCTCACCGCCAAGGCGCCGAAGGTCTTCGGGAACGTCTTCGACACCTGGAACTCCTCAGGACCGCTCACCTCTCGCTCGGCGCACCGGGCCACCCTGCTCAGTGGCTGTGTGGGAGTCGTCGGCTGGACCGGCGACGACCGGGTGCTGTGCCGCACCTCGACCGGCAACTTCCGGATCATGGACGCCCGTACCGGCCGAGCCTCGGGCGCCCCGGTCAGCGTGGTCGGCCCGCAGGACGGGACCGTCGCGGAGGGAATGCTGGTGTCGCCGGACGGGAAGCGGTTCCTCGTCGCCGTCCACGAGCCCAACGCCCGGCGGAGCGACGACGACTACTCGTACCGCAAGCCCGACTTCAGAGTGGTGCCGACCAGCGGCAGTGGGGCGACGACCAGCGTGGACAACGACCTCCTCGACACGTACACGATGTTCCTGAGCTGGTCGTAGCGGACGCACGGCACAACAGCGCTACGGCATGGCGGCTTTTCGCTCCGCGTCGGTGAGGGGCGGCCCTTGCAGGTGCGGCCTCCTGGGACCGAGGAGCATGGGGATGAGCATGTCGGGGGAGAACAGCCGGGTCGCGGGCCGCTCCAGGCTCATGACATCCAGCAGGGCGGCCATGGCGCGCGGATTGCGTGCGCCGGTCTCCACGGCCTTGTCGACGAAGCGCGCGAGGAGACGTTCGATGCCGTTCGGCCGGGTGTCGGCGGCTCCCGGATACAGGGCGTCCTGGCCGACGGCCAAGTCCCAGGCGGCGGCCACCGGTCGTGCGGCGGCGCGCTGAAGACGCCGTGCGAGGCCCGGCTGTTGGAGCCCCGTCGCGCCGAGCGTGTCGCGGACGGCGAGGGCGCACTGGGCGGCGACGGTCAGACCGTGGCCGTAGACGGGGTTGTAGCCGGCGATGGCGTCGCCGAGGACGAGGAAGCCGTCCGGCCAGCGTTTGACCTGCTCGTAGTAGCGGCGGCGGTTGGCCGTCGCCCGGGTGGTGACGATGTCCCCGAGTGGCTCGAGGCCCTTGAGGAGTTCGCCGATGACGGGATCGTCGAGGTTGAGTGCGAAGTCGACGAAGGCGTCGCGATCGCCGGTGGGTTCACCGCCGCGGGTGCCGGCCAGCGTGACGATCCAGCGGTTCCCCTCGATGGGCAGGACGATGCCTCCCCGCCCGGGTGCCTTGGCGGGGTTGGCCTGCACGTTCACGAGGGGGAAGTTGATGTTCCGGGCCGCTTCGGGGGCGCGGTAGAGACGGGTGGCGTAGGCGACGCCGGCGTTGACCTCGCGCTCCGTGACGCTCGGTGCTCCCAGCTCGGTGAGCCATTGCGGCGCGCGGGACCCTCGGCCCGAAGCGTCGACGACCAGGTCTGCGCGCAGGGTGCGTTCCCGGGCGGCAGTGTCGGCGTCGGCATCGGCATCGGCGCCTGGGCCGGTGTCTGCGCGTATGCGGACTCCGGTGACCGCTGTGGCGTCCCCTTCGAGGCGGAGCGCGGTGGTCTCCTGGCGGAGTGTGATGCGTTGGTCGGCCAGGACGCGGTTGCGCAGGACGGAGTCGAGGAGGTCGCGGGAGCAGACCAGGTTGCGGTGATGGGTGGAGGTGAAACGGCGGAACCACACTTCGTTGGGGGCCCGGGAGACCATGTCGCCCATGATGTGCACCAGGCGGCCGCCGTGGGCGACGATTTCACCGGTGAGACCGGGGAGCAGGTCGTCGAACGCCTTGACTCCTCCGCTCCACACCAGGTGTGCGTGGCGGGCCTGGGGAACGCCCCTGCGCGGTTCGGGCCCGTCGGGGAGGCGGTCGCGTTCGACGACGGTGACGTCGGCGAAGTCCGCGAGGGCGGCCGCGGCGAACAGACCGGTGGCACTGGCGCCGACGACCACTGCGGTGGGCCGGCGGGTGACGGTTCCTTCAGCCATGGTGATGCGCGCTTTCTGTGCTGGTCATGCGTCGGCGGACGTCTTGGAGAATGCGGGGCCGGTGCAGGGCGGACGCGATGCCTTCGATGTGGCCGCCCACGACCGCGCTTCCCTGCGGCCCCTGGAGTTGGGCGACTGGAGGTCCGCCCCGCTGGTAGGTGCTGATGGCGGCGCTGATCGTGACGGCTCCGGCGACACCGTCCGCGTCGGCGTCCGGGACGCCGTACCCGGCCCGTGCGGCCTCGCGGGCCTGCTGGTGGAGAGCCGGGTCGACGTAGGGGCCGAGCATGCGCAGCGCGTCGTGGATGCGCTGCCGGCGTTGCAACAGCCGCAGGTCGAGTGGAGTCCACGGTCCGAAGCGTGCTTCGGCTGCCGCGGGGGTGAGGCCGCTCAGCGCGTGCCACAGCGGGGCGAGCCGACGGTACTCGCGCCGGTCCCGGATCCACTTCTGCAGGAAGGGCCCGGCCTGGGGGACGATGAAGCCGAGCGCGACCAGGGCGGCTTCCAGCAGCGCGAACGGGGGCGCGGCCCGGGTGCTCACTGCGTCCCAGTCGTGTCCCGACCAGCGGGCGCCGATGGCAGCCAGCTTCGCGCCGTCGAAGACGAGCCCGGACGCGAAGCCCAGTTGCAGGAACACCACTCCCGCCTTCAGCCAGCGGTCGGCCACTTCGGGGAACCACTTCCACAGCATGGAGACCGCCACGAGGGACGACACCGTGTGCGCGGCGATGTAGAGGAGGATGTGCTCGCGCATCCAGGGGGTGCCGGCGTAGTAGGTGTCCAGGTCGTAGACGCGTGCCGTGGGGACGTCGGCCAGGATGAACGTCAGCCACAGGACTGCGACGATCCCCGCGTAGATCCAGTAGATGCGGCGGATTCGGCGCCGCCGTCCCACCGACGGTGCCTCCCGCCAGCGCATGATCATGGTCAGGCCGGTGGCGCAGAAGGCGGTCAGGAAGGAGTAGGCCCAGGGCGAGGCGATGTTCGGCACACCCGTGAGGACGTTGAGCCGTTCTATGTTGACCGGGGTGATCACGACCAGGACCGCGGTGGCCCAGATCAACAGGAGAGTGGTCGCCCTGACGTCAGGGTCCCGCGAGGCCCGCAGGAACGTGGGGAGCTTCAGCACCAGGGCCAGCGCCAGCAGCGCGGTGGGCAGGATGTAGGGAATGTGGAAGGACGGGCTCATGACAGCAGGCGCCCGCCGCGGTTGCTCAGGGACAGATTGATGCGGCCTTCCACGGTGTCCGCGCTGACCGGGCCCCGCGCGTAACGGCCCTTCATCCAGGTGCGGACCTCCCGGCCGAACAGGAGCCCGAACGTCTCGGCGTCCGCCTCGTGGTCGTCGCGTGACTCGGCACGGGCCGCTACGGCAAGGAGCGCGTCCGGGGGTACCTCGTGCGCTGCGAGGATCTGTTCGACGGCCCGCTCGATCACTTCCCCGGCCTGCTCGGTGGGCAGTGCACGGGCGGCGGTCGGCATCCCCGCCACGTGGTGCCCGCAGTCCCCCTGCTCCTCGTGCCACAGCTCATGACCCAGAATGACCAACTGCGCCTCGGGGACCGTGTGTTCCTCCACCACGATGATGGAGTGGTCCCCGCAGTCCAGGCGCATGCCGGAGACCGGAATGTCCGGCGGGAACCCCCGGAACACGAGGCGGATCGGCCGACCGGTGCGTGCCCGCATGGCCTCGCAGAAGGCTTCCATGACCTCCCGGGGCTCGGCCGGCCGCTGAATGGCCCCTGCCGTGTGCCGGCCCAGGACGGACAGTAAGGACTTCATCGCCTTGGTGCTCACCGCTCGCGACCTCCGTCCGGGGGTACGACCGACCGCAGGACGCCTTCGAGGAGGCGCTCCAACTGCTCGCGGGTCAGGGAACCGTGCGCGCGCAGATCGGCGGACCTCACGCCGTACCGATCCATCAGGGCAAGCACGGGATCGTTCTCGGGGTGCTCCAGGCCGTGCAGGACGGGGAGCAGGACGCGGTTCAGCGCGTCGGCGGCCGACGCGGTGAAGAACGCCTCCCCCTCCTCGACCCCGAAGTACTCGACGAGCCCGTGCAGCAACTCGACGCTGGGCACCTTCTTGCCGTCGCAGACCTGCCGGGCCCAGTACCCGGAGACACCGAGCCGCTCCGAGATGTCCGAGGCCAGGTCGGACATGCGTTTGCCGGTCGCGGCCATCTCGGCTTCGGCGAGCCGGGCGATCCGCATCCGGACCCGGTCGTTGACGGAGTCGTCCGGTGGCACACCGCCCTGGAGCAGGCTGCGGACGGTGGACACCGGCAGTGCCGCCCGGCCGGCGAGCTCCGCCGCGTCCGGCAGCTTCGAACGGACTTCCTTCTCCTGGACGACCCGGTCGAGACGCCGCAGGGTTTCGGAGAGGGGAGAGGCTGATGCCACCGTTGCACTCCCGGTTCGGGGGCTGACGCCTGGTGTCGCTCACGGGACCCTATGTGATGAACACGCCGAGAGGCAACGGTCGTTGAGCCCGGATCACCGATGGTTGCCCGCCTGGATCGAGCGCCCGCAGATGAGGCACGGTCCGGCAGCGACCGTCCTCGGGCCGCGGTCACCGCACCAGCGGGCCGGTCCGGCTCCGCCCGGTCCCCCGCTCGCGCTGGGACCACTTCACGGCCCGCCCCCTGTTCACTCCTCTTCTTCGCGCGGTATGCCACCCAGGATCATCACCGCCCCGGCGCGGCGGCGGGGTCGCGGTCGCTGACGTCGTGGAATCCCAGCCGGCGGTTGAGGGCGCCCGTGACACGCGTGACCGTGGTGCGGGGAAGCACCCTCGACGCCCAGACCCCGATGCGCTGGGACGCACGCCCGGGGAAGGAGACGGCCCGGCCCCGGGCGAAGTCGTCGAGCGTCC
This sequence comes from Streptomyces sp. NPDC018026, assembly GCF_044327745.1. Lineage (NCBI taxonomy): Bacteria > Bacillati > Actinomycetota > Actinomycetes > Kitasatosporales > Streptomycetaceae > Streptomyces > Streptomyces sp. NPDC018026. The sequence continues at coordinate 961,508 of NZ_JBIRFY010000001.1, forward strand.
TGGCGGCCACGTCGGCGGGGGCATCCGTGAACTTGGGGTTCATGGACGCGGTCGTCCGCTCGAAGAACCCCGTGGCGGTGGCTCCCGGGTGCGCCGCCATCACCCGTACGCCGGTGCCGCGGACCTCCTCGGCGACCGCCTCGGTGAACGAGAGCACGAACGCCTTGGTCGCGGCGTAGCTCGCCTGGTACGGCATGGGCTGGAAGGCGGCGGTGGAGGCGATGTTGACGATGCCGCCGTGACCGCGTTCGACCATGCGGGCGCCCAGAAGGTGGACCAGGCCGACCAGGGCGGTGACGTTCACGTCGACGGACTGGAGATTGGGTTCGAGAGGCCGGTCGAGGAAGGGCCCCACGGCCCCCATCCCGGCGTTGTTGACCAGGAGATCCACGTCCAGGCCGAGCCCGTCGACGGCATCGAGGATCCGCTGCGGCGACCGGCGGTCGGACAGGTCCGCGGCGATCACGTCGACGCGGACGGAATGCGTGGCGCGAATCTCGTCGGCGAGGGCGTTCAGGGCGTCGGCCGAGCGGGCGACGAGGACCAAGTGCGCGCCTCGGGAGGCGAGCTCGCGTGCGTAGGCCTCGCCCAGACCCTTGGATGCGCCGGTGACCAGGGCGGTGGTGTTCGTGTAGTCGTGCATGGGTGAGTGCTTTCTGTGCGACCGGAGAAAGTGCGACTGGAAGAAGGCATGGCACGGCCCGCAGGCAAATGCTTCGAGCCTCGAACCAATCCTTCGGCCCTCAACATACACTTCGAGTCTCGAAGTAAATAGGCGTACGATGGGCCCATGACGCGAAGCACCCTCGAGGCGGCGGTGGCGGCGAACCACGAGCTCTTCATGCGGACCGGCGACCGGATCGAGGCCGTCCTGGCGGAGCACGGCCTGACCCCCGCGACCGCTCAGGCCCTGTGGGCCATCGACCCGGACCAGGCACCGCCCTCGATGAAGACGCTGGCCGGCCGCCTGTACTGCAACGCGCCCAACCTCAGCTTCGTCATGAACCAGCTCACCGACCGCGGCCTGGTCGAACGCTCCGCCGACCCCGCCGACCGCCGCTCCCGCGTCGTGGCCCTGACGGACGACGGGCGCCGTGTGCGGGCGGCGGTCATCGAGGCGACGCTGGCGCTGACGCCCTTCGCACGGCTTGGGGACGAGGAGCTGCGCCAGCTGGTGGATCTCCTGGGCAAGGCCCTCGACCCGGCTGCGGAGGGGGCCTGAGATCAGACGGCGCGGCCCCGCGCGCGGCACCGTCGTGGGGTGCGTGAGGCGTGTGAGGGGCGTGACGTGATCGGCGACGAGTTGTCTCGATTGCTTCACGGTGCTGTCGCGGTTGGGATCTGGCGGTGGGAGCGGCGCGGGAGCCCGGCTAACGTTCCTGGTCGCAGAGGCGCACGTCCGTATGCTCGGTACGGCGTGGGTCTTCCTGCTCGGGTTCCCGCACTGACGCATCACGGGGGTACGGCACATGGCCATGCGAGACAGCACGTCGGACGACAGAACACCTGGGGCGTACGCTCCTCCTTCCCGGCGGCGGGTACTGCGGCTGGCCGGCGGCGGTCTCGCGCTGGCGGCGCTGACCGCCGGCACGGTCGGCTGCGACGAGGATGCCGTGGGGGTCGAGGAGCCGGGAAGCGCCGGCGGTGACGAGCCGAAGGGCGGAGGCAAGGACTCCGGAGACGGTGGCGGCGCCGGCAAGGAGGGCGAGGCCCCCGAGCCGCTGTGGACGAAGCCGACTTCGGCCGAGACCTACGGGGACAACGACGAGCTGGTGGCCGCGGGTGGCGTCGTGATCGCCAGCGGCAGCCCGCTGGCCGCCCTCGACGCCGCGACCGGCGGGCAGAAGTGGACCCTGCCGGGCGGCGCGGTCCCCGGCGCACCCCTGCTGCTCAGCGAGGACACCTTGTACCTGGCCAGCAGCGAGTACGACGGCTCCGTCATCGGATACGCCCCGGCCTCCGGCAAGGAGACCTGGCGCAGCCGGCTGGGCAAGGAGTACCGGCAGCCGCGACCGATCGCGGTGGACGAGGAGCAGGTGTACGTCATCGCCGAGATCCTCGAGGAGGACGGCTCGTCCAAGACCAACGTCATCGCCGCCCTCAACAGCACCACGGGCAGGGTCGCCTGGAAGGAACAGCGCGACGTCGGCACCGAGCAGAACGGCATCCACGCCGCCGTCCGGGGCCGCCACCTCGTCTACACCGACTTCAAGAAGAACCTCACCGTGCGCGACACCGCGAGCGGCGGGCAGGTGTGGACGCACAAGACGACGAAGACGAACTACGGCTTCTTCACCGTCCACCAGGACCTGGTCATCGTCCCCCAAGGGAACGTGCTCCAGGCCTTCAACCTGGCCGACGGCAAGGAGAAGTGGTCCCTGGAAGCGTCGGACGGGGCCCTCTTCCGCGAACCGGCCGCACTGGAGGACGTCCTCTACATCTCCGACAGCGCCAGGACCATGTGGGCCGTGGACCCGCGCACCGGCAAACAGCTCTGGAAGTCCGAGGCCCTCGCGGACGCCGGGCTCCAGGTGCCGCGGCAGTACGTCAAGGCGGGCGACACCCTCTACGGCGCCACGGACCTGGACAAGCAGGGCGGCATCATCGCCATGGACGCGAGGACCGGCGCGGTGCGCTGGACCTTCAACGACAAGACGGGCGACTACCACGCCTGGCTGGTGGCAACGGACGGCAAACACGTCTTCGCCCTGCACGGCAAGAAGCTGCACGCGCTGCCGGTGTGACTCAAGTCGGGCTGCCTGGGCAGTCCGGCACGCTTTTACGAGCGATCGCCCCAATGGTGCCGTTAGCGTAGTCAACGAAAGGGTTCATTGAACCGGCGGTAAGCGGTGTGTACGGTAGCGGACTATGGTAGACACTCCCGCGGCCCCGGACGCCCCCATGGTCACCGGCTCCGAGATCGCTCGGCTCGCAGGCGTCACCCGTGCCGCGGTCTCCAATTGGAGACGCCGGTATGACGACTTCCCCGCGCCCGCCGGTGGGAGTGCGAACAGTCCGCTCTTCGCCTTGGCCGACGTGCAGGCATGGCTGAGCAAGCAGCGCAAGGGCCAGGACGTGTCCGAGGAGGTACAGCTCTGGCAGGCGTTGCGGGCGACTTACGGCGAGGACATGATCCGGGGGCTCGCGGGGGTTGCGCAGGTTCTCTCCGAGGGGAAGAGGCCGCAATCCTCCGAGCTTCCGGCAGACGCCGTTCGTCTGGTGGATGCCCTTGCCGGGACAGGGCCGGCAAGTGAAGTGGTGGAGGCTCTGGCTGAGCGCTTCACGGACTCCGTACGCAGAGCCGGGTCCGACCAGGTCACCTCGCCGCGCATCGTTCGGGCACTGCGTCACTTCGCGGGCGAGGTGGCATCTGACGCCACCGTTTTCGATCCCGCATGCGGAATCGGTTCTCTGCTGCTCGCCGTCGGTCCCGACCGGGGCCCGAGACGGCGAGGCCAGGAGAGCGAGCCGCACAGTGCTCGGTTCGCCCAGTTGCGCGCGGATCTCGCGAGCCGTACCGGTGTGGAGGTCGTCGCCGGAGACTCCATGCGTGATGACAAATGGCCGAGCCTCAAGGCGGACCTCGTCGTCTGCGACCCTCCCGTGGGCGACGCCGACTGGGGGCGGGAGGACCTGCTTCTCGACTCCCGGTGGGAGCTCGGAACACCCTCGCGTGCCGAAGGCGAGCTCGCCTGGCTCCAGCACGCTTACGCGCACACCGCAGCGGGTGGTCAGGTCATCATGGTCATGCCTGCTTCGGTCGCCTACCGCAAGGCGGGCCGGCGCATCCGTGCCGAGCTGGTGCGCCGCGGCGTCCTCACCCAGGTCGTCTCCCTGCCGGCGGGCAGCGCGGCCTCGCACGCCCTCCCCGTGCACCTGTGGCACCTGCGTCGCCCTGCGGCCGTCAGCGACGCTGCGACGAGCGTGCGCATGATCGACCTGACCGCCAACGACCCGGACGGAGAGCTGGCGCCGGCACCCGAGCAGATCGCCGAAGTTCCGCTCATCGACCTCCTCGACGATACGGTCGACCTCACGCCCGGCCGCCACGTGGAGGGATCGCACCGGGACTACGCGGCCGAGTACGCGGTGGTCCGGCAGGAGTTGAGCGAACAGGTGCGGATGCTGGCCGAGTCGCTGCCGGAGCTGGTCTCCGGCGAGGGCTCCGGCGCCCTGGACGGTTCCTCGGTGAGCGTGTCCGACCTCGCGCGCGCCGGTCTGGTCGAGTACGGAGACCTGGAACCCGTGTCGACCAGCGATCAGCTCGACACGGACTTCCTCCAGGGTTTCCTGCGCAGCGCGTCCAACACCCGGCGTTCCACCAGCGCCAGCGGCACCTTCCGGCTGGACGGCAAGGGAGCCCGCATCCCGCAGATGGACATCGCCGAGCAGCGCCGTTACGGAGATGCCTTCCGCAGGCTGCAGGCGTTTCAGGAACTGGCGCGCAGAGTCGCCGAGCTGAGCAGACAGGCATCCGAGCTGGCCCGCGACGGCATCGGGAACGGTGCGCTGCGACCGCCCGAGTGACGGCCCGTCACGAGGCGTCCGGGATGAACGGGCTGCCCGCTCCGCTCCACGTGACGGCCAGAGCCTCGCGTGCCCGGGTGCAGGCAACGAACAAGAGGCAGCGTTCCCGCATCAGGTCGGAGTCGTGCTGCAAGGAGTCGACCGAGACCGGTGTCACCTCGCGCGCGAACGGCACCGCACCCGCCGTCACACCCAGGACTGCGACACAACGGAACTCCAGCCCCTTCATGGCATGCATCGTCGCGAGACGCACGCCGTCAACACCCGATCCCTGACCGTCCTTGACCCGGACAACAGGTACTCCGGCCGCGGTCAACCGGTCGTACGCCTTGTCCAGCAGCACATTGAACCGGGTGCACACGCCGATCTCGGACGGAGCGATGCCCTGAGCGATCCAGCCCCGGACCCGCTCCACCAGCGCCGCGACCTCCGCCTGCTCCGAGCCGTGCCCCGCCACCTGCGGCCGTCGGCCGTGCAGCAGCGAACGGTACCCGGCCAGCGTGTCACTGCCCTCGCCTCCCAGGTCGTCGACGGACACCGTTGCCAGGATGCCGGTCGACCAGGTGAGGATCTCCTCCGTGCTGCGGTAGTTGATGCGCAGCCGATGGGTGCGCCCCGCCACGGAGATGCCGAGGGAACCGAGTGAGACCCGGGAATCGTAGATGCGCTGGTGCGGATCGCCGGTGAGGAACAGGTCGTCGCTGCCCGCCGCCACCGCGCCGCGCAGCACCCGCCACTGGGCCGGGTGCAGGTCCTGCGCCTCGTCGACCACGACGTGATCGTGCGTGGGCGCCGAAGCGGCCAAGAGCTCCGCCGCCCTGGCACACACCTTCAGATGCGTCGTCGCCCTCTGGTCGCGCAGCATCGACTCGAACAGCTCGACCGCAGGCCACAGCTGCTCCCTCCGGGCCGGCCCCAACGCGCTGCCGCGTCCCCGTCGAGAGACCGAGCGGTAGGACTCCATCGTGCGCACGTCCTGGGCCAGCACCACATGCCGGTACTCCTGCGCGAGGAACTGCTCCGTCCACGGCAGCCCCAGCCTTTTGACGACCCGCTGCCACAGCTGCCGCTCCTCCCGGTCACCGACGGGGGAGAGCACACTGCCCTCGGCACGGGCCACGACACCGCGCGCGTACGCGTTGACCGTGGTCACCTCCACCCGGTCGAGCACCGACTCCTCACCGTCCAGCAGCAGACCGAGGCTCTCGCGCAAAGAGGCGGCCAGCGCGTTGGTGTACGTGGTGAGGAGAATCCGGGTGTCCGGCGATCTGGCCAGGAGATGCTTGACCCGGTGCAGTGCGGCCACCGTCTTGCCCGTCCCCGGCCCGCCGGTCACCTGCACCGGGCCCCCGTACGACACCCGGTAGGCGACCCGGCGCTGCGAGGGATGCAGGAACACCCGCCAGGCGGCGAACGGCTTCTCGAGGATCTCGGAGAGCTCCTCCGGCCCGCTGACGAGGGTGATCCGGCTCGCCGTGTTGGCGATGGCCGCGGCGAGCGTCTCGTCGGGATCGGGACCGGCGTGCACCGGGCGCCGTACGGCGACGACGTCCCGGTAGACCTCCTCGGGAGGAAAGCCCTCGGCGAGGTACTGCAGCACCTCGAACTGGTCCTCCGGCAGCAACGTCCCGAAGGCCTCCAGCTGCGCCTTGTCGATGACGGTGCGCACGGCCCGCAGCACCTGGTCGTCGACACCCAGCTCGCGCAGCACCGTGTCCGAGTACCCGGCGAACAGCAGCGAGTCAGCGGTGGCGGCCGCCTTCTCGAGCTGCGGCGTCAGCTGCTCGATCGCCCGTACGTTGCGCACCTCGAGGGCCCGGGTGGCGGAGTTGGTCGTGTACAGCCGCTTGGCGGCCCAGGTGTAGGCGTCGTCGTGCCTGACCACGTTGACCAGGAGGAACACATCACTGCCGTCGTCCGGGGCCAGCACGACACCCCGCCAGAAGTCGTTGATGCGGATGGTCCGCATACGACGGTCGGCGGCCTTCTCGACCGACTCGAGATGCAACCCCTTGTCCTGCTGCAGCTCCGGCACGGTGAGCTGCTGAAACTTCTGCATCGCCTTGCGCACGCCGTTCCTGACCGGCTTCTCGAGAGCGTCGTAGCTCTCCCAGAAACTGTTGGCGAACGCAAGCTGTGGCACGGTGCCCACTCCCCACCCCGGACTGACCCTGAGCAGTCGATCATACGGGTGGCCGGCCGCCGTTCCACGGGGTGCGGCAGCGTCAGACGCTGCTCATGCCGGCGCTGATCAGCATAAGGAAGAAGGCGCCGAACGTGGCGCCGAAGGCCCGCCGGGTCAGCCTGCTGTCTGCTCGATGAGCTTCTTCGCCGCGTCGCGCAGACTTCCGATCTCGTTCAGCGCCGCCTCGCGTGTGGCGCCGATCCGTCCGCCCGGGTGGGTGAGATCGCCCAGTGCCTGTTCCACGGCGGCGATCCACTCGCGCAGGTGCTCTTCGCCGGCGTCGACCAGACTGTCCCGCTGCTGGAGAGCCTCGTCGGCGAAGTGGTCCCGGAGTTCCTTTCGGCGTTTGTCCACCGCCATCCGTTCGCTCTGGTCCTTGACGAGGCTCACCGCGTCCAGGGTGGGGCCCATGGCCGTCACCGCCCAATGTGCCTTTCCCGCCCAACTGGAGACCTTGTTGGTCGCGTTGACCTTGCCCCACGGCTTGAACTTCTTCACACCGTTGGTGACCTTCCCGCCGGAGTCGAGCAGCTTCTGGCCCACCTTGTTCTTGTTGAGCCAGTCCGCTACGGCCGCTGCCTTATCTTTGTCGTTCGCGATCGTCCTGAGCCACTCCGACAACTTCCCGGCCCCCTGCTTCGCGGCCTTCTCCGCCGCCTTCTTGACCGCTTCCTCAAGAGGTGACTGCGTGTGCTTGGCGGGATTCGCCTCGGGCGGATTGACGTCGTTCACCCACTCCTCGGGCTCCGGTACGACATCTCCGTACTCGGCGGTCAGCGCGTCGTACGCCGCCCTCGTCGAGGAGGAGAAATTGAGGTCGAAGTCGGTGTGGGAATCGACCAGCTTTCCGGCGGCGTCGGTCGCGATGCCGATAGGGACGGTGCCGTTCTTCTCCGAGACACTGTCGGCGATCCGGCCCCCTTCCGTTCTGATCCTGGCGGCGAGGACCTCGGTCTCCCTCTCCAGGGCTTCCAGCACGCCCTCCCTCGCCCGGGAAAGCGACGCCTCGACCTTCTCCGCGGTCCGCACGGCGTCGAGGTCCTCGCCGTGCAGGTGCCACATGTCTTCGGCGTCCGCCAGTACCCGGAGGAGTTCGTACGCCTGCGCCCTGGGCCGGACGCCGCTGACGCCGGGGGCGACGATTCTTTGCAACTCGGAGGTGAGAGCGTCGATGCCACTCCCCGAAGCCAGCAACTCGCGCTCTTCAGCGGTGAGGTCGGGATCGTTGGCCGCGTCGAGGAAGTCGCGGGCATCGGTTGGGACGATGGCAACCCGGTCGGCGAAGGGGCCGAGCCGTTTGCGCATCTCGTCGAGAATGACCTCGCGGTCGCTGTTCTCGGCGTTCATCTTGTTGACGACGACCACACTCCGGTCGGCGAAGCCGTCGGCGTCGAGGGCTCGGACAATGGCCTCCGTCTCCGCCTCGCCCGGCAGTTCGCTCGTCGTCACGATCATCAGCGCGTCTGCGCCGCGCACGCCGCGCTCGGCCGAGGCAAGGTGCGAGTCGTCGCCCGACAGGGTTCCGGGCAGGTCGACCAGGGTCACGCCCTTCCACGGGTACGGCGTCTCCTCCAGTGTTTTGGGTGCCGCGTCGACGAGTTCTTCGACCTCTGCCGCCGGGAGTCGGAGGAGTGCGGCGATGAGTGTCGACTTCCCCGAGCTGTACGGGCCCAGGAGCGCGATCCGTAGCGGGCCCGTGTCCGTGCGGGGCAGCGAGGCCGTCAGGTCCCGCGTGCGCGGGTGGGCGTTCAGAACCTCCTCGGCCCGTGCGCTCAGGGCGAGCACGCGGGCGCTCGGCCCCCCGTCAGCCGTCGTCCGCAGTCCCATCGCCTTCTCCGCTTCTTGAATCCGGGCAGACCTCGATCCGCTCGGTAAGGACATCCACGAGGTGCCCGTGCAGGTGTGCCCGCACGTCCGCGACGCGGGATCTATCGGTCCAGACGCGGAGTTCGATCCCCGGCGTCCGGCGTGCTCCGAGGACGGCCGCCGGGTCCCCGCCCGCGAGAGACAGCAGCCGGCGTGCCAGGGTGAGGTCGATCGTGTCGAGGGCGGACCCCACGGACGACTGCAGCCGGCCGAGCCGTTCGAACCGCTCGCGGGTGCTGCCGATGCCCGTGGTCTCTGCCGCGAACTGAGCCTCGACCTGGGCCGCCGCGTCCTCGAGGACGCTCGCCAGCCGGGTGTCGACCCAGTCGAACACATCGTCGAGGCAGGTCTCGGCCACTTCCGTGGCCGTTCTGACCCACTCCTCCTCCGCCTGCCGTGCGCGGTCGATCTCGCTGCTCACCGCCTTCATCGCACCGAGCAGGGCCTCCGTCGCGTAGAGCGCCGCGGTGACGGGAGCCGAGGCCGCGGTGGTGGCGGCGGAGGCGGCCAGTTTCTTGGAGAACACCTTGGTGAGTCCCTTGGCGAGCCCCTCGGTGGAGAGCGACTCCAGGAGGGTGGTGGCCGCCCCCTTGACGGCGGCCGAAGCGATCTTCGGGCCGGGTTGCGGTTCCACGCGCGGGTGTCCGTCGTCCTGCCGCTCCGGGACGCTCGCCGGTGCACGCAGCGTCCGTCCCCGTTCCCCCGCTCGCCGCGCGAGTTCGTCGTCAAGTCCGAGAATGAGGCCGTCCCATTCCAGTTCGGTGAGGAAGTCGCTCCACCGCTGTGCGTGGTCCTCGCCGCCCAGGTTCCGGACCGTTTCCGGCAACCGCTCCCGGGCCCGGTGGCGTTCGGCTTCGAGACGTTCGCGCGCCTCGCGGCCCGCGGTCCGGAACGCTTCTAGCAGTGCGGTCCGTTCACCAGGCGTCGAGCGTTCCAGTGCGTCGAGCGCGAGACCGATCCGCGGGAGCTCTTCGGACGCCCGGTCGTGGAAGATGGCGAGCGGCCGTCGCACGTCCTCGGCCAGCCGTACGGCACGAAGCGGAATCGAGCGCTCTGCCAGGAGCTGGGTGAGGGCCAACTCCAGTTCGAGAAGTCTGCTCGCCTCCAGGGCCTTGTCGCCCAGCTCGCGATCCGCCACGGACAGCGACTCGTGCGCGGCACCGGAATGGACCGTGAGGACGACGGGCGGGGCGGCCCCGGCCGCGCGGGCGACCTGCTCGATCCGTGCGGTGTGCCCCGACGCGGCTCGGAATTCTCTGTCCGGGGACTTGGCGAAGACCGCGAGGCGCGCGGTTTCGTTGACCTTCCCCTTCACATTGACGACGGCCAGCAGCGGCTTCCCGGAGAGGAGAAGCCGCTGGAACTCCGCGGCCTCCTCGTCGTGCATCGTGTCGGCGTAGTTCCAGATGACCGCGTCGGCGCTGTCGCACGCCGCCCGCGCGTGCTGCGCGTCGAAGTCGTCGTCCTTCGCGGCGAAGCCGGGCGTGTCCAGGTAGGTCACGGGTCCGACGTCGAATGCGGCGGTCTTCCGTGTGGTGCGGTGCGCCCCTCGCCCGATCCCGGACCGGTCCGCGTCGCGGCTCAGGGCCTTGCGGAGCGTGGTTTTCCCGGACTTGGTTCTTCCGGCGACGGCCACGAGCAACTTGCCTCGGACGGCAGGCAGGGGTCGCATGGCATCGCGGAGTTCACGCTCGACCGTTCCGACGCGGCCGACGACCCTGCCGAGTCGCTCGCTCCCCACTGCGTGCCCGGAGTGCACCGTTTGCCCCGTTCGCCGCAGGGGGTCCTCGACCTCGGCCCGGAGAACGGCCTGGACGGCGCGGTAGTCCGAGCGGCTCGTGTCCACCGCTCCGGGCGGTAGGGCGAGTTCGCCGACCAGGGGGTCGAGAGCGCCGCGGAGCCCAGGTTCGCTCTCCCGCAGGTCCATGGCCGCCGCCACGCGGTCGAACAGCGCGATGTTCTTCGCGTACCAGGACTCGAGAGCGTGCAGCCGGCCGGCGTCGTGCCGGGAGCCGACCGAGAGAAGCCCCGAGACGAGCCGTGCGGCCGAACTCGTGGCCGGCGGTGGTACGGCCAGGGACATGGCGGAGGCGGGAGGGGCGGCCGCTGCCAGTGCCGGCGTCGGCCCCGGCGCGTGTGCGAGCACGGCCCGGCAGGCGTCCGTTGCGAGCAGTTCCAGAGCGCTCCCGGACAGGGCGCCGGTGTCGCGGGCCGTGAGCGCCCACATCAGAGCGTCGCGCCGGTCCGATGCGAGCCCGGAGTGCGCGTCCGGCACGAGCCAGCGCCACCATCCCGGCCGTGCGGCGAGGAACGCGTCGTACGCCTTCCGCGCCGCGACGAAGATCCGCACCTTCTCGAGTCGCGCCGCCAGCTCCCGGTTCTGCAGATCCTGGGCCGCCGAGACGCTGTGCTGGAGCACGAGCTCCCGCGCGGCCGCCGCCCGACGAGTGGCGCGGGGGCGGTTCAGGTCGGCCAGAGCACCGTCCATGTCGATGTCGCCGATCGAACGCCAGATCTCCTCGGGCCAGTCCTGATCCGCACGACAGTACGGTTCGAGGGCCTTGGGTATCAGGCGTTCCGCGGTCGTCACAGACGCGCGGTCCGCCCGTAGCGCCTCCACCGGGACGCCCTCAAGGGCCCGAAGGTGCGATCGCGCTCCTTCGAGCCGCGCCAACTCCCGCAGAGCCCTGGCCTCGTCGGGGGTCGCGCCCGTACCGGCCAGCTCGTGTTCCTCGACGCACGTCGCCAGGGCGTCCGAGACCCACGAAAGCGTGCTCCCGTACGCGGGCAGACCGGCACACCCGTACTCCTGTGCCACCGCGTCCACGTTCTCGGCGAGCCGCCGGAGCGCGGCCTGTCCGGCCATGGCGTCGACCCCCAGCGGCTCGAGCAGGAGGGCCAGGATCTCGGTACGGGGACTCGTGCCTCCGGGCACCTCGGTCACCGCTGCTCCTCATGGGGATGGTGGTGACGGACCACGCCCTTTGCGCGGGCGGCGGCGATGCGCAGGCCGGTTCCCGCCAGCAAGCACAATCCGGCGAGGACGGACACGACGCAGGCGGCTCCGAAGACGTCTGAGTGTTCGTCCGCGAACATGCCTGCGGCGGTCAGACCGAGGAACACTCCGGAGGTCTGCCAGCCGGTTCCGGACGGCATGGGGCTTGCGGTACGCCAGCGGATGCGCGGCACCCACAGGCGCAGGAGCTCCACGGTGGCTGCGAAGGCCACAAGACGGGACGTGATCATCAGGGAGAGGGAAGCTGTGTTGTCTCCGAGTTCCCCGACGCCGACGACGGTTGTGAGCGTGAAGTAGAGAATCGGGACCAACCAGCCGGGGTGCGCCCGGGTGCCGGGAGTGGGGTGGGCTCACTGGTCCGGTCGGTGACCTTGGTGAGGTTGACCAGGGCCGGGGCGTCCCCCGCAGTGCGCGGGGACGGGATGCCGGAGAGCGGCGGAGCCTGGGGAATCGGCCGCAGGGCACGGCGCTGCGCGCGGCGGATGCGGAGGCCGATGTCGCCGTACGTGTCCATGTGGGCCGACAGTTGTGTTTGGAGGTCGAGCAGCTTCTCGGCCATGGCGTCGAATTCAGCCCTGCGCGACGCAGCGAGCCGACTGGCCTCTTCTCCGGAGGTGGTGAGTCGGCCGAGGGTTTCGGTCTGCAGTTGGGTGGCTTCCTCGCGCGCCTTGCCTGCTGCTCGCGGGGCCTCTGCCAGTTCCTGTCGCAGGCGGACGCGTTCGGCGTCGATGATCTCGGCGATGCGGTGGCGTTCGTCCGGCGGCAACAGACGTGGGGCGCGGGCTTCCGCGCGGGCAAGGACGGACTGACGCCATTCCAGGAGGGGACGTCCGCGGTGCTGGCCGATGCCGTTGATGTGGACCTTGCCGCCCTTGGTGCGGTGAATGTAGAGGACGTCGCCGCCCTTGCCGTTCGGTGCCTTCTCCCAACTGACGCGTTCGAAATCGGCGGCCGTCCTGATTCCGTGCGCTGCGAGGTCGCGGATGAGTCCCTTGCCGATGCCGTTCACCTCGCTCGAGGTGAGGTACGTGCGGCTGAGCGTGCGCTCGATGGACTCACGGCGCAGGACGGCCAGGGCGCGCGTCTCCTGGGTCTCGCGCTTGCCGTCCAGGCCGTTGAGCTGTTGGTTGAGCGAGGCTTCCTGGCGTGCCTGTCGCTCGTGGATGCGCTGAAGGGCCTTGCCGTGGACCGCCTCGGCGCGGTTGCGGTCCCGCGCCTCGCGGTTCAGGCGTTGCTGGTCGGAGACCTCGAAGGCTGGTCGCTTGTCGAGGAGGCGGCGGAGGGCGCGGATCGACTCGATGAGTTGGCGGCGCTCTGCGCGGATTGCGGAGGGGGAGGGGACGGTGGACGGCGGGACGGGGGAGGACCCGCCCCGCCGCGTGGGCGTGCTGTCGATCAAGGGAGTGCTCTCAGGGGGCGGAGGGTCGAGGGCCGTGGCCCGGGGGGCGGGGTGAGGGTGGAGGTGTAGCTCTCGCCGTCCAGTCCACCAACGGGTTCTCCAGGCTCGGTGTCGATCAGGGCGCCCGTTCGGCTGCGCAGGATCGTCATCTGTCGTCGATCAGCTCGTGGCCCATGGCCGCCTCCTCAATTCTGTACACGAGAGTTATGTCGTCAACACGTTGATGTTGTCAACACGCGGCAGTAGACTCGCTCGCGTTCAGGGAGTGGAGATGGTGAGGCGCCGCATGGTGAAGGAGTCCGGCATGCCCGTGTCGACGGCCGCGCTGAGCGAGCTGCTCAAGCGGCTGCGGATTGTCGCGGCCGACGGGGTGGTGCCGGAGCAGGCGTTCGTCCAGGAGGCGCACGCGCTCGGCCTGAGCGACGCCGAACGGGCTCGGTTGCGTGCCGAGCTGGCCCGGATGGGCCTCCTGGTCCGGGAATTGCATATGCACGTGGAGGTCGACTCACCTGATGGTGAAAAGGTTGTATGCGTAGGTGAAGAAGATGTGACCTCGCGTGTGTTGGTCGCTCGGACGCTGCTCTCCCGCTATAGGGACGGCGATGGAGCCCTGTCGTCCCGGGTCGTCGAGGGCGTGATACGACTGGCGGGGCTTGATGCCCGCGAGGCTGCGGCGTTGCGGGCAGGGGTCGACGTGCGACCTGTTGCGGATGCCGCGGACGCTGAGGTGACGGGCGACGCCGGGGTGTCCGAAGAGCTCCGGGGAACCGCTGCGGCGCCGTCGGTCGACGAGGCCGCCGTCGCGCCGGAAGGCGATCTTGCCGGCGCTGTGGCGGCCGCCCGGGCGGTGCTGGAAACCGACCGGTTCGAACGCAACGCACATAAGCGACTGTTGAGCGCAGAGGCCGAGGTGGGGCTGACCGCACTCCTGCGGGGTGGGGTGGAACGCATCGCGCAGGAGCCCGGCGAGGAGGAGCTCAAGGCGCTGCCGCGCGACGACGTCCGAGTCCGGGCCCGCGACTGTCTGGTCCTTCACAATGTGCGGCTCGTGCACTCCCTGGTGCGTCCCCATCTGGAACAGGGGCTCGACTACGACGACCTGGTGCAGCACGGCGTACTCGGGTTGATGCGGGCCACGCGGAAGTTCGACCCGACCATGGGCAACAAGTTCTCCACCTACGCCACCTGGTGGATCCGGCAGGCCATCACCCGGGCCATCGCGGACGAGGGCGCGTTGATCCGGATCCCCGTGCACATGCACGAACAGATGCGCAAGGTGGCCGGGGCCGAGCGCAGTCTGGTCGCCGAGGGACGGTACGCGAGCGCGGCCGACGTCGCGGTGCGGTGCGACATGACCCTGCAGAAGGTGGCGGAGATCCGCCGCCTCACCCGTCGCACCGACTCCCTGGACCGCGTCATCGGTGACGGCGCGACCCTGGGGGACTTCGTGGCCCGGACGCACCTCCTGCCTTCGGTCGACCGGCAGGTGATCGGTGCCCTGTTCGCCGAGGCCGTCATGGACGTGGTCGACACGTTCACCGAGCGCGAGGCGCGGATCCTCGTGCGGCGGCTCGGCCTGGACGGGGACGAACCCTCGACGCTGGACGACCTCGGACGAGAGTTCGGCGTCACACGGGAGCGGATCCGGCAGATCGAGGTCAAGACGCGTCCGCTGCTGCGGGAGCGGGTGCGCGCGGCGGGACTCGTCGGTCTGGACGCCCTGTGTGAGGAGGCCGAGCGCGCCGCGGAGAAGGCGGCCGCGGCCAAGAGAGCGGCACGGTACGTCCGTGCCACCCACGCGGCCCGCACGGCCCGAGCCCGGTTCGCCCTTCGCAAGGCCAGGGCGGAGCGCCTGGCCCAGGTGAGGCGGGAGCGGGAACAGCAGCAGGGACGGCTGGCGGACAACGAGCCCGTGGCGGAGGCCGCTGAAGCCGGGGTTTCGATGACGGTCGCCGCCGACTGGGAACGCGCCTGTCGGATGGCGGGAGCACCCGTCGACCAGGTCTCGTGGCTCGCCGACTACGTGCGCACGGCGTTGGGAGACGAGGGCTTGACCGCTCTGCTGGGACAGCCGGCCACCGACGTGGTGGTGCGGGACGCCCCGGGGAACGGACGTCTTCCGCGTGACGTGCTCACCGCGCTGGAGGTGCTGCGCCGGGTGCTTGACGCCCTGGTGGAAGCCGGGCAGCGACCGGACGACTTCTTCGAACGCCCCGCCGATTCCCTGCGAGGGGCGACGCCCCGCGGCTATCTCGCGGTCAGGCCGCTGGTGAACCGTGAGTCGCGCCTGGCCGTGCGCGACAGCCTGCGAGAGCTGCTCGCCGCGGCGCCCTCCGGTGACCGGGTGGTGGAGGAGCCGGAACAGACAGGCATGGGCGCCCAAGCTCAGGAATCGGTGAGTGGAGCCGACAAGGCCGAGCCTGCGCCGGTCGTGGGGGAGGGCAGCGCCCCGGCTGCGCCGCAGACTACCGCCGACTGGGACAAGGCCCTGACCCTGACGCAGCCGCCTATGGGCGGAGGAGTCGGCTGGCTCGCCGAGTACGCGCTGCTGGCTCTCGGGCATCTGCAGTTGACCGTACTGCTGGGACCTTCCGTGACGGATGCCGTTGTGCGGTCCGCGCGGCAACGGGGGATGCTCGACCGGCCCGTGGTGGAGGCGCTTGAAGTCCTCAAGACGGTCCTTGACGCCGTCAAGGACGCAGGTCTGCGACCCGAGCACTTCTTCGAACGGCCTGTCGCCGCGCTGGCCGGGGCGACTCCCCGGACCTACCTGGCCTCGAAGCCACTGGTGCGGGCCGAGTCGCGAGCCGCCGTCAGTGAGGCCTTGCGGGAGTTCGTCGCCGGACGTTCGGCAACCTTCCCTTCGCCAGAATCCGGTCCGGTCGATCAGCCGCTGGTTGTAGTCGACTCCTCACCTGTCGAAGCTACGGCCGAAGCCGAAGCCGAAGCCGAAGCCGAAGCCAAGACGGAAACCGAACCCGAAGCCGCCGTCGACGCGAGCCCCGACTCCGATCCCGACCCCGACGCCCGCGCTCGGCACGAGACGGCCCTCGCGGCGCTCGCGCAGGAACACGAGCGACGGCTGGGCGCGGTTCGCGACGCCGCCGACGAGCGGGTGGCGGCGGTCCGCGCGGAGGCCGAGAGACAGCTCGACGCGCTCGAAGAGGAGCTGCTGCACCGCGCCGACCGGGCACGGGAACGGCATGCGGCACACATGCGGCGCCAGACGCAGGCGCGCGTCGCGGAGCTGGAGGAACGTCATCGCGAGGCCTGCGCGGCGTTGCTGCGCAGGGCCGAACTCGCGGAGGAGGTCGCTCTTGACGCGTCGGACGGGGAGCGGCGGGCGCAGGAGCTGGAGCGGCGGCTGTACGACTACCGCGAGGGCGCGGAGGTCCGGATCAGGGAGCTGGAGTCCCGCCTGAGGGACGCCGAGACGGTCGCCGTCGAGCGGGAGCGCGCCGCCGGTGCCCGAGCCGTCGAGATGGAGGCGCGGCTGCGGGACGCCGAGGCGGCGGTCGCTCAGCGGGACCTGTTCGTCCAGGCGGCCCGGCGGCGTGCGGAGGAAGCCGAGCAGGAGGCGGCCCAGCGGATCGCGCAGAGCGAGCACAACGCCTGGCTGCGTGTCACCGATCTGGAGACACAACTCAGCGACCTGCAGACCCAGCTCAGCGATCTGCGAACACAACTCGGCGACGCGCAGGGGCAGCTGGCGCCGGCGCAGGAGGCGGCTGTGGGCCGCACCTCGATCCGGGACCGCTGGCGCCGAACCTGAGGCGTCGCCGCCCGTGCAGCGCCGCCACCTCCCCCCGCCTGACGCCCTCATCCTCGCTCCGTCCGATCACCTCACGGACTCGACACACCCCCAGGAACGCCATGGACCCCCGACAGGAACTCGTCTCCTACCTCCGGCGGCAGCTCGTCGGCCCGGCCGAAGGCGAACGCGAGAGTCTCGACGCCCCGCCCGACCGGCAGTACCTCATGGGAACCCTCTATCCGCAGGAAGCCGATCTCCAGCGTCAGTTGGAAGTGGCCGCCGAGGAACTGGAAGGTGCCGGTACGGAGACCCGGGCCGAGGACGCCGCCCCGGCCTCCGACCCGGTCCCCGAGTCCAACTCGTGGCTGCCCTCCTCCCTCGGGTTCAGCTTCTACACCGACGCGGACACCGTGGAGGTCGACTGCTCCGCCGCGCGCTACGAGACCCGGGCCGGCACGAGCGAGCGGGGCCGTAGCTGGCAGCGGGTCCCGCTGCCGGCCGAGACGCACCGGCTCACGCCCGATCGCGATCAGGTCACGGTGCTGGACGGCCGGGCCGAAATCCGTGTGCGGCACCGGACGTTCGGCACCGGCAGACTCATCACCGTCGCGCTGGTGAACTCCGCCCGCCACGAACCCGGTCTCGGCAAGTCCGCCCACTGGGACCGGATGCTGTTCCAGGTGGAACTGCGGGCCCGGCCCGTGGACGGCAGGGTGCTGCAGTACCCCAGCGTTCGACTGGCGAGCCGTGATCCGGAGGAGCAGGAACTCCGCCTCCAGTACCGCCACGTCCGCACCCATGCCGTCGGCCACGGATGCGCGGTGGCGGAACGGCGCGACGACGCCGGGGAGCAGGTGACCGAGCTGAGCGCGGCCGTCATGCCGGAGGCCGAGGTCACCGGCGTACGGGCCGCGGGGCTCAGCGGTTCGCCGGTGCTCGATCTCCTGCACCTCTCCGACCCGGCCGTGTCGGTCGAGCAACTGCGAGAGGAGCTGGCCGAGTTCGCCGCGCACTACCGGGCCTGGTATGTGGGGCAGCTGAACGAGGACGTTCCCGAATGGGGACGCGATGCCGCCGCCCGGGTCCTCGACCGTATCGGCGCGGCGGTGACCCGCATCGAGTCGGGTGTCCGCACCCTCTGCGACCCGCGCCGCCCCGAACTGCTGCACGCCTTCCGCGCCGCCAACCGCGCCATGGCGCTGCAGATGCGCCACTCCGCCGCTGATCTCGCGGGTACCCGGCGCTCGCCCGGCGAGGCGGTACCGCCGGACCCCGAGCCGTACCAGGGGGCCACCTGGCGCCCGTTCCAGCTGGCCTTCTTCCTGCTCGCCGTGGACGGCACGGCCGATCCGCGGCACCCGGACCGGGCCGTGACCGACCTGATCTGGTTCCCGACCGGCGGTGGCAAGACCGAGGCGTATCTGTTGCTGGCCGCCTTCGCCATGGTGCTGCGACGACGGGAAGCGGGCGGCGGGGGCACGGCCGTACTCAGCCGTTACACGCTCAGCCTGCTCACCACCCAGCAGTTCCAGCGCGCCGCCACCACCGTCTGCGCTCTCGAGACGCTGCGCCGTGCCGAACCGGCGGTGTACGGAAGCGAACCGTTCTCCATCGGTCTGTGGGTGGGCGAGACCACCACCCCGAACACCTACGACAAGGCCCGCACCGCCTACGAGAACGCGCGCCAGGCCGCCCAGCCCGACGACGTCTTCATCCTCGACCGCTGCCCCTGGTGCGGTACGCGCATCCTGCCCGCGCACAAGTCACCCGACGCGGGCGACTACGGGGTGCGCGCGACCGCCGACTCCTTCGCCTTCTTCTGCCCGCGGCGAGAGTGCGTCTTCCACGACGAACTGCCCGTCGCCGTCGTGGACGAGCACCTCTACGACCGGCCGCCGACGTTCGTCCTGGGGACCGTGGACAAGTTCGCCCGGCTGGCCTGGGAACCGCGGGCGGGCCGGCTGTTCGGCGCGCCGAGCGGCGCCGGCGCGGGAAACCTGCCTCCCTCGCTCGTCATCCAGGACGAACTGCACCTGCTCACCGGACCACTGGGCACCACCGTCGGACTGTACGAGTCCGCCGTCCTCGGGCTGTGCGTCGGGCCCGACGGCACCGGCCCCAAGGTCGTCGCCTCCACCGCCACCATCCGCCGCTCCGGAGAGCAGGTCCGCGCCCTGTACGGCGGGAGCGTCCAGCTCTTCCCGCCGGCCGGTCTCGACGCCCGCCACTCCTACTTCGCCGAACCCGACACCTCCAGGCCCGGCCGCCGCTACCTCGGCGTCATGGCCCAGGGACACACGGCCGGCCGTGCCGCCGTGGCCACCGCCGCCGCGCTGCTCCAAGGGGCGTGGGAACTCCCCCTGGAACACCGGGACGCCTACTGGACGCTGGTGGCCTACCACCACAGCCTGCGCGAGCTCGGCCGCACGGTCACGGCCGCGGCCGACGACATCCCCGCCCAGCTCGCCGGACTCGACACCGGCAACGCGGTTCGGGCCCTGCCCGACCACCAGGTGCAGGAACTGACCAGCAACCTCCCGCGGGCCGAACAGCCCGTACTGCTGGACCGGTTGGAGAAGGGCTGGGACGACCCGCAGTCGGTGTCCTTCCTGCCCTGCACGAACATGCTGTCCGTCGGCGTGGACGTCAAGAGGCTCGCACTGATGCTGATGCAGGGGCAGCCGAAGACGACCGCCGAGTACATCCAGGCCACCAGCCGCGTGGGCCGGCACACCGTGCCCGGCCTCGTGGTGACGTTCTTCAACGCCACCCGTCCCAGGGACCGTTCGCACTACGAGACCTTCGACGTGTACCACCGGTCCTTGTACCGGCAGGTGGAGCCCACCAGCGTCACCCCCTGGTCGGTGCCCTCCCGCCGGCGGGCCCTGCACGCCGCGCTGGTCGTCCTCGTCCGGCACCGGCTCGGGCTCGCCGCCGAGAACCAGGCCGGACACGTCCTGGACCGCATACCCGAGCTGGAAGCGCTCGCCGACGAGCTGACCGCGCGTGCCGTGGGCGCCGAACCCGACGTCGGCGACGAGGTGCGGGCGGAACTCGCGGGCCTGATCACCGACTGGGAGGACGCGGCCCGCCAGGCCCACAAGGACGGCCGCGAGCTGTACTACCGCAGCCAGGGCAAGGGCCAGTCCAACCTGATCAAGAGCTTCGAACAGAACTACGGCCTCTGGGAGACACCGAACTCCATGCGCAACGTGGACCGGGAGTGCCAGGTGACGGTGAAGGGAGCGGACCTGTGAGCCGCACACTGCGGGTACGGCAGTCGCAGACGGTGGTGCCGTTCGGCGTCGGAGCGGTCTTCGACATCCAGGGTGAGTCCTTCGTCGCCACCGGCATCGGAGACTGGCCCCCCAGGGGAAGGCAGCGGGTCGAGTCCGCCCGTCTCGCCTCCCGCCTCGGCGTCACCGGCTTCTACGCCGCCCCGGCGACCGCGAACGACCGCTTCGACGTCCCGGACGCGCCCGGAGCGCCGTACATCCGTTTCCCGTCCTGGCTGTTCTGCGGGTCCTGTCGGCGGATGAAGCGCTGGCGGATCGCCGACGAGAGGCCCGGTCAGCCGCCGCGCTGCCCCTCCTGCTCACCGGCCCGGACGCTGGCGCCCATGCGGTTCGTGCAGATCTGCCAGGCCGGACACCTCAGCGACGTCGACTGGTGGTTCTGGGCCCACTCGCGGCGCGACGCCGGTGAACGTCGGCGCTGTGCGGAGCGGGACCGGCTGAGGTTCCTGGTCTCGGAACGGGCGTCCGGCCTCGAGGCGCTGTCCGTGACCTGCACCGCCAAGGGCTGCGGTGCGTCCCGCGACCTGCTCGACATCCTCGGCACCCATGGCATGCGCTGCTCGGGACGCAACCCGTGGCAGCGGGCGAACGAACGGGTGGAATGCCCCCGACCGGTGCAGATCGTGCAGCGCACGGCCGGCAATCTGTACTACCCGATCGTGCACTCGGCCCTCGACATCCCGGAGAGCGACGCACCGGCGGCCCACGGCGACGAGGCCGTCGTGGCCAAGGTGCGGGAGCACGACCTGTGGGTCCCCCTGTGCCGGGTGGCCGCGACACCGCGGGCCGCGGCGTTCCGCACGATGATCCAGGAGGACACCGGGGCCGACGACGCCCTCCTGGACGCACTGATCGCGCAGGAGACGGGGGAGACTGCGCCTTCCCCAGGTGTGCCGTCGTCCGATCCGCAGACCGGTCCGGCACGCCCCGACCTCAGCCGTGAGGAGTGGGCCGCGTTCACCGCGCCGACGCCGCCCGCCACCCGGGACTTCGCGTTGCGCGAGACCACCCTCGGCCTGGCGGGGGAGAGCGCCGACCCCTGGGCTGCGCTCGACCGCCGCTTCGGCAGGATCGTCCTGGCCGACCGGCTCCGCGAGGTGCGCGCGTTGTCCGGCTTCACGAGGGTCTCCCCGGACGCGGCGGTGGTACCGGCCGACACCGCCCGCCGGCTCAAGTGGCTGCCGGCCGTCGAGGTGTTCGGCGAGGGGATCTTCCTCAGTCTGAATCCGGCCGGACTCGCCGGCTGGGAGGTGGACGGGGAGGTACGCAAGCGCGTCAGCGGAATGCGGGCCGACCTGGACCGCTCCTTCCAGCGGGACCGTCTGGAAGCCCTCACGGGACCCGAACTCGCCCCCCGGTTCGTCCTCCTGCACACGCTCGCGCACCTGCTGATCCGCCAGCTCTCCTTCGAATCCGGTTACACCACCGCGAGCCTGCGCGAGCGCGTCTACGCCCGCCCCGAGCAGGACCAGTACGGCATCCTCGTCTACACCGCCGCCGGGGACGCCGAGGGCACTCTCGGCGGACTCGTACGCCAGGGCGAGCCCCCGCGGCTCGCGGAGACACTGCTGCGCATGACGGAGGCCGCCGCCTGGTGTTCCGCCGACCCGCTGTGCTCGGAACACACGGGGCAGGGCTTCGGCAACCTCAACCGCGCGGCCTGCCACGCCTGCGCACTGCTGCCGGAGACCAGCTGTGAGACCGGCAACACCCTCCTGGACCGGACCCTCGTCGTCGGCGGCGAGCACGTACCGGGATACCTGGAGCCGATCGTCACCGCCGCACGGGCCGCCGCGGCCGACGCGTTGGAGGAGTCGTGACCCTCACCTACCTCGACCTCACCCCCGATCAGCGGGCCGGTCTCGACGCCCTGCCCTTCGACGGCAACCACCTGGTCAGTGGACCGCCGGGCAGCGGCAAAAGCATCCTGGCGGCTCAACGGGCCGTCATGCTCAGCCTCACCGGCCCCCCGGTCGCCCTGCTCACCCGCTCCAACCTGCTGCGGCAGTCGCTGGCCGCGACGGTCCACGCACTGGCCCCCACCGACCGAGGTGTGCGAGTCACCACGGCGCACGCCTGGCTCGCCCAGTGGTACGAGGGCAAGGCTCCGACCACCGCGGACGGCTGGTACGACTGGAGCGCGCTGTTCGACCGGGCAGCCGACACCGGACCGGTGCCGGACCTCACCCTGGTTGTCGACGAGGGTCAGGATCTGCCGCCCGAGTTCTACCGGCTCTGCCGGATGCTCGGCGCCCGCGTCACGGTCTTCGCGGACGAGTGCCAGCGCCTCACCGACACCCACTCCACCCTCGCCGAGATCGCCGGACGGCTCGGCCGCTGTGGCCGCCACGACCTGGACGGGAACCACCGCAACACGGAACAGATCGCGTCGTTCGCGGCTCATTTCCGCACGGGGGCCGGTACGCCGCTGCTGCCCGACCGGCAGGGCCCGCCGCCCCGGCTGCACCGGTTCCCCGAGCGAGGCGCGGCCGATCTGCTGGCGCTGCTCGCCGAGCGGCACCCCGGGGACACCATCGGAGTGATCGTCAACTCCAGGCACACCCAGTTCTCCTTGCTGGGCAGCCTGTCGCGCAGGGCACCACGGCTGAAGCCCCAGCTGTACACGTCGGAGGCCAAAGGAGGTCAGTACCGCAATCTCGACCTCGGCCGCCCCGGCATCGTCATCGTCCACCGGGCCAGCGCCAAGGGCCTGGGCTTCGACACCGTCGTCGTCCCGGACACCCACACGGACGCGGCCACCGACCCGACCTCGGCGGCTCTGCGCATGGCGTACTACGTCCTCGCGACCCGGGCTCGGCGTGAACTCCATCTCGGCTACGAAGGGACTGCGGAACCGCCGCTGCTTGCCCAGGTGGGAAGGGGAGACCTGATGAGGGGCTGACGGCCGCCCCAGCCAGGGGAGCGTGATCGCGCATTTCCAGTTAATGCGTACGATGTGCAAGTGCGCACCACCGACTACACCATCAGGACCGCCACCGCCGCCGACCTGGACGCCGCCCGAGCCGTCATGCTCGACACCGTCTACCGCGACTTCGGTACCGGGTACGTTCCGCGTTGGCACGCCGATGTGATCGACCCGGCCGAGGCCTACCTGACCCCCGTCCGGCACACGCTCCTCGTCGCGGTCGCCGCCGACGGCGAGGTCGTGGGTACCGGGGCTCTCGACTCCCGGGGGCCCGTGCACCCCCCGAACCCTGCCCGCGTCGCCGAGCGGTTCCCCTCCGGGGTGACCGCGCAGTTGCGGCGGGTGTACGTGCGGGCCGGGCATCGGCGGCGTGGGCTCGCGCGTCGACTTGTCGATGAGTTGCTCGCGTTCGCCGTCGCCGACGGGGGGTACCGGGCGGTCTATCTGCACACCGACCCCACCGTCACCGGGGCCGAGCCCTTCTGGCGGTCACTGGCCAAGGTGGTGCACGACGAGCGGGAGGATGCCGGGGGCGGGCAGGGGATCGTGCACTTCGAGGTGCCCATGGCGGGATGGCGCGAGGTCAGGTAGTCGTGAAAATCGTTTCCATGTAGGCTCCCCGTGCGCTGCCCCACACGCGGCCGCCGCCCGACGCCAGACGCCCGAACACCACGTGCCCGCACCTGACCTGATCGATCCGAGGACCATGCGCTCCCACCGCCGCCCCCGGCTGCTCGCCCCGTTCCTGCTCGTGCCGCTGCTGGCCGGCTGCTTCGCCTCCGGAGGGGGCGACGACTCCGCGTCGGGTGACGGCAACGGCGGCGACGGCGCCCGTCTCCGCGTCGCCCTCGCCTTCCCGCCCGCCGAGAACCTGTCCCCGTACGGCGCCGACGCCACCCTGCTCAGCCGTCTCGGGGTCACCGAGGGACTCACCTCGCTGGACGCCAACGGGTCCGCGGCGCCCGCGCTCGCCGAGTCCTGGCGGCGGGACGGGGACAAGACCTGGGAGTTCAGCCTCCGCGACGCCACCTTCCAGGACGGGGGCCAAGTGACCCCCGCCGCCGTGGCCGAGTCCCTCACGCACGCCACCGACGCCGAGCCCGCGCCCGCCGCCCTCGCCGGTGTCACCCTCAGCGCCGAGGCGGGCGGCGACCGGGTCGTACGCATCACCACCGCCGAGCCCGACCCCGTGCTGCCGCTGCGGCTCTCCAGCCCCAGCCTCGCGATACTTTCCAAGGGCGCCTATGAGAAGAGTGACCGCGTCGATCCCGTCGGCCACGCCACCGGGCCCTTCGAGCTGACCGAGGTCAACGGCGACACCTCCGCCTCCCTCGACCGGTTCGACGACTACTGGGGCGGCCGCGCCCAGGCCTCCGGTATCGACGCCCGCTTCATCGCCGACGGCACCGCCCGCGCCAACGCCCTGCGGACCGGCGAAATCGACATCGCCGAGGCCGTTCCCGTCGCCCAGGCCGCCTCGCTCGACGAGAAGACCCGGCGCGACACCGCCACCACCCGGACCACGAGCCTGCTCCTCAACGCCTCGTCGGGATCCTTCGAGGACGCCGGGCTGCGGGCCGCCGCCCGCGCCGCGCTCGACACCTCCGTGTTCGCCAAGGACGTGTACGAGGGGTACGGCGATCCCGGTGCCGGGGTCTACGGGCCCGCCGTGACCTGGGCGGAGGGGAAGCGGACCCCGCCCGTCGGGCGGGCGGCGGCCAAGAAGCCCGGGGACGGGGACACCGTCACCCTCGCCACCTACGACAACCGGCCCGAGCTGCCCGAGGTCGCCCAGGTGGTCAAGCAGCAGCTGGAGAAGGCCGGGTTCACCGTCAAGCTCACCGTGCGGGAGTACTCGCGGCTCGAAGGGGACGCGCTGGACGGGAAGTTCGACGCCTTCGTGCTCGCCCGGAACACGCTGCTCGACACCGGTGACCCCGTCGCCGTGCTCGCCAGCGACTACACCTGCGACGGCGGGTTCAACATCGCCCAGTTGTGCGACGAGGGCGTCGACCGTGCCGTCGCCGACGCCGAGAAGATCGCCGACACCGCGAAGCGCCAGGACGCCGCCATGGCCGCCGAGGCACGCGTCCTCGGCAGTGACGCCGTCGTGCCGCTCGTGCACCAGCGCATCATCACCGGCGTCGCCGACTCCGTACAGGGCGTCGTCCTCGACCCGTACGAGCGCACGCTCGTCGACACCGGCACCCGGCGCTGAACCGTGCTGCAGCGGGTGGCCGCCCTGGCCTGGCGGGTCGTGCTCGCGGGTGGGCTCGTGTGCGGGGTGGGGCTGCTGCCCTGGCTCACCCGCACCGATCCCGCGTACACCGTTCTCAAGGCGCGGTCCGCCGAGCGGGAGCCCACGCCCGAGGTGCTCGCCGACATCCGGCGGCAGCTCGGGATCGACGGTGGGCCCCTGCACGTGCTCACCGGCTGGCTGGGCGGGCTCGTGCGCGGGGACGCCGGGCGGTCGTGGATCTCCGGCGCGGACGTCCTGCCCGACGTGACGCGGGCGCTCGGTGCCTCGCTGCTGCTCATGGGTGTCGCGCTGTTCGTCGCCGTCCTCACCGCCGGGTTGATCTGCGCACGCACCCTGCGCCTCGGGGCCCGGCGGCGGCTCGGTGGGCGGCGCGGGGGCGGGAGCCTGTCCGCCGTCCTCGCCTCGCTGCCCGAGTTCCTCGTCGCCTCCGTGCTCGCCACCGTCGTCGGGGTGCAGTTGGGGTGGCTGCCCGCGCTGGGGTGGTACGGGCCCCAGTGGACCGTGCTGCCCGCGCTCGCCCTCGGGCTGCCCGCGGGCGCCGTGCTGGGGCGGCTGCTCGACGATCTGCTGCCCGGTGCCTTCGCGGAGCCGTGGGCGCTGGCCGCCGCGGCGCGTGGGGTGACCGGGAGGTCCGTCGCCCGGCAGGCCGTGCGGCGGTGCGTGCCGGCGCTGCTGCCCAACCTCGGACTGTTCGTCGTCGGGCTGACCGGCGGGGCCGTCGCCGTCGAGCAGGTCTTCGACATCCCCGGGCTCGGGCGTGCCACCCTTCAGGCCGCCCTCGCGCAGGACCTGCCCGTGCTCCAGGCCGGAACCCTCGCCCTCGTGCTGCTCGCCGGGCTCGCCACCGGCGCCACCCGCGTCGCCGCCCGGCTGCTCACCGGGCCCGCGCTGCGGGACGGCGCCCTGTCCTCGCTGCACCGGCCCACCCCGCCCGCCGGGGGAGTGCTGCCGGTGCTCTACGGTGCCCTGCTGCTCGCCGTCGTCGGGTTCGGGCTCGCCCGTGATCCGCTCGCCCTCGACACCGGGCAGCGGCTGCGGGCGCCCTCCCTCGGCCATCCCTTCGGCACCGACGCCCTCGGGCGCGACCTGCTCGCCCGGGTCGGCCACGGGGCACTGGACACGCTGTTCCTCGCCGCCGCCATCAGTGCCGCCGCCCTGCTCGTGGGCGTACTGCTCGGGCTCGTGCCCCGGGTCTCCGCGCCTCTCGTCGACACCGTCAACGCCGTACCGCCGGTGCTCGTCGCGCTGCTCGTCACCGCCGTCGCGGGGAGCGGCGCGGCCACCCCCGCGCTCGCCGTGGGCGCCGTCGCCTGGGCGCCGCTCGCCGCGCACACCTCCTCCCTGCTGCGGCAGGAGCGCGCCACGCTGCACATCACCGCCACCAAGGGGCTGGGCGCGGGGCGGGTCCATCTGCTGCGGCACGAGTTGCTGCCCGCCGTGCTGCCGCCCGTCCTCCGGCACGCCCTGCTGCGGCTGCCCGGTGTCGCCCTCGCGCTCGCCTCGCTCGGATTCCTCGGACTCGGCGCCCAGCCGCCGTCCCCCGAGTGGGGGCTGCTCCTCGCCGAGAACCAGCCCTACGCCGAGCGCGCCCCCTGGGCCGTCCTCGCCCCCGCCGCCGTACTGGCCCTGCTCGGCGCGCTGGCCGTCAGTGCCGCGGGCGGGCTGCGCCGACGGCCCACCGGACCCTCCCCGCGCAGGTCCGAGGCGGTCGAGCGGCGGTCCGTGGCGGAGACCGAGCAGGAAGAACCGGCCGGAGTCGGGTGACATGACCTCCACGTCCGCCGCCGCCACCGGTGGGCGGTCCGGGCAGGTGCCCGGCCGTCGTACCGCCCCGTTCGCCACGCTCTCCCCGCTGCTCCGGCTGCTCATCCTCACCCAGCTCGCCTTCAACGTCGGCTTCTTCGCCGTGCTGCCCTTCCTCGCCGAGCATCTGGGGCAGTCCGTCGGCATGGCGGGGTGGCTGGTCGGATTCGTGCTCGGGCTGCGGACCTTCAGTCAGCAGGGGCTGTTCGTGGTCGGCGGGGCGCTCGCCGACCGGTACGGCATCCGGCCCGTGGTGCTCGCCGGGTGCGTGCTGCGGATCGCCGGGTTCGCCTGGCTCGGATTCGCCGAGCGGACCTGGGCCGTCGTCGGTGCCGTCCTGCTGATCGGGTTCGCCGCCGCGCTGTTCTCGCCGGCCGTCGAGTCCGAGGTCGCCCGGCAGGCCGTCGTGTGGGAGGAGGCGGGGGGCGGGGACCGGACGCGGGTGCTCGCGCTGTTCACCGTCGCCGGGCAGGCCGGTGCCTTCGTCGGGCCGCTGCTGGGCGCGCTGCTGCTCGCCGTCGACTTCCGTACCGCCTGCCTCGCCGGGGCCGGGGTCTTCGTCCTGGTCCTCGTCGGGCACGCGTGGCTGCTGCCGCAGCGCGTTCCCGGGCGGGCCCGGGTCCGGATGCGGGGCGGGGCCCGGCTCGTGCTGCGCAACCGGCGCTTCCTCGCGCTGTGCTGCGCCTACGGTGCCTACCTCCTCGCCTACAACCAGCTCTACCTGGCCCTGCCCGCCGAGGTGGAACGGGCCGCCGGTTCGCAGGCGCCGCTGGCCTGGCTGTTCGCGCTGTCGTCGCTGCTGGTGGTGACCGCGCAGTTGCCGGTGACCCGGTGGGCGGGGGAGCGGCTGGCGCGGCGCCGGTCGATGGTGGCGGGGCTGGTGCTGATCGCCGTCGGGTTCGCCGTCGTCGGCCTGGCACGGCCCGCGGGGTGGACGGGGACGGGTGGGCTGCTGCCCGCCGCCGGGTTCGTCGTCCTGCTCACCCTCGGGCAGATGCTCGTCGCGCCCGTCGCCCGCGCCTGGGTGCCGGACCTCGCCGAGGACGGGCGGCTCGGGCTGTACACCGGGGCGCTGTCCTCGCTCTCCGGGATCGTCGTGCTGGCCGGCAGCTCCGCGACCGGGCTGCTGCTGGACACCGGGCTGCCGGTCGCCGTGCCGTGGCTGGTGCTGGCCGCCGTACCGCTGGTGGCGGCGGGGACGCTGCCCGGGCGGCAGTGCCCAGCGCCCGGACCCGTCCAGCGGTCACGGCCGCAACCGGACGGTCCCGCCGAAGCGTCCGACCAGGCAGCGAACCATCCCCACCAGGACCATCCCCACCAGGAAAGGTGACACTGTGCCACCACGAGCTCTGGACGCCGTGCAACAGGCCGAGACATGCGCCGACATCGGCGAAGTGCTGGGCGACAGTCTCCCCGACGGCTGGGCGAGGGCGACCCTGCGGTGGTCAGAGCTGGCCGTCGGCGGTTCGTCGGCCTCCCTCGCCGTCGTGGCGGAGGACGGCAGCAGTCTCACCGCGGCGGGCATCCCGCAGGGCATCACTGAGCTGTGCCGGAGGCTGCGGCTGGGGATGTACTCGGAGACCGGCGGTACCTGGTTCACGCTGATCTACACGCTGACTCCTGGGCGGTACTCGGTCCGCTACGACTACGACGACGAGCCGGACGCGCCGTCCTTCACGCCCGAGCACTATGCCCGGGACCTCGCCTACTTCCCGCGCGCGGAGGAGAACGTTCCGGACTGGCTCAGGAAGAAGCTGGACGGGCTCCCCAACGTCTACGGGGGCGTGTACCTGGAGGCCGACGCCCGGGACGGCGTCCCGAGGCCCTCGCCGGAGGATTTCGAAGGCGCGCTGTCCCGGGCGGGTTGGGAGACGGGCGCGTCCGACCGGTTCCGCGGGGAGCTCGCCTTCTCCACCGACTGGGCCCGGCTCAGCACACTCTCCGGCCCCGGCCTCATCCGCTTCGCCGGACAGGCCGACCCGGAGAAGTGGGAAGCACTCCACTCCCTGCTCACCGGGTTCGGCTGGAACGTCGGCATGTCGTGCCACGAGCCCCGGGGCGGAGACCTCGTACGGGAGTTCCCGCCGCCCCGGGAGACCGGCCGCTGACCGTTCGGGCCTAGCGGCGCAGCGTCGCCACCGCGTCGTCGAAGAGGCGCTCGGGGTCCTCCGCGCCGCCGGAGCGGTACCACGCGTCGACGGCCGCGTCGAAGCAGGCCAGGGCGGCGGCGACGAAGGCCAGCGCCCTGGGGTCCGGGTCCGCCGTGGGGGGCAGGCCCAGGCGGCGCTGGATGTCCGGGGCGAGCAGTTCCTGCCAGCGCAGGTGCTTCTCCAGGTGCCGGGCGCGCACGGAGGGCGCCTCGTGGTGGATGCGGGCGAGGGTGAGCTGCTCCTCCGGGGTCGTGTCCGCCGGACGGATGGTCAGGAAGGCCGCCCGGATGGCGGTCCAGGCCGACTCCTCGTCCGGGCGGGCCTCCAGCGCGGCCCGTACCGACTCGCCCAGCGCCTGGGTGTCGCCCAGGACGAGGTCCTCCTTGCTCCCGAAATAGTGGAAGAAGGAGCGGCGCGAGATGCCCACGGCACTGGTGATCTGGTCGATCGTCGTCGCCTCGAAGCCCTGTTCCGCGAAGAGCTGCATGGCGGTGGCGGTGATCTCCGCGCGCGCGGCGCGGCGCGCGCGCTCTCGAAGCGTGGGGGTGTCGGCCATGCACTCAGCCTATAGCTTTGCATGCGGCGCTCAGATATTCACTGTGGGCAAGATTGTGCATTGAAGGCACTGCTTGCACTGAGTGCAAAGTGCTGCCTACAGTGCATGGCATGACTGCAATCGACTTCTCCGGTCAGACCACGGTCGTCACCGGCGCCAGCTCCGGGATCGGCGCCGCGTTCGCCCGCGAACTCGCCCGCCGCGGCTCCGACCTCGTCCTCGTCGCACGGCGGCTCGACCGCCTGGAGGACCTTGCCTCCGAACTGCGTGCACAACACGGCGTACGGATCACTTCGGTGCGGCTCGACCTGAGCGAGCCGGGCGCGGGGCGTCGGCTGGCCGCCGACCTGGCGGGGCGGGGCATCCGCGTCGACGGCCTGGTGAACAACGCCGGATTCGGCACCAACGGCGCCTTCCACCAGGAGGACCCCGACCGCCTCACCGACGAGATCAACGTGGACGTGGCCAACCTCGTCGACCTGACCCGGGCGTTCATCGAGCCGCTCCGCGACTCCGGCCGGGGCGTCCTCGTGAACGTCGCGAGCGCGGCGGCCTACACGCCCAGCCCCGAGTTGGCGGTCTACGCCGCCTGCAAGGCCTTCGTGCTCAGCTTCACCGAGGCCCTGTGGTACGAGTCCCGCGGCACCGGCCTGCGGGTGCTCTCGCTCGCGCCGGGGCTCACCCGCACCGAGTTCTTCGACGGCTTCGAGGGCGGTGCCTACCAGGGCAGCTACCAGACCCCCGAGCAGGTGGTCGCGACCGCGATGCGCGCCCTGGACCGCGGACGGCGGCCGAGCGTGCAGTCGGGGCGTCTGAACGCCCTCATGGTCTCGTTGCCCCGCCTCTTCACCCGGCGCAGGTCCGTCCTGATCAGCGGGCGGATCTCGGCGCGCTCCTCGGGATCGGCCCGCTCGGCGGGGTCGGTGGGCGCGGCTGCCTAGAAGGGGCGGGCCTACTGCGCGACGAGTTCCCGCATCGCCGTGGCAGGTGCCGCGGGAATCCGCGACCGCCGCCACAGCCGCCGCACGTCCCGCCCGAACGACCACACCAACAGGCCCAGCGCCACCGCCACCACTGCGGCGTTCCCCGCGCGCGGCAGCAGTTCCGCACCCGCGAGGAGCAGCAGGACGCCCTGGAGCGCGGCCACCGTCTTGCGGGCCGTGCTCGGCGGCAGCGGGGCCGTCAGCCACGGCCACACCCGGGCCGCGGCCACGAACACGTACCGCATGCCGCCGATCAGCAGCACCCACGGGCCCAGGTCCAGCGCGACGTACACGCTCAGCACCAGGATGAGGAACGCGTCGACCTCCATGTCGAAGCGCGCGCCCAGCGGTGTCGACGTGCCGGTGCGGCGGGCGACCTTGCCGTCCACGCCGTCCAGGATCAGGGCCACGGCCGTCAGGCCGACGAGGAGGGACACGGGCGGCGCGCTGCGGAAGGAGTCCGCGACCAGGGCGGTGACCCCGCCGACCAGGGTGGCCCGGCCGAGGGTGACCCGGTTGGCCGGGCCGAACGACGGCAGCCGGGAGCGGTGCAGGGCACGGGAGAGCACCGCCCAGCTCGCGAACGCGAACGCCAGGCCGGTCAGCCAGCCCGCCGTGCCCATGCCGATCGCGGTGCCGAGCAGGGCCAGGAGCAGGATCTGCGCGCCCGCGCCGACCGCCGTCTCCTGCTGAACGGACCTCGCGGGACCGGCGTCGTACGCGTCGTACGCGTCGTCCGTGTGGTTCAGGTTGATCAGGGCCACCGAACATCCTCCGGCCGTGTGACAGAGTCGATCAACGCCGCTACCTTGTGCGCGGCTTGTGCATCCCTCGGTACGTGAGTGGCTTCCCGATCGTTCAGGAGGACTTCCGATGACACGCATGGCACGTGCGTTCTGGCTCGAAGCGCCGGGGCGGGGTGCGATCCGCGAGGTGGAGCTGCCGGTACCGGGCGCGGACGAGGTGCTCGTGCGCGCCCTCTTCAGCGGGGTCAGCCGTGGCACCGAGACCCTCGTCTTCGGCGGCCGGGTGCCGGAGAACCAGTACACGGCGATGCGCGCGCCGTTCCAGGAGGGCGACTTCCCCGGGCCGGTGAAGTACGGCTACCTCGGCGTCGGGGTGGTGGAGGAGGGGCCGGAGCGTCTCGTCGGGCGCACCGTGTTCTGTCTTCACCCGCACCAGACCCGGTACGTCGTCCCCGCCGCGGCCGTGACGCCGGTACCGCCCTCGGTCCCCGCCGGGCGGGCCGTGCTCGCCGGCACCGTCGAGACCGCCGTCAACGCCCTGTGGGACGCGGCGCCGCTGATCGGCGACCGGGTCAGCGTGGTCGGCGGCGGCATGGTCGGCTGCTCGGTCGCCGCCCTGCTGGCCCGGTTCCCGGGCGTGCGGGTGGAGTTGGTCGACGCCGACCCGGCCCGGGGGGACGTCGCCGAGGCGCTCGGTGCCGGATTCGCGTCCCCGGACGACGCCGCCGGGGACCGCGACCTCGTCGTGCACGCCAGCGCCACGGAGGCCGGGCTCGCCCGGTCGCTGGAACTGCTGCGGCCCGAGGGCACCGTCGTCGAACTGAGCTGGTACGGCGACCGGGGCGTCGCCCTGCCGCTGGGCGAGGCCTTCCACTCCCGGCGCCTGACCCTGCGCGGCAGCCAGGTCGGCACCGTCTCACCGGCCCGCGCCGCCACCCGCACCTACACCGACCGGCTCGCGCTCGCCCTCGAACTGCTCGCCGACCCGGCGCTCGACGCGCTCGTCACCGGTGAATCCGCCTTCGCCGAACTGCCGGAGCTGATGCCGCGGCTGGCCTCCGGCGCGCTCCCCGCCCTGTGCCACCGGATCCGCTACGACGACGAGGACACCGGCACGGACGCCCGCGGCGGCGCCTGACCTTGAGGAAAGACGTACGGCCCACTGAACAGGGGAAGGCATCCAGCCGTAATAGACGGCACCCGCGCAGCGATCGGCGGGGGACCAGACGCGCCACACCTGGAGGGTCGTCCGTTGTTCAGCATCACCGTCCGCGATCACATCATGATCGCCCACAGCTTCCGCGGCGACGTCTTCGGGCCCGCGCAACGCCTGCACGGAGCGACGTTCCTGGTGGACGCCACCTTCCGGCGCGAGCAGCTGGACGAGGACAACATCGTCGTCGACATCGGTCTGGCCACCCAGGAGCTGGGTGCCGTCGTGGGTGCGCTGAACTACCGCAACCTCGACAACGAACCCGACTTCGCCGGCGTCAACACCTCCACGGAGTTCCTGGCCAAGGTCATCGCCGACCGGCTCGCCGAGCGCGTGCACAAGGGCGCGCTCGGCGAGGGCGCCAAGGGCCTGGCCGGGCTCACCGTCACTCTGCACGAGTCGCACGTCGCCTGGGCGAGTTACGAGCGTGCGCTGTGACCGGCACGACCGCCGCCGGGCGGACCCGGCTCGCCCACGTCCCCGCCCAGCCGCCGGGGACGACCCAGACCCAGACCCAGCCCCAGACCCCGGTCCCGGTCCCGGTCCCGAGGAACGGGGGGATCGTCCCCATGTCCCTGCGATCCGTGCACTTCGTCATGCCGGGCGGCGTCGACGACCCGGCCGCGCCCAGTGGCGGCAACGCCTACGACCGGCGGGTACGGCTCGACCTGCCCGGCTTCGGCTGGCGGGTACGGGGGCTGCCCGTGCCCGGCGACTGGCCCCGGCCGGACGACGCGGCCCGCGCGGAACTCGCCCGCGTCCTGCGGCGGTTGCCGGACGGCGCGGTCGTCCTCCTCGACGGTCTGGTGGCCTGCGGGGTGCCGGAGGTCGTCGTCCCGGAGGCCGAACGGCTGCGCATGGCCGTCCTCGTCCACCTCCCGCTCGGCGACGAGACCGGCCTCGACCCCGCCGTGGCGGCCGGCCTGGACGCCCGCGAGCGCACGGTGCTGCGTGCCGTCCCGGCCGTCGTCGCCACCAGCGACTGGGCGGTGCGCCGCCTCGTCTCCCACCACGGCCTGGACCCGGGCCGCGTCCACGTGGCCGCTCCCGGCGCCGACATCGCGCCCCTCGCTCCGGGCACCGACGGCGTCTCCCGGCTGGTGTGCGTCGCCGCGGTCACCCCGCGCAAAGGCCAGCACCGGCTGGTGGAGGCGCTGGCGACGGTGTCCGACCTGTCGTGGAGCTGCGTGTGCGTCGGCGGGCTCGCACAGGATCCGGAGTACGTCGGCCGGCTGCGGTCGCTGATCGCGCGGCACGGTCTGCAGGAGCGGCTGGTGCTCGCCGGACCGCGGAACGGCGCCGGCCTGGACGCCATCTACGCCGCCGCCGACCTGATGGTCCTCACCTCGTACGCCGAGACGTACGGCATGGCGGTGACCGAGGCACTCGCCCGCGGCATCCCCGTGCTGGCCACGGACGTCGGCGGCCTGCCGGAGGCGGTCGGACGCGCGCCCGACGGGGGCGTACCCGGCATCCTCGTCCCGCCGGAGGACCCCGCCGCCCTCGCCGCGGAGCTGCGCGGCTGGTTCGGCGAGCCGGACGTACGACGGCGGCTCAAGGCCGCCGCCCGTGGTCGCCGCGCCGCCCTGAACGGCTGGGCGAGCACGGCCCAGAGCCTGGCCGGCGTACTGCACCGGCTGCCGGGCGAACCGAGGAGGGCCGCATGAGCACGAGCAAGCCCGCCGACCGGAACGCCGTCGTCCCCGTCGCGGGCCCGGTCCGCCCCGCGACGCAGCCGCCGGACGACGCCGCCAGGCGGTCCTCCGGCGAGCGTGCCACCGTCCGCCTGCGCGGAGCGCCGGTGCGCGAGCACCCCGCGGAGCCCCCGCGCTACGCCCCCGAGTGGCTGCGGCTGCGCGAGCCCGCCGATGCCGCCGCGCGGGCCCACGACCTGCTCGACCCGCTGCGGATCAGGCTCGCCAACCTGCCGGGGCGGGCGGACGGGCTGGTGGTGCACGACCTGGGCTGCGGCACCGGGTCGATGGGGCGCTGGCTGGCCCCGCTGCTCGACGGTGCCCAGCACTGGGTGCTGCACGACCGCGACCCCTACCTCTTGCACTTCGCCGCCGTCGCCGCCCCGCGCACCGCCGCCGACGGCAGCCGCGTCACCGTCGAGACGCGGCGCGGGGACCTCGCCCGCCTCTCCCCGGACGCGTTGCACGGCGCCGCGTTGGTGACGGCGTCCGCGCTGCTCGACGTCCTCACCGCCGAGGAGGTCGGCAAGCTCGCCGCCGCCTGTACCGCGGCCGGCTGCCCGGCGCTGCTGACCCTCTCCGTCGCCGGACGCGTAGAGCTCACCCCGCCCCATCCCCTGGACGCCGAGATCACCGAGGCGTTCAACGACCACCAGCGGCGCACCGGCCTGCTCGGTCCGGACGCCGTCACCGCCGCCGCCGAGGCCTTCGCCGGGCACGGCGCCACCGTACGGGCGCACCCCAGTGACTGGCAGCTGGGACCCGACGAGGCCGGACTCACCGCCCAGTGGCTGCGGGGCTGGGTCGGTGCGGCCGTCGAACAGCGCCCGGAACTGCGGGCGCGGGCCGACCGGTACCTGGAGGAGCGCCTCGCGGCCTGCGCGGCCGGGGAGTTGCGTGTCGTCGTCCACCACACCGACCTGCTGGCGCTGTGCCGGCCGACGGGCGGGGCCCGGTGAGCGCACCGACGCTGCCGACGGTGTCGACCGTACCGGCGCGGGAACTGCCGATGCCCGCACGCCCGTACGCCGCCACCGGCGTCCCGGCTCCCCGCCGCCGCGCCCTGCGCGCCCACCTCGGCACGATCGTCGGCACCGCCGTCCTCGCCGTGCTCCTGTGGCGGCTGGGGACCGGCGCCTTCCTGGACGGGCTGCGCCGGATCGACGGGCCCACCGTTCTGGCGGCTCTCGGGATCGGACTGGTCACCACGGTGTTCAGTGCCTGGCGTTGGGCCCTGGTCGCCCGGGGGCTGCGCATCCGGCTGCCGCTCGCGGCGGCCGTCGCCGACTACTACCGCGCCCTGTTCCTCAACGCGGCCCTGCCCGGCGGCGTCCTCGGCGACGTGCACCGCGCGGTGCGGCACGGGCGGAGCACCGGGGACCTGGGGCGGGGCGTGCGCGCCGTCGTCCTCGAACGGGTCGCGGGGCAGCTCGCGTTGATCGGGGTCGGGGCCGGGGTACTGCTCACGATGCCGTCCCCGGTGCTCGCCGAGGTACGGCACCTCGCACCCGTCGTGGCCCTGGCCCTGGCCGGCGCGCTCGCCGTCCTCCTCGCCCTGCGCATGAACCGGGCCCCCGCACGCCGGGGCCGGGCCGTGCGGACGGCGCTCGGTGAGGCACGGGACGCGCTGCTGTCCCGGCGGAACCTGCCGGGCATCGCCCTCTCGTCCGGCGTCGTGCTCGCCGGACACCTCACGATGTTCGTGCTCGCCGCCCGGGTCGCCGGCAGCGCGGCCTCGGTCGCCGCGCTCACGCCGCTGGCCGTGCTGGCGCTGCTCGCCATGGGGCTGCCGCTGAACGTGGGCGGCTGGGGACCCCGGGAGGGCGTCACCGCGTGGGCGTTCGGCGCGGCAGGGCTCGGCGCGGGCACCGGGCTGGGCGTGGCGGTGGTGTACGGCGTGCTCAGCCTCGTGGCGAGCCTGCCCGGCGTCGTCGTCCTCGTCGGACGCCGGTACGCCGTGCGCTACACCCGCTCGCCGTCGGAGCCGTCGGAGCCGCCGGAATCGCCGGAGCCGTCGGAGTCGGCGGTGCGGCCGGAGCCGTCGGACGTGGCCGGTGTCCCCGCCGTCCCGGGCGTCAGCAGTGCGAAATATTCCCCGAAGGAATCCGCCAGGCTTGCCAGCAGTTCCTTCCCCTTTTCCGCCGAGCCCAGTGAAGGCCGCCCGATGACACCGGAATCGGTGTAGGCGGACATACCGAGGGAGAGCAGATGACGCCGGTCGTCCGCGACGAAATCGGCGGCCTCGTAACCGGGCCTGACCAATTCGGGATGCTTGTGCAGAAGAATGGAGGTCTCGATTTCCCCCGCGTGCATGTCGGTGAGCAGCGAGGTGACCACCCCGGCCCGCCGGCGCGCCGTCTCCCAGTCCTCCGCGGCCGGGAACAGCGCCATCCGCCCACCGCGTGCCGAGGACTCCTGAACGACGTTGCCCAGCACGTAGTTGCCGCCGTGCCCGTTGACCACGACCAGGGCCTCGACACCCGAGCGGCGCAGGGAGTCGGCTATGTCGCGCACCACCGCGTGCAGGGTCACGGCGGAGATGCTGACGGTCCCCGGCCAGTCCGCGTGCTCGTGCGAGCAGCCGATCGTCACCGGCGGCAGCAGATGCACCGGATACGCGTCGGCCACCGCCCGGGCGACGGCGCAGGCGACGAGGGTGTCGGTCGCCAGCGGCAGGTGCGGGCCGTGCTGCTCGAAACTCCCGACCGGCAGCACCGCGACCCCGGAGCCACGTTCGCGCACATCGTCGCTCGTGTCCGCCGGCACCAGTGAAGCATCCATTCCCGCACGGCCTTTCATCTCGGTTGAGCAAACTGTTGAGGAACGCGATAATCATGACAGAAAAAATCGGTGTACTCGGCAAGAAGACAGCACAGCGCACGGACGTGGAGCGGATCGTGGTGACGCCGCTTCCCACCGTGTACGGGAAATTCCGGGCGTTCGGCTATTTCGACCACGAACGCGGTGACGAGCAAGTGGCCCTCGTGTACGGCGACCTCGGCGCCGAAGGCGTGCTCACCCGGCTCCACTCGGAGTGCCTGACCGGCGACGCCTTCGGCTCCCAGCACTGCGAGTGCGGCGCCCAACTCGCCTCCGCGCTGCGGCAGGTGGCCGACGCGGGCAGTGGCGTCGTGGTCTACCTGCGCGGGCACGAGGGGCGCGGCATCGGCCTGCTGGCCAAGCTGCGCGCGATGGCGTTGCAGGCGGAGGGCCTGGACACGGTGGAGGCGAACCTCGCCCTCGGCCTTCCCGTGGACGCCCGGGACTACGGCGTCGCGGCCCGGATCCTGGACGACCTCGGGGTGCGGTCGGTGCGGCTGATGTCCAACAACCCGCGCAAGCGCGAGGCGTTGGTGCGGCACGGCATCCAGGTCGCCGAGCAGGTGCCGCTGCTGATCCCGCCGTGCGCGTCGAACATCACCTACCTGCGCACCAAGCGGGAGCGGCTCGACCACCACCTGCCGCACCTGGACGCGATGGCGCCCGTCTCGTCCTGACCGCGGGGAAACCGGTTCCGCCGGGCCGGATCAGTCCGTGAGGGCCTCGTGCACGAGCCGCTTCAGGTCCGGGTAGACCGTGTGCGAGGACCTCGGCCGCACCTGGGTCATGAACTGCACCGTCAGATCACGGCCCGGGTCGACCCAGAAGGTGGTCGTCGCCACTCCGCTCCAGCCGTAGGTGCCGAGCCCGGAGGGCGACCGCGTGCGGCCCGGGTCGGTCACCACGGAGACACCGAGGCCGAAGCCGACGCCGTCGTTGCCGGGTTCGTCGTGCGCCGGGCGGCTGCCGAAGGACCGCAGGTCGGCGCCGCCCGGGAGGTGGTTGCGGGTCATCAGGTCCACCGTCGCCGGGGCGAGCAGCCGTAGCCCGTCGAGTTCGCCGCGACGCCGCAGCAGTTCCGCGAACCGGTGCACGTCGTAGGCGGACGAGGCCAGGCCGCCGCTGCCCGACAGGAACCGCGGCCGGCCCCGCAGCGGCAGCCCGGGGACCGGCACGATGCCGCCGTCCTCCGTCTCGCCGTACAGCTCGGCCAGGCGGCCCGCCTGGGCGTCGGTGACGTGGAATCCGGTGTCCGCCATACCCAGCGGTCCGAAGATCCGCTCGGCGCAGAACACGTCGAGGGGCTGCCCGGACACCACTTCCACCAGCCGCCCCAGTACGTTGCTGGCCACCGAGTAGTTCCACTCGGTGCCCGGTTCGAACTGCAGGGGCAGGCTCGCGTACAGGTCGACCGTCTCGGCCAGGTCGGCACCCGGCCGCACCGAGGACTCCACACCGGCCGCCCGGTACAGCGCGTCCACGGGGTGGGAACGGTAGAAGCCGAACGTCAGCCCCGCGGTGTGGGTCATCAGGTGCCGGACCCGCACCGGACCGGCGGCGGGGCGGGTGACGACGTCCGCCCCGGTCCCCCCGACGTACACCCGCGGTTCGGCGAAGGCCGGCAGGTACCGGTCGACGGGATCGTCCAGCGCCAGCCGGCCCTCCTCCACCAGGGTCAGCACCGCGACGGACGTGACGGGCTTGGTCATGGAGTAGATCCGCCACAGCGTGTCGGCCGTCACCGGGAGTCCGGCCGCGACGTCCCGCAGTCCGTGCACGGTCAGATGGGCGACGCGGCCGCCGCGCGCGACCGCCACCAGGAACCCGGGCAGCCGGCCCTCGTCGACCTGCCGGGCGAAGTGCAGGTCGAGCCGGGCCAGCGCTGCGGGGTCCAGCCCGGCCGCACCCGGGTCGACCTCCTGGCGCAGGGGTGGCATCGAGATCGCTCTCCTTGATCGTTCGTTCGGGACGCGTCCGGCATACCCCGTACCCGCCTGCTCGGAACCCCTGGCCGCGCACGGAGATCCTCACTGGCGGCTGACGGTGCGGGTCAGGCCGGTGATCACCGTCGTGGCCAGGATCCAGCCGGTGACGATCAGGACGTAGGAGAGCGTCTGGTACCCGCCCTCGGGCGAGAACGCGTTCTCCTGGCCGAAGGAGATCACCGGCAGCAGCAGGTCCAGCGTGTAGAAGACCGGGTCGAAGCCGGGGGCCTCCTGCGGCTTGAGCGGCGGCGGGTGGTGCAGCCCGTAGACGACCGAGCCGACCGCGAGCAGCGAGAGCAGCCAGCCGCCCGCGCGCAGCGGACGGAAGCCGTATCCGACCGCGATGTCCTGGAGGTGCCCCCACAGACGGCCGTACCAGGGCAGGGTGCGCCGGCGCCGCCGCTGCTTGGCGAGCTGTACGAGGCGGGCCGCGTCGTCGTCACCGATGCGCCGGTAGGAGGCGGTCAACTGCTCGTAGGTGAAAGGGAGATAGCTGTCCCCCTTCTCCAGCATCGGCAGCCGGCGCTGGGCGGGCTCGTGCGGGACGAGCGACGTGTACGTGAGGTCGTTGAGCTGGACCCAGGCCGGCACCACCTCCGGCTGGAGGAACAGCACGTCCACCTGGGCGCGGCGCAGATTGAGCGCTCCCTGCACCGCCGGGCCCTCCCGCAGCCAGAGTTCGCCGATCGCGCAGCTGCTGGCGCGCAGTGCGGTGTTCCCGGGGTTGGCCAGCCGGGCGTGCGACAGGTCCAGCCGGCCGGGTATCCGGGCACCGCGCAGCTCCAGCCGGCCCCGGACGTCCGCGCGCCGCATCAGCACGTCGGCCTCGGCGGCCAGCGTCTCGGC
Source organism: Streptomyces sp. NPDC018026 (assembly GCF_044327745.1). Taxonomy (NCBI): domain Bacteria; kingdom Bacillati; phylum Actinomycetota; class Actinomycetes; order Kitasatosporales; family Streptomycetaceae; genus Streptomyces; species Streptomyces sp. NPDC018026. The sequence continues at coordinate 1,001,533 of NZ_JBIRFY010000001.1, forward strand.
CTGGACGGCGGTGCCGCCCGGCCGGTCCAGCACCGCGTCGTTCAGGTTGACCGTGCCGGCCACCCGGGCGCCGGTGAGCCGGACCTCGCCGCCCGCGCGGAGCCCCGGCGCCCACAGGTCGGCGCCCAGCACCGCCTGGTTCAGCTGGAGCACCGGCCACTCGCCGTCCGGCGTCCCGGTGTTCTGCGTCTCGATGCGGGTGCTCTCCAGATACAGGCTGCCGGTGACCTCCGCCCCCGCGAGCCGCACCGTACCGCTGAACCGGGCCCGGGTCAGCCGCAGTACGCCCTCCACCCGGACCGCGTGCGAGATCAGCCCGGGCAGCACGGACTCGCTCAGGTTCAGCTCGCGCAGCCGGGCGCCGTAGAACCTCGGTGCCTCGTCGAAGTGGCAGTGCCGCAGCCGCACGGGGTGGTCGACCGTCGCGTACTGCAGGTCCAGCTGCCCGGTGACGCGGGCGCCGGTCAGGCTGAGCGCCGCGACCCGGCCGTCCTCCCGGGGGCCGTCCAGGAGGAGGGCCCGCAGCACGCTCGCGCGCACGGTCCGCTCGGGTCCCCAGGTGCCGCCGTGGGCGGGGTCGTCGGAGTCCGCGGCGGAGGAGCCCGCGGCCCGGAAGTCCACGTCGGTGCCCGAGGCGAACGCCCGCCAAAGACGCGACTCGGCCGGTGTCAGGTCGTTGATCTCCATCAGGGAGGGACTCTGACCCGAACCGGCCGATCACGTCAACGCGCTTTCCGGACCGCCCACTTCCCGGACCGCCCAGTTCCAGGACCGCGCTCACTTCCCGGACCGCCCACTTCCCGGGCGGCTGTTCCCGGGCGGCTACTTCTTGGCCGACTCCACGGCGTGCCCGCCGAACTGGTTGCGCAGCGCGGCGACCATCTTCATCTGCGGCGAGTCCTCCTGGCGGGACGCGAACCGGGCGAAGAGGGAGGCCGTGATCGCGGGCAGCGGCACGGCGTTGTCGATCGCCGCCTCCACCGTCCAGCGGCCCTCGCCGGAGTCGTCGGCGTAGCCGCGCAGCTTCTCCAGGTGGTGGTCGTCGTCGAGGGCGTTGACGGCCAGGTCCAGGAGCCAGGACCGGATGACGGTGCCCTCCTGCCAGGAGCGGAAGACCTCGCGGACGTTGTCCACGGAGTCGACCTTCTCCAGCAGCTCCCAGCCCTCGGCGTAGGCCTGCATCATGGCGTACTCGATGCCGTTGTGGACCATCTTGGAGAAGTGCCCGGCGCCGACCTTGCCCGCGTGGACGTAGCCGTAGGGGCCGTCCGGCTTGAGGGCGTCGAAGACCGGCTTGAGGTCGTCGACGGTCTCCTTGTCGCCGCCGACCATCAGGGCGTAGCCGTTCTCCAGCCCCCACACGCCGCCCGACACCCCGGCGTCCACGAAGTTGATGCCGCGCTTGCCGAGGTCCTCGGCGTGCCGCTCGTCGTCCGTCCAGCGGGAGTTGCCGCCGTCGATGACGGTGTCACCGGGCTTGAGCAGCGTCGCCAGCTGGTCGATGACGTGCTGGGTGGCGCCGCCGGCCGGGACCATCACCCAGACCGCGCGCGGCCGCTCCAGCCGGTCCACCAGCTCGACCAGGCTGTCGACGTCGGCCCGGTCGGGATTGGTGTCGTATCCGACGACGGTGTGGCCGGCGTTGCGCAGCCGCTCGCGCATGTTGCCGCCCATCTTGCCGAGACCAACGAGACCGATCTCCATGTCAGTGCACTTCCTTCAGTTCACGGTAGGCGGCCACCAGCGCGGCCGTGGAGGGATCGAGGCCGGGCACGTCCGCGCCCTCGGTGAGGGCGGGTTCGACGCGCTTGGCGAGCACCTTGCCGAGTTCGACGCCCCACTGGTCGAAGGAGTCGATGTTCCAGACCGCGCCCTGGACGAAGACCTTGTGCTCGTACAGGGCGATGAGCTGGCCGAGGACGGAGGGGGTCAGTTCGGCGGCCAGGACGGTGGTGGTGGGGTGGTTGCCGCGGAAGGTCTTGTGCGGGACCAGTTCCTCGGGCACTCCCTCGGCGCGTACCTCGTCCGGGGTCTTGCCGAAGGCGAGGGCCTGGGTCTGGGCGAAGAAGTTGGCCATCAGCAGGTCGTGCTGCGCCTTGAGTTCGTCGCTCAGCTCGCCCACGGGCCGGGCGAAGCCGATGAAGTCCGCCGGGATCAGCTTGGTGCCCTGGTGGATCAGCTGGTAGTAGGCGTGCTGCCCGTTGGTGCCCGGCGTGCCCCACACCACCGGCCCGGTCTGCCACTGAACCGGGTTCCCGTCCCGGTCGACGGACTTGCCGTTGGACTCCATGTCGAGCTGCTGGAGGTACGCGGTGAACTTCGACAGGTAGTGCGAGTACGGCAGCACCGCGTGCGACTGCGCGCCCAGGAAGTCGCCGTACCAGACGCCCAGCAGGCCGAGGAGCAGCGGCGCGTTGGCCGGGGCCTCGGCGTTGCGGAAGTGCTCGTCGACGATGCGGAAGCCGTCGAGCATCTCGCGGAAGCGGTCCGGGCCGATGGCGATCATCAGGGAGAGGCCGATGGCCGAGTCGAAGGAGTAGCGGCCGCCGACCCAGTCCCAGAACTCGAACATGTTGGCCGTGTCGATGCCGAAGCCGGAGACCTTCTCGGCGTTCGTCGACAGGGCCACGAAGTGCTTCGCGACCGCCTTCTCGTCACCCCCGAGGCCGTTCAGCAGCCAGGAGCGGGCCGAGGTGGCGTTGGTGATCGTCTCGATGGTGGTGAAGGTCTTGGAGGCGATGATGAACAGCGTCTCGGCCGGGTCCAGGTCCCGGACCGCCTCGTGCAGGTCGGCGCCGTCCACGTTGGACACGAAGCGGACCGTGAGGGAGCGGTCGGTGAAGGCCCGCAGCGCCTCGTAGGCCATCGCCGGACCGAGGTCGGAGCCGCCGATGCCGATGTTGACGACGTTCTTGATGCGCTTGCCGGTGTGGCCGGTCCACTCGCCGGAGCGGACCCGGTCGGCGAAGCCGGCCATCTTGTCGAGTACGGCGTGCACCTTGGGGACGACGTTCTCGCCGTCGACCTCGATCACCGCGTCCCTGGGGGCGCGCAGCGCGGTGTGCAGCACCGCCCGGTCCTCGGTGATGTTGATGCGCTCACCGCGGAACATCGCGTCGCGCAGCCCGGCCACGCCGGTCGCGGCGGCCAGCTCCTGGAGCAGGGCCAGCGTCTCGTCGGTGACGAGGTTCTTCGAGTAGTCGATGCGCAGGTCGCCCACGCGCACGACGTACCGCTCCGCCCGCCCGGGGTCCCGGTCGAACAGCTCGCGCAGGTCCTGGTGGGGCAGCGTGCCCTTGGCGTGGTCCGCGAGCGCGGTCCACTCGGGCCGCTGGTTGAGCTTCGGGTTGTCAGACATGGACGGGGGTCTCCTTGCCGGCCTCGCCGCGCAGGGCGACGGCGTACATCTCGTCGGCGTCGAGGCGCCTGAGCTCCTCGGCGATGAGTTCGGAGGTGGGGCGCACCTTCAGGGCAACCGAGCGCGGGGGCTGACCGGGCAGGGTCATCGTGGCGAGCGGGCCCTCCGGCCGGTCGACGACGATCTCGCCGTTCGCCGTGCCCAGGCGGACGGCCGTGACGACCGGCCCGTCGGTGATCACGCGGTCCACGCGGACGCCGAGGCGGGCCTCCAGCCAGCGGGCCAGCAGCTCGGCGGCCGGGTTGTCCGCCTCGGCCTCCACGACCGCGGAGGTCACCGGCACCCGGGCCTGGTCCAGGGCGGCGGCGAGCATCGAGCGCCACAGCGTCAGCCGGGTCCAGGCCAGGTCGGTGTCGCCGGGGGCGTAGGCGCGGACCCGGCGCTCCAGGACCTCCATCGGCCGCTCGACCGTGTAGAGGTCGGTGATCCGGCGCTGGGCCAGCGCGCCCAGCGGGTCCTGCGCGGGGTTGTCCGGCGCCTCCACCGGCCACCACACGACGACCGGCGCGTCCGGCAGCAGCAGCGGCAGCACCACCGAGTCGGCGTGCTCGGACACCTCGCCGTACATGCGCAGCACGACGGTCTCGCCGGTCCCGGCCTCGGAGCCGACCCGGACCTCGGCGTCGAGGTGCGAGCGGGTGCGGTCGCGCAGGTTGCGCGGGTGGCGCTTGATGACGACCAGGGTGCGCGAGGGGTGCTCGTGCGAGGCCTCCTCGGCGGCCTTGATCGCGTCGTAGGCGTTCTCCTCGTCCGTGACGATGACCAGCGTGAGCACCATGCCCACGGCCGGGGTGCCGATGGCCCGGCGGCCCTGCACCAGCGCCTTGTTGATCTTGCTTGCCGTGGTGTCGGTCAGGTCGATCCTCATGGCCTGCGCCAGCTCCGTCCGTCTCGTGCGAGCATCTCGTCCGCTTCCCGCGGTCCCCAGCCGCCCGACGCGTACTGCGCCGGCTTGTCGTGCGAGGCCCAGTACTCCTCGATCGGGTCGAGGATCCGCCAGGACTCTTCCACCTCCTGGTGGCGCGGGAACAGGTTGGCGTCACCCAGAAGGACGTCCAGGATCAGCCGTTCGTACGCCTCCGGGCTGGACTCGGTGAAGGACTCGCCGTACGCGAAGTCCATCGACACGTCCCGGATCTCCATCGACGTGCCCGGCACCTTGGAGCCGAACCGCACCGTCATGCCCTCGTCGGGCTGGACGCGGATGACGATGGCGTTCTCGCCCAGCTCCTCGGTGGCGGTCGAGTCGAAGGGGGAGTGCGGGGCGCGCTGGAAGACGACCGCGATCTCGGTGACGCGGCGGCCCAGGCGCTTGCCGGTGCGCAGGTAGAAGGGCACCCCGGCCCAGCGGCGGTTGTCGACGCCCAGCTTGATCGCCGCGTAGGTGTCGGTGGTGGAGGCCGGGTCGATGCCGTCCTCCTCCAGGTAGCCGGGCACCTGCGCGCCGCCCTGCCAGCCGCCCGCGTACTGCCCGCGCACCGTGTGCTCGCCCAGGTCGTCCGGCAGCCGCACGGCCCGCAGCACCTTCAGCTTCTCGGTGAGCAGCGACCGCGCGTCGAAGGCGGCCGGCTCCTCCATGGCGGTCAGCGCCATCAGCTGGAGCAGGTGGTTCTGGATGACGTCGCGGGCGGCGCCGATGCCGTCGTAGTAGCCTGCCCGGCCGCCGATGCCGATGTCCTCGGCCATCGTGATCTGCACGTGGTCCACGTAGGACCGGTTCCAGATCGGCTCGTACATCTGGTTGGCGAAGCGCAGCGCCAGGATGTTCTGGACCGTCTCCTTGCCCAGGTAGTGGTCGATGCGGAAGACCTGCTCCGGGTCGAAGACCTCGTGCACCAGCGCGTTCAGGTCGCGGGCGCTGTCCAGGTCGTGGCCGAACGGCTTCTCGATGACCGCACGGCGCCAGGAACCCTCCGGCGCGTCGGTCAGCCCGTGCTTCTTGAGCTGCTGGACGACCTTCGGGAAGAACTTCGGCGGCACGGAGAGGTAGAAGGCGTAGTTGCCGCTGGTGCCGCGGGACGCGTCCAGCTCCTGGACGGCCTTGCGCAGCTGTTCGAACGCGTGGTCGTCGTCGAAGTCGCCGGGGATGAAGCGCATGCCCTCGGAGAGCTGCTGCCAGACCTCCTCGCGGAACGGTGTGCGCGCGTGCTCCCTGACCGCGTCGTGCACGACCTCGGCGAAGTCCTGGTCCTCCCAGTCCCGGCGGGCGAAGCCGACCAGCGAGAAGCCGGGCGGCAGCAGGCCGCGGTTGGCCAGGTCGTACACGGCGGGCATCAGCTTCTTGCGGGACAGGTCACCGGTGACGCCGAAGATGACCAGCCCGGACGGGCCCGCGATGCGGGGGAGACGGCGGTCCTGGGGATCGCGCAGCGGGTTGCTCCAGTCGAGCGGTGCCACCGGCTCCACGGCCCGCCCGGCCGCACCCTTGCCCTTCGGTGCCTTGGCGGCGCGGGCCGTCCCGGTCTTCTTCGCGCTCCGGGAGGAACCGGAAGCGCCTGCGGCCTTCGCCGTCTCGGCGACGCGGGCCTGTCCGGCCTCCTCGGCGAGCGGCGGTCCGGCCGCCTCCTGCGCCGTCCGGGCCTCCTTGGCCTCCTTCGTCGCCTTGGTCTCCCGGACCGTCGTAGCGGGAAGTTCCTCGCTCATTCCCCGTCAACTCCCTTGCTGTCGAGGGACTTCGTCACGGCGGCGAGCAGGTCCTGCCAGGCCGCCTCGAACTTCGCCACGCCCTCGTGCTCCAACTGCTCCACCACCTCGTCGTACGACACGCCGAGCCGCTCCACGGCCGCGAGGTCGGCCCGCGCCTGGGCGTACCCGCCGGTGACCGTGTCGCCCCGTACGTCGCCGTGATCGGCGGCGGCGTCCAGGGTGGCCTCCGGCATCGTGTTCACGGTGCCGGGGGCGACCAGCTCCTCCACGTACAGGGTGTCCCGGAATGCCGGGTCCTTCACACCGGTGGACGCCCACAGGGGGCGCTGCGGGTTGGCGCGGGCCCCCGCGAGGGCGGTGAAGCGGTCACCCGCGAAGACGTTCTCGTACGCCTCGTAGGCCAGTCGCGTGTTGGCCAGTGCCGCCCGCCCGCGCAGGCCGAGCGCCTCGTCGGTGCCCAGCAGCGACAGGCGCTTGTCGATCTCGCTGTCGACGCGGGAGACGAAGAAGGACGCGACCGAGTGGATGCCGGCCAGGTCGATCCCGGCCGCCTGCGCCTTCTCCAGGCCGGCGAGGTAGGCGTCCATCACCTCGCGGTAGCGCTCCAGGGAGAAGATCAGCGTGACGTTCACGCTGATACCCGCGCCGATGACCTCGGTGATGGCCGGGAGACCGGCCTTCGTCGCCGGGATCTTGATCATCACGTTGGGGCGGTCGACCAGCCAGGCCAGCTGACGCGCCTCGGCGACGGTGGCCCGGGTGTCGTGGGCGAGCCGGGGGTCGACCTCGATGGAGACCCGGCCGTCGCGCCCGCCGGTGGCGTCGTACACCCCGCGCAGCACGTCGGCGGCGGAGCGGACGTCGGCGGTGGTCATCATGCGGACCGCCTCGTCGACGGTGACGCCCCGGGTCGCCAGGTCGGCGAGCTGCTCCTCATAGCCTTCGCCGGAGCCTATGGCGGCCTGGAAGATCGACGGGTTGGTGGTGACGCCGACGACGTTCTTCGTCCTGATCAGCTCGGCGAGGTTGCCGGACTCGATCCGCCGCCGCGACAGGTCGTCGAGCCAGACGGACACGCCCTGGTCGGCCAGGCGCTGCAGTGCTCCCGCGGTGGCGGTTGCTTCGGTCACAGTGATCATCTTCTCTCTCGCAGTGGTGATCGGCTCAGCCGCGGGCGGCGGCCAGGGATTCCCGGGCGGCGGCGGCCACGTGCCCGGCGGTGAAGCCGAACTCGGTGAACAGGGTCTTCGCGTCGGCGGAGGCGCCGAAGTGCTCCAGGGAGACGATGCGGCCCGCGTCCCCGACGAACCGGTGCCAGGTGAGGCCGATCCCGGCCTCCACGGCCACCCGGGCCCGCACGGACGGCGGCAGCACGCTCTCGCGGTAGGCGCGCGGCTGCTCCTCGAACCACTCCACGGACGGCATCGACACCACGCGCGTGGCGGTGCCCTCGGCCTCCAGCGCCTCCCGCGCGGCCATCGCGAGCTGCACCTCGGAGCCGGTGGCGATCAGGATCACGTCCGGGGCGCCGGTGGACGCGTCGGCGAGGACGTACCCGCCGCGCGCCGCGTCCGGGTTCGGCGCGTAGACCGGCACGCCCTGGCGGGTGAGGGCCAGACCGTGCGGCGCCGGGTGGGTGGAGTGGCGGCGCAGGATCTCGGCCCACACGGTCGCGGTCTCGTTGGCGTCGGCGGGGCGGACGACGTTGAGGCCGGGGATCGCGCGCAGCGAGGCCAGGTGTTCGACCGGCTGGTGGGTGGGGCCGTCCTCGCCGAGGCCGATCGAGTCGTGCGTCCACACGTACGTCACCGGCAGCTGCATCAGCGCGGACATGCGCACCGCGTTGCGCATGTAGTCGGAGAAGACCAGGAAGGTGCCGCCGTAGATCCGCGTGTTGCCGTGCAGGGCGATGCCGTTCATCTCCGCGGCCATCGAGAACTCGCGGATGCCGAAGTGCACGGTGCGGCCGTACGGGTCGGCGCCGGGCAGCGGGTTGCCCTCGGGCAGGAAGGAGCCGGCCTTGTCGATCGTCGTGTTGTTCGAGCCGGCCAGGTCGGCCGAGCCGCCCCACAGTTCGGGCAGCACCGGGCCGAGCGCCTGGAGGACCTTGCCGGAGGCGGCCCGGGTGGCGACCGCCTTGCCGGTCTCGAACACCGGCAGGGCGTCCTCCCAGCCCTCGGGCAGCCGGCCGGCGACCACCCGGTCGAAGAGCGCCGCGCGCTCGGGGGCGGCGTCGCGCCAGGCGGCGATCCGCTTGTCCCAGGCCGCGTGCGCCTCGGCCCCCCGGTCCAGGGCCCCGCGGGTGTGGGCGAGGACCTCGCCGGCTACCTCGAAGGACTGCTCCGGGTCGAAGCCGAGGACGCGCTTGGTGGCGGCGACCTCGTCCGCGCCGAGGGCGGAGCCGTGGGAGGCCTCGGTGTTCTGGGCGTTCGGGGCGGGCCAGGCGATGACCGTGCGCATCGCGATGATGGACGGGCGACCGGTCTCGGCCTTCGCCGCCGTCAGCGCCGAGTGCAGCGCGCGCACGTCCACGTCGCCGCTCTCGGCGGGCTCGACGCGCTGCGTGTGCCAGCCGTACGCCTCGTAGCGCTTCAGCACGTCCTCGGAGAACGCGGTCACGGTGTCGCCCTCGATCGAGATGTGGTTGTCGTCGTAGAGGAAGACCAGATTGCCCAGCTTTTGGTGACCGGCGAGCGACGACGCCTCGGCGGAGACGCCCTCCTGGAGGTCGCCGTCGCTGACGATCGCCCAGATGGTGTGGTCGAAGGGCGACTCGCCCTCGGGAGCCCCGGGGTCGAACAGGCCGCGCTCGTAGCGGGCCGCCATCGCCATGCCCACCGCGTTGGCCACACCCTGGCCCAGCGGCCCCGTGGTGGTCTCCACGCCGGCCGTGTGCCCGTACTCGGGATGGCCCGGCGTCCTGGAGCCGTGCGTGCGGAAGGCCTTGAGGTCGTCCAGCTCCACCTCGTACCCGGCGAGGAAGAGCTGGGTGTAGAGGGTCAGCGAAGTGTGGCCGGGGGAGAGGACGAAGCGGTCACGTCCGGTCCACTCGGGATCGGCGGGATCGTGCCGCATCACCTTCTGAAAGATCGTGTACGCGGCCGGGGCCAGGGCCATCGCCGTACCCGGGTGACCGTTGCCCACCTTCTGCACGGCGTCGGCCGCCAGGATCCTGGCGGTGTCCACGGCACGCCGGTCGAGTTCGGTCCATTCGAAGCGGTCCGCGCCGCCCACCGTCTGCTTGCTCGACTGCGTGCTCATCTTCAAGAAATCCTCTGTCGGAGCGAAGTGGCTGGTCTGACGCGTTCAAACTTAAAAGTCTGACTTTTGGGAGTGAAGGTCGTGGTGTGCCAGCCTGTGGTGAAACTGGGACACGCCCCGGCCGCGGGGCGCACGGGCGGGACGGAACGAGAAGGACATGGCGGACGAAAGAAGCCAAGGCGGCGGCGACGGGATCAGAACGTTCCCCTTCCCGGTCGATCTCAGCCTCCTCGGGGTCGGCATGCAGGTCGGTCCGATGGGCGCCGGCCGCACCTGGCACGCGCAGGCCCCGCTGCACCGCGTCCACCGCATCGACTTCCACATCGTCATGCTTTTCACCGGCGGACCGGTCCGACACATGATCGACTTCGCCGAGTACGAGGCGTCGGCCGGCGACCTGCTGTGGATCCGTCCCGGCCAGGTCCACCGCTTCGCACCGGAGGCCGAGTACCGCGGAACGGTGCTCACCATGCAGCCCGGCTTCCTGCCCCGCGCCACCGTGGAGGCCACCGGCCTCTACCGCTACGACCTGCCGCCCCTGCTCCACCCCGACGAGGCGCGGCTCGCCGGACTGACGGCGGCGCTGGACCAGTTGCGGCGCGAGTACGAGGACGCGACCACCCTCCCGCTGAGCCTGCACACCGCCGTACTGCGCCACACGCTCTCCGCGTTCCTGCTGCGCCTCGCACATCTCGCGGCCGGTTCCGCGAGGGCGGCGCGTCAGGGGCGGGCGGAGGCGCCGGGGGACAGCACCTTCGTCCTCTTCCGGGACGCGGTCGAGCGGGGCTTCGCCACCAACCACAGCGTCAGCGCCTACGCCGACGCGCTCGGTTACTCCCGCCGCACCCTGGTGCGCGCGGTGCGCGCCGCCACCGGTGAGACGCCCAAGGGTTTCATCGACAAGCGCGTCGTCCTGGAGGCCAAGCGGCTGCTCGCCCACACCGAGATGCCGATAGGGCGGGTCGGCGCGGCGGTCGGCTTCCCGGACGCGGCGAACTTCTCCAAGTTCTTCCAGCAGCACACCGACCAGACACCGGCCGCCTTCCGGGCGGAGCTGCGCTGAGCGACGCCGCCGCGGCGCGACGAAGGGGCCCCACGGTGCGTGGAGCCCCTTCGCCCTCCTGCGGGGGGCCGGTTGCCGCTCAGTGGCCGAAGCCGAACCAGTTCACGTTGACGAAGTCGGCGCTCTGGCCGCTGGTGAAGGTCAGGTAGACGTCGTGGGTGCCGGTCACCGACGCGATGTTCGCCGGAATGGTCCGCCACGACTGCCAGCCGCCGGTGTTGCCCACGGCGAAGCTGCCGACCGGCGTGCTGGTACGGCTGTCCAGGCGCACCTCGACCAGACCGCTGACCCCGGCGGCCGCGCCGCCGGCCACCCGGGCCTTGAACTGGGTCGCCGCGCTCGAACCGAACTCGACGCCCTTGTACTGCACCCAGTCGCCGTTCGCGAGGGCGCCGAGGTTGCTGCCGCCGCCCGAGTCCGAGGTGCCCTCGGTCATGGTGCCGGACTGGGCGTCGTACGACTCCGCCTCGATGGCGCCGTACGCGTCGCGGTCACCGCCGGTCGGGGGCGGCGTGGTACCGCTCCCACCGGCCGACAGCACCTGGACGTAGTCCACGAGCATGGAGTGGCCGGGCTGGGTGCCGCCGTCCGGGCCGCCGCCGAAGGCGTCCGGGAAGCCGCCGCCCATCGCGACGTTCAGGATGATGAAGTAGCCGTGCTTGGTGGCGTTCGCCCACGTCGTCGCGTCGACCTGGTTGGCGCGGACGGTGTGGAAGTTGTTGCCGTCGACGTAGAAGCGGATCTCCTCGACGCTCGTCGAGCGATCCCACTCCACCCGGTAGGTGTGGAAGCCCGCCTGGCAGGTGGCGCCGGGACACGGGGTGTTGCCGCCGATGCCGCTGGTCTCGTTGCAGGGGCCGCCGGGCGAGGTGCCGCAGTGCAGCGTGGACCAGACCGTGTTGAGGCCCTGGGTGTTCTCCATGATGTCGATCTCGCCGACACCGGGCCAGTTCCAGTAGTTGCCGCGGTAGGGCGCGCCGAGCATCCAGAACGCCGGCCAGTAGCCCTTGGCGGCGGCCCCGGTGACATTCGGGACCTGGATGCGGGCCTCCACGCGCAACTTGCCGCCGGCCGGGGGCTCGAAGTCGGCGCGTTTGGTCTCGATGCGGCCCGAGGTCCAGTTGCCGGCGCCGTCGCGCCGCGGGGTGATGCGCAGGTTGCCGCCGCCGTCCAGCGAGACGTTGCTCGGGGACGACGTCATCGTCTCGATCTCGCCGGTGCCCCAGTTGGCGGGGCCGCCGGGGTACGAGGTGCCGGTGTCGTACTGCCAGTTCGCGGTGTTCACGCCGGAACCGGCCGCACCGTCGAAGTCGTCGGCGAAGACCTGCGTCCAGCCGGACGGGGGCGGCGGAACGGCCGCGCCCGCCGACGGACCCGTGACGGTCGTCGCCGCCGCGGCCAGGCCGAGCGTGCCGACGACGGCCACCAGCGCCCGGCGCAGCGGCCGGCGTCTGGGCGGGTTGCCGGATGTCTCTCTCATGTGGGGGTCGCCTCTCGAAACGCGGGAGTGGGAAGCGGTACGCCCCGAGCGCGCTCCGCGGGGAGACGTTTGAGAGCGCTCTCAGAGTGCGGCCAATGTGCTCCGGGACGCCGCCGCCGTCAAGAGGTGAAGCCGAGAAAGTCCTTGCGGGCCCGGGGAGTTCAGCCCGTGAACGTCGTGAACGTCACGAAAGTGCCGGGCGGCACGGGCATGCCCCGACCGCGGTTCCTCCCCACCCCCGTCGGGGAGGAACCGCGGACCGGCCGGGCCGCGCGCCCGGCGTCCGGCCGCGCGCCCGGCGTCTCAACGCGCCGCGGGCTGCGGCGGCGCCGGAGCGGCGTCGGGGGCCTCCTCGCGCACCCCGAACCTCTCGTGCGCCCGGCGCAGCGGCTTCGGGGCCCACCAGGCGTGCCGGCCCAGTAGCGCCATGGTGGCCGGCACCAGCAGCATCCGGACGACCGTGGCGTCGATCAGCACCGCCAGGGTCAGCCCGAGCCCGATCTGCAGGATCGGCGAGAAGCCGCCCGTCATGAAGGCACCGAACACCACCGCGAGGAGCAGCGCGGCGCAGGTCACCACCCGGCCGGACCGGCGCAGTCCGGTCACCACGGCCTCCCGGTCGTCGCCGGTCCGCTCCCGGGCCTCGCGCATCCGGGCCAGGATGAACAACTCGTAGTCCATGGCCAGTCCGAAGGCGATGGCGATGATCAGCGGCGGCGCAGTCAGGCTCAGCGCGCCCAGCCCCTCGGCGCCGAGCAGCCCGGCCAGATGACCGTCCTGGAACACCCAGACCACCGCGCCGAGCGCGGCCCCGAGGCTGAGCAGCGTCGTCGCGACGGTGCGCAGCGGCAGCAGCACCGAGCCGGTGAACGCGAACAGCAGCACGAAGATCCCCGCCAGTACGGTCAGCGCCGCCCAGGGCGCCCGGTCGGCGAGCATCTGCCGGAAGTCGACCAGTTGGGCCGCGCTGCCGGTGACCTGGACGGGCGCGTCGCCGCGCAGGTCCCGCACCCGCTCGACCAGTTCGGTGGCCGCCGGACCGTCGGCCGCGCCGCCCGCCGGCAGTTCGAGCACGGTGGTGCCGCCGGACAGGTCACGGACGGTGGTGCCAGGAGCGAGCGCGCGGATCCGGTCGGCCGTCGCGGCGTCGGTGCCGGGCCGCAGCACCACCGTGACCGGTGAGACGCCGGTACCCGGCGGGAAGTGCGCCTCGATCGCGTCGTACAACTGCCGGGCCTCGGTGCTCTTCGGAAGCTGCCGCGCGTCCCCGAGGTTGATGGACATGCCGGTGACGGGCAGTGCCAGTACCAGCAGCGCCGGGACGGCCACCGCCAGGACCGCCACCCGCCGCCGGGCGGCGAAGCGGGCGAGGCGGGCGAAGAGCCGCCCCTCCTCCTCCGGCGGCGCCTTCGCCGGGGGGATCCGGCCGCCGAACCGGGTCAGCAGCGCGGGCAGCAGCGTCAGCGCCGCCAGCATGTCGACGACGACCACCGCGGCCACCGCGAGCCCCATGCTGCGCAGGAACGTGCTCGGGAAGACCAGCAGCCCGGCCAGGCTCACGGCCACCGTCAGCCCGGAGAACAGCACGGTCCGCCCGGCCGCCGCGACCGTGCGGTGCACGGCCTCCACCACGTCCGGGGTGTGCCGCCGCTCCTCGCGGAAGCGGACCAGCATCAGCAGGGCGTAGTCCACGGCGAGGCCGAGCCCCAGCATCGTCGTGACCTGGATCGCGTACACGGAGATGTCGGTGAACTGACTGAAGCCGAACAGCGCCAGGAACGCGCCCGCGATCCCCGCGACCGCCACCAGCAGCGGCAGCCCGGCCGCACGCAGCCCCCCGAACACGACGAGCAGCAGCACCAGCACGACCGGCAGCGAGATCAACTCCGCGTTCTTCACGTCCTCCTGGGCGCGCTCGCCGAGCTGCTGTCCCAGCAGCGGCCCACCGCTGACGTGGACCCCGGACACCTCGCCACCGTCGATCCCGTGCAGCCGGTCGGCCGCGTCGTCCACCGCCGCCTCCTCGGCGTCGTCGCCGAGACCGCCCTCCAGGGTGACGGAGACGACCAGGGCCCGTCCGTCCTCGGCGACCAGCCCGGGCGTGGCGTACGGGTCGGGAACCTCGGCGACGCCCGCGACCTTCCGCAGGTCGGCCACGGCCCGCCGCACCTCGGTCCGCACCGCGGGGTCCGCGACGGCGGCGGCCTCGACCACGCCGGTGATCGAGTCGCCCGCCGGGTCGAGGCCGTCCAGGTGTTCGGCGGCGACCTGCGGCTCGGTGCCCGGGACGTCGGGCACGTCGTCGGAGAGCTTCCCGAAGACGCCCGTGCCGAGGCCGAAGCCGAGCAGCAGGAACAGGCCCCACAGGAACATCACGGTCAAAGGGCGGCGGGTCGCCGCCCGGGCGAGTGTGGACAGCACGGTCCCTCCCGGCGATCGGACTCGACTCTGGTGTCATCGCCACCAGAGTCGGGGCCGCCGGGGGTCCGCCGGATCGCCGGAGAGAGCGGTTTGCCGACTCGCCCGCACGGGGGAGAGCGGTCGCCGCCTCACCCGTCGGGGGGAGCGTCACGGGGAGCCGGGAGCCACCAGACCGGTCTCGTAGGCGCAGATCACCGCCTGCACCCGGTCCCGGAGACCGAGCTTGCCCAGCACGTTGCTGACATGCGTCTTGACGGTGTGCTCGCTCACGAACAGGGTCGTGGCGATCTCGGAGTTGGACAGCCCCCGCGCCAGCAGCCGCAGCGTCTCCACCTCGCGCGCGGTGAGCACCTCCAGGCGCTGCGGGGTGACGTCGGCCGCCGCCTCCTCGCGCCGGCGCCGCACGATGTCCGCGACCAGCCGGCGCGTCACCGCCGGGGCCAGCAGCGAGTCCCCGGCCGCGACCACCCGCACCGCGTGCACCAGGTCGTCCCGGCGCACGTCCTTGAGCAGAAAGCCGCTGGCACCCGCGTACAGCGCCTCGTACACGTACTCGTCCAGGTCGAAGGTGGTCAGCATCACGACCTTGCAGGCGGAGCGCGCGCACACCCGCCGGGCCGCGTCCAGGCCGTCCATGACCGGCATCCGGATGTCCAGGAGCAGGACGTCCGGCGCGTACCGCTCGACCGCGGCGACCGCCTCCGCGCCGTCCCCGGCCTCCGCCACCACCTCGATGTCCGGCTGCGCCTGAAGGATCATGCTGAACCCGCTGCGCACCAGCTCCTGGTCGTCGGCCACGACCACCCGGACGCTCACCCGGGGGCCGTCCGCCGGACGGCCGCGACGGGCAGGCGTACGACGACCCGGAAGCCGCCGTCCGGTCCGCCGCCGGTGACGGCCTCGCCCCCGCAGGCGGCGGCCCGCTCCCGGATGCCGATCAGCCCGTGCCCGCCGCCGCCAGTCCCGTCACCCGTCCCGTCACCCGGGGCCGCCGGGCCCCGCCCGTCGTCCGTCACCGTCAGGGTCACCTCGTCCTCCGTCCAGTCGAGCCCGACCGTCGCGCAGGAAGCGTACGCGTGCTTGACCGTGTTGGTGAGGGCCTCCTGCACGATGCGGTAGGCGGCCACCTCGGTGTCCGGAGGCAGCGCACACGGTTCGCCCGTCGTCCTCAACGCCACCCGCAGCCCCGCCGATTCGCCGACCCCGCGGACCAGCCCCGGCAGCGCGGTCAGGCCCGGCTGGGGCAGCCGCCGCGGCCCCGGCTCGCGCTCCTCCTCCTTCAGCACCCCGAGAATCCGCCGCAGTTGGGTCATCGCGTCCCGCCCGGCCGTCGCGATCGCGTCGAACGCTGCCTCCGCGCGTGCCGGATCACTGCGCACGACGACCGGCCCGGCCTCGGCCTGCACCACCATCAGGCTGACCGCGTGCGCCAGGATGTCGTGCATGTCGCGGGCGATGCGGGCGCGTTCCTGCGCCGTGGCCCGCGCGGTGTCGGCCGCCCGCTCGCGCTCCAGCCGCCGTGCCCGGTCCTCCAGTTCGGCGGTGTAGGCGCGCTGGGTCCGGGTGAGCGAGCCGAGCGCGTACGCGCACCCGATGCTCAGCAGCTGGAAGGCGTACTCGAAGGGCTCGGCGTCCTCCTTGTGGCTGATGGTGGTGGCGACCCCGATCAGCCAGCCCGCCAGCATCACCCGCCGCTGCCAGGGCCGGGCGAGGGCGGCCAGCGTGTAGAGGACGACGAAGCCGCCGTACATCAGGTCGGGCGGCGGCGCGTGGTGCACCGCCTGGGCCGGGGTGGCCACCGACACGGCACAGGCGGTCGCGAACGGCGCCGCACGCCGCCACACCAACGGCACGGCGGTCGCGGCCCCGAGCAGCCAGCCCCGCCAGGACAGCGGATCGTCCCCCTCGTCGGGGAACAGCCACTGCAGCGAGACGGCGAACAGCACCAGCGCGGCGACGGCGGCGTCCACCGCGTACGGGCTGGCCGTACGCAGCCGGGCGAGGACGGGGGCGAGCGGGGAGGACAGCGGGGACCGGGCGGACATGGCGGCTCCTGGGGCACGGGCCGTCCCAGTATCAGGAGGGACGCGGGGGCCCGTCCTCACCGGTGCGAGGGATATTCGGGCGCCAGCCCAGGGCCCGGGAGATGCCGCGGGCCGCCAGCCGGACCGCCGGGACCAGCACCGGCACCTGGGCGTCGG
The DNA here is from genome assembly GCF_044327745.1 of Streptomyces sp. NPDC018026. Taxonomy (NCBI): domain Bacteria; kingdom Bacillati; phylum Actinomycetota; class Actinomycetes; order Kitasatosporales; family Streptomycetaceae; genus Streptomyces; species Streptomyces sp. NPDC018026. Next base: position 1,018,023 of record NZ_JBIRFY010000001.1, read on the forward strand.
CGTGCGGCACGACGACCGACACGGCCGCGGTCACGGTGCCGTCCGGACCGTGCACCGGGGCGGCCACCGAGAGGGCGTCGTCGGTGATCTGCCGGTCGCTCACCGCCGCTCCGGTGCGCCGCACCTCGGCCAGCACCCGGCGCAGGCGTGCCGGGTCGGTGATCGTGTACGCGGTGAAGGAGGCGAGCGGACCGGTGCGGTAGGACTCCTGGAACTCCGGTTCGCCGTGCGCGAGCAGGGCGAGCCCGACCCCGGTGGCGTGCAGCGGCCAGCGGGCGCCGACGCGGATGTGCACGCCGACCGACGACCTCGCCGCCAGCCACTCGATGTAGACGACCTCGTCGCCGTCCCGCACCGCCAGCTGCACGTTCTCGTGGGTCGCCTCGTACAGGTCCTCCAGGTACGGCCACGCGACCTGCCGCAGCGCGAGACCGCGCGGGGCGAGCGCGGCGACCTCCCACAGCCGCAGGCCCACGTGGTAGACGCCCGCCCCGTCCCGCTCCAGCGCACCCCACCGGGTCAGGGCGCCCACCAGCCGGTGCGCCGTGGTCAGGCTCAGCCCGGCGCGGCGGCTGATGTCCGTCAGGGACAGGGCCGGGTGCGCGTGGTCGAACGCGGCGAGCACGGCGAGCAGCCGGTCGGGGGCGGTGGCGGCGGTCACCGGGCCGAGGGTAGGTGCCCGCTCGGCCCCTGGACAGAGGGAACGGGAGCTGGACAGAGGGAAGGGGAGGTGCACGCGCGGGGGCACCGGCCGTGCCATGATCGGCGCCGGACGGAAGTGCGACCGGGCGACGGAAGGGTGCGGACGTGAGGCTGACGATGCTGGGCGGCGGCGGGTTCCGCGTACCGCTCGTGTACGGGGCGCTCCTCGGGGACCGTGCCGAGGGACGCGTGAGCGACGTCGTCCTGCACGACCTGGACCCGGCCCGGCTGACGGCGGTGACCCGGGTGCTGGCCGAACAGGCGGCCGGGGTGCCCGACGCGCCGACGGTGACCGCGACGACCGACCTCGACGAGGCGCTGCGCGGCGCCGACTTCGTGTTCTCCGCGATCCGCGTCGGCGGCCTCCAGGGACGCGCCGACGACGAACGGGTGGCGCTCGCCGAGGGCGTCCTCGGCCAGGAGACGGTCGGCGCGGGCGGCATCGCCTACGGGCTGCGGACCGTCCCGGTCGCCGTCGACATCGCCCGCCGGGTGGCCCGGCTGGCACCGGACGCCTGGGTCATCAACTTCACCAACCCGGCGGGCCTCGTCACCGAGGCCATGTCCCGGCACCTCGGCGACCGGGTCATCGGCATCTGCGACTCGCCGGTCGGCCTCGGCCGCCGCGTCGCGCGCGTGCTGGGCGCCGACCCGGACCGCGCCTTCGTCGACTACGTCGGCCTCAACCACCTCGGCTGGCTGCGCGGTTTGCGCGTCGACGGACGCGACGAACTGCCGCGGCTGCTGGCCGACCCGGCGCTGCTCGGCTCCTTCGAGGAGGGCCGGCTCTTCGGCGCCGAGTGGCTGCGCTCCCTCGGCGTCGTCCCCAACGAGTACCTGCACTACTACTACTTCAACCGGGAGACCGTCCGCGCCTACCAGGAGGCCGACCTCACCCGGGGCGCGTTCCTGCGCGACCAGCAGGCCCGCTTTTACGACGAGATGCGCCGCCCCGACGCCCCGGCCCTGGCCACCTGGGACCGCACCCGCGCCGAACGCGAGGCCACGTACATGGCCGAGAACCGCGAGACGGCGGGCGCGGGCGAACGCGAGGCCGAGGACCTGTCCGGCGGCTACGAGAAGGTGGCGCTGGCGCTGATGCGCGCCGTCGCCCGCGACGAACGCGCCACCTTGATCCTCAACGTCCGCAACCGCGGCACGCTCTCCGTCCTCGACGCCGACGCGGTGATCGAGGTCCCCTGCCTGGTCGACGCGAACGGCGCCCACCCGATGGCGGCCGATCCGCTGCCGGACCACGCCACCGGTCTGGTCCGCGCGGTCAAGGGCGTCGAGCGCGACGTCCTGGCCGCGGCCGGGACCGGCTCCCGCGCGGCCGCGGTCCGTGCCTTCGCCCTGCACCCCCTCGTCGACTCGGTCGACGTCGCCCGCCGACTCGTCGACGGCTACCGGGCGGTGCACCCGGGACTGGCCTACCTCAGGTGAGCCCCACGGGGGTGGACCTCGCCGGTGCCGTCGTGGCCGCCGCCGTGGCCGGCCGTGCGGCCGCAGGCGCCGGCGCCGCGGCGGCCGGGAGGTCCGCGCGCTGGTGCGGCAACGTCACCGGGCGCAGCGGCCGCGGTCCCGCCACCACCGCGTAGTCCTGCCCCAGGAACGGCGGCTCCAGCTCGCCCGGGTCGTCGCCGAGGGCCAGCCGGACCGCCGCCCACGGCACGTTGACACCGCACAGCGCCAACTGGTGCAGTCCGCCCGCCGGGCGGGTGTTGACGTCCATCAGGACGGGCCGTTCGCCGTACATCCGGAACTGCACGTTGGACAGGTGGTGCAGCCCGAACGTCTCGGCGATCCGCCGTGCCGGTGCCAGCCACTGCTCGTGCAGGGTGAACCCGCGGCGGCGGCCGTTCTTGGTGCGGCCCACGGCCAGCCGGACCCGGTTGTCGGGCCCGGTGAGGCAGTCCACCGAGACCTCCGGCTGCTCCAGGCGCGGCATCACCAGCCAGTCTACGGGCTCCTCGGCCGCCCGCAGCGCCTCGACGACCAGGGGCAGCGGCACGGACGGGCTGGGGAAGCCGTTCAGGTGAGCGAGGGAGAAGGGGTCCCGGGTGACCGTCCGGAAGCCCACGCCGCCCGCGCCGGACGCCGGTTTGAAGCATGCCCGGTGCCCGCCCGCCTCCAGTTCCTCCACCGCGAGGACGAGTTCGTCGGCCGTGCGCACCCGCCACCACGGCGGCACCGGCACGCCGACGGCCCGGACCGCCTCGTAGGCGATCACCTTGTCCCGGAAGACGGCCACCGCCTCCGGCGGCGGCGCGAGCAGTGCCGTGCCCAGCGCCTCGAACTCGGCGCGGTGGGCCACGATCGCGGACTGGTGCAGCCGGGGCACGAACACGTCGATGCCGCGCCGCGCGCACTGGGCCAGGGCGTACTCGACGTAACCGGCCGGGGAGAGCCCCTCGGGCTCCAGCTCCGCGGTGTCCGCGGCGGCCAGCACGGGGGAGTCCGGGTCGCCGTGCGTGGCATGGATCTCGACGGCCCGGTCGGCGGGATTTCTCCGCAGCTGATCCATGAAGAAGACGTTCTCCGCGTACGTGCGGTTGAGCCAGACGCGTACGGGAGAAGCCATGCAAGCCGCCTTCCGGGGTTCGCGGGCAGGGCGGAGCGGGCCGTGCCCGGCCAGGGGTTTGGAGGGACACCGGGCCGCTCTGCGCGAAAGGAGAGTCGTGGCGGTGGTGTTGGGGCGATCATAGGGGTACGCGCGGCCCCGAGCGCAACGAGCGTCACACGGATGCCTCGGCCGGGCCGTGCGGCGGCCACCGCGGCTGTCGCACGGCCCGGCCGGGTCGCCTTGTGACCCGGGCGGGGATGTGATCTCGTGGCGTCGAACGTGTGTCTGGAAGGGGTGGGGGATGACGACGAGGGCCGGGGCCGAGGCGAAGCTGTGGGCCATCAGCGATCTGCACATCGGCTACGAGGAGAACCGGGCCCTGGTCGAGCGGACGCGCCCCGAGTCCGACGACGACTGGCTCCTGGTGGCCGGCGACGTGGCGGAGACCGTCGCCGACATCAGCTGGGCCCTCGGCGTCCTCGCGGACCGCTTCCGCCGGGTCGTCTGGGCCCCCGGCAACCACGAACTGTGGACGCACCCCAAGGACGAGGTCGACCTGCGCGGCGTCGCCCGCTACGAGCACCTCGTCGAGATGTGCCGGGAACTGGGCGTGACCACCCCCGAGGACCCGTACCCGGTGTGGGAGGGGGCGGGCGGCCCGGCGGTCGTCGCGCCGCTCTTCCTGCTCTACGACTACTCGTTCCTGCCCAAGGGCTGCGCGACCAAGGCCGAGGGACTGGAGTACGCCCAGGGCACCGGCGTCGTGTGCAGTGACGAGTACCTGCTGCACCCCGATCCCTATCCCAGCCGCGAGGCCTGGTGCCGGGCGCGGGTCGCCGAGACCGAGCGCAGGCTCGCCGAGATCCCCGCCGACCTGCCCACGATCCCCGTCAACCACTACCCCCTGCACCGGCACCCCACCGACGTCCTGTGGTACCCGGAGTTCGCCATGTGGTGCGGCACCTCGCTGACCGCCGACTGGCACCGCAGGTTCCGGGTGGAGACCATGGTCTACGGGCATCTGCACATCCCGCGCACCACCTGGCACGAGGGGGTCCGCTTCGAGGAGGTCTCGGTGGGCTATCCCCGCGAGTGGCGCAAACGGCCCGGGCCGCCGGGGCAACTGCGCCGCATCCTGCCGTCGACGCAGGCGTCCACGGCGCCGTCGCGCCAGGAGGTGGCCCGTTGATCGAGGAACTGCTGCCCGGCACGGTCGTCACCGTGGAGGCATTCGACCAGGACGACGCCGCTCACCTGCCCCTCTACCCGGAGGAGGAGGAGATCGTCGCGCGGGCGGTCGCCAAGCGGCGCCGTGAGTTCACCGTGGTGCGGTCCTGCGCCCGCCGGGCCATGGAGAAGCTCGGCGTGCCGGCGCAGCCCGTGCTCACCGGCGAGCGCGGCGCCCCGCGCTGGCCGGACGGTCTGGCCGGCAGCATGACCCACTGCGACGGCTACTGCGCCGCCGCCCTGGTCCGCCTGACCGACCTGGCCTCCCTGGGCATCGACGCCGAACCCGACGGGCCGCTCCCGGACGGCGTCCTGGAGACCATCGCCCTGCCCGCCGAGGTGGCCCTGCTGCGGCGACTGGGCGGCGCGCGGCCCGGCGTCCACTGGGACCGGTTGCTGTTCAGCGCCAAGGAGTCGGTCTACAAGGCGTGGTACCCCCTCACCGGGCAGTGGCTGGACTTCGCCGAGGCGGACATCGAGATCCGTGTGGACCCGGCCGACCCGCGCCGCGGCACCCTGCACGCCGCTCTTCTGGTGCCGGGACCGACCGTGGACGGCAGGCGCCTGAGCGGCTTCGACGGCCGCTGGAGCGCCCGGGACGGCCTGGTCACCACGGCGGTGACGGTCCCGCGCACCTGAACTGCGGCCGGTCCGCCCGCCCGCCGTGGTCAGGTGGGCGGACACCAGTCCCGCAGCAGTCGGAAGAACGCCTCCTCGTTCCCCGCCAGTCCCGCGGCGCGCAGCGCCTGCTCCGCCTCGGCCAGCACGGAGGGCGGCACGACGGGCGGGCGGGGAGAGTCGTCCGGGCCCGTCCCGGTGTCGAAACCGGCCCGCACGGTGTGCAGGAGCCGCAGGTAGGCCTGGACGGCGGTGCGTTCGTGGTCGGTCAGTACGGCGGTGGTCATCGGTCGGCTCTCCCCACAACGACGTCAGCGGTCACGCGCCACCGCACGGCGGCGGCACCCTCCCAGCTTGCCGTCCACCACTGACAATCCCGTCCTCAGGACTCGGGCCGCTTGACGCTTTCCAGGAGCATGTCCAGCCATTCGGCGACCTTGTCGCGGTGCTGGTCGGTGGGCAGTTGCGCGGCCCGCCAGGCGATGCCGCGCACGCCGTGGTCCTGGAGCAGCCGCTCCAGCGGGTCGTCGGCGGGGGCCGCGGCCTCCCGCTCCCGGTCGGCCAGCTGCTGGAGCAGCTCCTGCTCGGTGCGCTGGAGGGCGCCGGAGAGCGCCTCGGGGTCCTCGGCGGTGAGGAATCCGGCGTGCACCCGGAAGAAGCGCTGGATGGCGTCGCAGTGCTCCATGGTGGGGCGCCGGTCGCCGTTGATGAGCGCACCGGCCTGCTGCCGCGACATCCCGGCGCCGTCGGCTATCTCCTGCTGGGTGTACTTGCGGCCGTTCGGTTTCAGCCGGGTGCGGCGCAGCAGGTCCAGACGCTGCACGAACCTGGTCTGCACGTCGGGCTCGCCCGTCGGCCGGCCCCCGAGCAGGGCCCCGACGACGGACTCGGGAACGCCGGAGGCGGCGGACAGCCGGCCCACGTCGAAGACCTCGGCGTGCGGCACGTCGAGCCGGTCCGCGAGGGCGCCGACCCGGGCGGCGACGGCGGCCAGCGTGGTGGTCGGCTTGGCGCCCGGACCTTCGAAGCCACCCGTCACCGACAGCTCTCCTACGTCTCTCACAGGCCTCACAGGCTTCTCACAAGCAATTGCCGTGAACTTCCCGGAGAGTAGCCTGCCGCTCGAACTCACATCCAGGCATCGCCACAACTGTGGCCTATTTCAGTCGTCAACAGGCACGAAATGCCACGATAGTTGACACGCCTCGCGTCGGGGCGACAGGATGCGGACGCCGCGAGAAGGCCGCATAGGCAAGAGGGGTGACCTCCCGATGGCATTTCAGGCAGGAGGGCAGCGGCCGGCGCCGCGGCCCGCCCCCGCGACCCCCGAGGCACAGGCCTATCTCCAGGACTACACCGCCCTCCTGGAGGCCGTCCCCTACCCCTCCCTCGTCGTCGACCACCGCTGGGACGTGGTGCTGGCCAACGGCGCCTTCCGGACACTCTTCCAAGGGGCCGGACCGCACCCGACGGCCATGCCGGACGACAACTTCCTCCGGTTCGTGCTCTTCCACCCGGACGCCGCCACCGTCCTCGGCGAGCACGAGTCGAGCTGGTGCCTGCCCATGCTGGCGCACTTCGCCGCCACCCTGGAGCGGTACGGCCACGACCCCGGGCTGCAGGCCGTCCGCCGGGACATCGCCCAGGACCCGATCATGGAGGCGGCCTACCGCCAGGGCCTGCCGCACTGGATTCGCGCCGTCGGAGCGCGAGCCGTCCAACACGACGGCGCCGTAAGGCCGCTGCACCACCCCGACCCGCGTCGCGGCACCACCGAGTGCCGGGTCGTGGTCGAAACGCCCGCGTCGCTCCAGGAGCTGGGCTACACGCGGTTGACGCTGGTCCTCAGGGAGCCGCGCCGCGCCGCCCACCGGCCACCACGTGCCCGCCACAACCCCTCCCACCTGAGAGTCGTTCCCGCCGCCGAGTGACGGGCGGTCAGCGCGGGGGCGGGGCGGCGGGCCCGCCGCGCTTCGCCGCCTGGATCTGCTCGTACACGTGGGTGCGCAGCTCCGCGAAGCGGGGAGCCACCCGGGTGTGCACCTGGTCCCGCCCGTCCGGCAGGTCGACCCGGAGCTGCTCCCGTACGACGGTGGGGGAGGCGGACAGCACGATCACCCGTTCGCCCAGGTAGACGGCCTCGTCGATGTCATGGGTGACGAACAGGACCGTGATGCCCCGCTCCCGCCACAGCGCCCGTACCAGGTCCTCGAGGTCGGCGCGGGTCTGCGCGTCGACCGCCGCGAAGGGTTCGTCCATCAGCAGCACCTCGGGTTCGTACGCCAGCGCCCGCGCGATGGCCACCCGCTGCTGCATGCCGCCGGACAACTGCCACGGGTAGGCCCCGGCGGCGTCCGCGAGCCCGACCGAGGCGAGCGCGTCCACGACCAGCTCCCGGCGCCGCTGCCTGCCCAGGTCCTTCTGTTTCAGGGGCAGTTCGACGTTCTCGCCGACCCGCATCCACGGGAACAGGCTGCGCCCGTACTCCTGGAAGACGAACGCCGTCCCGGGCGGCGGGCCGGTCACCGCGCGGCCGGCCAGGAACACCTCGCCCGCCGTCGGTTCGAGCAGTCCGCCCACGCACTTCAGCAGCGTCGTCTTGCCGCAGCCCGACGGGCCGACCATGCAGACCAGTTCACCGGCCGCCACCGTGAAGGTCAGGTCGTGCACCGCCTCGACACGTCGTCCCGAACCCTCGTACACCTTGCGCAGGCCGCGTACGTCGAGCATGGACCGCCCTTTCACACGTCATGGGTCACCGGGACCGCCGGGCGGCGGCGCGCAGGCCGTGGTACCAGCCGAGCGCCCGCCGCTCGACCAGCTGGAAGAGGACCGACAGCACGAAGCCGAGCAGACCGAGCAGCAGGATGCCGGTCCACATGTCGGGGATCGCGAAGGAACGCTGGAACTGCACGACGGCGAAGCCCAGCCCGTTGCTGGCCGCGAACATCTCGCTGATCACCATCAGGATGATGCCGACGGACAGCGCCTGGCGCAGCCCCGCGAAGATCTGCGGGCTCGCCGAGGGCAGCACCACGTGCCGCAGCCGTGCCGCGCCCGTGATGCCGTAGGAGCGGGCGGTCTCGGCCGTCACCGCGTCCACCGCCCGCACCCCCTCGACCGTGTTGAGCAGCACCGGCCAGACACATCCGCCGGCGATGACGACGATCTTCATCGTGTCGCCGATGCCCGCGAACAGCATGATCACCGGCACCAGCACCGGCGGCGGCACCGCGCGCAGGAACTCCAGCACCGGCTCGCACACCGCCCGCACCCTCCGATAGGAGCCGATCAGCGTGCCGAGCGCGACACCGGCGACGCCCGCCAGCGCGTAACCGGCGGCGAGCCGCAGCACGCTGGGCAGCACGTCACCGCGCCACCGCTCGCCGGTCCACACCTGCGGGAAGGTCTCGACGATGGTCCGCAGCGGCGGCCAGTACACGTCCTCGCTGCCCGACGAGGCCACCCACCAGACGGCCACGAGGACCGCCGGCAGGGCGAGCACGAACACCAGCCGCAGCAGCAGGCGTCTCACACCGCCACCTCCCCGCGCACCGACTGGTGCCAGGCCAGCGCCCGCCGCTCCACCGACCGCGCGCCGACGTTGATCAGCAGGCCCAGCAGACCGGTGACGACGACCAGCGCGTACATCTCCGGCACGGCCTGCGAGGTCTGCGCCACGGCGATCCGGGCACCGAGACCCGGCGCCCCGACGACCAGCTCGGCGGTGACGGCCAGGATCAGCGCGACGGCCGCCGCCAGCCGCACCCCGGTCATGACGTAGGGCAGCGCGCTCGGCCACAGCACGTACCGGACCCGCGCCCAGGTGCCCAGGCCGTACGAGCGTGCCGTCTCCTCGGCGACCGGGTCGACGTCCTGGACGCCGTACAGCACCTGGATCAGCACCTGCCAGAAGGCGGCGTACACGACCAGGAGCAGCACCGAGCGCAGTTCGGTGCCGTACAGCAGCACCGCCAGCGGGATCAGCGCGACCGACGGGATCGGGCGCAGGAACTCGATCGTGGACGCCGTCGCCTCGCGAAGGTACGGCACCACGGACAGCAGCACCCCCACGACGATCCCCGCGCCGACCGCGACGGCCAGGCCCAGCGCCCAGCCGGTCATGGTGTCGCCGAGCGCGGTCCAGAAGGCGCCGTCCGCGACCTCCGTGCCGAGCGCGCCGGCGATCCGGCTGGTGGGCGGGAAGTACTCCTCCTCGACCAGGCCCAACCGCGGCACCGCCTCGCCCAGGGCGAGGAAGGCCGCGAGCCCGGCCGCACCCAGTGCGGCGTTCGCGCCCCTCACGGCAGCAGCTTGTCCAGGTCCGGCGTCCGCTCGAACAGACCGTCGGCCTCGCCGAGCTTCGCCAGCTCCTCGATCGCGGCGCGGTCGGGCTCGGCCGGCCACTTCGGCAGAGTCACCTCCGCCAGCACGTCCGCCGGGATCTTCGTGTAGGTGGTGACGACCTCGCGGACCTCGTCGGGGTGCGTGTCCGCGTAGGCGAGGGACTCCGCGGTGGCCGCCTGGAACTTCTCCACCACCTCCGGGTGCTCCTGCGCGTACTCGGTGGAGGTGAAGTACATGGCGACCGTCAGCTTCGGGGCGACGTCGATCATGGGCGAGGCGATCTCCCGGCCGCCCTGGTTCTTGATCGTGGCCAGCGCCGGTTCCACCACCATCGCCGCGTCGATCCGCCCGGCGTCCAGTGCGGCCGGCATCTGGTCGAAGGCCAGCTCGACCAGCTCCACCTCGTCCGGGTCTCCGCCCGCCTTGCGCACCGAGGCCCGCACCGCCGTCTCGTTGATGTTCTTCAGCGTGTTGATGGCGACCTTCTTGCCCTCCAGCTCCTTCGGCGACTCGATCGGGCTGTCACCCTTCACGGTGAGCGCCTCGAAGTCCTTGCCCACCTCACCGGTCGAGGCGATGCCGTTGGCCACGGCCTTCACCGGCACGTTGTTCGACTGGGCGATCATCAGGGACGTCATGTTGCTGAAGCCGAACTGGAACTGGCCGCTGACCACGCCCGGCACGATCGCCGCGCCGCCCTGCGCACTGGAGAACGACAGCTTCAGCCCCTGCTTCTCGAAGAACCCCTTCTTCTGACCCAGGTACAGGGGCGCGACGTCGACGATGGGGATGAGACCCACCTCGACCTCGGTGGTGCCGCCGGCGGAGCCGGACCCGTCCGGCCCCCCGGAGTCGTCGGACGAGCCGCACGCCGTCGCGGCGGCCAGGACGGACACGGCCGTGAGGCCGACGAGCAGACGACGCATGACTCCCCCTGGAGAAACGTGCTCAGTGGGAACGTGCTCAGCGGGAACGTAGGGCCGGCGCGGAGTCGTGGTCAATGCTCTTGCCCAGATGGGCCGTTGAGGATTCAACCGAGGGTGTGCCGCCGCCGCGCTGTCACAGGTCCAGCACCAGCCGTCGGCCGCGGCACCGCGACACACAGATGAGCATCGTCTCCCCGGCGGCCCGCTCCTCCTCGGTGAGCACCGAGTCCCGGTGGTCGGGGTCGCCCTCGACGACCTCGGTCTCGCAGGTCCCGCAGGTGCCCTCCGTGCAGGAGTAGAGCACCTCGACGCCTGCTCCGCGGACCGCGTCCAGGACCGAGACATCGGGCGGCACGACGACCGTACGGCCGCTGCGCGCGAGCACGACGTCGAACTCCGCCTCCGCCGGGGCGTCCCCGTCGGCCTCCTTCGGACGGAACCGCTCCACGCGCAGGCTCCCGGCCGGGCAGCGTGCCTCGACGGCGTCCAGCAGGGGGCCGGGCCCGCAGCAGTAGACGAGGGTGTCCGGGGACAGGTCGTCGAGCACGGACGCGAGGTCGAGCAGCCCCGACTCGTCCTCCGGGACGATCGCGACCCGGTCGCCGTACCGCGCCAACTCCTGTGCGAACGCCATCCGGGCCCGGGTCCGCCCGCCGTACAACAGGGTCCACTCGGCGCCCGCCTCCTCGGCGGCGGCCAGCATCGGCAGAAGGGGGGTGATGCCGATGCCGCCGGCCACGAACCGGTAGCGGGGCGCGGGCTCCAGCCGGAAGTTGTTGCGCGGGCCGCGCACCCGGACCTCGTGCCCGGCCCGCAACTCCCCGTGGACGTAGGCCGAGCCGCCCCGCCCGTCCTTCTCGCGCAGCACCGCGATCCGCCACCGAGCCCGGTCGGCCGGGTCGCCGCACAGCGAGTACTGCCGCTCCAGGCCCGGACCGAGGACCACGTCGACGTGGGCGCCGGGCTCCCAGGCCGGGAGCGGTTCGCCCAGCCGGTGGCGCAGGGTGAGGACGAGCACGCCGTCGGCCGCGGTCTCCCGGCGGACGACGACGAGTTCGGCCTCGTACCGGGTCATGAACCGTCCCCGGGCAGGCCGTGTCCTCGCGGGTGGGCCAGCATCCAGTCCCACATCGCGACGGGGTCCTCGGCCGTGTGCTCGGCGCCGCAGTGGCAGGTGCCGCGCAGGACGTCGGTGCCGGGCAGCCAGTCGACGCGGTAGACCTCGCCGGTGCGCCCGCTCACCGGGCCGCCCGCGGTCCGGCCCCGGCGCCCTCCTCGACCAGCCGGGTCAGGATGCGGCGCGCCGCCAGGCCACCGGTGTCGATGTTGATGCTCAGCTCCTGGTAGCCGGTGCGCTCGCCGCCGAGCGTGCGCTGGAGCAGGTTGAGCGCGTCGACGTCCTGCATGACGACCGTGCGGTTGTTCTTGTACAGGAACTCGGTGACCTCGGCGTCGTCCGTCGCCCAGTCCCGGGAGACCGCCCAGAAGTCGTACACCTTCCCGTCGCCGGACGGCGTGATGGCGTAGGTGATCTCGGTGTGGAAGCCCTCCGGATCGGCGCCGTCGGGCGCGGGCACGACACCGGTCGGGGCGACCCTGCTGTGCAGCACGTACAGACAGGGCGCGTAATACTCGATGTCCTGCCAGCGGTCGATGCGTCCGCCGATCCCCGTTGATTTCGCGTAGAACGGCGGGCACTCGGCGTCGTCCATGTGCCGGCTCACCCGGACGATGCCCGCGCCCTCGTCGACCTCGGTGGTGATCGGCGTCTCGGCGACCTCGGGCGTGCCGATGTAACCGCCGTGCAGATACGTCTCGTGGGACAGGTCGAGCAGGTTGTCCACCAGCAGCCCGTAGTCCGCGTCGATCGGCTCCATGCCCCGGACCGTGACCCAGCCCGGCGCGTCCAGGTGCCGGGCCCGCGGCACCGCCTCCGCGTCGGCCAGCGCCGGGTCGCCGATCCACACCCACACCAGGGAGTCCCGCTCGGCCACCGGGTAGGAGGCCACCCGGGCGGTGCGCGGGACCCGCTTCTGGCCCGGCACGGACACGCAGGTGCCGGTCGTGTCGTAGGTGAACCCGTGGTATCCGCACACGATCCGGTCGCCGTCCAGCCGGGTGGGCGCCTCGGACAGCGGATAGCGGCGGTGCACACAGCGGTCGTGCAGGACGACCGGGCTCCCGTCCTCCTCGGTGCGGTAGAGCACCAGCGGTTCGCCGAGGACCGTGCGGCCCAGCAACTCGCGCCCCACCTCATGACCGTAGGCGGCGACGTACCACTGGTTCCTGGCGAAGGCGGTGATGTGCGGCATGCGCGGCTCCCGTCGTCCTCGACGTCGTGTGGTCACACCATCGCCATGCCGTCCCGCCCCGGCAACAGCACTTCCGCCACGCGGAATTCTCCCGTTCCAGGAGTCCCGCCGCCGCGAAGTTACCTGTGCGTTCCGCACCTCGGAGTGGTGACAGCGGCAACTGTCCGGGGCGGTACGCCGCGTGACAGCGTCGTCTCCGTCAGCGACCGGTGGGAGGGAGCAGGCGTGAACAAGGGCTACGCCGTGTACTGCGACGCGGACCCGTACTTCTACGACGCCCCGCACCGCACGGCCGACCGGACCGGGGCCGGGCGCTCCCGGTACGCCGCCGCGTCCTCGCCCGTACCGCAGGGGTGGCAGCGACACGAGAGCGGGGACTGGCTCGCGCTGCGTCCGGCCGACGCCGACCTGCCCGCCCAGGGGTGGAAGATCCACGTCTCCGCCTGCCTCGACAACGCGGAGTCCGTGCTCGACCGGGTGTGGCGGCACTGCGTCGCGGGCGGTACCGCCTTCAAGTTCGTGCCCAGCCGCCACCTGCTGCACCAGCGCAACGCCAAGTACGCGGACCGGGCCGGCAGCGGCAAGTTCGTCACCGTGTACCCGGCGGGCGAGGCGGAGTTCGAACGGCTCGTGGGAGAGCTGTCCGAGCTGCTGGCCGGTGAGCCGGGACCGCACATCCTGAGCGACCTGCGGATCGGCGACGGGCCCGTGCACGTCCGCTACGGCGGCTTCACCCGGCGCGACTGCTACGACGCGGACGGGGAACTGCGGCCGGCCGTGTCCGGCCCCGACGGTGTGCTGGTGCCCGACCTGCGCGGTCCGGTCTTCCGCATCCCGGAGTGGGTCGACCCGCCCGCCTTCCTGCGCCCGCACCTCGACGCCCGCTCCGCGGTGACCGTGACCGGCATGCCGTACACCGTCGAGTCGGCGCTGCACTTCTCCAACGGCGGCGGCGTCTACCTCGCCCGCGACACCCGCACCGGCGTGCGGGTCGTCCTCAAGGAGGCCCGTCCGCACGCCGGGCTGGCGGCCGACGGCGCCGACGCCGTGACCCGGCTGCACCGTGAACGCCGGGCGCTGGAACGGCTGTCGGGGCTCGCCTGCACGCCGGAGGTGCTCGACCACCTCACGGTCGGGGAGCACCACTTCCTCGTCCTGGAGCACATCGACGGCAAGCCGCTCAACACGTTCTTCGCCCGCCGGCACCCGCTCATCGAGGCCGACCCGGGCGAGCGGAGACTGGCCGAGTACACCGCCTGGGCCCTCGACGTCCACGCTCGGGTGGAACGCGCCGTCGCGGAGGTCCACGCCCGGGGTGTGGTCTTCAACGACCTGCATCTGTTCAACATCATGGTCCGGGACGACGACAGCGTCGCCCTGCTGGACTTCGAGGCCGCCCACCACGTCGACGAGGCCGGACGCCAGACCGTGGCGAACCCGGGGTTCGTGGCGCCCGCCGACCGGCGTGGGGTGGCGGTGGACCGGTACGCGCTGGCGTGTCTGCGGCTCGCGCTGTTCCTCCCGCTCACCAGTCTGCTGGCCGTCGACCGGCACAAGGCGGCGCACCTCGCGGAGGTGGTGGCGGAGCAGTTCCCGGTGGACCGGGCCTTCCTGGACGCGGCGGTCGACGAGATCACGCGCCCCGACGGGAGCACGCGGGTCCACGCGGCCCCGGCGGCGCGGCGGCCCGCCACGCCGCCGGTGGCGCCCGTCCGGCCGGACGACTGGCCACGCGGCCGGGACTCCATGGCGGCGGCGATCCGCGCCTCCGCGACGCCCTCCCGCACGGACCGCCTCTTCCCCGGTGACATCGCGCAGTTCGCCACGGCAGGCGGCGGGCTGGCCTTCGCCCACGGTGCGGCGGGGGTGCTGTACGCCCTGGCCGAGAGCGGGGCCGGACGGGACGAGGACGGCGAGCAGTGGCTGCTGGAGCGGACCGAGCGAGTGCCGTCGGGCATGCCGCTCGGTTTCCACGACGGGCTCGCCGGACTCGCCTGGACCCTGGAGCGCCTCGGCCACCGCGACCGCGCCCTCGACCTCGCCGAACTCCTCCTCGACCAGCCGCTCGACCACCTGGGCCCGGACCTGCACGGCGGCACCGCCGGTCTCGGCCTGGCGCTGGAGTCGCTGGCCGCCACCACCGGTCAGGCCGCGCTCCACTCGGCGGCGCTGCACTGCGCCGAACTGGCCGCCGACGGGCTGCGGGCCGACCGGGTGCCGGCCGACCGCGTCAGCCGCGGCCGGGCCCGTGCGGGGCTGCTGTTCGGCGGCGCGGGGCGGGCACTGTTCTTCCTCCGGCTCTTCGAACGCACCCGGGACTCCGCCCTCCTCGACCTCGCCCGTGACGCGCTGCGCCGGGACCTCGCCCGCTGCGTCCGCGGCGCGGGCGGCGCGCTGCAGGTCGACGAGGGCTGGCGCACCATGCCCTACCTGGGCGCCGGCAGCGTGGGCATCGGCATGGTGCTGGACGACTACCTGGCGCACCGGGCGGACGAGGAGTTCGCACGGGCCGCGAATGAGATCGTGGCCGCGGCCCAGGCGATGTTCTACGCCCAGCCCGGGCTCTACCGGGGCGTGGCCGGAATGGTCCTGCACCTGGGCCGCACCACGGCCACGGCGCCCGGTACCGGGCCGGGGGCCGTACGGCGCCAACTGGACGCCCTGTCCTGGCACGCCATGTCCTACGGCGACCGGCTCGCCTTCCCCGGCGAGCAGATGATGCGCCTGTCCATGGACCTCTCCACCGGAACGGCCGGATGCCTGCTCGCCGTCGCCTCCGTCCTCGGCGACGCGCCCGCCGGACTGCCGTTCCTGCCGCCGCCGCGCCGAGACGGCGGCCCCCTGACCCGGCCCCACCCGGAGCCGTGAGAAGAGCACACCCCTTGCCGAACGAAAGGAATTCGCCATGAACCTGTTCGACCTGCAGTCGATGGAGACCCCCAAGGAAGAGGCCATGGGGGACGTCGAGACCGGCAGCCGCGCGAGCCTCCTGCTCTGCGGCGACAGCAGCCTGAGCGTCACCACCTGTAACTGACACCGGAGTTGACGGCCACGGCGACGTGGTGAGTCATGTCGCCGGGCGCGGGCGCCCCGGGTTCCGGCCCGGGGCGCCGATGCCTGCCCGCGCACGACGTACGGAGGTTCTCGCCGGTGCGAAAGAGCAGGCCCGTGCCGCGGCAGGCGCCGGGCCGCGCCCTGGAAGTCCTGGTTCTGCTGTGCTCGGTCGCGGCGGCCGTGACGGCGGTGGCCCAGCCGCTGGCCCTCGGCCGCACCCTGGATCTGCTGCTGCGCGACGGCGACGCCGGATGGTGGCTCCCGCTGAGCGCCGGGCTGCTCCTGGGCGAACTGCTGCTGGACAGCGCGACCTCGCTGTTCACCGGCCGCTGCAACGCCACCTGGACGGCGTCCGTCCGCACCCGCGCCCTGCGAGGACTGCTGCGCACCGCCCCCGACCACGCGCGGCCGTACCCGCCGGGCGACATCGGGACCCGTCTGACCCTCAACGCCGCGGACGCGGGCGGCGCTCCGGCGGCCCGCGCGGCGCTCGCCGCCGCACTGATCACCCCGCTGGGCGCGCTGGTGGCGCTGGCGCTCGTCGACGTGTGGGTGGCGCTCTGCGTGCTGACCGGCCTGCCCGCCCTGGCGCTGCTGCTGCGTTCCTTCGCCCGTGACACCGGCGCCACGGTCGCCGCCTACCAGCGCACCCAGTCCCTGATCGCCTCCCGGCTGCTCGAAGCCCTGGAGGGCGCGGACACGATCGGCGCCGCGGGCACCGGTGAACGGGAGCGGGCCCGTGTGCTGGCACCGCTGACGGAACTGGCCGCCCAGGGGCGGCACATGTGGGCGCTGCACGGGCGGGCGCTCGGCCGGAGCGGCGTCCTGGTCCCGCTGCTGACGCTGGCCGCCACCGCCGTCGGCGGGCTGCGGCTGGCGGCCGGCGAACTGAGCGCGGGGGATCTGCTCGCCGTGGGCCGGTACGCGCAGCTCACGGCCGGCGTCGGCGCGGCGGCGTCCCTGCTCGGGGCGATCGTCCGGGCCCGCGAGGCACGGCGCCGGACCCGGGAGCTGGAAGGGATGCCCGCGACGGCGTACGGCACGCGTCTGCTGCCTCCGGACGGTCCGGGAGAGCTTGCGCTGTGCGGGGTGCGGGTGCGGCGCGGCGGCAGGGAGGTGCTGTGCGCCGACCGGGTGCGGGTGCCGGGCGGCAGCACGGTCGCGGTGGTCGGCCGCAGCGGGTCGGGCAAGTCCGTCCTGGCGGCCGTGGCGGGACGGCTGATCGACCCCGACGAGGGACACGTACTGCTGGACGGCGTACGGCTCGACCGCCTGACGCACGAGGCGCTGCGCACCGAGGTGGCGTACGCCTTCGAACGCCCCGTACTGGGGGAGGGCACGGTCGCGGAAGCGGTCGCCGCCGGGGCGCGTCGGCCGTCGCGTGAGCGGGTACGCCAAGCCGCCCGGGCGGCGGGCGCCGACGGCTTCGTACGCCGGCTGCCGCACGGTTACGACACCCCGCTGCCGCGCGCACCCCTCTCGGGCGGGGAACACCAGCGGCTCGGGCTGGCGCGGGCCTTCGCGCACGCCGGGCGGCTGCTGGTGCTGGACGACGCCACGTCCAGTCTGGACACCGCCACGGAGCACGAGGTGGACCTGGCGCTGCGTCGCTCGGTGCGGCCGGGGACCAGGCTCGTGGTGGCGCACCGCCCGTCGGTCGCGGACCGGGCCGACCTGGTGCTCTGGCTGGAGGACGGGGAGGTGCGCGCCCTGGGGACCCATCGCGAGCTGTGGCGCACCGCGGGGTACCGGGAGGTCTTCGGCGCGGGCGCAGGCGCGGGAGCCGGGGCCGGCGCGGATTCCGGTGCCGATTCCGGCGGCAGCGGTCCGGCTGCCGTACGCCGTCCCGAGCCCGAAGAGGCGCGCCCGTGACGTCCGCCGGGGCCGGGGCGCTGCGCCGCCTCGCACCGCCGGCCCGCCGCTTCCTCGCCCACCGCAAGGGCGTGCTGGTACGGCTCGCGCTCTGGTCGCTGGCCGAGTCGGGGCAGGCCTTCCTGGTGGGCCACGCGGTCGCACGCTCCGTCGACGAGGGGTTCCTCGCCGGTGACCCGCGCCGCGGACTGCTGTGGCTCGGGGTGGCGCTGGTGGCCGTACTGTCCGGCGCCCGGGTCGTGCGGGGCGTGTTCGCGCAGCTCGCCGGGGTGACGGAGCCGCTGCGCGACGGCCTGGTGCGGCGTGCGGTCGACCGGTCCATGGCCCGGGCGGCGCCGGGCGGACCCGGCGGGACGGACCGCGCGGCCGTCTCGCGGCTGACGAACCAGGTCGAGATCGCCCGGGACAGCTTCGCCGGTCTCGTCCTCACCCTGCGGTCCTTCGTCTTCACCGCCGCCGGGGCGCTGCTCGGCCTGCTGTCCCTGCACCCGGCCCTGCTCGTGGTGGTCCTGCCCCCGCTGGCCGCCGGGCTCGCGCTGTTCCTGGTCACGCTGCGGCCCATGGCGGCCGCCCAGCGCCGGGCCCTGGCGGCCGACGAGGCGCTGGGCGACCACGCGGCGAGCGCGCGTGCGGCGTTGCGGGACCTCGCCGCCTGCGGGACCGGGCCCGGGGTGGAACGGCGCGGTGCGGACCTGGTCGCCGACGCCGCCGCGGCGGCCCGGACGCTGGCCGGATGGGCTGCGGTGCGCACGGCGGCGCTCGGCATCGCGGGCCACCTGCCCGTGCTCGCGCTGCTGGTGGCGGTGGAGTGGCTGCGCGGGCGCGGGGTGAGCGTGGGCGCGCTGCTGGGCGCGTTCACCTACCTCGGCCAGTCCCTGCTGCCCGCCCTGCACACCCTGATGACCGCGCTGGGCGCGGCCGGGTCCCGGCTGCTGGTCGTCCTCGACCGGATGCTCGGCCCGGAGCCGGAGCCGGAGCCGGAGCCGGAGCCGGAGCCGGAGCCCGGACCGGAGCCCGAGTCCGGCCCGAGCGCCGCGAGGGCACCGGGAGCGGCGGCTTTCGCGGTGGACAGCGCCCCGGTCCCGGCGGTGGAACTGCGCGCCGTCACCCTGTCCTACGGCGTCCGCGCCGAGCCCGTGCTCGACGCGCTCGACCTGCGCGTCGCGCCGGGTGAACACCTCGCCGTCGTCGGACCGAGCGGCATCGGCAAGTCGACCCTCACCCGGCTCGTCGCGGGAACGCTCGCGCCGAGCCGCGGCCGGGTACGGGTGGCCGGCCGCGTGGTGACGGGGCGCCCCGCCGCCGAGCTCGCCGCACTCCGGGTGCTGGTCCCGCAGGACGCCTACGTGTTCTCCGGCACCGTCGGCGACAACCTCGCGTACCTGAGGACGGACGCGAGCCGGGCCGAACTCGACGCGGCGGTCGAGGCGTTCGGCCTCGGGCCCCTGGTCGAGCGCCTGGGCGGGCCGGACGGCACGGTGCGCCCCGCCGAGCTCTCGCCGGGGGAGCGGCAACTGGTCGCGCTGGTCCGCGCGTATCTGTCGCCCGCCCCCCTGCTGCTGCTCGACGAGGCCACCTGCCATCTCGACCCGGCCGCCGAGGCCCGCGCGGAGGAGGCCCTCGCCGGGCGGTCCGGAACCCTGGTCGTGGTGGCGCACCGGCTGTCCTCGGCGGTCCGTGCGGACCGGACACTGGTGCTGGACGGCGTACGGGCGCAGTGCGGGACGCACACCGAACTGCTGAGCCGTTCGCCCCTCTACCGGGACCTGACGGGGCACTGGAACTCATGACGCGTCAGGTCCAGCCGGCGCTCTGGACGATGCGGATCGCGTCGACGCGGTTGCGGGCACCCACCTTCCGGACCGCCGTGGCCAGGTAGTTGCGGACCGTTCCCCGGGACAGGTGCAGACGTGCCGCGATCTCGGCGATCGGCGCCCCCTGCGAAGCCAGGGCCAGCACGCCCAGTTCCCTCGTGGTCAGGGGCATCTCCGCGCCCTTCAGCAGGGCCACGGTGAGCGTCTCGTCCAGGAAGCGTTCGCCCCGGGCGACCGTGTGCACGGCCGTGATCAGCCGGTGGGCCGGGGCGTTCTTGTCGACCAGGCCGAGGGCGCCCCCGTCGAACGCCCGGCGCAGCACTCCCGGCCGCTTGGCGGTCGCCAGGACCACGAGCCGGTCCCCGTACCGGGCCCGCAGGCGTCCGGCGCCCGCGTCCTGCGGACCCGTCAGGCACTCTCCGTCCACGACACAGACGTCGGCGGGCAACGCCGCACCCGGCTGCGGACCGTCGGCGTCGAGACAGTGCGAGGTCACGTCCAGCGTGTCGTCGGATCTGAGCAGTTGCACCAGCGCCGACCGCAGCAGCTTCTCGGCGTGCACCACGGCAATACGAACCATCTCCCCCACCCCTTGTCAGCGGCGGCCACGTTCGGGCCGCCGGGCTTCGCGCCCCCGCGTCATCGGGCCATGTGCCCCCATCCGGGACGGCGGAACACGACGCGTACGCACGTGCGAACCCCATCGGAGGCAATTCGCCGTCGTCAGAGCCTTGCCGGGGGACGGCCGGGACGGGTGCGACAGCGAAGAAGGGCGGATAACACACCAATCCGCGGACGACTCCGGTCCGTGCCGGAACCGACGGGGGCCCGCCGTCTCCGTGCCGCGGTCACTGGCGTCCTGGCCAGGGCGGGTTCCGCTGCCAGGGGCCCTCCGCGCCCGCCGCCCGCGCCCGACCGGCCCGGGGTCCGGGCGATGCCGGGCCCGGCCGAAAACCGCCGCCGTCCAATCTGGCGCGAAAAGCACCGCGCGGTCGGCTCCCGTGGCTGTCGGTGGGTGCCCCTAGTCTTTGGCCAACGCCACAGCGGAGCGTGCCGATTCAGGGGGTCCGTGTGCTGTGCCGTGTGTTCCTAGCAGTGGGAGAGGCGAAGAGCTGATGGGTTGGCTGGCAGCGGGCGACACGTACGAAGTCGCCCTGGTGGAGGGCCGGGTGGTGGCGCGGCCCGCGTCCGCGGAGTCCCCGGCGGAGGGCAGGCGGGTGCGAACGCTGCCCGCGGAGATACGGGACCGCCCCGAGGTGGTCGAACTCCAGCGCTTCGCCGAGTGGCTGGACCGGCACGCAGCCGAGTGCGTGGCACAGGTCGACACCTGGATGGTGTCCTCGCTCCCGGTGCCGACCGGGCTGCTCGCGCAGGTCTGGCCCGACGAGGCGTGGCGGGCGGCCCTGCGGGACATCGTGGTGGTCGGCGAGGGCCCCGACGAGGTCGGCTTCCTGCGCGACGCGAACGAGTCGGACGGACTGCGGGTGGTGAACCTGGACGGCGAGACCGTCCGCCTGACCCCCGCCACGGTGACCATGCCCCACCCGGTCCTCCTCCCCGACCTGGAGGAACTGCGCACCTTCGCCGCCGAGTCGGGCGTGGTGCAGGGCGTGGAGCAGATCCACCGGGCCACCTGGCAGGCGCCCGGGGACTCCCACGGCGACGACACCGACCTGGTCACCGAGTTCGCGGGCGCCGAGTACCGCTCGTGGTTCCACCTCTCCGCCCGTGCCACGTCCCTCGGCTACCAGGTCTCCGGGGGCCGCATCGTCGACCGCGTCCGGGACGCGGGACGCATCGTCACCGTCTCCGTCGGCATGAGCGACCCCTACACCGAGGAGAAGGCCTGGACCGGCGCCCTGACCTGGAGCCACGAGGACGCGTACCGGAGTCTTCCGCTGCGCGAGGTCGGCCCCGTCGCCTGGTCCGAGGGCATGCGCATGGCAGCCGCCCTGCACGCCGGCCGCACCGTGTCCACGGACGGCGCCGAGTGAACGCCACGGCCGCGGTACGCACCACACCCACGAAAGGCACACGATCATGAGCGACGGCACGACCCGGGACGGGGCGGCGGCAGAGGTGGAGGAGCTGCTGCGCGCCGGTGCGGTACTGCCGCCGGGCACCACCGGGGGCGGCGACCGCGCCGTGCCCGTGTTCACCCGGGCCTACCGGCATCCGGGCCTGGACGACCGGATCGTCGTCCGCCTGACGCCCGCCGACCCGTCCGGCACGGAACCCGCCGCGCCGGACCCGGCGGGCGGGGACGGCGGCGGGTTCCTCGGACTGCTGCCCGTGGGCGAGCCGGTCGAGGTCGGCGTCGGACAGCACCGGGCCATGGGCTTCCCCGAGTGGGTGCTGGTCCGCCACCCCACCGACGGCCACCTCGCCATGTCCCTGGTCGAGGAGATGAACAAGGTCGCCAGGACGGTGCGCTCCCGGGCGAAGCGGGCCCGCGCCACCTACGAGTCGATCGGAGCCCGCCTCGCGGGTTCCGTGCCGCACTTCCTGCCCACCTTCTACGAGGAGGCCGGCCGGGTGTTCCTGGCCGCCGGTGAGAAGGCGTACGCCTCGCAGATGTTCGTCAACGCGCGCAAGGCCGAGACGGCCCACGCCCTGCCGTTCGACGAGGCCCGCATGGACGCGGTGTTCCTGGAGTTCGCCCTCGCCGACGCCATGCCGACCAAGGTGCTCTCCAGTTACGCCAAGGGACTCTCCTCCCGGGTACCGGCCGACACCGCCTTCCGGCACCTGCGCGCACTCTTCGTCCGGCTCGCCGCACACGGCGTGGCCCCGTCGAGCCCCGGCGCGGGCGATCTGCGCAGGCTGGCGAAGACCGTCGCGGGCAAGAACGCGCTCGCCGAGGAGATGGCCTACCTGCGCGAGGTGCTGCCGCTGCCCGGCACCCGCAAGGCACCGCCCGGCTGGTGGAAGGCCCACCGGGCCGCCCTGGTGGAACTGACCCGGCGCGAACCCGCCGCCCGCGGCACCCTGCTCGGACTGCTCCCCTCGGAGTGGGAGCACGACGAGCTGGGACAGTGGCTCGACCTGCTGGAGAAGACCGGCGCCACCGAGGGACTGTGCGACGCCGCGCTGCCCGCCGAGGCCCGGTCCCCCGACGGCACCGCCGGCTGGACGCGCCGGTTCCTCGCCCTGTGCCGCACCCACGAGCGGCACATCGCACCGTCCGGGCTGTACCCCCTCGTCGACCGCATGGCCGGTGCCCTGCGCGCCGAACTGAACGACGAGGGCGGTACGTTGCCGCCCCCGGTCGGCGACGTCAACCTCCTCGACCAGCTCCTCGCCCTGGACATCCCGGTCGGGGACCCGGAGGACCGCCCGTGGCTCAACCTCCAGGAGTGGGCGGCCCGTGACGAGCGGCGCGACCTCCTCGCCCTGGAGGCCGACACCCGCTTCCGGGAGGTCTTCCAAAGCGGCTGCCCCACCTACGAGCGCGAGGGCATCGACAAGCGCACCGTGACCCGGCTCGCCGAGTCGCCGGGCGGCCGTCCGATGCTCGCCGAGTGGGTGGCCGGGGTAAGCCGCGGCTACCTCACCAGTGGACTGGGCGACTTCGCCCTCCACAGCGGCCCGTTCGAGACGCTGAACTGGCTGCCGGGCGAGATCTTGGCGACCGCCGAGCAGGAGGTGCGGGACGCACTGGGCACCGGCATGGCGCCCGTCCTCGCCCGCGCCCTGCGAAACGGGATCGTCGACGAACTGGGCTGGCCCGCCTGGGACGAGGCGATCGGCTCCGCCGCCTCCCCGGAGGAGGTCCGCGCGACACGCGTGGCCGAGGCATGGCCGCACCTCGTCGTCCTCGACGGCACGTCCGCCCGGGTACTCGGCGCGCAGGGCACGGTCCTCAGTCACGAACTGCGCCTGCCGGACGACGCGGACCACCCCGACGTCCGGTACGTGGACGGCCAACTGCTCGTCTCCTGGCACGTCTCCGCCACGTCCACCTCGTACGGCTACTGGTACCACCCCGACACGGGCGTCTCGCCGCCCACGGAACTCGTCGGCGACGTCACCTCCTCCTACGCCTGCCACGCGGACGGCAGCGGCGGGACGAACCGCATGCCGCCCGCCTCCCTCCCGTTCGCCGGGGGCGGCAGGACCAGCGGCTACCGCGTGCTGCGGCCCGGGGACACCCACGTCCCGTGGCGGCGTCGGGTGATCGGCGACGGCACCTCGTACTGGGTCTGGATCGACGACTGGTCCCGCCGGCAGAACAGCACCTGGCACGCCTACGACCCGGCCGACGACACGCTGGGCGAGCGCGGCGGTCCGGACTGGTTCGCCCAGGGGCTGCGCGCCGCACCGGAGGGCAGCACCCTCGGCACCACGTGGCTGCTGCCCGTCCCGTCCGCCGAACCGGGCCCGGTGTGCGCCCCGGTGGACGGGCTGATCGGCTGGCGGGTGACCATCCGGCCCGACGGCGCGCGGCAGGGAGAGGACCTGGCCGGCCGCTCGGTCGTCGTACCGTGGCGGGTGGGCGGGAACCCGGAGAACGTGCTGGTCTTCCCCGGCACCGACCGGGCCGTCACCGTGATGCGATGGTCGAGCGAACTCCAACTGCGGGACTCCGACAACGCGGTGCTCGCCGAGTTCAAGCGTGATCAGACAGCCGGCCCCTTCTCCGCGGGCACCCCCCTGCTGCCGCCCCTGCGCTACTGGCACCTGCTCCAGCCCCGCGACCCGCAGGGCTCCGCGGCGCTCCGCCGGGTCGGCGACGACGTCGCGGCGGCGCTGCTGGCGGCGGCCCTGGCCGAGCCGGCCGGGGACGGGGCGGCGGACCGGGACGCGGTGCTCGGGCCCGTACGCACGCTCCTCCCGGAGGTCGGCGACGAGGCGCTGCTCCGGGGCATCACCGGCGTGGCACGCTACGCCGCCGAGCAGCAGCGCGTCCTGGACGGGCTGCTCGCCCGGCTGGACTCGGCGGTCCGGGGCGTCACCCCGGAGGAACCGCGGCCCCCGCTGGGCGACCGCCTGCTCGCCTCCGCGCTGAACGGCGGCGGCCTGACCGAACGCGACGAGCGCTGGTACTACGACTTCCAGCACAACCTCTTCGAGCTGCCGGAGCTCCTCGCCCGGTCGATGAAGGGGCTGGCCGAGCCCGCCCCGGCGGGCATCCTGCACCTGTCGCTCGACAGCAGGGGCCCGTTGGAGCACCTGAACGCGGTGGCCCTGCCCGAACTGCCCGCCGTGGTGGCGCTCAGGGCGGCCTCGGAGGCCACCGTGGAGGAGCACCGGGAGGCGCTGGACGCCTTCCTCGGCGAACTGGACGCGCAGGGGCTGACGGAGTTGGACCCCGGCCACTGGCGCCGGGTGCACCTGGCCTTCGACCCCGACACGTTCGCCGGGCCGGGCGCCACCCACGGGTACACGAGGGGGACGGTGCTCGACCTGGACGGCGGCGCGTTCCTCGTCTTCCCCGACGACTGGTACCAGTTCGTCCGCGAATACGGGCACTACGAGATCAAGGGCAAGCACTACGGCGCGCTGTACCACGACCCGACCGGCCGCTTCGAGACACCGGCCCCCTACATCCCGGTGTCCGAGGAGCCGTTCGTGCCGGAGTCGGCCCGGGCGCCCGGCTGGGTCGCCGCCTTCCGCGCCGAACTGGCCGAGCGCGGCCCCGTGCCCTGGCGCCCCGAGGCCGCCGAGGAGTTCGCCCGGCTCACCGGCGTCACCCCGACCACGGCCCGGCTGGTGCTCGCCGGGGTGCCGCAGACCGACGACAAGCGTGCGAGCGTGCCCTCCGCCACCCTCAAGGTCATCGGGGTGAAGTCCGCCGACGCCCGCGTGTCCAAGGAGGAGCTGAGGTCCCTCGACAGCGGCGCCCTGCGGGCCGTCCTGGCGGCACTGCTGCCCACCGAACCCTCCCGGTTCTGGACGCACGGCCCCGACACCGCCCGCGCGGCCGAGGTCTGGAACGAGCGTTTCGGCCGGCGGACCCCACTGCCCGAAGAGGTGCTGCACGACGCCGTCCGCACCGTCGAGCCCGTCGGCTGGGCGCCCGCCGACGCCCTGCGGGGCTTCGTGGACCTGGCCACCGAGCCCCGGCTGACGAAGGACCTGACCTGGAGTGTCGGCGGCTACTACGTGGAGACCGCCGAGAAGTCGCCCGGCTTCGACGGCTCGGTCCTCAAGGGCTCGGTGGCCCTGGCCGCTTGGCTCGCCCACCGGCTCCCGTCCGGCGACCCGCTGCGCGCCGCCCTGCCCGGCGTCCTGACCGCGCTGCGCGAACGGCTGGCCCATCCCGGCCTGCTGCTCGCCCTCGACCGGCGGGGCGTCGACTGGGAGGCGTTCCGGCGGGCCGCCGGAGACCCCGCCGAGACGGGCGACGGCTTCGAGCGGCACGGCTCGGTCGTCCTGGGCACCGGGCGGTCGGAACCGGTCCCCGCCGTCCGGCCCGCGCTGCTGGACGCCGCCGGTCACGACCCGCACCTGGCGGCGCTGTTCACCGGCGAGCGGCCGAACGCCCAGGAGAGCGCACTGCGCCTGGTCCACGACCGGCCGTTCGCCGAACTGCTCGCCGACCCGGGTCACCCGATGGCCGGGGAGCGCGACGCGGACGGGCTGTGGTGGCCCCAGGACCCCGCCCGCTCGGTGCCCGACCTGGTCGGCGAGGCGGCCAAGCGGTACGGCATCGGCGAGGACGCCGCCGTCCTCTACCTGATGCTGCTCGCCATGCCGGACCCCACCGACCGCAACACCGCCCGCTGGACCGGCTGGGGCGGGCAGCGCGGCGGAACGGCCAGGCTGCGCGCGGCCCGCGCCGAACTGGCCGCCACCGACCTCGTGGTCGAGGGCAGCCGTGCCAAGGCCGGACGCTCGCTGTTCCTGCCCGGCGGCTGGACCCAGCCGCCGAACCCGCACCTCCCCCTGGAGCGGTGGAAGCTGCCGATGTACGACCTGCTGGAGGGCGAGCCGCCCGTCCTGGGGGTCGTCGTGCCCACCCGGCCCGTCGCCGGGCTGTACCGCGAGGCCTGGCAGCGCGTCCAGGACGGGGACGGGCCGCGTCTGGAGGAACTGGAGGTGCCGCGGCCGCGCAAGCGCCGCCGCTGACGTCCGGGTGGAGGGGACGGCCGTCGGGCGGCCGCCCCCTCCGCCTTCCGTCCACCCCTCCCGCACGCCCACGCACCTGGACCCATGACCGCACGCAAAGAGACCGCCACCGAGGTGGTGGTGCCGACGGCTCGCACGCAGCCGTACCTGATCGGCATACGTCACCACAGTCCCGCACTGGCCGTCGCCGTCCCCCGGTTGCTGGACGCGGCGGACGCCGAGGTCGTCTGCGTGGAACTGCCGGCCGACTTCCAGCCCTGGCTGCCCTACCTCGCCGATCCGCGGACCGTGGCGCCGGTGGCCCTGAGCGGTGCCCGCGAGGACGGCCGGCTGCACCTCTACCCGCTCGCCGACTTCTCGCCGGAACTGGCGGCGATCCGCTGGGCGCGGGACCGGGGCGCGGAGGTGGTCTGCTGCGATCTGCCGCTGGCGGACCCGGCGTGGTTCCGCGGGCCGCCGGACGGAACCCGCGTCGACGTCGACGAGCTGTGGGACCGCACCGTCGAGGCACTGTCGCCGGGCAGCGCTCCCGAGGCCGTGCGCCGCGCCGCCCTCGCCTTCGGGCGGGCGCTGCGCGACGACACCGCGGCCCGCGCCGGGCTCGGTGCCGGTGACCTCGCCCGCGAGGCACACATGCGGCGGGTCCTCGCCGCCCGGGGACAGCGCCGGGTCGCGGCGGTGATCGGCGCCTTCCACGTGCCCGGACTGTCCGACGAGGGCGACCCGGGGGAGGTGGCGGAGACCGCGCCGGACGCGGGGCCGGGCTCCCCGGTCGTCACGTCCCTCGTGCCGTACGCCTTCGCCCTGCTGGACCCCGGCTCCGGGTACCCCGCCGGCATCCGCGCCCCGCGCTGGCGGCAGGCGGTGCTCGACGCGGGTGGCGACCCCGGCCGCGTCCGGGCCGCCGCCGCCCGGTTGCTCACCGAAGTGTGCCGGGAGATCCGCTTGTCCGGGGACACGGCGGGCACCGGTGAGGCCGTCGAGGCCCTGCGGCTGGCCGGGGACCTCGGCACCCTGCGCGGTCTGCCCGCACCGGGGCGCCGGGAACTGGTGGAGGCGGTGACGTCCGTACTCGGCCGGGGCCAGGCCCTCGAACGGGAGTTGGGGGCCGTCCTGGTCGGCACGGGACGCGGCCACCTCGCGCCCGGCACCCCCCGCTCCGGCCTCGGACCCTGGGTGGAGGCCGAACTGGCCGCGCTGCGGCTGCCCGGCCCGGCCGACCCGGGCGGCCGGGACCTCCGGCTCACGCCGCTGCGCTCCGCACTCGACGCCCGGCGCGAGATCCTGCTCCAGCGCCTGAGGGAATGCGGGGTGGACTACGCGCGGCCCGTCGAGGTGACCGCGGCCGGGGAGGGCGGCACGCTCACCACCCGGTGGCGGGCCGCGTGGACCCCGTCGGTCGCCGCCCGCCTCGACCTCGTCGGCGTCCGCGGGGTGACCGCCGCCCAGGCGGCCGACGGCACCCTCCGGGAGAACCACCGCAGGGCGGCCGAGGCCGGCCGGGTCACCCCGGCCCGGGTCGTCGCCCTCCTGGGGGCCGCGGCCCGGTGCGCCCTCACGGACCTGCTCCACGACGGCATCACGGAGGCCGAGCGCGTCCTGCCGGGCGCCGCCGGCCTGCCCGAACTCATCGAAGCCCTGGACCTGTTGGAGTCCATACGCCGACAACATCTGCCCGGCACCACCGAGCGCGTCCGGACCCGGGCGGCCCGGCTCGCCGCTCTCCTGCTGGACGCCGCCGTCCGCGTACTGCCGGGGCTGGCGGGCAGCGACGAGACCCGGGACGCCGTCGCCGTCGTCACCCTCGCCGTGCGCAGCGCGGCGGACCGGCTCGGCCTGCGGCTGGACGGCGAGCTGTACGCGCTCTCCCGCGGCGGCTCCCCGCTCCTCCAGGGCGCCGCCCAGGCCGCCCGGGTACTGCTGGACCTCGACGGCTCGGACGTGCTCGGGACGAGGCTCGCCGGCTGGGTGGACACGGCGACCGGGCCCGACGGACGGCGACGGCTGGAACGCCGGCTCACCGGGGTGCTGGTCGCGGCCGGATTCCTGATCGAGTCCGCGTCCACCGCCCTCGGCCCGCTGTTCGAGCGGGTGGAGACCATGAGCGACCGCGGCTTCCTCGACCGGCTGTACGCCCTGCGCGGCGGCTTCCGGGCGCTCACACCGCAGGGACGGAGCCGGGTCCTCGCGGCCGTCTCCGCCCGACTGGCCGACCGGCCCGACCTGCGGCTCCCCGCGCCGGCCGAGCTGGTCGGGCGGTGGGCCGCGGCCGACGGGGAGGGCTTCGCCCTGCTCCGGGAGGCGGGACTGGCGGACCTGGTGAGTGCCCCGGCCGCAAGGGACACCGGGGCCACGCCGCCCCCCGCGCCGCGGACGGAGCCCGCCGCCGAGGCCCCGCCCGGAGCCGGAGCCCCGCGGCTCGGGCCCGCGGACCGCTGGCGGCTGCTGCTCGGCCGCGACACCGCGAGACTTCCCGCCGCCCTGCGGCCGTACGCCAGGGCACTCGACGAACTCTTCGACCGGGAGGGCGAGGAGACGGGCGAGGAGAGCGGGGAGACGAAGGAGGGCGGGGACGGGGGCGAACCGGAACCCGGCGCGAACGGGACCTCCAAGGACGGCGACGACGACCGGACCGGCGGCGGAGCGCGGAGCTTTCCCAGCGTCCGGCACTGGGCCGAGGACCTCCGGACGCTGTTCGGCGCGGAGATCCGGGAGGAAGTCCTCGAACGTGCCGTCGCCGACGGCCGCATGGACGCCATCCCGCTGCTCGACCCGGCCTCCGTACGGCCCTCCGTGGAACTGCTGTCCGCCGTGCTGACCCTGGCCAGGGGGATGCCCGAGCAGCGGGTGGCGAGCCTGCGGCCGCTCGTGAAGCGGCTGGTCGAGGAACTCACCAAGGAACTCGCCACCCGCCTGCGCCCCACCCTGACGGGCCTGACCACCCCGCGTCCCACCCGCCGCCCCGGCGGCCCCCTCGACCTGCCCCGCACGCTGCGGGCCAACCTCGCGCACATCCGGCGCCGGGAGGACGGGCAGGTCGAAGTCGTTCCCGAGCAGCCGGTGTTCAGGACCCGGACCGCGCGGCAGAACGACTGGCGGCTGATCCTGGTCGTCGACGTCTCCGCCTCCATGGAGACCTCGGTCGTCTGGTCGGCGCTCACCGCCGCGATCCTGGGCGGAGCACCCATGCTCTCCACCCACTTCCTCACCTTCAGCACCCAGGTCGCCGACCTCACCGGCCTGGTCGACGACCCCCTCTCGCTGCTGCTCGAGGTGGCGGTCGGCGGCGGGACACACATCGCGGCCGGTCTCGCCCACGCCCGCTCCCTGGTGAAGGTGCCCGACCGGACCCTGGTGGTGGTCGTCAGCGACTTCGAGGAGGGTGCCGCGGTCGAGGGACTGCTGGCCGAGGCCAGGGCCCTGGTGTCCTCCGGCGTCCGGCTGCTGGGCTGCGCCGCGCTGGACGGCGAGGGAACGCCCCGCTACTCCGTGCCCGTCACCCGCCAACTCGTCGCCGCCGGAATGCCGGTGGCCGCCCTCAGCCCGCTATCGCTCGCCCGCTGGGTCGGCGCGCAGGTCCGTGGAGCCGCCCGATGACCCGTCCCCGCCCGGGCACCGCCCCGTCGCTCCCGTCGCTGCCGCCGGTCGCGCCGGAGGTGTTCGCCGCCACGGTGGAAGGCCTGTCCACCCGCTTGCGCGGCAGGCTCGACGCGGCCGTCGAGTCGCTGGCCGCGACCCCCGTCGACGCCGCCGAGGACGGCACGTACGGCATCCGCTGCGGCGAGGACGCGCTGGTCACTCTGGAGCCCGGCGCGTCCGGCACGATCACCTCACCGGACCAGGCCCGTTGCACCTGCCTCCTGGCCCCGCGCTGCCTGCACCGCGCCGCGACCCTGGGCGCCGCCCCGGTCGCGGACCCGGCCCCGCCGGCCGGGACGGCGCCGCCCACCGCACCGGTCGTCCTTCCCGCGAGCGGGCCCTCCGCCGGGCAGGTCCGCGCCGCCGAGGCCCTCTGGACGGCGGCCGCGGCCGTCCTGGCGGCCGGGGTCACCGCGGCGGGCGCGGTGGCGCGGGCCGAGTTGCTCCGGGCCGCGCACACCGCACGCCTGGCCGGCCTGCACCGTGCGCAGGGCGCGGCCCTCGACGTCGTACGCCACCTGCGCGACGCGCGCGACCCGCAGGGTGCCCACCGGGTCCAGCGGCCCGCCGAGTCGGCCGCCGCCCTGCGGGAACTCCTCCTCGTCACCCACCGGCTGAAGGCGGCCGATCCCGACCCGGAGCTGATCGGCGCCGTCCACCACAACCACCGCCCCGACGGGCCCCTGCGCCTCTACGGCGTCTGCCGGGAACCGGTCGTCGGCCCCGGTGGCCTGGGCGGTGTCCTCACCCATCTCGTCGACGACGCCGGCCGCTGGTACACCCTCCGCGACGTCGCACCGGGGGGACCGGAGCGAGCCCGCCGCGCCGGCACCGCCCACGTCGCAGTCCGGTCCTTCCTGAGCGATCACGAGCGGCTGTCCCGGGGCGGTCTGGTCGTCGCCGGGGCCGTCGTCGCTCCGGACGGCCGTCTGCTCGCGGAGCCCGGCGTCCGGGCCACGTTCGCCGCCGGGCGCCCCTGGGCCGGATTCGAGCCCGTGGCCGTCGCCGGGGCCGGGACCGGGACCGGGGCCTGGAGTGCCGCGCCGCTGACCGGGTGCGACGTGGAGATCGTCGCCGCCGACGGCGAGGCGGTGCTGGCCCGGGTCGGCACCGGCGACGGTCCGGGGCCGACCGTCCGGCTGGCACCGGCCCACCGGCATCCCGCCCTCGCGCACACCGCCAACCTCCGTCGGCTGGGCGCGTGTCCGGGGCTGCGGGTACGGGTGCTCGGGCGCGTCGATCCCGACCGGGTCACGACCCTGCGCCCGCTGGCCGTCGGGCCCGTTCCCGGCGCCGGGGCGGCGACCCTCCGATTCCCGCAGGAGTGGCGGGACCGCGCCGACCTCGGTTACGACCGGCTGTGCGACGCGCACTTCCCGGCAGCGGCTCCCGGTCCGGCACCGGCCCCGCTCGCCGCCGCCGACGCCGGTCCGCTCGACCCGCCGCTCCGGCGCGTGCGCGACCTGGTCGAACTGGCGGTCACGGGCGGACGGCGCGCCGCCGCGGAGCCCGCGCGCGACGGCGACCGCGGCGCCCACGCCGCCGCGCTGCGCCGCGGCGGGTTCGCCACCGGTGCGGACCTGTTCGCCGCACTCGGCACGGTGGCCGCCCGCCGTCCCCGGGACGCCTTCGGCCGCCCGGCCGGGGACGACCTCGACCAGTACGCGGCCCAGTGGCTGGCCGCCGCGGTCTACCTCACCGGCACGGAAGCGGCCCTGGGGCGCGGCCTCTGGCACCGGTGAGCCGGAAGCCCGGCCGGAAGCCCCGCGGGAAGGCCCGGGATTCCGGCGCGAGAGTCCGGCGCGAAGGCCCGGTGTCAGCGCCGCAGTTCCTTGTGCGCCGTCTCCGGCAGCCGCAGGTACACCAGCGACGACAGCAGGCACAGCACGGCGACGTACCAGGGGAAGATCCCGGGGTGGCCCAGGTCCTTGAAGAGCGTGCCCACGTACGGTGCCGTGCCGCCGAACAGCGCCACCGTGAGCGAGTAGGGGAAGCCGATCCCGGCCGCCCGCACCCGGGGCGGGAAGACCTCGGCGTTGACGGCGGCGCTGATGGAGGTGAAGCCGGTCAGCAGGACCATCCCGGCGCACTGCACGAGCAGCAGCACGGCGAAGGAGTCGCGCAGGGAGTGCAGCAGCGGCACGCTCAGCAGCGCGAAGCCCACGCCGAAGAAGAGCAGCGGGGGACGGCGCCCGAACCGGTCGGAGAGCAGGCCGCCGATCGGCTGGAGCAGCCCGAAGAAGGCCAGCGAGATGGTTCCCGCGAGCAGCGCGTCCGACTTGGCGACACCCGCGTTGAGTTCGGCGTACGTCGGCAGGTACGACGTCCACGTGTAGTACGCGATCGTGCCGCCCGCCGTGATGCCGCAGATCAGCAGGGACTCGCGCGGATGACGGCGCAGCGCCTCGAAGAGGGCCGGACGCGGCGCCCGTCGCTGCTCGGTGCTGCGGGTCTCCTGCGCGCCCTGCCGGATCCAGAAGCCGACCAGGCTGAGGACGGCGCCGAACACGAAGGGGAGCCGCCACCCCCAGCCGTTCATCCGGTCCTCGCTCAGCGTGTCCACCAGCAGCGTGGCGATCCCGGATGCCACCAGCTGCCCCGCGGTGGTCGAGACGTACTGGAAGCTGGAGAACAGGCCGCGCCGCCCCGGCCCCGCCGACTCCACCAGGAAGGTCGTCGAGGCCGCGAACTCGCCGCCCACCGACAGCCCCTGGAGCAGCCGCGCCAGGACCAGGACCACCGGGGCCAGCACACCGGCCGCCGCGTACGTCGGGGTCAGCCCGACCAGCAGGCTGCTGCCGCCCATCAGCAGGATGGTGACGGTCAGCGCGGCCCGCCGCCCCCGCCTGTCCGCGATCGCGCCCATCAGCAGCCCGCCGACGGGCCGCATGAAGAAGCCCACCGCGAAGACGGCGAACGTCGACAGCAGCGGCACCAGCGAGTTGTCCGCGCCCTTGGGGAAGACCTGGTCCGCGATGTAGGTCGCCAGGAAGGTGTAGGCGTACCAGTCGTACCACTCCACCGCGTTGCCCACCGAGGCGGCGAGGAGCTGGCGTACGGGCCGTCGGGTCGGGGGCGCCGGTGCTTCCGTGTCCATGCCTGTCATGATCGCGACCATCCCCGGGCGGCGGACCCGGCACACCTCGCGTACCGGTGACTTTCACACCGGCGCCACCGCACCCTTCCCCGACGTTTGCTGCTCCTGGAACACTCCTTTCGCGCGCATTCCGTCATCACCCGGCACCGTCCGGCCGGCTGAACCCCCCAAGGCGAGAGGTCCCTCACCCCCATGGCCGAAGTGAACCGGCGCAGATTCCTCCAACTCGCGGGCGCCACCACGGCGTTCAGTGCCCTGTCCGCGAGCATCGACCGGGCTGCCGCGCTCCCGGCGAACCACCGCTCGGGGTCGATCGAGGACGTCGAGCACATCGTCGTCCTGATGCAGGAGAACCGTTCGTTCGACCACTACTTCGGCAGACTGCGCGGGGTCCGCGGCTTCGGCGACCCGCACCCGGCGCGGCTGGACGACGGCCGGTCGGTGTGGCACCAGCGCAAGGCCGACGGCACCGAGGTGCTGCCCTTCCACCCGGAGGCCGACGACCTCGGCATGCAGTTCCTCGAAGGGCTGCCGCACGGCTGGTCCGACGGCCAGGACGCCTACCACAACGCCAAGTACGACCGCTGGCTGCCCGCCAAGGGCACCACCACCATGGCGTACCTGACCCGCGAGGACATCCCCTTCCACTACGCGCTCGCCGACACCTTCACCGTCTGCGACGCCTACCACTGCTCCTTCATCGGCTCCACCGACCCCAACCGCTACTACCTGTGGTCGGGACACACCGGCAACGACGGCGCGGGCGGCGGCCCGGTCCTCGGCAACGACGAACTCGGCTACGACTGGACGACGTACCCCGAGCGGCTGGAGGCGGCCGGGGTCTCCTGGAAGATCTACCAGGACGTCGGCGACGGCCTCGACGCGGCCGGCCACTGGGGCTGGATCGACGACGCCTACCGGGGCAACTACGGCGACAACTCCCTGCTGTACTTCAACAAGTACCGCGACGCGCAGCCCGGCGACCCCCTGTACGACAAGGCCCGCACCGGCACCGACGCGAAGAGCGGCGAGGGCTACTTCGACCGGCTGCGCGCCGACGTCAAGGCGGGCAAGCTGCCGAAGATCTCCTGGATAGCCGCCCCGGAGGCCTTCTCCGAGCACTCCAACTGGCCGTCGAACTACGGCGCCTGGTACATCTCCCAGGTCCTGGACGCGCTCACCTCCAACCCGGCGGTGTGGGCGAAGACCGCCCTGTTCATCACGTATGACGAGAACGACGGCTTCTTCGACCACGTGGTGCCGCCGCTGCCGCCGAAGTCCGCCGCACAGGGCCGGTCCACCGTCGACGTCTCCCTGGACGTCTTCGAGGGCAGCGCCTCCCACCGCGAGGGCTTCTACGGGCTGGGCCCGCGCGTGCCCATGCTGGTCGTCTCGCCCTGGAGCAAGGGCGGCTTCGTCTGCTCCGAGACCTTCGACCACACCTCGGTCATCCGCTTCATGGAGCGCCGCTTCGGCGTCCGCGAGCCGAACATCTCACCCTGGCGGCGTGCCGTCTGCGGCGACCTGACCTCCGCCTTCGACTTCTCCCGCACGGACAGCCGCCCGGCCCGGCTGCCGGACACCGACGCCTACGAGCCGCCGGACCGCGAACGCCACCCCGACTACCGTCCGACGCCGCCCGCGGAGCCCGGCATGCCCCGGCAGGAACGCGGGACACGCCCCACCCGCCCGCTGCGCTACGCCCCGTACGTGGACGGTGCCGCGGACCCGGCGGCCGGGAAGTTCACCCTGGCCTTCGCCTCCGGGGCCCGGGCCGGAGCCGCCTTCCTCGTCACCTCCGGCAACCGCACCGACGGCCCCTGGACCTACACCACCGAGGCCGGCAAGGACATCGCGGACACCTGGAACTCGGCCTACTCCGGCGGCTCCTACGACCTGACCGTGCACGGCCCGGCCGGATTCCTGCGGGTCTTCCGGGGCGCCAACGAGGTCGCCGGGCCCGCCGGACCCGAGGTCACCGCACGGCACCACGGCGAAGACCTCCGGCTGACCCTCACCCACACCGGTACCGGCACGGTCCGGCTCCGGATCGCGAACGCCCACGACGGCCGGACCCGGACCGTCACCGTCCGCCCCGGCGCCACCGTGCACCACACCGTCGGCCTGGCGCGCAGCCGGCGCTGGTACGACGTGACGGTCACCTCCGAGACCGACCCGGCCTTCCTGCGCCGCTTCGCCGGGCACGTGGAGAACGGCCGGCCGGGAACCAGCGACCCGGCGATCATCACGGACTGAGACGGCGCCCGGACCGGCGGCAAGGCTAGAGCCGCGTGAGGTGCCCCGGCCCCGGCTGGCGGGGCACCAGTCCGGGTCCCGCCGGTGCCGGTCCCTTCGGTTCCGTCGCCGGGCCCGCGAGCCCCGGTGCGGCCGGCTCCGGCCGCTCGGGGGCCGCCCGGCTCAGCTGGAGCACTCCCCAGGCGGCCAGCGCCGCACCGGTCAGCGCGAGGAGCACGCCGCCCGCGCCGCCCCGGAGCCGTTCCCCGAGCAGGGAGAGCCCGATCACCGCGGCGGCCACCGGATTGGCCAGGGTCACCACCGCCAGCGGGGCGCCGAGGCCCCCGCGGTACGCCGTCTGGGACAGCAGCAGTCCGCCGGTCGCGAACGCGGCCACCAGCACGGCCACGCCGATCACCTGGACGCTCAGCAGCGGGCCCGACCGGTCGGTGACGGCGACCGTGACGGTCTGGGTGAGTGCCGAGGCCACGCCGGACGCGATCCCGGAGGCCGTCGCGTGCCGCAGTCCCGGCCGGGCGCCGGGCCACGACAGCACGCCGATCAGCGCCGCCGTCGCGCCGGACACCGTCAGCGCCTCCGGCACGCTCAGCACGTCGTCCGGGGCGGGCCCCGAGGCGGTGAGCAGCAGCGCGCCGAGGCCCAGCAGCGTCAGCCCGGTGCCCCGCCACTCGATCGCGCTCACCCGCCGGCCCGCCAGCCGCGCCCCCAGGGGCACCGCCGCGACCAGGGTGAGCGCACCGAGCGGCTGGACCACGGTGAGGGGGCCGTACTTGAGCGCCACCACGTGCAGCAGTGCCGCCGAGGCGTTGAGCGCGACCGCCCACCACCAGGCGCCGGAGGCCAGCATCCGCAGCGGCCCGGCGCCGGAGGCACGCGAGGCCAGCCGCTCCTGGGCGACGGCCGCCGCGGCGTAGGCGCAGGCGGAGACGAGCGACAGCAGTACCGCGACCAGGGCGGCGTTCACCGGCCCGCCCCGACCAGCTCGGGCCGCTCGGCAGACGTCCGGCGCCGGATCTCGGGCCGCCGGTGCGGGAGTGCGCACCGGGGCCGTCGGGGCCGTTCGGGCAGCCGCAGTACGGCGAGCGCGAGGCCGAGCAGGGCCGTGGCCACGATCACGTCGAGCCAGTAGTGGTTCGCGGTGCCCACGATGACCAGCAGCGTCACCAGCGGATGCAGCAGCCACAGCCCGCGCCACCGGGTCCGCGTCGCGACGATCAGACCGATCGCCAGCATCAGGGCCCAGCCGAAGTGCAGCGAGGGCATCGCCGCGAACTGGTTCGACAAGGTGTCGGTGCGCGGTGGCCCGTACACCGAGGGCCCGTAGAGCCGGGCCGTGTCGATCAGGCCGGTGGCGGCCAGCATGCGCGGCGGGGCGAGCGGAAAGAGGAGGTGCAGCACCAGCGCGGCGCCGGTCACGGCGGCCAGCACCCGGCGGGCCCAGAGATAGTGCGCGGGCCGTCGCAGGTAGAGCCAGACCAGGAAGGCCACGGTGGCCGGGAAGTGGACGGCGGCGTAGTACGTGTTCGCGACGTGTATCAGCGTGTCGCCGTGCAGCAGCAGGGACTGGACGGCGCCCTCGTCGGGCAGCCGCAGCGCCCGTTCCCAGTCCCACACGTGGTGGGCGTTGCGGAACGCCTCGGCGGTGTCTCCCGTCGCCAGCCGGCGGCCGAACTTGTAGACGAGGAAGAGCCCGGCCACGAGCAGGAGCTCACGGACGAGCGGTGGGCGCGCGGGCGCGTCCGGCCCCGCTTCTGCAGGCTCACTGCGGGCATTCATCCCCCGGCCCCTTCGCTGACGGTGGTGCGTGCGGCTCGTCGGGTACGGGGCGTGTGACGGTTCTCATCGATACGACCTCGTTCCGATACGCCAGTGTACCGATACGGTGGTGTACCGGTACACTGGCGTATCGATAGACATAGGACACACCGGAAACGGGAAGGAGCGGGGCCGATGACGTCGCAGGACGCGGACCGACCGGAAGCGGTCGGCACCTCGCGCCGCTCCAAGCTCACGCCGGAGCGTGAGCAGGAGTTCTTCGACGCCGTGCTCGACCAGCTCCGCGCCTGCGGTTACGACGCCGTCACCATGGAGGGCATCGCCGCCAGCACCCGGTGCAGCAAGTCCACGCTCTACCGGCAGTGGAAGACCAAGCCCCAGTTCGTGGCCGCCGCCCTGCGCTCCAACCGCCGGGTGCGCTTCACCGACATCGACACCGGTTCGCTCGCCGAGGACCTCCGCCAGGCGGCCGCGGCCGCGGGCGAGGGGGCGGGCAAGGACACCGGGCTGCTCCAGGCGCTCGGCCACGCGGTCATGGAGGATCCGGAGCTCAAGTGCGCGCTGCGCGAGGCGCTCGTCGAGCCGGAGATCGCCGCGCTGCGGGCGATCCTCGCGCGCGGTGTGGCCCGGGGAGAGGTGCCGGCCGGCCACCCGGCGCTGGAGTACGTGCCGGCCCAGCTCTTCGGCATGCTGCGGATGCGGCCCGTCCTGGAGGGCAAGCAGGCGGACGCGGCCTACCTCGTCCGGTTCGTGGAGGCCGTCGTGCTGCCGGCGCTCGGCCTCCCCTGAGACTCAGGCCGCCGTCCACGGGATGACTGGACGGTGGCCTGCCCGCGCCGCACCGTGGGGACGGGGGCGGCGCGCACCCCCGGCCGGGCGGGGCACCCTCTGAGCGGAAGGGCGCCCCGCCCGGCCGGCGGTTTTCCGCGGTACGCCGGCGGTACCTCCGCGGGCGCCGCCGGGCCGGTCAGACGTCCTGGCCGTTGCCCCCGCCGCCGCCCGAGGTGTCCACCTCGATGCCCTTGGTGATCTCGTCGATGACCGTCTGCTTCTGGTCGGTGTCGACACCGAAGCGGACGACGACGATCCGCTCGGGGTCGGCGGGCGAGGGGAACGCCAGCGACTCGACGAAGCCGTCGGAGCCCTTGGCGGTGACCGCCTTCCAGCGGACCAGGTAGCCCTTCTGCCCGGCGACCGTGACCGCCTTGGAGGCCAGCTCCTCGTGCGAGGTGATCCCGCCGTAGGACTCGCCGCCGTAGGATTCCTCGGCGTTCGCCTCGATGTCGGCCTTGGCGACCTCCTCCGCGGTGTCGCCCTCGGTCTTCAGGAGCACGGCGGGGGCCGAGTAGGCGCCGCCCTTCGTGCAGGACTTGGAGGTGTCGCCGGGGCACTTGTAGGCGTCCTCCGACGTCACCTGCGCACCGACCTGCAACTCCTGTCCCGACCAGCCGTCCGGTATGGGCAGGCTGATCCCGCTGAACGCGTCCGTCACCGAGCCGCTGTCCACCGTGGGCGGCTCCGACCGGTCCGGCGAGTCCGGCGCGGGCGACCGGCCGTCCTCGCCGCCCTCACCGCCGCCCGAGTCGCCGAAGGGGTCGTTCCGGTCGCCCGGAGCGCGCCGGTCCTGCTGCGCGCCGCCCGCGTCGTTGCCGCCCGAGCCGTCGTCGGTCAGCGCGTACACGCCGACCCCGATGCCGGCCAGCACCGCCACGGCCGCCGCCACGGCTATGCCGGTACGCAGCCGCCGCCGTCGCGCGGACGGGGGCTGGACGGGTATGCCCGGATAGCCCGGGTGCACGGGGTAGGGCCCGGCCGCGGTGTCCTGCACCGGTGGCTGGACCGGCGGTTGCCCCGGCGGCTGCGCGGGGGGAGCCCAGGCGGCGGCCGCCTCCGCGGGGCGCACCCGGTCGGTCCACGCCGTGCCGTCCCACCAGCGTTCGGTGGCGGGACCGTCATTCTTCTGTCCGGGGTCCGGGTACCACCCGGGAGGAGTCGCCTGCGTCATGTGCCCACCGTATGAGGCGTCGGTGAAAGCCGGATGAGAGGCCCGGCCGTACCCCGGCCGCACCCCGTCCTCCGGAGGGCCCGGCGCCCCGCGCCGCGCGAGGTTGACGGGCTCCCGGCCGCACCGCCGCTGATGACGGGCCCGGTCCGTCGTTCACGCTTTACCGCATGTCACCCGTCACGGCAACTGGTCGGCGGAGCGCCCACCACTTGCGCGATCGGAGGGCTAGGCTCAGGCTCTGTACGTCATTCGGGCGACTCGGGGAGGTAGCGGGATGACGGAGGTACGGCGGGCGGGCGCCGTCCCGGCCTCCCTCTGGGAGCGCGACGAGGAAGTCGCCACCATCACACGCGCGGTGGACACCCTGTGCGCGGACCGCTCGTCCCCCGGCACCCTGCTGGAGGCCCGCGGCGAGGCCGGGGTCGGCAAGACGGCGCTGCTCGCCGAGACCCGCCGGATCGCCGAGGCGAGGGGCTGCACCGTCTGGTCGGCACGCGGCGGCGAGACCCTCAGGTCCGTCCCCTTCAACGTGGTGCGCCAACTGCTCCAGCCCGCCCTGGTGTCCATGCTGCCCGAGGAGGCCCGCGAGTACCTCGGCGACTGGTACGACATCGCGGGTCCCGCCCTCGGCATAGCGGACCCCGGTGAGCGGCAGGCCGACCCGCAAGGCGTGTGCGACGGCCTGGTCGCCGCCGTACGCCGGCTCGCCCGCCGGGAGTGGCCGCTGGTGCTGCTGATCGACGACGCCCACTGGGCCGACCAGGAGACCCTGCGCTGGCTCGCCGCGCTCGCCGAACGGCTCGACGAGACCTCCGTCCTGGTCGTCATCGCCCGCCGCCCCGGCGACGTCAGCGGCGACAGCGCCCGTCACCTGGACGCGGCCACCGCCGTCGGCCGGCCTCTCGCCCCGCTGAACGCCCTCACCCCCGAGGCGACGGCCGGACTCACCCGCGACACGCTGGGCGCACACGCCGAGGCCGCGTTCTGCCGCGAGGTGTGGGCCGTCACCGGCGGCAACCCCTACGAGACCGTCGAACTCCTCGCGAAGGTCCAGGACAGCGAATTGCAACCCGTCGAGGCGGAGGCCGCCGAACTGCGCGCCCTGAACCGCTCCGCCCGCGGCGGCGGTCTCGTCGCCCGCCTGGAGCAACTGGGCGTCGACTCCACCCGGTTCGCCTGGGCCGCGGCCATCCTCGGCGGCGGCATCACCGTCGACATGGTGGCCAGGCTCGCCACCCTGGACCGCGCCGACGCCGCCCGCTGCGCCGAGCTGCTCCGGGGCGCCCGGATCCTGTCCGTACCGGACGCCGGCGCCGGCCAACCGGCCACGGGCGACCTGGAGTTCGTCCATCCGCTGATCGCCACCGCCGTCTACAACTCCATCCCCGACGCGCTGCGCACGGCGATGCACGGCATAGCGGCCCAGCTGGTCGCCGACTCCGGGCTCGGTGCGGCGGCGGCCTCCCGCCATCTGCTCAAGGTGCACCCCGACGACGACCAGGAAGTCGTGGCCCAGCTGCGCGAGGCCGCCCGCGAGCACCTCGCCGTCGGAGCCCCCGACGCGGCCCGGCGCTGCCTCGAACGGGCACTGCAGGAACCGCCGTTGCCCGAGTCCCACGCCCGCGTGCTGTTCGAACTGGGCTGCGCCACCCTCCTCACCGCGCCCGCCACCACCATCGGACATCTGCGCACCGCGCTCGCCATGCCCGGCCTGGAGGGCGAGCAGCGGGTGGACGCCGTCTTCCGGCTCTCCCAGGCCCTGCTCCACAACGACCAGCTGGAGGAGGCCGTCCGCACCGTCGAGGCGGAGGCCGCCCGCAACCCCGACCCCTCCGCGCGCCTGCGGCTCCAGGCGGCCCAGTACATGTGGGAGGGCATCCACGCGGGCGAGACCTCCTCGCCGCACCGCTCTGCCCGCCTGGCCGAACTGGCCGCCACCTGCACCGGCCGCGACAACGCCGAGCGCGCCCTGCTCATCCTGCGCGGCTTCGACGCCATGACCCACGGCGAGAGCGCCGAGGAGGTCGTCGAACTGTGCGACCGCGCCCTCGTCAACGGCCGCCTGGCACCCGGACTCGGCTGGACCGACACCGAGTGGGGCCTGGAACTGCCGATGATGCTGGCCAGCTCCTACGCCTACGCCGATCGGCTGGACCGCGCCGAGGCACTGTTCACCGAGGCCCTGCGCGCCTACGAGAGCGCCGGCTGGAGCGGCGGCCACCTCTCCCTCGCGCACGCCTACGTCGGCCTCGGCCACCGTAGGAGGGGCCGCCTCAGGGAGGCCGAGCAGTCGCTGCGCGAGTCCCTGCGCATCGCCGAACGCGTCGGCCGCGGACTGCCGCTGTACTGGTCGGCGACCTGCAACCTGATCGACACCCTGCTCGCCCGCGGCCATGTCGAGGAGGCCAGGACCGTCGCCGACCAGTACGGCTTCGCGCCGCCGTACCCGTCGACGATCGTGCTGCCCGACCCCCGCCCGGTGCGCGCCCGCCTGCTCCTCGCCACCGGCCGCACCAAGGAGGGCGTCAACGAACTGGAGGCCGCCGAGAAGGCCGCCGCCGCCCGCGGCCGGCACAACCCGGTGGTCGTCCCCTGGGCGACCGAACTGGCCCGGGCGCTGGCCGGCGAGGACCCCGGCCGCGCCGCCCGACTGGCCACCGACGCCCGCCGCCAGGCCGAGCGCTTCGGCACGGACACCGCGATAGGAGAGGCCCTGCGCTGCGCCGCCGCACTGGAGACCGGCCAGCGCGCGGTCCGGCTCGCCGCCCAGGCCGTCACCTATCTGGAGGCCTCGCCCTGCCAGTACGAGCACGCCGCCGCCCGCGTGGAGTACGGCCTCGCGGCCCGCTCGGCGGCCGAGCTGAACCGGGGACTGGCGCTGGCCGAGTCCTGCGGCGCCGACGGCCTCGCCATCCGCGCCCGCGAGGCCCTGGCGGTGGTGGGCCGGGCGGGCTGAGGTGCGTCAGGGCGCCCCGAGGGGATTCACCCCGCGGTGCCCTCCGCCTCCTCGGCCAGCACCCGCTGGGCCGTCGCGAACGCCGAGTTCGCGGCCGGGACCCCGCAGTACACCGCGGTCTGGAGCAGTACCGCGCCGATCTCGTCCGGCGTCAGTCCGTTGCGGCGCGCCGCCCGCACATGCATGGCCAGCTCCTCGTAGTGGCCGTGCGCGACCAGCGCCGTCAGTGTGACCATGCTGCGCTCGCGGCGCGAGAGCGTCTCGTCGGTCCAGATCTCGCCCCACGCGTAGCGCGAGATGAAGTCCTGGAAACGGGCGGTGAACGGCGACTGCCGCGCCTGCGCCCGGTCCACGTGCGCGTCGCCCAGCACCTCGCGCCGCACCGCCATGCCCCGCCGGGCCCCGCCGTCGAAGTGGGCCCGCAGCGCAGTCAGCACCGCCTCCGGACGCTCGGCCGGCGCCAGGTGCGAGGCACCCGGGATCTCCGTCAGCGTCGAGCCCGGCACCGCGTCGGCGATCTCCCGCAGGTGCGCGGGCGGTGTGGCCGGGTCCTCGCGCCCCGCGACCAGCAGGGTCGGCGCGGAGATCTCACCGACCCGCTCCCGCAGGTCGAAGCCGGCCAGCGCGTCGCAACAGGCCGCGTACGCACCGGGATCGGCCTCCCGGTGGTCCCGGACCAGCCGCGGCACGGTGAACCCCGGCGTGAACCACCGCGCCTCCGCACCGTCCGCGAGCCGTGCCAGCCCTTCCGCGCGCACCCGCGCGGCCCGCTCCTCCCACGGCTTCGCGCCGTTGAAGTGCGCCGACGAGCAGACGACCGCCAGGGACGAGACGCGCTCCGGGTGGTGCACGGCCAGATGCAGGCCCACCGCGCCGCCCAGGGACACCCCGGCGCAGGCGAACCGCTCCAGCCCGAGCGAGTCGGCGAGCGCCAGCACCAGATCGGCCAGGTCCCCGACGGTGGCGCCGGGCCCGATCAGGTCGGCCCGCGAACCACCGTGCCCGGGCAGGTCCCAGCGGATCACCCGGTGCCGGACGGACAGTTCGGGCGCCACCGCGTCCCACAGCGCGTACGAGGTGCCCAGCGAGGGGCCCAGCAGCAGCGGGGGAGCGGAGGCGGGGCCTTCGGACAGGTGGTTGAGCATGGTCGTCAACGTCGCTCCAGAGCACGGTCGGTGAGGGTGGCGGCGGCGCCCGTGCAGCGAGCGGGGTCGCTCGGGCCGGCCAGGTCGAGGTCCCGCAACTCCGGTACCTCGGCCAGGAGTTCACCCAGGTCCCGGTCCTCGGCGTAGGCGCGTGCCGCCAGTTCGGTGAGCAGTTCCTTGGCGCGGGCCCGCCCGAGCACCGGCGCCAGTTCGGCCGAGAGCCGCTCCGAGACGATCAGCCCGTGGGTGAGCCCGAGGTGCGCCCGCATCACGTCCGGGCGCACCCGCAGCCCCTCGGCCAGCTCGGCGGCATCGCGGGCGGCGCCGCCGGCCAGCCGCAGCAGGTCCCGCAGCGGCTCCCACTCGGCGTGCCAGGCCCCGGCCGGCCGCTCGTCCTCGGCGGCCAGTGAGCCGTACAGCGTGGCCGCGAGCTGCGGTGCGCGCCGGGCGGCGGCCGCGATCAGCGTGGACCGCACCGGGTTGGCCTTGTGCGGCATCGCCGAGGAACCGCCCCCGCTGCCCTCGGCGACCTCGCCGATCTCGGTGCGCGACAGCGTCAGCACGTCCACGGCGAACTTCCCGAGCGCCCCGGCGGTGAGGGCGAGGGCCCCGGCCAGGTCGGCGATCGGAGTGCGCAGCGTGTGCCACGGCAGTACGGGCGCCCGCAGCCCCAGTTCGCGGGCGTAGGCGGCGGGCAGCGCGGCCGGGTCCGTCGCACCGTACGCCTCGAAGGCGGCCAGGGTGCCCGCCGCGCCGCCGAGCTGGGCGGGCAGCGCGTCCCGCACCGCCGTGATCCGGTCCCGCGCGTCCAGCACCAGCGCGCGCCATCCGGCCGCCTTGAGCCCGAAGACGGTCGGCACGGCGTGCTGGGTGAGGGTCCGGCCCGGCATCGGCGTGTCCCGGTGCGCGGCGGCCAGCCGGGCCAGCGCCCGTTCCGTGCGGGCGAGATCGGGCAGCAGCAGGTCCAGGGCGCGGGCGGCGACCAGCATCGTCGCCGTGTCCAGGATGTCCTGGCTGGTCGCACCCCGGTGCACGTACGGCCCGTACGGCTCGCCGACCGCCTTCGTCAGATCGGCCACCAGGGGGAT
Source organism: Streptomyces sp. NPDC018026 (assembly GCF_044327745.1). NCBI lineage: Bacteria > Bacillati > Actinomycetota > Actinomycetes > Kitasatosporales > Streptomycetaceae > Streptomyces > Streptomyces sp. NPDC018026. The sequence goes on from NZ_JBIRFY010000001.1 coordinate 1,062,491, forward strand.
GACCGGGTTCCCGCCGCCCCGGGCGCGCTCGGCCAGGGAGCGCGCGTCGAAGGCGCCGGGGTCGGCCGCGGCCGCGCCCACCGCGTCCGCCGCCTCGGCCGGGGCGAGCCCCAGCACGGCCTGGGCGCGGGTCAGCGCCGCCTCCGCGTCGAGCAGGGCCCGCAGGTACGCGCGGTCACCGGTCGCGGCGGCGGCCGGCGCGCCCGTCCACCCGGGGGCGAGCAGGCCGGTGCCGCAATCGGCGGGGTCGGCGGGTGATGTCACTGAAACTCCAGGAAGACCGTCTCGCCCTCGCCCTGAAGGCGGATGTCGAAACGGTACGTCCCCTGGCCCTCGTCCGCGGCGATCAGCGTGTCGCGGCGTCCGGCGGGCACCCGGGACAGCAGCGGGTCGGCGTCCGGCACCGTCGCGTCGCCCGGCAGATAGATCCGGGTGAACAGGTGCACCAGCAGCCCGCGCGCGAACACGCACACGCTGATGTACGGCGCACCGCGCCCACGCGCGCCCGGCCGCAGCGTCCGCGCGTACCAGTGGCCGTTCGCGTCGGTCTGAATGCGCCCGAAGCCGGTGAACTCCACGCCGTTGCGGCCCAGGAAGCCGCCGGAGGCGGGATCGCGCCGCATCGACCCGTCGACGGTGGGGACGTTGCCCTCGCTGTCCGGGCCCCACAGCTCCAGGAGGGCGTCGGGCAGCGGGTTTCCCTCGCCGTCGTACACGTACCCGTGCACGGTGACCGTGTCGGGGTGCCCGGCGGGCGCGATGTCCTCGCCGCCGCGGAAGGGCAGGGCGTACCCGTAGAAGGGGCCGACCGTGTGCGACGGGGTGGGCAGCACCTGCTCCGGGCGGCTGGTGTCGATCTTCGTCATGGCGGGTCAGCGTCCTTCTTCGATCCAGGTGGCGTTCGGGCCGTCGAGCACGATGTCCCAGTGGTAGCCGAGCGAGAACTCCGGCACGGACAGGCTGTGGTCGTAGGTCGCGATCAGCCGCTGCCGCGCGGCGTCGTCCGTCACCGACTGCAGGATCGGGTCGTACGGGAACAGCGGGTCGTTCGGGAAGTACATCTGCGTGACCAGGCGCTGGGTGAACGCCGAGCCGAACACGGAGAAGTGGATGTGCGCCGGGCGCCAGGCGTTGACGTGGTTGCGCCACGGGTAGGGGCCGGGCTGCACCGTGGTGAAGCGGTAGCAGCCGTCGTCGTCGGAGAGGGTGCGGCCGACGCCGGTGAAGTTCGGGTCCAGCGGTGCGTCGTGCTGCTCGCGCTGGTGCGCGTAGCGCCCGGCCGAGTTGGCCTGCCAGATCTCCACGAGCTGCCCGCGGACCGGTTTCCCGTCGCGGTCCAGGAGGCGGCCGGAGACGGTGATGCGCTCGCCGACCGGCTCACCGGTGTGCTGCCGGGTCAGGTCGTTGTCGATGTCGGTGATGTCCCGCTCCCCGAAGGCGGGCGAGGCCAGCTCCACCAGCTCCGGGTCCTTGGTGACGTCGATGGCGATCGGCGGCTGCTTCGGGTGGCGCAGCACCGAGGAGCGGTACGGGGCGTAGTCGCGGCGCGGGTGGTGCTCGACGGGCGCGCCGTCGGCGACCCGCTTCTCGTAGGCGGCGTGCTGGGCCGCGATCTCCGCGTCGATGTCGTGCTGGGTGAGAGTCATAGGGGGTCCCGGGGGTGACTAGCGGTCGAGGACCAGGGCGAGGCCCTGGCCGACGCCGATGCAGAGGGTGGCGATGCCGGTGCCGCTCCCCTTGCGGGCGAGCTGGTGGGCGACGGTGCCGGCGAGTCGGGCGCCGGAGGCGCCGAGCGGGTGGCCGAGGGCGATGGCGCCGCCTTGCGGGTTGAGGACCGCGGGGTCGAACTCGGGCCACTCGGCGACGCAGCCCAGCACCTGGGCGGCGAAGGCCTCGTTGAGTTCGAGCACGTCCAGGTCGGCGAAGGTCCGTCCGGCCCTGGCGAGCGCCCGGTTCACGGCCTCGACGGGCGCGAGGCCGAAGTACTGCGGGTCGGTCGCCGAGACCCCGGTGGCCGAGACCCGGGCGAGCGGCTCGCGCCCGGTGGCCCGCAGGCCCTCCTCGTCGGCCAGGAGCAGCGCGGCGGCACCGTCGTTGAGCGGGGAGGCGTTCCCGGCGGTCACCGTGCCGTCGGTCTTCCGGAAGGACGGCTTGAGCTTGGCCATCGCCTCCAGGGACGCGTCCGGGCGTACGCATTCGTCGGCGGCGAAGTCCACCGGGTCGCCCTTGCGGCGCGGCACCGGCACGGGCGCCAGCTCGGCGTCGAACAGGCCGTCGGCCCGGGCGCGGGCGGCCTTGTGGTGGGAGGCGAGGGCGTACGCGTCCTGCTGCTCGCGGGTGATCCCGTGCTTGTCCGCGATCAGCTCCGCCGACTCGCCGAGCGGGATCGTCCACCGCGGGTCCATCGCCGGGTTGACCATGCGCCAGCCCAGGGTGGTCGAGTACATCTCGGTGTGCCCGGCGGGGAAGGGCCGGTCCGGCTTGGGCAGCACGTACGGCGCCCGGGTCATCGACTCCACGCCGCCCGCGAGCGCGACCGACGCGTCGCCGACCGCGATGGCACGGGCGGCCTGGATCACCGCTTCGAGACCGGACGCGCACAGCCGGTTCACCGTGACGCCGGGGACGGTGGTGGGCAGGCCGGCCAGGAGCGCGGCCATCCGGGCGACGTTGCGGTTCTCCTCACCGGCGCCGTTGGCGTTGCCGAAGTACACGTCGTCGATCCGGGACGGGTCCAGGCCGGGGGTCCGGCCGAGGAGTTCCCGGATCGCGTGCGCGGCCAGGTCGTCCGACCGTACGCCCGCCAGGCCCCCGTTGTACTTGCCGAACGGGGTGCGCACCGCGTCGACGATGTAGACGTCCCTCACTTCGGTCCCTCCGTGCTCTCCGCGACGACGAGCTTGGCGTCGGTCCTGGCGACGACCTCCTCGACGCCCACGCCCGGGGCGGTCTCCACCAGGACCAGGCCGTCGGCGGTGACGTCTAGGACGCCGAGGTCGGTGATGACGCGGTTCACACACGCCTTGCCGGTGAGCGGCAGCGCGCACTCCTCGACGATCTTGGGGGAGCCGTCCTTGGCGGTGTGCGTCATGACCACGATGACCGTGCGGGCGCCGTGGACGAGGTCCATCGCGCCGCCGATGCCGGTGATCATCTTTCCGGGGACGGCCCAGTTGGCCAGGTCGCCGCGCGCGGAGACCTGCATCGCGCCGAGCACCGCGACGTCGATGTGCCCGCCCCGGATCATGCCGAAGGACAGGGCCGAGTCGAAGAAGGCGGCGCCCGGGCGGACCGTGACCGTCTCCTTGCCCGCGTTGATCAGGTCGGGATCCACCTCGGCCTCGGTGGGGTACCGGCCGGTGCCCAGGATGCCGTTCTCCGACTCCAGGGTGACCTCGACGCCCTCGGGGAGGTGGTTCGGGATCAGGGTGGGCAGGCCGATGCCGAGGTTGACGTACTGGCCGTCCGCCAGCTCCAGCGCCGCCCGTGCGGCCATCTGCTCACGCGTCCACGCCATCAGGAACTCACCGTCCGCCGCTCGATCTTCTTGTCGGTGGCCTGCTCCGGGGTGAGCGCCACCACCCGCTGGACGAAGATCCCCGGCAGGTGCACCGCGTCCGGGTCGATCCCGCCCGGCTCGACCAGCTCCTCCACCTCGGCGATCGTCACCCGTCCGGCCGTCGCGGCCAGCGGGTTGAAGTTCCGGGAGGACTTGGCGAAGACCAGGTTGCCGTGCCGGTCGCCCTTCGCCGCGCGGACCAGCGCGAAGTCGGTGCGGATGCCGCGCTCCAGGACGTACTCCGTGCCGTCGAACTCGCGGACCTCCTTCGGCGGCGAGGCCAGCGCGACCCCGCCCGACCCGTCGTACCGCCACGGCAGCCCGCCGTCGGCGACCTGGGTGCCGACCCCGGCGGGCGTGTAGAAGGCGGGTATTCCCGCGCCGCCGGCCCGCAGCCGCTCGGCCAGGGTGCCCTGGGGGATCATCTCCACCTCCAGCTCCCCGCCGAGGTACTGGCGCGCGAACTCCTTGTTCGCGCCGATGTAGGACCCGGTCACCCGGGCGATGCGCCCGGCGGCCAGCAGGACGGCCAGCCCCGACTCCATCGCCCCGCAGTTGTTGGAGACCACCGACAGCCCGCCGGTCCCGCGCTCGTACAGCGCCTGGATCAGCACGTTCGGCACACCGCTCAGCCCGAAGCCGCCCACCGCGAGCGACGCGCCGTCGGCCACGTCGGCCACCGCCGCACCGGCCGTGGCCACCACCTTGTCCATCCGAGGAGCCCCATCTCTTCCGCGTGCCCCGGGAGCAGATAGTCAGGGCACTGAGTATTTCAGCGAGATTGCCCACACGCTGCCACCGGACGGCCGGGGCGTCAAGACCCGCAAAGTCGAGGCAGAGCCGGGGTGGATCCGAGGCGGATCGGATGAGGCGTTCCCGGATGTTGGTACGCGGTGCCATGTATCGTCAGTGCACCTACGAAAATGACCACGGGGAGTGCACATGGCAGCGGTCGATCTGGCCACCCACCCCGGCCACCTGGCCCGGCGGCTGCAGCAGGCGCACTACCTGCTGTGGAACACGATGGTCTCCGAGGAGACCACCTCGCCGCAGTACGCCGTCCTCAACGCCCTGGTCGCCGAGCCGGGGCTCGACCAGCGCACCGTGGGGGAGCGGGTGGGCCTGGACCGGTCCACCATCGCGGAGGTGGTCAGCCGGCTCGGCCGCCGCGGGCTGCTCGACAAGGTCCGCGACCCGCAGGACGGCCGCCGGTCCCTGCTCCGGCTCACCGACGAGGGGCTGCGCGTGCACCGCAGGCTGGGCGTGCGCATCGCCCGGATGAACCAGGTGTTCCTGGCCCCGCTCGCCGCCGACGAGCAGGCGGTGTTCATCGACCTGATCCGCCGGGTCGCGGACGCCGCGGAGGGGCTCCGCAACCCGGCCCAGCCTACGGTGGCACCGGGCTGACCGGGGGTTCCCCCTCCGTCAGGAGTGCCCGGCGAAGACGACCCACACCTGGCCCTCGGCGAAGTTCAGCGGCTCGCCGTCCCCGGTGGTGAAGGCGGTGCCGTCGGCGGCCGCCCCGCGCTTCCAGGTCGCGTCGTACGTGCGCCCGTCGCGCAGCACCTCCGCCTGTCCCGAGCCCACCGACTCGACGTAGGGCGAGTTGCTGCCCCGGAAGTCGCGGAAGTCCGACTCGCGCACCTTCACGTGCTGCACGACGACCGTGGCCGGGGCCAGCCGCCCGCCGTCGGCCGTGCGGGCCGGGCTGCCGTCCATGGAGACCAGCCACCGGTCCCGGCTGTCGGACCAGGTGAAGGCGAAGCTCGCCGAGGGGTAGCGCACCGTGCGCGAGGACTCCGCCTTGCCGCCCGCGGGAGCCTTGCCGTAGGTGAACCCGGTGGTGAGGGCCGCGGGCCCGGAAGGCTCCTGGAGCAGCCTGCCCGGCCGCAGATAGAGGTTGTGCGGGGCCTGCCGGTCCCCGGCGCGGACGTAGGCGTCGGAGTCCTCGCCGGGCGGCTCCGCACGCAGCGGGGCCCGGTCGATGAGCGGCAGCAGCTTGCTCTGCGCGCCGGAGAACGCCAGTACCGGCCGGTCGAACTGGCCGAGCAGCTCCAGGTCGGACTCGCGGGCGCTGCGCACCGGCCCCACCGACTCGGGCAGCTCGGTGGCGTAGACCGCCATCAGCCGGCTCAGTCCCGCCTCCACGGGCTCGGCGTACACGACGTCCGCGTCCTCCAGACCCGTCTGCGGGCGGGCCGCGCGCACGTTGTCGACCTTCACGGCGAGCACCGGTCCCGGGGCGGGGGCGGCGCTGTGCGAGCGCTCCGGTTCCGGCGCCCGCCCGTCCTCCTTCGCGCCCGGCCCCGCCGTGCAGCCCGCGGCGGCCAGCGAGGCCGCCACCGCCGCCGTCAGCAGGGCGGCATACCGTCCCCTGCGCGTCCCTTGTCGCATCCCGGCCATCCGTCCACCCATCCCGTGTCATTGATTGTGCGCTTCTTAAAGCATTTAGTGCCATACCTGACTGAATCCGATACGGCACACGGAACGGGGCAGATAATCCGCTGTTCGGCCGAAAAGACCGCCGGGTTCGGCGACGGGAGCCCCGGGGTACCCGGCCGCCACTCGGAACCGACGCGCACGGCGACGGAGGGAGCGCGGGGCGATGAAGGCAGTGACATGGCAGGGCAAGCGGGACGTCCGGGTCGAGGACGTGCCGGACCCAAGGATCGAGGAGCCCACCGACGCGGTCATCCGCGTCACCTCCTCCGGGCTGTGCGGCTCCGACCTGCACCTCTACGAAGTGCTCACGCCGTTCATGACACCGGGCGACATCCTCGGCCACGAGCCGATGGGCATCGTGGAGGAGGTCGGTCCCGAGGTGACCGGGCTGAAGCCCGGCGACCGGGTCGTGGTCCCGTTCCAGATCGCGTGCGGACACTGCTACATGTGCGGCACCGGGCTGCCGACGCAGTGCGAGACCACCCAGGTCCACGGCGAGGGCATGGGCGCCCCGCTGTTCGGCTACACCCGCCTCTACGGCGCGGTGCCCGGCGGCCAGGCCGAGTACCTGCGCGTGCCGCAGGCCCAGTACGGGCCGATCAAGGTGCCCGAGGGCCCGGCCGACGACCGCTTCGTCTACCTCTCCGACGTCCTGCCCACCGCCTGGCAGGCGGTCGCCTACGCCGAGGTGCCGCGGGGCGGCGGCATCGCCGTGCTGGGCCTCGGCCCCATCGGCGACATGGCGTGCCGGATCGCCCGGCTCAAGGGGGTCGACAAGGTGTTCGGCGTGGACCTCGTCCCCGAGCGGCTGGAGCGGGCCCGCGCACGGGGCGTGGAGACGTTCGACCTGCGGTCCTTCGACAACGAGAAGGAACTCGTCGCCGCGATCCAGGACCGGACGGACGGCCGCGGCCCCGACGCCGTGATCGACGCGGTCGGCACCGAGGCGCACGGCGGCGCCGTGGCCAAGCTGGTGCAGCAGACCGCCGCGGTGATGCCCCGGGCCATCGGCGGCCCCCTGGCGGAGCGGTTCAGCGTCGACCGGCTCGCCGCCCTGTACACCGCGATCGACCTGGTGCGCCGCGGCGGCACCATCTCGCTGTCCGGCGTGTACGGCGGCATGGCCGACCCGATGCCGATGCTCACGCTGTTCGACAAGCAGGTCCAGCTGCGGATGGGCCAGGCCAACGTACGCCGCTGGAGCGACGAGATCGTGCCGTACCTCACCGACCAGGACCCCCTCGGCGTCGACGGCTTCGCCACCCACCGGGTGCCGCTGGCGGACGCGCCGCACGCGTACGAGATGTTCCAGAAGAAGCAGGACGGCGCGGTCAAGGTGCTGATGAAGCCGTAGCCGCCAGGAGGTTCCGCGGCGGCCTCACGGCCCGCCGAGGATCTCCGACAGGTCGTAGCGGACCGGCTCCTCCAGCTGTGCGTAGGTGCAGCTCTCGGGGGTCCGGTCCGGGCGCCACCGGCGGAAGCGGGCCGTGTGCCTGAAGCGCGCCCCGTTCTCCATGTGGTCGTACGCCACCTCGACGACCCGCTCGGGGCGCAGCGGCACCCAGGACAGGTCCTTCTTGCCCGACCACCGGCTGGGCGCGCCGGGCAGCCGCGCCCCCTCGTGCGCCGCCTCCTCGGCCCAGGCGGCCCACGGATGCCCCCGGGCGTCGTCCATGCGCAGCGGCTCCAGCTCCTCCACCAGCTCGGCCCGGCGCTTCATCGTGAAGGCGGCGCACACGCCCACGTGCTGGAGCACGCCCCGGTCGTCGTACAGGCCGAGCAGCAGCGAGCCGACCACGGGCCCGCTCTTGTGGAAGCGGTACCCGGCGACGACGACGTCCGCCGTCCGCTCGTGCTTGATCTTGTACATGGCCCGCTCGTCCTGCCGGTAACGCAGGTCGAGCGGCTTGGCGACCACCCCGTCGAGCCCCGCCCCCTCGTACTGCTCGAACCACTGCCGGGCCACCTCGACGTCGTCCGTCGCCGGTGCCACGTGCACCGGCGGCGTCACCCCGCCCAGCGCCCGCTCCAGCAGCGCCCGCCGGTCGGTCAGCCCCACGTCGAGCAGGGACGCGTCGTCCAGCGCCAGCAGGTCGAAGGCGACCAGCGAGGCCGGGGTGCGCTCCGCCAGGGTCCGCACCCGGGAGTCCGCCGGATGGATCCGCTCGGTGAGCGCGTCGAAGTCCAGGTGCCCGTCCCGCGCGATGACGATCTCCCCGTCCACCACGCACCGCTCGGGCAGCCGCTCCCGCACCGCCGCCACCAGCTCCGGGAAATACCTGGTCAAGGGCTTGCCCGTCCGGCTCCCCAGCTCCACCTCGTCCCCGTCGCGGTACACGATCGCACGGAAGCCGTCCCACTTCGCCTCGTAGTGCATCCCCGGCGGGATCTTCGCCACGGACTTGGCGAGCATCGGCTTCACGGGCGGCATGACGGGGAGCTCCATGCTCCGATTCTGTACGCCGCCGCCCGCCGCCGCCTGATGTGCGAAGCTCCCGGGCTGCGCCTACCGTGGCTCGCATGGCGGAAGCGGTGGAACTGGAGGCGGGCGGGCGGAGCGTGCGCTTGTCCAGCCCGGGGAAGGTCTTCTTCCCGGAGTGCGGCTACACCAAGCTCGACGTGGCCCGCTACTACCAGGCCGTCGCCCCCGGCATCCTGCGCGCCCTGCGCGACCGGCCCACCACCCTGCAGCGGTACCCGGACGGCATCACCGGCGAGTGGTTCTACCAGAAGCGCGCGCCCAAGGGGATGCCCGACTGGATCCCGACCGCGCACATCACCTTCCCCAGCGGACGCAGTGCCGACGAGATGTGCCCCACCGAGGAGGCGGCGGTGCTGTGGGCCGCCCAGTACGGCACCCTCACCTTCCATCCCTGGCCGGTGCGCCGCGACGACGTCGACCACCCCGACGAACTGCGCATCGACCTCGATCCGCAGCCCGGCACCGACTACGACGACGCCGCCCGCGCCGCCCACGAACTGCGCGCGGTGCTGGCGGAGTTCGGCTCTCTGCGCGGCTGGCCCAAGACCTCCGGCGGGCGCGGCATCCACGTCTTCGTGCCGATCGAGCCGCGCTGGACCTTCACCCAGGTGCGGCGCGCCGCCATCGCCGTCGGCCGGGAGATGGAACGGCGGATGCCCGAGCGGGTCACCATCAAGTGGTGGAAGGAGGAACGCGGCGAGCGCATCTTCATCGACTACAACCAGACCGCCCGCGACCGCACCATCGCCTCCGCCTACTCCGTGCGGCCCCGCCCGAACGCCCCGGTCTCCGCCCCGCTGACCTGGGACGAGGTGGGCGTCGCGCACCCCCAGGACTTCGACATCACGACCATGCCCGCGCGCTTCGCCGAACTCGGCGACGTGCACGCGGGCATGGACGACACGAGGTACTCCCTCGACGCGCTGCTGGAGCTGGCGACGAAGGACGAGCACGACCACGGGCTCGGTGATCTGCCGTACCCGCCCGAGTATCCGAAGATGCCGGGCGAGCCGAGCCGGGTCCAGCCCAGCCGGGCCAGGAAGAAGACTCCCGGCCCGGACTGAGCCCCAATCATCCGGTTTCTACAGGTCCTTGATCCGGACGTCGCGGTACGAGACCACGTCCGAGGTGCTGTGCACCTGCAGTCCGATGTAGCCGGAGGCGAACCGCCGCCCGTCGGTGCCCGGGTCGTCCGAGCGCTCGGGGTAGAAGGTCTGGCCGCCGAAGTTGTCGAACTCGTTGATCAGCACGCCGTTGCGGTAGACCGAGTAGTGCTGGTCCACCACCCGGATCTCGTAGTCGTTCCAGGTGCCCTTCTCCGTCACGCCCGCGCCGGCCAGGCCGACCCGGTCGAAGCCGTAGAGGGAGCCCGTCTTGTACATGTCGCCGGTCGGGCTGTCGAACACCTGCACCTCGTGCCCGTACTTGATGGCGACCCACTCCGGCCGGGACTCCTCCGGGTGGTCGTGCACCTGCGGGAAGCGTACGAAGACGCCGCCGTTGGTGTTCGAGGTGCCCGCCGCGTCGTCCCGCCACTGGAGCTTCAGTGAGAAGTCGCCGTACTTGCGCTCGGGGAACCACAGCATGCCCATGCCGGGCGTGCTGGTGCTGGACGTGATCGACCCGTCCGGGTTCAGCCCGAACGAACCGCCGCCCACCTGCTCCCACTTGGCGAAGGACTCCTGGCTGCCGTCGAGGATGTTGCGGTAGCCCTCGGTCTGACCGGGCCGGCCGATCTTCGACTGCTTGGCGGCCCTGTTGATCGCCCGGTACTCCCGCTTGTCGACGACGCCCTCGTCCAGGAGACCGTCCATGACCTCACGGACGTGCTTGAGGAAGAGCGCCTGGGACGTCCACTCCTTCTCGTCCTCGATCAGCTCGCCGATCCGGCACCGGTTGTTGGTGACCCGGTTCGGCACCCCCGAGTCGAGCGTGCCGACGATCACCGTGAGGCGCTCGTCGTACTCCGGGCAGGGCGGCGGCGGCACCTGGCCCGCCACCACCGTGAAGCTCACGGCCAGCGGCTCGGAGGTGTTGCCCGCCTTGTCGCTCGCCCGGTACGTCACGGTGTGCCGGCCCACCCGGTCCACGACCACCGGGTCGGTGTACGCCAGGTAGGGCCCGGCGTCCAGCGAGTACTCCACACCGGCGACACCGGAGCCGCCCTCGTCCGCGGCGTTCACGGTCACCTTCGCGCTGCCGACGTAGGCGCCGTCGGAGTCCTTGGTGCCGTCCACGGTCGCGCCGGTCACCGGCGGGGTGGTGTCCTGCGGGGGAGCGGCGGCCACGGTGAAGGCGACGCTCTTCTCCGCGGCGATGTTGCCCGCCTTGTCGGTGGCCCGGTAGCGCACCGTGTGCTCGCCGACCTCGTGCACCATGACCGGCGCCGTGTACGCCGTCCAGGCGCCGTCGCCGACCGCGTACTCGATGGTGTTGACGCCGGAACCGGTATCGGAGGCGGTGACGGTCACCGTCGCCATGTCGATGTAGGCACCGTCCGCGTTCTTCTCGCCGCTGACCGTCGCCGAGGTCTCCGGCGCGGTCGAGTCGTCGGTGTCCGGCGCGGTCACGGCGAACGTGACGCTCTTCTCCTCGGCGGCGTTGCCCGCCTTGTCGAACGCCCGGTAACGCACCACGTGTTCACCGACCTGGTCGACGACGACCGGCGTGGTGTACGGCTGCCAGGCGCCGTCGGCACCGATCGCGTACTCGATCCGCTCCACGCCCGAGCCGCCCTCGTCGGTGGCGGCGATGCTCACGGTCGCGGAACCGACGTACGCGCCGTCGGCGTTCTGCGTGCCGCCCACCTCGGCCGAGGTCGCGGGCGCCGTGGTGTCCTCGCCGCCGCCGCCCTCGGTGACCACGAGCACGCCCGTCATCTGGCCGTGGCCCGGGATCGTGCAGTGGTACATGTACTTGCCGGGGGTGAGGGTGACCTCGGCGGTGTGCTTGCCGCCCTCGGCATCGAACGGGTTGGACAGGATGTTCAGCTGGACGTCCTGGTTGTACGCGGGGTCGCTGGTCATGAACGTCAGCGTGTGCGGCATGCCGGTGGTGTTGCCGGTGGCCTCACTGTTCTCGAAGACGATCGTGGCCGGACCGGCCACCGCCGTCTCGGGCGCCGACGTGTACTTGGTGATGTCGTCACCGGCCGTCCAGGTGAGCACCTGGTCGGCGGCGGCCGCGGCGGGTGCCTTTGCCGGCTGCCCGGAGGCGGACGTCGCCTGCAGTCCGAGCACCATCAGCAGGCCGGCCAGCAGCGCGGCCCACATTCTTCGTTGGCGTATCACTCGGTCCCCCTCGCCAGCTGTCCGGCGGCCGGCGTCGGGCCGCCGCCCTCGTAGGTGACCCGCCACAGGGCCGACTTGGAGTCCGAGGTGAAGAAGCCGCGGCCGTAGTCCAGGACGTACAGCGCTCCGTCCGGGCCGAACTTCCAGCCCATCAGGTTCTTGATGCCGTCGTTGCCGATCGGCACGATCTTCTTCAGGGACTCCGAGTGCACCGGCAGACCGCCGTCGCCCTGCGTCTTCGGGTCCATCAGCACCGCGTTGCGCGGCTGGTCGGCGTCGTAGAAGTCACCGACGAACCACTTGCCGTCCCAGTACGCGGGCCACTTGGTGTCACTGGTGCTGTCGGCGTCGTAGCGGTAGAGCGGGCCGTTCATCGCGGCCTGGCCGCCGCCCTTGAGCCAGGGCAGCCGGTAGGTGGCCTCGTCCTGCTCGTACGACGGGACGCCGTTCTCGTCGCGCGGGTAGTCGGGGCCGCCGCCCTGCGGCGAGTACCAGATGTTGTTGCCGGTCACCGGCGGCAGGTTGACCAGGCCGTCGTTGTTCGGCGACTCGTTCTTCGGGTGGTCGCAGTCGTACCAGCCCAGCGGCTTCGACGGGTCCGGCAGGTTCCGGTCCCGGTACGGCTGCTTGTTGCCCATGCAGTACGGCCAGCCGCGGTTGCTCGCCTTGGTGATGGTGGCGAACGTGTCGTACTTGGCCGGACCCCACGTCGGCGACGGGGCGCCGGCGTCCGGGCCGACCCAGCCCGCGTACAGGGTGTCGGTCTTCTTGTCGACCGAGATGCGCGCCGGGTTGCGCACACCCATCACGTAGATCTCGCCCCGCGTCTTGCCGCCGCCCTCGGCGGTCTCCTCGCCGGTGAAGAGGTTGCCCTCCGGGAGCGTGTACGTCCCGTCCGGCTCCGGGTGGATGCGCAGGATCTTGCCGTTGAGGTTGTTGGTGTTGCCGGCCGTGCGGCGCGCGTCGGCGAAGGACACGCCCTTGAAGTTGGGCTCCGGGTTGTTGCCGGAGTAACCGTCGCTGAATCCACTGGAGTTGTTGTCACCGGTGGCGATGTACAGGTTCCCCTTGGAGTCCCAGGCCATCCCGCCGCCCGCGTGGCAGCAGCTGTGGATCTGCACCGGCCACTTGAGCAGCACCTTCTCGCTGCCCATGTCCAGCTTGTTGGTGGCCGGGTCGAGGGTGAAGCGCGAGACCCGGCGCTCGGCCATGTGCGTGTCCCGGTTGATCTCGGAGTGCGGGGTGTAGTGCAGGTACACCCACCCGTTCTCCGCGAACCCCGGGTCCAGTTCGATGCCGAGCAGGCCCTCCTCGACCTTGGTCAGCTCGTCGCCGCCGCCCTTGTTGCCGAAGACGGTCAGCGCGCCCGCGAGGGTGACCTTGTCGGTCTTCGGGTCCCAGACGTGGATCTCGCCCGTGCCCTTGCCGACGTTCGGGTCGTTCCAGTCGGTCACCACCGGCTGGGAGGAGTCCGCGCCGCCGCGGCCGATGTAGAAGACGCGGCCGTCGGGTGCGGTGACCAGGCCGTGCGGTTCGCCGATCTGGTCGTTCTGGCCGGGCTGGTTGGGATCGGTGAGCCGCTCGGCCTTGTAGTTGGCGTTGATGGTCGCCTTGCAGTCGGCCTGCGACAGCCGGGTCGTCCACATCAGGGCGCCGCGCAGATGGGTGCGGAAGTCGGCCTCGTCGTACGACGACACCGTGCCGCCCATGCCGGTGTAGAACGACCGGCCGCCGTCGTAGTCCCGGCACCAACTGACCGGGTGGTCCGCCCCGTTGGCACTCGTCCCGGGCGCGTAGGTGGACTCGCGCACCCGGGCCACGGTGTGGACCTCACCGGACGGGTTCTGCTGCCAGTTCAGCCACTCGTCGGGGCGCTTCCACTCCAGCGGCAGGTCCTTGGTGGCCGGATGCCGCCGGTCACCGACCTCGACCGTGGCCCGCTGGACCTTGGTGGGACTGCCGGCCGCCGGACGGGCGCCGACCAGACCGGTGAACCAGTCCGAGTACGGCTCCGCGCGGGCCGCGTCGTGGACGCCGACGAACCCGCCGCCGGCCTCCATGTACGCCTCCAGGCCCGCCTCCTGAGCGGGCGTCAGCACATCGCCGCCGCCGGTCAGGAAGACGACCGCGTTGAAGCGGCCGAGCTTCTTCTCGTTGGTGAAGACGCCGGCGTTGTCCGTGGCCTCGACCTTGAACCGCTCCTTGGCGGGCCCGGAGAGACCGATCCGCTCGATGGCCGAGATGCCGGCGTTCACGACCGGCGACTCGTCCCCGGCCGCGGCGGAACCGTAGAAGATCAGCACCCGTACATTGGCGCCGCCGGGCGGCGACTTGATCGACATCGTTGTCAGGGATGGGTCCGGCGCCGGACGTGCGCTGGCGGCAGGGCCGGCCAGCAGTCCCGCGGCGACGAATGCGGCGGTGGCGCACGCCGCCCAGCCTCTTCTTCTCGCGCTCAACCCTCTTAAGGGCATGGGCACCTCCTCGGTCACGGCAGCAGCGCCAAGGAAGCTAGACCTCTTTGCGCGGTACGCCAATAGGTATGACCGGGATCGAACGAACTTTGTCCTGAGTGTGGATAAACATGGCGGCAACCGGTACGGTCCCACAGGCTCATCACAGCCAATCAGGTCCTGGGTCTGCGCACATTCCGTATCGGCGTGGGGAGTTCGGCATGGACAGGCGAGGCTTCAACCGACGGGTACTGCTGGGCGGCGCGGCTGCCGCGACATCGTTGTCCATCGCTCCGGAGGCCGCGGGCGCCGCCCCTGCGGCCAAGGGGATCACCGCGAAGACGGCACCGGCCGGGGGCGAGGTGAGACACCTCAGGATGTACGCCGAGAGGCTGGCGGACGGTCAGATGGGCTACGGCTTCGAGAAGGGCAAGGCGTCGGTCCCCGGCCCGCTGATCGAGGTCAACGAAGGCGACACGCTGCACATCGAGTTCACCAACACGATGGACGTACGGGCCAGCCTGCACGTGCACGGCCTGGACTACGAGATCTCCAGCGACGGCACCGCGATGAACAAGAGCGACGTCGAGCCCGGCGGCACCCGCACCTACACCTGGCGCACCCACAGGCCCGGCCGGCGCGACGACGGCACCTGGCGGCCGGGCAGCGCGGGCTACTGGCACTACCACGACCACGTCGTGGGCACCGAGCACGGCACCGGAGGCATCCGCAACGGCCTCTACGGCCCGGTGATCGTGCGCCGCAAGGGGGACGTGCTGCCGGACGCCACGCACACGATCGTCTTCAACGACATGACCATCAACAACCGCAAGCCGCACACCGGCCCCGACTTCGAGGCCACCGTGGGCGACCGCGTCGAGATCGTCATGATCACGCACGGCGAGTACTACCACACCTTCCACATGCACGGTCACCGCTGGGCGGACAACCGCACCGGCATCCTCACCGGGCCCGACGACCCGAGCCGGGTCATCGACAACAAGATCACCGGCCCGGCCGACTCCTTCGGCTTCCAGATCGTCGCGGGGGAGGGGGTGGGCGCCGGAGCGTGGATGTACCACTGCCATGTCCAGAGCCACTCGGACATGGGGATGGTGGGGCTGTTCCTGGTGAAGAAGCCGGACGGCACGATCCCGGGGTACGAACCGCACGAGCACGGCGGGACGGTGTCGGGCGAGGCGCCCGCGCAGGAACACGAGCACTGAGCCGAGGGCGGCCGGCGCCGCCACCGGCGCCGCCGGTCAGCTGTCGTGGGCCGTTCTTCTGTACATGCGCCCATGCTGACGACCGCACCCGCCTTGGCACAAGAGCGTTTTCGGTCCCCGGAGCGCCCCCTCCCGCGGCGCGGCCTGCCGCTATCCTGAGCCGCAGCCGCCGAGGAGGAGCCGCACGTGACCGAGACCGGGCCGCGCCCCACGCTCGAGGCCGTGGCCGAGCGCGCCGGGGTCTCGCGGGCCACCGTGTCCCGCGTGGTCAACGGCGCCCACGGGGTCCGGGACGCGCTGGCCGAGCGGGTGCGGCGCGCGGTGGAGGAACTCGGCTACGTCCCCAACCAGGCCGCCCGCTCCCTGGTGACCCGGCGGCACCAGGCCGTCGCCGTCGTCGCCGCGGAACCGGAGACCCGGGTGTTCGCCGACCCCTACTTCGCCCAGCAACTGCGCGGCATCAGCAAGGAACTGACGGCCCACGACAACCAGCTCGTGCTGCTGCTCACCGAGGGCCGCGAGGACCACGCCCGCGTCGGGCGCTACCTGGCCGGCGGCCACGTCGACGGTGCCCTCGTCTTCTCCCTGCACCTGCACGACCCGCTGCCCGGCCTGGTCCGCAGTGCCGGAGTGCCGACCGTCTTCGGCGGGCGCCCCGACTGGGACGACGGGCGGGACGACGTGGTCTACGTGGACAGCGACAACCGCGGCGGCGCCCGCTCGGCCGTCCACCACCTGGCCGGGCTCGGCCGCACCCGCATCGCGCACATCACCGGCCCGCTCGACCAGACCTCGGCCGCCGACCGGCTCGCGGGCTTCAGCGACGTCCGCCCCGGCGCCGACCCGGACCTGGTCGCGCGAGGGGACTTCACCTCGGGCGGCGGGGAGCGGGCGATGCGGGAACTGCTCGACCGGTGCCCCGGCCTGGACGCCGTGTTCGCGGCCAACGACCTCACCGCGGCGGGCGCCCTGCGGGTGCTGCGCGAACGCGGGCGGCGGGTGCCGGACGACGTGGCCGTGGTGGGCTTCGACGACATGCTGCCCGTCGCCGAACAGACCGACCCGCCGCTGACCACCGTCCGCCAGGACATCGAGGGCATGGGCCGGCTGATGGCCCGCCTGCTCCTGCGCGGCCTGGACCGCGGAACCGCCGCCGCCACCGACGCCACCGACTCCGACGCCGCGCGAACACCGAACCCCGCCCCGCCCGGCGTGGTCCTGCCGACGACCCTGGTCCACCGATCCACGGCATGAGCCGGTCCGGCACCCCGGAAGGCCGGACACCGGCCTCGCCCTGGACGCGGGTGCACCCGGGTGCCGAACCGTTCTTCGCGAGCGGGCCGGCCACAGGCCTCCGGCGTCGTCTGCCAGGTGCGGGGCGTTCGCGTCGCCACGGCCCGCCGCGTCACCGCGCGAGCCCCGGACGGCGGTCCGCTCGGGCAGGCACGCGTGCGTCCGCGCGAGCCGGACGCCGTGGCGTGGGCGAGGCTGGGCACCGGACGGCGCCCGGATGCCGGATGCGCCCGCGTCCGCGCCGGTGCCGGGGGTGTGTCTCGGCGGGCGGGGGCGGCCGCATCCCCCGGGCGCCGGGTGCGCGCTCGGCCCTGTCGCCGCGGCCCCACCGCGTGAGCCCGGGCGGCGGGCCGGGACCGGGTGGTGGGTTGCTCCCGATGCCGGGTTCCCTACCGTGCGTCCGGGTGCCGGGCCTCGACGTGACGCGAGTGCCGGACGCGCCCCGCGCCTACCCCTGGCGCGGGGCCGGCCTGAGCACCGCGAACCGGGCGCCGTACGGGTCGGCCAGGCGGGCGACGCGGCCGACGTCCTCGATGTCCGTGGCGGGCATCCGCACCGTGCCGCCCAGCTCCGTGGTCCGGGCGACCGCGGCGTCCGCGTCGTCCACCGCGAAGTACGGCAGCCATCCGGCGTCCGTGTCCGTGTCCGCCGGATCCTCGGCGAGCGGGACGAGACCGCCGAACATGGCGTCCTCGCCCTCTCCGGCCGGGTTGACGCAGGTGTAGGAGCCGCCGGGGAAGGAGACGCCGGAGGTCTCCAGGCCCAGCACCGCACGGTAGTACGCGGCGGCTGCCGCGATGTCCGCGGTGTGCAGCTCGACCCAGCACAGCGCGCCGGTCTCGCCGGTCACGTCCAGGCCCGCGCGCTGCCCCGGCTGCCAGATGCCGAACGGCACCCCGGCCCGGTCGGCCAGGATCGCCATGGTGCCCTGGTCCATGACGTCCATGGGCTGCACGAGCACACCGCCGTGCGCCTGCCCGGAGGCCTGGGCGGCGGCACGGGCGTCCGGAGCCTGGAAGTACACGGTCCACGACGGCGGGCCCTGCTCCTCGGTGGTGCCCATGCCGCCGGCCACGATCCGGCCGTCCAGCTCGAAGAAGCCGTAGCCGCCGGCCTCCGGCCCCGCCGACCGGAACCGCCAGCCGAAGAGGCCGCCGTAGAAGGACGTGGCGCCGTCGAGGTCGGAGGTGCCGACGTCGAGCCAGTTCGGAGCGCCGGTGACGAAACGGGTGGTGAGCATGATCCGCCCTCCTCGGAAGGGTCCCGTTGCCTGCACTGACGAGTCTTCCACCGACCCCCGGCGACCGCTTCCGCGCGCCGCCGTGCGCCGCTGTGCGCGGCGGAGGACCATCTGATCTGCTGGGGGTGCCGGACGCACGGCGTTGATGCCGCGTTGATCGAACGTTTTTCGCCTCCCGGCAGGCTGCTGCGCATGCACATCGAGACGACCGCGGCGCCCGACCTCAGCTGGCAGGAGGAGGCGTTGTGCGCGCAGACCGGGGGAGACTTCTTCTTCCCCGAGCCCGGCAGCTCCGTACGGGACGCGAAGCGCATCTGCGCCCTGTGCCCGATCCGCTCGACCTGCCTGGATTTCGCGCTGAGCAACGACGAGCGCTTCGGCGTCTGGGGCGGCCTGTCGGAGAAGGAACGGCTGGCGCTGCGGCGCACCATCCCCTGAGCACGGCCCCGGTAATTCGCTGTGCCGCACCCGTCGCGCCGGGCAGAATCCCGGCATGTCCCGAACCGCCGCACAGCACGAGGCCGAGAGTCTGCTGCACGCCCTCGATCCGCTCGCCCACCCGCGGCGCATGCGGGAACTCGTGGCGCGCACCCGGGAGTCGCCCGGCCCGCGGCCCCTCCTCGTCGAGCTCGAACGGCACGGCGCGTACGGGCGCCGGCTCGCCGTCGTCGCCGCGTCCGCCGCCCGCGACACCGAGTGGATCGCGGACCGGATCGCCGATCCCGACCCGTACGTGCGCGGCCACGCCCTGCGGGTGGCCGACCCGCTGGGCGTGCCGGACGCCGCCTTCGAGGCGGGTCTCGCCGACGCCCCCGAGGCGGTCCGCCGCAGCCTGCTGCGCGCCGTCGCCGCCGGCGGCCGCACCGCCCTCGCCGACCGGCTGGTGGACGGGGTGCGCCGCGACTGGGGCGACACCGAGGCGACCCGTCTGCTGCCGGGCTGCACCACACCGAAGGTCGCCCTGCTGCTGCCCGAGCTGCTGTACGCCGTCCGGTCCTGGAACCCGTTCGCCGGGCGGCACCGCGCGACGCTGTCCGCCGTGCTGGAGGCGGAACTGGACGCCACGCCCGAGGCCCTGCGCGACGACTGGTGGCGCCGGTACGCGTCCGCGGTGGCCACCCTCGCGCCCGCAGAGCCCGCGCGGGTGCTGCGGATGCTGGAGGAGCGGGGACCGAGCGGCCTGCCGTACGAACTGCGCGGTCACCTTCCCGCGTTCGCCGGCGCCGACCCGCGGCGCGTCCTGCGCCTGCTGCTCACCCCCGCCTGGGCGTCCGCCGTCGGCGTCCACCGGCTGGGACGCACGGCGCTGTACCGGCTGACCCGCACCGACTCGCCCGAACTCGTCGCCTACGCCCGGGCCCTGCTGCCCCTCGGCGGCCTCCCGAGGCTGCTCAAGGCGCTCCCGCCCGCCCGGCGGCACGCCCTGTGGACGGCCGTGAACCAGGGCCGGGGAACCGGCGGCACGGTCGGCGTCGACGAGGCGCTCCTCGAGGTGCTGCCGCGCCGCCACGCCGCGCGCGAGGCCCGGGAGGCCGCCGCACGCGCGCGGGAGGCCGGTGCGGGCGAGTACACGGTCCTCGTCGCCGAGTCCTTCCTCCCGGTGGCCGAGGCGCACGACCGGCTGCTGGCCGCCACCAGGCGCCCGGACGCCGAGGACCGCGCCCGGGCCTGGCCGCTGCTGATCCGCAACGCCGCCCGCTCGGCCGACCCGGCCGCCGTCACCGCCGTACTGGAGGACATGGCGCGGCTGCGCAACGAGCAGGATCCGGTGCGGGGCGCCGCGCTGCGGGCGGCGTGCGGCATCCCGGCCGGGCTGTTCACCGAGGAGGCCGCCGAGCATCTGGCCCGCCTCGCCACCGACGCCGTCGAGGCGCGCGACTCCTCGCCCCAGACCCGCCGGGCGCTCGGCGAACTGGCCCTGGCCGTGCTGTGCGAGCACGCGGCGGGCGGCACCCGCACGCTGGTGAACTGGGCGCTGCGCACCCTCGTGCGGATATCCGGCACCACGGGCGGCGCCGACCTCGGCCGCCTCGACCGCACCCTGCGCCGCGGCCAGGAGCACCAGGTGTACGAGGCGCTGCGCCCGTGGATCGAGGCGGGCGCCGAGAAGGCCGACTACGGCCTCGCCTTCGCGCTCGCCCGCGCCGTGGGACCGCGCGCCTGCGGCCTGCCCGAACTCCAGGACCAGCTGTGGCAGGCCGTCCGCTACGGCAACGACACCACCGCGCGCACCGCGATCGGCCTGTGGCTGGAACCGTCCGCCACCCGCGACGAACGGGCGGCCCGCGTCCTCGCCCGCGAACCCTCGGCGGCCGTACTGGAACCGGTGCGCGCGGTGCTCGTCGGGCGCCGCACCGACCTGCTCGACCCGCTGCTCGCCGAGAACCCGCCCTACGGCCGCTTCCTGACCAAGGGCACCCCCTGGTCCGTGCCCGTGACCGCGCACGAGGTGAGCCGGTGGGTGCCGCGCCAGCAGGCCGCGCTGCTGAGGCGGTGCGCCGCCCTGGCCGCCGACGCCGGACTGCCGCTGCACGCGCGCGCGAACGCCATCGCGCGGGCGGCCACCGTACCCGACGGCGGCGCCGACCTCGTACGCCGCTGGACCGGGTCGGCGAACGTCGTCCTCACCGAGGCCGCGCTCGCCGCCCTGGCCCGCACCGACCGGGCCGCCGAGGCGCTGCCCGAGCTGCTGTCGCACGCCGGCGGCGACCGGGCCCGCGTCGCCGTGTACGCGGTCACCCAGGCGTCCCGGCAGGCGCCGCCCTCCCGCCTCGCGGGCGCCCTGCGGGACGTGCTGGGGGCGCCGGACGCCAAGGTGACCAGCCGCAAGGAGGCGGTCCGGCTCGCCGCGGTCCGCCTTCCCGTGCCGGACGCGGCGGCCCTGGTCACGGAGGTCTGCGCCCGCCCGGGAACCCACCCCGACGTACGCGCCGCCTGCGTCGCCTTCGCCCCGGGGCTCCTGGCGCGCGAGGAGGTCTGGGACCTGCTGGGCGACGCCGCGGGCGGTCCGCCGGTGCTGCGGGCCGCGCTGTTGCGGACGGTGCCGCGGGACCTGCCCGAGGCGCACCGCGGCCGGTACGCCCGCCTGGTCCGCGACGTGGCCGCCGGCGGCGACGACCCCGCCACCACGCTCCTCGCCCACCACGCCCTGGGCCGCTGGATCCCCTGGTCGGACGACGGCGCCCGGGTACTGGCCGGGGCCGTCACGGACCTGGCGAACCGCGCGACCTGGCACGCGGCGGCGAACGCACTGATCAGCGCGGCGTCGAGCGCTCCGCAGGGCCGGTCCGGCCTGCTGGAGACCCTGCGCGCGCTGGCCGGGGCGGAAGCCGGCGGGGACGACGACGCGGGGGAGCGGCGGGACCGGCCGGCCCGGCAGCGCGTCGAGTACCTCGTCACCGGGCTCCGGGCGAGCGTCTTGCGCCCGAAGGCGGCGGTCCGCCCGGTCGCCCGTGCCGCCGCCGAACTGCTCCACGGGTACGACGCCCACGTGGCGCAGGCCGCCGGACTCGCGGCCGGTCACGTCGACCTGACCGCCGTACCGCCGCACCTGGACCGGGTGGCCGCCCTGGCCGGCACCGACCGGCCGGCGCTCGCCGCGCGGATCGCCGACGAGATCGGCGAACGCCTGCGGGGCCGGGAGCAGCCGGGCGACGCCACGGTGCTGCTCGCCGAGGCCACGGCGCTGGCCGGGCACGGCGGACACGCCCAGGGGCTGATGGCCGTCGCCGTCACCGGAGCGCTCGGCGAGCGCGAGGACTGGCCCGCGCCGTGGCGGGAACTGCTGCGCGCCCTGCGCCGCCACCCGGTCCCCGACGTGCGCGACGCGGCACTGGAGGAGACGACGATCCACGAGTGACGCCGGGCGTCGCGCGAAGACCGGGTGCGGCAGCGGGGGCCGGGTGCGGCAGCGGGGGCCGGGGGCGGTCAGCCCGCCGCGCGGGCCGCCATCCGGGCCTTGCGCGCCGCCAGCTTCTCGTCGAACTTGGCGGCCTCGGCGTCCAGCCCGCCCATGTACAGCCCCAGCTCCTCCTGAGCCCGCTGCCCCTCCGGACCGAGTCCGTCGATCTCCATGATCTTCAGGAAGCGCAGCACGGGCTGGATCACGTCGTCGTGGTGGATGCGCAGGTTGTAGACCTCGCCGATGGCCATCTGCGCGGCGGCCCGCTCGAAGCCGGGCATGCCGTGACCCGGCATCCGGAAGTCGACGACCACGTCCCGGACCGCCTGCATCGTCAGGTCCGGGGCCAGGTCGAAGGCCGCCTTCAGCAGGTTCCGGTAGAAGACCATGTGCAGGTTCTCGTCGGTCGCGATGCGGGCCAGCATGCGGTCGCAGACCGGGTCGCCGGACTGGTGACCGGTGTTGCGGTGCGAGATGCGGGTGGCCAGCTCCTGGAAGGCCACGTACGCCACCGAGTGCAGCATCGAGTGCCGGTTGTCCGACTCGAAGCCCTCACTCATGTGGGCCATGCGGAACTGCTCCAGCTTGTCCGGGTCGACCGCACGCGAGGCGAGGAGGTAGTCGCGCATCACGATGCCGTGCCGGCCCTCCTCGGCGGTCCAGCGGTGCACCCAGGTGCCCCAGGCGCCGTCGCGGCCGAAGAGGCTGGCGATCTCGTGGTGGTAGCTGGGGAGGTTGTCCTCCGTCAGCAGGTTCACCACGAGGGCGATCCGGCCGATCTCGGTGACCTTGGACTGCTCCTTCTCCCAGGCCTCGCCGTCCTCGAAGATCCCCGGGAAGTTCCGCGCCTCGGTCCACGGCACGTACTCGTGCGGCATCCAGTCCTTGGCGACCTTCAGATGCCGGTTCAGCTCCTTCTCGACCACTTCCTCCAGCGCGTACAGCAGCCGGGCGTCGGTCCAGTCGGCGGAAGTACCGAGGTGCGGGGAGACGATCGTCACGAAGAACTCCAGGGACGTGTGACAGGGCGGAGCAGCCGGCGAGCGGTGCCGGGAACCTACGGGATCGTAGGCTACGAAACCGTAGGTTACGAGAGCGTAGGTTAAACGCACTGTAAAGGTCGCTGATCAGCAGCCGTCCGGCGGCACCCGACAAGGCCCCGAGACCCGCAGGTCCGGGGCCGGGCGAACGCCCCGCGCGTCGGGTTCAGTCGTACAGCTCGCGCAGCCTGACCGAGAGGCACGTCACACAGCCCTCCAGCTTCTCGAACTCCCCGATGTCGACGAGCACCGGCTCGTGCCCGAGATCGGCGAGCAGCTCCGCCGTCTTCGGCGCGCTCGCCGCCATCAGCAGCCTGCTCCCGCCGAGCAGCACCACGTGCGCCCCCGACTCCTCCGGCACCGGCAGGAAACGGGGGAACAGCGAGGGCACGTCCGTCATCGGGACGTGTCCGATCACCGTCCCGTCCGGCAGGGCGGTGACCGCCGACTTCAGGTGCAGCACCTTGCTCACCGGCACGGCGACGACCCGCGCGCCCAGCGGCTCGAACGCCGCCCGCAGCTGCTGCACACCGGCCGCGTTGGTCCGTCCGCCGCGGCCCACGTAGATCGTGTCGCCGATCTTCAGGACGTCGCCGCCGTCCAGGGTGCCCGGCTCCCACACCCAGTTCACCGAGCAGCCGAGCCGGGCCACGGCCTCCTCGACACCGGCCGTCTCCGCGCGCCGCGACTCGGCGCCGGGCCGGGTGATCAGCGCGACGTTGCGGAACACGACGACGGCGTCCTCGACGAAGACCGAGTCCGGGCAGTCGTCGGCCGGGTCCACCTCCAGCGTCTCCCAGCCGTGATCTCCGAGGGCCTCGACGTAGGCGTCCCACTGTTCGAGGGCCAGGCCGTGATCGACCTTCTCCCGCTCGACGTGTGTCACCAGTCCTTCGGCGAGCCTGGGGCTGGGGCGGCGGACGAGGGCCTTCTTGCTGGGCACGCGGGGCCTTTCGTGTCGGCGCGGATCGGCGGGTGTCGACGTCGGCTGGCCGGAGCCGTGACGCGGCGCCGGTCCGCGCCATCATGCAGCGGGGGCCCGCGCCCGCGAAACCCCCGTCAGCCCCTCGTAGCCCTCCTGAGATGCTCGGCGCTGCTGGAGCCGCGGGCCGCGAGCAGTCCGTGCGGGGTGCCCTCGACCAGGTGAACCGGCGGACGTCAGGCGGAATGTCCGACAGCTTCCGACGTGATTTCCTTGAGTTCTCCCTCCTCCAGCAGCAGCCAGCGCGTGATGCCGAGCGACTCCAGGAACGGCAGGTCGTGGCTGGCCACGAGCAGCGCCCCCTCGTACGCCTCCAGCGCGCTGGTGAGCTGCCGCACGCTCGCCATGTCCAGGTTGTTGGTCGGCTCGTCCAGCATCAGCAGCTGCGGCGCGGGCTCGGCCAGCATCAGCGCCGCCAGCGCCGCCCGGAAGCGTTCGCCGCCGGACAGCGTGGCCGCCTGCTGGTCGGCGCGGGCACCCCGGAACAGGAAGCGCGCCAGCCGCGCCCGGATCCGGTTGTTGGTGGCGCCCGGCGCGAACCGGGCCACGTTCTCCGCGACGCTCAGCCCGTCGTCGAGGACGTCCAGACGCTGCGGCAGGAACCGCAGCGGCACATGAGCCGTCGCCTCGCCCGCCACCGGCGCCAGCTCCCCGGCGACGGTGCGCAGCAGCGTGGTCTTGCCCGCGCCGTTGCGCCCGACCAGCGCGATCCGCTCCGGACCGTGCAGATCGAGACCGCCCGCCACCTTGGCGCCGTACGCCATCTCCAGCGCCCGCAGGGTCAGCACGGTCCGGCCCGGCGGTACGGCCGTGTACGGCAGGTCGACGCGGATCTCGTCGTCGTCCCGCACGGCCTCCACCGCGTCGTCGAGCCGCTCCTTCGCCCCGGCGAGCTTCTCCTCGTGCATGATGCGGTACTTTCCGGCGGACTGCTGGGCCGTCCGGGCCCGCAGCTTCATCACCGCACGGGGCTCGCGCTTGGTGTCGTACATCTTCTGCCCGTAGCGCCTGCGCCGGGCCAGGACGACCTGGGCGTCGGCCAGTTCGCGCTTCTGCCGGCGCAGATCGGACTCGGCGACCCGGACCATCCGCTCGGCCGCCTCCTGCTCCACGGCGAGCGCCTCCTCGTACGCCGTGAGGTTGCCGCCGTACCAGGTGACCGAGCCGGCCCGCAGGTCGGCGATCTGGTCGACCCGTTCCAGCAGCTCGCGGTCGTGGCTGACCACGACCATCACCCCCGGCCAGGACTCGACGGCCGCGTACAGCCGCCTGCGGGCGTACACGTCGAGGTTGTTGGTGGGTTCGTCCAGGAGCAGGACGTCGGGCCGGCGCAGCAGCAGCGCGGCCAGCCGCAGCAGCACCGACTCGCCGCCCGACACCTCGCCGACGGTGCGGTCGAGGCCGATGTGGCCCAGGCCGAGCTCGCCGAGCGTGGCCAGCGCGCGTTCCTCGACGTCCCAGTCGTCGCCGACGGTCTCGAAGTGCTCCTCGCTCACGTCACCCGCCTCGATGGCGTGCAGTGCGGCCCGGCGGCCGTCGATGCCGAGCGCCTCGTCGACCCGCAGCGCGGTGTCGAGCGTGACGTTCTGCGGCAGGTAGCCCACCTCGCCGGCCACCCGGACGGTGCCGTCGGCCGGGGTGAGCCGCCCGGCGATCAGCTTCAACAGGGTGGACTTCCCGGCGCCGTTGAGGCCGACCAGGCCGGTCCTGCCGGGGCCGAAGGCGACGTCGAGTCCGTCGAAGACGGCCGTGCCGTCGGGCCAGGCGAAGGACAGGGACGTACAGGTGAGAGAAGTGGGGGAAGTAGACATACGGGTCTCCGCGGTTGCTCGAAGCGGTCAGGGGCAAACGCGTATCGAGACACCGGAAGCGGGCGACCGCCGTCGGACGGGGGGAGGGCACGAAGGAAGCCCTGCTCCGTCAGGAGGCTGGGACGGCTCGAACGCCGAGGTCGCACGCGGCGGACACACGTGAGATACGTGTGACGCGGTGTCTCAGGACCTCAGACGAGCAACGTCCTTCTCCAATCGGCGGCAACAGAAGCGGTACCGAACCTAAAGAAGACCCGGTTGGCCTGTCAACGCATTTACGCGGACCCCGAGGAGGCCCCCGTGCCCAACGGCTCGCTCTCACTGCCGGCCCGGCTCTGCCTGCTGGCCTGGGACCCCGAGCGGTCCTCGGCGGCCGAGACCGCCCGCGTCCACCACCTGGTGCGCGCCGGTGCGCTCACCGAACTGGCCCAGCGCGGGCTGCTCACCGACGACGACGGCATCGCCACCCCCGCCGACCTGGACTCCCGCACCGGGGACGCCGTCCTCGACGGGCTGCTGGAACTCGTCCGCGAGTCGCTGCCGCACCGGTGGCGCGCCTGGGTGCGGCTGCACGCCCGGGTCACCTTCGACGCCGTGCGGGAGCAACTGGTGGCCGAGGGGTACCTGCGGGCGGAGAAGAAGCGCGTGCTCGGCGTGTTCCCGTCCGTGGCGTACGTGCTCGCCCGGGCCGCCGAGGCGCGGGCGCTGCGGGAGGAGGCGCGGCACCTGCTGGAAGGGCCGCTGCCGGCCGGTGAGGTCTCCGAGCGGGACGCGGCGCTGGCCGTGCTGGCGGCCGCCGCCGGACTGGGCGCGCCCGGCGGCACGGCGGGCGGGGTCCCCGGACGGGACCGGATCGCGGAGCTGACCCGGCGGTGCGCGAGCGCGGGCCCCGGCCTGCGGAAGATCGTGGGAGAGGTGTGGGACGCGGTGAGCGACGAGACGGCCCGGGCACCGGTGTCCGCGCGCGGCTGAGCGCCGTCCGGCGCCGCGCGAGCCGGAAGGGCGTCAGCAGCTCCCGCGCATCAGCTCCGCCAGGTCGTGGTCCAGGTCCAGCTGGAGGTGCTCGAGACCCACCGGCACCAGTTCGCCGGCGGCCGCGAGGAACCGGCGCAGCTCGCCCGAGCGGACATGGATCACCGCGGTGCCCTCGGGCGCGTGGAACTCCAGGACGGTGCGGTCGTACGCGTACGGGCGCACCCGGACGTCGCCGTGGCCGTTGGGCTCCCGCATCCCGGCGATGAGCAGCTCGCGGGAGAAGGTCCAGCAGACCTCCACGCCTTCGAGGGTGGCCGGGGCCGGGAACGTCATGCGGACGGCGAACGGGTCGGCGCGGTCGTAGTGCAGGGTGGCGGGAATGCTCGGCATACGCGGCGCGGCGGCGACGAGACGCGCCTCGACGGGCTGCTCGATGACGGTGGACAACGCCTTGCTCCCTCGTGACGGCTGGACGGGCTTCGCGGGCGGTGCGGGCCGGGCACTGGAAGAGACGTCGGAATCAGCCCATCCGTGCACACGACGAGCGAGTGACCTCTGTCACCGCGTTCATGCCCGGGAGCTCCCAGGAGTGTCACGCCTCTCCTCCCGTGCCCCGAAAGGCACTTGCGGCACGCCCGCACCGTGCGCGCGAGCGGTCGCGGCCCTCTGGACGGCGCGCGGGCCGTGGGCTAGCTTCGCCCGCCATGAGGCGCTTGGGAAGCACGCGACGCACGGGACGGACCATTCGAGCCGGCGGCAGGCGTACGGGGCGGGTGGCGCTCGCCGGGGCGGTCTGCGCGGCGGCGCTGGCCGCGCTGACCGCCGTACCCGCCCAGGCGCACCAGCGGCCGCAGTGGGACGTGAAGGACACCGGGGTCGTCGACGTCCGGTTCCGGGGGCTCGCCGCCGTCAGCCGGCACACCGCCTGGGTGGCCGGTACCGGGGGGACGGTCCTGCGCACCACCGACGGCGGCGACACCTGGGGCGACGTCTCCCCGCCGGGCGCCGGTGAGCTGGAGTTCCGGGACATCGAGGCCTTCGACGCCCGCCGGGCCGTGGTCCTGGCCATCGGCGAGGGCGAGGCGTCCCGGATCTACCGCACCGACGACGGCGGGGCGACCTGGACCGAGTCCTTCCGCAACACCGACGCCCGGGCCTTCTACGACTGCCTGACCTTCTTCGACCGCGGTCACGGCCTCGCCATGAGCGACCCGGTGGACGGGAAGTTCCGCATCCTGTCGACCGGCGACGGCGGCCGCTCCTGGAAGGTGCTGCCCGACGCGGGAATGCCGGCCGCGCAGCAGGGCGAGGCCGGGTTCGCGGCGAGCGGCCAGTGCCTGGTCTCCGCCGGGCCGAGGGACGTGTGGCTGGCCACCGGCGGGGCCGCACGCGCACGCGTGCTGCACTCCGCCGACCGCGGGCGCACCTGGACGGCCACCGACGCCCCGGTCCCGGCCGGGGACCCGGCCCGCGGCGTCTTCGCCCTCGCCTTCCGCGACCGTGCCCACGGCCTCGCCGTCGGCGGCGACTACCGCCCCGGGCAGGCGTCGCCGCGGGCCGCCGCCCGGACCGCCGACGCCGGCCGCACCTGGAGCCCCGCCGACCGGCCGCCGCCCGCCTACCGCTCCGGCGTCGCCTGGCTCCCGCACAGCCGCTCCGCCGCCCTCGCCGTCGGCCCCACCGGCACCGACCTCACCACGGACGGCGGCCACACCTGGCGGACGGTCGACACCGGCTCCTACGACACCGTGGACTGCACCCCGGACCTGGGCTGTTGGGCCGCGGGCGAGCAGGGCCGGGTCGCCCGGCTGGAGCGCTGACGCCGGGCGGGCCGGGGTGTTTGTCCGTAACGTGGGTAACCGTTCGCTGAACGTGAGAGGAAGTGAGCGGACATGCCGAGCGGTTCCAGCTCCAAGCGGGAGCGGCAGTACGAGCACATCAAGAAGAGCGCGGAGGACCGCGGCGAGAGTACCGGCCGCGCCAAGGAGATCGCGGCGCGGACGGTGAACAAGGAGCGCGCGCAGTCCGGCGAGTCGAGGACCGCCAGCCGCATCTCGACACAGGACAAGTCGCCGAGCAGGCGCGGCGGCCAGCGGTCCGGGAACCGTCAGGGCCCCCAGGGGCCCACCTACGACCAGCTGTACGAGGAGGCCAGGCGCCGTGACGTCCACGGCCGTTCGAACATGAACAAGGGCGAGCTGCGCCAGGCACTCGGCAAGTGAGCCGCGGCGCCTAGGGAAGGGTCTCCCGGTAGCGCTCCAGCGTGGGCGCCGTCTTCGTGGCGACGAACTCGGTGACGCGGTACGCGCACACACCGGCCCTGACGAACGGGTCGCCCGCGGTGATCTCCTCGATCCGCGCCCGGTCCCCCGCGACGGCAAGGATCACCCCGCCCTCGCGGGGTTCCTTGCGCCCGGACGCCAGGAACACGCCCTGCTCGTACAGTCCGTCGAGCCAGGCCACGTGGTCCGGCAGCAGGGCGTCGACGGCTTCGAGCGGGGCGGTGTAGGACAGCTCCAGTACGAACATGATCGCGAGCCTACTCGGGCTCCCGTAGGCTTGCGGCCACCATGACGACCGTGAGTGTGCAGATCCCCGCCGGCTGGCCCACGACCGAGGAAGGGGCCCGCGCGGTCCAGGACGAACTGCGCGCCCGCGTGGTGCTCGACGAGCCCGGCCCGCCCCCCGGCACCGGCCGGGTCACCGGCGTGGACGTCGCCTACGACGACGAACGCGACGTCGTCGCCGCGGCGGCCGTCGTGCTGGACGCCGCGACCCTCGCCGTCGTCGCGGAGGCCACCGCCGTCGGGCGGATCTCCTTCCCCTACGTGCCCGGCCTGCTCGCCTTCCGGGAAATCCCGACCGTGCTCGCCGCCCTGGAGGCGCTGCCCTGCCCGCCCGGCCTGGTGGTGTGCGACGGATACGGCCTGGCCCACCCGCGCCGCTTCGGCCTCGCGAGCCACCTGGGCGTCCTCACCGGCCTGCCCACGATCGGCGTGGCCAAGAACCCGTTCACCTTCACCCACGACGACCCCGACACCCCGCGCGGCAGCACGTCCCCGCTGCTCGCCGGTGCCGAGGAGGTCGGGCGGGCGGTGCGCACCCGCGACGGCGTGAAGCCGGTCTTCGTCTCGGTCGGGCACCGCGTGGGCCTCGGCAACGCCTGCGCCCACACCCTGGCCCTCACACCCGCCTACCGGCTGCCGGAGACCACCCGCAGGGCCGACGCCCTGTGCCGCGCGGCCCTGCGGGACGCCGCCTACCCGGCCTGATCCTCGACGCTCCAGCGGCCCACCTCCCGGTACGCCGAGTCGTAGATCCCGGAACCGTCGCCGGGCCGCAGCGCGTAGTGCTTCAGGTTGCCGCCCCAGTACCGCAGGATCCGCTGCAACTCGCCCGTGGGGTCCTCGGCGAGCGCGCCCTCGTCCATGGTGACTTCGAGAAGGAACTTCATGCCTTCAAGGGTTTCATTGAACTCCTTTTTGGCACTTCGCCGCGCACGGTGCCCGGTGGCACGGAGAGCGGCGCCGTGAAAGTCCCAAATCGGTGGATCCGAGCGCCCAGAGGGATCTGAGTATCCGTACGGATGTGCCACCGCGCGCGGTCCCGGCAGGGTGGACGGCATGACGACACACCGCGCACCCAAGTACTCGGCCCGGTCCGGCCGCCCCGTCGAGCGGTCCGTGGTCGCGGGTCTGGTGCTGGCGGTGGGCGCGGGTCTGGCCTGGATCGGCGGGATGATCTACACGATCGCCGGGTGGTCCGGGTAGGCCCCGGCCCCCGGAGCGCCGCACGGTGCCCCGGGGCGGCCCGTCAGCGGGTCGCGGCCACCCGGAAGCCGATGCCCGCCGCCCGCAGCCGCTCGGTCAGCGCGTCGCCCATCGCCACGGCCGTGGTCACCTGCCCGGCCGTCGGCGGCAGGGCGTCGAGGGCGAGACAGAGCGCCGCCTCGGCGAACATCTTGGCCGTCTCGTCGTACCCGGGGTCGCCGCCCGCGACCTCGGTGAACACCTTCCGGCCGCCTCCCTCGCCCACGAAGCGGACCGAGAACCAGCTCCTCGCCCGCCGCGCGGCGCTCGGTCCCTCGCCCGGCGCGAGCCGGGCCGACAGCCTGCGCCGTGCGGGCGGCACCTGGGCCGCCGCCACCAGCGCGCCCACGGCCGCCACCCCGCCGACCGCGACGGGCAGCCGCCGCACGGCCGCGTAATGGCGGTAGCGGAAGTCCGGGCCGTAGCGGTCCAGAACCTTCGCGGACCGGCGCACGATCTGCGGGTCCACGGTCGGCAGCGGCAGCGCCCACGCCCCCACCTCCCCGGCGAACCGCGGCGCCCCGATCGGCGTCGCGACGCGGCGGCCGACCAGGCGCGGCTCGTGCCGCCGGCGTTCCAGCGCCGCGGCCCGCAGTTCGCGGCCGCGCGCGAACTGGCCCAGCGCGGAGGCGAACGTACCGCCCGAGAACGCGGCGCCGACGGTCACGAAGCCGTCGACGGTCAGCGGCACGCCCTCCGGCAGCTGCCGCACGGTGAAGTACACGCCGAGGTCGTGCGGGACGGAGTCGAAACCGCAGGCGTGCACCAGGCGGGCGCCGGTCTCCCGCGCGCGGGTGTCGTGGCGGACGTAGGACAGGTCCACGAACTCGGGCTCCCCGGTGAGATCGAGGTAGTCCGTGCCGGCGTCCGCGCAGGCGGCGACCAGCGCGTCGCCGTAACGGACGTAGGGGCCGACCGTCGTGGCCACCACGCGCGCGTGCCCGGCCAGTTCGCGCAGCGAGTCCGGATCGGACGCGTCCGCGAGCAGCACGCCGACGTCCGCCGCGGTGCCCGCCGAGGTGCCCGCCGCACCGGTCAGCCGCTCGCACAGGCGACGCAGCCTCTCCTCGTCGCGGCCCGCGACCGCCCAGCGCAGCCCGTCCGGCGCGTGTGCGGCGAGGTACTCCGCGGTCAGTTCACCGACGAACCCCGTCGCCCCGAACAGCACGATGTCGTACGGCCGGCCGGCCGCCTTCAGCCTGTTCATGACATCCCTCCGTCACCCGTCGGCAACCCCTGGGTCCGCAGCACGCGCCGTTGCCGGTGGCTGAGGCTAGCGTGAGGATCGCGCGGCCCGGCGAGGAGCCCGCACCACAATTGGCTAAGCGCTTGCTCGCCCGGGTCTTGTGCCCAGTGGAACACGTTCTTAGCATCACTGGTGTTACATCGGTTGTGTCACAGAGCTGGGGAGCTGAATGCCGGAAGTGAGGACGCCGACGCGGAGCCCGGGCGCCGAGGGCCCGCTCGCCGGTGTGCGCGTGGTCGAGCTGGCCGGTATCGGTCCCGGACCCTTCGCCGCCATGCTCCTGGCCGACCTGGGCGCCGACGTCGTGCGCGTCGACCGTCCCGGCGGGCCGGGCCTCGGGATCGACCCCGCCCGCGACGTCACCAACCGCAACAAGCGCTCCGTGGTCGTCGACCTCAAGGCACCGGACGGCCCGGCCCGGGTCCTCGACCTCGCCGAACGCGCCGACGTCCTGATCGAGGGCTACCGCCCCGGCGTCGCGGAGCGGCTCGGCGTGGGCCCCGGGGACTGCCACGCCCGCAACCCGCGCCTCGTCTACGGCCGCATGACCGGCTGGGGCCAGGACGGCCCGCTCGCCCGGCGCGCCGGGCACGACATCGGGTACATCGCGCTCACCGGCACCCTGGGCCTGATCGGCGCCCCGGACGAGCCCCCGGCGGTCCCCGCCAACCTCCTCGGCGACTACGCGGGAGGCTCCCTCTACCTGGTCGTCGGCATCCTCGCCGCACTGCACCACGCGCGCGAGCACGGCACCGGGCAGGTGGTGGACGCCGCCATCGTCGACGGCACCGCCCACCTCTCCGCGATGATCCACGGCATGCTGTCCGCCGGCGGCTGGCAGGACCGGCGCGGCGCCAACCTCCTCGACGGCGGCTGCCCCTTCTACGGCACCTACGAGACCGCCGACGGCCGGTACATGGCGGTCGGCGCGCTCGAACCGCAGTTCTACGCCGAGTTCATGGGGCTGCTCGGCCTCCCCGACCTGGCACCGGCCCGCGACGACATGTCCCGCTGGCCCGAGCTGCGCGCGGCCGTCGCCGCCCGTTTCAAGTCCCGTACCCGCGACGAGTGGACGGCCGTCTTCACCGACTCCGACGCTTGCACGGCCCCCGTCCTGTCGCTGCGGGAGGCTCCGCACCACCCGCACCTCGCCGCCCGCTCCACCTTCACCGACCACGACGGCATCACCCAGCCGGCCCCCGCACCCCGCTTCTCCGCGACCCCCACCGCCGTCCGCACCGGCCCGGCCCGGCCCGGCGCCGACACCGCGACCGTGGTCCGCGACTGGGGGCTGCCCCGCGCCTGGGGCGGCCCGGCCCCGGCCACCCTCCCGAACCCCGCAGCGCACAACCCTCAGTGAAAGGCCCGCCAGTGAGTACCGAAGCGTACGTGTACGACGCGATCCGCACTCCGCGTGGACGCGGCAAGGCGAACGGCGCCCTGCACGGCACCAAGCCCGTCGACCTGGTCGTGGGCCTGATCCAGGAGGTCCGTGGCCGTTTCCCGGGTCTGGACCCGGCGGCGGTGGACGACATCGTGCTCGGCGTCGTCGGTCCGGTCGGCGACCAGGGCTCGGACATCGCGCGGATCGCGGCGATCGCGGCCGGGTTGCCGGACACGGTGGCCGGTGTGCAGGAGAACCGCTTCTGTGCCTCGGGCCTGGAGGCCGTCAACATGGCGGCCATGAAGGTGCGCTCCGGATGGGAGGACCTGGTCCTCGCGGGGGGTGTCGAGTCCATGTCCCGCGTCCCGATGGCCTCGGACGGCGGCGCCTGGTTCAACGACCCGATGACCAACCTCGCCACCAACTTCGTCCCGCAGGGCATCGGCGCCGACCTGATCGCGACGATCGAGGGCTTCTCGCGCCGTGACGTGGACGAGTACGCGGCGCTCTCCCAGGAGCGGGCGGCCACCGCCTGGAAGGAGGGGCGCTTCGAGCGCTCCGTCGTGCCGGTGAAGGACCGCGCCGGTCTCACCGTCCTCGACCACGACGAGCACCCCCGGCCCGGCACCACCGCCGACTCCCTCGCGGGGCTCAAGCCGTCCTTCGCCGACATCGGCGAACTGGGCGGGTTCGACGCGGTGGCGCTGCAGAAGTACCACTGGGTGGAGAAGATCGACCACGTCCACCACGCGGGCAACTCCTCCGGCATCGTCGACGGCGCCTCCCTGGTCGCCGTCGGCTCCAAGGAGGTCGGCGACCGCTACGGTCTGCGGCCGCGCGCCCGGATCGTCTCCGCCGCGGTCTCCGGATCCGAGCCCACCATCATGCTCACCGGCCCCGCACCGGCCACCCGCAAGGCCCTCGCGAAGGCCGGGCTGACCATCGACGACATCGACCTGGTCGAGATCAACGAGGCGTTCGCGGCGGTCGTCCTGCGGTTCGCGAAGGACATGGGCCTGTCGCTGGACAAGGTCAACGTCAACGGCGGCGCCATCGCGCTCGGCCACCCGCTCGGCGCCACCGGCGCGATGATCCTCGGCACCCTCGTCGACGAACTCGAGCGCCAGGACAAGCGCTACGGCCTCGCCACCCTGTGCGTGGGCGGCGGCATGGGCATCGCCACCATCGTCGAGCGCATCTGACCCCCTCCCGACGGATACGGCGGCCACGACGGCCTCGGCCGCCGCGACGGCCACGACGGATCACCTGGAGCACACCCTCATGAGCACCGAGCCCACCACCATCCGCTGGGAGCGGGACGACACCGGTGTCGTCACCCTCGTCCTCGACGACCCCGACCAGTCCGCGAACACCATGAACCAGGCGTTCCGCGACTCCCTGGCGGCGATCACCGACCGCCTGGAGGCCGAGAAGGACTCCGTCCGCGGCGTCATCGTCACCTCCGCCAAGAAGACCTTCTTCGCGGGCGGCGACCTGCGCGACCTCATCCGCGTCACCCCGGAGACCGCCCAGGACCTCTTCGACGGCGGCATGGCCATCAAGCGGAACCTGCGCCGCATCGAGACCCTCGGCAAGCCCGTCGTCGCCGCCATGAACGGCGCCGCGCTCGGCGGCGGCTACGAGATCGCGCTGGCCTGCCACCACCGCGTCGCCCTCGACGCCCCCGGCTCCAAGATCGGCTGCCCCGAGGTCACCCTCGGCCTGCTCCCCGGGGGCGGCGGCGTCGTCCGCACCGTCCGGATGCTCGGCATCACCGACGCCCTGCTGAAGGTCCTCCTCCAGGGCACCCAGTACAACCCCCGCCGCGCGCAGGAGAACGGCCTGGTCGACGAGGTCGCCGACAGCCGCGAGGACATGCTCGCCAAGGCCCGCGCCTTCATCGACGCCCACCCGGAGTCCGCCCAGCCCTGGGACCGGCCCGGCTACCGCATCCCCGGCGGCACCCCCGCCCACCCGAAGTTCGCGGCCAACCTGCCCGCCTTCCCCGCCAACCTGCGCAAGCAGACGAACGGCGCCCCCTACCCGGCGCCGCGCAACATCATGGCCGCGGCGGTCGAGGGCTCCCAGGTCGACTTCGAGACCGCCCAGGTCATCGAGGCCCGCTACTTCGTCGAACTGGCCGCCGGGCAGACCTCGAAGAACATGATCCAGGCGTTCTTCTTCGACCTCCAGGCGGTCAACTCCGGCGCCAACCGCCCCAAGGGCGTCGAGCCCCGCAAGGTCACCAAGGTCGCCGTGCTGGGGGCGGGGATGATGGGCGCGGGCATCGCCTACTCGTGCGCCCGCGCGGGCATCGACGTCGTGCTCAAGGACGTCGCCCTCGAGTCGGCGGTCAAGGGCAAGGCGTACTCGGAGAAGCTGTGCGCGAAGGCCGTGGCGAAGGGCCGTACGAGTCAGGAGAAGGCGGACGCGCTGCTCGCCCGGATCACGCCGACCGCGGAGGTGGGTGATCTGGCGGGGTGCGACGCGGTGATCGAGGCGGTGTTCGAGGACACCTCGCTCAAGCACAAGGTGTTCCAGGAGATCGAGCACGTCGTCGCCCCCGACGCCCTGCTGTGCTCGAACACCTCCACGCTGCCGATCACGGCGCTGGCCGAAGGCGTCGAGCGGCAGGGCGACTTCATCGGGCTGCACTTCTTCTCACCCGTGGACAAGATGCCGCTGGTGGAGATCATCAAGGGTGAGCGGACCGGCGACGAGGCGCTGGCCCGCGCGTTCGACCTGGTCCGGCAGATCAGCAAGACGCCGATCGTGGTGAACGACTCGCGGGGCTTCTTCACCTCCCGGGTCATCGGCCACTTCATCAACGAGGGTGTCGCGATGGTGGGGGAGGGCATCGAGCCCGCCTCGGTCGAGCAGGCCGCCGCCCAGGCGGGTTACCCGGCCAAGGTGCTGTCCCTGATGGACGAACTGACCCTCACCCTCCCCCGCAGGATCCGCGAGGAGACGAAGCGGGCCGTCCAGGAGGCGGGCGGCACCTGGACCGCTCATCCCGCCGACGCGCTCATCGACCGCATGGTCGACGAGTTCGGCCGCCCGGGACGCTCCGGCGGCGCCGGGTTCTACGAGTACGGCGAGGACGGCAGGCGGGCCGGGCTGTGGCCGGGGCTGCGCGAGCACTTCACGAAGCCGGGACACGAGATCCCCTTCGACGACATGCGGGAGAGGATGCTCTTCTCGGAGGCGCTGGACACCGTCAGGCTTCTGGAGGAGGGCGTGCTGACCTCCGTCGCCGACGCCAACATCGGCTCGATCTTCGGCATCGGCTTCCCCGGCTGGACCGGCGGCGTCCTGCAGTACATCAACGGCTACGAGGGAGGCCTGCCCGGCTTCGTCGCCCGCGCCCGCGAGCTGGCCGACCGCTACGGCGACCGCTTCACCCCGCCCGCGCTGCTGGTGGAGAAGGCGGACAACGGGGAGGTCTTCACGGACGGCCGCTGAGCCGCCGGATCACTCACCGGCCCCCTTGTCGAGCCACTCCCGCAGCTCCTCGCGCAGCGACCGCTGGAAGGTGGTCAGCAGCGCCTGCACCACCAGCGGGTGCATGTGGGCGGAGAGCGACCGCACCTCCGGCGCCTCCCGTTCGGCGACCGCGTCGCGCAGCAGCCGCGACAGGTCGCGCGCGGCGGCGCGGGAGTGCTCCAGGAGGGCGGTGCGGGCGGCGAGGACCGTCTCGGGGGAGAAGGGCACGTCGAGCAGCTCGACGCCGAGCCGGAGCAGCCCGACGTCCACCCGGTAGGCGTCGCCGTCGGGCACCACGACGTCCATCGCCCCCAGCCGGTCCACCTCGTCGTCGGTGAGCGGCCGCCCCGCGCGCCTGCCCAGCTCCTCGCGGGTGACCCGCTCCACCGTCTCCGGCGCCCAGGAGGCCACCACCGCCCGGTGGAGCGCCAGGTCGTGCGGGCTCAGGTCGTCCGGCAGCCGCTTGAGATACCGCTCGATGGCGGCCAGCGTCATGCCCTGGTGCTGCAACTCCTCGATCAGCGCCAGTCGCGCCAGGTGCTCCCGGCCGTAGTGCCCCACCCGGCGCGGACCGAGCACCGGCGGCGGCAGCAGTCCTCTGGTGCCGTAGAAGCGGACCGTGCGCACCGTGACGCCGGCCCGCGCGGCCAGCTCGTCGATCGTGAGGGCCGGCTCCGCGGTGTCGGTGGTCGTCATGTGCAGCAGTATCGCTGTCTCACCAGTGCTGTGAAACCTCCCGCGCCTCTCTCGCGCGTCTCTCCCGCACCTGTCGCACGCCTCTTGCCCGACCTGTGCGGGCCATCGGTGGATCTTGTGAGAAGTCACGCTGTGTGACATAAGCCACCGCATGTGCACGCAGCGTCTTGGGAAGGTGCCGTCTTGGTCTGTGCCGCGCCATTGGGTGGTGCGGGCCCGAGACACACGTACGGACGACTCGGGCGCACCCCGCCCGAGCGCACCAGAGAGTGGAACCACCCGTGAGCAAGGACGCCGTCGACACGGCACAGGTCGCCGCCCCTCCCCAGGCGACCGGGACCATCCCCGCGGACGCGGGCGACGCCGGTTACAGCAAGGACCTCAAGGCCCGCCACGTCAACATGATCGCCATCGGCGGCGCGATCGGCACCGGGCTCTTCCTCGGCGCCGGCGGGCGCCTGCGGGACGCCGGACCGGCGCTCGCCGTCGCCTACCTCGTCGCCGGCGTCTTCGCCTTCTTCGTCGTCAAGGCACTCGGCGAGCTGGTGCTGTACCGGCCCTCCTCCGGATCCTTCGTGTCGTACGCGCGCGAGTTCCTCGGCGAGAAGGGCGCCTACGTCGCCGGCTGGATGTACTTCCTGAACTGGTCCACGACCGGTATCGCCGACATCACCGCGATCGCGCTGTACACCCACTACTGGAGCATGTTCACGAGCATCCCCCAGTGGGTGCTCGCCCTGGTCGCCCTCGCGGTGGTCCTGGCCGTGAACCTGATCTCGGTGAAGATCTTCGGCGAGATGGAGTTCTGGTTCGCGATCGTCAAGGTCGCCACCCTCGTCGGCTTCATGCTGATCGGCATCTTCCTGCTCGCCACCCGGCACGAGGTGAGCGGGCAGACCCCGGGCATGGGCATGATCACCGAGCACGGTGGCATCCTCCCGCACGGCGCGATGCCCGTGGTCCTCGTCATGCAGGGCGTGATCTTCTCCTACGCGGCCCTGGAGCTGGTCGGCGTCGCCGCCGGCGAGACCGCCGAGCCGCACCGGATCGTGCCCCGCGCGGTGAACTCGATCATGTGGCGGGTCGCCCTGTTCTACGTCGGCTCGGTCGTGCTCCTGGCACTGCTGCTGCCGAGCTCGCTCTACTCGGGCGACGAGAGCCCCTTCGTCACGGTGCTGTCGGGCATCGGGGTACCGGCCGCCGGTGACGTGATGAACCTCGTCGTCCTCACCGCCGCGATGTCGTCCCTGAACTCCGGCCTGTACTCCACCGGCCGCATCCTGCGCTCCATGGCGATGGCGGGCTCCGCGCCCAGGTTCACCGGCGTGATGAGCCGCAGTCAGGTGCCCTACGGCGGCATCCTGCTGACCTGCGCGGTCTGCGTCCTCGGTGTCGGACTGAACTTCCTGGTGCCGGACAAGGCCTTCGAGATCGTCCTGAACGTCGCCTCCCTGGGCATCATCAGCACCTGGGTGATCATCATGATCTGCCACCTGGTGTTCGTCCGCCGGGCGCGCGCCGGCCTGGTCGAACGGCCGCGTTTCCGGCTGCCCGGCAGCCCCGGCACGGAGATCGTCACCATCGCCTTCCTGCTGGCGGTCATCGGCCTGATGTGGAACGACGAGGAGGTCGGCCGCAAGACCGTGCTGCTGGTGCCCGTGATCGCGGTGCTGCTGGTGGCCGGCTGGTTCGGCGTCCGGCGTCGGGTGGCGCAGCAGGCCGGGCGGGAGCCGTCGGCGCCGAGCGAGTAGCGCCCCGGGGCCACTGTCAGTGGCACCCCCTACGGTGGCGTCATGTCGGAGATCAGCTATGTCCGGGGTGACGCCACCGCGCCGTCGGTCAAGGGCGCCAAGGTGATCGCCCACGTGTGCAACGACCTCGGCGGCTGGGGCAAGGGCTTCGTCCTGGCCCTCTCCCGCCGGTGGCCGCGGCCGGAGGCGGCCTACCGCGCCTGGCACCGCGACCGCGCGGCCAACGACTTCGGCCTCGGCGCGGTCCAGTTCGTCCAGGTCGAGCCGTACGTGTGGGTGGCCAACATGATCGGCCAGCACGGCATGCGGACGGGCAGCAAGGGCGTCCCCGTGCGCTACGAGGCCATCGGCACCGCACTCGGCCGCGTCGCCGACCGGGCGGCCGAGCTGGAGGCGTCCGTGCACATGCCCCGCATAGGCTGCGGCCTGGCCGGCGGCAAGTGGTCGCGCGTGGAACCGCTCATATCCGACCGCCTCGCCCGGCGCGGCATCCCCGTGACCGTCTACGACCACGGGGACGCCGCCTAGGGCCTGTCCGGCGGCTCAGTGCTCGTGCACGTCGTTCGTCGCGGCGATCTTCCGCCAGGAACGGGGCTGCACGGGCGCCGCGGCGGCCTTCGCGAGGGAACGGGCGCTCGCCGCCGGGGCGTCCGGCTTCGACGGCTGGAACAGCCAGGTGTCGAACAGCGCGGCCAGCGGCTTGCCCGACACCTCCTCGGCGTACCGCTGGAAGTCGGCGACGGACGCGTTGCCGTGGGCGTACTTCGCGGGCCAGCCCTTCAGCACGGTGAAGAAGGCGTCGTCCCCGAT
This sequence comes from Streptomyces sp. NPDC018026, assembly GCF_044327745.1. Taxonomy (NCBI): domain Bacteria; kingdom Bacillati; phylum Actinomycetota; class Actinomycetes; order Kitasatosporales; family Streptomycetaceae; genus Streptomyces; species Streptomyces sp. NPDC018026. The sequence goes on from NZ_JBIRFY010000001.1 coordinate 1,102,364, forward strand.
CTCGTTGCGCAGCACCTGCACGGCCAGCGCGCCCCGGTCGTAGACGGCGCCGTCGAACTGGTTCTCCGGACCCGGGTCACCGGGCTTCACCGTCCAGAACGGGTCGTCGGCCGGGTGCGAGGCGTACGTGTAGTCGGCCAGTTCCTGCGCCGTGCCCTCGCCCTCGTGCTCGGACCACAGCCACTGGGCGTAGCGCGCGAAGCCCTCGTTGACCCAGATGTCCTTCCAGCCGCGCACCGAGACCAGGTCGCCGTACCACTGGTGGGCCAGCTCGTGCACGACGACGGACACGTTCGACCCGTTCGCGAACTGCCGCGGGCTGTAGAACGGCCGGGTCTGCGTCTCCAGGGCGTAACCGGTGGTGGTGTTCGGCACGTAGCCGCCGAGCGCGTTGAACGGATACGGCCCGAAGTACTCGCTCAGCCAGTCGGCGACCTCCCCGGTCCGCTCCACGCTGGCCCGCGCCGCCCCGTCGTTCGCGCCCAGGTCCCTGCTGTAGGCGTTGACGACCGGAATGCCGCCCTCGGTGGTGCCGGTGGTGAGGTCGAACCTCCCCACCGCCAGCGTGGCGAGATACGTGGCCTGCGGCTGGTCCGAGCGCCAGTTCCAGCGGGTCCAGCCGAGCCGTGAACTCGTCGACTGGAGCGTGCCGTTGGAGATCGCCTGGGTGCCGTCCGGCACCTGCACCGACACGTCGTAGGTGGCCTTGTCGAGCGGATGGTCGTTGCTGGGGAACCACCACGCCGCGGCCTCGGGCTCGTTCGCGGCGACGCCGCCGTCCGGGGTGCGGTGCCAACTGGTGAAGCCGAACGCCTGCTTCGAGGACGGCACACCGCTGTAGCGGACGACGACGGTGAGGGGCGACCCCTTGTCCAGCGGCTTCTTCGGCGTGACCTCCAGCTCCTGCTCGCCCGAGGTCGTGAACGACGCCTTGGCGCCGTTGACCCGCACCTCGCCGACGTCCAGCAGGAAGTCCAGGTTGAACCGCGACAGGTCCGCGGTGGTGCGGGCCAGGATCGTCGCGGTGCCCTCCAGCCGGTCCGTGGCCGGCTGGTACTTCAGGCGCAGGTCGTAGTGCGAGACGTCGTATCCGCCGTTGCCGTAGGACGGGTAGTAGGGGTCGCCGATGCCCGGAGCGCCGGGGGAGTGGGCCGCCGCCGACGCCGGGATCGCCAGCATGAGGGAGGCGGCGCCCAGTGCGCCCGGCACGATGAATCTGCGGTGCACGAAAGCTCCAAGTCGTAGGGGCACGGGATCCGTTCGGAATCCGTTCGGAGCCTATTCAGCCGCTGTGCGTGCCGTCATGTCCACGGCCACTCCGGTCACACGATTGCCATCCGGCCGTCATGGGCCGTGCCCGGCCCTCTTATGCGGGCCAGTGGACCGATGTACCGTCCGCGCATGCCGATACGCATGCGCCTCACCCTGCGGAGACCGCTCGCGACTGCGGCCCCGCCCCACCAGTCCGCCGTGCGCGCCGACAGCAGCTCCCCCGGCCCCCGCGCCGACACGCCGACGCCCGCGGTGGACCGATCCCGCACGTCGGCCCGCGTACCGTTCGTCGGCGGCACCCCCGCGTTCACCAGGGCCGTCGCCCCTACGAGCAGCACCTGTCCGGCACCCGCGCCGCACCCCACGCACCGCGTCCCGAAGGGAGGCCGATGAACCGCCCGCGCACCCTCACCGCGACCACCGCGGCCCTCGCCGTGTCCCTCCTGGTCCCCTCCCTCCTCACCGCACCCGCCCACGCCGACGGCTCCACACCCCGCGCGCCCCGCACCGGCTTCGAGCGCACCCACGGCGCCCACTGGACCACCCAGCCGGAGGAACAGGCCCTCCTGTCCGCCGCCGACCGGGCGAGCGACCGCGTCACCCTCGACCGCATCGGCACCACGAAGCAGAACCGTCCCCTCCAACTCGTGACCGTCGGCAGGCCCTCCGCCGCCAACAAGGTCCTCCTCGTGTGCAGCCAGCACGGCGACGAACCCTCCGGCCGCGAGGCCTGCCTGACCACCGTGCGGGACCTCGCCTACGCCACCGACCGCGCGACCCGGCGCTTCCTGGACCGCACCGCCGTGCTGGTGGTGCCCACCGCCAACCCCGACGGCCGGGCCGCCGACACCCGCGGCAACGGCGACGGCGTCGACGTCAACCGCGACCACCTCGCGCTGGCGACGGCCGAGGCCCGCGCCCTGGCCGCCGTCGTCCGCGACGAGCGCCCCGACGTCATCTACGACCTGCACGAGTACAGCGCCACACCCCCGTACTACGACAAGGACCTCTTCGACCTCTGGCCCCGCAACCTCAACACCGCCGCGCCGGTCCACGACGAGGCCCGCACCCTGTCCGGCGCCTACGTCCGCCCCGCCGCCGGGCACGCCGGGTACTCGACGGGCACGTACGGCATCTGGACCGACCCCGAGACCGGCGACCCCGTCAAGCAGACCGCCGGCGACGGCCAGGAACGCATCCTGCGCAACATGTCCGGCGTGAAGCACGCGGTCGGCCTGCTCGTCGAGAGCCGTGTCGACGCCCTCACCGACGCCGAGCGCGAGGACCCGGCCCGCAACCACCGGCGGCGGGTGGACTCCCAGCTCGCCGCCCTGGACGGGCTGTTCCGCTTCACGGACCTGCGGCGCGCACGCGTCGAGGCGGCCACGGGCGCCGCCCGCCGGGCGGGCCTGTCCGATTCCGGGCCCGTCTACCTGGGCGGCGCGGACAACGACCCGGCCGAGGCCTCCGAGGTGATCCAGGACCCGCCCTGCGGCTACCGGCTGACCCCCGCCCAGTACCGGGACGTCCGGGACGAACTCGCCCTGCACGGTGTACGGGCGCGCCCGACCGGGGAGAAGGGCGCCTACGTACCGCTGCGCCAGTCACAGCGTGCCCTGGTGCCGCTGCTCCTGGACGAGCGCGCGACGTACCACGTGACGGTGGGTGAACCGGACACCCGCTGCTGAGGAGGTGAGTTCCGCGTCTTACGTGGTAAGGGCGTAGCGGAGGAGTATTTTCGGCCTGATCGACTTGAAAGGTGCCGCCTGTGACGCAGGACCGACCAAGCGACAAGGAAGAGCACGACAGAGGCACGCTCCCGGGTTCGGAAGCGGGCCTGTCGGGGCGTGAGCACAGGCCCCGGACCGACCGCGTCGTCTTCGGCGTCACGGCCGTTCTGACCCTGGCGTTCGTCGTCTGGGGCGCCGCCGCCACCGACTCGCTGGAGGACGTCTCCAGCAGCATGCTCGGTGGCCTGCTGCACAACGGCGGCTGGGCGTTCACGCTGGCCGCCTCCGGCTTCGTGGTCTTCGCCCTCTGGCTGGCGGCCAGCCGCTACGGCCGCATCCACCTGGGGGCCGAGGGCGAGGAACCCGAGTTCCGGACCGTGTCCTGGGTCGCCATGATGTTCAGCGCGGGCATGGGCATCGGCCTGATGTTCTACGGCGTCAGCGAGCCGCTGGCGCACTACACCACGCCCCCGCCCGGCACCAGCCCGGCCGACTCCGGCGACCGCATGGCCACGGCCATGGCCACCACCCTCTTCCACTGGACCCTCCACCCGTGGGCGATCTACGCCGTGGTCGGCCTGGGCATCGCCTACAGCACCTTCCGCAGGCGCCGCAGGCAGACCATAAGCGCGGTGTTCACCCCGCTCATCGGCGAGAAGCACGCCAACGGCGCGGGCGGCCGGGTCATCGACATCCTGGCCATCATCGCGACGATCTTCGGTTCCGCGGCCTCGCTCGGTCTCGGTGCGCTGCAGATCGGCTCCGGCATGGAGAAGCTCGACTGGATGGACAAGGTCAGCACCGGACTGCTCGTCGGCATCATCGCGGTGCTGACGGTGGCGTTCGTGGCCTCCGCGGTCTCCGGCGTGGAGAAGGGCATCCAGTGGCTGTCCAACACCAACATGGTGCTGGCGCTGGTGCTCGCCGTCTTCGTGTTCGTCGCGGGCCCGACCATCCTCATCCTTGACCTGCTGCCGACCTCGGTCTTCGCCTACCTCGGCGACCTGCCGCAGATGGCCGGCCGCACCGAGATCAGCGGCGGCAAGGGAGTCGCGGACTGGCTGGGCAGCTGGACCGTCTTCTACTGGGCGTGGTGGATCTCCTGGACGCCCTTCGTCGGCATGTTCATCGCCCGCATCAGCCGCGGCCGGACGATCCGTCAGTTCATCGGCGGCGTCATCCTGGTGCCCAGCACGGTCAGCCTGATCTGGTTCGCCATCTTCGGCGGCTCGGCGATGCGCCTGCAGGAGCAGAACCGGCTGGGCGACGACTCGACCCCCGAGGGCCAGCTCTTCGGCGTGCTCCAGGAGTACCCCATCGCCACCGCCACCAGCCTGCTGGTGATGATCCTCGTCGGCATCTTCTTCGTCTCGGGCGCCGACGCGGCCTCCATCGTGATGGGCACGCTCTCGCAGCGGGGCGCGCTCGAACCCAGCCGCTGGGTGGTGGTCGTCTGGGGCGTGGTGACCGGCGCGGTCGCGGCCATCATGCTGCTGATCGGCAGCGGCGAGGCGGACGCGCTCACCGGTCTGCAGAACCTCACGATCCTCGCGGCGGCGCCCTTCGTCATCGTGATGATCTTCATGTGCGTCGCGCTCATGCGCGATCTGCGCCGCGACCCGCTCATGGTGCGCGGCGAGATGGCCAACGAAGCCGTCGAGCTGGCCGTCATCGAGGGTCACAAGCAGTACGAGGGCGAGTTCGAGATCCGGATCGGTCCCGGCCCCGGCACCGACGTGGAGGGCGACCCGATCGGCAAGCACCACCACCAGGACTGACCCCCGGGCCTGCCGACCGGGACGGCGGCGTCAGGAGGCGAGCCGGGCCGCCTCCTGCGCGCAGCCCCAGGCCACGGTGACGCCCGCGCCGCCGTGGCCGTAGTTGTGCACCAGCCGCCGCCCGTCCGGCAGCGTCCCGCGCTCCAGCCGGACCGCCTCCCGGGCGGGCCGCAGCCCCACCAGGTGCGCCAGCACCCGCGCCCCGGCGATCTCGGGACGCAGGGCCGCGCACCGCCGCACGATGGCCTGCGCGACCGCCGGGTCCGGCTCGGTCGACCAGGCGTCCTCCTCGGCCGTCCCGCCCAGCAGGAGCCGCCCCGGCTGCGGAAGGAAGTACGTCGTCTCCCCGGAGTCCGCGTCGGCCGAGACCAGCCAGGTGTGGATGCCGGGGTTCTCCACGACGACCAGCTGCCCGCGCACCGGCCGTACCGCCGGGTCCGGCACCAGCTCCCGGGCGCCCAGGCCGGTGCAGTTGACCACCACCGGCGCGTCCGCCTCGGCCAGGTCGGTCACCGCGCGGTCCTCCACCGTGCCGCCCGCCGCCACCAGCCGCTCCCGCAGCCACGGCAGATGAGTCGACATGTCGATGAGCGGCAGCCGCGCCCACAACCCCGTCCCGGCGTACTCGGCGGCGCTCGCCGCGCGCAGCCCCGGCAGCCGGGCCGCGGCCCACCCGTCCACCTCGTCCAGGCCGGTCTCGCCGAGCACCCCTTCGAGCATGCGTACGCCGGTCCGCCCGGGCCGGGCCGCCAGCTCCTCGTACACGTCCAGGGAACGCAGCGCCCAGGCCTGTGCCAGCGCGACCGGCTCGATCCGGTACGGCCACCACAGCCCGCCCGCGACCACCGAGGTGGTCCGCTCCACGGGCTCCCGGGTCCACAGCCGCACCCGTCTGCCCCGCTCGGCGAGGACGACGGCCGTCGTCAGCCCGATCACCCCGCCGCCGACCACGACGACTTCGCCATCCCGCTCGTCATCCAGTTCGGTTTCCACACCAGGACGTTAACCGAACGCCCGACGGCGTGCTCCAAGAGGCCCGGGCGAGGGAATACTCACCGCATGGCTGCCGAGTACGCGACCTTCGGTCTGGCCCCGGCGACACGCGCCGGCGGGGTCCACGCCGACGGCGACTTCCAGGTGCACCGCGACTTCACGGACTTCGTCGTCGACGGACGCCCGCTCCTGTTCCGGCTCTCCGATCTGGACGCCGTCTCGCCGCTCGCCTCCGACGTACCGCCCGCCATCTTCACCGCGCAGGTCCGCGGCCTGCTCCTGGAGGCCGACGCGCCCCTGCCCGGCGGCCGGTACGTCATCTACGGCTGCCCTGAGTGCGCCGACCTGGCCTGCGGCGCGGTGACCGCCGTGATCCTGCGGGACGGCGACGACTTCGTCTGGCGGGACTTCGCCTGGCAGACCGCCGAACACGCCGACCTGGAACTGAACGCCTACCACGGCATCGGCCCCTACCGCTTCTCCGGCGCCGAGTACCGCGCGGCCCTCGCCACCCTGCTCGACGGCTCCGCGCACCCCGGCCGCCGGGTCCTGCTCATCGGCGCCCGCGTCGCCCTGCTCGCCAGGCTCGCCGCTGCGCTGCGCACCATCGGCATCGGCGCCGACATCACCCAGGACGCCCGCGACGTCCCTGCCGACGAACTGCGGACCTACGACGCCGTCGCCTTCGGCCGCGCGGTCACCGCGGAACAGCGCGCCTCGGTGGGCCGCGCCTTCGCGGACGCCGGGGTGGACGTGGCCCACGTCGACGGCCTCGCCCCGATCGTGCCGGTGCTGGTCGCCCAGATCGAGCACGCCCTGGCCCGGGGCCCGGCCGAAGGCCGCCGCCTGACCAGCCTCACGGCGAGCGCCGCTGGCGCGGACGTCGAGGTCACCTCGCCCTGCCGGGTACGACTCACCGCGTACCGCCTCGACCGCCTCCACCGCACGCACGTCCGCGAGGTCTTCGACGGCGTACTCGAACCGGGCGCCCACCGCCTCGCCCTGGACGTCGGCGCGGTGAAGGGGGAGGCCTTCGTGGTGGCCCGGACGCCGGGAAGCGTGCTGGTGACGGCGGTGACCCGGGGCGCGCCGGGCCGCGGCTAACATCTACGGTCTGATGACTGCCACCCTCGTCGCCAAGAACCTCGCCGCCGGCCACGGCGACCGCTCCCTGTTCACCGGGCTCGACCTCGTCGTCGCACCCGGCGACGTCATCGGTCTCGTCGGAGCCAACGGCGCGGGGAAGTCCACCCTCCTGCGGATGCTCGCCGGGCTGACCAGCCCGGAGGAGGGGGAGCTGCGCCTGTCCCCGCCCACCGCCACCGTCGGCCACCTTCCGCAGGAGCCGGAGCGCCGCCCCGGCGAGAGCGTGCGGGAGTTCCTGGCCCGCCGCACCGGCGTCACCGACGCCCAGCGCGCCATGGACGAGGCCACCCAGGCCCTGGTCGACGGCGCTCCCGGAGCCGACGACGCCTACGCCACCGCCCTGGAGCGCTGGCTGGGCCTCGGCGGCGCCGACCTCGACGACCGCGCGGAGGAGACCGCCGACGCGCTCGGTCTGACCGTCGACCTGGACCAGCCCATGACGTCCCTGTCCGGCGGCCAGGCGGCCCGCGCGGGTCTCGCCTCCCTCCTCCTCTCCCGCTACGACGTCTTCCTCCTCGACGAGCCGACCAACGACCTCGACCTGGACGGCCTGGAGCGCCTCGAACGCTTCGTGACCGGCCTGCGGGCCGGCACCGTCGTCGTCAGCCACGACCGCGAGTTCCTCACCCGCACCGTCACCAAGGTCCTCGAACTCGACCTCGCCCAGCGGCAGATCAACCTCTACGGCGGCGGCTACGAGGCGTACCTGGAGGAACGCGAGGTGGCCCGCCGGCACGCCCGCGACGAGTACGAGGAGTACGCCGACAAGCGGGCCTCCCTCCAGGACCGGGCACAGACGCAGCGCGCCTGGATGGACAAGGGCGTCAAGAACGCCCGGCGCAAGGCGGGCAACGACAACGACAAGATCGGCCGCAAGTTCCGCAGCGAGGCCAGCGAGAAGCAGGCCGCGAAGGCCCGCCAGACGCAGCGCATGATCGAACGCCTGGACGTCGTCGAGGAACCGCGCAAGGAATGGGACCTGCGCATGGAGATCGCCTCGGCTCCCCGCTCGGGCGCGGTCGTGGCCACCCTGCGCGACGCCGAGGTGCGGCGCGGCGACTTCGTGCTCGGTCCGGTCTCCCTGCAGATCGACTGGGCGGACCGGGTGGCGGTGACGGGAGCCAACGGCGCGGGCAAGTCCACGCTCCTCGGCGCCCTCCTGGGCCGCGTCCCCCTCGACGCGGGGCACGCGGCGCTCGGCTCCGGCGTCCTGCTCGGCGAGGTCGACCAGGCCCGCGAGCTGTTCCACGGCCCCGAGACGCTGCTCGACGCCTTCCGTGCGGCGGTCCCGGACCTGGAACCGGCGGAGATCCGCACCCTCCTGGCCAAGTTCGCCCTCAAGGCCGACCACGTCGTCCGCCCGGCGTCGACCCTCTCACCCGGCGAACGCACCAGGGCCGCCCTCGCCCTCCTCCAGGGCAGAGGCGTCAACCTCCTGGTCCTGGACGAGCCGACCAACCACCTCGACCTCCCGGCCATCGAACAACTCGAGTCGGCCCTGGACGCCTACGAAGGCACCCTCCTCCTGATCACCCACGACCGCCGCATGCTCAACGCGGTCAAGGTCACCCGCCGCCTGGAGGTAACGAACGGCAAGGTCGCAGAGCGTTAGCTGCGGGCAATCGTGCCGCTGGGGCGGCACGGGTGGGCGCAGCGGCACCCCGCACCGCCGGGCCGCACACCCCCCGCCCCGCCCCCAGCGCCGGGCGCCGGGCGCCTACGCCAACCCGGCCCGCCGCAACGCGTCCGCCATCGCCCCGTTGGACGCGGCAGGCGCCGACGAGGACCGCCCCTTACCGCCGCCCCCGCCGGAGGCACCCCGCTGCTGCCGCTGCCGAGGCGGCTTCCCGCCCCGCTCCTTCTTCGGCTCCCCCTGCGGAGCCGCTTCGTCGTCCAGCCGCAACGTCAACGAGATCCGCTTCCGCGGAATGTCGACGTCCATCACCTTCACCTTCACGATGTCCCCGGGCTTCACCACGTCCCGCGGATCCTTCACGAACGTCCTCGACATCGCGGACACGTGCACGAGCCCGTCCTGATGCACACCGACGTCCACGAACGCCCCGAACGCGGCGACGTTCGTGACGACCCCCTCCAGCACCATCCCGGACGACAGGTCGGAGATCTTCTCCACGCCCTCCTTGAAGGTGGCCGTCTTGAAGGCGGGCCGCGGGTCGCGCCCCGGCTTCTCCAGCTCCCGCAGAATGTCCGTGACCGTCGGCAGACCGAACGTCTCGTCCACGAACTGGTCCGGCTTCAGCGACCGCAGCACCGACGTGTTGCCGATCAGACCTGTCACTTCCTGCCCGGCGGTCCGCACCATCCGCCGCACCACGGGGTACGCCTCCGGGTGCACGCTGGACGCGTCCAGCGGGTCGTCGCCGCCCCGGATCCGCAGGAAGCCCGCACACTGCTCGTACGCCTTGGGGCCGAGCCGGGACACCTTCTTCAGCGCGGTCCGCGACGAGAACGGCCCGTTCGCGTCGCGGTGCGCCACGATGTTCTCCGCGAGCCCGGAGGTGATGCCGGAGACCCGGGCGAGCAGCGGTGCGGAGGCCGTGTTGACGTCCACCCCCACGCCGTTCACACAGTCCTCGACCACCGCGTCCAGCGAGCGGGACAGCTTCACCTCGGAGAGGTCGTGCTGGTACTGGCCGACGCCGATCGACTTCGGGTCGATCTTCACCAGCTCGGCCAGCGGGTCCTGCAGCCGCCGGGCGATGGACACCGCGCCGCGCAGCGAGACGTCCATGTCCGGCAGCTCCTGGGAGGCGAAGGCGGAGGCCGAGTACACGGATGCGCCCGCCTCGGACACCATCACCTTGGTGAGCTTCAACTCGGGGTGCTTGGTGATGAGTTCACCGGCGAGCTTGTCGGTCTCCCGGGAGGCAGTGCCGTTGCCGATGGCGACCAGGTCGACCGTGTGCTCCTTCGCCAGCCGCGCCAGCTTGGCGATCGCCTCGTCCCACCGGTTGGCCGGGACGTGCGGGTGGATCACGTCCGTGGCCACGACCTTGCCGGTCGCGTCGACCACGGCGACCTTCACGCCGGTACGGAAGCCGGGGTCGAGGCCGAGCGTCGCCCGGGTGCCCGCCGGGGCGGCCAGCAGCAGGTCGCGCAGATTGGCGGCGAACACGTCGACCGCCTCGTCCTCCGCGGCGGTGCGCAGGCGCAGCCTGAGGTCGATGCCCAGGTGCACCAGGATGCGGGTGCGCCAGGCCCAGCGGACGGTGTCGCCCAGCCACTTGTCCGCGGGCCGGCCGCGGTCCGCGATCCCGAAGCGGCTCGCGACCATCGCCTCGTACGACGACGGGCCCTCGGTGGGCTCCTCGGGCTCCAGGACGAGGTCGAGCACGTCCTCCTTCTCGCCGCGCAGCATCGCGAGCACGCGGTGCGAGGGCAGGGCGGTGAACGGCTCGGTGAAGTCGAAGTAGTCGGCGAACTTGGCGCCGGCCTCCTCCTTGCCGTCCTTGACCTTGGCGGCGAGCCGCCCGCGCGTCCACATCCGCTCGCGCAGCTCGCCGATCAGGTCGGCGTCCTCCGAGAACTTCTCCGTGAGGATCGAGCGCGCCCCGTCCAGGGCGGCCTGCGGATCGGCCACGCCCTTGTCGGCGTCGACGAACGCGGCCGCGGCGGCCCGCGGATCCACCGACGCGTCGGCGAGCAGGCCCTCGGCCAGCGGCTCCAGCCCCGCTTCGCGCGCGATCTGCGCCTTCGTCCGCCGCTTAGGCTTGAACGGCAGGTAGATGTCCTCCAGGCGCGCCTTGGTCTCCGCCGCGCGGATGCGCGCCTCCAGTTCCTCGGTGAGCTTGCCCTGCTCGCGGACCGAGTCGAGGATCGCCGCGCGCCGCTCCTCCAGCTCCCGCAGATAGCGCAGCCGCTCCTCGAGCGTGCGCAACTGCGCGTCGTCGAGCATCTCGGTCGCTTCCTTGCGGTAGCGGGCGATGAAGGGCACCGTCGAGCCGCCGTCGAGCAGCTCGACCGCGGCCTTCACCTGCCGCTCCCGTACGCCGAGCTCGTCGGCGATCCTGCTTTCGATGGACCCTACGTCGGGTGTCGTCACGATCCCGTACCGCCTTCTCACTGAGGTTGCGCGGCAATTGTGGCAGGTGGCACCGACAATCGGGGATCAGGGCACCGCTCCGGCCGGTCGGGAACCGGCGGGGAGGGGGCCGGGATCAGACCCGGCGGCCCCGGGTGGCGGACGAGGCCCCGCCGAAGAGCCGGGCCAGGGCCCGGAAGGGAAGCGTCACCACGGTGGCGACCGCACCACCGATCTGGCGCAGTACGTCTGCGACGGCACGGAACACGAGCAGCCCCTTTCGTCTCCCGGCCGCTGCGGCCGGGAAACGAACGGGTACCTCCGTACCGGCTCCGCATGCCCGTTCGCGCACCTTCGGTGCGCGCCCGGGCGTGTCGCGTCAGCGCCCGGCGAGCAGGTCCGCCGGGAAGGCGCCCGCGCCGAGCGCCGTACGCGCGAAGCCCGTCCCGAGCTCCGTCAGGCGCGCCACGCCCTCCGCTCCCAGGTGCGCGTACGGTGCCGCGTCCAGCCGGTCCGTCTCCCGTTCGATCCGCTCGCGCAGGGCCGTGCCGTCCTCGGTCAGCCCGCCGGCCGCGTCGAGCAGCCCGCGTCCACGCAGCCGGCCGACGGCCGCGTCCCACTCCTCCTGTGTCCAGCCGCGGGTGACGAAGACCCACTTCGGTGCCAGGCCCTTGCCGGTCGCGGTGTGCGTGACCAGCGCCTCGAGCCCGTCCAGGTCCGCCGTCACGAGCGCGGCGATGTGGCCGTCGCCGCGGTGCTCGCGCAGCAGGGTCGCCGCGTGCCAGAACGCCAGGTGAGGCGCGTCGGGCACCGGCAGGTCGGCGTGGGCCGAGTAGAGCGGGCGGGCGCCGCGCGTGCAGCCCTCGGCGGCGCGCAGCGCCAGCCCGGCGGCCTCCGCCATCCCGGCCGACGTCACGGTCTCCTCGCCCAGGAGCCGCCGCAGCGTCGCGTCGACGGCGCGCACCCGTGCCGCCAGCGCCTGCTCCGGCGTGACCTTCTCCCACACGGCGGGCACGTGCCGGGCGACGAGGTCGTGCTTGTAGTTGTAGAAGGCCGCCGTGACGGCACCGGCGCCGACCGGACCCAGCGCGGCGGCGCGGGCCGCGAAGTTGACGGCCGGGGCCTCGGTGACCCCGAGGTCGCCCAGTTCCCGGCCCAGGTCGGGGGAGAAGTAGTGCGTGGAGTGCAGTGAGTTGAGTGCGTTGTGGCAGCGGCGGCCCGCGCGGGCGTCGATGGCGGCAGTCGTCATGCCACGCACGTTACCAACCGCTCAGTACGTTGCTTCGGGCCTGCGGGACGCATGGCAGGAAAGGAGGGGTTCTCGTCATTGCGGCCATGGGGCGGCCGGGCGAAGAATCGACGGCATGGCGCGACGAACCGGCCGAACCGGCCGAACCGTTCTGGTCCTCCTCTTCGACGGGGTGCAGAGCCTCGATGTCACCGGTCCCGTGGAGGTCTTCGCGGGCGCCGAGCAGCACACGCCGGGGACCTACCGCATCCGCACGGCGTCGCTGGACGGCGCTCCCGTGCGCACCTCAAGCGGTCTGAACCTCGTACCGGACCAGGCACTGGGCGACGGGCCGCGGCCGGACACCCTGGTGGTCCCCGGCGGTCAGGGCACCCGCAACCCCGATCCGAGGCTGACCGAGTGGCTGCGCGAGCACGGAACGGGCGCCCGGCGCCTGGTATCCGTCTGCACCGGGGCGATCCTGCTGGCCCGGGCGGGACTGCTGGACGGCCGCCGCGTCACCACCCACTGGGCCTACAGCGACCGGCTCGCCCGCGACCACCCGGCCGTGCGGGTGGACCCCGACCCGATCTACGTCCGGGACGGGAACGTGGCCACGTCGGCCGGTGTCACCTCCGGCATCGACCTCGCGCTCGCGCTGGTGGAGGAGGACCTGGGCCGGGACGTCGCGCTGACCGTCGCCCGGCACCTGGTGGTGTTCCTGCGCAGGCCCGGGAACCAGGCCCAGTTCAGCGCGCAGCTGGCCGCCCAGACCGCCCGTCGCGAGCCGCTGCGGGAGCTGCAGCACTGGATCACCGAGCACCCCGGCGGCGACCTGAGCGTCGAGTCCCTCGCCGCCCGCGCCAGTCTCTCCCCGCGCCACTTCGCCCGCGCCTTCCACGCGGAGACCGGCACGACGCCGGGCCGCTACGTCGACCGGGTCCGTCTGGAGCACGCCCGCCGGCTCCTGGAGGACACCGGCGACGGAGTCGAGGAGGTCTCCCGCGCCAGCGGCTACGGCACGCCGGAGGCCATGCGCCGCGCCTTCGTCAAGGCGCTCGGCACCTCACCGGCGGAGTACCGCCGCCGGTTCCGGCCCGCGCCGGTCCGCTGAAGGCCGTACCCGCACCGCCGACCACCGACCGACCACGGAAGGAAACCCGTGCAGATCGCCATCGTCCTGTTCGACCGCTTCACCGCCCTCGACGCCGTGGGCCCGTACGAGACCCTCGGCCGTCTCCCGGACGCGGAGACCGTGTGCGTCGCCGAACGCACCGGCCCCGTGCGCACCGACACCGGAAACCTCGCGCTCACCGCCGACAAGACCCTGGCCGAGGTACCGAGCCCCGACATCGTCGTCGTCCCCGGCGGTCCCGGCCAGACCCCGCAGATGGAGAACGAGGCACTGCTGGACTGGCTGCGCGCCGCCGACGCCACCAGCACCTGGACCACGTCCGTGTGCACCGGCTCCCTGCTGCTCGCCGCCGCCGGGCTGCTGGAGGGGCGCCGCGCCACCTCGCACTGGCTGGCGCTGGACTTCCTGAAGCGGTTCGGCGTCGAAGCGACCGGGGAACGGGTCGTCACCGACGGCAAGTACGTCACCGCGGCCGGTGTCTCCTCCGGCATCGACATGGGGCTGACCCTGCTCGGCCGGATCGCCGGCGACGAGCACGCCCAGGCGGTGCAGCTGCTCACCGAGTACGACCCGCAGCCGCCCTACGACGCCGGATCCCCGGCCAAGGCACCCGCCCACCTCGTCGAGGAGTTCCGCGGCCGGAGCCGGTTCATCCTGACGTAGGGCCGTTCCAGCCGAAACGCGGCTGCCTGCGCTCCAGGAAGGCGGCGACCCCCTCCGCGGTGTCGCCGCTGCCGCGCGCCTGCGCGGCCCAGTGTGCGTCCCGGTCCGTGCGTCCGGCGGCGAACTCCTTCGCCGCGGCCTGCGTGAGCAGGGAACGGGACACGAGTACCCGGGTGAACTCCGCCACCCGCTTGCCCAGCTCGCCCTCCGGGAGCACCTCGTCCACCAGGCCGGTGCGCAGCGCCCGCGCGGCATCGATCAACTCGCCGCTGAACAGCAGGTACTTCGCCGTGGCGGGCCCCGTCAGCGCCACCAGCCGCCGGGTCGCGGAGGCCGGGTAAACGACCCCCAGCTTGGCCGGGGTCACGCCGAACAGCGCCGTCTCCTCGGCGAACCGCAGGTCGCAGGCCGCCGCCAACTGCGCCCCGCCGCCCACGCAGTGACCCCGGACCGCAGCGAGCGTCGGCTTGGGAAACGCGGCGAGGGCCTCCTCGGCCCGCACCGCCAGCCCCTGCGCCTCCTCGGCCGACTCGCGCAGGGTCGAGATGTCGGCCCCGGCGCAGAACGTCGCGCCCTCGCCGGTGAGCACCAGTGCCCGCACCCCGGGATCGGCGGCCAGGCCGTCGAGGAGGCCGGGCAGCGCCCGCCACATCGCGGTCGTCATGGCGTTGCGCTTGGCCGGGTGGTGGACGACGACGGTGGCGACCGAGTCGGCGACCCGGTGCAGCAGCTGCGGCTCCATGGACCGGATGCTATCCACCGGCCCCTCCGCCTCGATCGCCCGGGAGGACGGGAGGACGGGAGGACGGGTGGGCGGCCGGGCGGGTGGGACAGGAACGGTCGCGTCTCATGCGCCAACGGTCAGAAACCGCTCGATACATGCTGACTTGTGTTCAGTCCGTGGGGGCGGCGCGGCGCGTTACCAAGACTCGGGGGCGTGGTGACAATCGAGCCCAGGGGTGGCGACCGGACGATGGACGAGACCGGGCCCGCCGGGCCGCTGCCGTACGAAGGCGTCTGGCGGTTCACCGCCCCCGCCGTGGACGCCTCGGTCCCGCAGGCCCGGCACGCCGTGCGCGACCTGCTGGTGCGCCAGGGAGTGCCGGTCTCCGACGACGTGACGCAGGCCCTGCTGCTGATCGTCTCGGAACTGGTCACGAACGCGGTGCGGCACGCGGCGGTGCTCTCGCCGGTGCTCGCCGTGGAGGTCGCCGTCGGGCCCGAGTGGGTGCGGGTGGCCGTGGAGGACGACCACCCCTATCGCCCGACCGCCCTGGAGACCGACCACGGCCGCACCGGCGGGCGCGGCCTGCTCCTGGTCCGCGAGACGACCCGCGAGGCGGGCGGCGCCTGCGACGTGGCCCACACCGCGAGCGGCGGCAAGGTGATCTGGGCGGCCCTGCCGCTCAAGCACGCCCCGCGCTAGACACGGCGGGCCCGGCAGTACACGCCGGGCCCGGCAGTACACGCCGGGCCCGCCGCCGAGGCGTTCCTCACCAGCCCGCGGACGTGCCCGTCAGCTCGCGCACGGCCGGCCGGGCCGCGTCCAGCACCGTCATGAACCACGCCGAGAAGGTGTCCTTCGCGTGCCGCTCGGTCAGCTCGGCCGGGGACACGAAGGCCGTCCCCGCCACTTCCTCCGGGTCGGGGCGCGGCTCGGCCTGCACCAGGCCGACGAAGAGGTGGTTGTACTCCTGCTCGACCAGCCCGGAGGCCGGGTCGGGATGGTTGTAGCGCACCGTGCCCGCCTCGGCGAGCAGGGAGGGCGAGACCCCCAGCTCCTCGAACGTCCGCCGGGCAGCCGCGGCGAACGGCGCCTCGCCGGGATAGGGGTGACCGCAGCAGGTGTTGGACCATACGCCGGGGGAGTGGTACTTGCCCAGCGCCCGCTGCTGGATCAGCAGCCGCCCCCGCTCGTCGAAGAGGAACACGGAGAAGGCGCGGTGCAGCCGCCCCGGTGGCTGGTGCGCGGAGAGCTTCTCCGCGGTGCCGATCGTCACGCCGTTCTCGTCGACCAGTTCCAGCAAAATGGCTTCTGCGGTGCCGTTCGACGAGCTGGGCGTCGCGGTGGCAGGAGTGATCGGCATACCCATCCTTCACATCGGTCCTCGCGCCCCAAGTGTGCCGTACGAAACCGGCACGCTCGGCACTTCCCGGCACACCCGCATGTCCCGCGTGCCCGTGCGGGCACCGGGGGGCGGCCGGGCGGACACCGAGCAGGGGTCCGATGGACGACCGTTCCCGAGGGCGCGCCCCCGGAACCGTCAGGTCCGCGCCTCCTCCAGCGGTGCCGCGGCGGACCGGAGGCGGAACGGGGCGTTCAGCGGCGCGTTCCGGTGTGCGCGCGCCCCCTGTGGTCCCGCCTGTCGTCCGCCGCGTCACCACGGCTCAGCGGCACAGCCGCGCCTCGTGCTCCGCGTGACCGCTGGGCTCCAGCTGGAACGTGCAGTGCTCCACGTCGAAGTGGTCGCCCAGGCAGCCCTGCAGCTCGTGGAGCATCTTCTCGTGGCCGATCGCGCTCAGCGCCTCGCCGTCCACCACCACGTGCGCCGACAGCACGGGCATGCCGGAGGTGATGGTCCAGGCGTGCAGGTCGTGCACGTCCTCGACACCGGCGAGGGCCAGTATGTGGGCGCGCACCTCCGCGATGTCCACGCCCTTGGGAGCCGCCTCGAGCAGCACGTCCAGGGTCTCGCGCAGCAGCCGCCAGGTCCGCGGCACGATCATCAGACCGATGAGCAGCGACGCGATCGGGTCGGCCGGCTGCCAGCCGGTGGCCAGGATCACCAGCGCCGAGACGATCACCGCCAGCGAGCCCAGCGCGTCGGCCGCCACCTCCAGGAAGGCGCCCCGCACGTTCAGGCTCTCCTTCTGGCCGCGCATCAGCAGCGACAGCGACACGATGTTCGCCACCAGGCCGATCGCGCCGAAGACGACGGTCGGGCCGCCCGCGGTCTCGGCCGGCGTGACGAACCGGTCGATCGCCTCGTACAGGACGTAACCGCCGACGCCGAGCAGCAGCAGGCAGTTGGCCAGGGCGGCGAGGATCTCGGCGCGGGCGTAGCCGAAGGTGCGGCGGTCGCTCGGCGGGCGGCCGGCGAAGTGGACGGCCAGCAGGGCCATGCCGAGACCCAGGGCGTCGGTCGCCATGTGCGCGGCGTCGGCGATCAGCGCGAGGGAGTCGGCGACCAGACCGCCGACGATCTCGACGACCATGACGGTGAGGGTGATCGCCAGCGCCACCCGCAGCCTGCCCCGGTACGCGGCGGTCGCCGTCCCGCCGGCGTGCCCCCCGTGCGTGTGCCCGTGATCGTGCCCAGCCCCCATGAGAAAGCCGCCTCCCTGTGTGTACCGGCGTCCGGCGACCCGGCGCCCGGATGCCAGTCAACTACGGGTAGGGGGTATCGGGCAACGCGGCACTGAACACCGTTGTCATGTGCCCTGACCTGCGGAAACGTTCCGCAGGTCAGAGCGCCGCGAGGGCGCGGAAGGTGCGGCTTGCGCCATTCGGGGGACCGGCCCGCCGGGGCTCGTCCTGACCCTGTGCGAACAACGGCGGACACTGTGCGATGTCCGCGATGCCCGGTCTGGGAGCGCGGTTTGTCGGGCGGGCCCCGAATCCACGATGATGATCTCGGCAAAGGCGGGAGCAAGTGGCGTCGACCGACCGTCAAACGGGCGGTGAACACGGCGTTCCCGGCATCCGATACCCTCTGCCGACATGCCGCCCGGGTGCCCCAGGCACGGGCGCCCCACCATGCACAGGCCCGGCGTCCAGGCGCCGGCACCAGGGAGTGAGTTCGGTTGCCGACCGCCATCCTCACCGGTCAGCCGGTCCCGGGTTCGTCCATCGAGAGCGAGCTGCGGTCCCTGGGCTTCGACGTGCACCTCGCAGCCGGCGCCGCCGAGACCGAGACCCTCCTCGCCCGGGTCCCCGGCGAGGAGCGGGTCGCCGTCGTCGACGCCCGCTTCGTGGGCCACCCGCACTCGCTGCGCCTCGGCCTCACCGACCCCCGCTTCCCGCTCGCCGCGATCCCGGGCGCCGTGACCGCCCAGCCGGCCGCCCGCCAGACGCTGACCCGCGCGATGGCCCGCGAGAACTCCGCGGGCGGCGGCACCGCCGTGGCCGTCGACAGCCTCGCCGACCGGATCACCGCCGCCCTCGACGCCGACGGCGCCGAGGTGCACCGGCCCGAACTCGGCAGCCTCGTGGCCGCCGTCCCCGCCGACCCGCAGGCCCGCAACGAGGCACGGCAGGCCGTCGCCGCCGTCGACGACGAGGCCGTACGCCTGAAGTCGGCGGTCAAGGCCCGCGACGGCTTCGTCACCACCCACTTCATCAGCCCCTACTCCCGCTACATCGCCCGCTGGTGCGCGCGCCGCGGCCTGACCCCCAACCAGGTCACCACCGCCTCGCTGATCACCGCGCTCATAGCGGCCGGCTGCGCGGCCACCGGCACCCGCGGCGGCTTCGTCGCTGCCGGCGTCCTGCTCATCGCCTCCTTCGTCCTCGACTGCACCGACGGACAGCTCGCCCGGTACTCCCTTCAGTACTCCACGCTCGGTGCCTGGCTCGACGCCACCTTCGACCGGGCCAAGGAGTACGCCTACTACGCGGGCCTCGCCCTCGGAGCGGCCCGCGGTGGCGGCCACGACGACGTATGGGCCCTCGCACTCGGCGCGATGGTGCTCCAGACCTGCCGGCACGTCGTCGACTTCTCCTTCAACGAGGCCAATCACGACGCCTCGGCCAACACCAGCCCCACCGCCGCCCTCTCCGACAAACTCGACAGCGTCGGCTGGACGGTGTGGCTGCGCCGCATGATCGTGCTGCCCATCGGCGAACGCTGGGCCATGATCGCCGTCCTGACCGCGCTCACCACGCCCCGCATCACCTTCTACGCGCTGCTCATCGGCTGTGCGTTCGCCGCGACGTACACCACCGCGGGCCGCGTCCTGCGCTCGCTGACCCGCAGGGCCACCCGCACCGACCGGGCGGCGAAGGCGCTGGCCGACCTCGCCGACTCCGGTCCGCTCGCCGAGGCCGGTGCCAAGGGCCTCGGCGCGGCCGCCCGCCGGCTGCCCGGCTTCACCGCCCCCGCCGTCGCCCTCCTCGGCGGTGCCGCCGTCGTCACCACCGCCGCGCTCACCGACTTCGGCGGCCCCTGGCCGCTCGTCGCCGCGCTCGGGTACGTGCTGACCTCCGCGCTCGCCGTCGCCCGCCCCCTCAAGGGCGCCCTCGACTGGCTGGTCCCCCCGTTCTTCCGGGCCGCCGAGTACCTCACCGTCCTGTTCCTGGCAGCGAAAGCCGACGTGAACGGGGCCCTTCCGGCGGCTTTCGGGCTGGTGGCCGCGGTCGCCTACCATCACTACGACACGGTCTACCGCATCCGTGGCGACGCGGGCGCGCCGCCGCAGTGGCTGGTGCGGACGGTCGGGGGGCACGAGGGCCGCACGCTGGTGGTCGCCCTGCTGGCCGTGCTCCTCACCGCCACACAGTTCAAGGTCGCGCTCACGGTCCTCGCCGTGGTTGTGGCACTCGTGGTGCTCGTCGAGAGCATCCGCTTCTGGGTCGCCGCCCACCAGGTCGGCGCACCCGCCGTACACGACGAAGGAGAACCCGCATGATCGGCCTCGTGCTGGCGGCCGGCGCCGGACGCCGTCTGCGCCCCTACACCGACACCCTGCCCAAGGCACTGGTCCCGGTCGGCCCCGAGGGCGCGGAGGACAGCATCACGGTCCTCGACCTGACGCTGGCGAACTTCGCCGAGGTCGGCCTCACCGAGGTCGGGATCATCGTCGGCTACCGCAAGGAGGCCGTGTACGACCGCCAGGCGGAGCTGGAGCAGAAGTACGGCGTCAAGCTCACCCTCATCGACAACGACAAGGCCGAGGAGTGGAACAACGCCTACTCCCTGTGGTGCGGCCGTGACGCCCTCAAGGACGGCGTGATCCTCGCCAACGGCGACACCGTGCACCCGGTCTCCGTCGAGAAGACCCTGCTCGCCGCCCGCGGCGACGGCAAGAAGATCATCCTCGCCCTCGACACGGTGAAGAACCTCGCCGACGAGGAGATGAAGGTCGTCGTGGACCCCGACAAGGGCGTCCGGCGCATCACCAAGCTGATGGACCCGGCCGAGGCGACCGGCGAGTACATCGGCGTCACCCTCATCGAGGGCGAGGCCGCCGCGGAGCTGGCCGACGCGCTGAGGACCACCTTCGAGCGCGACCCGCAGCTCTACTACGAGGACGGCTACCAGGAGCTGGTCAACCGCGGCTTCAAGGTCGACGTGGCGCCGATCGGCGACGTCAAGTGGGTCGAGATCGACAACCACGACGACCTCGCCAAGGGCAGGGAGATCGCGTGCCAGTACTGACGAGGCTCATCCCGTCGCCGGTCGTCGTGGACATCCGCGCGGGCGCCCTCGACGACCTGGGATGCGTACTCGCCGACGAGCGCATCTCCCACTCGGGCAAGCTCGCCGTCGCCGTCAGCGGCGGCTCCGGCGCCCGGCTGCGCGACCGCGTCGCCCCGTCCCTGCCCGGCGCCGACTGGTTCGAGGTCGCGGGCGGCACCCTGGACGACGCGATCAAGCTGGCCGGCGCCATGAAGGGCGGCCACTACGACGCGGTCGTCGGCCTCGGCGGCGGCAAGATCATCGACTGTGCCAAGTTCGCGGCGGCGCGCGTCGGCCTCCCGCTGGTCGCCGTGCCGACCAACCTCGCGCACGACGGACTGTGCTCGCCGGTCGCCACCCTCGACAACGACGCGGGCCGCGGCTCCTACGGTGTGCCGAACCCGATCGCCGTCGTCATCGACCTGGACGTCATCCGCGCGGCACCGGCCCGCTTCGTACGCGCCGGCATCGGCGACGCCGTCTCCAACGTCTCCGCGATCGCGGACTGGGAGCTGGCCAACCGGGTCAAGGGCGAGCGGATCGACGGCCTGGCCGCCGCGATGGCCCGCCAGGCCGGTGAGGCCGTCCTGCGCCACCCCGGCGGCATCGGCGACAACGACTTCCTCCAGGTGCTCGCCGAGGCGCTGGTGCTCAGCGGCATCGCCATGTCGGTCTCCGGCGACTCGCGGCCCTCCTCGGGCGCCTGCCACGAGATCAACCACGCCTTCGACCTGCTCTTCCCCGAGCGCGCGGCCGCCCACGGCGAGCAGTGCGGCCTGGGCGCGGCCTTCGCGATGTACCTGCGCGGGGCCCACGAGGAGTCCGCCAACATGGCCCGGGTCCTGCGGCGGCACGGGCTGCCGGTCCTGCCCGAGGAGATCGGGTTCACGCCCGAGGAGTTCTTCCGGGCCGTGGAGTTCGCCCCCCAGACGCGGCCCGGCCGCTACACGATCCTCGAGCACCTCGACCTCACCACCGACCAGATCAAGGACCTGTACGCCGACTATGTCAAGGCCATCGGTAGCTGAACTACGCCCGGTCGTCCATCCCGCGGGGGTCAAGGACCGGCGCAGCGGTGAGCACTGGGCGGGACGCCTCTACATGCGCGAGGTCTCGCTGCGGATCGACCGCTACCTGGTGAACACCAGGATCACGCCCAACCAGCTCACGTACCTGATGACCGTCTGCGGCGTGCTGGCGGCCCCGGCGCTGCTCGTGCCGGGCATCTGGGGCGCCGTGCTCGGCGTGGTCGCGGTCCAGCTGTACCTGCTCCTCGACTGCGTCGACGGTGAGATCGCGCGCTGGCGCAAGCAGTACTCGCTCGGCGGCGTCTACCTGGACCGGGTCGGCGCCTACCTGACCGACGCCGCGGTCCTGGTCGGCCTCGGCATGCGCGCCGCCGACATCTGGGGCACCGGACGCATCGACTGGCTGTGGGCCTTCCTCGGCACCCTGGCCGCGCTCGGCGCCATCCTGATCAAGGCCGAGACGGACCTGGTGGGCGTCGCCCGGCACCAGAACGGGATGCCGCCGGTCAAGGAGGCCGCCTCCGAGATCCGTTCCTCCGGCATGGCGCTGGCCCGCCGGGCCGCCGGCGCGCTCAAGTTCCACCGGCTGATCCTGGGCATCGAGGCCTCCCTGCTGATCCTGGTCCTCGCGATCGTCGACCAGGCGCGCGGCGACCTGTTCTTCACCCGCCTCGGCACCGCCGTGCTCGCCGGCATCGCGCTGCTGCAGACCCTGCTGCACCTGGTGTCCGTCCTCGCCTCCAGCAGGCTGAAGTGAGCGCGCCCGTGAAGGTCGGCGCCGTCGTCATCACGATGGGCAACCGCCCCGAGGAGCTGCGTGCCCTGCTCGACTCGGTCGCGGGGCAGGACGGCGACCCGGTCGAGGTGGTCGTGGTCGGCAACGGCTCGCCCGTCCCGGAGGTGCCCGAAGGCGTGCGCACCGTCGAGCTGCCCGAGAACCTGGGCATCCCCGGCGGCCGCAACGTCGGCATCGAGGCCTTCGGCCCCGGCGGCGGCGACGTCGACATCCTGCTCTTCCTCGACGACGACGGCCTGCTCGCCCGCACCGACACCGCCGAGCTGTGCCGCGAGGCGTTCGCGGCCGACGACGAGCTGGGCATCATCAGCTTCCGCATCGCCGACCCGGACACCGGCGAGACCCAGCGCCGGCACGTCCCGCGGCTGCGCGCCTCCGACCCGATGCGCTCCTCCCGGGTCACCACCTTCCTCGGCGGCGCCAACGCGGTGCGCACCCGCGTCCTCACCCAGGTCGGCGGCTTGCCGGACGCCTTCTTCTACGCCCACGAGGAGACGGACCTGGCCTGGCGGGCCCTCGACGCGGGCTGGATGATCGACTACCGGTCCGACATGGTGCTGAACCACCCCACGACCGCGCCGTCCCGGCACGCGGTCTACCACCGCATGGTCGCCCGCAACCGCGTGTGGCTGGCCCGCCGCAACCTCCCCGCCCTGCTGGTCCCGGTCTACCTCGGCGTCTGGATGGCCCTCACGCTGCTGCGCCGGCCGTCGCGACCCGCGCTGAAGGCCTGGTTCGGCGGCTTCCGCGAGGGCTGGGCCACCCCGTGCGGTCCCCGCCGGCCCATGCGGTGGCGTACGGTGTGGCGCCTGACCCGGCTGGGCCGCCCCCCGGTGATCTGACAAGCTCGTACCCGAGAGTGTTCCGGCCCCGCACGGGGCCACCAGGTCCATGCCAGGCCCGCGCGGCCGAGCATTTTCGAAGACGAAAGTTTCCACCAGTGAGTGAGACAACGCACGACGGCACGGTCGCCATGACCAAGCCCGTGTCGCCCGACGAGGGCCTCACACCGGCCCGGCTCGCCGCCAAGTACGGGCTGTCCGTGAGCGGCGCCCGACCGAGCCTCAGGGAGTACGTCCGTCAGCTCTGGGGGCGGCGGCACTTCATCCTCGCCTTCTCCCAGGCGAAGCTGACCGCCCAGTACAGCCAGGCCAAGCTCGGCCAGCTGTGGCAGGTGGCCACGCCGCTGCTGAACGCGCTCGTCTACTTCCTGATCTTCGGCCTGATCCTCAACGCGGGCCGGGGCATGGAGAAGGACGTCTACATCCCGTTCCTGGTCACCGGTGTGTTCGTCTTCACCTTCACCCAGTCCTCGGCGATGGCGGGGGTGCGCGCCATCGCCGGCAACCTCGGGCTGGTGCGGGCGCTGCACTTCCCGCGGGCCTCGCTGCCGGTCTCCTTCGCGCTGCAGCAGCTCCAGCAGCTGCTGGCCTCCATGATCGTGCTGTTCGCGGTGGTCATCGGCTTCGGCAGCTACCCCTCGCTGTCCTGGCTGCTGACCGTGCCGGTCCTGGTCCTGCAGTTCCTCTTCAACGTGGGCCTCGCGCTGGTCGTGGCCAGGATGGGCGCCAAGACGCCGGACCTGGCCCAGCTGATGCCGTTCATCATGCGGACCTGGATGTACGCGTCGGGCGTCATGTTCTCCATCCCGATCATGCTGGAGGACAAGCCGGCCTGGATCGCGGACGTGCTCCAGTGGAACCCGACCGCCGTCTACATGGACCTGATGCGCTTCGCGCTGATCGACGGGTACGGCTCCGAGAACCTGCCGCCGCACGTGTGGGCGGTCGCGCTCGGCTGGGCCGTGGTCCTCGCCGTGGGCGGCTTCGTGTACTTCTGGAAGGCGGAGGAGAGGTACGGCCGTGGCTGAACAGCAGCAGGACCAGCGGGTGCCGACGGTCATCGCGGACGAGGTGCACATCGTCTACCGCGTCAACGGCGCCAGGACCGGCAAGGGCAGCGCGACGGCCGCCCTCAGCCGCATGCTCAAGAAGGGCTCCGACGACGCGAAGCGGGGGGTGCGCAAGGTGCACGCCGTGCGCGGCGTCTCCTTCACCGCCTACCGGGGCGAGGCCATCGGCCTGATCGGCTCCAACGGCTCCGGCAAGTCGACCCTGCTGCGGGCCATCGCCGGGCTGCTGCCCGCCGAGCGCGGCAAGGTCTACACGGACGGGCAGCCCTCCCTGCTCGGCGTGAACGCGGCCCTGATGAACGACCTGACCGGCGAGCGGAACGTCATCCTCGGCGGCCTGGCCATGGGCATGTCCCGCGAGCAGATCAAGGAGCGCTACCAGGAGATCGTCGACTTCTCCGGGATCAACGAGAAGGGCGACTTCATCACCCTGCCGATGCGCACGTACTCCTCCGGCATGGCCGCCCGGCTGCGGTTCTCCATCGCCGCCGCCAAGGACCACGACGTGCTGATGATCGACGAGGCGCTGGCCACCGGCGACCGCAAGTTCCAGACCCGCTCCGAGGAGCGCATCCGGGAGCTGAAGAAGCAGGCCGGCACCATCTTCCTGGTCAGCCACAACAACAAGTCCATCCGTGACACCTGCAACCGGGTCCTGTGGCTGGAACGCGGCGAACTGCGCATGGACGGCCCGACCGACGAGGTGCTCAAGGAGTACGAGAAGTTCACGGGCCGCTAGGCCCTAGTCCGACACGCCAGGGCCTCGCCGGAACTGTTCCGGCGAGGCCCCGCGTCTGCAAAGGAAGCGTCAACTCCTGGCTTTCTCAGGAATCTTGAAGTCAATCGGTGTGTTGTTGTGATGCGCTGTGCACCCCGGCGCACGCCCGTGAGTTGTACAACGTAAGCTGTACCGGTCCCGAAACGCGGCACATGGGGCGATAATGCCCGACACCCTGGAGCGGGCCTGCCGCGCGGGTGGCGGGGCGGCGTGTCCGAAATAGTGTGTATTGGGTCGGCAGTGTAGAACGGGAGATGTGACGGCAATGGCTACGGAAACTCCCCAGCTCCGCGAAGCGTGCGCCGTCCCCGCCCAGGGCAGCCCGCGATGACGGTCACCGACACGGCGCACGCCGTCGACCCGGAGCGCGGCACCCTCGCCAAGGCCGCGGACGAGAACTTCCCCGTCGCCCCCTTCTTCCTGCCCCGCGCCTGGCGCACCGACCTCATGGCCGTCTACGGCTTCGCCCGCCTCGTCGACGACATCGGCGACGGCGACCTCGCCCCGGGCGGAGCGGACGCCCGCCTGCTCGGTGTCCCCGAGGGCCGCGCCGACGACCGGCTGCTGATGCTGGACGCCTTCGAGGCGGACCTGCGTCGTGTCTTCGACGGCTCCGACGGTTCGCCCCGCCACCCGCTGCTGCGCCGTCTGGTGCCCACCGTGCGCCGCCGCGCGCTGACCCCCGAGCCCTTCCTCGGCCTGATCGCCGCCAACCGCCAGGACCAGCTGGTCGCACGGTACGAGACCTACGACGACCTCCTCGCCTACTGCGAGCTGTCCGCCAACCCCGTCGGCCGTCTCGTCCTCGCCGTCACCGGCACCTCGACCCCCGAACGGATCCGCCGCTCCGACGAGATCTGCACCGCCCTGCAGATCGTCGAGCACCTCCAGGACGTCGCCGAGGACCTCGCACGGGACCGGATCTACCTGCCCGCCGAGGACATGAAGCGCTTCCACGTCCAGGAGACGGACCTCGCCGCGCCCAGCGCGAACGCCTCCGTGCGCGCACTGATCGCCTACGAGGCCGCCCGCGCCCGCGACCTGCTGAATGAAGGTGCCCCCCTGGTGGGTAGCGTCCACGGCAGGCTGCGACTGCTCCTCGCGGGCTTCGTGGCGGGTGGCAGGGCGGCGCTGAACGCGATCGCCGCGGCGGATCACGACGTACTTCCCGGCCCGCCCAAGTCAGGCAAGGTCCACTTGCTGCGCGAGGCGGGCGTGGTCCTGCGAGGAGAGGGGTGATCGGGTCCGTGGAGTCGTCAGCGAACATGCCGGCACCGGTGCTCGCCGCCTACAGCTACTGCGAGGCCGTCACCGGTCAGCAGGCACGCAACTTCGCCTACGGCATCCGGCTGCTGCCCACGCCCAAGCGGCGGGCGATGTCCGCGCTGTACGCGTTCTCGCGCCGGGTCGACGACATCGGCGACGGGGTGCTGGCGGACGACGTCAAGGCCGCCCGGCTGGACGAGACCCGGGCCGTGCTCGCCCGGATCCAGGACGGCGCGGTCGACGAGGACGACACCGACCCGGTCGCCGTCGCCCTCGCCGACGCCGCCCGGCGGTTTCCCATCCCGCTCGGCGGCCTCGACGAGTTGATCGACGGCGTCCAGATGGACCTGCGCGGCGAGACCTACGAGACCTGGGACGACCTGAAGGTCTACTGCCGCTGCGTGGCGGGCGCCATCGGACGCCTCTCGCTCGGCGTGTTCGGCACCGAACCGGGGGCGCGCGGCGCCGAGCGCGCGCCCGAGTACGCCGACACGCTCGGTCTCGCGCTGCAGCTCACCAACATCCTGCGCGACGTCCGGGAGGACGCCGAGGGCGGGCGTACCTACCTGCCCGCCGACGACCTGGCCAAGTTCGGCTGCTCGGCCGGGTTCGACGGGCCGACCCCACCCGAGGGCTCCGACTTCGCGGGCCTCGTGCACTTCGAAGTGCGTCGGGCCCGCGCCCTTTTCGCCGAGGGCTACCGGCTGCTGCCCATGCTCGACCGGCGCAGCGGCGCCTGCGTGGCCGCCATGGCCGGGATCTACCGCCGTCTCCTGGACCGCATCGAGCGCGACCCCGAGGCCGTACTGCGCGGCCGGGTCTCCCTGCCGGGACGCGAGAAGGCGTACGTCGCCGTGCGCGGCCTGTCCGGCCTCGACGCCCGGCACGTCACCCGGCGGACCGTCAGGAGGCGCGCCTGATGGACACACCGGGCACACTCGACACCCGGGACCCGCACAAAACCGGCGGCGGGCGGCGGCGGGCAACCCTGCGGTGGCGGTCGGCGTCCCTGACTGAGACGGTCAGCCGTACGCCGTTCAAACACCGCGGCGGCCGGACAGGGAAGGGCGCACCATGACGCAGGGCAAGGGCACGCGCGAGGGCGGAGTGCTCGCGGACGTCTCGGCCCTCGGCCCCGGCGGGCATGCCGTCGTGGTCGGCGGCGGACTCGCGGGGGTCACCACCGCGCTGGCACTGGCGGACGCCGGTGTGCGCGTCACCCTGCTCGAAGGGCGCCCCCGGCTCGGCGGGCTCGCCTTCTCCTTCCAGCGCGGCGACCTCACCGTCGACAACGGCCAGCACGTGTACCTGCGCTGCTGCACCGCCTACCGGTGGTTCCTCGACCGGATCGGCGGAGCCGCGCTCGCACCGGTGCAGGAACGTCTCGACGTGCCCGTGGTCGACCTGGCGAGGACCGAGGGCAACCGGCTCGGCAGACTGCGGCGCGACGCGCTGCCCGTCCCCCTGCATCTGGGGCGCAGCCTGGCGACCTACCCGCACCTCTCCCTCGCCGAACGCGCCTCGGTGGGGCGCGCCGCGCTCGCGCTCAAGGGGCTCGACCTCGCCGATCCGAGCCTGGACACCCAGGACTTCGGCAGCTGGCTGACCGCGCACGGTCAGTCGGCGCGTGCCGTCGAGGCCCTGTGGGACCTGGTCGGGGTCGCCACCCTCAACGCGGTCGCGGGCGACGCCTCGCTGGGGCTCGCCGCGATGGTGTTCAAGACCGGTCTGCTGTCCGACCCGGGAGCGGCCGACATCGGGTGGGCCCGTGTCCCGCTGGGCGAACTGCACGACCGGCTGGCCCGCAAGGCGCTCGACTCCGCGGGCGTCCGTACCGAGGTCCGTACACGCGTCACCTCCGTCTCCGTAAACGAGAACGGAGGCTGGAGCGTTCAGGTTCCCGGCGAGACGCTCGAAGCGGACGCCGTCGTCCTCGCCGTACCCCAGCGCGAGGCCCACGACCTGCTGCCGGACGGTGCGCTGGACGCCCCGGAAAATCTTCTGCGGATCGGCACCGCGCCGATCCTCAACATCCACGTGATCTACGACCGCAAGGTGCTCGCCACGCCGTTCCTCACGGCCCTGGGCACCCCGGTCCAGTGGGTGTTCGACCGCACCGACGCCTCCGGGCTGAAGGAGGGTCAATACCTGGCGCTGTCCCAGTCGACCGCGCAGAACGACATCGACGAGCCCGTGGCCGTACTGCGCGAGCGGTACCTGCCCGAACTGGAGCGGCTGCTGCCGCGCACCCGGGGTGCCGAGGTGAAGGACTTCTTCGTGACCAGGGAGCGCACCGCCACGTTCGCCCCCGCCCCCGGCGTCGGCCGTCTGCGGCCCGGCGCCCGCACCAAGGCACCCGGCCTCTACCTGGCCGGAGCGTGGACCGCCACCGGGTGGCCCGCGACCATGGAGAGTGCGGTTCGCAGCGGCGTCGGGGCGGCGGCCGCCGCGCTCGGCGCCCTGGGCCGGTCCCGCGGCCTCCTTCCCGATTTCTTCGAGGAGGCGGCGTGAAAGCCGATCCGCGCGGGACCGGCTCCCGCACTCCCGGCACCGCAACTGGAGGAAAGACTGTGCCCACTGTGCCCCCGGCCCCGAAGGCCGATCGACGGACCACGGTGGACGTGACCGCGCTTCTGGAGCGCGGCCGGACCCTGGCCACGCCTGTCCTGAGGGCCGCGGTCGACCGCCTGGCCCCTCCCATGGACACCGTCGCCGCCTACCACTTCGGCTGGATCGACGCCCAGGGCAACCCCGCGGACGGCGATGGCGGCAAGGCCGTCCGCCCCGCGCTCGCCGTGCTCTCCGCCGAGGTCACCGGCGCCGCGCCCGAGGTCGGCGTGCCCGGCGCGGTGGCCGTGGAACTGGTCCACAACTTCTCCCTCCTGCACGACGACCTGATGGACGGCGACGAGCAGCGCCGCCACCGCGACACCGTCTGGAAGGTGCACGGCCCCGCCCAGGCCATCCTGGTCGGCGACGCCCTGTTCGCCCTGGCCAACGAGGTGCTGCTCGAACTGGGCACCGTCGAGGCCGGGCGGGCCACCCGCCGTCTGACCAAGGCCAGCCGCTCCCTGATCGACGGCCAGGCCCAGGACATCTCCTACGAGCACCGCGACCGCGTCAGCGTCGAGGAGTGCCTGGAGATGGAGGGCAACAAGACCGGCGCCCTGCTCGCCTGCGCCAGCTCCGTCGGAGCGGTGCTCGGCGGCGCCGACGAACACACCGCCGACACCCTCGAGAAGTACGGCTACCACCTCGGTCTCGCCTTCCAGGCCGTCGACGACCTGCTCGGCATCTGGGGCGACCCGGACGCCACCGGCAAGCAGACCTGGAGCGACCTGCGCCAGCGCAAGAAGTCGCTGCCGGTCGTCGCCGCCCTCGCGGCCGGCGGGCCCGCCTCCGAGCGGCTCGGCGAGATCCTCACGGCCGACGCCAAGGCCAGCGACTTCGCGAACTTCTCCGAGGAGGAGTTCGCGGCCCGCGCCGCCCTCATCGAGGAAGCGGGCGGGCGGGAGTGGACCGCCGACGAGGCGCGTCGCCAGCACACCATCGCCATCGAAGCCCTCGACGCCGTCGACATGCCCGACCGGGTGCGGGACCGGTTCACGGCACTCGCGGACTTCGTCGTCGTACGAAAGAGATGATCATTATCGGTCGAATAGCCCTCGCGTAGTCGCCGGCCGGTGCCGTGGAGACACGAGCACCGGCCGACGGCGGACCCAGCAGACGCACCACATGCACACTGCACGAAGGGGAAGCCATGACAGCGACGACCGACGGAAGCACCGGAGCCTCCCTGCGGCCCCTGGCAGCCTCGGCCAGCGACACCGACATCACGATCCCCGCCGCGGCGGCCGGGGTACCCGAAGCCGCCGCCCGCGCCACCCGGCGTGCCACCGACTTCCTGCTCGCCAAGCAGGACGCCGAGGGCTGGTGGAAGGGCGACCTCGAGACGAACGTCACGATGGACGCCGAGGACCTGCTCCTGCGTCAGTTCCTGGGCATCCAGGACGAGGAGACCACCCGCGCCGCCGCGCTGTTCATCCGCGGCGAGCAGCGCGAGGACGGCACCTGGGCCACCTTCTACGGCGGCCCCGGCGAACTGTCCACCACCATCGAGGCCTACGTCGCCCTCCGGCTGGCCGGAGACTCGCCAGACGCGCCCCACATGACGCGGGCCGCCGAGTGGATCAGGTCCCGCGGCGGCATCGCCTCGGCCCGCGTCTTCACCCGGATCTGGCTGGCCCTGTTCGGCTGGTGGAAGTGGGACGACCTGCCCGAACTCCCGCCGGAGCTCATCTACTTCCCCACCTGGGTCCCGCTCAACATCTACGACTTCGGCTGCTGGGCCCGGCAGACCATCGTGCCGCTCACCATCGTCTCCGCGAAGCGTCCGGTGCGTCCCGCGCCGTTCCCGCTGGACGAACTGCACACCGACCCGGTCCGCCCCAACCCGCCGCGCCCCCTGGCCCCGGCGGCCAGCTGGGACGGCGCCTTCCAGCGCATCGACAAGGCCCTGCACGCCTACCGCAAGGTCGCCCCGCGCCGGCTGCGCCGGGCCGCGATGAACAGCGCCGCCCGCTGGATCATCGAGCGGCAGGAGAACGACGGCTGCTGGGGCGGCATCCAGCCCCCGGCCGTCTATTCGGTCATCGCCCTCTACCTGCTCGGCTACGACCTCGAACACCCCGTGATGCGCGCGGGCCTGGAGTCGCTGGACCGCTTCGCCGTGTGGCGCGAGGACGGCGCCCGGATGATCGAGGCCTGCCAGTCCCCGGTCTGGGACACCTGCCTGGCCACCATCGCGCTGGCCGACGCGGGCGTCCCCGAGGACCACCCGCAGCTGGTGAAGGCCTCGGACTGGATGCTCGGCGAGCAGATCGTGCGCCCCGGCGACTGGTCGGTGAAGCGCCCCGGACTGCCGCCCGGCGGCTGGGCGTTCGAGTTCCACAACGACAACTACCCCGACATCGACGACACCGCCGAGGTGGTCCTCGCCCTGCGCCGGGTCAGGCATCACGACCCGGAGCGGGTGGAGAAGGCGATCGGGCGCGGGGTGCGCTGGAACCTCGGCATGCAGTCGAAGAACGGCGCCTGGGGCGCCTTCGACGTCGACAACACCAGTGCCTTCCCCAACCGGCTGCCGTTCTGCGACTTCGGCGAGGTCATCGACCCGCCGTCCGCCGACGTCACCGCGCACGTGGTCGAGATGCTCGCCGTCGAGGGCCTCGCCCACGACCCGCGCACCCGCCGCGGCATCCAGTGGCTGCTCGACGCCCAGGAATCGGACGGCTCGTGGTTCGGCCGCTGGGGCGTCAACTACGTCTACGGCACCGGTTCCGTGATCCCCGCGCTGACCGCGGCCGGACTGCCCACCTCGCACCCGGCCATCCGCCGGGCGGTGCGCTGGCTGGAGTCCGTCCAGAACGAGGACGGCGGCTGGGGCGAGGACCTGCGCTCCTACCGCTACGTCCGGGAGTGGAGCGGCCGGGGCGCCTCGACCGCCTCGCAGACCGGCTGGGCGCTGATGGCCCTGCTGGCGGCGGGGGAGCGGGACTCCAAGGCCGTCGAGCGCGGCGTCGAATGGCTCGCGGCCACCCAGCGGGAGGACGGCTCCTGGGACGAGCCGTACTTCACGGGTACCGGTTTCCCGTGGGACTTCTCCATCAACTACAACCTCTACCGCCAGGTCTTCCCGCTCACCGCGCTGGGCCGGTACGTCCACGGGGAGCCCTTCGCCAAGAAGTCCCGCGCGGCCGAGGCCCCCGCCGCAGCCGCCCCGGCCGAGGTGAAGGGCAGCTGATGACCCCGCAGACCGGCCCGTCCCCGCTGCTGATCGCCTGTGCGCTCGGCATCGAGCACCTCGCCCTGCGCACCGGCGACCGCGCCGGCGCCGGCGGGCCGGTCACCGTCCTGCGCACCGGCATGGGCCCCAAGGCGGCCGAACGCTCCGTCACCCGGGTCCTCGCCGACCCGGCGCTCGACGGCGCCGCCGTGCTCGCCACGGGCTTCTGCGCCGGACTCTCGCCCGGCATGCACCCCGGTGACGTGGTCGTCGCCGAGGAGACCCGGGACCCGCGCGCCACCGTCCCCTGCGTCGCGACCGACCGGCTCGTCAAGGAACTCGCGCGAGCCGTCCCGGGGCGCACCGTCCACACCGGGCCGCTGACCGGCTCGGACCACGTCGTCCGCGGCCCCGAACGCGCCGACCTGCTCGCGACCGGCGCGATCGCCGTGGACATGGAGTCCGCGGCCACGCTCCTCAGCGCCGTCCGCACCGGCCCGCGCCCGGTTGCGGCCGTCCGGGTGGTCGTCGACGCTCCAGAACACGAACTCGTCCGGATCGGCACCGTGCGCGGTGGAATATCTGCTTTCCGCGTTCTTCGATCCGTTCTTCCCGCATTTTTCGAATGGCACCGTTCTTTGTTGCTTCCCCGGAGGTGAGCCCAGATGGCCATGCCGCTGCGCCAGTCCATCAAGGTCGCTACATACCTGGCCGAACAGAAGATTCGCCGACGGGACAAGTTCCCGCTCATCGTGGAGTTGGAACCGCTCTTCGCCTGCAACCTGGCGTGCGAGGGATGCGGCAAGATCCAGCACCCCGCCGGTGTGCTCAAGCAGCGCATGCCGGTCGCGCAGGCCGTCGGGGCGGTGCTGGAATCGGGCGCGCCGATGGTCTCCATCGCCGGTGGCGAGCCCCTGATGCACCCGCAGATCGACGAGATCGTGCGGCAGTTGGTGGCCAAGCGGAAGTACGTCTTCCTCTGCACCAACGCCATGCTCATGCGCAAGAAGATGGACAAGTTCAAGCCCTCGCCGTACTTCGCCTTCGCGGTGCACATCGACGGCCTGCGCGAGCGGCACGACGAGTCCGTGGCGAAGGAGGGCGTGTTCGACGAGGCCGTGGAGGCCATCAAGGAGGCCAAGCGGCGCGGCTTCAGGGTGACCACCAACTCGACCTTTTTCAACACCGACACCCCGCAGACCATCGTCGAGGTGCTCAACTTCCTCAACGACGACCTCAAGGTCGACGAGATGATGATCTCGCCCGCCTACGCCTACGAGAAGGCACCCGACCAGGAGCACTTCCTGGGCGTGGAGCAGACCCGCGAGCTGTTCAAGAAGGCCTTCTCCGGCGGCAACCGGGCCCGCTGGCGGCTCAACCACTCCCCGCTGTTCCTCGACTTCCTGGAGGGCAAGGTCGACTTCCCGTGCACCGCGTGGGCGATCCCGAACTACTCCCTCTTCGGCTGGCAGCGCCCCTGCTACCTGATGAGCGACGGCTACGTCCCCACGTACCGGGAGCTGATCGAGAAGACCGACTGGGACAAGTACGGCCGCGGCAAGGACCCGCGCTGCGACAACTGCATGGCGCACTGCGGCTACGAACCCACCGCCGTCCTGGCCACCATGGGCTCCCTCAAGGAGTCCCTGCGCGCCATGCGGGAGACGGTCTCCGGGAACCGGGAGTGACGTCGTGACCGCCATCCCCTTGGGGCTCCCCGGGGTACCGGTCCGGCCGATCGCCGAGCGGCGCGTGTCGCGGCGGATCCAGGTCGGGCCGGTGGCGGTCGGGGGCGGGGCCCCGGTGTCGGTGCAGTCGATGACGACGACCCGCACGTCCGACATCGGGGCGACGCTCCAGCAGATCGCCGAGCTGACGGCGTCCGGCTGCCAGATCGTCCGGGTGGCCTGCCCCACCCAGGACGACGCCGACGCGCTGCCCGTCATCGCCAGGAAGTCGCAGATCCCGGTGATCGCGGACATCCACTTCCAGCCCAAGTACGTCTTCGCCGCGATCGAGGCGGGCTGCGCGGCGGTCCGGGTGAACCCGGGCAACATCAAGAAGTTCGACGACCAGGTCAGGGAGATCGCGAAGGCGGCCCGCGACCACGGCACCCCGATCCGCATCGGTGTGAACGCGGGCTCGCTGGACCGGCGGCTGCTCCAGAAGTACGGCAGGGCCACTCCCGAGGCGCTGGCGGAGTCCGCGCTGTGGGAGGCCTCGCTCTTCGAGGAGCACGACTTCCGGGACATCAAGATCTCGGTCAAGCACAACGACCCGGTCGTGATGGTCGAGGCCTACCGGCAACTCGCCGCCCAGTGCGACTACCCGCTGCACCTGGGGGTGACGGAGGCCGGGCCCGCGTTCCAGGGCACGATCAAGTCGGCCGTCGCCTTCGGCGCGCTGCTCTCGCAGGGCATCGGCGACACCATCCGGGTGTCGCTGAGCGCGCCGCCGGTCGAGGAGGTCAAGGTCGGCATCCAGATCCTCCAGTCGCTGGGGCTCAGGGAACGCCGGCTGGAGATCGTCTCCTGCCCGTCCTGCGGCCGCGCCCAGGTCGACGTCTACAAGCTGGCCGAGGAGGTCACCGCCGGTCTGGAGGGCATGGAGGTGCCGCTGCGCGTGGCCGTCATGGGCTGCGTCGTCAACGGCCCCGGCGAGGCCCGCGAGGCCGACCTCGGCGTCGCCTCCGGCAACGGCAAGGGGCAGATCTTCGTCAAGGGCGAAGTCGTCAAGACCGTGCCCGAGTCGAAGATCGTGGAGACCCTCATCGAGGAGGCGATGAGGATCGCGGAGCAGATGGAGAAGGACGGCGCCTCGGGGGCGCCGGCCGTCACCGTGAGCTGAAACGCGGACCGAAGGGGGCCCGAGCGTGACGATTCTGGAGAACATCCGGGGACCACGCGACCTGAAGTCGCTGTCCGAGGCGGAACTCGGTGAACTGTCCGACGAGATACGTGACTTCCTGGTGCACGCGGTCGCCCGCACCGGCGGCCACCTCGGACCCAACCTCGGCGTGGTGGAACTCACCGTCGCCCTGCACCGGGTCTTCGAGTCGCCGGACGACCGCATCCTGTGGGACACCGGCCACCAGAGCTACGTACACAAACTCCTGACCGGGCGTCAGGACTTCTCCAAGCTGCGGAGCAAGGGCGGCCTGTCCGGCTATCCCTCGCGCGAGGAGTCCGAGCACGACGTCATCGAGAACAGCCACGCCTCCACCGTCCTCGGCTGGGCCGACGGCCTCGCCAAGGCCCGCCAGGTGCGGGGGGAGCGCAGCCACGTCGTCGCCGTCATCGGTGACGGCGCGCTCACCGGCGGCATGGCCTGGGAGGCGCTGAACAACATCGCGGCGGCCAGGGACCGGCCGCTGATCATCGTCGTCAACGACAACGAACGCTCGTACGCCCCGACCATCGGCGGCCTCGCCAACCACCTCGCGACCCTGCGCACCACCGACAGCTACGAGCGTGCCCTGGCCTGGGGCAAGGACGTGCTCCAGCGCACGCCCGTGGTCGGCAACACCGTCTACGAGGCCCTGCACGGCGCCAAGAAGGGCTTCAAGGACGCCTTCGCCCCGCAGGGCCTCTTCGAGGACCTCGGGCTGAAGTACCTCGGCCCGATCGACGGGCACGACATCGGCGCCGTCGAGTCGGCACTGCGGCGTGCGAAACGCTTCCACGGACCGGTGCTGGTGCACTGCCTCACCGAGAAGGGGCGCGGCTACGAACCCGCCCTGCGCGACGAGGAGGACCACTTCCACACGGTCGGCGTGATGGACCCCCTCACCTGCGAGCCGCTCAGCCCGGCGGGCGGGCCCTCCTGGACCTCGGTGTTCGGGGAGGAGATCGTCCGGATCGGCGGGGAGCGCGAGGACGTGGTGGCGATCACCGCGGCCATGCTGCACCCGGTCGGCCTGGCGCCCTTCGCCGCGCGCTTCCCCGACCGGGTCTGGGACGTCGGCATCGCCGAGCAGCACGCCGCCGTGTCCGCCGCCGGTCTCGCCACCGGCGGACTGCACCCGGTCGTCGCCGTCTACGCCACCTTCCTCAACCGCGCCTTCGACCAGCTCCTCATGGACGTGGCCCTGCACCGCTGCGGCGTCACCTTCGTGCTGGACCGGGCCGGCGTCACCGGCGTCGACGGGGCCTCGCACAACGGCATGTGGGACATGTCCGTGCTCCAGGTCGTCCCCGGGCTGCGGATCGCCGCGCCGCGCGACGCCGACCAGCTGCGCGCCCAGCTGCGCGAGGCGGTCGCCGTGGACGACGCGCCGACAGTGCTGCGCTTCCCGAAGGAGTCCGTCGGCCCCGCCGTACCCGCCGTCGACCGGATCGGCGGCCTGGACGTCCTGCACGCCGCGGACCGGCCCGAGGTGCTGCTCGTGGCGGTGGGCGTGATGGCACCCGTCTGCCTCGGTGCCGCCGAACTCCTTGAGGCCCGCGGCATCGGCTGCACCGTCGTCGACCCGCGCTGGGTCAAGCCCGTCGACCCGGCGCTCGCACCGCTCGCGGCCCGGCACCGGCTGGTGGCCGTGGTCGAGGACAACAGCCGGGCCGCCGGCGTCGGTTCCGCGGTGGCGCTGGCGCTCGGCGACGCCGAGGTCGACGTCCCCGTACGCCGCTTCGGCATCCCCGAGCAGTTCCTCGCGCACGCCAAGCGCGCCGAGGTGCTCGCGGACATCGGCCTCACCCCGGTCGACGTCGCCGGCCGGATCGCCGCGAGCCTGGCCCTCGCCGAACCGGCCGTGGACCGGGCGGCGGAACCGGCAGTGGAACAGCCCGGCGACCGAAGGGTGTCCGGCGACGGCCGGATGTCCGGCGACGGACGGATCGTCATGCCAGCGCAAGGAGAGAACTGAATGACCAAGGAGTTCGACCTCGCCGCGCTCTTGGCCGAGCGCGGGGCCGAGCGGTACGAGCTGCACGCCAAGCACCTCAACCACCAGCTGCCGCGCATGCTGCACACCATCGGCTTCGACAAGGTCTACGAGCGTGCCGAGGGCGCGCACTTCTGGGACGCGGACGGCAACGACTACCTGGACATGCTCGCCGGGTTCGCGGTGATGGGCCTCGGCCGTCACCATCCGGTCGTCCGCAAGGCGCTGCACGACGTGCTCGACGCCTCGCTCGCCGACCTGACCCGCTTCGACTGCCCGCCGCTGCCGGGCCTGCTGGCCGAGAAACTGCTCTCCTACAGCCCGCACCTGGACCGCGTCTTCTTCGGCAACAGCGGCACCGAGGCCGTCGAGACCGCGCTGAAGTTCGCCCGGTACGCGACCGGCAGACAGCGGATCCTGTACTGCTCGCACGCCTTCCACGGACTGACCACCGGCTCTCTCTCCGTCAACGGCGAGGACGGCTTCCGCAAGGGCTTCGCGCCGCTGCTGCCCGACACCGCCGTCCCACTCGGCGACCTGGACGCCCTGGCGCGGGAGCTGAGGAAGGGCGACGTGGCCGCCCTGATCGTGGAGCCGGTCCAGGGCAAGGGCGTGCACGAGGCCCCGCCCGGCTACCTGCTCGCCGCGCAGGAGCTGCTGCACCGGCACAAGGCGCTGCTGATCGCGGACGAGGTGCAGACGGGCCTCGGCCGCACCGGCAAGTTCTACGCCTACCAGCACTCGGACGGGGTGGAGCCCGACCTGGTCTGCGTGGCCAAGGCGCTGTCCGGCGGATACGTGCCGTTGGGGGCCACCCTGGGCAAGGACTGGATCTTCCAGAAGGTGTACTCCTCGATGGACCGCGTGCAGGTCCACTCGGCGAGCTTCGGGTCCAACGCACAGGCCATGGCCGCCGGGCTCGCGGTGCTGTCGGTGATGGAGAACGAGGAGATCGTCGCGAACGCCGCCGCGGTGGGGGAGCGGCTGAAGTCCCGGCTCGCGGAGCTGGTGGAC
Source organism: Streptomyces sp. NPDC018026 (assembly GCF_044327745.1). Lineage (NCBI taxonomy): Bacteria > Bacillati > Actinomycetota > Actinomycetes > Kitasatosporales > Streptomycetaceae > Streptomyces > Streptomyces sp. NPDC018026. The sequence goes on from NZ_JBIRFY010000001.1 coordinate 1,140,207, forward strand.
CGCTACGAGCTGCTCGCCGACGTCCGGGGCCGCGGACTGATGATCGGCATCGAGTTCGGCCGGCCCAGGTCCCTGAAGCTGCGCAGCCGCTGGACGATGCTGCAGGCGGCGCGGAAGGGACTGTTCGCGCAGATGGTGGTCGTGCCGCTGCTGCAACGGCACCGGATCCTGACCCAGGTGTCCGGCGACCACCTGGAGGTGATCAAGCTGATCCCGCCGCTGATCGTCGACACCGACGACGCCGACCGGTTCGTCGACGCCTTCACGGAGGTGATGGAGGACGCGCACAATGGCGGTGGCCTGATGTGGGACTTCGGGAAGACCCTGGTCAAGCAGGCGGTGGCCAACCGCTGAGCGCACCCTCCGGCGTCTTTGCCTCAGAGGCAAGGAATTTGCCTGGTGGGCAAGATTCGGGCTGAATGGAGGCATGAGCTCCTCCGAGACCGGCCCCGCCGAGGGGACGGTCGCCGCCGTCGCGCCCCAGCTGCGTGAGCTGCGGCGGCGGGCCGTCCTCACCCTGGAGGCCGCGGCCCGCGCCGCAGGGCTCTCGCCCGCCCACCTCTCCCGGCTGGAGACCGGGCAGCGCCAGCCCTCGCTGCCGATGCTGCTCTCCCTGGCCCGGGTCTACGGTACGACCGTCGCCGAGCTGCTGGGCGAGACGGCCGCCGACCGGGACGCCGTCGTGCGCGCCGCCGACATGGAACCCACCGCCGCGGGCGGCTGGACGTACTGGCGGGCCGGAGCCCCGGGCCGCGGCATGCAGGCCCTGCGCGTCCAGGTTCCGTACGGCTCCCAGGGCGACGTCGTGCGGGTGCACCCCGGTGAGGAGTGGCTGCACGTCTTGCGGGGCCGGCTGCGACTGCGCCTCGGGGACACCGAGCACCGGCTCACCGCGGGGGACAGCGCCCACTTCGACTCGATGACCCCGCACCGGATCGCCGCGCAGGACCCCGACGGGGTCGAGCTGCTGTTCGTCCACACCCTGCTGCAGAGCCCGACGGCCGCCCTGTGCCTCGGCCCGACCCCTGGAGAGACGCCATGAGCACCATGCAGGAGAAGTTCCCGCGCGCCCTGTGGGTGCGGCTGGTCATCTACATCGCCCTGGGGCACGTCTTCGGCGGCTTCCTCTACCTGCTGTTCGAGGTGGGCGCCAAGTAGCGCCGCCACGGGCGGGTGGCTCAGTCCAGCATCCGCTCGCGCAGCCGCTCCCGGGTCCCGGGAGTGAGCCGCAGGCCCTGCTCCAGGTAGGCGTCGACGCCGCCCCACGTCTCCTCGACGGTCTCGAAGGCCGCCGCCAGGTACTCGGCGCGCGCGTCGAACAGCGGACCGAGCAGCTCCATGACCTCGGGGGAGTAGGCGGAGGCGGCGGAGCCGCTGCGGCGCACCTTGTAGCGGCGGTGCGCGGCGTTCGACTTCAGGTAGTCCTCGACGACGGCCTCGCGCTCGACACCCAGGGCGAGCAGGGTGACGGCGATCGACAGGCCCGCGCGGTCCTTCCCGGCGGCGCAGTGCATCAAGGCCGGGACGCTGTCCTCGGCGAGCGCGTGCAGGATGCGGGAGTGCTCCGCGGTGCGCTCCGTGACGATCGCGCGGTAGGAGGCGATCATCCGGTCCGCGGCCCTGCCGTCGGCCAGGATCCCGCGCAGCTGGTCGAGGTCGCCGTCGCGGACCATCTTCCAGAACTCGGCGCCGTCGGCCGGGTCGCTCAGCGGCAGGTTCACATTGCGCACGCCCGGCAGGTCGACGTCCGGGCCCTCCAGCTTCTGGTCGGCCGCGTTGCGGAAGTCGAAGATCGTGTGCAGGCCCAGCGAGGCCAGGAACGCGGCGTCCTCCCCGGTGGCGTGAGCCAGGTGACCGCTGCGGAACAGCACCCCCTGCCGCACCCGCCGCCCGTCCACGGTGGGCAGTCCGCCCACGTCCCGGAAGTTGCGCACACCGGTCAGCTCGGGTTCGGTCGACGGGACCTGCTGCGTCACGGGGGCTCCTCCCACTCCGCCCCGCCGCCGCTGCTCGCCGGCGGGCTCCACCCGACGATACGGCATCACCTGTGCGCGAAATGGCGCCCCGAGGCATATTCCGCTCCAATAAGAGCCTTCTGTCCGAATTGGCGGCCTTGATGACAAGTGGCCCTGAAATGGCGGAGGGTGAATGAGAGGCGCGTGAGCAGCGTCATATCCGTGACCGTGCGTTGCCCGTCATGTTCACGTAATTCAAGTGTTTCTCAAGGGGCTTCAAGTAAAAGCGCGCGGTGGAAATCGACGCAGGGTTACCGGATATTCCCGTAAAGGATCAATCGGAACACCTGTCGGGGCAACCCCTCGCTTGTCCCTGTGCGTCTTGGTCCCTTACGTTCACCACCGATCCGGACGGACGCCTAATCCTGCCGCCGACCGGAGCCCGCACTCATCGACCACCCGTACACGGCAGGAGCGGGGGACCCACAGGTAGAACTGCCTGTTCCGGTTCCCGGAACGGCTTGGGGTAAAGCCGCGTTTCGGCGCGGCCGGGCATCTCCAGCCCGCACCCGACAGCTCACCTCGCAGGCGCCGGAGAGGAATTCGCCATGCCCGCGAAGGGTAAGCACCGCCGTACCAGGGCCATGCGCCTGACCCGCACCATCGCCGTCGCCGGGACCGGTGGCGCCGCGCTCGCGCTCCCGCTGATGGGTGCCGCCGCCGCCAACGCCGCCCCCGCGCACTCCGTTTCCGAGCAGGCCGTGCAGTCCGTTCCGGCGTCGGCCAAGAAGGCCGCCGCCGAGAAGAACTCCGACTCGCACACCTACACCGTGAAGAGCGGCGACTACCTCTCGAAGATCGCCGACGAGCAGGACGTCGACGGCGGCTGGAAGAAGCTCTACGCGGACAACCGCGAGGCCGTCGGTTCCGACCCGTCGCTGATCCACCCCGGCCTCAAGCTCTCGATCGGCGGCCAGGCCGCCAAGTCGTCGGCGCCGTCCTCCGCGCAGTCGCAGAAGCCCGCGCAGAAGTCCGCCGAGAAGCCTGCCGAGAAGTCCGTCGAGAAGTCCGCCGCCGCGAAGCCGGCCGAGAAGTCGACGGATGCCGAGAAGGCCTCCTCCTCGGACACCGGCAGCCAGTCCACGGGCACCACCAGCGGCTACACCTCCCCCGTCGCGGGCGGCACCGTCGGCACCCCGTACCACCAGTCCGGCAGCATGTGGTCCAGCGGCTACCACACCGGCACCGACTTCGTCGTCCCGACCGGCACCTCCCTCAAGGCCGTCGGCGCGGGCACCGTCGTCTCCGCCGGCTGGGGCGGCGCGTACGGCAACCAGGTCGTCATCCAGCTCGCCGACGGCCACTACGCCCAGTACGCCCACCTCTCCTCGCTCTCCGTCTCCGCCGGTCAGTCGGTGACGGCGGGTCAGCAGGTCGGCCTCTCGGGTGCCACCGGCAACGTGACCGGCCCGCACCTGCACTTCGAGATCCGCACCACGCCGGACTACGGCTCGGACATCGACCCGCTGGCGTTCCTGCGCTCGCACGGCGTCTCCGTCTGACGACCGGTTCCGCCGCGCGGCCTCCGCGCCCCGAAGGCCGGACCCCGATCCCCGGGTCCGGCCTTCGGTGTGTCCGGACCCGGCGTATTCCGGAATTGACGAATACTTTAGGCGTGGCCTTTCTCACCGCCCGTCAATCCCTTCCTACGGTCGCGTAGGTCACATTCCAGGGTGAATCATGGGCCGATGTGGCAGACGATTCGAAGAGTGACAGCAGAGCAGTGATCGGGTCGTACGTGGCGGTGGGGGACAGCTTCACCGAGGGCGTCGGCGACCACGGCCCCGACGGGGCGTTCGTCGGCTGGGCCGACCGGCTCGCCGTACTGCTCGCGGACCGGCGCCCCGAGGGCGACTTCACGTACACGAACCTCGCCGTGCGCGGCAGGCTCCTCGACCAGATCGTGGCGGAACAGCTCCCGCGGGTCGTCGGACTCGCGCCGGACCTCGTCTCGTTCGCGGCCGGCGGCAACGACATCCTGCGGCCCGGCACCGATCCCGACGAGGTCGCCGAGCGGTTCGAGCTGGCGGTGGCCGCGCTGACCGCCGCGGCCGGAACCGTCCTGGTGACCACCGGGTTCGACACCCGCGGGGTGCCCGTCCTCAAGCACCTGCGCGGCAAGATCGCCACGTACAACGGGCACGTCCGCGCCATCGCCGACCGCTACGGCTGCCCGGTGCTCGACCTGTGGTCGCTGCGGAGCGTCCAGGACCGCAGGGCGTGGGACGCCGACCGGCTGCACCTGTCGCCGGAGGGGCACACCCGGGTGGCGCTGCGCGCGGGGCAGGCCCTGGGCCTGCGCGTCCCGGCCGACCCGGACCAGCCCTGGTCGCCCCTGCCGCCGCGCGGCACGCTCGACGTACGGCGCGACGACGTGCACTGGGCGCGCGAGTACCTGGTGCCGTGGATCGGGCGCCGGCTGCGGGGCGAGTCGTCGGGCGACCACGTGACGGCCAAGGGGACGCTGTCGCCGGACGACATCAAGACGCGGATCGCCTCGGTGGCCTGACGCGACGGCCGGTGCTGTCCCGGCGCGGGGGCGGTGCACCGGCGGGGCCGGTGTCCCGGCGGGCGCTAACGCCGCGTCGTCGCTGTCAACGCCGCCCGCTCCAGGCCCAGTTCCCGGGCAAGGGCGTCGTCCACCCACTCCTGCGCCCGGGCCCGCGAGACCGTGCCCGTGTACGAGGTGAGCTGCACCGCCAGCCCGTCCAGCAACGCGGTCAGCCGCAGGGCCGCGGCGTCCGGCTCGGGACAGGAGAACTCACCGGCGGCCACCCCCTCGGCGATGACCCCGGCGATCGCCGCCTTCCACTGGCGGTCCAGCTCGCGCGTGACCTCCCGCAGCGCGGGCTCGCGCGGCGCCGCCGCCCAGCCCTCGATCCACAGCCGCCAGCCCTTGGCCGGCCCGGTCGGCGCGTACCACCGCACGGCCGCCCGCAGACGGCGCAGCGCCGACGTACGACGGGCGAGCAGCCCCCGCAGATGGGCCAGGTCGTCCTCGGCGGCATGCGTGAACGCGGCGGCGACCAGGCGCTCCTTCGTGGAGAAGTGATAGAGCACCAGGGCGTTGCTGACGCCGAGCGCCGCGGCCACGTCGGCGATCCGCAACGCCGCCACGCCCCGCGCCGATATCTGCTCGATGGCGGCGCCCAGCAGCTCCTCGCGCCGCTCCGCCACGCTCAACCGCACTCTCCCCACGCACGTCACCCTATACAGGCACCAGGACCTGCGCCGACGCGCTTCCAGATCGCGGCGGCCCGGGGGAACACGGATGTCACATCCGTCGTTCGAGGTGACGTAGGACGAGACGAACACAATGAGAGCCTGAACCACTCCACCTGGAGGTACCGTGGCCGCTTTCCGATCCCCGAGTCCCGGGTTCAGCGTGCCCCGGCCCGCGGCCTTCGGCGCCGACCCGAGCGGTGAGCGCATGGCGCGCATCCGCAGATCGCCGCACTTCCGCGACGGCGTCTTCCAGAACCCCGGGGGCACGGCACGGACCCGGCCTTCCGGATCGGCCGCCGAATTCGCCAAGATCTACTTCAACAAGGAGGCGCGGCTGCGCCGGTCCCCGCAGGGGCCGGTCCCGGTGCACGCCACCACCCTGGCCGACCTCAACCGGCCACCCGCCACCGGGCTCCGGCTGACCTGGATGGGCCACTCCAGCGTGCTTGCCGAGATCGACGGGCAGCGCGTGCTCTTCGACCCGGTGTGGGGCGAGCGCTGCTCCCCGTTCCCCTTCGCCGGCCCCAAGCGCCTGCATCCGGTCCCGCTGCCACTGGCCGCCCTGGGCCCGGTCGACGTGGTCGTCATCTCCCACGACCACTACGACCACCTGGACATGCCCACCATCAAGGCACTGGCCGGCACGGACACCGTGTTCGCCGTGCCGCTCGGCGTCGGCGGCCACCTCGAACACTGGGGTGTCTCCCCCGACCGGCTGCGCGAGCTGGACTGGCACGAGTCGACGCGCGTCGGCGGCCTCACACTCACCGCCACCCCGGCCCGGCACTTCTGCGGGCGCGGCCTGCGCAACACCCAGCACACCCTCTGGGCGTCCTGGGTCGTCGCCGGTGCCGAGCACCGCGTGTACCACAGCGGGGACACCGGATACTTCGACGGATTCCGCGACATCGGCGCCGCGCACGGCCCGTTCGACGCCACGATGATCCAGCTCGGGGCGTACGCCGAGTTCTGGCCGGACATCCACATGACCCCCGAGGAGGGCGTCCGGGCCCACCTCGACCTCCAGGGCGGCAGCCCGCACGGTGCCCTGCTGCCGATCCACTGGGGCACCTTCAACCTGGCGCCGCACGCGTGGGCGGAGCCTGGGGAGTGGACGAAGGACGCGGCAGAGGAGGTCGGCCAGGCGGTGGCGTTCCCACGGCCGGGGGAGCCGTTCGAGCCGGCGGGGGAGCTGCCGGTCGAGGCGTGGTGGCGGGCGGTGTCGCAGCCGATCGCGCACCCGTGGCGCAGTCCCCGGATCGCTGAAGGCGTGGCCGGGACGAGCAAGGGCGATCTCGATCTCGCGGGGGAGCGGTGAGGGTCCGGGTAACAGCGCCCGACAGAGTGGGCGCTTGGTGCGTGCGGTCATAGGTTTCCCGTCTCGCCGTCGGCGACGAACCGTGCAAGGGAGTGCTCCAGCAGTTCCAGGAACTGCCGTAGGTCAGCGGCCACCCTGTCGAGTTCCGGTTCGTCCAGCGACGCCGTCCGCGTCCGGTGGACCGCCCCGTCAGGGGCCGCGATGTAGGCCTGGCCACCGCCGTTCGAGCCGATGACCAGGCCATGGACCTTTCGGTCTGTGCCGGCATCGACGATGCCGTCCTCCTGGAACCGCCGCATGACGTCAAGGGCCGACTCAAGGAATCAGCCGTTGCCGACGTCTTCCCAGGTGACATCGCCGATGCTGGTGTAGAAGGTGACCAGATCAGCCGACGCGGGGGCGACTTGAGCAAGTCTGCGAGCCGCGACTTGATCATCGCGGTCAGCCGGCCGGACCTCGTTGGTCCCGGGAGGGAAGCCGTGCCGGTCCTCGAACTCGTCTGTCATGGCCGTGAGGTTCGTGGAGACTCTCTCCGCCCACGAGGCGAGCCAGGCGCGCGCAAGCGGTCGGTCACTCATGAGGCCGGATCATGGCATGAGCGAGGCACCGGCTCGAATTCACCGAGCTCAAGTGCGTCGACTGCACTGCGCGCGACCCTTGGTTCAGGGCCACGACACGCACCGTGCCGCGGCCCCAACCCTGTTGATGTCAGGCGCGCCCGCCTGCGCTAGGCGATCACGTTGAGGGCGCGGTACAGCGCGTAGAGGATTGCCGGAAGTGCTCCGATCAGGCCTGAAACCGCCACGATGACCGTGGGAAGTTGGTGGGTGGTGCGCAGCGACCTGACCAGGTGGGCCACGAGTGCGAAGTAGGCCAGCGAAATGATCACGCCGGCCAGTAATCCGGCTGTTGAGTTCGTGAGATGCATGAGAGTGCGCGCTCCTAACGTCCGAATGCCCAGTCCGTTACGGCATCGGCACGCTGCGGGAGAGCTGCGTCAGCGGGTCCTTGGCTGGAGGACCCTCGGCACCCTGCGACGGCGTGACGACGCTCCGAAGGTAGCTCAAAGCCACCTGTGCGCACTAGAGTTGAGGGAAAATGGTACGCCAAGGGCCCCGGGAAGCCATCCCGGGGTACCCTTCGCGACGCGTGATCCTCCGGACTGGGCAGTCTGGTGGCGGACGTCAGGACAACCATGCTGGCCTTTGGAGATATACGAATGATGTACGTCCTGCATACGGGCCGGGCGTCGTCGGAGGAACCGTGGTCCGAGACGAGGTGACAGCTGCAGGTGAGGCGAGTCTGAGGTTCGCGGTGCTCGGCCCGGTTCGCGCCTGGCGCGGATCCGACGCCCTTCCCTCCGGCAGCCCCCAGCAGCGCGCCCTGCTCGCCGCCCTCCTCCTGCGGGACGGCCGCACCGCCACCGCGCCGGAACTGATCGATGCCGTCTGGGGTGATGATCCGCCGTCGCAAGCCCTGGCCGTCATGCGCACGTATATGTCCCGGCTCAGGAAAACCCTCTCGAGTGCGCACCTCGTGAGCGAGTCCGGCGGCTACGCCCTCCGCCTTCCCCCAGGTTCGGTGGACCTCGGTCTCGCCCAGAGTCTCGCCGACCAAGCCGAATCGGCCCGCACGTCCGGTGACCGCGAGTCTGCCCGCACTCTGCTGGACCGCTCGCTGAGCCTGTGGGACGGCGAGCCTCTCGCCGGGGTGCCCGGTCCGCGTGCCGAAACCGAGCGTACGCGGCTTCTCGAATGGCGCCTTCAGCTGCTGGAGATCCGCCTCGAGCTCGACCTGGAGCTCGGCCACCACGCGGAGATCGTCTCCGAGCTCACCGCTCTGACCGCCGCCTACCCGCTGCGGGAACGGCTGCGTGAACTGCTCATGGTCGCCTTGTACCGAAGCGGTCGGCAGGCCGAGGCTCTCGCCGTCTACGCGGACACCCGCCGACTCCTCGCCGACGAGCTCGGTGTCGACCCGCGTCCCGAACTGTCCGACCTTCAGCAGCGCATCCTGCACGCCGATGTGGAACTCTCCCACCCCGAGCCACCGAGTGCGCCTGTCGTGCCTGTTCGAGTAAGGCCCGCACAACTACCGGCGGCTGTACCCGACTTCACAGGGCTCACCGGCTTCGTCGAGGAACTCAGGGACACCTTGTCCACGGGTGCCGAGGGTCAGGCCATGGCGATCTCCGCGCTCTCCGGAATCGGTGGCATCGGCAAGACCACTCTCGCCGTCCACGTCGCGCACGCCGCACGCCGGCACTTTCCCGACGGCCAGCTCTACGCCGACCTGCAAGGCACAGGACTTCGTCCAGCCGAACCGGAGGCTGTCCTGGGCGACTTCCTGCACACACTGGGGGTCCGTTCCGCGGATCTCCCCGACAGCTTGCAGGCGCGGTCTGCTCTGTACCGTTCACTCCTCGACGACCGTCGCGTCCTGGTCCTGCTCGACAATGCTCGCGACGCCGCGCAGGTCCGCCCGCTACTGCCGGGCACCGCCGGCTGCGCGGCTCTGGTCACCAGCCGAGCGAGGATGGCGGGGCTGGCCGGCGCGCACCTGGTCGACCTGGACGTGATGAGCCCGGAGGAGGCGCTGCTGCTCTTCACCCGGATCGTCGGAGAGGAGCGTGTACGTGCCGACCGGCGGGCCGCCCTCGACGTTGTCGAGGCATGCGGCTTCCTGCCGCTCGCCATCCGTATCGCCGCATCCCGTCTCGCCGCCCGCCGCACCTGGACCGTCTCCGTCCTCGCGGCCAAGCTCGTCGACGAGCGTCGCCGCCTCGACGAACTCCAGGCCGGCGACCTGGCGGTCAAGTCCACCTTCGAACTCGGCTACGGCCAACTGGAGCCGACCCAGGCCCGCGCCTTCCGTCTCCTCGGCCTCGCCGACGGCCCCGACATTTCTCTTGCCGCCGCGGCCGCCGTCCTCGACCTGCCCGAACGGGACACCGAGGACCTCCTCGAAACCCTGGCGGACTGCTCCCTTCTCGAGTCGGTCACACCCGGCCGCTACCGCTTCCACGACCTCGTCCGTCTCTACGCGCGCGCGTGCGCCGAGCGTGACGAGCAGGCGAGCGAGCGGGAGGCGGCGCTGGAGCGCCTGCTGGGCTTCTACCTGGCCACCGCTTCCGGTGTCTACGCTCTGGAACGCCCCGGCGATCGGTTCCCTGCGCACCTGTCCGACCCTGGCCACACCGGACTGACCTTCGCTGAGCCACAGGCCGCCCAGGACTGGCTCTATCGTGAGGCCGGCCCGCTGCTGGCGTGCGTTCAGCAAGTCACTGGACGACCTGGGATGCTGCGCCGAGCCGTGGACCTGCTGTGGGCGGCCAAGGACCTCGTTGAATCCGGAGCCCGTGCCAAGCAGTACGAGGCAGCTGCGGTGGCCCTGCGCGACGCTGCCTGCGCCGCCGGTGACCGGGGTGCTGAGGGCCGCGCCCGCACCACGCTCACCAACGTCCACATCGTCGCGGGCCGCTTCACCGAGGCCGACGACGAAGCGCGCCAGGCCATGGAGTTGGCGCACCGGGCCAACGATCCTCTGCTCAGCTGCTGGGCCCCCAACGACCGTGGAATCATCGCTGTTCACCAGGGACGTTACGACGACGGCGAGCGCTACCTGTCCGATGCCATTGACGGCTTCCGGGCCGACGCCAACTTGGTTGGCGAGGCCAGCGCCCTGTGCAATCTCTCTCGCGTCCATGTCGCCATGGGCCGACTGGACAGCGCCATCGAACTCGCCCGGCAGGGCATCGCCATCTACGAGCGGATGGGTCTGCCCCTGCGTCTCGCCAACGGCCGCTATACGCTCGGCATCGCCCTCACCCGGGCTGGTCGGATCGACGAGGCAACGCACCAACTCGGCGAGGCATTGCCGCTCTTCCGTGATGGTCACCAGGTCCTGTGGGAGGGCATGACCCACCTCCGGCTGGCTGAGGCTCACCTGGCAGCGAACCGACCCTCTCAGGCCGCCGCGCAGGCTGAGCAGGCCCTTGTCCTGCGTGACATCGGTGGCGCCTGGCGCCTGGCCAACGTTCTCGTCGTTCTCGGGAAGGCTCTTCATGCGGTGGGCGCCGCTGATCGTGCGCGCGCCTGCTGGCAGGAGGCGTTGGATGTCTTCGAGGCGACGAATGCCTCCGAGTCCGACCATGTGCGCGATCTCCTGGCAACCGGGGCCGGCTCGGTCGTCCGAGCCGATACCGGGGTCGGTTGAGCCCGTCGTCCGCTGGTGCTCCGGCCGTTGGTGACGTTGGCGAACCCGTCCCGCGTTCTGCCAGCGCCTGGACCAAGCGGGGACCGCGCTGCCGAACATGGAGGAACGATCGCGGCCCCGGTGCGCCGGCTGGCGCAGAACACCGCGTCTCGGCGCAGACCGCCGTCACCTCGCGCGCCATCCCGGGCACGGCCTCGTCGAACAGTGCGGCGAGCAGGAGACCGGTGCCCGGGGTCGGTTTGGGGTTTCAGAGGCTGTCGGGCAGCGTGGAGACGTCGGTGGCCACGGCGCGCAGCCGGTCCAGGATGGCCCTGCCCGCCTTGTCGTAGCTGGTGAACTCGTTGTGCAGTACCGACTCGGCGTTCGCCATCTCCAGGAGGGCGACGAGTTCGAACGCGAGCTGGGAGACGTCCGTCCCCTCCGCGACCTCACCGGCCTGCCGGGCCTCGAGGGCCGTCTGCTCCACGTACGCGAGCCAGTTGGTCCGGGCGCCCGCCAGCGCGTCGTGGACCTTGCCCTGGCGGGAGTCGTACTCGGCGGTGACCGAGTAGAAGAAGCAGCCGCCGGGGAAGACGCGGTCGCGCGAGTAGGCGAGCCAGCCGGTGCACAGGCGCCACAGGCGGCCGATGCCGGGCGGCAGGTCGCGGGCCGGCTGGACCACGACGTCCACGTACACGTCGATCGCCGCGCGTACGGTGGCGAGCTGGAGGTCCTCCTTGGAGCCGAACAGGGCGAAGACACCGCTCTTGCTCAGCTTGAGTTCGCTCGCCAGGCGCCCCAGGGACAGTCCCTCCAGGCCCTCGACCGAAGCGGTCCGCACGGCGCGCTCCAGGATCAGCCGACGGGTCTCGTTGCCCCGCGCGATCCGGCCGTCGACGCGTTCGGTCGTGCCCATGTCTTACCTGCTCTCCCGGACTTGACTCCCGACCCCTCGGCGCCGATGGGACTGCCCGAGTGTAGCGAACGGACGGACGTCCGTGCGGTCAGTGTCGTGGCAGGTGGGAGGGGTCGGGCCCGTGCTCGACGAAGTCCACCGCGGCCCGTACGACCTCGGGGTCGCCGAGAATGCGACGGTGTCCGAGTCCGCTGGTGACGACCAGGCGGGCCCGCTCGCCGAAGGCGCCGGACAGCCGCCGCCCCTGCTCGACCCCGATGCGGGTGTCGTCCGCATCGTGGATCACCAGCAGCGGCGCGGCCACCTCCTCGGCGGTGTGGGCCGCGGAGAAGGGTGACCGGTCCGCCGGGAGGCCGGGGAAGAGGTCCCTCGCGATCCGCCGGTGCAGCTCGGCCTTGAGCCGGGGGCGAAGCCCCAGTGCGGTGGCGAACTCCTCGACCAGGTAGTCGAAGTCGCAGACTCCGCTGACGGTGACGATCCGCTCCGCCTTCACCCCGTGCCGCAGCGCGAAGAACGCCGCCAGGGTGCCCAGGGAGTGGGCCACCAGACCGTCGAACGCGCCGTACCGCTCGTGGAGGGTGGTCAGGACGGTGCGGTAGTCGAGGATCGTCGCGCTGCGGCCGGAGGCGGCGCCGTGCCCGGGCGCGTCGAACGCGACGACGCGGAATCCCCGGTCCAGGAACGCCGTGACCAGGTCGGACAGGCGCGAGCCCCGCGACTGCCATCCGTGCACCAGCAGGACGGTCCGCGTGCCCTCGCCCCACTCGTAGGTGACGGCGTGCTTGCCCTCCAGCTCCACCCGGCCGACACGCGCCCGCTCGATCAGTTCCCGTTCGGCAGGCCGGGCCGCGCTGCGGGCGAGGGGCATGTGGAACAGGGTGAACGTGGCCGCGCCCGCGGTACGGCCCGCGACGCGGGAGAGGGCGTTCAGGGCAACACCCGGCACTGTCTCGCTGAGCTTCATGTCCGCGGCTCCTTCGTCGATGCAAGGGGAGCGCGATATTAGCACGAACGACCGTGCATAAAGTTGGGATCCTGGCGGGGTGAACGGTCCGGTGTCAGGCGCATCGTGCGCCGGGGTGCGCCTCCGGCTCTCCGCCGGACGTCACTGACGGTGACCGTTTCTGATCGGGTCCGACCGGTTCTCGGTCATGCCGGAACGGTTACGTTTCCGGCTTATCGGTCTGTCGTACGAGGCCTCATACCAGAGCGGGACGTTGTCCGAGGGACTTTGGCAACTGCCCACCGCACATGAGGGGCAGCCGACTACTGTCAGTGTCCGTCGGGCGACGTAGGGCCGACGGACCAGTACACGGACCAGTACGAGGACACCGATGTCTCACCTCCGCGCCCCGGCCGCGCGAGCAGACCGCCGCGAGGGCGGACGGCACGGCCGGCCGGCCCCACGTACCACCGCCGCGCTGCCCGAGACCCACATACGGCCCCAACTCCTGAGGCTCGCCGTCCTGCCACCGGTCGCGGTCGCCCTCAGCGCCTGCGCGGTCGTCCTCTTCACCGTCCGGTCCACCGGCACCCGGCCCGGCCCCGTCCTGTGGGCGGTGCTCGCCGGGGCGGTGTCGGTGACCGTCGCGGCCGTCGTCATCGCGGCCGTCGCCGCCGACCGCGCCGCGCGATCCGTGCACGACCGCGTCGGGGCACTGCGCCGCAGCACCGCGCGCCAGGAGGGCGACCTGCGCGCCGTCGTGGAGGCGTTGCGCCGGGGCGAGTCCCCGACCCCGCGCACACCGCGCGGCGGACCGCCGGACGACGCCGACGACTTCGAACTGCTCGCCGCCGACCTCTCCCGCGCGCACGACGGCGCCGTCACCGCCGTCGTCCGGGCCGCCCAGCTCTCCAGCCAGGCGGGCAGCGAACAGAAGCTGGAGGTCTTCGTCAACCTCGCGCGGCGTCTGCAGTCCCTGGTGCACCGGGAGATCTCCATCCTGGACGAGCTGGAGAACGAGATCGAGGACCCCGACCTCCTCAAGGGCCTCTTCCACGTCGACCACCTCGCCACCCGCATCCGGCGCCACGCCGAGAACCTCGCCGTGCTCGGCGGTGCCGTCTCCCGCCGCCAGTGGAGCAACCCGGTCGACATGACCGAGGTGCTGCGCTCGGCCATCGCCGAGGTCGAGCAGTACTCCCGGGTCCGGCTGGTCCCGCCGATCGACGGCACCCTGCGCGGCCACGCGGTCGCCGACGTCATTCACCTGCTGGCCGAACTCGTCGAGAACGCCACCCTGTTCTCCGCCCCGCAGACCCAGGTGCTGATGCGCGCCAACCTCGTCACCTCGGGCCTCGCCGTCGAGGTCGAGGACCGCGGGCTGGGCATGTCCGTCGGTGAGCAGGACCGGATGAACGCCCTGCTCGCCGACCCCGACCAGGTCAACGTCGCCCGCCTGCTCGCGGACGGGCGCATCGGACTGTTCGTCGTCTCCCAGCTCGCCAAGCGGCACGGGATCACCGTGCGGCTGCAGACCAACATCTACGGCGGTGTCCAGGCCGTCCTGGTCGTGCCGCAGGCGCTGCTGGGCACCGAGCCGGGTGCGCTCCCCGGGGGTGCCGCCCACCCGGCCACGGTCAGCGGTGCCGGACCGGTGACCGTGGCGTCGCCCCGGCAGCAGTTGCGGGCCGTGCCGCCCGCGGTGCCACCGGCTCCGGACGCGTCCGCCACGGCGCACGTACCGTCCCTGGACGCACCGGCCTTCGGCGCACCGGCCCCGGCCTTCGACACACCTGCTCCGGCCGCACCGGCCACGCCGGGGCCGGTGATCCCGGCGCCCGCCCCGTCCGCACCCGCGCCCACGTCCGCTCCCGTTCCCGCTTCCGAGGCGCCCGGCCCGGTCGAGGTCCGCAGGGACGCCGGCGAACCCGTGCCGCTGCCCGTGCGCGGCACGCACCGGAACCGCGCCACCCCGGCCGCCGCCGTGCCCGGAGTACGGCCCGAGGACCGGGGCGTCCTCGCCGAACACGCGGCCACCCCGCCCGTCCCGCGGCACAGCGCGGTGCGCGGCACCATGGGGAAGCCCCAACTGCCGCGCCGCCGTGCCCAGGAGCACATCGTGCCCCAGTTGCGCGGTGGCCCCGCGCCCCGCCAGGAACCCGAGCAGTACGCCGGGCACGACCCGGGCCTGATGGCGGCCTTCCAGCGCGGCGTCGGCCTCGCGGAGGCCCAGCAGCACGGCGAACCCGCCCCCCTGACACCGGCCCAAGGCGATCCGGGCGGGACGGCCGAATGACCACCCCCGCCCCCACGACGACCCCCACCCCCCTGACCCGCGCTCCCGCAGACCTTCGTACCCCAAGGAGTCGATCCACCATGGCGAGCGATGCGCCGACCGGCCAAGTGTCCGACCTCGACTGGCTGATGAGCGGCCTCGTCCAGCGCGTGCCGCACACCAGCAGTGCGGTGCTCCTGTCCGCCGACGGACTGGTGAAGTCCGTCCACGGGCTCGACGCCGACAGCGCCGACCACATGGCCGCCCTGGCCTCCGGCCTGTACTCCCTCGGCCGCAGTGCCGGCGTCCGCTTCGGCGACGGCGGGGACGTGCGGCAGGTCGTCGTCGAACTCGACTCGACCCTGCTCTTCGTCACCACCGCCGGCTCCGGCACCTGCCTCGCCGTGCTGGCCGGCCGCGAGGCCGACGCGGCCGTCCTCGGCTACGAGATGGCGATGCTGGTCAAGAGCGTCCGCCCCTACCTGGTCACCGCGCCCCGGCAGCACACCGCCGAACCCCCGGCGATGAGGCCTTGACGGTGGCCGCGGCCGGCGACGGACCCTGGCTCGACGACGCCGCCGGACGGCTGGTGCGCCCTTTCACCGTCAGCAACGGCCGTACCCGGCCCACCGTCGCGCTCGACCTGATGTCCCAGGTCATGGCCACCGGGGCGACCCCCCTCGGCTACCTCGGACCCGAGCACACGCAGGTACTCGACCTGTGCCGGGCGCCCCTCCCGGTCGCCGAGCTCGCCGCGCATCTGCGGCTTCCGGTGGCGGTCACCAAGGTGCTGCTCTCGGACCTCGTCGACTGCGGCGCGCTGACCACCAAACCCCCCGCCGCGTTCCACCACCACCCCACGGACCGGGCCCTTCTGGAGGCAGTGCTCGATGGACTACGACGACAGCTCTGACCACACGCACGGCGAAGGCGCCGACCCGTTCCCGACCGCCCTGAAGATCCTCGTGGCGGGCGGATTCGGCGTCGGCAAGACGACCTTCGTCGGCGCGGTCAGCGAGATCGCGCCGCTGAGCACGGAGGAACTGCTCACCACGGTCAGCGCCGCGACCGACAACCTCGACGGAATCGAGAACAAACTCGAAACGACCGTGGCCATGGACTTCGGCCGCCTCACCCTCGACCCCGAACACGTCCTGTACCTGTTCGGGACACCCGGCCAGGAACGCTTCTGGTTCATGTGGGACGAACTGTGCGAGGGCGCGCTCGGGGCGGTGATCATCGCGGACACCCGCCGCCTGGAGGAGTCCTTCGCCGCCGTCGACTTCTTCGAGGAACGCGGACTCGGCTTCGTCGTCGCGATCAACGAGTTCGACGGCTCCTACCGCTACGACCCCGAGGAGGTGCGCGCGGCCATGGACCTGCACCCCGAGATCCCGATCGTGCGCTGCGACGCCCGGATCTCCAGCTCCGGCGTACAGACGCTGCTCACCCTCGTACGCCACCTCATCGCCCACACCCCGGCCCCGGCGCCGGGGTTCGGCGCCGGAGTCCGCCCATGAGCTACGACCCGCCGCGCCCGGCCGGACGTCTGCTGCTCACCCCCGAGGACCGGGAGGCCCCCACCCGGGTACGGCGGCTGCGCCGGCTCGGCCTGGCGGAACGCGCCGACCCGGCCCTCGACGCCTTCGCCGCCCACCTGGCCGGCCTCGCCGAGGCGCCGTACGCGATGGTCAACTTCCTGGTGGAGGGCGGGCAGTTCTTCGCCGGCCTGCGGGTGCCGGAGGTCCCGCCGGTGAGGCGGGGCGACGGGACCAGCCCCGAGTTCGGCCGGGTCCAGCCCCGGGACCACGGCTTCTGCCCCCACGTGGTGGTCCGGCGCAAGGCGCTGGTCCTGGAGGACGTGCGCGACTACCCGCGCTTCGCGGGCAACCCCGTCGTCGACGCGTTCGGCATCCGCTCCTACCTGGGCGCCCCCCTCATCGACAGCACCGGGACGGTGCTGGGCACCGTGTCCGCCGCGGACGTACAGCCCCGGACCTGGGGGACCGCGGGCCTGGCCACGATCAAGTCGACGGCGGCCGACCTCGTACGGCGCATCGAGCGCAGCGCGGAGGACGGGCTCCCGCTGTGAGCGGCGGCAGGCTCCTCGCGGGTGCCCGCGGACCCTCGCGGGGCGCGTGAAGGAAAGCTGCGGCCGGGCTTAAGAAAGGCTCGATGGACCGGGGACGGTGTCGTACGGCAGATTGCTGTGCGATTCCCCTCCCCTCCCCGGACGCGGGCCGCTTCGGCATGCCCACCGCCGGGACCTCACCCCCGTCAGGAGCCGTAGCGTTGAAGGCGCTGGTCAAGGAGAAGGCGGAGCCCGGCCTGTGGCTCGCGGACGTCCCCGAGCCCGTCACCGGACCCGGTGACGTACTCATCAAGGTGCTGCGCACCGGCATCTGCGGCACCGACCTGCACATCCGGGCCTGGGACGGCTGGGCGCAGCAGGCCATCCGCACCCCGCTCGTCGTCGGTCACGAGTTCGTCGGCGAGGTCGTCGACACCGGGCGCGACGTCACCGACATCAAGGCCGGCGACCGGGTCAGCGGCGAGGGCCACCTGGTCTGCGGCAAGTGCCGCAACTGCCTGGCCGGCCGGCGCCACCTGTGCCGCGCCACCGTCGGCCTCGGCGTCGGCCGGGACGGGGCGTTCGCCGAGTACGTGGCCCTGCCCGCGTCCAACGTCTGGGTGCACCGCGTCCCCGTCGACCTCGACGTCGCCGCGATCTTCGACCCGTTCGGCAACGCCGTGCACACCGCGCTGTCCTTCCCGCTGGTCGGCGAGGACGTCCTCATCACCGGCGCCGGACCGATCGGCCTGATGGCCGCCGCCGTGGCCCGGCACGCGGGCGCCCGCAACGTCGTCATCACGGACGTGAGCGAGGAGCGGCTGGAGCTGGCCCGCAAGGTCGGCGTCAGCCTCGCCCTGAACGTCTCGGACGCCACCATCGCCGACGGACAGCGCGACCTCGGCCTGCGCGAGGGCTTCGACATCGGCCTGGAGATGTCCGGCCGCCCCGAGGCCATGCGCGACATGATCGCCAACATGACGCACGGCGGCCGGATCGCCATGCTCGGCCTGCCCGCCGAGGAGTTCCCGGTCGACTGGGCCCGGATCGTCACCTCGATGATCACCGTCAAGGGCATCTACGGCCGCGAGATGTTCGAGACCTGGTACGCCATGTCCGTGCTGCTCGAAGGCGGCCTCGACCTCGCCCCGGTGATCACCGGCCGGTACTCCCACCGCGACTTCGAGGCCGCGTTCGCCGACGCGGCGAGCGGCCGCGGCGGCAAGGTCATCCTCGACTGGACCGCGTAAGACACCGCGTCAGACGTACGTACTCCTAGGAGCTTCCAAGATGTTCGACTCCGTGCGCGACGACCTGCGCGCCACCCTCGACGAGATCCGTGCCGCCGGCCTGCACAAGCCCGAGCGCGTCATCGGCACCCCGCAGTCCGCGACCGTCAACGTCACCGCGGGCGGCCGCCCCGGCGAGGTCCTCAACTTCTGCGCCAACAACTACCTCGGTCTCGCCGACCACCCCGAGGTCGTCGCCGCCGCCCACGAGGCGCTGGACCGCTGGGGCTACGGCATGGCGTCCGTGCGCTTCATCTGCGGCACCCAGGAGGTGCACAAGGAACTGGAGGCCCGGCTCTCCGCGTTCCTCGGCCAGGAGGACACGATCCTCTACTCCTCCTGCTTCGACGCCAACGGCGGCGTCTTCGAGACCCTCCTCGGCCCCGAGGACGCGGTGATCTCCGACGCCCTCAACCACGCCTCGATCATCGACGGCATCCGGCTGTCCAAGGCCAAGCGGCTGCGCTACGCCAACCGCGACATGGC
The DNA here is from genome assembly GCF_044327745.1 of Streptomyces sp. NPDC018026. Taxonomy (NCBI): domain Bacteria; kingdom Bacillati; phylum Actinomycetota; class Actinomycetes; order Kitasatosporales; family Streptomycetaceae; genus Streptomyces; species Streptomyces sp. NPDC018026. The sequence continues at coordinate 1,158,939 of NZ_JBIRFY010000001.1, forward strand.
CGACCTGGAGGCGCAGCTCAAGGCCGCCGGCGAGGCCCGCCGCAAGCTGATCGTCACCGACGGCGTCTTCTCCATGGACGGCTACGTCGCCCCGCTCGACGAGATCTGCGACCTCGCCGACCGCTACGACGCCATGGTCATGGTCGACGACTCGCACGCCGTCGGCTTCGTCGGCCCCGGCGGCCGCGGCACCCCAGAGCTGCACGGCGTCATGGACCGCGTCGACATCATCACCGGCACCCTCGGCAAGGCGCTGGGCGGCGCCTCCGGCGGCTACGTCGCCGCCCGCGCCGAGATCGTCGCCCTGCTGCGCCAGCGCTCCAGGCCGTACCTCTTCTCCAACACCCTCGCCCCGGTGATCGCCGCCGCCTCCCTCAAGGTGCTCGACCTGCTGGAGTCGGCCGACGACCTGCGCGTACGGCTCGCCGAGAACACCGCCCTGTTCCGCCGCCGGATGACCGAGGAGGGCTTCGACATCCTCCCCGGCGACCACCCCATCGCGCCCGTCATGATCGGCGACGCGACGCGGGCGGGCCGCATGGCGGAGCTGCTCCTGGAGCGCGGCGTGTACGTGATCGGCTTCTCCTACCCGGTCGTCCCGCAGGACAAGGCCCGCATCCGCGTCCAGCTGTCCGCCGCCCACTCCACGGACGACGTCAACCGCGCGGTGGACGCCTTCGTCGCGGCCAGGGAGCGGCTCGCGGCCCAGGCCCCGTCGTCCTAGAAACCCCCGGTGACCTGAGAGAATCGATCCCATGATCGAGGCGCGGCGGCTGCACATCCTGCGAGCGGTGGCGGACCACCGCACCGTGACGGCGGCGGCCGCCGCGCTGTACCTCACCCCGTCCGCGGTCTCCCAGCAGCTCGCCGCGCTGGAGCAGGAGACCGGGCACCGCCTGGTCGAGCGCGGCGCCAAGGGCGTACGGCTGACCCCGGCCGGGGAGATCCTGCTCAGCCACACCAACGCCGTCCTCGCCCAGTTGGAGCGGGCGGAGGCCGAGCTGGCCGCCTACGGCTCGGGCGAGGCCGGAACGGTCACGGTCGCCTCCTTCGCGACCGGCATCGCCCTCGTCGTCGCGCCCGCCCTGGCCCGCCTCGCCGAATCGGCTCCCGGCATCCGGGTCCGCGTCCAGGACGCCGAGGGCGACGCCAGCCTGCCGATGGTCCTCGACCGGCAGGTCGACGTCGCGGTCGCCGTCGAGTACCGCGGGGCGCCGCCCGCCGACGACCCGCGCCTGACCCACGTCTCGCTGTACGCCGAGCCCTTCGACGCGGTCGTCCCGGTCGCCCACCGTCTCGCCGACGCCGACGAGGTGCCGCTCGCGGAGCTGGCCAAGGACACCTGGATCGGCCCCTACCCGGGCAACCCGTGCCACGACGTGGTCGTGCTGGCCTGCGAGAGCGCCGGGTTCCAGCCCCGCCTCGAACACTCCTCGGACGACTTCCGCGCCGTGGTGTCCCTCGCCGCGGCCGACGCCGGGGTGGCGCTCGTCCCGCGCTCGGCGCTGCTCGGCACCGATCTGACCGGCGTGGTCGTCCGACCGGTCGACGGGGTGGCGCCCACCCGCCGCGTCTTCGCGGCCGTACGGCGGGGAGCGGAGCAGCACCCGCTGATCCGCCCGGTCCTCGACGCACTCGGCGACGCGGCCCGGGCGTGAGCCTTCCGTAACACGGACGTCTCACCAACGGGATAGCGTCCCGGATATGAGAGAAGACGACGTCGTCGCGGATCCGGTGGACGCCCGGCTCGCCGACCGGCTGGCCTTCCGGCTCGCCGAACTGCGGGCCGAACGCGGCTGGTCGCTGGAGGAGCTGGCGGAGCGCAGCGGGGTGAGCCGGTCCACGCTGTCCCGGGCCGAGCGGGCCGAGACCAGCCCCACCGCCGCCGTACTGAACCGCCTGTGCGCGGTGTACGGACGGACCATGTCCCGGCTGCTCAGCGAGGTCGAGACAGAACCCGCGCTGCTGGTGCGGGCCGCCGAGCAACCCGTGTGGGAGGACCGCCCGGCCGGGTTCGTACGCCGCTCGGTGTCCCCGCCGCACGCGGGACTGCGCGGCGAACTCGTCGAGGGACGGCTCGCGGCGGGCGCCGACATCGCCTACGACCGGCCGCCGGTGCCCGGCCTGGAGCAGCACGTCTGGCTCCTGGAAGGGGCCCTGGAGATCACGGCGCAGGACGTGGAGCACCACCTCGCCGCCGGTGACTGCCTGCGGATGCGCGTGTGGGGGCCCACGCGGTTCAGGTGCCCCGGGCCCGGCGGTGCCCGCTACGCGCTGGCGGTGGTGCTGCCGTGAACGTGGACCGGGTCGACGAGCACGAGGTGACGGCGCTGCTGGACGGCTTGGCCGCGCTGCTCACCGACACCGTCGCGGGCGGTGCCTCCGTCGGCTTCCTCGCCCCGCTCACCCATGCGCAGGCCGCCAACTGGTGGCGGGGGCGGGCCGCCGGGGTCGCCGCCGGTCGCCTCGCCGTCTGGGTGGCACGGGACGGGCACCGGGTGACCGGGACCGTGAGCCTCGCCCTGCCGGACAAGCCCAACAGCCGCCACCGCGCGGAGCTGGTCAAGCTCATGGTCTCCCGCGCGGTCCGCGGCCGGGGAGTGGGCCGCCGACTGCTCGCCACCGCCGAGGAGGCGGCCGCGGCGGCCGGAATCACCCTCCTCCACCTGGACACCGAGACCGGCAGCCCGGCCGAGCACCTGTACCGGTCCGCCGGGTGGACCCGGGCCGGCACCATCCCGGACTACGCGGCGGACCCGCGCGGGGAACTGCGGCCGACGACGCTCTACTTCAAGCGGGTCGCGGGGCAGGTCGCCGAGGACGCCGCGGGGCAGGTCGCGGGGCAGGTCGGAGAGCACACGGGACCGTCCGCCGTCGCCGGGTGATTGTCAGTGGCGGCGGATACCGTGCCTGTCATGCCGGACGCAGAAGACGTACGCCGTATCGCCCTGTCCCTGCCGGACACGACGGAGAAGATCGCCTGGAGCATGCCCACCTTCCGGGTCGCGGGCAAGATGTTCGCGACGCTGCCGGAGGAGGAGACCTCCCTCGCGGTGCGCTGCCCGAAGGAGGAGCGCGACGAACTGGTGCTGGCCGAGCCGGAGAAGTTCTGGATCGCCGGACACGAGGCCCAGTTCGCCTGGGTGCGGGCCCGGCTGGCCGCCCTGGAGGGCGAGGACGAGCTGCGCGACATCCTCGCCGACTCCTGGCGCCAGGCGGCCCCGACACGGCTGCTGGAGGCCCATCCCCGGCTGGGGCTGCCCGCCGGGGGCTGAAAAGCCCTCGGGCGTTGTCAGTGCCCCGTGGCATGATCCGAAGACGTGCGTGACAGCCGGGACCGGAGGGGGGTCCCGGCTGTCGGACGGACGGTGCCACGGGAGGGCAGGGCGGGCGCAGGGGGGCGCCGGGGAGGGGAGAGTACGGGATGGCCGGTACGTCATTGCGGCCGACGGCGGCGCGAGCCGTCTGGTCGCGGGACTTCGCGCTGTTCTTCGCCGCCCGGGCCGTGGCCCGCCTCGGCGACACCATGCTGCCCGTCGCGCTCGCCGCCGGCCTGCTCCAGCACGGGTACGGGGCGGGTGCGGTGGGCCTCGCCATGGCCGCGACGGCCGCCGCCTTCGCCGGTCTGGTCGTCTTCGGCGGAGTCCTCGCCGACCGCTTCAGCACCCGCAAGCTCATGATCGGCGCCGACCTGGTACGGCTCGGCACCCAGGCTCTGGCCGCCGTGCTCTTCTTCTCCGGGCACGTCGTGCTCTGGCAGATCTGCGCCATCGGCTTCGCCAACGGCGTCGCCGGTGCCGTCTTCCAGCCCGGTGTCGCCAGCACCGTGCCCCGGCTCGCCTCCGACGTCCAGGGCGCCAACGGCGCGATACGCGTCGCCGAGTCCGCCGCCCAGCTCGCCGGTCCCGCCGTCGCCGGCCTCCTGGTCGGCTTCGCCTCACCGGGCGGGGTCTTCGCCGCCCACGCCACCACCTACGCGATCAGCGCCCTGTGCCTCCTGCTGCTCCGGCTGCCCCCGCCCACGCCGGGAAGCCGCGCGGTGTCCGGCCGGGGGAGCAAGGCCTTCCGCGCCGACCTCGTCCAGGGGTGGCGGGAATTCCTCGCGCGCCGGTGGCTGTGGAGCGTCATAGCCGTCTGGTGCGTCTACATGATCGCCGTCTGGGGCCCGACCGTGCCGCTGGTCGCCACCGAGGTGGTGGGGGAGCACGGCCCGCGCGCCTACGGGCTGGTCAACTCCGCCCTGGGCGCGGGAACCGTGGTGGGCGGCCTCCTCGCCCTGCGGCTGCGGCCGGTGCACATGCTCCGGGCCGGCGCGATCGCCCTCGTCGGCTTCGCCGCCTTCCCCGCGAGCGTCGGCGCGGGGCTCGGTGTCCCCGCGATGGCGGCCGGGGCCGCCGTCGCCGGGGCCGGCATGTCCTTCTGGGGCGTGATGTGGGCGACCAGCGTGCAGACCCAGGTCCCGCCGGACGTGCTCAACCGCATCCACGCCTACGACGTGGCGGGCTCCCTCGCGATGATGCCGGTCGGCCAGGCGCTCGCGGGTCCGGCCGCCGCCGCCCTCGGCGCCGACCGCGTACTGCTCGTCGCGGGTGTCACCAGCTTCGCCGTGTGCGCGGCCCTGCTCCTGATACCGGCGGTGCGCGGACTGGTGCGGGTGGACGCGGCCGCGGCGGCCGCGGCGGGATCGGACGGCACCGCGGTCGCCGCCGCCGAGCCGTCCCGCACACAGAAGTGCTGACGCCACCGGAGCGGGCCCCGGTGGAGCGGGCCCCGGAAAAGCGGTGCGCGACCACCGGCCCGAGTGCGGTATGGTTTTCCTGCACGTTCGGCCGGGGGAAACCCCAGGTCAGGCGGGCAACGGGACGTGGCGCAGCTTGGTAGCGCACTTGACTGGGGGTCAAGGGGTCGCAGGTTCAAATCCTGTCGTCCCGACTGGAGACAGTCGCAGATCGAGGCCCGGTTCGGAGACATCCGAACCGGGCCTCGATCATTTCCAGGTTGCTGCCGTCCGGTTCGCGGACAATGCATGGTGTGCGTCAGTATTCCGCTTGAGCATATAGTGAGCGTGTGCAAGTATTGTGACCGTGCGGCGTTCCCCGACATGGGTGAGCGCGGCATCTCCACGGCCCGTCACGGTCACATGCAAGGAGTCCTCCGTTGACCTCGCTCTTCACCCCCCTCGACTTCAGGTCGCTGACCATTCCCAATCGGATCTGGATGGCGGCGATGTGCCAGTACAGCGCGTCGCCCGACCGAGACGCGGCGGGCGTTCCCACCGACTGGCACCTCACCCACTTGGGAGCCCGTGCCGCCGGCGGCACGGGGCTGATCATCACGGAGGCCACGGCGGTCGCTCCTGAGGGACGGATCAGTCCCTACGATCTCGGCATCTGGAACGATGCGCAGGTCGCCGCCTTCCGTCGCATCACCACGTTCCTCAAGTCCCAGGGCACCGTCCCCGGCATCCAGCTGGCCCACGCCGGACGCAAGGCCTCGACCGAGCGCACCTGGGTCGACCGCGGACGCCCGATCACCCCCGACGAGCCCTACGGCTGGACTCCGGCAGGTCCCAGCGCGGTCCCGTTCGACGCGTCCTCGACCGTTCCCGAGGAACTGACCGGCTCCGGCATCCGCGAGATCGTCCAGCAGTTCGCCGACGCCGCCGAGCGCGCCCTGGCCGCCGGATTCGAGGTCATCGAGATCCACGGCGCCCACGGCTATCTGATCCACCAGTTCCTCTCACCCCAGAGCAACCGGCGAACCGACGGTTACGGCGGCTCCTTCGAGGGGCGTGCGCGCTTCGCCCTCGAGGTCGTCGAGGCGGTCCGCGCGGTATGGCCGGAGAACCTGCCGCTGTTCTTCCGCGTCTCCGCCACCGACTGGCTCACCGAGAATCCCGAAGACGGCCGTGAGGGCTGGACCGCCGACGAGTCCGTCCGGCTGGCCAAGGAACTCCAGGCCCGGGGCGTCGACCTCATGGACGTCTCCACCGGCGGCATCGTCCCTGACGCGAAGATCGAGGCCGGACCCGACTACCAGGTGCCCTTCGCCGAGCGAATCCGACGGGAGACGGGCATGCCCGTGGCGGCCGTCGGGCTGATCACCGACCCCGGACAGGCCCAGGCCGTCGTCACCTCCGGTCGCGCCGACGCCGTCCTGCTCGGACGCGAACTCCTGCGCAACCCGTTCTGGGCGCGCGACGCCGCCAGGGAACTCGACGGCTCGGTCACCACTCCGGTCCAGTACCACCGCGCCTGACCAGCGGCGGCCGCTTCCGGCCCGTGCCGTATCCGCCCGACACCCGGCGTGCGGCGGCGGTCAGGGCGCTCTGCCGGTCCCGGGCGGTGGCGAGATGATCACCGGTCCAGATGACACGTACGGCAGTCGTCCGGGCCCGCTCGTTGTACAGGTCCCGGCGTACGGCCTTCACCAGGCGGTTGTCGGCCTGAACGTCGTACGGGAGTGGCTCGGGCACCGGGCGGGCACCCTCCAGGCTGTCCGCAAGACCGGAGTACCAGGCGGACAGCTGATCCGCGCTCGTCAGGAGTTCGTGCTGGGCGGCCGTCCTGTCCTCGCCGTCGTGGGGGTCGCCTTGGCGCAGCCACATGCTCAACACGGCATCGCCCGCGAGACGCAGCGCGACGACGCCGGTGACCAGAGCCGACATCTCCGCCGGCGGAACGGGCTTGGGGCCACGTTCGGCAAGGTAGCTGCGAAACGCGTCGTCGAGCCGGCGTGCGGCCGCGGCGGCTTCGCGTTGCCGGTCCGCGGGAGACGCCACCGGGAACCGGCCGGTTGCACAGCGACTGACGCCGTACTCCACCGCGGAGGTGAGGAAGCCGGCGCTGTGGCGATAGGCCGCCGCGAGCGCCGTGCCGAGGGCTGCCGCGGCACCGCGGGGCCACAGGAGCAGGCCGACGGCGACACCGATCCCGCATCCGAGCGCGACGTCCTCGACGCGAGTGAGCCCAACCTGCCAGCCGGTGGGCCGGCCGATGTTGTAGAGGATCACCAGGGTCACCGCGAAGGCTGCCTGGCCCGCGGCGAAGGAGACGGCGCCGGGCGCGAAGCCGGCCGCGAAGACGGCGACGGGCAGCAGAATCCACAGCAGGAACCCGTGCTGCCCGAGCAACTGAATCAGTCCGACCCCCACGAGGGCCCCCAGTGCGGTTCCGGTCAGGCCGCGCAAGGCGCTCTGTCCCGTGTTCAGCGCGTTGGACTGGAGCACCGACAACGTTGCCAGCACCACCCAGAACGACTGGTCGACCCCGGTGAAGTCGGCGGCGGCCACGGCCAGCGCCAGGCCGGCCGCTCCCCGCAGACTGTTGTGCATCCACACCGAGTTCCGCTCGACGTGGGCGAGCGCCCTCTCGCGCGCGGACCGCAGCGGATCGGTCAGCCGGCCCACCTCCGTTCCCAACAGGCGCTGGGTCCAGGTGCGCCGCTCGGCGGCGGCGTAGAGACCGACGTCGGAGGCGATCCGCAGCACGACGAAGCCGAGTTGTTGTGCGCGGAAGGAGGGGTCGAGAGAGCTCAGGCGTTCGTCGGTGTCCTCCGCCCCGTGCGTTCGCGCGGTGCGCCGATACACGGGCAACTGGGCGGCGGCGGCCTCTTCCAGCACCTCAAGGTGTCCGCGGAGTCGCTCGACGGCCCGTGCGAGTCCGTCCGGGCCGGCGTGGGGATTCTCGAGCAGACCGGCGGCCAAGTCCATGATCGTCGCGGTCTCGTTCTCCACGGCGACGGGAGCGGCGCAGATGCCGGGGCCGCCCTCGGCGGGTTGCCTGCCGCCCCTCGCGATCAGGTCCATCCAGGTCAGCTCGTCAACGAGGCGGACCAGGGCCCGGGCGCCGGTGGACAGCCCGGTGGGACGGTGGGGAGTGGACTCGAACACGTCACGCAGCCGGTGGATCGACTCCGCGGCCCGGGCTGCCGTCGGGGCGGTCGCGGGAGTGCCCGGTCCGTCGCGCAGGTGGGCGGCCTCGGCCCGCAGGTGGGCGGCCAGCGCACGACAGGTGTCGATGGTGGGCTGACGGAGGGGCTCCACCGGCGCTCGTGGCCACAGGAACGCACTCGCCAGCATGGTGGCCCCGGCCGCCAGCGCGGCGCCGGCGAGACGCTCCGGAAGCTCGCCCAGGGGCGCGGGAAGCGTGACGGGGAGGATGAAGGCCAGCAGCAGTACGGTCCGCGCCCCGGCAAGCGCAGAACTGACGACACCCGAGAAGAGTACGAGAAACCCGACGAGGAACATGGACAGGGTCGCGAGCCAGGCACGGGTGGACACGAGGGTTCCGAAGCAGATGAGTACCACCCATGCCAGGGCCAGCGCCGCCCGGCTTCTGATGCGCAGCGGCATCGGGTCGGTGAACTTGACGAGCAGCAGCATGGAGAAGATTCCGAAGGCGGCAAAGGTCGTGACGGTGGGTGAGCCGATCACGTTGCTGCATACGGCCACCACGGCGGGCAGCACCACGGCGGCCCGCGCCGCGCGCCGGGTCGCGGCCAGGCCGGGGTCCCGTGTTCGCAACCGGCCCAGGAGGCCCGGCCCGGTTTGTCTCCAGTGCCGTGCCTCGCGCATGGCTTCTCCCGTGATCGCCTTGTGCCGCATTGTTCCTGCTGCTGGTGGTCGGCGCCAGGGTCACGAGGGGACGGTGGCCCGCACCGGAGGCGGCGTGCGGGCCACTCATGGGGACGCGGTCAGGCGTGGTCAGGCCGCGAGGGTCTTGGTGAGGGCGTCGAGGCCGTCGGCGTAGATGCCGGTGAAGAGGTCGACCACCTCCTTCTCGCCGGCCCGGTCGGGGTTGAAGCGCCCGGACCACTGGACCTCGGCGATGTCGTCGCGCCCGGGGACCGCGTGGACGCGCAGGGTGGAGACGTAGCCGTCGACGGGGAACGGGGCCTGGAGGATGGCGTAGCTGTAGTGGCGCTCGGCGTCGTTGAAGTCGACGAGGCGCTCGATGATGACGTCACCGTCGGGGTTGGTCAGGCGGCGGACCCGGCCGCCCTCGGCGGCGACACTCTCGGGGATGTACGGGAGCCAGTCGGGGAGGGCGTCGAAGCCGCCGATGAGGTCCCAGACCTTGTCCGGGGAGGCGGGCACGATGCGGGAGACGGACGTGGAAGCCATGTTCTCCGTTCCTTTCGGGGTGTCGGGGTCAGGCGTTGTCGGGGAGCGGAGCGGCGGGGTGGACCAGTCCGGCGGCGCGCAGGTCGTGCCAGAACGCGGTGGGGACGTTCTCGTTGAGGGCGGCGACGTCCTCGGCGATGCGGCTGGGCCGGGTGGCGCCGGGGACGACCGCGGCGGAGACGGGGTGCGCGAGGGAGAACTGCAGGGCGGCGGCCTTGATGCTCACCCCGTGCTCGGCGGCCAGCGCCTTGATCCGGTCGACGCGCTCGATGATCCGGGGCGGAGCCTGCTGGTACTCGAAGTGGGCACCGCCGGCGAGGATGCCGGAGCTGTACGGGCCGCCGACGACCATGCCGACACCCTGCTCCTGGGCCATGGGGAGCAGCCGCTGGAGGGCGTGGTCGTGGTCGAGGAGGGTGTAGCGGCCGGCGAGCAGGAAGCCGTCGGGCCGCGGCTCGTCGAGGGCGAGGGTCGTCTCGATGGGCTCGGTCTTGTTGACGCCCAGGCCCCAGGCCTTGATGACGCCCTCGTCGCGCAGCCGGGACAGGACCCGGAACGCGCCGGTGCGGGCCTCCTCGAACTTCTGGATCCAGGCGTCGCCGTGGAAGTCCTGGGCGATGTCGTGGACCCAGACGACGTCCAGGCGGTCGACTCCGAGGCGCTTGAGGCTGCCCTCGACGGAGCGTTCGGTGGCCTCGGCGGTCCACTCGTGCAGCATCTTGTTCGGGTTGCCGTGCTCGAAGATGCCGCCCTTCTCGCCGAGGTCGCGGGCGCCCTCCTCGATCTCGTCGAGGATGACCCGGCCGACCTTGGTCGACAGGACGTAGGAGTCGCGGGGCTTGGCGGAGAGGACCTCGCCCAGACGCTGCTCGGAGAGGCCGGCGCCGTAGAAGGGGGCGGTGTCGTAGTAGCGGATTCCCTGGTCCCAGGCCGCCTCGACGGTGGCGCGGGCCTCGTCGTCGGGGATCGCGCGGAACATGTTGCCGAGCGGTGCGGTACCGAAGCCGAGGGTGCCGGGGAGGATGTCCTTGAGTGCCATGGTGGTGCCTTTGTGCGAGGTGGGGGTAGCGCTCACACTTTTACTTGCGTCAGCGCCTTACAAGCGACAACAATACTTGCATACGCGGGTTAATGCAAAGCGCTTGTTTGAGTGGGGTGACCACGGGCAGGGCGCTCCGGGGATCGACCTGCCCCCGGCGCGCCGGGGGAGGGGAAGTGGGGCAGCACCGTCTCGGCGAGTTCGTGGAGGACGTCCGTCACCGGGCGGTCGCCCGGACGGAGGTTGAAGGAGACATGGGCGACGCCGACCTCGCCCATCGCCCGCAGATGACCGATCAGCGCTCGGTGGCCGGTACGCAGCCCGAGCCGGATCGGGGTCGCCGCGGTGTCGGGGTCCGCGGTGAGGTCCAGTTGCATCGGGGTGAGGTAGGGCTTGGCTGCGCCGGTGGCCGACTCCCGCCACTCCTGCGTCTTGAGGCGCAGGGCGCCCAGCGGACGAGGGTAGTTGAGCGAGGCGTCCGCGTGACGCGAGATCCATTCGGACGACTGCCGGGCGTGCCCCGCGATGGCGATGGGCACGGACGGCCCGGTCGGCTTGGGCAGCACGTCCAGACGACGGTCCGCGCCCAGACCGAGCCCCGGCAGCTCCATGCCCGCACCGTCGGGGTGCCGGGCCCAGGCGGCACGCAGGATTTCCACCCCCCTGCGGAAGGCGGCACCGCGGCCGTGGAAGTCCTCCCCGAACAGCGGGTACTCGACGGGCCGGTCCCCGCTCGCGAGGCCGAGGACGAAGCGTCCGCCGGACAGCACGTCCACGGTGGCTGCGGCCTTGGCGACAAGGAGCGGATGCCGCAGTGGCAGCACGACGGCCGCGGTACCGAGCACGGCCCGCTCCGTCACGGCCGCGAGGTGCCCGAGGTGGGTGAAGGTCTCGAAGACGGAACCGGCGTCGCCGAACTGCTCGGGATCGTAGAGGGGTACGTCCCGCACCCAGAGCCCGGCGAACCCCAACGCGTCGGCCAGCCGGGCGAGTTCTCCGTGGCGGGTCAGATCCGGAACGCCGAAGGGCAGGCCCGCGGCCCGGTCGGCGCGCAGCCGGGTGGCGCCCCAGTCGTTGTCGAGGGGCAGTTCGAGGCCCAGAGTCGGCAGGCTCGCGGGGTTCACGAGCCGGTCCAGGGCGGTGGGGGCGACAGACATCACAGAGACAACTTTCGAGAACCGCGACGACGACACGGGACGCCACGGGGTGGAGCGGCCCGCCGGGGCGGCGCGGAACGCCGCCCCGGCGGGCCGGTCGGACGGGTCAGTTCAGTTCGTCCGGGTGGGGGCCGGTGCGCAGGCCGCGGTCGAGCGCGGCGATGGCGCTCATCTCGTCGTCGGCGAGGGTGAAGTCGAAGACGTCGAGGTTCTGGCGGATGCGGGCGGGCGTCACCGACTTGGGGATGACCACGTTGCCGAGCTGGAGGTGCCAGCGCAGGACGACCTGGGCGGGCGACTTGCCGTGGCGCGCGGCGATCGTGGTGATCGCCTCGTCCCCCAGGACGGCGCCCTGCGCGAGCGGGCTCCACGCCTCGGTGGCGATGCCGAGCCGGGCGTGGACGGCGCGCAGCTCGCTCTGCTGCAGGCCGGGGTGGAGCTCGATCTGGTTGACCGCCGGGACCAGCTCCGAGTCGGCGACGAGTCGCTCCAGGTGCGCGGGCTGGAAGTTGGACACTCCCGCGGCGCGGATCCGGCCCTCGGCGGCCAGCTTCTCCAGTGCCTTCCAGGTTTCGCGGTAGAGGTCGCGGGCCGGGGTGGGCCAGTGGATGAGGTAGAGGTCGACGTGGTCCAGGCCCAGCTTGGCCAGGCTGGCGTCGAAGGCCTTGAGTGTGGCGTCGTAGCCCTGGTCCGCGTTCCAGAGCTTGGTGGTGACGAAGAGGTCCTCGCGGGCGACCCCGGACTCGGCGAGGGCACGGCCGACGCCGGCCTCGTTGCCGTAGACGGCCGCGGTGTCGATGCTGCGGTAGCCGGCCTCCAGGGCGGAGGCGACCGCGGCGGTGGTTTCGGCGTCCGGGACCTGGAAGACGCCGAAGCCGAGCTGGGGGATCTCGACGCCGTTGTTGAGCGTGACGGTGGGGATGGTGATGGGTGCCATGATGTGCGGGTGCTCCTTCAGTTGGTACGGGGGACGAGGGTGTTGCGGACGGTCTGGGCGCTGATGAGTCCGTCCCGGAGGACGAAGGTGTCGACGCCGTCGGTCACCTCGTGGCCGGCGCCGGCGGCGGTCCACGGGAGGAACAGGGAAACGGCGTCCTCGGTGCGGTTCCGGCCGATCGGGTCGAGGTCACCGGTACCGAGGCGGGTGCCGTGGTCCGCGAAGACCTCTTGCGGCGTCCGCGCGGCGGTCATCGCGTGAGTTCCTCGCGTGCGGCGGTGGCGAAGGTGTGGTCCTGGCCGGGGGTGCCGCCGCCCACGCCGAGGGCGCCGACGAGCCGGCCGTCCCGGTGGATCGGCACTCCGCCGCCGATGAAGAGCAGCGGCTTGTCGAGCGCCGTTGGCAGCGAGTGGAACGGCCCGTCGGGCTTGACCAGGTCGACGAGGTCCGCGGTGGGCGCGTCGAGCTGCAGGGCGGTGTAGGCCTTGCGGGTGCTGGTCTCGCCGGAGATGAGGACGGCACGGTCGTCGCGGCGGAAGGCCAGGAGGTGGCCGCCGGCGTCGAGGACCGTGACGCTGACGGTGACTCCCGCCGCTTCGGCGGCGGTGCGGGCGGCGCTCACGAGGGCCTCGGCCTCGTCGGTGGTGAGCGGTGCGATGGGGGTGGTGGCGTTCATGACGAGAGTTCCTCTATCGGGGGAGCGGACATGGTTGGCGGGTGGCGAGGTCAGCGCCGGACGGCCGCCGGGACCCCTTCGGTCACCGTGCTCCCCGTGACGACGCGTCCGGCGGTGCGGCCGCGACGGTCGAGGCGGGCGGCGACGAGGGCGAGGATCAGGGCGCTGCCGGAGAGCAGGGCGCCGACCCAGTTGGGGGAGGTGTAGCCGAGGCCCGCGGCGATCACGATGCCGCCCAGCCAGGCCGCGAGGGCGTTGCCGAGGTTGAAGGCGCCGATGTTGGCGGCCGACGCCAGGGTCGGAGCGGCCGACGCCTGGTCGAGTACCCACTTCTGCAGCGGCGGCACGGTCGCGAAGCCCAGCGCGCCGATCAGGGAGAGGGTGATGGCCGCCAGTACCTGGTTGTGCGCGGTCGCGGTGAACAGCAGCAGGGCCGCGGTCAGGCCCGCCAGGGCGGTGAAGAGCATCGGCATGAGCCTGCGGTCGGCGAACTTGCCACCGAGCAGGTTGCCCAGGAACATTCCGATGCCGAACAGGACGAGCAGCCAGGTCACGGCGCCCTCGGTGTAGCCGGCGACCTCGGTCATCATCGGCGTGATGTACGTGATCGCGGCGAACACGCCGCCGTAGCCCAGGACCGTCATCGCCATGGCGAGCCACACCTGGATGTTCTTGAACGCGGCGAACTCGCTGCGCACGTCCTGGTCCTCGGGCCGGCCCGTCTCGGGCACCAGCTTGGCGACGCCCAGGAAGCCGATGACGCCGAGACCTGCCACGATGAGGAAGGTGACGCGCCAGCCCGCGGCCTGGCCGATGGAGGTGCCGCCGGGGACGCCGACGACGTTCGCCACGGTCAGCCCCATGAACATCAGGGAGATGGCCGAGGCCTTCTTCTCGGGTGCCACCAGGCCGGCGGCGACGACGGAACCGATACCGAAGAACGCCCCGTGTGCCAGGGAGGCCACGACCCGGCCGACGAGCATGAGGCCGAAGCTGGGGGCGAGGGCGGAGAGGGTGTTGCCGATGACGAACAGTGCCATCAGGAACATCAGCATCTTCTTGCGGGACACCTTGGTGCCCAGCACGGTGAGCAGCGGTGCACCGATGACGACGCCGAGGGCGTATCCGGAGACGAGCCAGCCGGCGGTGGGGATGGTGACGCCGAAGTCTCCCGCGACCTGGGGCAGCACGCCCATGATCACGAATTCGGTGGTGCCGATCCCGAAGGCCCCGATGGCCAGGGCCAGGAGCGCGAGAGGCATGGGGAGTACCTTCCAAATGATTGCGTGGGACGCTTACGGACGACGACAATAATTGCAGACGCGCTATAAATGCAAACGCACTAAGTCGCGAATGTGGGTTGCCCGTGTGTGCAACCATGGAGGGGACGGCCCGACGAAGGAGGCCCCCATGACCGCAACCGCCCCCGAGCTCACCGCCCTGGCCCAGGGCTGGTGCGCACTGTCCCTGCTGCACGGCAGGATCGAGGCGCATCTCGAGCGCGCGCTGCAGGCCGGGCACGGCCTGAGCGTGCGGGAGTACTCACTGCTCGACGTGCTCAGCCGCCAGCACGACGGAGAGGGCGGCCATCTGCAGATGAAGCAGGTCGCCGACTCGGTCGTACTCAGTCAGAGCGCCACGACCCGCCTGGTCACCCGTCTCGAGGACCGGGGACTGCTCATGCGGTACCTGTGCCCCACCGACCGGCGCGGCATCTACACCAACGTCTCCGACGCGGGGCTCGTCCTCCTCGAACAGGCTCGTCCCACCAACGAGGCCGCGCTGCGTGCGGCGCTCGTGGAAGCGAGCGAGGACCCTCGGCTGGAACCGCTGGTGCGCACCGTCGAGGCGGCGAACGCGCCGATGGGAGTCGCCGCATGAAAGCGATCACCCTCGCGGAGTACGGCGGCCCCGAGACGCTGCGGCTGACGGACCTCCCCGACCCGAAGGTCGCCCCCGGTGAGGTGCTGGTGCGGGTCAGGGCCGCCGGGGTCAACCCGGTGGACTGGAAGCTCGCCCAGGGCGGGCTCGACGCGCTCATGGAGACGCGCTTTCCCCTGATACCCGGCTGGGACGTGGCCGGTGTGGTCGAACGGGTCGGTTTCGACGTCGAGGAGTTCGCTCCCGGCGACGAGGTCTTCGGCTACGTCCGCAAGGACACCGTTCAGCTCGGTGCCTATGCCGAGCTCGTCTCCGCGCACGTGCGCATGCTGGCCCGCAAGCCCGCCGCGCTCTCCTGGGCGCAGGCCGCGGGCGTGCCGCTCGCGGGCCTCACCGCCTACCAGGCCATCAAGCGCGTGGGCCTGCGCCCCGGCGAAACCGTCCTGGTGAACGCGGCGGCGGGAGGCGTCGGCTCGCTCGGCGTCCAGATCGCGGTGGCCCTCGGCGCTCGGGTGATCGGCACGGCGAGCGTCCACAACCACGACTTCGTACGGCAACTGGGCGCGGAGCCGGTGGTCTACGGGCCCGGACTCGCGGACCGGGTCGCCGAACTGGCGCCGGACGGCATCGACGCCGCCCTCGACTTCGCCGGCGGTGACGGCGTGGACGCCGCGCTGCGCCTGCTCGGGCGTCCGGACCGGCTCGCGTCCGTCGTCGAGTCCGAGGCCGCCGAGAAGGGCGGTCACTACGTGTGGGTCCGCCCGGACGCGGCCGACCTCAAGGCCCTCGCCGACCTCGCCGACGAGAGGAAACTGACCGTCCACGTGGAGCGGGTTCTTCCGCTGGCCGAGGCGGCGGAGGCGTGGCGTCTCAACGCCGGAGGGCACACGCGCGGCAAACTGGTGCTGTCCGTGGCGGGCGACTGAGCGGCTCCGGGCGGCCGGCATGTCTGCGCCCGCCGCTCGGGGCTTTGCATTGCTCTCCCTGCGGCGTGCCTGGGCGCTCAGGCGAGATGCCCGATATATCACTGTCGGGTGTCCGCGCTCATCCTCTGCCACTTCGCGCTCGCGCTGTTCGCCGCGCCGCTGGTCAGACGGTGCGGAACCGGTGCCTTCCTCGTGCTGGCCCTGCCGCCCGCCGCGGCGACCGCCTGGGCCGCCACCCGGTGGAGCACGACGGCCGACGGCGGCGCCGACACCGCCGTGTGGCGCTGGCTGCCCGCCTACCACGTGGACTGGGCGCTGAGGCTGGACGCCCTCGCCGAACTCATGGTGCTGCTCGCCGCGGGCGTGGGCACCCTCGTCCTGGTCTACTGCGCCTCCTACTTCGACGACCGCTCCCGACAGCTCGGCAGGTTCGCCGGAAACCTCCTCGCCTTCGCCGGGGCCATGCTGGGGCTGGTCCTCGCCGACGACCTCGTCCTGCTCTACATCTTCTGGGAACTGACGACCGTCTTCTCCTACCTGCTGATCGGCCAGACCAGCGACCACAAGCGGAACCGGCGCAGCGCCCTGCAGGCCCTGACGGTCACCGCGCTCGGCGGACTGACCATGCTCGTCGGCTTCCTGCTCCTGGGGCACGAGGCGGGCACCTACCGCATCTCGGCGATCCTGGCCGACCCGCCGTCCCCGTCGCCCGCGCTGTCCACGGCGGTCGTGCTGATCCTCGTCGGCGCCCTGTCCAAGTCCGCGATCTGGCCCTTCAGCCTCTGGCTGCCCAACGCCATGGCCGCCCCCACCCCCGTCAGCGCCTACCTGCACGCCGCCGCGATGGTCAAGGCCGGCGTCTACCTCGTCGCCCGGCTCGCCCCCGCCTTCGCCGACGTCACCCCCTGGCGCCCGCTCCTGCTCGTCCTCGGCTCGGTGACGATGCTGCTGGGCGGCTGGCGGGCGCTGCGGCTGCACGACCTGAAACTCGTCCTCGCCTACGGCACCGTCAGCCAGCTCGGCTTCCTCACCGTCCTCACCGGCGCCGGCCGCCACGACACCGGCCTCGCCGCCACCGCCATGATCCTCGGGCACGCCCTGTTCAAGGCGCCGCTCTTCCTGGTCACCGGCATCGTCGACCACGCCACCGGCACCCGCGACCTGCGCAGGCTCTCCGGACTCGGACGCCGGCTGCCCGCCGTGTGCGCCGTCGCCGTGCTCGCCGGAGCGTCCATGGCCGCCGTGCCGCCCCTGCTCGGCTTCGGCGCCAAGGAGGCCGCCTTCCAGGCGCTCCTGGACGGGAGCACCGGCGACCGCTGGGCGCTCGCCGCCGCCGTCGTCGGCTCCGCCCTCACCACCGCCTACACCCTGCGCTACCTGTGGGGCGCCTTCGCCCGCAAGCCCGGTGTCCCCGACACCGCCGCGCACCCCGTCCCGGCGGCCTTCCTCGCGCCGCCCGCCGTGCTCGCCCTCGCCTGCCTCGTCCTCGGCCCCGGAGTGTCCTGGCTCCAGGGCCTGCTGGGCACCTACGCCGGGCAGTTCCCCGCGCCCGCCCACCCCTACCACCTGGCGCTGTGGCACGGGGCGGGCCTCGCCCTCGGCCTGTCCGGCGCGGCCTGGGCGGGCGGCGTCCTGCTCTTCCTCGCCGCGAGCCCCGTCGCACGGGCCGGTCAGCGGCTGGCCTGGCGCTCCGCGGACCTCGTCTTCGGACGGATGCTGCTCGCCCTGGAGCGCACCGCCCTGCAGTGCACCGGATTCGTGCAGCGCGGCTCGCTGTCGGCGTACCTCGTCACGACCATGAGCGTCGTCCTCGCCGGACAGATCGCCGTGCTCGCCGCGGACGAACCCTGGACCGACGTGCCCGCCCCGCGCCTGTGGGACCACCCCGCGCAGGCCGCCGTCGCCCTGCTGACCTGCGCGGCGGCCCTGCTGTGCCTGGGCGTGCGGCGCCGGATGAAGGCCGTCGTGTTCGCCGGCCTGACCGGATACGGCACCGCGCTGCTCTTCGTCGCCCAGGGCGCGCCCGACCTCGCGCTCACCCAGTTCTGCGTGGAGACCGTCTCGATGATCGTCTTCGTGCTGGTGCTGCGCCGGATGCCGGTGCGCTTCGAGGAGAACTTCAGCCGGTGGCGGCGCCTGCTGCGGATGCCGGTGGCCCTCGCGGGCGGCGCCGCCGTCGCCGTCGTCGTCTGGATCATGGCGGGGCACCGCCGGGCGGACGGCGCGGGAGCGGCGATGGTCGAGGAGACCGCGCACCACGGGCTGAAGGACGTGGTCGCGACGATCCTCGTCGACCTGCGCGCCTGGGACACCATGGGGGAGTCCGCGGTGCTCGCCGCCGCCGCGATCGGCGTCACCAGCCTCATCTACCTGCACCGCCGCGCCGACGGCGCCGAACAGCCCGTACTGCCGCTGCCCGGGGACCACCCGCACGCCGGACTGCGCACCGCCTGGCGGGCCAGCCGCTACGAGTCGGCGGGCCTGCCCAGCGGCGACGAGGGCGCACCCGAGCGGACCTGGCTGGCCGCCAGCGCCACCCTCGCCCCCGAGCGCCGCTCCCTCGTCCTGGAGGTGGTCGCCCGCCTCATCTTCCACCCCGTCCTCGTCCTCTCCGTCTACCTGCTGCTGTGCGCGGAGAACCTGCCGGGCGGCGGCTTCGTCGCGGGCCTGACCGCGGGCGTCGCCTTCATCGCCCGCTACCTCGCCGGCGGCCGCCACGAACTCGCCGACGCCGTGCCCTTCAAACCGGGCGTGTTCACCGGCCTCGGCCTGTTCCTGTCCACCGGGGTCGCGCTCGGCGGCCTCGGCGAGGGCACGGTGCTGCACGGCTGGACCTGGCACGGCCACCTGCCCGTGTGGGGCGACGCACACCTGTCCACCGCCGTCCTCTTCGACTGCGGGGTCTACCTGCTCGTGCTCGGCGTGGTCCTGGACATCGTGCGAGCCCTCGGCGCCCGGATCGACCGCCAGATCGAGCGGGCCGCCCCGCGCCCGGAGGCGGGCCGCGGATGACCGTGAGCCTGTCCCTGCTGGTGGCCGCCGCCGTCCTCAACGCCGTCGGCGCCACCCTGCTGCTGACCCGGTCCCTGACCCGGATCCTGCTCGGCGCCGTCGTCCTCGGCAACGGCGTCAACCTGCTGGTCCTGGCCGCCACCGGCAGCGCGGGCGAGGCGCCCCTGCTCTACCCGCACATCATCCGCAACCGCGTCACCGACCCGCTGCCCCAGGCCATCGCCCTGACCGCGATCGTCATCACCCTCGCCACCACCGCCTTCCTGCTCGCCATGGCCTACCGCAGCCACCAGGTCACCGGCTCCGACGAGATCAGCGACGACACCGAGGACCGGCTGGTCGCCCTGCGCGCCGAGTTCCTCGACCGGCGCGGCGAACTCCGCGACCGCTACCGGGAGGCCCGCGCCGGGGACGGCGGCGCCGACGCCGAGCAGCGCGCCCGCTACCGCGCCGCCCGCAGACGGCTGCGCCGGCGGGTCCGCGAGGAACGCGCCTACCAGGCCCGCGCCAACGACGTCTCCGGGAACCTCTGGAACGACATCCTCGGCGCCGACCCCGAGGACTACCGCGCAGGCCGCGAGCTGGGCTCCACCGACGCGGCCGGCCGCCCCGGACCGGCCCCGGCCCGCGTCGCCGGACCCTCCAACGACCCCGAGGAGACCGGCCGCGAACCCGACTCGCTGCCCGGCGAGGACTCCGGCCACCCGCCCCCCGACCAGCCCGACGACCCCGAGGGCGCCGGCACGGAAGGAACCAGGTGAACGCGCTCGTCCCGCTCCCCGTCGTGCTGCCCCTGTGCGTCACGGGCCTGAAGCTGGCCATCGGGCCCCGGCTGCACCGGTTCCAGCGCTTCATCAGCCTCGCCGTGCTCGGCGCGGTCCTGGTGCTCTCCGTAGTGCTCATGGTGGCCGCCGACCGCCACGGCCCGCTCAGCGTGCACCTCGGCGACTTCGCACCACCGGTCGGCATCACCCTGGTCGCCGACCGGCTGGCG
The DNA here is from genome assembly GCF_044327745.1 of Streptomyces sp. NPDC018026. NCBI lineage: Bacteria > Bacillati > Actinomycetota > Actinomycetes > Kitasatosporales > Streptomycetaceae > Streptomyces > Streptomyces sp. NPDC018026. The sequence continues at coordinate 1,178,685 of NZ_JBIRFY010000001.1, forward strand.
GGCCTGATGCTCACCGTCTCCAGCGCCGTCACCCTGCTCGTCCTCGTGTACTCGCTGGGCCAGGGCATGGCCGACCGCGACGACCAGGCGCCGGTCGGCGTCTTCCACCCCGCCTACCTCATCCTCGTGGCGGGCGTCTCCTGCACCTTCCTCGCCGGCGACCTCGTGAACCTCTACGTCGGCTTCGAGATCATGCTCGTCGCCAGCTTCGTCCTGCTCACCATCGGCGGCACCGCCACCCGCATCCGGGCCGGATCGACGTACGTCATCATCTCGCTGTTCTCCTCCGTGCTCTTCCTGGTCGCCATCGCCATGACCTACGCGGTCGCGGGCACCGTGAACCTCGCCCAGCTCGCCCAGCGGCTCCAGGAGGTGCCGCTCGGCGTGCGCACCCTGCTGGAGGCCATGCTGCTGACGGTCTTCGCCATCAAGGCGGCGGTGTTCCCGCTCGCGGCCTGGCTGCCCGACTCCTACCCCACCGCCCCCGCGCCGGTCACCGCGGTCTTCGCCGGTCTGCTGACCAAGGTCGGCGTGTACTCGATGCTGCGCACCCAGACCCTGCTCTTCCCCGGCCACCGCCTGGGCGACCTGCTGATGCTCGCCGCGCTCGCCTCCATGGCCGTCGGCATCCTCGGCGCCGTCGCCCAGACCGACCTGAAGCGGGTGCTGTCCTTCACGCTCATCAGCCACATCGGCTACATGGTCTTCGGCATCGCCCTCGCGGGCGGGGGCGGGATCAGCGGCGCGATCGTGTACGTGGCCCACCACATCACCGTGCAGACCACCCTGTTCCTCGTCGCCGGACTCGTCGAGCGGCGCGACGGCACCACCGAACTCACCCGCCTCGGCGGCCTGGCCAGGACGGCGCCACTGCTCGCCGTGCTGTTCTTCGTGCCCGCCATGAACCTCGCGGGCATCCCGCCGCTGTCCGGATTCATCGGCAAGCTCGGCCTGATGCGCGCGGGCGTCGCCGACGGCGGCGGCTGGGCCTGGGCCCTCGTCGCCGGATCCGCGGCGACCAGCCTGCTCACCCTCTACGTCATGGCGAAGGTCTGGAACCTCGCGTTCTGGCGCGACGCGCCACCAGGGGCCGAGGAGGAGGGCGTCGTGCTGGAGTCGGCCGAGGACGACGACACGGGCGACGACACCGGCGACGACGAGGAGGAGCGGCCGACCGGGTCCGGGAGCGGACTGCCGGTGCCCGCGGGCGCCGTCGTCTCCGCGGGCTTCCTCGGGCAGTCCATCACCACCACCAAGCACCTGCCCTGGCCCATGCTGGTGGCCACCGGCGCCGCCGTCGCCCTCGGCCTGTCCTACACCGTCCTCGGCGGCCCGCTCACCACCTTCACCCAGGCCGCCGCCACCGAACTCCTCGCCCGCACCCCCTACATCGAGGCGGTGCTCGGCCGGTGAGCAACCTCTTCCGCGACCGTTCCCCCCACAGCTGGTCCTTCCGCGTGGGCCGCGGGCGACGCGTGCTCGACCTGCCGCTCGTCGGCTGGCTCACCGTCATCTGGATCCTGCTGTGGGGCACCCCGTCCTGGGCCAACCTCGTCAACGGCGTCCTCGTCGCGGTCTGCCTGTGCCTGGCCTTCCCGCTGCCCGCCGTGGACATCGGACTCAGGCTGCGCCCCCTGGGCGTCCTGCGCCTGGCGGCCTACCTGCTGTTCGACATGTTCTCCTCCAGCGTCGAGGTCACCCGGCAGATCTTCGCCAAGGGTCCCTACCACGCCGCGGTCGTCGCCGTCCCGCTGAGAGTGCGCAGCGACCTCATGCTCACGGCCACCGCCGTCGCCGTCTCCAACGTCCCCGGCGGCTCCGTCATCGAGGTGCGCCGGTCGACGGCCACCCTGTTCCTGCACGTCCTCGACGCGGGCAACCCCGGCGAGATCGAGGGCGCCCAGCGGCAGGTGTGGCGCATGGAGGAACTCGTCGCCCGCGCCTTCGGCACCGCCGAGGACATCGCCGACGCCGCCCGTCCCGTACCGGAAGGTGACCTCCCGACGTGACCACCCTGCACACCGTCGAAGACGCCCTGCTCGTCGCCGCGCTCGCGATGATCCTCCTCGCCGGCGCACTGCTGCTGTACCGGATCTGGTACGGCCCCTCGATGCTGGACCGCGCCGTCGCCCTGGACGTGGCCGCGGCGCTCATCATCGCCGGCATCGGCGTCAAGGCCGCCCACGACCGCGACTCGTTCTACTTCCCCGTGATGCTGGTGCTCGCCTTCCTCGGCTTCACCGGCTCGGTGGGCATCGCCCGCTTCATCGCCGTGCGCGACCGGCCCACCGTGCGCCCGGACGGCAGGCAGGACCACCGGTGAACGCCTGGGCCGAGGCCGCCGACCTGGCCGGGACCGTCCTGCTGCTCCTGGGCTGCCTGCAGTGCCTCCTCGGTGTGATCGGGATGGTCCGCTTCCCCGACGTGCTCTCCCGCAGCCACGCCGCCACCAAACCGCAGACCCTCGGGATGCTCCTCGTCCTCACCGGCGTGGCGCTGCGGCTGCGCCACGGCACCGACGTGGGCACCCTGGCGCTCATCGTCTTCTTCCAGTTCCTCACCAGCCCGGTCGCCTCCCACCTGGTGGCCCGCTCCGCCTACCGCACCGGGCAGACCGGGTCCCGGGGCCTGCTCAGGGACGACCTGGACCCGCAGTTGAGCGACGCGGACGGGCGCGAGGAGTAGCCCGGGGAGCGTTCAGCCCACGCAGCCCACGTGTGCCAGCGCCTGCTTCAGCAGCACCCCGTGCCCGCCCGGCATCTCGCTGCGCACCGCCTCGGACAGGGCCTCGCGCGGATCGAACCACACCAGGTCCAGCGCGTCCTGGCGCGGCCGGCAGTCACCCGTCACCGGCACCACGTAGGCGAGCGAGACCGCGTGCTGCCGGGGGTCGTGGTACGGCGTGACACCGTGCGTCGGGAAGTACTCGGCCACCGTGAACGGCTGGAGCGAGGCCGGCACCCGGGGCAGCGCCACCGGGCCCAGGTCCTTCTCCAGATGGCGCAGCAGGGCGTCCCGGACCCGCTCGTGGTGCAGCACCCGCCCGGAGACCAGCGTCCGGCTGACCGTCCCGTCGGGCCCGATGCGCAGCAGCAGGCCGACGCTGGTGACTTCGCCGCTGTCGTCCACCCGCACGGGCACGGCCTCGACGTACAGGATCGGCATGCGGGCGCGAGCCATTTCGAGTTCGTCGCTCGTCAGCCAGCCCGGCGTGGTTTCGGTCATGTCAGACATCGCTTGATCATACTTTCAGCCGTTCGTGCTTCCCGGGCGGCGCTCCGGGAGTGTGACCCGTCCCACGTCGCTCAGCCGTCGTCCGCCGGGCCACCGGGCAGCCGGTAGACCCGCCGGGCATTGTCCCGTCCGACCCACCGGGCCAGGCGCAACGCGTCCGGGAGGGACAGCTCGTCGGCGTCCAGCCGCTCCTGCAGCAGACCGGCCAGTCCCTGCCGGAAGGCCAGCGCCCCCAGGTGGTGGAACTCGGCCAGTCCATAGGCGTCCGAGCTGTGCAGCAGCTTGCGGAACGGGGTGATCTCCAGGGCCTCCGCGAGGACCGCGCCCGCCCGCGCGGGGCCGACGTGGTGCAGGGTGAGCCCCACGTCGAGGTACACCCGCTCGAAGACCGCGCAGAGATAGGCGGCCTGGCGCTGGTAGGGCCAGCAGTGCAGCAGCAGGACCGGGATGGTGCCGTCGGTCAGGTGCAGCCAGTCGGTCAGCAGGGTGGGGTCCACCCGGTGCAGGCGGATGTCGCCGTCGCCGAACCCGGTGTGCAGTTGCAGCGGCCGGCCGAGGTCCACGGCGGTCCACAGCAGGTGCCGCACGAGCACCGGGTCGTCGAGCCGGCCGCCGCCGCGCGCGAGCCAGCGCCGGGCGGCCTCGGTCACCTCGGCGGGCGAGGGGCGGGCCGGGTCCAGATCGAACCCGGTGCGGTAGGCCGCCACCGACTTGACGGCCACCACTCCCGGCCGCCGTACCGCCTCCCACGCGGCCGTGCGGAACGCGCGCGCGTACGCGTCCGGTTCGACACCGCCCGCCACCACGCCCTCCGCCACGGCCTCCAGCCGGACCACCTCGTACGCCCTCGCGCCGGCCGCCCCGGCCAGCTCGGCCGGTGCGGTCACGCGGTGCGGGGCGTACCCCGTGTCCACGCAGAACGCGCCGGTGCGCGCGGCCCGCAGGAACCGCCGGTTGACCTCGGCGGCGCCCAGCTCGGACCGCCGGGCCAGGTACACGCCGGCGGGGGAGTGGCGCGGCAGGCCCAGCAGGGGCGCACAGTGGCGGCGCACGGCGAGGCCGACCGGACTGTCGAAGGGGGAGACGCCGGGCCATGCCTCGCCCTCCGTGAGCAGGGCCTCGAAACCCGCGCGGTCCAGGTCGTCGGTGACGGCACCGTGGCAGTGGTGGTCCACCAGCTCCAGCGCGGCCAGCCGCTCGTCCACGGGTCCGGCGGCCATCTCAGTACTTCCAGCGGTAGGCCGCCGCCACACCGTCGTCGTCCAGCCCCTCGACCGACCCGGCCTCGCCCAGCCGCACCGCGATCACCGCGTCGGCCAGCACCGGACCCAGCGCCTCGCGCAGTACGCCGTCGGCCCGGAAGGCGGCCACCGACTCCGTGAGCGTGACCGGCAGCCGCCGCACGCCCCGGGCGGCGGCCACGGCGGGATCGAGCCGGGCCGGGTCGCCGGTGATCTCCTCGGGCAGCGGGGCGGACGAGGCGAGCCCGTCCAGCCCGGCGGCGATCACCGAGGCGAGGGCGAGGTACGGGTTGGCGGCGAGATCGACCGGCTTCACCTCCAGGTTCGCCGCGCGGTCGCGGATCCCGGCGGTGCCGGTGACGATCCGCAACCCGGCCTCGCGGGTCTCCCGGCCCCAGGCCGTGAAGACCCCGGCCCACTGCGAGGGCCGCAGCCGCAGCCGGCTGGCCGGGCTCGGCGCGGTCAGCGCCGTGAGCGCCGGGAGGTGGCCGAGCACCCCGGCCACGAAGGACTCCGCCTCGGCGGTCATCCCGTACCGGGCGGTCCCGCCCGCGTGCAGGTTCGTACCGTCGCGCCAGGCGGAGAGGTGGAGATGCCCGCCGTTGCCGACGCCCTGTCCGAGGACGGCCGGGGCGAAGGAGACGCGCAGCCCGTGCCGCCGCGAGACCGCCCGGATCGTCTGCCGGACCAGCACGCTGTGGTCGGCCGCCGCCACCGGGCCGAGCGCCCCCACCGAGACCTCGAACTGCCCCGCCGCGTACTCGGGATGGAACTGCTCCACGTCCACGCCCTGCGCCGCCAGCGCCGCCAGCAGGTCGGCCGCGCAGTCGCTCAGCTCGACCTGCCGGGCCGCGCCGTACGCCGGTCCGGACACCGCCGGGACGAACGCGTCGCCGTCCGCGTCGCCCCGGCCCACGACCCACTCGACCTCGACGGCGGCCCTGAAGGTGATGCCGTGCCGCTCGGCCGCCCCGGCCACGATCCGGCGCAGCACGGTGCGCCCGCACGCCGGGTGCGGGGCACCCTCCTGCGTGATCCGGTCCACCGGCGCCCACGCCCAGCCGGGCTGCGCCGCGAGCACGGTCAGCCGGTCCAGGTCGGGGTAGAGGCGCAGGTCGCCGTCGGGGGAGCCGAGGACGTCCGTGCCGACGATCGAGTCGTCGGCCAGGAAGGTGTCGAACACCGGCGACATGCCGACGCCCCAGGCCGCGGTCGCGGCGAGCTTCGCGGTGGGCACGGTCTTCACCCGGGCGATCCCCGCGGTGTCGACGTACGCCAGCACCACGCCGTGCACGCCCTGCCCGGTCAGCTCGCCGCTCAGCGCGGTGGCCCGCTCGACCTCGCCGGGGCGCCCGCCGGGCACGGGGTCGCTCTCGCTCACGTCTCGGCTCCTTCGCGCGTGCGCCGTCCGTCGCGGACCATTGTGCCGCCCGGTGATCACCCTGTCCGGGTTTCGCCGGATGTGCGCACGACGCGGTGAAGGCCGGCCGGGGTCAGTCCATGGTGGTCGGCTGCGGGGAGGGAGTCCCGCCGTCCAGGACGGTCCGCAGCCGATCGGTGCCCTGCCGCACCGCCTGTTCGACCGAGTCGGTCTGCCCGCCGTCGAGGCCGCCGCCCATGACGGTGACGGCGGAGGTGTCGACGCGCACCGTGGCGACGTCCAGGGTGAGCGTGGCGGGCCCGCCGTCGGCGTCCCCCTGGACACTCACCCGCAGCCCCGCACGGGCGTCGCCCACGTCGGGCACCGACGCCTCGGTCACCTGCACCGTGCGCTTGCCACCCCCGGAGCCGGTGGCGGTGAACTCGTCACAGGTGTCCGGCAGGGTCCGCAGCCACTTCATCCGGGCGTCCAGACCCGCGCGGTCGTACCCGGCGACCTGCTCCAGCAGGCGGGAGTCGCCCTGCTCGAAGCCGGTGAGGGCCGACGGTCCCGACGGGTCGCCCAGCAGGCCGTCGTCGTAGAGGGCGTCCAGCAGCGCCTGGCAGTCCGTCGCGTTGGACTTCGCGGTGAGGAAGTCGGCCACGTCGACCTCGCCGACGAGCAGCCGGTCGCGCCACTTGTCCGCGTCCTGGACCTGGTTCCAGTCGCCCTCCAGGTCGGCCTCGGTGAGCAGGGCGGCCTTGGCATCGGCCTCGGTGAGAGCGGCGGGGGAGGCGCTGGGAGAGGCGCTTCGGGAGCCGGTCGGGGTCTGCTTCGCGGCGTCGGGCCGGGCGACCCCGGCCTGTTCGGCCGTGGTGTCCGAGGAGCTCTGCGACCCCTCGCCGTCCGAACAGGCCGCGGTGGTCAGCAGCGCGCCCGCCGCCAGGGCGGAGGCCAGGAGACGGACGGGTGGGTAGGGACGACGGCTCATCGCGGGATGCCTCCTGGGACGGGAAACGGTGTCCTCAGCGCATCACCGGGGCCGGGGGCGCACCAGCGCACGGGCCTGTTCGGGTGACCGGCGCCGCCGGGCGTCCGGAGCGGGCCGGACCGCCGGGTCCGGCGCACTCAGCCGACGCGGTCGAGGGTGTCCTCGACCACCTCCTTGTCCACCGCCGCCCGCACCAGGGCGGCCGCCAGGACGGCGGGTTCCGTCTTCCCGGCCAGGCCGAGGAGCCGGTCCTGGTCCCCGGGCAGGTCGAGCCGCTCCGCGCCCCGCAGGGCCTTGCGGTCCAGCCGGGGACCCGCCTGTGGCCAGACCAGCTGGGCCTCGCGCAGGAAGATGTCCGCACCGGTCGGCCCCATTCCGGGGAACTCCTGGAGCAGCCGCCGCAGCTCGGAGACGTCGCCGCCCGCCTCGTCGCGGAGCCGGCGCAGGTCGCCGCCCCAGCGCTCGGTCAGCAGTTCGGCGGCCTCGCCGAGCTGGGTGGCGGTGCGCTCGTCGTAGCGCCGGTAGCCGCCCCGCCCGAGCGCGTCCACCCGCTCCTGCCAGGTGGCCCCGGCCATGCGGCGCGGGTCGCGCAGTCCCGCCTCGCTCAGGGCGCGGGCGGCGGCGACCGCGATGGAGGCGCTGATCCGGGCGCTGAGCAGGTGCGCGAGGACCAGCAGCCGGTACAGCGGCTGCGGGGTGTCCTTCAGCCGGATGCCCGCCTCTTCGGCGTACGTCTGCCCGTGCGCGTCGACGAGTTCGCGCACGGTCCGCCGTTGGTCGCGGCCCACGGCTACGGCTTCAGCGGGTCGTGACCGACCGTCATGAGCCGGTGCCGCAGGCGGGTGTCGTCGGACGCGGGCTCGTTGTCCAGGTCGGTCTGCGAGGTCACGGTGTCCACGACCTGGCGCATGGCGCGCAGGTCGTCCCCGGTCAGGTCGGTGCGCCGCTTCTGCAGGATCGCGAGGACGTGCTGTCCCAGCGGTGGACCGGCGTCGTCCGGCAGCGGCTCGGTCAGCTCGCCGGCGTCGGCGCACCCGGAGCCAGTCCGCGAGTTCCGCGGAGGTCATGTTCACCACGCGGTGGAAGTCCTCCCACAGCGCGTCGAGTTCGAGGGCGTCGGCCATGAGGTGTCCCTCATTTCGTCGTGCGTACGCGCGTACTGCGTGCTCAGCCGGAGCAGCGCGACGCGCTCGGCCTCGTCGGTGCCGCCCCAGACACCCGACGTCTGCCCCGATTCCAGGGCGAAGGCCAGGCACTCGGGGGTCACCGGGCATCTGGCGCAGACGCGCTTGGCGGCCGCCGTGTCCCGCAGGGCGGGTCCGGCGGTGCCCACCGGGAAGAACAGGTCGGGGTCCTCATCCACGCAGGCGGCGCGGCGCAACCACTCCATGCGGGCGCGGGTGCCCAGCGGGAGCGGAGGACAAACGCCCGCCGGCACACGGCATCCGGCCCCGGCGCCTGGCCCCGGCGACCCCGCCGCCTCAGCGGGCGAGCACGCCGTCCAGGAAGCGCGTGACGTCCGCGAAGACCTCCGCCCGGTTCGTCTCGTTGAAGACCTCGTGCCGGGCGCCCGGGTAGATCCGTTCGGTCAGGTCGCCGCCGCTCAGCGGCTCCACGCCGACCCGGCTGCCGGGCAGCGGCACCAGCCGGTCGTCGTCCCCGTGCACCCACAGCAGCGGCAGCCGGCCGACGTCGCCGCCCTTGGCCACGGTCTCCAGCGTCCGCACGAACGCCTCCAGCGTCGGCCGCTTCATCGGCCCGTGCCAGACCAGCGGGTCGGCCGCGTACGCCGCGCCCACCGCCGGGTCGCGGGAGAGCGAGGCCGGGCTGATCGGGGTGTCGGGGATCTCCTCCAGGGCGAGCAGCCGGCGCGGCAGCTCCCAGTCGCCGATGACGGGCCCCGACAGCACCAGCGCCGTCAGCTCGCCCGGGTGGCGCTGCGCGTAGCGGGAGGCGATCAGGCCGCCCATGGAGTGGCCGACCATGACGACCGGCAGGCCGGGGTGGGCGGCGCGGGCGAGGTCCGCGACGGCGTGCACGTCGGTGACCACGTCCTCGAAGTCCGTGACGACCACCCGCTCGCCGTCCGAGCGCCCGTGCCCGGTGTGGTCCGGCGCGTAGACGGCCGCGCCGTGGCCGGTCAGGACGTCGGCCACCTCCTCGTAGCGCCCGGTGTGCTCGCCGTATCCGTGGACCAGCAGCGCCACGTAGCGGGGACGCACGACGGGCCACTCGCGGACGGCGATCCGCCCCCGCGTTCCGGTCAGCGTGTGCTCGCGGGCCTCGGCCATGGCTCCTCCGGCTGCGTCGGTGACGGTCGTCCGGAGGATCTTCCCAGGACACCGTCCGGCGGTCTATAGTCCAAAACTAGCAGTGCTAATTAAGGGTAGTGCTCATCAAGGTTCGTGATGGTCGACGCGGCGGCGGTGCGCCGCCCCGTGACCGCGCGACGACGGTCAGGAGTCCCTCGTGCGTCCCGTCCACTTCGCGGCCGCCCGCCGCACCCCGATCGGCAAGCTGCGCGGCGCGCTGTCCACCGTACGGCCGGACGACCTCGCCGCCGCCGTGATCCGCGGCCTGGTCGCCGACCTGCCCGCGCTGGACCCGGCCCGGATCGAGGACGTGTACTGGGGCGCCGCCAACCAGGCGGGCGAGGACAACCGCAACGTCGCCCGCATGGCCGCCCTGCTCGCGGGCCTGCCCGAGACCGTGCCCGGCGCCACCGTCAACCGGCTCTGCGCCTCGGGCCTCGAAGCCGTCACCACCGCCGCCCGCACCATCGCCGCCGGCGAGGCCGACATCGTCCTCGCGGGCGGCTCCGAGTCCATGAGCCGCGCCCCCTTCGTGCTGCCCCGCCCCGACGAGGCGCTGCCGCACCGCATCGAGACCGCCGACACCCGGCTCGGCTGGCGCCTGGTCAACCCGGCGATGAAGGACCTGCACGGCCTGCTCGCCATGGGGGAGACCGCCGAGGAGGTCGCCGAGCGGTACGGCGTCCCGCGCGAGCGTCAGGACGCGTTCGCCCTGCGCAGTCACCGCCTGGCCGCCGAAGCCCGGAAGAACGGTCACTTCGACGACGAGATCCTCCCCGTCGAGCGCCCCGACGGCGTGGTCGTCGACACCGACGAGTGCGTCCGCGAGGACACCTCCCTGGAGAAGCTGGGCCGTCTCAAGCCCGTCTTCCGTCCCGGTGGCACGGTCACCGCGGGCAACGCCTCCCCGATGAACGACGGTGCCGCGGGCCTCCTCCTGGTCAGCGAGGAGGCGCTGAACGACCTCGGCCTGGAGTCGCTGGGCCGGTATGTCGCGGGCGGCTCGGCCGGCGTCCACCCCGACGTCATGGGCATCGGCCCGGTCCCCGCCACCCGCAAGGTGCTGGCCCGGGCGGGCTGGAGCGTCGGCGACCTCGCGGAGACCGAGTTCAACGAGGCGTTCGCCGCCCAGGCCCTCGCCTGCGTCGACCAACTCGGCATCGACCCCGACCTGGTCAACCCCACCGGCGGGGCCATCGCGCTCGGCCACCCGCTCGGCTGCTCGGGCGCCCGCATCCTCACCACCCTGCTCCACCGCATGCGCCGCACGGGCGCCGGCCGCGGACTGGCCACGATGTGCGTGGGCGTGGGGCAGGGCAGCGCGGTCCTCGTCGAACGTCACTGACCCGCCCCAGCCGTAGAGCCGCCACCCGCTCTGCGGAGCCGCAGCAAGGAAACGGAGCAACACCCCATGGCAACCCTCTCCGTCGCCGCCGTCCTCGCCGAGAACGCCCGGCGCCGTCCCGACAAGGAGGCGCTGGTCGAGGGCGACCTGCGGCTGACCTTCGCCGAGGTGTGGCGCCGCGCCCTCGCCCGGGCCGGTGCGCTCGTCGGCCTGGACGTCCGGCCGGGGGACCGGGTGGCGCTGATGGCACCGAACACCGCCGACTTCCCCGTCGCGTACTACGCCGTCGCCGCGGCCGGCGCCGTGGTGGTGCCGGTGCACCTGCTGCTGTCCCCGGCCGAGGTCGAGCACGTCCTGCGCGACAGCGGTGCCACCCTGCTGCTGTGCCATCCGGCCCAGGCGGAGACCGGAGCGGCCGCCGCGCGGGAGGCGGGCGTGCGGACGGTCACGCTCGGTGAGGAGTTCGACCGGCTCGCCGCCGACGCCGAGCCCCTGCCCTCCTACGTCACCCGGGACGCCGACGACCCGGCCGTCGTCTTCTACACCAGCGGCACGACCGGAGTGCCCAAGGGCGCCGTGCTCAGCCACTTCAACCTGGTGATGAACGCGACGGTCAACGCCTTCGACGCCAACGACATCCGGCCCGACGACGTGGCGCTCGGCGCGCTGCCCCTCTTCCACGCCTTCGGCCAGACCGTCTCCCTCAACTCCACCTGGCGCGCGGGCGCGACCCTCGTCCTGCTGCCCCGCTTCGACGCGGCGCGCGCGATCGAGCTGATGGTGAAGGAGGGCGTCAACACCTTCCACGGGGTGCCGACCATGTTCGTCGCCCTCGCCGCCGCGGCGGCCGGGGCCGCGGCCCTGCCGGAGCTGCGGGTGTGCATCTCCGGCGGCGCCTCGCTGCCGGTCGCCGTCCTCGAACGGTTCGAGGAGGCCTTCGGGGCGAAGATCTACGAGGGCTACGGGCTGTCGGAGACCTCCCCGGCGGCGGCCGTGAACCAGCCGGTGTTCGGCGCCCGGCCCGGCACCATCGGCCACCCGCTGTGGGGCGTCGACGTGGAGATCGCCCGCGCCGAGGTCGAGAACGCCGTGGAACTGCTGCCGCCCGGGGAACTGGGCGAGGTCGTCGTCCGCGGCCACAACGTCTTCTCCGGCTACCTCGGCCGCCCCGAGGCCACCGCTCAGGCGCTCGTCGACGGCTGGTTCCGCACCGGCGACCTGGGCACCAAGGACGAGGACGGGTTCCTGAGGATCGTCGACCGGAAGAAGGACGTCATCATCCGCGGCGGCTACAACGTCTATCCGCGGGAGGTCGAGGAGGTGCTGATGCGCCACCCGGGCATCGCCCAGGTCGCGGTCATCGGGCTCCCGGACGAACTCCACGGCGAGGAGGTCTGCGCCGTGGTCGTGCGTGCCCCCGGCACGACGCCCGAGGGGGCGCCGGACGCCGCCGGGGTCACCGAGTGGTCCAAGCAGCACCTCGGGCGGCACAAGTACCCGCGCCGGGTGGAGTTCGCGGACGAGCTGCCGCTCGGGCCGAGCATGAAGGTGCTGAAGCGGGAGCTGAGGGCGACGTACACCGACCGCGAAGGACCACGCCGAGGATCACGCTAAGGATCAATGGGCGAGACGGTGCTTACGGCGACGGTGGGGTGCGCATAGCATCGGTCCCCGCAATGGACACCATGACGCTCTGGCACCTCACCGGCTGGGAATTCGCCGCCCTCGCCTTCGCGGCCCTGCTCGTCGGCTTCTCCAAGACCGCGGTGAGCGGGGCCAACACCGTCAGCCTCGCGATCTTCGCGGCGGTGCTGCCGGCCCGCGCCTCCACCGGCATCCTGCTGCCGATCCTGATCGCCGGGGACGTCCTGGCCGTCCTCACCTACCGGCGCCACGCGCACTGGCCCACCCTGTGGCGGCTGTTCCCGGCGGTCGGCGTGGGCGTGGCCGTCGGCACCCTGTTCCTGGTGTGGGCCGACGACGCGGTCGTGCGCACGTCGATCGGCGTGATCCTGCTGTTCATGGCCGGAGTGACGGTGTGGCGCCGGCGCCGGGCCGACGCCGCCGAGCAGCCGGACGAGGTCACCTCGCGCACCGGCCGCGTGAAGGCCCGTTCGTACGGCGTGCTGGGCGGGTTCACCACCATGGTCGCCAACGCGGGCGGCCCGGTGATGTCGATGTACCTGCTCTCCGCCGGCTTCCGCAAACTCGGCTTCCTGGGCACGTCGGCGTTCTTCTTCCTGATCGTCAACGTCTCCAAGCTGCCCTTCAGCGCGGGCCTCGGCCTGATCGACGGGCACTCGCTGCTGCTCGACGCCGCGCTGGTGGTGTTCGTGGTGCCCGGCGCGTTCCTCGGCAAGTGGGCCGTGAACCGGATCAACCAACGCCTGTTCGAGCGTCTGGTGATCGCGGCGACGATCGTGGGCGGTCTTCAGCTCCTGCTCGCCTGACGCGCTGCGGCAGCCCGCTGCTGAGGTCCTCCACCAGCAGGCGCTTGGCGATGGCGTCGAGGGCGGCGCGCAGCTCCGTGTCCGTGGGGCGCCCGATGTCCTGCTCCACCCGGTCCTCCAGCCAGGTCGCCCAGGCCCGGCCGATCACCAGCGCCTCGCGGGCGCCCGCGTCGGTGTGCGAGAGCAGCGAGCCGTGCCGGGTGAGGAACCCCTCCTCCACCATCCGGTCGAAGACCGGCAGCAGCACCTCCGGCGGCAGCCGGCGGCTCGCCGCGATCAGGCCGAGGCTGGCGTGCCCCACCAGCCGCGTGAACAGGTCCGCCTGCATCACCGCCCAGGCCCCGGCGACGTCCAGCCGGGTGTCGCTGTCCGCGATGATCCGGCGCGCGGTGTCCAGCTCCGTACCGCCGATGATCTTCCCGACGGAGGCCTCCAGCGTCCGCCTGCTGCTGGCGTCGTGCGGCGAGGCGAAACCCTCTCCCATGTCGGTGGAGCCCGCGCGGGCGCTGTCGCGCAACTGGACCTGCTTGAGGAAGAGCGCGACCAGGAAGCCCAGGGCCGCGACCGGCACGGTCCACAGGAACACGGTCTGGATGGTGTCCGCGTACGCGCCGACGATCGGTGCCGACGCCGGGGGCGGCAGCCGGTGCACGCCCTCCGGACTGGTCGAGGCCCCGGCGATCACCGAGGGGTCGGCGGCCCCGGTGCGGGCCGCCGCCGCGACGCCGTCGCGCAGGTTGGGGCCGAGCGCGTTGGCGTAGATCGTGCCGAACACGGCGGTGCCGAAGGAACTGCCCAGCGTACGGAAGAAGGTGACGCCGGAGGTCGCGGTGCCCAGGTCGGCGTACTCGACCGTGTTCTGCACGGCGATGGTCAGCACCTGCATGGACAGGCCGATCCCCGTGCCGAGGACGAACATGTACAGCGATTCGAGCCCCGCGCCCGTGGACGCGCCCATCAGCGACATCAGGTACAGGCCGACGCCCATCACCAGCGTGCCCGCGATGGGGAACAGCCGGTAGCGCCCCGTCTTGCTGACCACGTTGCCGCTGAACACCGAGGCGATCAGCAGCCCCGCCACCATCGGCAGCGTCCGCACCCCGGAGACGGTGGCCGAATCGCCGTCGACGTACTGCAGGTACGTGGGCAGATACGTCAGCGCGCCCAGCATGGCGAAGCCCACGATGAAGCTGAGGATCGAGCAGACGGTGAACACCGGGTTGGAGAACAGCCGCATCGGCAGCATCGGTTCGGCCGCCCGGGTCTCCACCCAGCAGAACAGTCCCAGCGCGATCAGCCCGCCCGCGAACAGGCCGATGATCACGGCCGAGCCCCAGGCGTACTCGTTGCCGCCCCAACTCGTCGCCAGGATCAGCGCGCTCGCCCCGACCGCGACCAGCGCGATGCCCAGGTAGTCGATGACGGGCCGGGCCGCCGACTTCACCACCGGGATGGTGCGGGCGGCGGCGATCACCACGACGACCGCGATGGGCACGTTGACGTAGAAGGCCCAGCGCCAGGACAGGTGGTCGGTGAACAGCCCGCCGAGCAGCGGACCGATGACCGTCGCGACCCCGAACACCGCGCCGATCGCGCCCTGGTACTTGCCCCGCTCCCGCAGCGGGATGACGTCCGCGATCAGCGCCATCGCCGTCACCATCAGGCCGCCCGCGCCGACGCCCTGCACCGCCCGCCAGACGATCAGCAGCGGCATGTTCGTCGCCAGCCCGCACAGGAACGAGCCGGTGATGAACACGACCGCGGACACCTGGAAGACCACCTTGCGGCCGAACAGGTCGCCGAACTTGCCGACCAGCACCGTCGCCACGGTCTCCGCGAGCAGGTACGAGGTCACCACCCACGACATGTGCTCGGCGCCGCCCAGGTCCGACACGATGGTGGGCAGCGCGGTGCCCACGATCGTCTGGTCCAGGGCCGCGAGCAGCATGCCGAGCATGATCGTGACGAAGACGACGTTGCGGCGCCGCCGGTCCAGCACGGGCGGCTGGGAGGCGACGGCCCGGGGCGATTCCTCGGCGACTGTCACACGGTCACGATCACACCGGTGCACGGGCCACGCATGCGGGAGCAGTCCGCCCGGGTGCCGTCCGCCGGTGGTCCGGGGCTCGTCCTACCGGTCCCGCGGGTTGCGCCGCAGCAGATAGGTGTCCATGATCCAGCCCTTGCGCTCCCGGGCCTCGGCGCGCATCCGCTCGATGCGGGGCGCGGCCTCGGCGATCGGGCCGGAGTCGAGTATCTCGTCCGGGGTGCCCAGGTAGGCGCCCCAGTAGATGTCGATGTCCTGGTCCGCGTACCGCCGGAAGGCCTGGTGCGCGTCCAGCATCACGACGACGTCGTCCGCGTCCTCGGGGAAGCCCTCGGCGAGCCGCCGCCCCGTGGTGATCTGCACCGGGCGCGCCACCCGGTTCAGCCCGGTCCGGTGCCGGGCGACCAGCGAGGAGACGCTGCTGATGCCGGGCACGACGTCGTACTCGAACGCCACCGCGCCGCGCTCCAGGATCTCCTGAAGGATGCCCAGCGTGCTGTCGTACAGCGCGGGGTCGCCCCAGACCAGGAACGCGCCGGTCTCCTCCTCGCCCAGCTCCTCGGCGATCAGCCGCTCGTAGATGCCGGCCCGGGCGCTGCGCCAGTCCCCGACGGCGGGGGAGTACGCCGCGCCGCCCGCGCTCCGGTCCCGCTCGGGGTCGCGCGCCTCGACGACCCGGTAGGTCCCCTCCGGTACGTGCGCCTCCAGCATGTCCCGGCGCAGCCGCACCAGGTCGGACTTCGCCTCGCCCTTGTCCAGGACGAAGAACACGTCCGTGCCGCGCAGTGCCCTGACGGCCTGGAGCGTCAGCTGCTCGGGGTCGCCCGCGCCGATACCGATCACATGAATTGTCCGCACGCCACGAGTCTGCCGTACGCCACCGACCGCACTCCGGCCGGGCCGCCCCGGCGGTGCCCCGGACCGGCGGCGACCCGGACCGGGTTCAGCCGCGCAGCCGGGGCGCCCGCGCCGCCGCGTCCACGGACGCGCCGCCCTCCACGTCGCCCGCCAGCTCCCGGGCCCACCCGGCGACCGCGCCGAGATCCATCCCGTACGGCCGCTCCCGCCCGGCCCCCGACGCCGCCCACTCGGTGACGGCGCCCGCACCGCGCCGCAGCAGCCTGGGCCCGCCGGTGACGTTGCCGCGCGCCGCGTGCGTGAGCCCGACGGCCAGCTGGGCCATCCCCCGCCACAGGCCCCGCTCCTCCTCGGGCCCCGACTTCCAGGCGTCCTCGAACACCTCGTGCGCGTGGAACGGCTTCCCCTCGTCCAGCAGCCGCTGCGCCTCGGCCACCGTCGCGTCCGGGGCCCGTACGACCCCCTCGGGCTGGCGGGGCACGCCGTCCGCCCCGTACGGCAGCGGGCGTCCGAGCCCGTCCCGCGGCCGGGCGTTGCGCGCCCGGCCCTCGTCGTCGCGGTCCCGTCCGTCCGCCGGACGGTCGGAGGCGGTGCTGTCCACGGGGCTGTCGGCAGGGCTGTCCATGGCACCGATTGTCCCTCGCCCGTGCCCGCTTAGGCGTGGCCCGGAGTGTGGGGTAAAGTGCTGTCGCGTGATCACGCGGTGCACCGCGTGTGAGCACACCGGGACGTGGCGCAGCTTGGTAGCGCACTTGACTGGGGGTCAAGGGGTCGCAGGTTCAAATCCTGTCGTCCCGACTCATATGAGTCGCAGGTCGGGGCCGGTTTCGGAGGTATCCGAAACCGGCCCTTGACCATTCTTGGGGACCAGTTGGGGACCGGCGTCCTCGACCGCGTCAGCGAGTCATGACGACCGGGCCCGGCAGCGAGCGTGGTGCGCGGAGCACGCTGAGGTGGGCGGAGAATGCTGCGCCAGCGGCTGTGACTTCGTGTACGTCCGGGTGCAGGTAGCGCTGGGTGGTGGTCGGGGACCCGTGGCCGGCGATCCTGCGCAGGACGGGTACTCGGACTCCGGCGTCGGCGAAGCAGGTCAGTCCGGTGTGCCGGAGGTCGTCTCGGCGCAGGTGTTCGTAGCCGAGCTTGGTGACCACGTCGTCCCAGTGTGTGGCATCGCGCAGGACGGCGTGGAGATGCGTCCGTCGCGCGGTCCGGTGAACAGGCGGGCGCCGGGATCGGGGCAGGCGGACAGGATGCGCTCGGTCGGCTGACTCCCGTCGAATTCGAGACCGCCATGCCCACGCCGACCCTCCAGGCCGCGTGACCGAACCTGTCACCCGAACCTGCATCAGGCCCACGAGCGTGAGACCCGCTGGCGGCAGCCGCGGAGGAACCCTGTGGCCAGCCCGTTGCCCTCCCGAAAGGGAGAAGCGGCCGTCAACTCACGTACCACCCGCTCAGAGGAGCGAGAGCCTCCGCGTGACGCGATTGTGGCGGCGCGGTGTACAGCACGAGGTGCTGGTCGCGCTTGGTGAGCGCCAGGGAGTCGCCGACTGCTGATTGACCGATCAGTGAGGGGAGCGCGGAGTCGGGTCTTCCCTCGCTGGGAACATGAGGCATGCCGACCTGGCCGAGGCCGGGAGCTACCCGGCCGTGGCCGGGGCCACTTCGGGCATCAGATGTGTGGCGAACCAGCGGGTGCTGGCCTCCATCGACTCCTCGAATCCGCTGCCGGGCATGTAGAGGCTGTGGTGTTCCGCGTCGATGACGGTGAGCTGCTTGGGCCCGATCACCGCGTCGTAGAACTCCTGTACCAGCTCGGCCGGGATCAGGCGGTCGCGGGAACCGGTGATCATCAGTAGTGGGGTTGTGCCGATCCGTCCGGCGTACGGACGTACGTCGAACTCGATCGCGTGCTCGAGCGAGCGGGTCGTGAACGAGTTCAGCCAGGCCTTCGGCAGCCCGACTGGTCCGCTGATCATGTAGTCGTAGCCTTCCTGGGTGTCGACGAGCGCGAACCCACCGTCCGTTGCGTCGGGGTGGCGTACGACGGGAGACAGCGACGGCCTTCCTCCTGCGAGCAGGGTCCGGCGCTCGGCGTTGAACACCTCCCGGAAGGCAGCCAGACCCTCTGAACCCAGGATGTGACGGGCGATCTCCCTACCCGCGATCCAGGGAGCCTGCGAGACGACGGCTCTGACGCGGGTGTCGATTGCGGCGACGGCCAGCACGTGGCCACCGCTGAAACTCGTCCCCCACAGCGCCACGCGGTCGGCATCGAAGGCGCTGCAGGACTGCGCGAACGTGATGGCCATCTGCATGTCCCGGCACTGGGTGATCGGGTCGAACTCCTGGCGCGGCTGACCATCGCTGGGCCCGAAGCCGCGGTGGTCGTACAGGATCACCCCGAAACCGTGGTCGGCAAGCCACTGGGCCGCCGGGGCCAGCCGATCGGCGGAGTCGGCCATCCCGTGGGTCATGATCACCACGGGCACCGGGCCGCTCGTCCGGTCAGGTACATAGGAGGTGCCTCGCAGCGTGAGGGCGCCCTCGTACGAAGGGAACTCGATCTCTGTGTTCATGGTTCTTCTCCTGATGAATCAGGGGGTGAAAGGGCGGGCGACCGGTGACCTCACTGAGCGCCGACGCGGGCCAGGGCCCAGTCGTTGTAGTCCTTCTCGGACGTCTCGCGCCGCATCCGGGCGGAGATCTCGACGTCCTCGCCGACCAGGTACCGAAGCTGCGTGCTGTCGTCGCCGGCCGCAGCGACGACGACTTCGGCCACCGTCTGAGGGGTCGCGAGCCGGTAGGGCCACTCCTGCTCGAACGCGCCCATCACCTGCTGCACGAGCGCTTCGTAGCCGGCGGCGACGGGGACAGCCTGAGAGCTCTCGGCGGTGCGGGCCAGGAAGTTGGTTCCCCGCACCAGCCCGGGCTCGACGAGCTTGACCGAGACTCCGCGCGCGGCTGCCTCGTAGCGCAGGGATTCGGTGAAGCCTTCGACGGCGAACTTGGTGGCGCTGTACACCGACAGCAGCGGCTCGGGGACGATCGCGGCTCCGGAGCTGATCGTGATCAGGCTCCCGCTGTCCCGGGCCGCGAGGATCGGCAGGGCGGCCTGCGTCACCTGCATCATCCCGAAGACGTTGGTCTCGAACAGCGCCCGGACAGTGGCCATCGGGGTGGACTCGAAGACGGAGAACAGCCCGGCGCCGGCGTTGTTGACGACGCAGTCGAGCCGGCCGAAGCGGACCAGTGCGTCCCCAAGGGCGGCCTGGATCGACTCCGGGTCGGTGATGTCCAGCGCGCAGGACAGCAGGTGCTCGGTGTCCGGGCCGAGGTGGCCCTCCGGCGCCGGGCGGCGGGCCGTCGCGACGACGTTCCAACCTCGGTCCAGGAAGAGCGCGGCCGTGGCCTTGCCGAACCCTGACGAGCTGCCGGTGATCAGGACGGTCTTGCGGGTCTGTGTGCTCATGTATCGAGTCTCGACGCCATCGGTCCGGACTGTCTATTATTGAATATCTTCAATTAGTTAGCGAGAGTCCGAATGGCCGATCCTCTGACCGATGTGATCGGTCTGCTGCACCCGCGCGTCGTCCTCTGGAAACAGATCGAGGGTTCCGGGCGGTGGGCGCTGCGGTTCGCAGCTAATCCCGACGTCAACTTCGGTGTGGTCACCGTCGGCCACTGCTGGCTGCAGTGCGAGGGAGCCCCGGTCCGGCTCGCGAAGGGAGACTTCCTGCTTCTGTCGGGCCCACCCGCCTTCACCTTCAGCAGTGACATCGGCGAGGACACCGGTGAGGACGTCGTCGACGGGGAACGAGCGCTGGCCGGCGCCCAGGACAACCATCTGAGACTGGGCAGCGAAGGAAGGACGGCAGTGCAGTTGCTCGCCGGGCACTTCGCGATCAAGCCGGAAAACGCCGATCTCCTGCTGGACCTGCTGCCGACCGTGGTCCACCTGCGGGCGGACACTGACGGCGCCGGGCGGATCGCGCGCCTGCTCGAGCTGATCGGCGACGAGGCCAGCGCCGCGGACCGGCCCGGTGCGTCGCTGGTGCTGACCCGGCTCGTCGAGGTGATGCTGGTGGAGGCGTTGCGCAGCGCTCCAGCGACGCTGGAGAAGCCCCCGGCCAACCTGCTGGCCGGCTTGGGCGACCCCCCGGTGGCGGCTGCCCTGCGCGCGATCCACGCGAACGCCGCCCGGCCCTGGACGGTGGCGACCCTGGCGGCCGAGGCACGGGTCTCACGATCGGTCCTGGCCCAGCGGTTCGTCCGGCGCGTGGGCCTGACGCCGATCGAGTACCTGCTGTCCTGGCGGATGGCCATGGCCAAACGCGCTCTGCGACAGGGGGATCAGTCGATCGCCGAGATCGCCCGAGAGATCGGCTACGGCTCGACCACCGCCTTCAGCACCGCGTTCTCCCGCGTTACCGGATCGGCTCCCGGCCGGTACGCCCGTCAGGACCGGTGAGCTGACAGACTGCTGACGGGCGGCCTCGGTACTCGAGCGGTGGCTGAACGAGCGGACTCCCTGGCCCGACGTCGACGCAACCCGGCAGTCTTCCTCAACCGCTCCGGCAGCTGGCTGAGCTTCCAGGGCCTTCTGTGCGGTGTCGGTGTCGGCTGTGACCTTGTCCAGCAGCGCGATGCCGGCGGCGTTGTCGTGCACGGACGCGGCAGCTACGACTACCGCGATCACCAGCCCCAACACGTCAACGGCCAGGCCGCCCTTGCGGCCCGGTACTTCTTTTGCCGCGTCACGCCCCGTCGACCCCGCGGGCACCCCGGCCGCCGCGTGCACGCTCTGGGTGTCGAGCACTACCAGGCTCGGGTCCGCTTTCCGCCGCGCCTTCTCCTGCACCTGCCAGCGCAGCAGGTCGTGGATAGTCTGGTCGGTGCCGTCGTCGCGCCACGTGGTGAAGTAGTACGTCACCGCGGCGGCAGGTCGTGCGGAAGTAGGTCCCACTGGCAGCGGGTGCGGCCCTGGTAGAGGAGCGCGTTGACGATCTCCCGCATCTCGTACCGGCCCTGGTGGCCGCTGACAGAGGGGTGTGCGGCTTTCCAGGCGGCGATCGCCGGCTCGATCAGCGCCCGCTGCACGTCGGACAAGTCGGTCTTGTAGGACTTGCGCTCGCAGCTGTTGGCTCCTGTGGAGTCGGCTCCCGTAAGGGTTCCTCCGTGGGAGCCGGAGCGGATGGAGATGGATGTCATATGGAGCCCGAGTACGGCGAGGCGCTTGCCTGCTGGGGCGGTAACGATCAGCTGGGCCGGCAGGTCCCGGGGCGTCCCAACTGATGGGGTTCAGCAGCGCTGCTGAACCCAAGGGCTGTGCGTCTCTGCCGCTATCGCGGTCTGATCCATCGACGCGCAGGAGTTGCGGACGCCATGCAACTGAGGAGGACGGCGACGGCCTGTTCCTAGGCCCCTGGATCCGTCGGCCACTCCACGGCACCCATGCCTGCCGCCCTTCGAGGCCACGAACCGATCTGGCTGATCTCTCACGGTAACGCTGGCCACTGACAGCGCCCTCGGAGCTGGCTGTGGGACTGCGCCCCGTAGCCCGCACTCCTGGGGGTCAAGGGGTCGCAGGTTCACATCCTGTCGTCCCGACGGTGTGCAGGGCCTTCACGGACGCGAGTCCGTGACGGCCCTTCTTCGTGCCGCCCCTCCCGGTGGTCAGTCCCGCGGCCGCGCCCCCGCGGCGACGAGCAGGTCCGCCGTCTCCTGGTGCGGCCCGTTCGACGCCCAGTCCAGCGGCGCCCAGCCCGTGCCGTGGTCCTCGCGCAGGTTCGGTCGGCCCCGTACTCGAGGAGCGCGCGGACGGCCTCAGTGTGTCCCCAGCAGGCCGCCCCGCACAGCGGCGTGCCCTCCGAGCCGATCCCGCTCTCCGTGTCCGGTCGGGCACTGGCCGCGAGCAGCACGCGGACGATGTCGGCGTCCCCGTTCACGGACGCCAGGTACAGCGGGGTGCTCCCCGCCGCGTCCGCCGTCTCGGCGGGCGCTCCGGCCCGCAGCGCGGCCCGCACCCGCGCCGGCTCACCGACGAGCGCGGCGTCGACGAGACGCCGGGACAGTTTCTTGTGCTTTCGCCTGTTCACGCGAGCCGAGACTACTGAGTGCTTGACTTGAAGCGCACTTCAAAATGAAGACTCCCTCCCGTGCCCGGACGACCGGGTGCTCATCGGGAGGAACACCATGAAATACCGGACCATGGGCGCCGACCCGGCGCACCGCCGCGAGGTGAGCGTGCTCGCCCTCGGCGCGATGCTGTTCGGCTCGCTGACCGACGAGAAGACCTCGTTCGCCGTCCTCGACCGCTATGTGGAGGCCGGCGGAAACTTCATCGACACGTCCGACAACTACGCCTTCTGGACCGACGGCGGCCAGGGCGGCCAGAGCGAGGAACTCCTCGGCCGCTGGCGGCGCAGCCGCGGCATCGGCGACGAGGTCGTGATCGCCACCAAGCTAGGGGCGCGCCCGCTGGCGCCCGGCACCGGCTACACCGACAACCCGGAGGGCCTGTCCGCCCAGGTGATCCGGGAGGCGGCCGACCGCAGCAGGCGACGGCTGGGAGTGGACAAACTCGACCTGCTGTACGCCCACATCGACGACTTCACCGTGGAGCAGCGCGAGACCGTCGAGGCCTTCGGCGCACTGGTCGCGGAGGGCACCGTCGGACTGCTCGGCGTCAGCAACCAGGCGATGTGGCGCGTCGAGCGGGCGCGGGCCCTGGCCGCCGCGGCCGGACTGCCCGGCTACGAGGTGCTGCAGTACCAGCACAGCCACCTGCGGCCCCGCTTCGACGTGCCGAGCGAGTTCTCCCCGTACGGCAGCCTCGGCCACGCCGGCGCCGAACTCCTCGGCTACCTGCGGGCGGAGCCGGAGCTGACCCTGGTCGCCTACTCGCCGCTGCTGGCCGGTTCCTACGTCCGCGAGGACAAGCCGCTGCCCCCGGACTACGACCACCCGGGCACCCCGGCCCGGCTCGCCGTGCTCCGCGAGGTCGCCCGGGAGACCGGGGCCACGGTCAACCAGGTCGTCCTCGCCTGGCAGATCGGCGCGGAACTGCCGATCGTGCCGCTGGCCGGGGCCTCGTCGGTCGCCCAGCTGGAGGAGAACCTGGCCGCCGTGGAGCTGGAGCTGACGGCGGACCAGCGGGCCCGCCTGGACACGGTCCACTGAGCCCGGTCAGTTCCTGACCAGCAGTTGGAAGTCGAACGCGTACCGGGACGCGCGGTAGACGTGTGTGCCGTACTCGACCGCCCGGCCGGTGTCGTCGTACGCCGTGCGCTGCATGGTGAGCAGCGCGGCGCCCTCCTGCTCGCCGAGGAGCCCGGCCTCCTCGCGGGAAGCGATGCGGGCGCCGACGGTCTGGCGGGCGCTGTGCAGGGTGATGCCGCGGGCGCGCATCATGCGGTACAGGCCGGTCGACTCCAGCCGGGCGTCGTCGAGGTCCAGCAGACCCGCCGGAAGGTGGTTGCACAGCATCGCCACCGGCTGGCCGTGGGTGAGGCGCAGCCGCTCCAGGACGGTCACCTCGGTGCCCTCCGCGACGCCGAGGGCCGCGGCGACCTCGGCGGTGGCCGGAACGCCCTCGTTGCGCACCACCCGGGTTCCGGGGCCCTGTCCGGCCGCCTCCAGGTCGTCGTAGAGACTGCTCAGTTCCAGCGGGCGTTTGACCTGGCTGTGCACCACCTGGGTGCCGACCCCGCGCCGCCGGACCAGCAGTCCCTTGTCGACCAGCGACTGGATGGCCTGCCGGACGGTCGGCCGGGACAGACCGAGGCGGACGGAGAGGTCGACCTCGTTGCCCAGCAGGTTCCCCGGTGCCAGGACGCCGTGCTCGATCGCCGCCTCCAACTGCCGGGCCAGCTGGTAGTAGAGCGGCACCGGACTGCTCCGGTCCAGGGCGAAGTCCAGGGTTCCGGTCGCGGGGGCGGTCGCGGCACGTGCGGGGTCGCCGGTCTTCGCCATGGACGTACCTCCCTTGCGTAGGGGACGGGCTGTCGGGGGAGCCGGGGGCGTCAGAGGTGGCGGCGGCGGTCGGCGACGGCCCGCTCGTAGGCCGCACGCGCGCCCGTGGCCGCCTCGCGGGCGGACACCTCGGCCACCGGCACGTCCCACCAGGCCTCCGCCGGGAGAGTGACCGACGGGGGCGCCGTCTCGACGTACACACAGGTCGGCCGGGTCGCCGCACGGGCCGTCGCCAGTGCCTCGCGCAGCTCCCGCACCGTCTTGGCACGCAGGACGTCCATCCCGAGGCTGGCCGCGTTGGCGGCGAGGTCGACGGGGAGCGGGGCGCCGGTGAAGGAGCCGTCGGCGACGCGGTGGCGGTAGTCGGTGCCGAAGCGCTCGGCGCCGACCGACTCGGACAGGCCGCCGATGGACGCGTAGCCGTGGTTCTGGACCAGGACCAGCTTCACCGGCAGGTTCTCCTGCACCGCGGTGACGATCTCGGTCGGGTTCATCAGGTACGTGCCGTCGCCCACCAGCGCCCACACGGGGGTGCCGGGCGCGGCCTGCTGGACGCCGAGGGCGGCCGGGATCTCGTAGCCCATGCAGGAGTAGCCGTACTCCAGGTGGTACTGGCGCGGGGAGCGGGCCCGCCAGAGTTTGTGCAGATCGCCGGGGAGCGAGCCGGCCGCGTTGATCACCACGTCCTCGTCGCCGACGATGCCGTCCAGCGCGCCCAGCACCTGGGTCTGGGTGGGCACCGCGCCGTCGTCGTCGGCGCGGAACGCCGCCTCGACCGCCTCGTCCCAACGGGCCTTCCCGGTGCGGTACTCCGCCTCGTACGCCGCGTCCACCCGGTGCCCGGACAGCGCCGCCGTCAGCGCGGTGAGCGCCGACCGCGCGTCGCACACCAGGGTGCCGGCGGCGAGCTTGTGGGCGTCGAAGGCGGTGATGTTGAGGTTCAGGAAGCGGACGTCCGGGTGCTGGAAGAGGGTGCCGGAGGCGGTGGTGAAGTCCGTGTAGCGGGTGCCGACGCCGATCACCAGGTCCGCGCTGCGGGCGAGGGAGTCGCTCACCGCGGTGCCGGTGTGGCCGATGCCGCCGAGGTCCGCCGGGTGGTCGTGGCGCAGCGCGCCCTTGCCGGCCTGGGTGGAGGCGACCGGGATGCCGGTGGCGTCCACGAGTGCCTTCAGGGCCTGTTCCGCCTCGCTGTGGTGCACACCGCCGCCCGCGACGATCAGCGGGCGGGCGGCGGACCGGACCGCCCGGACCGCCTCGGTCAGCTCCGCCGGGTCGGGGGCGGGGCGGCGTACCCGCCACACCCGGTCGGCGAAGAACTCCTCGGGCCAGTCGTACGCCTCCGCCTGCACGTCCTGGGGCAGTGCGAGGGTGACGGCGCCGGTCTCCGCCGGGTCGCTGAGCACGCGCATCGCCTGGAGCGCGGAGGCGACGAGGGCCTCGGGGCGGGTGATCCGGTCGAAGTACCGGGACACCGGCCGCAGGGCGTCGTTGACGGACACGTCGGCCTCGACCGGGTGCTCCAGCTGCTGGAGGAGCGGGTCGGCGGCGTGCGAGGCGAAGTAGTCGCCGGGCAGGAGCAGGACCGGCAGGCGGTTGACCGTGGCGAGCGCGGCCCCGGTGACCAGGTTGGTGGCGCCGGGGCCGATGGAGGTCGTCACCGCCTGCGCGGACAGGCGGCTCAGCTGCCGGGCGTGGCCGACGGCCGCGTGCACCATGGCCTGCTCGCTGCGGCCCTGGTGGTACGGCATCATCTCGCGGTACTCCACGAGTGCCTGGCCGAGACCCGCCACGTTGCCGTGGCCGAAGATGCCCCAGGTGCCCGTGATCAGGCGGCGCCGCACGCCGTCTCGTTCGGTGTACTGCGCGGCCAGGAAGCGCACCAGGGCCTGGGCGGTGGTCAGTCGGCGGGTGGCGGCGGCGCTCATGCGGACCTCTCCGGTGCGGTGTAGAGGGGGAGTCGGGGGTCGACCGGCCGGTCGGGCCAGGTGTCCCGGATCCAGGCGTGGTCGGGGTGGTCGCAGATCAGCCAGGCGCGGTCGGCCTCCGGCCCCGCCATGACGTTGAGGTAGTACATGTGGTGGCCGGGGACCGCCATCGACGGACCGTGCCAGCCGTCGGGGATCAGCACGACGTCCCCGTCGCGCACTTCGGCGAGGACGTCGGTCCCCTGACCCTGCCCGGACGGTGAGACGCGCTGGTAGCCGAGGCCGGGGATGCCGTCGTGGGCCGCGAACTCGAAGTAGTAGATCTCCTCCAGCACCGACTCCTCACCCGGGCGGTGCTCGTCGTGCTTGTGGGGCGGGAACGAGGACCAGTTGCCGCCCGGCGTGAGGACCTCGACGGCGATGAGCTTGTCGCACTCGAACGCCCCCGCCGCACCGAAGTTGTTGACCTGCCGGGAGCAGTTCCCGGTGCCGCGCAGCTCCACCGGCACGGAGGACGCCGGGCCGTAGCGGGCGGGCAGACGGCGGGTGCAGCGGGCGCCGGTCAGCGCGAACCGGCCGCCGCCTCTGGAGGTCAGGGTCGTGCGGGCGTCGCGCGGGACGTACGCGAAGTCCGTGACACCGCTGAACACGCTGTCACGGCCGTCGAGTTCGAAGCTCTCCCGGCCGAAGTCGTCGGCGGTCGCGACCGTGCAGCCGCCGCTTAGCGGCAGGACGATCCACTCGCTCTCGCCGCTGTCGAAGGTGTGGCTGCCGCCGGGCGGCAGGCTCACCACGCGCAGGCTGGAGTAGCCCCAGCCCGCGCTCTCCGGCGTCACGTCCACGGCGTACGGGCCGTCGGCCGCCGCCTTGCCCGCGGGAAGGTGATACGTCATCGTCCGCTCCTCCGCCTCTCCTCGGTCACAGCAGTCGGTCACAGCAGTCCGACGGCCGTGTCCACCGCCTCCTCCACACTGCCCCCGGCCGGGTAGAGCAGCGAGCGGCCGACCACCATGCCCTGCACGGTGGGCAGTCTCAGCGCCTTGCGCCAGCGTTCGTAGGCCGCGCTCTGGTCCGCCGGGGAGCCCCCTATGTCGCCGCCGAGCAGCACCGCGGGCAGTGTGGAGGTCTCCAGGACCTCGGCCATGTCGTCCGGGTCGCGGGTGACGGGCAGTTTCAGCCAGGTGTAGGCGGAGGTGCCGCCGAGACCGGAGGCGATGGCGATCGAGCGGGTCACGGCCTCGGCCGACAGGTCGTTGCGCACCCGCCCGTCGATCCGGCGGGACATGAACGGCTCGACGAACAACGGCAGTCGGCGCTCCGCCATGGCGTCGACCGCCCGGGCGCTCGCCTCCATCGTGGCCAGTGAGCCGGGGTCGTCGTAGTCGATGCGCAGCAGCAGCTTGCCCGCGTCGAAGCGCAGCCGGGCGATGTCCTCGGCGCGGTGGCCGGTGAAGCGGTCGTCCATCTCGAAGGCGGCGCCCGCGAGTCCGCCGCGGTTCATCGAGCCCATGACGACCTTGTTCTCCAGCACGCCGAGCAGCAGCAGGTCCTCCAGCACGTCGGCGGTGGCGAGCACCCCGTCGACGCCGGGCCGGGACAGCGCGGTGCACAGGCGTTCCAGCAGGTCGGCCCGGTTGGCCATGGCGAACCCCCGGTCGCCGACGCCGAGCGCGCCGCGCGCCGGGTGGTCGGCGGCCACGATCATCAGGCGGCCGGAGTCGCCGATCAGCGGGCGGCGTACCCGGCGGGCCGCGGCCTCGGCGATCGCCTCCGGGTGCCGGGCGCGGACCGCGGTGAGGTCCGGGATGCTGGAGATGCTGGGGGACAAGACGTTGCTCCGTTCAGGGAGTGGCTCGCGCGAGGAGGTCGTCGACCTCCGCCTCGGTGGGCATCGCGGAGGAACAGGCGAGACGGGAGGCGACGAGGGCGCCGGCCGCGTTGGCGTACCGCATGATCCGCTCCAGCTCCCAGCCGGAGAGCAGACCGTGGCACAGGGAGCCGCCGAACGCGTCGCCCGCGCCGAGGCCGTTGACCACCTCGACCGGGACCGGCGGCACCTCGGCCGACCGGCCGTCCCGGTGCACGGCGAGGACGCCCTTCGGGCCCTGCTTGACGACGGCCAGCTCCACACCGGCCGCCAGCAACGCCTCGGCACAGGCGCGGGGTTCACGCACGCCCGTGGCGATCTCGCACTCGTCCAGGTTGCCGACCGCGACGGTCGCGTGCGCGAGCGCCTCGGCGTAGTACGGGCGGGCCTGCTCGGGGTCGGCCCAGAACATGGGGCGCCAGTCCAGGTCGAAGACCGTGGTGCCGGACTTGGCGCGGTGGGCGAGGGCGGCCAGCGTCGCCGTGCGGCTCGGTTCCTCGCTCAGTCCGGTGCCGGTCATCCAGAAGATCGAGGCCGCGCGGATCGCGTCCAGGTCCAGCTCCTCCTGGTGGATCTCCAGGTCCGGCGCCTTGGGGCGGCGGTAGAAGTAGAGCGGGAAGTCGTCCGGCGGGAAGATCTCGCAGAACGTCACCGGGGTCGGGTAGGCCGCGACCGGGGTGACCCAACGGTCGTCGACGCCGAACTCCTTCAGCGCGCCGTGCAGATAGCCGCCGAAGGGGTCGTCGCCCGTGCGGGTGATGACGGCCGTGGCGCGGCCGAGCCGGGCGGCCGCGACCGCGACGTTGGAGGCCGAACCGCCGAGAAACTTGCCGAAGGTCTCAACCTCCGCCAGGGGTACGCCCGTCTGGAGAGGATAGAGATCGACCCCGATGCGGCCCATCGTGATCAGATCGAAACGCGGGACTGACTCGGCCATGTGCGACGCTCCTTTGGCTGGGCGGGGGCCTGCCGCCTCCCAAGGTGTATGACTCCTGGACGACGCTGTCAATACTTTGTACTTACATTCGGACCTGCGAGTGAAATGATGTCTTGACAAAGTATTGACAGTGGGCGTCCCAAGGACTTGTATCCGGTCCCAGCGCAGCAACAGCCATTCTTCTCGGGTCTGGCACTCGGGTCAGGCACACGGCTCTCCCGTCGCACAGTCGCACAGTGAGGTGCAGGAAAAGATGGACCGCTCTTCGCACGCCCGCTCCCGCAGATTCGCCCCTGCCGTGGCCCTCGCCGCCGCCGCGGCCCTGACCCTCGCCGGCTGCTCCAGCAGCTCGGGCGGGAAGAAGGCCGACGAGGAGAGCGACTCCGGCGCCTCCGCGGGCAAGGCGAACACCCCCCGCATGACGGTCGCCCTGGTCACCCACCAGGCCCCCGGCGACACCTTCTGGGACATCGTCCGCAAGGGCGCCCAGGCCGCCGCCGACAAGGACAACGTCAAGCTCGTCTACTCCGCCGACCCGAACGCGGGCAACCAGGCCAACCTGGTGCAGAACGCGATCGACCAGAAGGTCGACGGCATCGCCGTCACCCTCGCCAAGCCGGACGCCCTGCGCAGCGTCCTCGACAAGGCGGAGCAGGCCGGCATACCCGTGGTCGGGCTCAACTCCGGTCTGGCGGACTGGAAGAAGCTCGGCCTGATGGAGTTCTTCGGCCAGGACGAGAGCGTGGCCGGCGAGGCGCTCGGCAAGCGGCTCAACGAGGACGGGGCCAAGAAGGCCGTCTGCGTCATCCACGAGCAGGGCAACGTCGGCCTGACCCAGCGCTGCGACGGCGTGAAGAAGACCTTCGAGGGGTCCATCGAGAACCTCTACGTCAACGGCACCGACATGCCCTCGGTGAAGTCGACCGTCTCCGCCAAGCTCAAGCAGGACAGCGGCATCGACCACCTGATCACGCTCGGCGCCCCCTTCGCCATGACGGCCGTGCAGTCGGTGGACGAGTCCGGCAGCAAGGCCAAGGTCGCCACCTTCGACCTCAACAAGGAACTGACCGGGGCCATCGAGAAGGGCGACATCGAGTTCGCCGTCGACCAGCAGCCCTACCTCCAGGGCTACCTCGCGGTCGACGGACTGTGGCTCTACAAGAACAACGGCAACTACAGCGGCGGCGGTGAGCAGCCGGTGCTGACCGGCCCGGCCTTCGTCGACAAGACCAACGTCAAGGCCGTCGCCGAGTTCGCCTCGAAGGGCACCCGGTGATGAGCATGGCCCAACAGGCTGAGCCGGCGGTGACCACACCGCCGGCCCCCGGCCCGGGGCAGACCGACGGGCGCACCCGTGAGCGCTCCGTGGCGCTGCGGGTGCTCGCCCGGCCCGAGGTCGGGGTCTTCCTCGGCGCCGTCGCCGTGTTCGTCTTCTTCCTGATCGCCGCGCCCACCCTCCGCGACGGCGGCTCCATGGCGACGGTGCTGTACCAGTCGTCCACCATCGGCATCATGGCGCTGCCCGTCGCGCTGCTGATGATCGGCGGCGAGTTCGACCTGTCCGCCGGTGTCGCCGTGGTCACCTCCGCGCTCACCGCGGGCATGCTCAGCTACCAGCTGACCATGAACGTCTGGATGGGCGTCGTCGTCGCCCTGGTGGCCTCGCTCGCCGTCGGCGCCTTCAACGGCTGGGTGCTGGTGAAGACCGGCCTGCCGAGCTTCCTGGTCACGCTGGCCACCTTCTTGGTCCTCCAGGGCGTCAACCTCGCAGTGACCAAGCTCGTCACCGGCAACGTCGCCACCGACGACATCAGCGACATGGACGGCTTCGACCAGGCCAAGGCCCTGTTCGCCTCGTCCTTCGACGTCGGCGGTGTCGAGGTGAAGATCACGGTGGTGTGGTGGCTGGTCTTCGCGGCCCTGGCCACCTGGGTCCTGCTGCGCACCAAGTACGGCAACTGGATCTTCGCCGTCGGCGGCAGCCAGGAGTCCGCCCGCGCGGTCGGCGTGCCGGTCACCTTCACCAAGATCACGCTGTTCATGCTGGTCGGCTTCGGCGCCTGGTTCGTCGGCATGCACCAGTTGTTCTCCTTCAACACCGTGCAGTCGGGTGAGGGCGTCGGCCAGGAGCTGATCTACATCGCGGCGGCCGTCATCGGCGGCTGTCTGCTCACCGGCGGCTACGGCTCCGCGATCGGCCCCGTCTTCGGCGCCTTCATGTTCGGCATGGTGAACCAGGGCATCGTCTTCGCGGGCTGGAACCCCGACTGGTTCAAGGCCTTCCTCGGCGTGATGCTCCTCGGCGCCGTCCTCATCAACCTGTACGTCCGCCGCGCCGCGACCCGGAGGTGATCGGAAATGACCAGCAAGACCCCCGCAGCCCCCGGCACCCACGGCGCCGTCCTGGCCGACCCCGCACCCGAGCAGGACCGCCCGCTCGTCGAACTGCGCCGGGCCGGCAAGTCCTACGGCAACATCCGCGCCCTGCACGGCGTCGACCTCACCGTGCATCCCGGCCGGGTGACCTGCGTGCTCGGTGACAACGGTGCCGGCAAGTCCACCCTCATCAAGATCATCTCCGGGCTGCACCAGCACACCGAGGGCGAGTTCCTCGTCGACGGCGACGCCGTGCGCTTCGGCACCCCGCGCGACGCGCTGGCCCGCGGCATCGCCACGGTCTACCAGGACCTCGCCACGATCCCGCTGATGCCGGTGTGGCGGAACTTCTTCCTCGGCTCCGAGATGACCAAGGGCCCCTGGCCCGTGCGCCGCCTCGACATCGCCCGCATGAAGCGGACCGCCGACGAGGAACTGCGCAACATGGGCATCGTCCTGGACGACCTCGAACAGCCCATCGGCACCCTCTCCGGCGGCCAGCGCCAGTGCGTCGCCATCGCCCGCGCCGTCTACTTCGGCGCCCGCGTCCTCATCCTGGACGAACCCACCGCCGCCCTCGGCGTCAAGCAGTCCGGCGTGGTCCTCAAGTACATCGCCGCCGCCCGCGAGCGCGGACTCGGCGTCATCTTCATCACCCACAACCCCCACCACGCCTACATGGTCGGCGACCACTTCAGCGTGCTGCGCCTGGGCACCCTCGAACTGAGCGCGGCCCGCGCCGACATCACCCTCGAAGCGCTCACCAACCACATGGCGGGCGGCGCCGAACTGGCCGCCCTCAAGCACGAGCTGGCGCAGGTCGGCGGCGTCGACGTGGAGGCGCTCCCCGACGACGCGGGCGCTGCGGCGAAGCCCGCCGCACCCGATACTGCCGACAGGACCGCCAAGACCGAGAGCACAGCACCCGACAGCACCGCATCCGGCACCGCCGAAGGGAAGGCCTGAGCATGCCCTCTGCCCTCGACCGCATCCGCGTCGGCTCGGCCCCCGACTCCTGGGGCGTCTGGTTCCCCGACGACCCCCGGCAGGTGCCGTGGGAACGGTTCCTGGACGAGGTCACCGAGGCCGGCTACGACTGGATCGAGCTGGGCCCCTACGGCTACCTCCCCACCGACCCGGCCCGGCTCACCGACGAGGTGACCCGGCGCGGCCTCAAGGTCTCGGCGGGCACCATCTTCTGCGGGCTGCACCGCGGCCCCTCCGAGTGGGACGCCACCTGGGAACAGGTCGGCCGCGTCGCCGCCCTCACCCAGGCCATGGACGCGAAACACCTCGTCGTCATCCCGTCCTTCTGGCGCGACGACAAGACCGCCGAGATCCTGGAGCCGCCGGAGCTGACCGGCGAGCAGTGGGGCCACCTCACCCGCGGCATGGAACGCCTGGGCCGCGAGGTGCGGGACACCTACGGCCTGGACATCGTCGTCCACCCGCACGCCGACACCCACATCGACACCGAGGAGCACGTCGAGCGCTTCCTCGACGCCACCGACTCCGGCCTGGTCAACCTGTGCCTGGACACCGGCCACTACGCCTACTGCGGCGGCGACAGCGTCAAGCTGATCGAGACCTACGGCGAGCGCATCGGCTACCTCCACCTGAAGCAGGTCGACCCGGACATCCTCGCTGGGGTGCGCCAGGGCGGGGTGCCGTTCGGCCCGGCCGTGCAGCGCGGCGTGATGTGCGAGCCGCCCGGCGGCGTGCCGGAGCTGGGCCCGGTACTCACGGCGGCCCAGGAACTCGGCGTCGACCTGTTCGCCATCGTCGAGCAGGACATGTACCCCTGCGAGCCGGACAAGCCGCTGCCCATCGCGGTGCGCACCCGGAAGTTCCTGCGTTCCTGCGGCGCCTGAGACGGGCCGCACCGGCGGGGAGCGTCCCGCCGGTGCGCCGCTCGGCGGGCCGTTGTCAGTGGCGCGCGTTAGCGTGCCAGCACTGACACCTCGTCCCGTTCCGGGAGGCACCCATGTCCTCGCGTCTCAACCCCTACCTCAGCTTCGACGGCGACGCCCGTCAGGCGATGGAGTTCTACGAGCAGGTGTTCGGCGGCACGCTGGCGCTGAACACCTTCGGCTCGGCCGGCATGTCCGACAGCCCGAAGGCCGAGCAGATCATGC
This sequence comes from Streptomyces sp. NPDC018026, assembly GCF_044327745.1. Classification (NCBI taxonomy): domain Bacteria; kingdom Bacillati; phylum Actinomycetota; class Actinomycetes; order Kitasatosporales; family Streptomycetaceae; genus Streptomyces; species Streptomyces sp. NPDC018026. Next base: position 1,211,737 of record NZ_JBIRFY010000001.1, read on the forward strand.
ACGGGATGCTGGAGACCCCCAGCGGCTTCACCCTGATGGGCGCCGACATGCCGCCCGGGCAGGAGCACCGTCCGGGCAACAACTTCTCGGTCAGCCTCAGCGGCGACGACGCGGCCGAGCTGCGCGGCTACTGGGAGAAGCTGTCCGCCGACGGCTCGGTCGACGTACCGCTGGAGAAGCAGATGTGGGGCGACGTCTTCGGCATGTGCCGGGACCGGTTCGGCGTCACCTGGATGGTGAACATCAGCGAGCCGGCGGGCTGACCGGGCAGCCCGCCGGACCGTGGACCCGTCGCTTGCGGCTCAGCCGCGCCGTACCTCCGCGATCGTCACCGGCCGGTGCTCGCGCAGCGACAGCGTGCACGCCTCGGCGATCCAGCCCGCCTCCAGCGCGTCCTCGACCGTGCAGGGCGAGGTGCGGGCACCGGCGACGACCTCGGTGAACGCGGTCAGCTCCGCACGGTAGGCGGCCGTGAAGCGGTCCATGAAGAAGTCGTGCGGAGTACCGGCCGGGAACGTCGTGCCCGGCTCGACCGAGCGCAGTGGCAGCCTGTCCTCCAGGCCGACGGCGATCGAGTCGTCGAAGCCGTGGACCTCCATCCGGACGTCGTAACCACGGGCGTTGTGGCGGCTGTTGGAGACCACCGCGATGGTGCCGTCGTCCAGGGTGAGGGTCGCGCCGGTGGTGTCCGCGTCGCCCGCCTCCCGGATGTAGTCGGCGCCGCGGTTGCCGCCTACGGCGTAGACCTCGCTCACCTCGCGGCCCGTCACCCAGCGGATCGAGTCGAAGTCGTGCACCGAGCAGTCCCGGAAGATGCCCCCGGAGGCGGCGACGTACGCGGCGGGCGGCGGCGCCGGGTCCAGCGTGGTCGACCGTACGGTGTGCAGCGGCCCCAGCTCACCGCCGCGCACGGCGGCCCGCGCCGCGGCGAACCCGGCGTCGAAGCGGCGCTGGTAACCGATCTGGACCGGCACGTCGTGGCCCGCGAGCGCCTTGAGCACCTCGACGCCCTCCGCCATGGTGCGGGCGACGGGCTTCTCGCAGAAGACGGGCACCCCGGCCTCGACGGCGGCCAGGATCAGGTCCGGGTGGGCGTCGGTCGCCGCCGCGATCACCACACCGTCCACACCGGCGGCCAGCACCGCCTGCGGCGAGTCCGCGACCTCGGCACCGAACCGCTCGGCGGCGGCCTTCGCGGCGTCCGCGAACGGGTCGGCGACGACGAGCGAGCCGACGGCGTCGAGTCCGGCGAGGGTCTCGGCGTGGAAGGCGCCGATGCGGCCGAGGCCGAGGATTCCGATACGCATGTGGTTCTGTGCTCCTTGCTCGTGGTGTGGGGTCCTCGTGCCGCGGCCCGCGCCCCGCACGCCCCCGGTCACCGGCTCTGTCGTCGTGCGTGGCCCGCCCGCAGCCGTGCGCGCAGCGCCTGCGGTGTCCACTCCTCGCGCAGCGCCCGCCGTACGACGTCCGCCTGGGAGGGCGGGGCCAGGCCGTCGACCGGCGGGTCGCGGTCGAGATTGGTCGGGAAGGGGTACCCCTCCGCGCTCGCGGCGACCACGTGCTCCAGCCACCGCTCGCCCGCGCCCTCGGCCTTCCGCCTCAGCAGCACCGGGTAGACGGCGTCCACCACCGCCTCCCGGTCCACGGTCTCCATGGCCCGGCCGAACGCGGAGGAGATCTGCAGCAGGTTGGCCATGCGGCGGATGCCCGCGGAGCGGTTGGTGCCCGCCGCGTGGAACAACGCGGGGCTGAAGAAGACCGCGTCGCCCTTGGCCAGCGGCAACTGCACGTGACGCGCCTCGAAGTAGGCCCGGAACTCCGGCAGCCGCCAGGCCAGGTAGCCGGGCTCTCGTACTTCTGGGAGTGCGGCAGGTACATCGTGGGCCCCGACTCCACGGGCATGTCGCAGTGTGCGACGGCGCCCTGGAGGGTGAGCACCGGGGACAGGCGGTGCACGTGCGCCGGGTACGCGGCGGCGGCCTCGTCCGAGAGGAAGCCCAGGTGGTAGTCGCGGTGCACGGTCTGGGCGGCGCCGCCCGGGTTGACCACGTTGATCTGGGAGGTGACCTGGTAGCCGGGGCCGAGCCAGGCGCGGGCGACCAGGGCCAGGGCGTCGTTGGCGTAGTAGTCGGCGAACGCCTCCGCATCGCGCAGGGCCGTCTTCTCCAGGGCGTTCCACACCCGGTCGTTGGCGCCCGGCGCGGCGAAGTGATCACCGGCGGCGGTGCCCGAGGCGCGCTGCACGTCGATCAGCGCGTCGAACACCGCGGTGGCCCGGTCGACCACCGCCGGGTCCGGAAAGGCGCCCTTGAGGACGACGATGCCGGGGCCGTCGGCGAGGGCGTGGACGAGTTCGGCCGCCGTCCCCGCGTCGTCGCGCAGCACTCCGGCGTCGTACACGGGGACGTTTTGCTCCACGGCGGCGGCCCGCGGGTGGGCGGCCGGGTCGGTCGGCCGCTCGACCAGTTCGCGGAAGGCGTCGAGGTCGCAGTCGCCTGCGGACAGCCGGGAGCGGTGGGCGGGGACGGGCGCTGCGGACATCGTCGTCCTTTCGCTGACAGGGGCGACGCGGTGCTGTCATTCTTGTCCTGACAAACGCGTCGAACAACCAGCAGGCAGCCATCAAAAACCCCTCAGCGCGTGCCGCGAGGAAGCAGAGGAGCCGGTCATGGGGCACCCCTTCCCGATCCGGGAGATCGCCCGGCAGGCGGGCCTGAGCGAGGCCACCGTCGACCGGGTGCTCAACGGCCGCGGCGGCGTGCGCGAGAGCACCGCGTACGAGGTCCGACGGGCCATCGCCGACCTGGACCGCCAGCGCACCCAGGTCCGGCTGGTCGGCCGCACGTTCATGTGCGACATCGTGATGCAGGCGCCGGAGCGCTTCTCCACCGCCGTGCGTGCGGCGCTGGAGGCCGAACTGCCCGCGCTGCACCCGGCGGTGGTGCGCTGCCGGTTCCACTTCCGCGAGACGGGCCCGGCCCGGGAACTGGCGGCGACCCTGGACCGGATCGCCCGGCGGGGCTCCCAGGGAGTGATCCTCAAGGCCCCGGACGTCCCCGAGGTGACCGCAGCCGTCGGCCGGCTGACCGCTGCGGGCGTCCCCGTCGTCACCCTGGCGACGGACCTGCCGGCCGGCCTCCGGGTGGCCTACGTCGGCATCGACGACCGGGCCGCGGGCGCGACCGCCGCCTACCTCATGGGCGAGTGGCTCGGCGACCGCCCCGGCAACGTCCTCACCAGCCTCAGCAGCGGCTTCTTCCGCAACGAGGAGGAACGCGAGATGGGCTTCCGCGGCGCCATGCGGGCCCGGCACCCCGGCCGGGCCCTCGTCGAGATCGCCGAGGGGCAGGGCCTGGACGCCACCCAGTACGACCTGGTGCGGGCCGCGCTCGAACGGGACCCGGACATCCGGGCGGTCTACTCGATGGGCGGCGGCAACATCGCCACCCTGCGCGCCTTCGAGGACCTCGGCCGCACCTGCGACGTGTTCGTCGCCCACGACCTCGACCAGGACAACACCCGGCTGCTGCGCGAGCGGCGCCTGTCCGTCGTCCTCCACCACGACCTGCGCGAGGACCTGCGCGAGGCCTGCCGCCATGTGATGCGCGCCCACGGCGCCCTGCCGCCCGCCGGTCCGGCGCGGCCGTCGGCGATCCAGGTCGTCACGCCCTACAACATGCCGTCCGACACGCCCTTCGGCACCGCGACCGGGTGACGCCCGGCGCCGTCACCCGGACGTCTCGGGGCCGACCCAGACGCCGTGCTCCGCGGACCGGGCCATCGCGTCCAGTACGGCCGCGCTGTACAGGGCGTCCGGCAGGGTGGCGCCGTACGGGGTGCCCTCCGCGATCGAGCGCAGGAAGCGGTGCGCCTCCACCACCTTCAGGTCGTCGTAGCCCATGGCGTTCGCGGCGCCCGGCTGGAAGGCGGCGAACTCGCCGTGCCCTGGGCCGACGTACACGGTGCTCACGGGCTGGTCCTGGTACTCCGTGCCGCGGCTGACGCGCAGTTCGTTCATGCGGCGGAAGTCCCAGAACACCGCGCCCCTGGTGCCGTGCACCTCGAAGCCGTAGTTGTTCTGCTCGCCGACGGAGACCCGGCAGGCCTCCAGGACTCCGCGGGCGCCGGAGGCGAAGCGCAGCAGGCAGCTGACGTAGTCCTCGTTCTCGACCGGGCCCAACTCGCCGCCCGCGGCCCGCGCGTGACCGGCGGTGGCGGCGGCCGGGCGGGCCCGCTCCGGCAGGAAGACCGCCGTGTCGGCGGCCAGCGACGCGATGTCGCCGAGCAGGAAACGGGCCAGGTCCGCGCCGTGCGAGGCCAGGTCGCCGAGCACCCCGCTGCCACCGCGCTCCCGCTCGTAGCGCCAGGTCAGCGCGCCCTCCGGGTGGGCGGCGTAGTCGCTGAAGAGCCGGATGCGGGCATGCGTGACGGTGCCGATCTCCCCGGCGGCGATCAGGTCACGGGCGGCCTCCACGGCGGGGGCGTTGCGGTAGTTGAAGCCCACCGCGCCCTGCACACCCGCCTCGGCCACCGCGTCGGCCACCGCCCGCGCGTCGTCGGCGGACAGGCCGACCGGCTTCTCCACCCAGATGTGCTTGCCCGCCCCGGCCATCGCGACGGCGATCTCGCGGTGCAGGAAGTTGGGGGCCGTGATGCTGACGGCGTGGACCCGCGGATCCGCCGCCACCTCGCGCCAGTCGCGGGTCGTCGAGGCGAACCCGAACTGCGCGGCGGCCTCCTCGGCCCGCCCCGGCACCTCCTCGGCGACCGTCACCAGTTCGGGGCGCAGTGCGAGGTGCGGATAGTGGTGGCGGACCCGGGCGTACGCCTGGGTGTGCACCCGGCCCATCCAGCCGAAACCGACGACGGCGACACCGAGTGCCTGGACCATGCGAGCCCCTCTTCGGACCTGTCCGTGATCTGTCCAGGCCACCCTCGGCGGGCTTCGCCATCATGTCAACCTTTTGACAGGACAAACTCGGCTCCGCCGAATCGAATAACGCCAACAAAATTGTTGACAATCCTGTTTGACTGGATTTACGTTCGACAGGCACTCACCCAGGGAGGGCAACCATGCCGAACCAAGCCCGTCCGGGCACCGGGGAGCAGGCCAAACAGCTTGCGCTCGGCCAGCTGCGGCAGGCGATCCTGCGCGGCGACATGGCACCCGCCCAGCGGCTGGTGGAGAACGAACTCGCGGAGCGGTTCGGCGTGACCCGGGCCAGCATCCGGGCCGCGCTGATCGACCTGGAGTCCCAGGGGCTCGTCGAGCGCATCCGCAACCGCGGTTCACGGGTGCGGGTGGTGACCGTGGAGGAGGCCGTGGCCATCACCGAGTGCCGCCTGGTGCTCGAAGGGCTGTGCGCGGCCAAGGCCGCCGCCGCCGTCGACGACGGGCAGATCGCCCGGTTGAAGGAACTGGGCTCGGCGATGCGCAAGGCCGTGGCCGACGGCGAGCCGCTGACCTACTCGGACCTCAACCACGAACTCCACGCCCGGATCCGGGAGTTCTCCGGCCAGCTGACGGCCGTGGAACTGCTAGAACGGCTCAACGCCCAACTGGTCAGGCACCGCTTCCAGCTGGCGCTGCGCCCGGGACGCCCGCAGCAATCCCTGAACGAGCACCTGGCCATGATCGAGACGATCGAGGCCAGGGACCCGCAGGCCGCCGAGGCGGCCGTCCGGGCCCACCTCACCAGCGTGATCGAGGCGCTGCGCGACTGACACGCACGCCGGAGACACGCGCCGGAGACACGCGCCGGAGACACGCGCCGGAGGGCACGGCACCGAGGCGGGCGCCCCTGTCCACCAAGGAGAAGTCACCCATGACGCACGGCAACGCGCCCGCCACCGTCCCCCGCTCGACCCTCGTCGTCACCGCGCACGCGGGGGACTTCGTGTGGCGGGCGGGCGGCGCCGTCGCCCTGGCCGCCTCGCGCGGGGAGAAGGTCACCATCGCGTGCCTCACCTTCGGCGAGCGCGGCGAGTCCGCCAAGGCCTGGCGGGAGGGCAAGAAGCTGGCGGAGATCAAGGCGCTGCGCCGGGACGAGGCCGAGAAGGCCGCCGCCACCCTGGGCGCCGAGGTCCGCTTCTTCGACGCCGGTGACTACCCGCTGACCGTCACCCCGGAGCTGACCGACCGGCTCGTCGAGGTGTACCGGGCCACCCAGCCCGACGTCGTGCTCACCCACCCGGTCGAGGACCCCTACAACGGCGACCACCCGGCCGCCAACCGCATGGCACTTCAGGCGCGCGTCCTCGCACAGGCCATCGGGTACCCGGCCGAGGGCGAGATCATCGGCGCCCCGCCGGTCTTCTACTTCGAGCCGCACCAGCCCGAGATGAGCGGCTTCCGCCCCGAGGTGCTGCTCGACATCACCGAGGTGTGGGAGACCAAGCGCAAGGCGATGGAGTGCCTCGCCGCCCAGCGGCACCTGTGGGACTACTACACCGACCTGGCCGTCCGCCGGGGCGTCCAGCTCAAGCGCAACGCCGGTCCCAACCTGGGCCTGGCGCACCGGACCATGGCCGAGGCCTTCATGCGCCCCTACCCCCAGATCGCGAAGGAGCTGGCATGAGCGGCGTCGTCGTCACCAACCCGCCCAGGGCCGCCGCCGAGGACGTCGAGGCACTCGCCGCCCACGGTGTGGCCACCGTCAGCGAGGCCATGGGCCGCACCGGACTGCTCGGGCCCGGGATCCGCCCCGTCCAGCAGGGCGTACGGGTCGCGGGCACCGCCGTCACCGTGCTCAGCTGGCCCGGCGACAACCTGATGATCCACGCCGCCGTGGAGCAGTGCGGTGAGGGCGACATCCTGGTCGTCACCACCACTTCCCCCTCCACCGACGGCATGTTCGGCGAGCTGTTCGCCACCGCGCTCCAGCGGCGCGGCGTGCGCGGGCTGGTCATCAACGCCGGTATCCGCGACACCCAGGAGCTTCGCGACATGGGCTTCGCGGCCTGGTCCCGGGCCGTCTCCGCACAGGGCACGGTCAAGGCCACCGGGGGCTCGGTCAACGTGCCGGTCGCCGTCGACGGCCAGGTGATCCGCCCCGGTGACGTGATCGTCGCCGACGATGACGGCGTCGTGGTCGTCCCCCGCGAGAAGGCCCGGCAGGCCGCCGAGGCGTCCGAGGCCCGCGAGGTGAAGGAGGCCGGCGCCCGCGCTGCCTTCCTGGAGGGCCAACTGGGCCTGGACCGCTACGGGTTGCGCGAGAAGCTGAAGGAACTCGGGGTCACCTACCGGTCGTACGAGGAGTACACCGCCGGGGAACAGCCGTGACCGGGCCCGAGTGCGTGCGCTGCACGCTGATGCGCGGCGGCACCTCAAAGGGCGCCTACTTCCTCGCCGACGACCTGCCCGCCGACCCCGCCGCCCGCGACGACCTGCTCCTGCGGAGCATGGGCAGCCCCGACCCGGGGCAGATCGACGGCCTGGGCGGCGGGCACCCGCTGACCAGCAAGGTCGCCGTGGTCTCCGGCTCGGCCGACCCGGACGCCGACGTCGACTACCTGTTCCTCCAGGTCGCCGTGGACACCCCCGAGGTCACCGACCGGCAGAACTGCGGCAACATCCTCGCCGGGGTGGGCCCGTTCGCCGTCGAACGCGGGCTCGTGCCCGCCGGTGACGCCGAGACCTCCGTACGCATCCGCATGCTCAACACCGGCGAACCGGCCGTCGCGACCTTCCCGACCCCGGGCGGGCGCGTCGAGTACGACGGGGACACGGCGATATCCGGCGTGCCCGGCACCGCCGCCGCGGTCGTCATCGAGTTCCCGCAGGGCACCGGCCCCCTGCTGCCCACCGGCAACGTCCGCGACACCGTCGCCGGAACCGAGGTGACCTGCGTCGACAACGGCATGCCGGTCGTCCTGATCCCGGCCGCCGCGCTCGGGGTCACCGGGCAGGAGACACCGGCGGAGCTGGAGGCGGACGCGGCACTCGCCGCACGCCTGCGCGAGATCCGGCCGGCCGCCGGGCACCTGATGGGCCTCGGTGACGTCGAGGGCGTCACCGTGCCCAAGCTGACCCTCTTCGCCCCGCCCCGGGACGGCGGCGCGGTCACCACCCGCACGTTCATCCCGGTGCGCTGCCACACCTCCATCGGCGTCCTGGGCGCCGCGAGCGTCGCGGCCGGGCTGCGGGTCCCCGGCGGCGTGGGGGAGGGCATCGCCCGCCTCGCCCCGTCCGGCGACCGGGTCCGGGTGGAACACCCCACCGGCTTCCTGGAGGTGGACGTCCGGCTCGACCCGGGCCCGCTCGTGGTCCGGCGTACCGCCGTCGTACGCACCGCGCGCAAGATCTTCGACGGCACTGTGTTCCCCCGGTCCGCCGCGATGGCACCGTTCCCCGCACAACGTCCTGGAGGCCACCATGACTCCGCCGCTCGGTGACATCGCCCACGTCGGCCACGCCCAGCTCTTCACGCCCGACCTCGACGCGAGCGTCGCCTTCTGCACGGACTTCCTGGGCCTGACCGTCAACGGGCAGCACGGCGACACCGTCTACCTGCGCACCTTCGACGACTACGAGCACCACAGCCTCGTCCTCACCGCCCGCGAGCAGCCCGGCCTCGGCCGCCTCGCCCTGCGCACCTCCGGCGAGGAAGCGCTCCGGCGCAGGGTCGCGGCCCTGGAGGCGGCGGGGCGGCCCGGCACCTGGGTCGAGGACGAACCGGGCCTCGGCAAGCTGTACGTCACCACCGACCCCGACGGGCACGAACACGCCCTGTACTGGGAGAGCGAGCACTACCGGGCACCCGAGGACCTCCGGCCCGCCCTCAAGAACCAGCCGCAGGCCAGACCCAACCGGGGCGTGGGCGTGCGCCGCCTGGACCACGTCAACTTCCTCGCCGCCGACGTACTGGCCTGCGCCGAGTTCCAGGAGCACCTCCTGGGGGCCCGGCCCACCGAGCAGATCCGGCTCGACTCGGGGAAGATCGCGGCCCGTTGGCTGACCTTCACGAACAAGTCGTACGACGTCGTCTACACGGAGGACTGGACCGCTTCCTCCGGGCGGCTGCACCACGTCGCCTTCGCCGCCGACACCCGCGAGGACATCCTGCGCGCCGCCGACCTCGCCATCGACACCGGCGTGTTCATCGAGACCGGCCCGCACAAGCACGCCATCCAGCAGACGTTCTTCCTCTACGTCTACGAGCCGGGCGGCAACCGCATCGAACTGTGCAACCCGCTCACCCGCCTGGTGCTGGCCCCGGACTGGCCGCTGATCACCTGGACCGAGGAGGAGCGGGCGAAGGGCCAGGCCTGGGGGCTGAAGACGATCGAGTCGTTCCACACCCACGGCACTCCACCGGTCGCATGATCATCGCTGAAATCGTCTCGTCGCCCAGGGCCGTACCGAGGAGGACCGCACCCTGGCCGGCCGCAGGTCACCGCCCCCGCCGCGACAGCCACGCGGCCACCACCGCGCCGGAGACGTTGTGCCACACGGAGAAGACCGCCGCGGGCAGCGCCGCCAGCGGACTGAAGTGCGCGGTGGCCAGCGACGCGGCGAGGCCGGAGTTCTGCATGCCGACCTCGAAGGCCATGGCACGACTGCCGGGCTCGCCCAGCCGCCCGAGGCGCCCAGCGCCGTAACCGAGGGCCAGACCGAGCCCGTTGTGCAGGAGGACGGCGACGAACACCAGCCCCGCGGCCGACTTGATGGCGTCGGCGCTGCCCGCCACGACGACCGCCACGATCACGGAGATCGTCAGCGCGGACAGCCAGGGCAGCGCAGGCAGCGCCCGCTGCACGTACCGCCCCGCGAGCAGCCGTACGACGACGCCCGCGACGACCGGCAGCAGCACCGTCTTGAGGATGTCCGTGACCATGGACCCGGCGTCCACCGGCAGGTACTCGCCGGCCAGCAGCAGCGTCAGCGGCGGGGTGACCAGCGGCGCGACCAGCGTGGAGACGGTCGCGACGGAGACGGACAGCGCGACGTCGCCGCGGGCCAGGTAGGTCACCACGTTGGAGGCTGTGCCGCTGGGCGCACAGCCCACCAGGATGACGCCCGCGGCGAGCTGCGGCGGCAGGTCGAGCAGGTGGGCGATCGCCCAGCCGAGCCCCGGCATGATGACGTAGTGCGCGACGAGCCCGAGCGCCACCGCCCAGGGGCGCTTCACGACTCCGCGGAAGTCCTCCGGGGTCATCGTGATGCCCATGCAGAACATCACGACGCCCAGCAGGTACGGCACCGCCTCGCTCCACCCGGTGAAGCCGCCGGGGAGCAGCAGCCCGAGGGCACCGGCCAGGAGGACGAGGACCGGGAAGACGGTCACGGCACGCCGCGCGGAGCGGTCGCCGCCGACGTCGTCACCGAGGTGTTCTTCGCGTTCGTTGTTCGCAGTACTTTCGGTTCGCACCGTGCGAGACAACGCCTGGTGGGCGGCCTGACGCAAAGACGTCTCGCGATGTGATCGTCCCATCCGGTGCGCCGCCGAGAAGCACGAGGCGACTCCGCCCCACCGCACGCATGGGGTAGGCTTGACCAGCGCGATCACGGCGAACCCGGATCGCACACCGGGACGTGGCGCAGCTTGGTAGCGCACTTGACTGGGGGTCAAGGGGTCGCAGGTTCAAATCCTGTCGTCCCGACTGGAGACAGTCGCAGATCAGGTCCGGTTTCGGAGGTGTCCGAAACCGGACCTTCCTTTCGGCGCATGGTCGTGAGCCGCTCGACGGTTTCCCACAGTTCCTGCTCGCGCCGCCGGTCGTAGGACTCCGCCGAGGACGGGGCGGTGCGGTCCCGGTCCACATAGGAGCCGCTGGGCGCCTCCGTGACGCCGAGGACGAGATCGGCGAGGTGACGCCCGGCCGCGGTGCGGCTGGTGGCGAACGGCGTGAGGGTCAACGCCGGCATGACACGCCGCATCGCGAACCGGGCGACCGGACCGGCGTTGCGGGCAAGGCCGGTGCCTGGGACGAATCCGGGGTTGTAGCCCACGGCGTCGACTCCGGCCGGCAGTCTGCGCGCGTACTCGTGAACCAGGTGGATCGCGGCCAGCTTACTGGTCGAGTAGGCGGTGCGTCCGGCGGTGGTGGTGTCCGGCCTGGGAAACGCGCCGGTGCGGGCGAGCCGGTCCGGGTCGGTCCAGACGGGTCCCGGCACCATACCCATGTTGTGCCTGAGATCCCCGAAGTGCGTGTCACTGACGGTGATCACGATTCGGGCGGGAGAGACGAAGCTGTCTTCGAGTGCTCGGACGAGTACGTGGTTGGCCAGCACGTTGATCGCGAAGGTGGCCTCGAAGCCGTCGGGCCCCTCAGTCAGCGCGTTCGTGTACTGCATGCCCGCGTTTCCCACGAAACCGCGCAGGGGCGGCAGTTCACCGCGAGCGAGCCGGCCGCTGATCCCGGCGGCGGCCGAGCGCACACTGTCCAGCGAACCGAGGTCTGCCTCGACCGGGGTGACGGCCTGCCCCCGCGCTCCCAGTTCGGCGGCCAGCGCGTCGGCGCCGCCGCGGGCGACGACGACCAGGTGCGTGTCCGGGGAGCGGCGCAGGATGTCCTGGGCCGCGATACGGCCGATACCGCGGCTCGCGCCGGTCATGACGACGGTGTGCTTCATGGGGGCCTCCTTGGCCGGTCAGCCGGTGTGCGCCCTACTGGACGCACCACCAATGTCTCCGGCCGCGCCGGGGACAACCAGGGCATGCTCCGTCCCGGGGACTGGCAGTACCCAGGCTGATCGACCCGCCAAGGGCGACAATGGACCCATGACGCCCTCCCACTCCTCCTTCGGTGCGCTGCTGCGCGCCTGGCGCGACCGGCTGTCCCCGGCCGACGCCGGGATCACCGTGACGGCCGGCCGCCGCGCCCCCGGCCTGCGCCGCGAGGAACTCGCCCAGTTGTCCGGGATATCGGTCGACTACGTGCTGCGTCTGGAACGGTCACGCGCCAAGAACCCGTCGGAACAGGTCGTCGCCGCCCTCGCCCGCACCCTCCAGCTCAGCCGCACGGAACGCGACCTGCTCTACCGCAGCGCGGGGCTGCTGCCCCCGCAGGACGGCCAGGTCAGCACCCATGTGCCCGCGAGTGTCCAACGGCTCGCCGCACGCCTGGGCGACGTCCCGATCGGCGTGTTCACCGCCGACTGGACCCTGGTGTGGTGGAACACCACCTGGTGCGCCCTGCACGGAGACCCCGCGCTGCTGCCGGCCGGCGAACGCAGCCTCGTCCGCGCGCTGTTCGGCGACGGCCCGGCCCGCGCGTCGATGCTTCCCGTACGGTCCGAACGCGGGCAGGACGCCTTCGAGGTGTCGATCGTGGCCGACCTGAAGGACGCCGCCGGCCGCTATCCCGCGGACGCCCGTCTCCAGCGCCTGGTACGGGACCTGCGGGCCGAGTCGCCGAAGTTCGCCCGGTACTGGTCCGCACAGACGGCCGCCGCCCAGCACACGACGGACCGCAAGACCATGCGACACCCGCAGGTCGGTGACATCGTGCTCGACTGCGACGTCCTCGTCGTCCCGGGCGCCGACCTGCGCATGGTCACCTACACGGCGGCTGCCGGAAGCAGCGACGCCGGAAAGCTCGACCTGATCCGCGTCACCGGCACCGCCGCCGCCCACGCCTCGTCCTGAGCGCCCCCGGGCTGCGCGCGGGCGCGGGGGCGTCGCCACGGCCCTGACCGGCAGGCGGACACCCTCTTGACGCCTCTTCGGCGCCCGGTCGACACTTCCCCAGTAATCCTAGTGATTAGGTAGGGAAACACCCGGGGAGAACCATGACCGTCGCACCGCTCGTCCCTGCCCCCGCCTTCCGCGGCCGGATCGGCCGCGACCCGCGCAGCGGCCACTACGCCGTGCCGCGCCGCTACCGCCTCCACCTCTCGACCGGCCACGACGACTGTCTGGGCATCGCCGTCGTGCACCGACTCCTCGGCCTGGACGAGATCTGTCCGGTGACCCTCCTGGACCCGCACCCCGACTGTCCCGACGGCGGGTACTCCGCCCTGCGGCCGCTGTACGAGGCGAGCGCGCACCACTACCGGGGACCGGCCGTGGCACCGGTGCTCAGCGACGGCTGGTCGGGCCGGATCGTGAGCACGCACGCGCGCGACATCATGCGCGACCTCGCCCGGTCCTTCACCCCGGCCGCAGGACCGGTGCTGTATCCGTGCGGCGCGGAGCCGGCCGTCGCCGCCGTCGAGGAACTGTGCGCCCGGGCCGCCGACCCCGCGGCGCTGCCCGCTGTGCTGGATCTCCTGGAGCGGCGCCTGACCGCGCACTCCCACGTCGTCGGCGACCGGCTGTCCGCCGCCGACGTAGAGGTGTGGGCGGCGCTCGTCCGACGCGACACCCCGCGGCTCGCGGACGATCACCCCGCCCTGTGGTCCCACGTCCGGCGGCTGTCCGCCCACCCGGCCTTCAGCCCCCTCACGGGCCGTTGCGCCTGACGCGACAGGAACCGCACCAGTGCCGTGCCCGCCGCCCCCCAGCGGCGGACACGGCGTGTGCCGCGGCGCGTCGCCCTCCCCCGAAGGCGGCGCGCCGCGGCCGGCCCCCGGCGCCGGTCTGTGGCCACGGCGCACGGGTGCTTGTGAGCCGCGCGGTCACCAGTACATGACCGCCGTCTCGCCCGCACCCCACGAGGAGTACAGGCGCACCCGGACGACGTAGCGGCGGCCCTTGACGAAACGGGCCCTGATCGTGGCGTTGCGGGAGGTCCCCCCGTCGTCCTGTCCGGCGAAGTAGCGGGGCACACCGTCCCGCTCCTCGAAGACGACGACGACGGCGTCGCTGTCACCGAAGGTGCCCACGGTGTATTCGCGGGTCTCCGGCGGATCCACGCGGAAGTCGGCCTGCTCGCCGGGCCCGAGACCCAGCGGCACCGAGCGGAACGGCACCAGCGGACCGGGCCGTCCGGTGGGCGGGTACCAGCGCAGGGCGAACTCCTTGTCTGCGGCGGAGAGCGTACCGGGCGGGCGCAGGCCGGAACGGTAGTGCTCGGGCTCCAGTATCAGGCCCGAGGAGAACGGGTACTCCATGATCGACTGCGGGTCCCAGACCGGGCCGTTGGCCTCGTCGCCGTCGAGCTTGCGCAGGATGTTGTGGAAGGTCCGCTCCCGGCTCCAGTGGTTGGGCGGGCCCGCCAGCTCGGCGTAGACGGCCTCGTCGTCCCACAGGATGCCCGCGAACGGGCTCTGGTGCTCGTGCAGCATGCCGAGCGCGTGCCCGATCTGGTGCAGGGCCGTCGCCCGCTCGCCCGGTGCGGTCAGATCCCAGCCGAAGTTCATCGTACGGTCGTTCAGACCGACCCCGAGCGCGTCCTTGCCGACCGCCGACCAGGACCCGTCGCCGGGCTGGAAGCCGATGCGCAGCTCCGCCTCGGACCGGTCGCGGACCTCTTCGAGACCGAGCCCGATGCCGAGGTCGCGCCACTCCCGGAAGCAGTCGCGCACCACGTCCCGCTGCTCCTCGGTCCCCGCCCACGAACCCCGCCGCGGCCGCCCGGTGCCGGGCATCTGGACCACCGAGGCGTCGGTGTCGCCGCCGAGGAAGCAGTAGTGCAGCACGGTGGCGTTGACCCACATCCGCTGCCCGCCGACGAGCGCGGCGACGCGCTCGACGGCCAGCCCCGGCGGAAGCACCGGGGCAGGCTGCCGCGCGAGCGAGCAGTAGCGTGCGGTCATGGTCATCAGGGTGCCGTCCGGCCCGGCCCCGGCGCCTGAGTCGGGGGGTACTCAAGTCACCCTGTATCAGGGATGAGTATGCCGACTCATGTTGCCGTGACGACTTCTCTGCGGGACGCGAAGAGGCTGGAGACCCCCTGGCCGTTCACCGGGCGGGCGGACGCACTGGAGCTGGTGCGCAGGTCCGTGGCGGGCGGACGGGGCGGCCTCGTGGTGACGGGCCCGGCGGGCGCGGGCAAGACCAGGCTGGTGACGGAGGCCGTGCGCGGCACCGAATGCGCCCGCGCCGCCGGGACGCCCGAGACCCGGGACATCCCCTTCGCCGCCTTCGCTCACCTGCTGCCCGAGAAGGTCACCCTGCACCGCGCGGTACACCTCCTGTCCGGCGTACGGCTGCTGCTGGTCGACGACGCGCACCTGCTCGACGCCGCCTCCGCCGCCCTCGTGCACCAGCTCGCCGTGCACGGCCGCACCCGGCTCCTGGTCGTCGCCACCGACGGCACCTGCGTACCGGACGCGGTGTCCCGGCTGTGGTCCGGTGAGCTGCTGCCGCGCCTCGCCCTGGAACCGCTGCCCCGCGAGGAGACCGCCGAACTGCTCGCGGCCGGCGCGGACACCGTCCTGGAGCCGCTCACCGTCGACCGGCTGCACCGCCTGTGCCGGGGAGACCTGCGGCTGCTGCGCGAACTGCTGACCGCCGTCCGCGAGGACGGCCTGCTCGTGCCGGTGCCGGACACGGACCAGTGGGCGTGGCGCGGACCGGTGCCGATCACCCCGGCGGTCCGGGAGCGCACCGCCCACGTCCTCGACCGCACCGGCGCCGGGGAGCGGGAGACCCTCGAACGCCTCGCCTTCGCCGAGCCCCTGGCACTGTCGCTGCCCCTGTCCCCGCCTCTGCCCCCGTCCCCGTCCCCGTCCCTCGACTTGGACCTCCTCGACGTACGGATCCTGGAGAACCTGGAGGCCGAGGGCCTGGTCACCGTCGACGAGCACGGCGCCACCCGTCTCGCGCACCCCCTGCACGGCCCGGTGCTGCGCGCCGCCGCGGGCCGACTGCGGACCCGGCGCCTGGCCGCCCGCACCCCGGACCGGACCGGACCCGCCCTGGAGGCGGAGCGGGCCGCGCTCGCCCGGCGCATCGAACAGGCCGACGTACGGGCGCTGGAGACCCCCGTGGGGGAGTGGCTGGTCGCCGAGGGAGTGCCGCTGCCGACCTCGTACGCGGCGCTGCGGGCCCGGTTCGCGCGGCTGCGCGGACGGCTGCGCGAGGCCGCGGCCTGGGCCCGCGAGGGCCTGCGGACCCACCACGGCGACCCGGACTGCCGCACCGAACTCGCCCTGACCACCGCGCAGTCGGGCGACGGCGCCCGGGTCGGCGCGGAGGCCGCCGCCGTCACCTGGGCGGCAGCCGCACGCGGCGACCTCGACGAGGCGGTCCGGACGGCCGGCCGGGGCGACCCGTACGACGCCGTCCGGCTGGGCGCGCCCGAGCGGGCGGCGGGCCGTCTGACCGGAGTCTTCGCCGCGCACGCCGACGCCCTCGCGCGCGAGGACGGCCCCGCCCTCGACCGGGTCGCCGAGGAGCTGGAGCGGCGCGGATTCCTGCTGTTCGCGGCCGAGGCGAGCGCCCAGGCGGTCCCCGTCCACCGCGACCCCAGGGCCGCCCGCACCTCCCGGACCCGGGCCGCCGCCCTCGCCCGGCGCTGCCAGGGCGCCCGTACCCCCGCGCTGTCCGGTCTGGTGCTCGGCGAACTCACCGCCCGGCAGCGGCAGATCGTCACGCTCGCCGCCGCGGGCCTGAGCAATCGGCAGATCGCGGAGCGGCTGACCCTCTCCGTCCGCACCGTCGGCAACCACCTCTACGGCGCCTACACCCGCCTCGGGGCGGGCGACCGCGGCGCCCTGCCGTGGCTCATGGAACTGCCCGAGCCCCAACCCGCCTGACCCGGCGGCCGGGTACCGGGGCGGGCTCAGGCCGCCCCGAACGCCGTGAAGGCCCACCCCGTCGCCTGGTGCACCGCGTCGCCCGGCAGCGCGGCCCGCGCGTCGCGCAGCGCCTCCGCCAGGGACAGGCCCGTGTCCAGCCCCTTGTGCAGCGCGAGCATCAGGGGCACCACCGCGGCGTCGTTGACCGGCGCGGTGCACGCCACCACCCCGGCCGTGCCCAGCGGCAGCAGCGCGGTGACCAGGCCGAGCAACTCGTCGGCGCCGACCGAGGCGAAGCGCGCGGTGTCGCAGCAGGGCAGGATGATCCGGTACGGGCTGCGGTCGAGCCGCTCGAAGTCGTGCACGATGAGCGGCCCGTCGGCCATCCGCAGCGACGAGAACAGCGGACTGTCGGCTCGGAAGGTCCCGTGCGCCGCGATGTGCGCCAACGCGGCCCCGTCCAGTTCCCGCAACACGCCGGGCACCCGTGCCTCGTCGCCCTCCAGCACGACGGTTTTGCCCCGCGCGGCGGCGCCGGCGCCGGGGGCACCGGGACGCGTCCGCGGAGCGGCGTCGGCCGCCCCGCCGACGGCCTCCTCGCCGACGACCGCCCCGCCGGCGCTGTCGACGAGCAGCGAAGCCCGACTCCCGCCGCCGTCCGCGGTCGGCTCTCCCCGTCCCCCACGCTCCCACCCACCTCGTGGCGGTACCGCGAGCGCCCCCGCGGGCCGCCCGCGGTCGCCGCGGTAGGGACCGCCCTGCGAGGGCACTCGGCGTGTTCCGGCCGACGGCGCGTGGTCGCCGCGGTCCGGCGCGGCCTGCGGTGGTACTTGGTGCGGCCCGGTCGGTTCGCCGTGGTTCCCCGGGCGCCGCCCGCCTTGGGGCGGCACTGAAGGCGTTCCGGCAGGTTCCGCGGGGCCACCGCGCTCCCGTCCGCCCCCCGGTGGCCGCGCCCCCGCGTACCGCTCGGCGAGTTCCGGCACCTCGGCGCCGCCGCTCGCCAGGCCGGGGCCGCGGACCAGGACCTGGCGGCCGCCGGGCGGGGAAGCGGTGTCCCTCGCGCGCAGCCAGCTGCCCGCCGACGGCGACACGCTGAGGACGCGCTCCCGCAGTACGGGCAGCAGCGCCCACGGCACCCGGTGCAGCCGGCCCGGCGGGACCACGACGACCGGGCCCGAACCGAGGTGGGCCGCGGCCGGCCCCAGCAGCAGGTGCTGCAGACGGGCACCGGCCGCCTCCACCAGGGGCAGCCGTGCCTCGGCACCCGGATGGGCCAGCCGCCGCAGACCGGCCTGAACGTGCTCGGCCTCCCGTTCCGCCTCGGCCAGCAGCCCGGCCTCGAAGCGCCGTACCCGGCCCTGCCCGCACAGCAGCACGTGCACGCGCCCGTCGAGCACCGCCAGCTCCACCAGCCGCACCTCGTCGCCCAGCCGCCGCAGCAGCCGCCCCACGTCGAACCGGTCGCCGTCGCCGGGTGCCTCGCCCCGCATGTGCAGGGTGCGGGAGCGGATCTCCCGCTCCAGGCGCCGCTGCTCGCGCTCCAGCGCGGGAGCGGGCCGGCCGCCGTCCGTGCGGGCCTCCTCCGCGCGGGCGGCCAGTTCCCGGAACGCCGTCATGGCGGTCAGCAGCACCGGATCGGCCGGCGGCCGGGTCGGCGGCGCCGACAGCACCGTCGCCCGCCAGCGCTCGCTCCAGCCAAGGAGCCGCCGCGGCCCGCCCGAGTCCAGCGACGCCCGCTGCGCCAGCGCCGCCAGCTCCGCGCCCTGTGCGGTGGCCCGGGCCCGCAACTCCGAGGCGCCCAGCGTCATCCGGTGGTCGTCGAGGACGTCCAGACCGCGCCGGCAGGCCTCCAGGACGCCCCGCGCCGACCCCGCGGCCCGCGCCCGCAGCGCCTGCGCCGCCCAGCCCGTCATCCGGGCCAGCGGCGGCCCGCTGTGCCGGCTGCGCGCGGCCACCGTCAGATGCCGTTCCGCGTCCGCGGTCCAGCCGAGGTCCAGCGCGATCCGGCCCGCCAGCAGCGAAGCCTCCGGCGCGGCCGGAGCCCCGAAGGCCGCCAGCCGCTCCGCCACGGCCGCCGCGTCCGCGACCAGCCGGCCCGATCCGCGCCCCGTGGCGACCCGGGCCTCGATCAGCACCAGCCGGGCGTGCGTCTCGTACCAGGTGCGCCGCTGCCCGGCGAACAGCCGCACCGCGACGGCCGCCCGCGCCAGCGCGGTCTGCGGCTCGTCCGCCAGCCGGGCGGCCCGCGCGGCCACCAGCAGCAACTCCGCCTTGCGGGTGGACTGCCCGCCGATCCCGTCCAGCGCCGCCACGGCCCCGTCCGCCTCCGCCAGCGCCTCGGTGGCGAGCCCCGCCGCCATCAGCACCTCGCAGCGCCGGATGGTGAGCATGAACGTCGGCGTGCCCAGCTTCCCGTACCGCTCCTCCGCCTCGTCGAGGAGCCGCAGCGCCGCCGGTACGTCACCCGACCGGAAGGCGGCCAGACCCCGGCTCTCCACCGCGTCGGCCTTGTCGTGCTCCTGGCCCGTGGTGTCCCACAGCGCCTCCGCCGCGGTGAAGTCGGCGTCCGCCCGCTCCACCGAGCCCAGCGCCAGGTGCACGGTCGCCCGCAGCGTCAGCGCCCGCGCCGTCCAGATCACGTCGTCCGCCTGCCGCAGCACCGGAATCGCCCGCCGTACGTCCTCCAGCGCCTCTCCGTGCCGGCCGAGGACCCACCACACGTAGGCCCGCCGGAACAGCACCCGCGCGCGCGTGTGGCCGCTTCCGCGCGCCACGCCCCGCTCGAACGCCTCCAGCCCCGCCCGCGTACGCCCGGCGTGCACCAGCGCGACCCCGAGCGTGGCCAGGACGTCCGCCTCCCGCTCGGCCGAGTCCGCGCGCGCGGCGAGGTCGCGGGCGCGCCGCAGATGGGCCAGGGCCTGCCGGGTGTCGCCGAAGTCCCGCTGCCAGATGCCGATCACCTGATGGGCGACCGAGGCGTGCAGCGGCGAGGGATCGGCACCGAGCAACTCCTCCGCCCGCGTCAGCGCTTCGCCCGGGGCGGCGAACACCATCGGCAGCAGATCGAGAACCGAGTCGTTTCGCGCTGTCACCCCACGGATGGTAGTGCTCCGGAACCACGCCACACAGGTTCGAGTCTGTATCAATCGGCCGCCCCGGGACTCTGATTGACGACCGCTGCCACCACCGTGGTCACATCAGGGGTCACACCCGCGGTCCGGCCCGGGGCCCCGGCCGTCGTCACCGCCACCGCCACAGTGGAGGACAAGAATGGCACCACAGCGATTCCGCGAGCAGTTCGACCAGATCCAGCGCTCGATGCCGGACGTCCCGCTGGCGATGGGCCCGGACGACTCGGCCGAGTTCTTCTACGAGAAGGGCGTCGTCCTCGCCCGCGACGGCGAGGAGGCCCGGCTCGTCGAGGACACCGTGCGCGACCACTTCACCACGATGGCCGGACTCACACCGGACCACGTGCGCCGGGCGAGCCCGGAGTCCAACCGCACCGGCATCACCCGCATCCAGGTCGCCGACCCCGGCGAGGGCGCCCGCGACGGCGACCCCACCGTCGCCCACGCCCTGCGCTCCCTCAGGACGGTGGAGGGCCGCGCGGGCCGCCGGCTGATCAGCCGCAACCACGTCGTCTCCATCGCCGTCAACGCCTGCCCCGGCGACGAGCCCGTGCCCGTCCCGCTGAGCGAGCCGCCCAACCCGGCCGCCGACACGGCGCCGTACGACGCCGGGACCGCCGTCGGCGTACTCGTCGTCGACACCGGCCTCATGCACGACTACCGGTCCTACCCGCTGCTGGCCCACACCGAGGGCGACGCACAGATCAGGGAGTGCGACGACGACGGCGTCCTGTGCCAGTACGTCGGGCACGGCACCTTCATCGCCGGGCTGGTCGCCGCCGTCGCGCCCAACACCGACGTGACCGTCAGCAACACCCTCAACGACGCGGGCGCCATCCTCGAGTCGGAGCTGGGCGAGAAGCTCTTCGAGGCCGTCGACCGCGGCGGCTGGCCCGAGGTCCTCAGCCTCTCCGCAGGCACCTCCAACGGCCGCACCGACGGCCTGCTGGGCGTCCACGCCTTCATGGAGGAACTCCGCGACCAGCGCACCCTGCTGGTCGCCGCCGCGGGCAACAACGCCAGCGCCACGCCCTTCTGGCCCGCCGCCTACGCCACCCTGCCCGGCTGGGAGGACTCGGTGCTGTCGATCGGGGCGCTGCGCTCCGACGGCGAGTTCGGCGCCTGCTTCAGCAACCACGGCGGCTGGGTGCGGGCCTACGCCCCGGGCGAGCGCCTCACCAGCGCCCTCACCGGCTTCGGGACACCCGTGCCGTACGTCTACCAGCACTCCACCTACGACGCCTGCCGGTTCGGCTTCACCTACGCCTGCACCTGCCAGTACCCCCGGCACAACGGGGTGCTGAGCGAGCCGGGCGAGGCGCCCGCCAAGCCGGACCAGGTGATGTTCGAGGGGCACGCGCAGTGGAGCGGCACCTCCTTCGCCACCCCCGTGGTCGCGGGGCTGGTCGCCGCCCGCATGACGGCGCACAAGGAGGCCGACCCGCGCGCGGCCGGCCGGCAACTGCTCGCGGCCAACACCGAGTACGCGGAGGTGCGCGGGGCGCACGTGCCCGCGCTGCTGCCGCCCACCTGGCGCCCGGTCCCGGTCGATCCGTCGGACGGCGGGTCGTGAACGGCCTGCTGGCGGTCGGAACCATCCACTCCACGGCGTACGATGTCAGGTCGTACACGAGGGGTGGGACCGTGGACCGTGCAGATGTCGGGGCGCTCGTCCAGTCGGCGGCCGACGGGGACGCGGCGGCCTGGAAGTCACTGGTGGACGGACTCGGCCCGCTCGTGTGGTCCGTGGCCAGGTCGCACGGGCTGTCCGACGCCGACGCGCACGAGGTGTACCAGACCGCCTGGTTCCGCTTCGCCCAGCATCTGGGGCGGATCAGGGAACCGGAGAAGACCGGCTCCTGGCTGGCGAGCACGGCACGGCACGAGTGCCTGAAGCTGCTCAAGGCCTCCAAGCGGTGGACGCCGACCGACGATCCACAGCTGCTCGACCGGCCGAGCGAGGACCGTACGCCGGAGGAGTCGGTGCTCGACTCCGAGGAGGCCGCCGCGCAGACCGAGCGCGTACGGCTGCTGTGGCAGGAGTTCGAGGAACTGGGCGAGCGGTGCCGCCAGTTGCTGCGGGTGCTGATCTCCTCGCCACCGCCCAGTTATCAGGAGGTGTCCGCCGCGCTGGGTATCGCGGTGGGCAGCATCGGGCCGATGCGCCAGCGCTGTCTGCGCCGGCTGCGGGCCCGGCTGGAGGCACGGGGGACCAAATGAGCGATCTCAACGACGAGCACGACGAGCACGACGAGCACGACGAGCGTGACGCGGAACTGCACGACGATCTGCTGGAGGAGGAGCTGCGGCAGGCCGCCGCGATCCTGGACCCGGTCCCGGCCGAGCTGCGGCGGACGGCCGTCGACGCCTTCGTGCTGCACGACCTGGACGCCCGCGTCGCCGAGCTGACCTTCGACTCGCTGGTGGACGGCATCCCGGTCAGGGGGGAGACGGACCCGCCGCGGATGCTGACCTTCCGCACGGACGCGGTGACCGTCGACGTCGAGGTGACCGCGGACGGCCTGATCGGCCAGCTGCTGCCGCCGGGTCCCGCCGGGATCGAGGTGCTGAGCGGCCCGCGGGCCCACGCGCGGCTGACCGCGGACGACATGGGCCGCTTCACCGGCGAGGCCCCGCCCGCCGGTCCGTTCGCACTGCGGCTGCGGACCGGCCGGGAGGTGGTCGTGACGGAGTGGCTGCGCGCCTGACGGGTGCCGCCCGCCGGACGCGGGTGTGCGGGGCTACCAGGCGCAGGGCAGCGTGCGCGGACCCCTGATCATGGTCTTGCGGCGCCAGGCCACCTGCTCGGCCGGGACCGCGAGCCGCAGCCCCGGCAGCCGGTCGAGGAGCGTGTCGACGAGCAGCTCGGTCTGCATCCGGGCGAGCACGGCGCCGGTGCAGAAGTGGTGCCCGTTGCCGTACGCCAGGTGCGGGTTGGGGTCGCGGTCCAGGCCGATGCGGTCCGGGTCGGGGAAGACGTCCGGGTCGCGGTTGGCGGCCAGGTACGAGACGTACACCGGCTCACCGGCGGCGACGCGCGTCCCGTGCACCTCGACGTCCTCCAGGGCGATGCGGGCCAGGCCCACCGACGTGCGGTGCGAGATCCAGCGCAGCAGCTCGTCCAGCGCCGAGCCGCGCGCCCCGGGCCGCTCGCGCATCCGTGCCATCAGCTCGGGGCGGGTGAGCAGCAGGTACAGCATCTGGCCGACGTTGTGCGTGACGGCCTCGCCGCCGATCTGCAGCGGCCCCGCGAGCCCGACGGCCTCCGTCTCGCCGACCTGGCCGCGGCCCACGGCGGCGCCGAGCATCGCGTACACGTCGGTGCCGTCGCTGCCGGCCCGGGCCCGGACGGTCTGCGTGATCCACCCGTACAGGCCCTGCTTCGCCCGCTCGGCGGCCTCGGCACCGCCGGAGGTCGAGATGATCTGCCGGGTCCAGGAGTGCACCCGCTCCCGGTCGGCGGCCGGCACGCCCATCACCTCGCTGACGACGGCGATCGGGAAGGGCTCCAGGACCCGCTCGACCAGGTCGGCCGGCGGGCCCTCGGCGAGGATCCCGTCCACCAGCCCGTCGAGGATCTCCTGCGCCCGGGGCCGCAGCCGCTTCGTGGCGCCGACGGTGAACGCGCCCGCGACCGCGCGCCGCAGCCGGTTGTGGTCGGGCTGGTCGGCGAAGGCGAGCGAGCCGGGGCGCGGCTTGAAGTGCGGTGCGAGACGGGTGATCTGACGTCGGGTCACCTCGGCCCGTCCGAAGCGCGGGTCGTTCGTGATCGCCTTCACGTCGTCGTACCGCGTCGCCAGCCAGGCCCAGCCCTCGCCGTGCGGGAGCCGGACGCGGGTCAGCGGGCCCTCGCGCATGAGGTCGGCGAGGACCGGGTCGAACTCCGGGCCGTCCAGGTCGAGGGCGGGCCAGTCCCGTACCGGGGGCGGCGACTGGCCGGTGAGCGTGCTGGTCTCCTGCGTCATCCCCCCACCCTCGCCGCGCACCCGCCCGGCTGTCGCGCGGGAGTGCTCCAGCCGGTGGGACCGGACCGGCCCGTCGTCCTCAGCCCGACACTGCGTCGACGAGCGCCGCCAGCGCCCCGGCGAGCCGGGACAGCCCCGGACCGGCCGGACCGCCCGGCTCCGTCATGTAGGTGTCCCGGCGGATCTCCACCATCAGCGCACCGACCTCGCCCCGGGTGCCGTAGAAGTCCAGCGGTACGTACGTCCCGCTGAACGGGCTGTCCAGGCCGGTCTCCCCGCAGGGGGCGAACGCCTCCCGGGCCGCGGCGAGCAGCTCGGGCGGCGTGTGGAAGGCGTCGGTACCCAGGCAGACGGGCGGGCGCGGGCCGTCGCCGTGCAGTTCGTAGGGGAGCGGCTCGGCCGGGTAGGAGTGCACGTCGACGATCACGGCCCGGCCGGTGGCCGCGAGCCGGTCGGCGACGGCCTCGGTCATCGCCCGCGCGTACGGCCGGAAGTACCGCTCGATCAGCGGCGCGGGGGCCGTGCCGGCACGGCGCAGCTCCTCGCGGTGCGACGTCCGCGTGTACACGGCGCCCATCCCGACGGCCGCCATCTCCTCCCGCTCGTCGGGGAACCGCTCCGGGTCGACCACCAGCCGCGACACCCGGTTCACGAACCGCCAGGGCGTGAGACCGGCCAGCCCGGCGGCCCGCCCGGCGATCTCCGCGGTGTGCGAGTCGGTCATGTGGTCCAGCTCCCGCTCCAGCCCGGCGTCGGACAGGACGAGGCCGGCCCGGACGTCGGCCGGAACCTCGCGGGAGGAGTGGGGCACGTGCAGCAGCACGGGGGAGCGCGGGGCGCCCGGCAGCAGCTCGAAGGCGGGCGGGGCGTCGGTCACGGGGCGGCTCCCGGGGCGTTGTCAGTGGGGTGCGGCAGGATCGCGGGGACGGTGCCGGGCAGCGAGGACAGGGGGCGTCATGCCGATCACCAATCAGCGGGTGACCGCACATCGGTTTCTGGGGGGTCTGTACGAGGACGACTACTTCCCCGACCACGTGGTGGACCGGGGCCGCGAGATCCTGCTCCGGCTGTGTGCCCGCGTCGAGGCGGACCGGCCGGCCGGCCCGGCGGAGCTCTACGCGCTGACCCACGCGGCCACCGAGGAGTTCAACGAGCTGGAGGCGGCCTTCGAGGAGGCGGGCAGCGAGATCGAGACCACGGCCCGGGAGGAGATCGGCGAGGCCTTCTGGTTCGTCGCCGTGGCCTACGGCTTCCCGGACGCGGACCCGGAGGAGCTGATCGCCCCACGGGAGTGGTGACGAGGCGGCACCCCGCCTCCGCGGGGCGGAGACGGGGTGCCGGGGGTCCGTGCGGGCCTGGGGAGGATCAGGCGAGGGACGCCAGCGCCTCGTTCCAGGTGGCCGACGGGCGCATGACCGCGGCGGCCTTCGCCGGGTCGGGCTGGTAGTAGCCGCCGATCTCGGCGGGCTTGCCCTGTACGGCGTTCAGCTCCTCGACGATCTTCTGCTCGCTCGCGGTGAGCGTCTCGGCGAGCGGGGCGAAGGCCTTGGCCAGGTCCGCGTCGTCGGTCTGCTTCGCCAGCTCCTGCGCCCAGTACAGGGACAGGTAGAAGTGGCTGCCGCGGTTGTCGATGCCGCCGACGCGGCGGGTCGGGGACTTGTCCTCGTTGAGGAAGGTCGCCGTGGCGCGGTCGAGGGCGTCCGCGAGGACCTTGGCCCGGGTGTTGCCGGTGGCCTCGGCGTACTGCTCCAGGGACGGCACCAGGGCGAAGAACTCGCCGAGCGAGTCCCAGCGCAGGTAGTCCTCCCTGACCAGCTGCTGCACGTGCTTGGGGGCGGAGCCGCCGGCGCCGGTCTCGAAGAGGCCACCGCCCGCCATCAGCGGGACGACCGAGAGCATCTTGGCGCTGGTGCCCAGCTCCAGGATCGGGAACAGGTCGGTGAGGTAGTCGCGCAGCACGTTGCCGGTCACCGAGATGGTGTTCTCGCCGCGGCGGATGCGCTCCACCGACAGCTTGGTCGCCTCGACGGGGGACATGATCCGGATGTCCAGGCCCTCGGTGTCGTGCTCGGCCAGGTACTGCTCGACCTTGGCGATGAGCTGCGCGTCGTGGGCGCGGTCCTCGTCCAGCCAGAACACGGCCGGGTCGCCGGTCGCGCGGGCGCGGGTCACGGCGAGCTTGACCCAGTCGCGGATCGGGGCGTCCTTGGCCTGGCAGGCGCGGAAGATGTCACCGGCGGAGACAGTCTGCTCCAGGACGGCGTTGCCGTGCTGGTCGACCAGGCGGACCGTGCCCGTGGCCGGGATCTCGAAGGTCTTGTCGTGGCTGCCGTACTCCTCGGCCTTCTGCGCCATGAGGCCGACGTTCGGGACGGTGCCCATCGTCGACGGGTCGAAGGCGCCGTTGGCGCGGCAGTCGTCGATGACGACCTGGTAGACCCCGGCGTAGCTGCTGTCCGGCAGGACCGCGAGGGTGTCGGCCTCCTGGCCGTCGGGGCCCCACATGTGGCCGGAGGTGCGGATCATGGCCGGCATCGAGGCGTCGACGATGACGTCCGAGGGCACGTGCAGGTTGGTGATGCCCTTGTCGGAGTCGACCATGGCCAGCTCCGGGCCCTCGGCCAGCTCGGCGTCGAAGGACGCCTTGATCTCGGCGCCCTCGGGCAGGGACTCCAGGCCCTTGTAGATGCCGCCGAGGCCGTCGTTCGGGGTGAGGCCGGCCTTGGCCAGCACGTCGCCGTACTGGGCGAAGGTCTTCGGGAAGAAGGCGCGGACCACGTGGCCGAAGATGATCGGGTCGGAGACCTTCATCATCGTGGCCTTCAGGTGCACCGAGAACAGGACGCCCTCGGCCTTGGCGCGGGCGATCTGCGCGGTGAGGAACTCGCGCAGCGCGGCGACGCGCAGCACGGAGGCGTCGACGACCTCGTCCTTCTTCACCGGTACCGACTCGCGCAGCACCGTGGTGGTGCCGTCGTCGCCGACCAGCTCGATGCGCAGGGTGCCGTCCTCGGCGATCACCGCGGACTTCTCGGTGGACCGGAAGTCGTTCTCGCCCATGGTCGCCACGTTGGTCTTGGACTCGCCGGTCCAGGCGCCCATGCGGTGCGGGTGCGTCTTGGCGTAGTTCTTCACCGACGCCGGGGCGCGGCGGTCGGAGTTGCCCTCGCGCAGGACCGGGTTGACCGCGGAGCCCTTGACCTTGTCGTAGCGGGCGCGGACGTCGCGCTCCTCGTCGGTCTTCGGGTCGTCCGGGTAGGCCGGCAGCGCGTAGCCCTGGCCCTGCAGCTCGGCGATCGCGGCCTTGAGCTGCGGGATGGACGCCGAGATGTTCGGCAGCTTGATGATGTTGGCGGCGGGCGTCTTGGCGAGCTCGCCCAGCTCCGTGAGGGCGTCCGGGATGCGCTGGTCCTCGGCGAGGTACTCCGGGAACAGGGCGATGATGCGGCCGGCCAGCGAGATGTCGCGGGTCTCGACCGCGACACCCGCCTGCGAGGCATACGCCCGGACCACCGGCAGGAACGAATACGTCGCCAGGGCCGGGGCCTCGTCAGTGTGTGTATAGATGATGGTCGAGTCAGTCACCGGGTGCTCCGCTCCACGTCTGCAACATTGCTCGACATCAAGATATCTCGTGATCGACCTCGGCTCGACAGGGGTCGCGGGGAGATTCCGGCCACGCCGCGCTCAGGCGAGCGGGACGACGTCCTCGCCCGCCCGCTGCTGCGGCAGGACCACGGTCCCCTGCTGGAGCGCGACCGTCCGCGCGGGCGACGGGATCCGGATGCCCTCCGCGCGGTAGCGCCGGTGCAGCCGCTTGATGAACTCGTGCTTGATCCGGTACTGGTCGCTGAACTCGCCCACGCCCAGGATCACCGTGAAACCGATCCGCGAGTCGCCGAAGGTGTGGAAGCGGATCGCCGGCTCGTGCTCCGGCACCGCGCCGCCGACCTCCGTCATCACCTCGGAGATCACCTCGGTCGTCACCCGCTCCACGTGGTCCAGGTCACTGTCGTAGGACACCCCGACCTGGACCAGGACCGTCAGCCGCTGCTCGGGCCGCATGAAGTTGGTCATGTTCGACTTCGCGAGCTGCCCGTTCGGGATCACCACCAGGTTGTTGGACAGCTCGCGCACGGTGGTCTGGCGCCAGTTGATGTCCTCGACGTAGCCCTCCTCGCCGCTGCTGAGCTGGATGTAGTCGCCCGGCTGCACGGTCTTGGAGGCGAGGATGTGGATGCCCGCGAAGAGGTTGGCCAGCGTGTCCTGGAGGGCCAGCGCGACCGCCAGACCGCCCACGCCCAGGGCGGTGAGCATGGGCGCGATGGAGACGCCCAGCGTCTGCAGCATCACCAGGAAGCCGATGGCCAGCACGAGGATCCGGGTGATGTTGACGAAGATCGTGGCCGACCCGGCGACCCCGGAGCGGGACACGGTCACCGTCCGCACCAGACCGGCGACCACCCGGGCCGCCGTCACCGTCGCCACGAAGATCAGCAGCACTTGCAGCACTTGGTTGACGCTGTGCTGCACCGTGCGCGTCAGCGGCAGCGCCGCCGCCGCACCGGCCACCCCGGCCGCGACCGCCGCCCACGGTGCCATCGTGCGCAGCGCGGCCACGATCACGTCGTCGCCGCCCCAGCGGGTGCGCCCGGCATGGCCGGCCAGCCAGCGCAGCAGCACGCGCAGCAGGAACGCGCCCAGCAGACCCGCCCCCAGCGCGATGCCGGCGGGCAGCAGATGATCCATCGTCAGGTCCTCGGTCACCGGCCGCCTCCAACGGAATGACTACGGGATGTCGGGGATGCGCGATCAGGCCGAACCGCAAGGCAGTTCGACCGGCGCGAGGGATCATCCTGCCGTATCCCGGGCGGTGTTCCGTACCCGTGCCGGAGGGCGGATCGGGGCGTTTCAGACGATGCCCTCGGCGAGTTCCGCCTGCTCACGGTCGTCGCCGTAGGCCGCGGTCGTCGGCGTGCCGTACGAACGGCGGGCGACGAACCACCACACCGTGGCCAAAACCAGTACGACGACCAGGGCGACGGCGGCGTAGTTCATCGTGTCGACCGTCACCGGGGACGACTGGGGGAGGCAGAACAGCACGGTGACCAACGCCACCCACACCACCGCGACCCACCCGATGGGCCTGCTCCACCGGCCCAGGTTCCAGGGCCCCGGCGTGAACCGGTCGCCGGCCCGCAGCCGCAGCAGCACCGGGATGGCGTACGCCGGGGTGATGCCGATGACGTTGATGGCGGTCACCGCGCCGTACGCGGTCGCGGAGTACAGGGACGGCAGCGCCAGCAGGCAGGCCACCGTCACCGACAGCCACACCGCGGCGACCGGGGTCTGGGTGCGGGCGGAGACCTTGCGCCACAGCGACGAGCCGGGCAGGGCGCCGTCCCGGCTGAACGCGAACACCATCCGGCTGGCGGCGGCCACCTCGGCGTTGCCGCAGAACAACTGCGCCACGATCACCACGAGGAGCAGCGCGCTCGCGCCGTCCGTGCCGAGGCCGTCGAGGAGGATCTGCGCGGGCGGCACCCCGGTCGCGGTGTCCCGCGTCGCGTCGTAGTCCTGGATGGCGAAGGTCAGTCCGGCCAGCAGTACGAAGCCCGCCAGCCACGACACCCAGATGGCCCGCACGATGCCGCGCGCCGCCGACACCGAGGCGTTCGAGGTCTCCTCGGACAGGTGGGCGGAGGCGTCGTAGCCGGAGAAGGTGTACTGCGCGAGCAGCAGGCCGATCGCGGCCACGTACAGCGGGTTCTCCCAGCCGGTGTCGTTGACGAACTCGGTGAAGACGAAGGACGGCGACTGGTGGTGGTCGGGGACGATCACCAGGGCGCCGACGATCAGCGCCACACCGGCCAGGTGCCACCACACGCTGACCGAGTTGAGCACGCTGACCAGCCGTACGCCGAAGAGGTTGAGGGTGGCGTGCAGCAGCAGGATCACGACGAAGATCAGCATCGTCTTCTCCGGCGTCGGCTCGAAACCCCACTGGAGGTTCAGGAACGCGCCCGTGAACAGTGCCGCCCCGTAGTCGATGCCGGCGATCGCGCCGAGCAGCCCCAGCAGGTTCAGCCAGCCGGTGTACCAGCCCCAGCGCCGGCCGCCGAGCCGGTCGGCCATGTAGTACAGCGCGCCCGACGTCGGATACGCGCTGGTGACCTCGGCCAGCGCCATCCCGACGCACAGCACGAACAGGCCGACGCCCGCCCACCCCCACAGCATCACGGCGGGGCCGCCGGTGCCCATGCCGAAGCCGTACAGGGTCATGCAGCCGGAGAGGATCGAGATCACCGAGAAGCTGATCGCGAAGTTGCCGAAGCCGCCCATGCGGCGGGCCAGCACCGGCCGGTAGCCGAGTTCGCGCAGACGCTGTTCCTCATCGGTGGCCGACGGTTCAGAGGGGCGGGACATGGCAAACCTCCGGGGACTGAAGGGTGGGGGGTCAGGGGCGCCGTCGGCCGTGGCCGCGGCCACGGGCGGCCGAACGGCTGCGCGTGCGGGCCTGGAGGAACACCTCCACCGCCCGCCCGGCCGAACCGTCGCCCGGGGCCCGGCAGGCCCAGGGCAGCGGCGTCCAGTAGGGGCCGAGCGCGTCGAACACCTGGTTCGCCTCCCGGAACCGGAGGGCGCCCCACAGCGCGTGGGCCAGGTGGTTCAGGTCCGGCAGGGACCGCTCGTCCGGCGCGGAGAGCGTGAACCAGGAGTCGAACGCCTGCCGGGCCTCACGGGCGGCGTCCTCCGCCACCCAGTGCAGATCCAGTGCCGCCTCCCGCGCGCCCGAGCGCCGGTAGCGCTCCACCCGCACGTACAGCGGCAGCACGTGCAGCGCCGATCCGGGTGGTGCCGATCCGGCCGCCCAGTGCGCGAACCCGGCCGCCCGGGCCAGGCGTTCGGAGCCGCCGTGCGGATACAGGAACTGCAGCATGCGGTGGTGGGCCTCCCGGTTGTAGGGGTCGCGCCTGCCGGCCTCGGCGAGCAGCCCCCACGGCCCCGGCGGCAGCATCGGCTCCGGCGGCGCCATCCGGTGCTCCTCCCAGCGCTGCCCCTCGTCCAGCCGGGCCAGCGCCAGCAGACACACCCACGGCACCGGGTCGTGGGGCGCGGCCCGGGTCGCCGCGTCGCAGGCGTGCCAGGCCTGGAGCCACAGCTCGCGCGTGCGGGCGTGGTCCTCGCGGTAGGCCCGCAGCGCCCGCTCCACGACCACCCGGGCGTGCATCACCGCGGCCGCCGCACTGTGCGGCTCCTCCGCGAGCCAGGCGCGCACCACGTCCGTACCGGCCGCCGAGGCGGCCAGCACCTGGGTGCGGCGCGTCCACTGCGACCAGGAGCCGGTCTGCTCCAGCAGGATGCGCATCGACATCCAGCGACCGGCCCGCACCTCCTGGAGGGCGGAGCGCAGCGCGGTGTCGTGGCCGGCGGGGTCGTAGGCGGGCTGTGCTCCGTCTCTGGCCATCACACGTCCGCTGCGAGGAGCGGAACGGACCCTACGGCAGCATGGCGTGACAAACAGCCCTCCCCGGGGGCGGCGGTGCGGTGGTCGAGCGGTCGGCGCACACTATAGAGGCGGAGGTTCCGCCTCTGTTCGCTTTTGCCACAGCGGCGCAAAACCGTTGTCACCAGGGGGAACTGACTGACAGTCAGTCACCCTTGACGCGGTGTGTCCGGGCGGGCAGGCTGGCACGCAGTGATCGCCGAGGCCGTCGGCGCGGGAGCCGGGAGGTGCGGATGCCGGACGCGGTACTCGCCGTCGACCAGGGCACCTCCGGCACCAAGGCGCTGGTGATCTGCCCCGAACGGGGCGTCGTCGGCACCGGATTCGCCGAGGTCCGGCCCCGGTACCTGCCCGGCGGCCTGGTCGAGGCGGACCCGGAGGAGCTGTACGGCTCGGTGGTCGACGCCGGGCGCCGGGCGCTCGCCGACGCCGGCGAGCCGGTCACCGCGCTGGGCCTGGCCAACCAGGGCGAGACGGTGCTCGCCTGGGACCCGGACACCGGCCGCCCGCTCACCGGCGCACTGGTCTGGCAGGACCGCCGGGCGGCCGCCCTCTGCGCCGAACTCGACGACCACGCGGACGAACTGCGCCACCTCACCGGACTGCCCCTGGACCCGTACTTCGCCGCGCCGAAAATGGCCTGGATACGACGGCACCTCACCCGCGAGGGACGGGTCACCACCTCCGACAGCTGGCTGGTCCACCGACTCACCGGCGCCCACGTCACGGACGCCGCGACCGCCTCCCGCACCCAGCTCCTCGACCTCGACCGCGCCGAGTGGTCGCCGCGCGCCCTGGAGCTGTACGGCCTGACCGGCGAACGGCTCCCGGCCGTCGTGGACAACGCCGCCCACGTCGGCACCACGCGGGCCTTCGGACCCGAACTCCCGCTCACCGGACTCGCCGTCGACCAGCAGGCCGCGCTGCTCGCCCAGCGCGTCACCGAACCCGGCACCGCCAAGTGCACCTACGGCACCGGCGCCTTCCTGCTCGCCCACACCGGCGGCACACCGCGCCGGGGCGCCTCTGGCCTGGCCGCCTGCGTCGCCTGGCGGCTCGGCGGCCGCACCGACCACTGCCTGGACGGCCAGGTGTACACGGCCGCCTCCGCCGTACGGTGGCTCACCGGCCTCGGCGTCATCACCGGCGCGGCCGACCTCGACCCCGTCGGCGCCACGGTTCCCGACACCGGCGGCGTCACCTTCGTCCCGGCACTGGCCGGGCTGGCCGCCCCCTGGTGGCGCGGCGACCTGCGCGGCTCGCTCACCGGCCTCGGCCTGGACACCGCCCCCGGGCACCTGGTGCGCGCCCTGTGCGAGGGCCTCGCCGCCCAGGTCGCCGAACTCGCCGACGCCGCCGCGGCCGACCTCGGCACCCCGCTGACGGTGCTGCGCGTCGACGGCGGCCTCACCCGCTCCGCGCTCCTCATGCAGACCCAGGCCGACCTGCTGCAACGCCCCGTCGAGGTGTCCGCGCTGCCGGACGCCACCGCGCTCGGCGTCGGCACCCTCGCCCGGCTCGGCGCGGACCCGTCCCGCACCCTGGCCGAGGCGCTCCCCGTCGCCGGACCCACCT
This sequence comes from Streptomyces sp. NPDC018026, assembly GCF_044327745.1. Classification (NCBI taxonomy): domain Bacteria; kingdom Bacillati; phylum Actinomycetota; class Actinomycetes; order Kitasatosporales; family Streptomycetaceae; genus Streptomyces; species Streptomyces sp. NPDC018026. The sequence continues at coordinate 1,244,482 of NZ_JBIRFY010000001.1, forward strand.
CCGTGTACGAGCCCCGCATCACCACCGACGAGGCCACCGAGCGCCGCACCCGCTTCCGCGAGGCGGTCACCGCGCTGCTCGCCGGGGGCCCCGCGTGACCGTCACCGGGTCGGGGTCGGGAGCGCCGCCCGTCGAGCCGTACGACGTGGCGATCGTCGGGGCCGGGGTCGTGGGGTGCGCCATCGCCCGGCGGCTCGCACACCACCCGGGGCTGCGCGTCGCCCTGGTCGAGGCGCGGGACGACGTGGGGCAGGGCACCTCCAAGGCGAACACCGCCATCCTGCACACCGGGTTCGACGCCGTGCCCGGCTCGCTGGAGGCCCGGCTCGTGCGCGAGGGCTCCCGCGAACTCGCCGCGTACGCCGCCGAGTCGGGCATCCCCGTCGAACGCGTCGGCGCCCTGCTCGTCGCCTGGGACGAGGAGCAGCTCGCGGCGCTGCCCCGCCTCGCCGAGAAGGCCCGCCGCAACGACTGCCACGACACCCGCGTCCTCGGCGCCGCCGACCTCTACGCCCGCGAGCCCCGCCTCGGCCCCGGCGCGCTCGGCGCGCTGCACGTACCCGGCGAGAGCATCATCTGCCCGTGGACGACGACCCTGGCGTACGCCACCCAGGCGGTCCGCGCCGGGGTCGACCTGCACCTCGACGCGCCCGTCACGCACGCCGGTCACGCGGACGGCGTCCACCGGCTGGACACCCCGCGCGGCCCCCTGCACGCCCGGCGGCTCGTCAACGCCGCCGGACTGCACGCCGACACCCTCGACCGCAGCCTCGGCCACGACGACTTCACCGTCACCCCGCGCCGGGGCCAGCTGGTCGTCCACGACAAGTTCGCCCGCGCCCTGGTCCGGCACATCCTGCTGCCCGTCCCCACCGCCCTCGGCAAGGGCGTCCTGGTCGCCCCCACCGTCTACGGCAACGTCCTGCTCGGCCCCACCGCCGAGGACCTGGACGACAAGGGCGACACCGGCTCGACGGCCGAGGGGCTGCGGCGCCTGCGCGAACAGGGCCGCCGCATCCTCCCCGCCCTGCTGGAGGAGGAGGTCACCGCCGTCTACGCGGGCCTGCGCGCCGCCACCGAGCACGACGACTACCGGATCGCCGCCCACCCCCACCAGGGCTACGTCACCGTCGGCGGCATCCGCTCCACCGGCCTCACCGCCTCCCTGGCCATCGCCGCGCACGTCACAGGCCTCCTCGCGGACACCGGCCTCCACCTCGGCGCCCGGCGCCCGCTCGAACCGGTCCGGATGCCGAACCTCGGCGAGGCCTTCCCCCGCCCCCACCAGCGGCCCGACCTGGTCGCCGCCGACCCGGAGTACGGCACCCTGGTCTGCCACTGCGAACGCGTCTCCCGCGGCGAGATCCGCGACGCCCTCGCCGGGCCGGTCCCGCCCCGCTCCCTGGACGGACTGCGCCGCCGCACCCGGGCCCGGGCGGGCCGCTGCCAGGGCTTCTACTGCGGGGCGGCGGTACGGGCACTGTTCGAGGAGGCGCAGGGGTGACGAGCCGACAGGTCGACGTCCTGGTGGTGGGAGCCGGGCCCGCCGGGCTCACCGCCGCCGCCCGGCTCGCGCGGACCGGCGCCCGCGTCGTGGTCCTGGAGTGCGAGCAGTCGCCCGGGGGAGTGCCCAGACACTGCGCCCACCGGGGCTTCGGCGACCTGCCGCACGCGCTGACCGGCCCGGCCCACGCCCGCCTCCTCGCCGATGCGGCCGCCCGCGCCGGAGCCGAGCTGCGCACCGGCGTCACCGCCCTCGACTGGGCGGGCCCGCGCGCGCTGACCACCGTGGGACCCCAGGGCGCCGAAACCCTCGCCGCCCGCGCGGTGGTCCTGGCCACCGGCGCCCGCGAACGCCCCCGCGCCGCCCGCCTCGTCCCCGGCACCCGCCCGGCCGGCGTGTACACCACCGGCGAACTCCAGCAGGCGGTCCACCTGTACGGGCAGCACATCGGCACCCGCGCGGTGATCGTCGGCGCCGAGGGCGTCTCCCACGCCGCCGCCGACACCGTACGGACCGCCGGAGCGGAGGTCCTCGCGCTGGTCACGGAGCTGCCCCGGGCCCCCGCCGCCCCCTGGTGGGCCCGGCCGGCCCGGCTGCGGCACCGCACCCCCGTGCTCACCGGCACCACGGTCACCGAACTCCTCGGCCGCGGGCGCCTGTCGGGCGTGCGGGTACGCCACCGCGACGGCCGTACCACCGTGCTGCCCTGCGACACCGTCGTGTTCACCGGCGACTTCGTCCCTGACCACGAACTCGCCCGGCGCGCCGCGCTGACCCTGGACCCCGGCACCCGCGGCCCCGCCGTGGACGGTGCCCTGCGCACCTCACGGCCCGGCGTCTTCGCGGTCGGCAGCGTGCTGCACGCCGTCGAGAGCGCGGCCACGGCGGCCCGCGAGGGCGCGCACGCCGCGACCGCCGTACGCGAGTGGCTCCAGGACGGCACGGGCCCGGCGGACCCGAACTGGCCCGGCGGCGTCCCCCTCCTCGCCGGCCCGCCCCTGCTCCGCATCACCCCCAACCGCGTCACCCCCGACGACCGCCTCCCCTACCTCCTGCGCACCGCGGTCCCGCTGCCCCGCCCCACCCTGTACGTCACCCAGGACGGCCGCCCCCTGCACCGCGAGCGGTTCCCCCTCACCACCGCCGTCCCGCACCGCCCGCTGAAGCTGACGGCACGCTGGACGCACCGGGTCGACCCCCGGGGCGGGCCGGTCCACGTCACCGTCGCCCGACCGCACCCGGGACGACCCGCCGGACCGCCGCTCAGATGACCCGCATCCGCACCAGCGCCGCCAGCGTCAGCGCCCCCGGCAGCAGCGGCAGCCACACCGTCAGCAGCCTGAACGCCAGGACCACCGCCGTGGCCACGGCCGCCGGCCCGCCCGCCGCCACCAGCGCCACGACCAGCGCCGCCTCGACCGAACCGAGGCCGCCCGGCGTGGGCACCAGCGCCACCGCGACCGTCGCCGCGAGGTACGCCACGGCCATGTGCCCGGCGGGCAGCGTCAGTCCCAGCGACCGGCCCACCAGCACCAGTGCCGAGGCCTGCAACGCGGGGAACGCCAGCGCGCCGCCCCACAGCGCCAGCGCGCGAGCCGGCCGGGCGTGCACCGACCGGGCCTCGCCCAGTGCCGTCCGCAGGAAGGAGAGCAGCGCCCCGCGCAGCCGCGGCAGCAGCGCCAGCACCACCGCCGCCACGACCGGGACCGCGCAGGCGACCACCAGCAGCGGCCCCACGGCCCCCGCGGGCAGCAGGCCGCCCAGCCGCAGTGCGCCGGGGAACGCGATCAGCAGGGCGCCCAGTACGGCGAGGCGGCCGACGCTCTCCGCCAGCAGGTAGAGCGCGAGGGCGGCCGAGGAACGGGCCAGCGGCAGCCCGCACACCGTCATGAACCGCAGGTTCACCGCGCTCGCACCCAGCCCGGTCGGCAGCAGGTGGTTGGCCGCGCCGGCCGCGAACTGGGTGGCCAGCAGCCGCCCCGCGGGCAGCCGCTCCACCACCGCGCCCTGCCGGGTGCAGGCGGCGGCGACCCAGGTCAGACAGGTCGCGCCGGCCGCGGCCAGCAGCCAGGGCCACCGGGCCGTGGCGAGCTGGCCGAAGCCGTCGGCCAGCACGGACCGGTGCCGCACCGCGACCACGCCCACCAGGAGCAGCGGGAGCACACACAGGACCCTTCGCACCGGGACACGGTGCAGAAGTGGCTTCTCGGAGACTCGAACCGCGGTCGTCACAGCACAGAACATTCCCCCGGGCGCGTCAACTACGGGTGGCCGACGCGCGGATTCCGGCTTACGGACCGCGGACCGTGCCGCCTTGACCTCAACGTTGGTCGAGGTTCTACGGTCATCGGCATGAGTATGGAGACCACGGCGTGGACGCAGCTGTACAGCGTCATGAACGCCAAAGACGAGCGCCGTCCCTTCGCCCGCGCCACGCTGCGCCGCATCGGCGCGTTCGCCCGCCCGCACCGCCACCGCATCGTCCGCTTCGTGCTGCTCGGGGTGGCGACCGCACTGCTCGCCGTCGCCACCCCCGTTCTGGCCGGAAAGGTCGTCGACGCGATCGTGTCGGACGGCGACGAGGGCACGGTCGTGCGCCTCGCCCTGCTCATCGCGCTCATCGCCGTCGCGGAGGCGGTGCTCGGCATCCTCTCCCGCAGGCTCTCTGCGACGCTCGGGGAGGGACTCATCCTCGATCTGCGGACGGCCGTGTTCGATCATGTGCAGCGCATGCCGGTCGCGTTCTTCACACGTACTCGTACGGGAGCACTCGTCTCCCGTCTCAACAACGACGTCATCGGCGCCCAGCGCGCCTTCAGCAACACCCTCTCCGGCGTGGTCAGCAACGTGGTCACCCTGCTGCTCACCCTCGCGGTGATGCTGACCCTGTCCTGGCAGATCACCCTGCTCGCCCTGGTGCTGCTCCCGGTGTTCGTGCTCCCGGCGCGCCGGATGGGCCGCCGCATGGCCCGCATGCAGCGCGAGGCCGCCGCCCTCAACGCCGCCATGGGCACCCGCATGACCGAGCGCTTCTCGGCCCCCGGCGCCACCCTGATCAAGCTGTTCGGCCGCCCCGAGGAGGAGTCCGCCGAGTTCGCCGACCGGGCCCGCCGCGTCGCCGACATCGGCGTGCGCACCGCCACCGCCCAGGCCGCCTTCATCACCGCGCTCACCCTGGTCTCCGCACTCGCCCTCGCCCTCGTCTACGGCCTCGGCGGCTACTTCGCCCTGCGCGGCACCCTGGACGCGGGAGCCGTCGTGGCGCTGGCCCTGCTGCTGACCCGCCTGTACGCCCCGCTCACCGCGCTCGCCGGGGCCCGCGTCGAGGTCATGAGCGCCCTCGTCAGCTTCGAGCGGGTCTTCGAGGTCCTCGACCTGACCCCGCTCATCGACGAGAAGACCGACGCCCGCCCGGTCCCCGACGGCCCGGTAGCCGTCGAGTTCGACGACGTCCGCTTCGGCTACCCGTCCGCCGACAAGGTCTCCCTGGCCTCCCTCGAAGAGGTGGCCTCCCTGGACACCCGCGGCGGCGAAGAGGTCCTGCACGGCCTCTCCTTCCGCGCCGAACCGGGCCAGACGATCGCCCTCGTCGGCTCGTCCGGCGCCGGCAAGTCCACCATCGCCCAGCTGCTGCCGCGCCTGTACGACACCGACGGCGGCACCGTCCGCGTCGGCGGCGTCGACGTGCGCGAGCTGAGCGCGCGGTCGCTGCGCGACACCGTCGGCATGGTCACCCAGGACGGCCACCTCTTCCACGACACCGTCCGGGCCAACCTGCTCCTCGCCCGGCCGGACGCCACCGAGGGCGAGCTGTGGGAGGCGCTGCGCCGGGCCCGCCTGGCCGACCTCGTACGGTCCCTGCCGGACGGGCTCGACACCGTGGTCGGCGAGCGCGGCTACCGGCTCTCCGGCGGCGAACGCCAGCGCATGACCATCGCCCGGCTGCTGCTGGCCCGCCAGCGCGTCGTCATCCTCGACGAGGCCACCGCCCACCTCGACAACACCTCCGAGGCGGCCGTCCAGGAAGCCCTCACCGAAGCCCTCCAGGGCCGGACGGCCGTGGTGATCGCGCACCGGCTGTCCACGGTCCGGGCCGCCGACCGCATCCTGGTCGTCGAAGCCGGCCGCATCGTCGAGAGCGGCACCCACGAGGAACTCCTCGCGGTCGACGGCCGCTACGCCCAACTGCACCGCACCCAGTTCGAGCGCCCGGCCCTCGACAAGGCCGCCTAGGCCGGCCGCGGGGACGCTACTGCGGGCCGGGCGCCCCGGCCCGCACCGGCAGGTCCTGCTCCGCCCAGACCACCTTCCCGTCGGGCGTGCGGCACGACCCCCAGCGCCGGCACATCATGTTGATCAGCTGGAGACCGCGCCCGCTCTCGTCGCTCACGTCCGCGTGCTGGATCTGCGGCAGGTCGGGGCCGGAGTCGGAGACCTCCACGGACAGCCGCTCGTGCCGCAGCAGCCGCAGCTCCCCGGGGGCGTTCCCGTACCGCAGGGCGTTGCCGACCAGCTCGCTGACCACCAGCTCCGTGGTGTCGACCAGTTCGTCCAGGCCCCACCGCTCCAACTGCTCGCGCACCGCCGTACGGGCCTGCCCGGCGGCCTTGCCGTCCGGCGGCAGCGCCCGCACGTACACGTCGCAGTCCGGACCGAGCGGCCGGGCGAACGCGGCCAGGACGATCGCGTCGTCCGACCGGTCGCCGCCGACCCGCTCGGCCACCGCCCGGCACTCGGTGCCGTCCTCGGGCACGCCGCCGCCCACCGCCTCGCGCAGCCGCTCCAGCTGGGTGCCCAGGTCGGCCGTGCGCGACCTGATCAGCCCGTCCGTGTACAGCGTCAGCCGGCTCCGTTCGGGCACCGGGCGCTCGACCGGGTCGTACGGGATCACCCCCGTCCCCAGCGGCGCCCCCGCGGGCACGTCCAGGAACGACACCGCGCCGTCCGGCCCGGTCAGCAGCGGCGGCGGGTGCCCGGCGCTGGCGATGCGGTAGGTGCTGCCGTACGGGTCGTAGACCGCGCACAGACAGGTGGCGACCTGGTCCTCCTCCAGGTCGCGGGCGGCCAGGTCGAGCCGGGCCAGCAGCCGCTCGGGCGCGATGTCCAGCGCCATCAGGGTCCGGGCCACCGTGCGCAGCCGCCCCATGGTCGCGGCGGCGGCCAGCCCGCGCCCCATCACGTCGCCCACCATCAGCGCGGTGCGGCCGCTGGGCAGCGCGACCACGTCGAACCAGTCGCCGCCCACCGCGGCCGGATCGGCGGCCGGGTCGTAGCACGAGGTCACGTCCAGACCCGGGGTGCTCGGACTGGACCGGGGGAGCAGCGCCCGCTGGAGAGTCACCACGTGGTCGCGCTCGCGCCCGTAGAGGCGGGCGTTGTCGATGCAGACGGCGGCCTTGGACGCCAGCTCCATGGCCAGGGCCACGTCGGTCCGGTTGAACGGCGCCCGATGCCCGGCCCGGACGAAGTCGGCGAGCCCCAGCAGCACCCCGCGGGCGATCAGCGGCACCGCCAGGTAGGAGTGGACGCCCGCCCGGCGCATGATGTCCGACGACTCGCGCGAGGGGGCGATCACGGCGAAGTCGGCGCGCGTCATCCGGGACACCAGCACCGGCCTGCGGGTGGTGAGGCACCGCTGCCCCAGCCGGTCGGCGGTGTGCACCGACAGCTCGCCGACGGGATCGGGCGCCAGGTTCAGGCCCTCGACCTCCGACACCGCCATCGCCCTGAGCCGCGGTGCCTCGCCTCCCGTGACCCGGTCGCCCTCCTGGAACCGCAGCACCGAGTCCAGCAGGTCCACGGCGGCACCGTCGGCCAGCCCGGGCACGGTGAAGTCGGCCAGCTCCTCCGCCGTGCGCCGCACGTCCAGCGTGGTGCCGATGCTCAGGTCCGCGGCGTTCAGCCAGGCCAGGCGGCGGCGGGCGCCGAGCGCCTCCGACATCGACCGCAGCGCGCCCCGTGCCGCCCGGTGCCCGCTCACCAGGGGATTCGGGGGGCGGCGCAGCCCGCCCAGCCACGCTCGTTCCCGCACGCGTCGCCTCCTCCCACGGCCTCCTGTCCTGATTCTGCCCTGCCACGGGGCGACCGGCGACGGCGGACCCCCCTTCGGCGTCCGAGCCGGCAGGGGGTCCGCCCGGCGACGGCTCAGGCGCGCAGCCACACCGCCGTGTCCGTGGGCAGCCGGCCAGCCTCGTCCAGCGGCCCGCTGACGAGCAGGACGGCGCTGTGCGCGGGCAGCTCGACCGGCGCCGCGGACAGGTTGACGACGCACACCGGGCCGCCCGCGCGCCGGAACGCGAGGACACCGTCCGGCGCGGGCAGCCAGTCCAGGCCGCCGTCGCCGAACCCCGGCGTGGACCGTCGCAGGCCGAGGGCCCGGCGGTAGAGCGAGAGCATCGACTCCGGGTCGGCGGCCTGGCGGTCCGCCGCGTACGCCGACCAGCCCTCCGGCTGCGGCAGCCAGGGCTCTGTCTCCGAGCCGAACCCGCAGTACGGCGCGTCGGCGGCCCACGGAAGCGGTACCCGGCAGCCGTCCCGGCCCGGATCGACGCCTCCGGAGCGGAAGTGCATCGGGTCCTGTATCCGCTCGCGCGGGATGTCCGCCTCGGGCAGGCCGAGTTCCTCTCCCTGGTAGAGGTAGACGGAGCCGGGCAGCGCCAGCGTCAGCAGCGCGGCGGCCCGTGCGCGCCGGGTGCCCAGGGCGAGGTCGGTCGGGGTGCCGAAGGCCTTCTTCGCGAAGTCGAAGCCGGTGTCCGCACGGCCGTACCGGGTCACCGTGCGGGTCACGTCGTGGTTGCAGAGCACCCAGGTGGCCGGGGCGCCGACCGGGGCGTGCTCGGCCAGGGTGTCGTCGATGGTGCGGCGCAGCCGGTCCGCCTCCCACGGGCAGGACAGGAAGTTGAAGTTGAAAGCGGTGTGCAGTTCGTCGGGCCGCAGATAGCGCGCGAAGCGCTCGGCGTCGGGCAGCCACACCTCACCGACGAAGACACCCCCGTACGCGTCGGCGACCTTGCGCCAGGAGCGGTAGATGTCGTGCAGCTCGTCCTGGTCGATGTACGGGTGCGGGTCGACGCCCTCCACGAAGTCCGCCAGCGCCGGGTCCTTGGCGAGCAGCGCGGCGGAGTCGATGCGTACGCCCGCCACCCCGCGCTCGAACCAGAAGCGCAGCACGTCCTCGTGCTCCCGGCGCACCTCGGGGTGGGCCCAGTTGAGGTCGGGCTGCTCCGGGGTGAACAGGTGCAGGTACCACTCGCCGTCCGGGACCCGGGTCCAGGTGCGGCCGGAGAACTGGGAGGGCCAGTCGTTGGGCGGCAGTTCGCCGTCGGCACCGCGGCCGGGGCGGAAGTGGAACCGCTCCCGCTCCGCGCTGCCCGGCCCGGCCTCCAGCGCCGCCCGGAACCAGGCGTGCCGGTCGGAGACGTGGTTGGGCACGATGTCGACGATGGTGCGGATGCCCAGCTCCCGGGCCTCGGCGATCAGCTTCTCGGCCTCGCCCAGGGTGCCGAAGGCGGGGTCGATGGTGCGGTAGTCGGCGACGTCGTAGCCGCCGTCCACGAGCGGGGAGACGTACCAGGGGGTGAACCAGACGGCGTCCACGCCGAGTTCGGCGAGGTAGGGCAGTCTCGCCCTCACGCCCGCGAGGTCACCGGTGCCGTCGCCGTCGCCGTCGGCGAAACTGCGGGGGTACACCTGGTAGATGACGGCGTCGCGCCACCAGTCTTCGGTGCGGTGCGAGTTGGGGGCTGCCACGTGACGGTCCTTTCGGGCAGGGTGGATCTTCGCCGCCGGCCCGGACAGAGCGGGGCGTCGGACAGGCCGGCGGCGAAGGTTGACGGGACGAGCCGGGAGGGAGGGGAGGAAGGGGAGGCAGGACGGGCGGCAGGCGCCCCGGCCCCGGGCCCCTCAGCCCTTGAGCCCTCCGGCGGTGAGTCCGCTCATGATGTTGCGCTGGAAGATCAGGAAGATGATGAGCGTCGGCAGTGAGGCCATGGTGAGAGCCGCGATCAGCACGTTCACGGGCACCCCGTTCGACAGGGAGTAGATCCCGACGTTCAGGGTCTGCTTCGCGGGGTCCGGCAGGGTCAGCATGGGCCAGAGGAAGTCCTTCCAGACGCCCACGATCGCGAAGATCGACACCACGCCGAGGATCGGCCGCGAGATCGGCAGCACGATCGACCAGAGGGTGCGCATCGGCGAGGCACCGTCGATGGAGGCGGCGTCGAGCAGCTCCCGGGGGATCGAGTCGAAGAACCGCTTCAGCAGGAAGATGTTGAAGGCGTTGGTCACCGAGGGCAGCCAGATCGCCCACGGCGTGTTCAGCAGGTTGCGCTCGAAGATCGGCACGTCCAGCACCGTCAGGTACTGGGGCACCACCAGCACGGTCGCCGGGATCATCAGCGTCGCCAGCATCAGACCGAGGATGGCCTTGCCGAGGACCGGCCGGAGCTTGGACAGCGAGTAGGCCGCCGCCACGTCGAACACCAGCTGGAAGGCGAGCGCGCCGAACGCGTAGAACAGCGTGTTCCCCAGCAGGCTCGCCAGGTCCATGACGTTCCAGGCCTGCGAGTAGTTGTCGGGCTCGAAGGACTCGGGCACCAGCGTCGGCGGGGTCTGCACGACCTCCTGGGTGTCCTTGAAGCCGCTGGAGACCATCCAGTACATCGGGCCCAGGAAGACCACGGTGAACAGGGCGACGACGAGGCCGAAGACCACCCAGTACAGCGCCTTGCCGCGCGGGCGGGCGAGCTGGGCCGGTGAGATGAGTGTGCGTGTGGACATCTGTGGATTCCCCCGGCCCTACTCGTCCTCGGCGCGGCTGAGCTTCACGTACGCCGCCGAGAAGCCGGCCAGCAGTACGAGGAGCAGCAGGCCGAGGGCCGCCGCGGCACCGTAGTTGTTGAAGTTGAAGGCGTACTGGTAGATGAGGTAGACGACCGTGGTCGTCGAACCCTCGGGGCCGGCGCCGCCGGTGAGCAGGAAGGGCTCCACGAAGACCTGCATCGTGGCGATGATCTGCATCAGCAGCATCAGCGACAGGATGAGCCGCGTCTGCGGAATGGTGACGTGCCAGATCTTGCGCAGCAGCCCGGCTCCGTCCAGCTCAGCCGCCTCGTACAGCTCGCCCGGGATGCCCTGGAGCGCGGCCAGGTAGATGAGGGCGGCGCCGCCCATGTTCATCCACGTCGACGCGATGACCACCGAGAGCATGGAGAGGTCGGGGTCCTGCAGCCACTGCTGCTCGGGCAGTCCGAAGAACCCGAACACCTCGTTGAGCAGGCCGTAGCCGGGGTCGTACAGGTACTTGAACAGCAGCACCGAGGCGACCGGGGGCAGCATCACCGGCAGGTAGACGAGCAGCCGGAGGTAGCCCTTGCCGTGCCTCAGTTCGTTGATGACGATCGCGACGACGAACGGCACCGCGAAGCCGAGTACCAGGGCCAGCACGGTGAACAGCGCGGTGTTGCGCCACGCCTGCCAGAAGGCCGGGTCGTTGAAGACCGTCTCCAGGTTCTCCAGACCGACCCAGGAGACCTCGCCCTGGTCCGTCTTCTGGAAGGCGAGGAAGAACTCCCGGACCATCGGGTACCAGGAGAAGAACGCGAAGCAGAGAACCGCTCCGATCAGGAAGCCGTGCGCGGTGAGGTTGCGCTTCAGGCTCCTGCCGAACGCCCCGCCGCGCCGGGGCGGGCCGTCCACCGGCGGCTGGGCGTGGCGGGCTCTGGCCGCCTTGCTCGGGGTCAGGCTGGGGGCCGACATCGTCGCTCCTTGGGGCTGGTCTCATGGGCCCCGGGGGGCGGTGCGGCCCGCCCCCCGAGGGAGCCGGTCACTGCGTGGCCAGAACCTGGTTGACCTGCTGCTCCGCGGTGGAGAGCAGCTTGTCGATGTCGGCGTCCTCGTTGGTGAGGAGGCCGGACATCACGTTGTCCAGGACCTTGTAGACCTCCTGGGCCTTCGGCGGCTCGGCCATGCCCGGGACCGGGTTGTCCATGAACGCCTTGAAGTTCTCCACCGGCATGGTGGCGTGTTCGAGGCGGGCCGCGTCGTCCTTCTTCTTCGACTCGTTCAGCCAGAAGTTGGGCTGCGGGAGGCCCACTGGCAGCTTGTCGGTCTTCTTGCGGGCCCAGTTGAACTGCCCCTCGCCGACGGTGAGGTTCTGGAAGTTCAGCCAGGCGACGCCGGCCTTGATCTTGTCGGGGGAGATGCCCTTCTTGATCATGTAGTTGTTGCCGCCGGCCAGGGTGTTCTTCGCGCCCGGGATCGGGCCCATGCCGAAGTTCTCGTAGTCGGCGCCGAGTTGCTGCACCATGTAGGTGATGTCGTCGGGCGCGGCCAGGAACATGCCGAGCTTGTCGGTGGCGATCTGCTTCTGCAGGTCGCCCCACTTGAGCAGCTGGGTCTTGCCCATGCTCTCGTCCTCCCAGCGCATGGCGTGGAGGTTCTCGGCGACCTCCTTGCCCACCTCGTTGTTGAAGGTCGCCTTCTTGCCGCTCTCGTCCACGACGTCGGCGCCGCGGCTGTACATCTGGGCGGTGAAGTGCCAGCCGCCGGTGTTGCCCGCGCTGTACTCGCCGAAGCCGGCGATGCCGACGCCCAGGTCTGCGATCTTCTTGGCGGCGGTGCGGACCTCGTCCCAGGTGCGCGGCGGGGTGTCCGGGTCGAGTCCGGCCTTCTCGAAGAGCTTGCGGTTGATCAGCAGGCCCATGGTGTAGTTGCTCGTGGGCAGGCCGTAGAGCTTGTTCTCGTGCTTGAGCGAGCCGAGGACGTTCGGGTCGATGTCCCCCAGGGCCGGGACGGTCTTGTCGTTGACGTAGGCCGTGATGTCCTCGGCGCCGTCGTTGTCCAGCACCTGGGGCAGGTCGGTGAAGTACGTGTAGAAGACGTCGGGCTGGGACTTGGCCTTGAGCATCGCGGTGAAGCGCGGCGGCTCCAGACACTGGCCCGGGGTGGAGCGCCCCTCGATGGTGACGTTGGGGTAGGTCTTGTTGAACTCCTTGACGTCCTCCTGCCATTCCTTCAGCTCGGCCGCCTTCGCCTTCGGCGGCATGCAGTCGATGGTGATCGTCACCTTGGTCTTCGGGTCCAGCGGAGCGGCCGGGTCGGAGGACCCGCTGCCGCCTTCGGAACCGCCGCCGTCGTCACTGCTGCTCGTGCCGCAGGCGGCGAGAGCGGTCAGGGTGAGGGCGGAGACGAGCGTGATGGCGCCGGCACGGCGAGTACGGCGGAACCGAGCACTTCTCATGGGTGGTCCCCTTCGGGCATGAACGTGGAAGGCGCCCCACCGCCGATGCGTTGTGGGGCGCCGCTCACTCAACCACCGTGAACAAGTGAACGCAATATCTCGCGCTGATTTCGTAAATGTTTGACAGGGCGTTGAAGATGCCGGGTTCCCGCTACCGGGTGGAAACCTGGGCGGTGGAGCCGCGGACGACCAGTTCCGGTTCGAAGAGCAGCTCCCTGTGGGGGACTTCGGTGCCTTGGATCTGTGCGCAGAGGAGGTCGACGGCGGCGCGTCCCATGGCTTCGATGGGTTGGCGGACGGTGGTGAGGGGTGGTTCGGTGCAGGTCATGAAGGCGGAGTCGTCGTAGCCGACGACGGAGACGTCGTGGGGTACGTGGTGTCCGCGGCGGCGGGCGGCGCGGACGGCGCCGAGGGCGAGGGGGTCGCTGGCGCAGATGATGCCGGTGACGCCGCGGTCCAGGAGGCGGGTGGCGGCGGCCTGACCGCCTTCCAGGGAGAACATGGCCCGTTCCACGTGGACGTCGGGCAGGGTGCCGTTGGAGGCCTGTGCGGCCTCGCGGGCGGCCGTCAGCTTCCGCCGGGACGGGATGTGGTCGGAGGGGCCGAGGACGAGACCGATCCGCTCGTGCCCCAGTGACGTCAGGTGCCGCCAGGACTGCCCTACGGCCACGGCGTCGTCGCAGGCGACGCAGGGAAAGCCGAGGTCGGGGATGGAGGCGTTGACGAGCACCACGGGGATGTTGCGCTCGGCGAGCAGCCGGTAGTGGTCGTGCGGGGCGTCCGCCTGCGCGAACAGGCCGCCGCCGGCGAAGACGACCCCGGAGACCTGCTGTTGGAGCAGCAGCTCGACGTAGTCGGCCTCGGAGACGCCGCCCTTGGTCTGGGTGCACAGCACCGGGGTCAGCCCCTGCTGGGCGAGGGCGCCGCCGATGACCTCGGCGAACGCGGGGAAGATGGGGTTCTGCAGCTCGGGCAGGACCAGGCCGACCAGGCGGGCGCGCTCGCCCCGCAGCTGGGTGGGCCGCTCGTAACCGAGCACGTCCAGCGCGCTGAGCACGGACTGCCGGGTCGCCGCCGAGACCCCCGGCTTGCCGTTGAGCACCCGGCTGACCGTGGCCTCGCTGACCCCAACCTTTTTCGCCACCTGAGCAAGTCGTCGCGTCACAAACGCAAGACTAGCGCAAGTCTCCGCAAGAGACTTGCGCCAGTCAGTGCCCTACGAGACTACGGATTGCGAATGATCTTGAAGGTGGACGTCGTGTTGCGGATGTCCACGGCGTTGTCGCTGAGCTTCAGCCCGTTGAAGGTGACCTCACCGACCGCGGGCCCCTGCCCGGCCTCGGGCATCTCGTTGGCCCACAGGCCGAAACCGGACTTGGCGTCGAACTCGTCGCCGCTCTTGTGGGCGCCCGTGACGGAGACGTCGGTGAAGACCGTGTCCTTGATCGGGTACTGCGGCTGGCCTCCCACGTAGTTCGTCTGGAACATGATGCCGCTGTAGGTCGGGTCGACGATGTCGACGTTGTCGACCCTGATCCCCTGGAACACCTTGGACGCCGAGAACACCCAGATGCCCGGGAAGGTCTGCCCGCCCCAGAAGTGCCCGCCGGCCCGGACGATCGAGACGTTCTCGAAAGTGGTCGGATCGGTGCCGAACCCGTTCATCGGGTAGCCGAAGTCCAGCGAGCTGATGGTGATGCCCGAGTAGACCAGGGTGTCCGCGATGTGGATGTTCCGGAAGGTGTTGTCGTAGCCGCCGTAGACGGCCAGACCCGCCGCACGCCAGGTCAGCGTCGTCGTGAGGTTCTCGTACAGGTTGTTCTTCATGTCCGCGCCGCCCGCGTCGATCGCCGAGAAGAGCGCGAAGCTGTCGTCACCGGTCGCCCGGGCGTCGTTGTTGGACACCAGGTTGTCGGTCGAGCCGTTGGTCATGTTGATGCCGTCGGCGAACATGTTCCGGATCCGGGAGTTCTTGATCGTCATCCGGTCGGTGTTGGCGCCCCAGTACAGGCACACCATGTGCTCGTTCCAGATGTTGTCGATCACGATGTCCGAGGTGTTGGAGAAGTCGAACACCTTGCCCGGCCCGTCGATGCGGGTCGTGTAGTTGCCGAAGTAGGCGAAGTTCGCGAACGTCGAGCCCTTCGAACTCGCCTCGGCACGGAACCCGATGTCGGTGTTGTCCTGCGTCGTCGGCGCGTGGAACCTCGTGAACCAGGGACCGGCGCCGACCACCTTCACCGCCTTGCCGTACACCTGGAACTTGCTCGACGTCTGGTAGTCGCCGGCCGGCAGGTACACACCGACCAGCTTGCCGGAGGTGTCCATGCGGACCTTGTCGAGCGCGTTCTGCACGTCCTGGTGCGTGAACCCGGCCGGTACCGCGTACGCCGCCGGGTCGGGGTTCGGCACCGCCGAGACCTGCTCCAGGTTGACGAAGTCGATCGCGTAGTCGGACGTGTTCGCCGCGTCCTTCTGCAGCCGGATCGTGCTGCCCGCCGGGACGGTCTCGCCCAGCATGATGTGCGCCTCGTCGTAGATGTGCCGCGGGGCGCCCGCACCGGGGGAGTTGCCCGGCGACGCCTCGGCGCCGTACAGCCAGGCGTACTTCGACGTCAGCGGCAGCGCCTTCCTCATGACGCCGTCGACGTACACGTTCAGCGTGGCGTCGATGCCGCCGCCGCCCGGCGCGTCCGGGATGGAGAAGCGGGTCACCAGGGTGTTGGTGTCCGCCTTGGTGGTGAACTCGACGTACTCGCCGGTCTTGTCGAGGTGGACGGCCCTGCGGCCGGACGCCTCGCCCGCGATGTCGCCGATGGTGCGGTTGGGCCCGACCACGGTGGCACCGCCGCCGACCGTGCCGTCCTCCGCCTCGTACATGTCGTAGGGCATGTTCGCGCCGCGCCCCACGAACAGCGGCTGCGTGGAGGTGTTGTTCTCCCGCTTGACCGGCAGTTCGTTGGCGTCGTCGGCGACCGTGACCTTGAGGGAGTACGAGCCGTTGGCCGCCTTCCAGGTGCCGAGGTTCACGGCGGGGGCGGTCTTGCCCGCGGCGATGACGCCGGAGTGCGCGCCGGTCAGGGTCTTGACCGTGTCGCCCTTGGCGTCGAGCAGGGCGAGCGTCACCGCGTGGCTGCCGTCCGCCGAGTCCTGGGTGCCCTGGTTCTTCAGGGCGACCTTGAAGGTCACGTCGTCACCGGCGGCCGGACTGGACGGCGAGGTGGTGACGGCGGCGGCGACCAGGTCGGAGCTCTGCACCGGCTTGACGACCAGCGGGTCGGGCCGGGTGTAGGTGTTGTTGGTCTCGTTCTGCTCGATGATCTCGTTCGCCTCGTCGGCGACCGCGCTCAGTTCGTACGAACCGGCCTCGCGGGCCCCGAGCGACGCGCTGACCGTGCTCTGCGCACCCGCCTTCAGGGCGGGGACGTCGGCGGTGGCGACCTTGGTGTCGCCCAGCCGCAGGGCGACCTTGCCGGCCGGCGCGTCCGCGGCGCCGCTGTTGCGGACGGTGGCGGACACGGTGATCTCGTCCGACTCGACGGGGGAGTCGGGCGACGTGGTCAGCCCGGTCACCTCGAGGTCCGGGTTGGGTGCCGGGGTGCCGATCACCTGGAACTCGGCGACCTGCCCGGCCGTCGCCCCGCTGTTGGCGGTGAACTTCAGCTGGACGTCGGCGGCCCGCTCACCGACGGGTATGGACACGCTGTTGCCGCCGCTCGCCGGGTCGAAGACGTAGTCCTTCGCGGCCACCAGCGAGGTGAAGCCGGACGCGTCCTGCGCGCGGCCGAGCACCTGGATGTTCTGGGTGCGCCTGGACCAGCCGGCGTCGGGATTGAGCTTGAGGACGACGCTGTCGACGTCCGCGTTCGCGCCCAGCTTCAGGGTCAGCGTGTTCGGGTAGCTGCCCGCCGCCCCCTCCCAGTAGGTCGAGGTGCTGTTGTCGTTGGCGTTCTCGGCGACGTAGGTGTGGATGTGGGACGAGGCGCCGATCGGCTTGCCGACGGCCAGGTTCGAGCCGTCCTTGGTTCCGCCCCGGATCACGGAGTTGCTGTCGCCCGACTCGTTGCCCGCCGCGTCCTTCGCCCGCACGAAGTAGGTCACGTTCGCCGAGGCCGGCTGTGTGTCGGTGTAGGTGGTGACGTCACCGGCGACGCTCTTGCGGAGCTGGTTGTTGGCGTAGACGTCGTACCCGGTGACGCCCTTGTCGTCGGTGGAGGCGGTCCACGTCAGCTTGACCTGCCCGGCGGCCGGTTCGGTGAGGGCGAGGTTCGAGGGCGCGGTGGGTGCCTGCGTGTCGCCGGTGTCGGCGCGACGGGTGACCGAGTTGCTGTCGCCCGACTGGTTGCCGGCCGCGTCCTTGGCGCGCACGTAGTAGGTGACCGTCGTGCCGGCCGGCCTGGTGTCGGTGTACGTGGTGACGTCACCGGCGACGGAGGTCAGCAGGTCGCCGTTGGCGTAGATGTCGTACCCCGTGACGGCGGTGTCGTCCGAGGACTCGTTCCAGGTCAGCCTGATCTGCCCGGTGGCCGGCTCGGTGAACGCCAGGTTCGCGGGGGTGGTCGGGGCCTGGGTGTCGCCCGTCTCCGGACCGTAGACCTCCAGCTCGGACACCTGGGCGGCGGGCTGACCGGTGTTGGCGCTCACCAGGACCCGCACGTAGCGCGCGGTGGCCGCGTCGAAGCCGATCGTGGCCGACTGACCGCCCGCCGCGTCGAAGGTGTACGCCTTGTCCGCCGTCAGGTCGGTGAAGTCCGAACCGTTCTCACTGGCCTGGATCTTCAGGGTCTGGCTGCGGTCCGGCCAGCCGTCCGGCAGCCGCAGGACTACGCGGTTCACCCGGCGCGAGGACCCGAGGTCGGCCTGGAGCCACTGCGGCAGGGCGTTGTTGGCGCTCTCCCAGTAGGTGGCCCTGTTGCCGTCGTTGCCGTTGCCCGGGGTGTACGCGCCCGTGGAACTGCTCGCCGTCAGCCGTCGGCCGGCGGCCAGGTTCACGGACGACTCCCCGGCCGCGTGCACCTCCAGCTCGGAGAGCTGGGCCGCCTGCCACCCGGTGTTCGCCGTGATGTTCACCCGCACGAACCGGGTCTGAGCGGCGGGGAAGGCGATGGTGACCGTGTTGCCCGACCCCGGGTCGAAGGCGTAGGTGGCGGACGTCTTGAGCGTGCTGAAGCTTGTGCCGTCGGCGCTGCCCTGGACGGAGAGCGTCTGGTCACGGCTCTCCCAGCCGGCGGGCAGTCTCAGGACGACCTCGTCGATCCGCTCGGTGGCACCGAGGTCGGTCTGGACCCACTGGGGCAGGCTGCCGCCGCCGCTCTGCCAGTACGTGCCCTGGTTGCCGTCGGTGATGTTGGCGGCGCCGTACTCACCGAGCGAGCTGCTCGCCGCGGTGGCGTCCCCCACGGCGATGTTGGGGCCACCGGCTGCCGTGGCCGACAGCAGCGGTCCTCCCAGCGCCAGGAGACTGGTCGCGACCACGGTGCACAGGGCCCGCGATCTCCAGTTCCGGTTTCTCATCTGTCCCCACATCAGGTAGACACTCAATGTTCTCTGACATTTACGCGGAGCGCTCGCAGAGTTGCAGAGAAATGTTGAGTCGTCTACAGGATGAGCAGCCTGAAGTGGCCGTGCGGCAGCGCCCGGTGGTGTCGGTGAGGGCCGCAGAGGCGTCGGGGCATGCCTCGGATCAGCGGCTTTCACGAGCTACGTCGGGTAGCCGCAAGCCACTGCCAGTTCCCGCAAGGAACTTGCGGTCAAGAAGGAGAACGGGGAGCCGTCAGCGGGCGGCCGGCTGGGCGGTGGAGCCGCGGACCACGAGTTCCGGTTCGAAGAGCAGCTCGCCGTGGGGGACTTCGGTGCCTTGGATCTGTGCGCAGAGGAGGTCGACGGCGGCGCGTCCCATGGCTTCGATGGGTTGGCGGACGGTGGTGAGGGGTGGTTCGGTGCAGGTCATGAAGGCGGAGTCGTCGTAGCCGACGACGGAGACGTCGTGGGGTACGTGGTGTCCGCGGCGGCGGGCGGCGCGGACGGCGCCGAGGGCGAGGGGGTCGCTGGCGCAGATGATGCCGGTGACGCCGCGGTCCAGGAGGCGGGTGGCGGCGGCCTGACCGCCTTCCAGGGAGAACATGGCCCGCTCGACGAACTCCTCGGGCAGTTCCCCGCCGGCGGCCCGGGCCGCCTCACGGGCGGCGGCCAGCTTCCGGCGGGAGGGGATGTGGTCGGAGGGACCCAGCACCAGGCCGATGCGCTCATGACCCAGCGACGCCAGGTGCCGCCAGGACTGCTCGACGGCGACGGCGTCGTCGCAGGCGATGCACGGAAAGTCGAGGTTCTCGATCGACGCGTTGATGAGCACCACGGGGATGTTGCGCTCGGCGAGCAGCCGGTAGTGGTCGTGCGGGGCGTCCGCCTGCGCGAACAGACCGCCCGCGAACACCACCCCGGAGACCTGCTGTTGCAGCAGCAGCTCGACGTAGTCGGCCTCGGAGACGCCGCCCTTGGTCTGGGTGCACAGCACCGGGGTCAGCCCCTGCTGGGCGAGGGCGCCGCCGATGACCTCGGCGAACGCGGGGAAGATCGGGTTCTGCAGCTCGGGCAGGACCAGGCCGACCAGGCGGGCGCGCTCGCCCCGCAGCTGGGTGGGCCGCTCGTAGCCCAGGACGTCCAGCGCGCTCAGTACGGACTGCCGGGTCGTCTCGGACACCCCCGGTTTGCCGTTGAGCACCCGGCTGACCGTGGCCTCGCTGACCCCAACCTTCTTCGCCACCTGAGCAAGTCGTCGCGTCACACACGCAAGGCTAACGCAAACACCGCAAGCGGCTTGCTTCAGTCCCAGGAGACGTGGGCGACGACGGGAAGGTGATCGCTGCCGGTGGCGGGCAGGGTGCGCAGGGCGCCGACGGTCCCGGCGCGGGCCATCACCTGGTCGATCCGGGCCAGCGGCAGACCCGCGGGAAAGCTGAAGGCGAGGCCCCGCCCGGCCGTGTTCAGCCGGGTCGTCAACGGATCCAGCGCCCGGTCGTCGACCGTGCCGTTGAGGTCGCCCAGCAGTACCACCCTGCGCAGCCCCTCGGCGGCGAGGGCGTCCCCCAGCAGACCGGCGCTCTCGTCCCGCCAGGACGACGCGAGGCCGCCCGCGCCCACCCGGACCGACGGCAGGTGCGCGACATAGAGGGCGACTTCGCCGCGCGGCGTGTGCGCCACGGTCCGCAGCCCGCGCTCCCACTCCTCGTCGATGCCCCGCGGCTTGATGTCGAGGGGACGCGAACCGGAGAGCGGGTACTTCGACCAGAGCCCGACGGTGCCCCGGACCGTCCGGTACGGATAGTCGGGGGCCAGCGTCCTCGCGTAGACCTCCAGCGCCGGCGGCACCAGTTCCTCGAGCGCGACGAGGTCGGGCTCGGCACGGACCAGAGCACGCGCCGTCCCCTCGGGGTCGGTGTTCTCGTCGCTGACGTTGTGCTGCACCACCACCAGGTCGTCGGCGCCCGGCTCCGGCGCGGGCAGGAGCAGCCCGCCGAAAAGGTGCGTCCAGGCGGCCACCGGCAGCAGCAGCGCCACCAGGGCGAGCGCCGAGCGGCGCACCAGTGCCAGGACGAGCAGCACCACCACGACCACGCCGAGCCACGGCAGGAAGGACTCCAGCAGACTCCCCAGCCCGCCCACGCCGTTCGGCACCGAACGGTGGAACGAGAGCAGGAGAGCGGTGCACACCGCCACCCCGGCGAGCAGCCGTCCACGCCCGCGCGTCCAGGCCGTCCAGTCCGTCATCGCACCCGTTCCCTCGTCCTCACCGGCGGTTTCACCAGTCAGGACGAGGGAGGGGCGGTGCGAGTTCCGGCCGCCTACTTCAGGTACGGGCCGTCCGCTCCGATCTTCCCGGGACCGTTCAGGACGTACACCCGCAGATTGCCCTTGCCGGGTGCGGCGACGGTGAGCCGGCCGTCGGTGACGGAGCGGGTGTCTCCGGTGACCGCGTCCCGGTACGTGCCGTTGGGGATGCCGCCGTAGGTGGCGCCGCCCGAGACGGTGACGAGGGCGAAGCTGTCCGTGCCGCCGTCGGTGTAGCGCCGTTTGAAGGCCATGTCGCCGGTGATGCCTTCCGTGGAGTACTGGCCCATCTGGAGGGCGGGGACGGCCCGGCGGATCCGGTTGAGCCGCTGTACGTGCTTGACCAGGGGCTGTGCCAGTGTCGTGGCGACGGCGCCGGTGGCCGAGTCGACCCGGGAGAAGTCGGAGGCCGTCACGTCACCGGCGAGATGGTCGCCGTAGTAGGCGCGGCCCGTCGTGGCGAGGGGGCAGGTGGGGCCGCAGTCGATCTTCTTGCCCTTCTGGAACTCGATCTCCGAGCCGTAGTAGAGGGTGGGGATGCCGCGGAAGGTCCACATCAGGGACATGTTCTCGGCCCAGGCGTCGGTGCCGCCCGTGTAGCGCTCGCTGCTCTTGTTCGGGCCGTAGTCGTGGCTGTCGACGTAGACGACGTTGTACGTGGCGTCGTTGTAGCTGTCGTCGGAGTCCTTGCCGTTGTGGAAGGCGTTGCTCGCGTCACCGAAGTTCATGTGCATCCGCATGTCGATGACGTTCATGCCGGAGAACCGGCTGTGGTCCGGGGCGTGGTAGCTGTTGCCGTCCAGGAAGGCGTTCGTGGACGTGGGCTGGTTGCCCGTGCCCTGCTGCTGTTCGTACTCGTACATCTCCAGGGCCGCCTTCGCGTCGTCGGCGCTGTACTCCCTGCGCTCCTTCCACGTGTAGAACTGCGCCGAGTGGTTCACCGAGCCGCGGTTCCACTTGTCGTTGACGAAGGCGGCGACCTCGCCGAAGACGAAGAAGTTCTTCGCGGCCTCGGCGCCGTGCTGCTGGGCGACGCGCTCCTGGATCGCCGGCAGGAAGCGCCGGTTCCAGGTGGTGCGCGGGATGTGCACGGCCGTGTCGACGCGGAATCCGTCGACGCCCATGTCGATGTACTTGTCGTAGGCGCCGATGAGGTAGTTCTGCACCTGCGGGTTCTCGGTGTTGAAGTCGGCGAGGTCCTCGTGCAGCCAGCAGGAACGGGAGTCCTCACCCTCCCAGTTGCCGATCCAGCAGTTGTGGTAGAGCGCCCCCGGGAACATGCCGGACGTCGGGCTGGGCCACTGGCAGTTGTGGATGGTGTAGCCCTCGGGGCTCTTGGCGCCGGTGGGTGTGCCCCAGTTCACGCAGGTGTTGCCGGTCGGCTCGGCGGTGGACCACAGGTCGCCGTTGTAGTACGACTTGCCGCTCTTGGGTTCGACGGTCAGGCCGTCGTACTCGAAGCCGGGCTGCTCCTCGTCGTAGTACCAGCTCCACTGGGAGTCGCGCACCCCGTAGACGGTCGGGGTGAACAGGCCCTTGGCGCCCCAGCGCGAGGAGTGGTTGTAGACGACGTCCTGGTAGATCTTCATGCCCTTGGCGTGGGCGGCGTCGATGAGGTCCTGGTAGGAGGCACCGGCGGACTCCAGGCGCGGGTCGACCTCGTAGAAGTCGTAGCCGTGGTAGCCGTGGTAGTCGTAGTCCGAGCGGTTGAGGACCACGGGCGTGATCCACACGGCGGAGAAGCCGAGGCCCTTGATGTAGTCGAGCTTGTTCACCAGGCCCTTGAAGTCGCCCCGGAACATGGGGTCGTCGTTCGCCGCGTTGCCGGACCTCTCGTGCTGGCTGCCGCCGCGGTTGTTGGAGCTGTCGCCGTCGTTGAAGCGGGCGGTGAGGACGAAGTAGATCGGGTCCTTGCGGGGATCGGTGGCCAGCGGCTTGCCCGTCGCGGGCGACGGCGGTTTCGTGCCGGTGGTGGCGATCGCGGCGGCCGAGGCGGCGGAGACGTTGCCCGCGGCGTCCGTCGCCCTGACGGTGTAGGTGTAGGTGGTCCGCTCCTCCAGGCCGGTGTCGGAGAAGACGGTGGAGCCGACGTCGCTCACGACCTCGCCCCCGGTGCCGCCGCTGCGGGTCACCTGGTACTTGGCGACCCCCGTGTCGTCGGTGGACGGCTCCCAGGTCAGCACGACGGACACGCCGTCGGCCCGGGCGCTCACCCCGGCGGGGACGGTCGGCGCCGCCGTGTCGGGCACCCCCTCGGCGCACGGGTCGTCGGCGTCGGCGGTGACTGTGCCGTCGGCGACGGTGGTGACGCCGGCCGGCAGGGTGTAGTCGGCGCCCTTGTTGTTGTCCCACACTCCGTTGCCGTTGTTGAAGGCGGCCGTCATCGAGGTGGCCGCGCCCAGGTCGACGTCCTGCTTCCACCAGCCCGCGCATGCGGCCCGCATGCCGACGCCGGGGACGGCGGTCCAGGAGCCGCCCGCGGGCCGGTAGTGGATGTTGGCGGTGGTCCAGCCGAGGGTGCGGGTGGAGTAGTAGACGGTGGCCAGGTTGCCGTCCCCCGGCGTCGGGCCGGGATCCTGGGCCCCGGCGCAGGGGTCGGAGTGCGCGATCACGCCGTCCTTGACCGTGATGGCGCCGGTGCCGAGGGCGTAGTTCGCGCCCCCGTTGTTGTCCCAGGTGCCCGAGCCGTTGTTGAAGGTGGCCCGCAGCCCCTCGGCGCTGCCCAGGGGGACCGTCCGCTTCACCCAGTCCGTGCACGCGGCCTCCATGGCCACGCCGGGAACCTCGGTCCAGGAGCCGCCGTCGGGTGCGTAGTGCAGGTTGTACCGGTCCCAGTCCTTCGTCTTCGTGTAGTAGAAGACGGTCGCCGTGTGATCCGCCGTGGCAGCGGCGGGGACGGGCGCGGGGGAGGGCGCGGGTGGTGCGGGGGGCACCACCGCGAGGACGGCACCGGCGACGAGGGCCGCGGCCGACGGCCGTCCGAGCAACCGCGTGCGGCTGCGTCTCGTGCGTCTCATACGTGTCTCCAGAGAGGCGGGGCGGCGTGGCCGCAGGAGGTCGAAGACCCAAGCCCTGAAAGAGAGAACGGAAAGTTGCAGAAAGCTCTTACGGCAGCCGGAAGCTACCCGTACGCGGCGGCTTCGTAAAGGGGTCGTGCTTCAACTTTCCGCGGTGCGGGAAGGGTTGACCTTCGTCGAACCTCGCCCGTACGGTCACGGTCGCAACCTCTTGCAGGCTTCTTCTGCAACGCATTGCAAGCGGGTGCCGACTCCCCGGGCACCCGTCCGCACCATGCCCCCCGAGACACCCGCACCCTCACACGGGAGACTCCATGCACGGGAACACCACCCCAGCGCGAAGAATCACCGCCACCGCGCTCGCCCTCACCGCCGGCGTGGCCGGCAGCCTCCTCGCCACCACGGCACCGGCCCAGGCGTCCCCGCCGGGAGACAAGGACGTCACCGCGGTGATGTTCGAGTGGAAGTTCACCTCCGTCGCCCAGGCGTGCACCGACAGCCTCGGCCCGGCCGGGTACGGCTACGTCCAGGTCTCACCGCCCCAGGAGCACATCCAGGGCGGACAGTGGTGGACCTCGTACCAGCCGGTGAGCTACCGGATCGCGGGCCGCCTCGGTGACCGCGCCCAGTTCAAGAGCATGGTCGACACCTGCCACGCGGCCGGGGTGAAGGTCGTCGCCGACTCGGTCGTCAACCACATGTCGGCCGGTGACGGCACGGGCACCGGCGGCTCGTCGTACACCAAGTACAACTATCCCGGCCTCTACTCGTCGAACGACCTCGACAACTGCACCTCCCAGATCAACAACTACGGCGACCGCTTCAACGTCCAGGAGTGCGAACTGGTCGGCCTCGCGGACCTGGACACCGGCGAGGACTACGTACGGGGGAAGATCGCCGGATACCTCAACGACCTGCTGTCCCTCGGCGTCGACGGCTTCCGCATCGACGCGGCCAAGCACATGGCCGCCGCCGACCTGGCCGACATCAAGTCCCGGCTCAGCAACCCGGACGTCTACTGGAAGCACGAGGCGATCTACGGCGCGGGCGAGGCCGTGTCCCCGGCCGAGTACGTCGGCAGCGGCGACGTACAGGAGTTCCGTTACGCACGCGACCTCAAGCGCGTCTTCAACGGCGAGAACCTCGCCTACCTGAAGAACTTCGGCGAGGCCTGGGGCCACCTGCCCTCGGACAAGGCCGCCGTCTTCGTCACCAACCACGACACCGAGCGCAACGGCGAGACCCTCACCTACAAGGACGGTGCCACCTACACCCTGGCGCACGTCTTCATGCTGGCCTGGCCGTACGGCAGCCCCGACGTCCACTCCGGCTACGAGTTCACCGACCACGACGCGGGCCCGCCGAACGGCGGTCAGGTGAACGCCTGCTACAGCGACGGCTGGAAGTGCCAGCACGCCTGGCGCGAGATCTCCTCCATGGTCGGCCTCCGCAACACCGCACGCGGCCAGGGGGTGACCGACTGGTGGGACAACGGCGGCGACCAGATCGCCTTCGGGCGCGGATCCAAGGCGTACGTCGCCATCAACCACGAGGGCACCTCGCTGACCCGTACGTTCCAGACGTCGCTGCCCGCGGGGGACTACTGCGACGTCCAGACGGGCAACGGCGTCACGGTCGACGGGGCAGGCCGGTTCACCGCCACCCTGGGTGCCGACACGGCCCTGGCCCTGCACGTCGGCGCCCGCACCTGTGACGGCGGCGGCGATCCCGGCGATCCCGACCCGGTGTCCTCCGGCGTGTCCTTCGCGGTCGACGCCACCACCAGCTGGGGCCAGAACATCTACGTGACCGGCAACCGGCCGGAACTGGGCAACTGGAACCCGGCCGACGCCCTCGAACTCGACCCGGCCGCCTACCCGGTGTGGAAGCGGGACGTCGAACTCCCCGCGGGCACGGCCTTCGAGTACAAGTACCTCCGCAAGGACGGGGCGGGCAACGTGACCTGGGAGAGCGGCGCCAACCGCACCGCGACGGTGAACACCGCGAAGACCACTCTCAACGACACCTGGCGCAACTGAGTACCGCCCGGTGAACAGTTGCGTGTGAGCAAGCCGACACACGTGGGGAGACCGGGGTGGGCCGTTCGGGGGAAGGTAGTGTGTTCAAGGCCCGAACGGCCCACCGCGCGACCCGCGGTGGCGACCGCGGCGGCAGCCGTCCGTCCGGTCCGCCCGCACGCGACCTCTGAGAGTGGAGTTCATGAACGTGTCGACCGGCGGCAGACGGATACGGAGCCGGGGTGCCACGGCGGCCCTCGTCTGCGCGATCGTCCTGCTGCCCGGCCCCGGCTACGCGGCCCCGGGCGACCCCGGCCCGCGCGCCGACCAGTCGATCGAGGACATCCGCGACGAACTGGACGGCCTCTACCGCGAGGCGGAGGTGGCCACCGAGGCCTACAACGCCGCGAACGAGAAGGCGGCCAAGCAGGAGAAGCGGCTGACGACCCTCCGCAAGGACCTCACCCGGGCCGAGAAGCGGGTGAAGGACCTGCGTGACCTCGCCGGCGCGGCCGCCCGGACCCAGTACCGCGGGGGCGATCTCGCCGCCACCGGCATCCAGTTGCTGCTCGGGGACCACCCGGAGCAGGCCCTCGACGAGGCGTCCCAGGCCCGCCAGGCCATGCGCGGCCTGGTCAACGTCTCCGAGACCCAGAAGACCGCGCGCGAGGCGCTGACCAAGCAGACCGAGGCCGCCTCGAAGGAACTGCGGGAGCTGAAGAGCAGCCGTGCGGACAAGGCCGCGGCGAAGCAGAAGATCGAGAAGAAGATCGCCTCCGCCGAGCGGATCGAGGCCGGACTGGAGGAGGAACAGACCCGCAGGCTGGCCGCGTTGGAAGAGCAGCGCACCCGGGAGGCCGAGGCCAGGTGGACGGAGTCCGGCGGCTCCTCCGGCGGCTCGGCGGGCAAGGCCAAGGGCAAGGGCAAGGGGCAAGCACCGGGCGGCGGGACGCAGGTGAGCGGAGCGGCCGGGAAGGCCGTGGGCTTCGCGATGGCACAGATCGGCAAACCGTACGTGTGGGGTGCGGTGGGCCCGTCCTCGTACGACTGCTCCGGACTCACCTCGGCGGCCTGGGCGGCGGCCGGGCACCCCATTCCCCGCACCTCGCAGGCACAGTGGGGCGGCCTGACCCGCGTCGGCCTGTCCTCGGCCCGCCCCGGAGACCTGATCATCTACTACAACGACGCCACCCACGTGGGCATGTACATCGGAGGCGGACAGATCGTCCACGCACCGCGGCCCGGCCGCAACATCACCACCGCGCCGGCCGCCTCCATGCCCGTCCTCGGCGTCGTACGACCCGGAGCCTGACCGGATGACCCACTCGCTGACCCCTCGTGACGAGGGGAACCTGCCCGCGCCGGCCGCCCCGCCGCTGATCCGCCTCGACGCCTACGTGGCCGAGGACGGGTCGACGGTGGTCAACGGCCACCTGCTGGAGATGGGCGGCATGCGACCGCCCAACGAGGCGATCCTCGACGCCGTCGCCATGTTCGCCCGCACCCTGGGTGCCCCGGTCGCGGCCACCGTCATCGACCGCACCGTGCAACAGGTGGCGCGCCTGCGGGTCCACCCCGACGGCTCCAGCCGGACCATCGCCGACGAGGACGACCTGCCGCCCGGGCGGGAGCGCACCGCCGCGGAGGAGGAGGCGTTCCCGCCGCTCGCCCGCGTCGAGCGCATCATCCAGCACGCCCAACGCGAGGAGCTGCACGCCGCGTTCGTCCTCGCCAGCGCACTGCGTGAACACCTGACCCTGCGCCGCGGTGCCGAGGACGAACTCTCCCTGGAGGCACGGGCGATCGAGGCCTACCTCGCCTACCTGCGCGGCGACCACATGCTCTCCACCGTCCTCGCGCTGACCGTCGCCCGCATCCGCTGCCGCACCGACCTGAACCGGGCCGCCCCCGACGTGGCCCGCGCCACCGCGGCATGGCAACGGCTGTGGGACGAGGGCCAGGTGGCCACCCGGGGGCAGGAACTGCTGCACATGTGGGAGCGGTTGTCCGCGGCCGGCCTGCTCCAGGAAGCGTCCCACCACGCCATGGCCCAGGCCGTGCGGACCCGGCTGTCCCAAGGGGGTTCCGTACCGTCGCAGTCCGGGCCCACCGCGGCGGCCCTGCCCGCGGGCAGCGGCCCGGCCCCCGCGCCCGTCGCCCCCGAGGACAAGCCCCTCAAGCCCGCCCGGCGCGGCCTGCGACGCTTCACCCGACGGGCCGGCCGGACCCCCGGGCAGTCCGCCTGAGGGCCGCCCGGGTCTTCAAGCAGCCGGTCGGGTGGGCCAGGATGCAGACATGACAGAGGGATCGTCTTCCGGGCTTCCGCGAGAGAACATCGAACTGCCGGACGGGTCAGTGCTGCGACGGCGCTCCCTGGTCTCCGACGACGCGTTCATCGACGCGGTCGCCGCCGACGTCGGGCATCTGGGTGAGTGGCTTCGCTGGGCCCGGCATCCGCCCACCCGCGAGGAGACCGAGCGGTTCCGTGCCGAGCAGGACGCGGACTGGGACGCCGGGCGGTCCTTCGTCTACGTGCTGACCCCGCCGGACCGTCTCGACCAGGTGCTCGGCGGGGGCGCGATGTTCCCGAACGGCGAGGCGGGCGTCCTGGAGATCGGCTACTGGGTCTGTTCCCCGGCCACCGGCCGCGGACTCGCCACCCGGGCCGCGGCCGCGCTGACCGAGGAGGGCCTGGGGCTCCCCGGTGTCAGGGCCATGGAGATCCACTGCGACCAGGCCAATACCCGAAGCGCCGGGATTCCGCCCCGGATCGGGTACCGGTTGCTGCGCATCGAACCGGACGAGCCGCAGACCGCCGCGGAGGCCGGACGGAGCATGGTCTGGCGCCACGACGGCGCCTGACCCCGCGGTGCCGAGCGTGCCCCGGCCTCAGCGGTCGGCGAACCCCTGGTGCGTCATGGTGGCCACGACCCCCGCCACCTTCACGTCCACGACGACCTTGCCCCTGGTCCACCTGGTCGAGGTGCCGTCCGGCGCGCCCAGCACCTCGAGGACCGCCACGGGAAGGCGTTCCCGGTCCCCGGGCTCGGGATAGAAGGCGATCAGGCACAGCCTGCCGCGGCTGTTGAACGCGTACTGCGTGTCCATGGCGACCCCGCAGAACGTCTCGGGGCCCAGTCCCGTGACCCACCACTCGCCGTTCTGCTGGGCCGCGCCCGGGAACCTCGCCCGGAAATCGGCGACGCTCGCTCCCCAGGGCAGACCGTTCCAGCTCTGCGCGAGGGACCGTGCGCCGGGGTCGCCCGGGCCCGCGTCTTCCGGTGTGCCGCGGCCGTCCTTGCGGCGGGTGGGGAACAGCCGTGCCAGTCCGCGGCGTCGGGGCGGAGCGGGGGCCGCGGCCTCGGGCCCGGTTCCGGTTCCGTAGGCCTTCGTGTCGCCGGCGAGCGTCTCGCGGACCGGCGTCGCGTCGGGGTCCGCGTGGTCGTCCACGTGGTCGTCCGCGTGGTCGGCGACCGGCGTCGCGCCGCCGTCGGCCGTCGCCGTGCCGACGCCGTGTGCGGCCCCGAACTCGCTGATCAGGCGGGTGATCGCGGCCGGCAGCCAGTCGTCGGTGACCGCCTCGTCCGAGAGGGAGTCGAGAATGCCGGCCGGAGTGGGGCGGGCGTCGGGGTCCTTGGCCAGACAGGCGGCGACCAGACCGCGCAGTTCGTGATCGACGAGGGTGAGGTCCGGTTCTTCCTGAACGATCCGGTACATCATCGCCGCGGGATGCCCGTCACCGAACGGGGCGTGACCGGTGGCGGCGAACGCCAGCACCGACCCGAGGGCGAACACGTCGCTTTCGGGACCGACCCCGCGGTCCCCCCGCGCCTGTTCGGGCGACATGTAGGCCGGGGTGCCCGGGACGACCCCGCTGACGGTGTGCGACGTGGCCTCCAGCGCCCGCGCGATGCCGAAGTCGATGACGCGGGGCCCGTCGGCCGCCAGGACGACGTTGCCCGGCTTGAGGTCGCGGTGCACGAGGCCGCACCGGTGAACGGCGTCGAGCCCCTCGGCCAGACCGGCCGCCAGTACCCGCAGTGCCCGGGTCGGCAGGGTGCCGTGCTCGCTCACCACCGTGTGCAGCGAGGGCCCCGGGACGAAGGCACTGACCAGCCAGGGGCGTTCCGCGTTCGGGTCGGCGTCGACGACCTGTGCGGTGAAGAACCCGCCGACCCGCCGGGCCGCCTCGACCTCCCGGGCGAAGCTGCGCCGGAACCCGGCGTCGGCCCCGTACTCCGGGCGAATCACCTTGACGGCCACGGGTCTTCCGCCCGCCGACCGTCCGAGGAACACCTGCCCCATCCCGCCCGCGCCGAGCCGGCCCACGAGCCGGTAGGTGCCTATGCGGTCCGGATCCCCCGGCTGCAGCGCTTCCATCGGTCCCCCCTGGTCGCCCGACTCCGGAGATCTTCCCAGACACCGGCCCGATACACAGGCCGATGCGGCCTTCGGCCCCGGACTGGCGGAGATTACGGCCTTGCGGGCAGGCCTGACGTCCGGTCGGCCGGGTGTCAGTCGGCCAGGTCGGCGGCGCGCCGTCGCAGGGCGTCGACCAGTGCCCCGGCCGGAGCCGCGAGCCGGCCGGGCAGCGACACCAGGTCGATGCGTCGTACTTCCTCCGCGACGCCCGTGACGTCGACGAAGCGGACACCGCGCGGAATCACGGGCAGCAGCGCCGGTGAGGCCGTGGTGATGCCCGCCCCGGCCGCGACCAGGTGGAGCTTGGTCAGCCAGTCGCGGGCGGTGTGCGCGA
Source organism: Streptomyces sp. NPDC018026 (assembly GCF_044327745.1). Taxonomy (NCBI): domain Bacteria; kingdom Bacillati; phylum Actinomycetota; class Actinomycetes; order Kitasatosporales; family Streptomycetaceae; genus Streptomyces; species Streptomyces sp. NPDC018026. The sequence goes on from NZ_JBIRFY010000001.1 coordinate 1,274,843, forward strand.
TGCGGGGCCGTCCGGGCAGCCCCGGCCAGACGCCGAGCAGCGGCTCGTCCGCGCTGCCGGGACCGGCGATCCAGGGCTGCGCGGCGATGTCCGCGACGTCCGCGGTGCCGTGTTCGGCGAAGCGGCTGTCGGCCGCGACGGCCACGGCCAGGCGCGTTTCCAGCAGGGGTTCGACGTGCAGGGGAGGGGCGTCCGTGTCGGGCGAGCGGTGCGGCGGCCGGGAGGTCAGGACGGCCAGGTCGAGGGTGCCGCTGCGCAGCGCGCGCACCAGTGCGGGAGTGCTCCCCTCCCGCGTCGTCACCCGCGGGCGGGGGCTTTCCCGGCGCAGTGCCGCCAGGGCGTCGGCCACGAGCACCGCGCCGGCGGCGGGAAAGTACCCCAGCCGGACCCGGCCGGTGGCGTCCCGCACTCCGCGCAGTTCCCGGTCGGCCGCGTCCAGGGCGTCCAGCGCGGCGACGGCGTGGCGCAGCAGGGCGCGGCCCGCGCCGGTCGGCCGCACACCGCCGGGGAAGCGGTCGAACAGACGGGCCCCCACCGCCTGTTCCAGCGCGGCCATCTGCCGGGAGACCGCCGACTGCGTGTAGCCGAGGCTGTGCGCGGCCGCGGTGAAGGTGCCGCGCTCGGCCACCTCGCGCAGCACCCGCAGCCCGGCCAGCGTCACATCCCCCATGCCCATGAGGCGGCAGCATATCCACCATGCCGAACATTCGCTGTCGGAATGCCTCCCGGGCTCCTAGCGTCGACGGCATGCCTCTGATCACCGTTTCCCTGCGCCAGGGAACCACGCCCCAGTACCGCCGCCTCGTCTCCGAGGCCCTGCACAAGTCCATGGTCGACGTGCTGAGAATTCCGCAGGACGACCAGTTCCACGTCTTCCACGAGGTCGCGGACGACAACTTCGTCATGCAGCCGGTCGTGTTCGGCCTGCGGCGCACCCCGCGCACCCTGTTCATCCAGCTGTCGTTCAACCGGCGCGGCGCGGAGCAGAAGGCGGAACTGTTCCGGGCGATCGTCGCCAACCTCCGGCTGTACGCGGACGTCCCCGAGGAGGACGTCATGCTGGTGGCCTTCGAGACGGCCAGGGAGAACTGGTGGGCCGCCGGCCGCGTCGTCGACCCCGCCACCGGCTACGACGAGCGCATGACCGACGTGCCCGGCCTGGCCGACGTGCCCGCGGGGCCGGGCCGGTAGGAGCCGCGGCAGTTCCTCGTCAGGTGTCCGCGCCGCCGGGCGCCGCCCCGGCCCCGTCCGGTGACCCGCCCGGTGGCGCCGTGCTCTGCCGTACGACGAGATGGGTCGCCAGCTCGATGCGGCGGCCGGCCCGGCCGGGCTCGTCCGGCCGGAAGAGCATGCGGGTGGCCTCCTCGGCCATGTGCCGCAGCGGCTGGTGGACGGTGGTCAGCGGCGGGCTCGACCACTGGGCCAGCGGCACGTCGTCGTAACCGACGACCGAGAGGTCCTGAGGGACCCTCAGGCCCCTGACGCGGGCCGCCTCCAGCACCCCGAGCGCCTGGAGGTCGCTGCCCGCGAAGACCGCCGTCGGCCGGTCGGGACCCGCGAGCAGGTCCATGCCGTGCTCGAAGCCGCTCTCCACGCTGTACGCGCCGTACCGGACCAGGGCCGGATCGATCGGCAGGCCCGCCATGGTCATCGCCGAGCGGTAGCCGTCGAGCCGGGCCAGTGAGCACAGCATGTCCTCGAACCCGGTGATGATCGCGACGCGTTCGTGTCCGTGGTCGGTGAGGTGGCGGGTGGCCGCCAGCCCGCCGGCCCAGTTGGCGGAGCCGACGGACGGAACGTCGGGGTCGGGGTCGCCGGCCGGGTCGACGATGACGAAGGGGATGTTCCAGGACCGCAGCCGCTGCTTGACCTCCGCGGGAAGCGAGGAGAAGACCAGCACGACGCCCAGCGGCCTGCGCCGGAGCACGCCTTCGATCCAGTCCGGCGCGGGTGCGTGCCGGGTGCCGCTGCGGGTGAGCACGACCTCGGTCCGGTTGGCCTTGGCGACGTCCTCCACGCCCCGGACGAGTTCCATCGCCCAGACGCTGTCCAGCTCGTGGAAGACCAGTTCGACCAGCGGCGAGCGCGGCGGGCTCGCGTTGCGCCGGCGGTAGCCGTGCACCTCGAGAAGCCGCTCCACCCTGGCCCTGGTGGTGCTGGAGACATCCGAACGACCGTTGAGGACCTTCGAAACTGTCGGAGGAGAGACCCCCGCCTCTTTCGCCACCTCGGCCAGGGTCACCCGGGCGCCCACCTCAACTTCATCGTGCATGCAGGAAGGATAGGCCATGCGGTCGATAACGTTTTGAGTCGGCAGGCGCACGGCCATTGACCAGAAATCCGGTCTCACTTTACTGTCCGACCAGCATGGACTTTCGGTGATGGCGCCGAAACTTTCGAAAGGCGAACGATGAAGACACGTGCGCGCTTGCCCAGACTGGTCGCCACCGGTGCGACGCTCGCCCTGGCGCTGAGCCTGTCGGCCTGCGGTGACGGGAACGGCGGGGCGTCGTCGGACGACGGCAAGATCCATGTCCTGGTCTACGGGGACGCCAGCAACAAGGTCGAACAGAGAATCGTCGACACCTTCAACAAGACGTCCGACGTCAAGGCGGTGCTCGACACCATCCCCGGTGCCGACTACCAGACGAAGCTCCAGACGATCATCAGCACCCCCCAGGCCCCGGACGTCTTCTTCAACTGGGGCGGAGGCAGCATCAAGCCGTTCGTCAAGGCGGACCTGCTGCTGCCGCTCGACGACCTCATCAAGAAGGACCCGGGCCTCAAGGACAAGTTCCTCCCGTCCGTCTTCAACAGCGCCGTCGTCGACGGCAAGCCGTACGGCATCCCGATGCGCGGCACCCAGCCGGTCCTGCTCTTCCACAACAAGAAGGTCCTGGAGGACGCGGGCGTCCAGCCGCCGAAGACCTGGGACGAGCTGCTCGCCGCGGTGGGCAAGCTCAAGGACGCGGGTGTCACGCCGATCGCACTCGGCGGCGGCGACATCTGGCCCACCCAGATGTGGTTCCAGTACCTCTACGACCGCATAGCCGGTCCGGAGCTGTTCGCGAAGGCCGTCGGCGGCGACAAGAGCGCCTGGGAGAGCGCGGACAGCAAGAAGGCCCTGGACATGATCAAGGAGCTCGTCGACTCCGGAGCCTTCGGCAAGAACTACGACTCCGTCAAGTACACCAACGGCGGCTCGGTCCAGCTGGTCGCCTCCGGCAAGGCCGGCTTCGAGCTGATGGGCTCCTGGTACTACTCCCAGCAGCTCACGGACCACAAGGAGTTCGCCGAGAAGGACCTCGGCTACACCGCCTTCCCGGCCGTCGCGGGCGGCAAGGGCGACCCGGCCAACGTGGCCGGCAACACGAACAACTACTACTCGGTGATGAAGAAGACCAAGCACCCCGAGGCCGTCGCCGAGTTCCTGAAGCTCATGTACTCCGACGAGTTCGTCAAGGCGCAGCTGGACATCGGCAACCTGCCGACCACGACCAACACCGACAAGTTCATCGACAGCTCGGGCACCCCCGAGTACTCGCGCTTCCAGTACGACCTGGTCTCCGACGCCCCGAACTTCCAGCTGTCCTGGGACCAGGCGTACCCGCAGAAGGCCAGCTCGGACCTGCACAAGGCCATCCAGCAGTTCTTCAACGGACAGCTCGACACGGACGGCTTCATCAAGGCCATGCAGGCCCTCCCGACCGAGTGACGAACGGCTCATGACCACACACCTCACGAGCGCTCGGCCCGCCGCCGGACCCCGCAAGGAGTCCCGGCGGCGGCCGCCCGCGCCGTCCGCGACGACGGTGGGCCGCCCCAGCTTCGGCTGGGCGGTGCCCGCCGCACTGTTCTTCGCCCTCTTCGCGATCGTCCCGCTGATCATGGTGGCGGTGCTGTCCTTCATGAGCTGGGACGGGATCAGCTCGCCCGAGTTCGTCGGCACGGACAACTGGTCGCGCCTCATCGACGACCCGGTGATGATCAAGAGCATCTGGCTGACCCTGCTGCTCACCGTGCTCGGCGTGGTCCTCCAGACCCCGCTGAGCATCCTGCTCGGCGTCTGGGCCGCCGGTCACCAGCGCAACCGCGCCGTCCTGTCCGTCATCTACTTCATCCCCCTGCTGCTGTCCGCGACGGCCGTGTCCGTGCTCTGGCGGGCGCTGCTCGACCCGAACTTCGGCATCCCGGCGGAGGCGACCTGGCTCTTCGGCGACGGCAACCTGTTCGGTGAACAGAGCACCGCCATCGGCGTACTGGCCTTCGTCAGCACCTGGCAGTTCACCCCCTTCCACACGCTGATCTACCAGGGCGCCGCCCGTGCCGTCCCGCAGGTGCTGTACCAGGCCGCGGAGATCGACGGGGCGGGCCGCTACCGGCAGTTCTTCCACATCACCCTGCCGCAGCTGCGCACCTCCATGATCACCTCGATGATCCTGATGATCGTCGGTGGCCTGACCACGTTCGAGACGGTCCTCATCCTGACCCAGGGCGGTCCCGGCACCGACACCACCATCAGCGCCTACTACATGTACGACAAGGCCTTCAAGAGCTTCGACTACGGCATCGGTTCCGCGATCGCCCTGGCCCTGGTCGTGGCGGCCACGATCATCTCGCTGATCGTCGTCCGGGTCTCCGGCTACGACAAGATGCGCAGCTCCATGGAGGGTGTGTCATGAGGCGCCGACCCAACTACGTGGCCGGCGTCGGCTCGCTCGTCTGGCTCTTCGTGGTCGGACTGCCGCTGTTCGTGCTGCTCGCCGCGACCCTGCGCACCCGCCAGGACTACGCCGAGAACGGCCCGGTCTCGCTCCCGGACAGCTTCACGCTGGACAACTTCACCGGTGCCTTCGACTCCGGCTTCGGCCAGTACTTCTTCAACACGCTCGTCGTCACCGCCTGCGTGATCGGCATCGTGCTGCTGCTGGTGCCGCCGCTCGCCTACGCCATCGTCCGCAGCCGCGGCCGGGCCACGTCGGCGATCTTCCGGCTGTTCCTGCTCGGCCTCGCCATCCCGGCCCAGGCCGTGATCGTGCCGATGTTCTACCTGATCAGCGAAGCCGGGCTGTACGACAACCTGCTCGGCGTCATCCTGCCCACGGCCGCGTTCTGCCTGCCGATGTCCGCGCTCATCCTCAGCGGCTCCATGCGCGACATCTCCCCGGAGCTGTACGAGGCCATGGCGATGGACGGCGCGAGCCCGCGGCGGATGTTCTTCCAGCTCGTCATGCCGCTGTCCCGCGGGGGACTGTCCACCATCGTGGTGTTCTCCGCGCTCCAGGCGTGGAACGGCTTCCTGTTCCCGCTGGTCCTGACCCAGTCCGACTCCACCAAGGTGGTCACCCTGGGTCTGTACAACTTCCAGACCGCGCACGGGATCGACATCCCCGGTCTGCTGGGCGCCGTGGTGCTGTCCATGGTGCCCATCCTGCTCGTCTACCTGTTCGCCCGTCGCGCCCTGGTCCAGGGACTGATGGGTGTCGGAGGAAAGTGACTGCCGACGTGGCCGTAGAGACCACCCCCGAAATCCCCCTCTGGAACGACCCCACCCACCCCGTCGCCACCAGAGTCGACGCGCTCGTCGCCGCGATGACCCTCGAGGAGAAGATCGCCCAGCTGTACGGAGTGTGGGTGGGTGCCTCCGACAAGGGCGGCGAAGTCGCCCCCCACCAGCACGACATGGAGGAGGCCGTCGACCTCGACGCGCTCGTGCCCGCCGGGCTGGGCCAGCTGACCCGCCCCTTCGGCACGGTCCCCGTCGACCCCGCGCTCGGTGCCCTCTCCCTCATGCGCACCCAGCGCCGCATCACCGCGGCCAACCGCTTCGGCATCCCCGCCGTGGCGCACGAGGAGTGCCTGGCCGGCTTCGCCGCCTGGGGCGCCACGGCCTACCCCGTCCCGCTGTCCTGGGGCGCCACCTTCGACCCGGACACGGTGCGCCGGATGGCCGCCGCCATCGGCCGCGACATGCGGTCCGTCGGCATCCACCAGGGCCTCGCCCCCGTCCTCGACGTGGTCCGCGACGCCCGCTGGGGCCGGGTCGAGGAGACCATCGGCGAGGACCCCTACCTCGTCGGCACCATCGGCACCGCCTATGTACAGGGCCTGGAGTCCGCCGGGATCGTCGCCACCCTCAAGCACTTCGTCGGCTACTCCGCCTCCCGCGCCGGCCGCAACCTCGCCCCCTCGTCCGTGGGCACCCGCGAGCGGGCCGACGTCCTGCTGCCGCCGTTCGAGATGGCGGTCCGCGAGGGCGGCACCCGCTCCGTCATGCACGCCTACACCGACATCGACGGCGTACCCGCCGCGGCCGACGAGACGCTGCTGACCGGGCTGCTGCGCGACACCTGGGGCTTCGAGGGAACGGTCGTCGCCGACTACTTCGGCATCGCCTTCCTCAAGACCCTGCACGGCATCGCCGCCGACTGGGCCGACGCCGCGGGCGCCGCGCTGGGCGCGGGCGTCGACGTGGAACTGCCCACCGTCAAGACGTTCGGCGCACCCCTCGTCGAGGCGGTCACCGAGGGCCGGGTCCCCGAGGCGCTCGTCGACCGGGCGCTGCGCCGCGTCCTCGGCCAGAAGGCGCTGCTCGGACTGCTCGACCCGGACTGGAGCCCGGTCCCGCCCGCGCTCGACGGGGTGGACCTCTCGGACCCGGAGGCGCTGCGCGGCCGGATCGACCTGGACCGGCCCGAGAACCGGGAACTGGCCCGCGAGGTCGCCGAGAAGGCGGTCGTCCTGCTCTCCAACGACGGCACCCTGCCGCTCGCCCGGCCCCGCCGCATCGCCCTGGTCGGCCCCAACGCCGCCGAGGCCACCGCCGTACTCGGCTGCTACTCCTTCCCGCGCCACGTCGGGGTGCAGCACCCGGAGGTGCCGGTCGGCATCGACCTGCCCACCCTGCGCGACACCCTGACCGCCGAGTTCCCCGACGCCGACATCACCGTCGCCCGCGGCACCGGCGTCGACGACGGCGAGGTGTCCGGCATCGGAGCGGCGGTGGACGCGGCCCGGGACGCGGACGTCGTCGTCGCCGTCCTCGGCGACCGCGCGGGCCTGTTCGGCCGGGGCACCAGCGGCGAGGGCTGCGACGCCGAGTCCCTCACCCTGCCCGGCGCCCAGCAGCGGCTCCTCGACGCGCTGCTCGACTCCGGCACGCCGGTCGTCACCGTCCTGCTCGCCGGACGGCCCTACGCGCTGGGCCGTGCCGCGGCCGAGTCCGCCGCGATCGTACAGTCGTTCTTCCCCGGGGAAGAGGGCACCGCGGCGATCGCCGGGGTGCTCAGCGGGCGCACCAGTCCCTCCGGGAGGCTGCCCGTCAGCGTGCCCAGCGGCCCGGGCGCCCAGCCGACCACCTATCTCGGGGCGCGGCTCGCCCACGCCAGCGAGGTGTCCAGCATCGATCCGACACCCGCCTTCGGCTTCGGGCACGGGCTCACCTACACCACCTTCGCCTGGAGCGACCTGGTGGTGCACGGCGAGGAGGCGCCGACCGACGGCGCGTTCGCACTGGACCTCACCGTCCGCAACACCGGCGAACGGCACGGCACCGAGGTGGTGCAGCTCTACCTGCACGACCCGGTGGCCTCCGTCGTCCAGCCGGTGCAGCGCCTCATCGGCTACACGCGGGTGCCGCTGGCCCCCGGCGAGGCCCGCAGGGTGCGCGTCGAGGTCCCCGCCGACCTCGCCTCCTTCACCGGCCGCGACGGCCGCCGGATCGTCGAACCGGGCGAGCTGGAGCTGCGGTTCGCCGCGTCCAGCACCGAGCCGCGGCTCACCGCAACGGTCGCCCTCACCGGGCCGGAGCGGCAGGTGGACCACACACGGCGGCTGCACGCCGGGTTCGCCCAGGAGGCCGTCGAGGGCGCCTGAGCCGCCACCGGCGGCGAGCGGTGGTCGCGGCACCACCGCTCGCCGGCGGCTCAGCGCACGACGTCGAAGACGTTCTTCTGGATGCCGTTGGCGTACACCTCGTGCTCGACGAGCCGCAGCTTCTGCGCGTCCTTGTCGGCGTCGCTGAACAGCCGCTTGCCCGCGCCGAGCAGGAGCGGGAAGACCAGCAGGTGGTAGCGGTCGATCAGCCCGGCGTCCGACAGGCTCCGGTTCAGCGCCGCGCTGCCGTGGACGATGATCGGACCGCCCTCGCCCTCCTTGAGCGCCGCGACCTCGTCGAGCGAGCGCAGGATCGTCGTCTCGCCCCAGTTCGTGACCAGGTCGTCCTCGGTGAGGGTGGTGGAGACGACGTACTTCGGCATCGTCCGGTACTCGGGGAACTCCGCCATGTCCGGCCACACCGGGCTGAACGCCTCGTAGCTGGCCCGGCCGAGGAGCAGCGCCGCGGCCTCGCTCTGCTCCCGGCCCTTGATCTCGTACGCCTCGGGGAGGAAGTCCACGAGCTTGAAGGTCCACCCCGAGTTCCGGTAACCGGGCTCGCCCCCCGGTGCCTCCACGACACCGTCGAGCGAGACGAAGGCGGTGCTGATCAGAGTACGCATGCGGAGTTCCTCAACGTTTCGTTTCCGGTCTGTGTACCACTACGACCGCGGGCCGGGGGAAAACTCATCGGTCCCCGGCCGGGGGTCCGTCGACCCTAGGGGGTGCCCGCAGCGCGTCGACGGCGTGCAGGGCGGCGTGGAGCTCGGTGCGCTGCTCGCCGGACTCGAGGTCGCGGCCGAGCAACCGCTCGATGGTGCGCAGCCGCTGGTAGACGGTCTCCCGGGACAGCCCCGCCGAGCGGGCGGCGACCGTCTTGTTGCCCGCGGCGTCCAGATAGCCGCGCAGGGTCGTCACCAGGTCGGTGCCGTGCCGGGCGTCGTGGTCGAGCAGCGGGCCCAGCCGCCGCTCCGCGTAGTCCTGGACGCGCGGGTCGTCGCGCAGGGCGTACAGCAGGCGGCGCAGGCCGATGTCGGCCCGCTCGTGGAAGGAACGGCCGGCCGGGAGGGGCCGGCCGGGCTCGGTGGCCTCGGCCACCCGGGCGGCCTCGCGGAACGAGCGGGCCACGTCGGCGAGGTCCCCGGCCGGCGCGCCCGCGCTCACCGTCGCGCCCGGGGCCGCGTCCAGCACGGCGCGGCTCACCCGCTCGACGGCCTCGCGCCACGGCCGGGCCGGGCGCAGCGCCAGCAGCACGCCGAGCCGGCCGGGGGACAGGAGCCCCACGAGGGCCGGTACGCCCGTGTTGGTCAGTTCCTCGGAGAGCCGGAACTCGGTGGCCTCCCCGTCCCGCTCGGGCGGCAGATCGGCGAGGACGGCGACGAAGCGGACGTCGTGCGAGGGCAGCCCCAGGGCCGCGACGCGGGCCCGTGCGTCCGCGGGCGAGCGGTGACGCTGCTCAACCAGGTCGCGCAGGGCGTTGCGGTGGGCGGCGCGCTCCCAGGGCGTGGAACGGGTGAGCCGGGCGATGGTGAGGGCCATCGCGGTCCGCTCCAGCACCGTGACGTCCTCGGGCCCGAAGTCCCGGCCGGGGAGCGCGCCGGGGAACGGGCCCGGGAGCATGACGGCGCGCCCCCACCGCTCGCCCTGGTACTCCACCGGGGCCGCCAGCCAGCCTTCGGGACCCGAGACCTCCGCACGGTCGGTGGCGGGGGTGGTGCGTGAGCGCCGCTCCCAGTCCGTGAGCGCGGCCCGGGCCGGGGTCCCGGAGGGTTCGCAGGCCAGCGCCCGGTGCACCAGGTTCTCCAGCACGACCGTGCGGCCGCTCATCTCCGCCGCGGCGCGCAGCACCTCCTCGGGGCCCGCGCCGCGCAGGGTGAGCGCGGTGAACGCCTCGTGGACCCGCTGGGTCCGGCGCATCGCGTCCGCCTGGTGGCCGAGGATCAGGGTGTGGACGACCTGGGTCACCTCCAGGAAGTTGACGTCCCTGGCGAGCGTGACGAGGGGCAGGCCGCGCGCACGGCAGGCCCGGACCAGGGCGTCGGGCGGCCGGTGGTAGCGGCGCACCAGCTCCATCGCCAGGGCGGCGGCACCGACGGCGGCGAGTTCGTCGACGTAGCGGCGGACCCCGGCGGAGTCGTCGGGCAGGGGCATGCCGGTGGTGAGGACGAGTTCGCCGCCCTTGAGGAAGGAGGCGGGGTCCGTCAGTTCGGTGATGTGGACCCAGCGGACCGGTCGGTCCAGGTGCTCCTCGCCCGCCACCACCCGCGGATCGCCGCCGGCCAGCACCGGCAGGGCCAGCACGTCGGCCACGGTGGGCGGCCGGCCCGCCGGGCCGGGCTGCCGGTTCTCGCTCACGGTGCCTCCCTGGGCACCCAGGCTACGCCGAACGCCTGACACATCGTCCGGACACGCTGCCCCGGCCGGACAGATCACGCGTTGCCGCGCCCGCCGGGGAGGGAAGGCTCGGGGGACCGCAGGACACCGACGAACAGGCCGGGAGACGAGCATGACCGCACTGTCGCCGCACCTTCGCCAGGCCACCCCCGTGGTGGCGGTCCGGGGCGAGGGCGTCCACCTCGACGGCGAGGACGGCCGCCGCTATCTGGACTTCACCGCCGGCATCGGCGTCACCAGCACCGGCCACTGCCACCCCAGGGTCGTGGCCGCCGCCCAGGAGCAGGTCGCCACCCTGGTCCACGGCCAGTACACGACCGTCATGCACCCGCCGCTGCGCCGCCTGGTCGACAGGCTCGGCGAGGTACTGCCGGACGGCCTGGACAGTCTGTTCTTCACCAACTCCGGCAGCGAGGCGGTCGAGGCCGCGCTGCGCCTGGCCCGCCAGGCCACCGGACGGCCCAACGTGCTGGTCTGCCACGGCGGCTTCCACGGCCGCACGGTCGCCGCCGCCTCCATGACCACCTCCGGCACCCGCTTCCGGTCCGGGTTCTCGCCGCTGATGAGCGGCGTGGTCGTCACCCCCTTCCCGACGGCCTTCCGCTACGGCTGGGACGAGGAGACCGCCACCCGCTTCGCCCTGAAGGAACTCGACTACACCCTCCAGACGATCTCCTCACCCGCCGACACCGCCGCCGTGATCGTCGAACCGGTGCTCGGCGAGGGCGGGTACGTCCCCGCGAACCGCGCCTTCGTCCAGGGCCTGCGCGAGCGGGCCGACCGGCACGGCTTCCTGCTGATCCTCGACGAGGTGCAGACCGGTGTGGGCCGCACCGGCCGGTTCTGGGGCCACGAGCACTTCGGCGTCAGCCCCGACATCCTCGTCACCGCCAAGGGCCTCGCCAGCGGCTTCCCGCTCTCCGCCATCGCCGCCCCCGAGGAGCTGATGCGCAAGGCCTGGGCGGGCTCGCAGGGCGGCACGTACGGCGCCAACGCGGTCGCGTGCGCGGCGGCCTGCGCCACGCTGGACGTCGTACGCGACGAGAAGCTCGTCGAGAACGCCGAGACGATGGGTGCCCGGCTCCGCCACGGCCTGGAGGCGGTGGCGTCGCGGAACCCTGCCGTCGGCGACGTACGGGGCATGGGGCTGATGCTGGCCAGCGAGTTCGTCACCGAGGACGGCGAGCCGGACCCGGAGACCGCCGCCCGGGTGCAGCGGGCCGCGGTCGACGAGGGGCTGCTCCTGCTGCTCTGCGGGGCCTGGAACCAGGTGGTGCGGATGATCCCGGCCCTGGTGATCGACGAGACGGCCGTCGACGAGGGCCTGCGGGCGTGGGCCGCCGCCGTCGAGGCCGGTACGTCGGGAGCGGCGGGACGATGACGGCCGCCGCACACCGCTTCCCGACCCGCCCCGCGGGGACGACGCACCGGCGATCAGGAGGGACCCCATGACCGACACCCCCACGCAGCTGTTCCTCGGCGGTGCCTGGACGGACGCCGCGGACGGCGCCGTCATGCCCGTGGACGACCCCGCGACCGGCGAGATCCTGGCCCATGTCGCCGACGCGGGACCCAAGGACGCCCGGCTCGCCGAGGAGGCGGCGGTCCAGGCGCAGGAGGAGTGGGCCCGGACGGCGCCGAGGGCGCGCAGCGAGATCCTGCGCCGCGCGTACGAGATCGTCCTGGAGCGCACGGACGCACTGGCCCGCCTGATGACCTCCGAGATGGGCAAGCCGCTGGCCGAGGCCCGCGGCGAGGTCGCCTACGCCGCGGAGTTCTTCCGCTGGTTCTCCGAGGAGGCCGTCCGGATCGACGGCGGCCACGGCGTCCTGCCCGACGGCCGCAACCGCATGCTGCTCTCCCGGCGCCCGGTCGGACCCTGCCTGCTGATCACCCCGTGGAACTTCCCGCTCGCCATGAGCACCCGCAAGATCGGCCCGGCGATCGCGGCCGGCTGCACCATGGTGCTCAAGCCGGCCCCGCAGACCCCGCTCTCCAGCCTGGCCCTCGCCGCGATCCTCAAGGAGGCGGGGCTGCCGGACGGGGTGCTGAACGTCGTCACCACCTCCAGGGCGGGACAGGTGTGCGAGCCGCTCCTGCGCGGCGGGCGGATCCGCAAGCTGTCCTTCACCGGTTCGACGGCCGTCGGCCGGCTGCTCCTGGCACAGTGCGCGGACACCGTCGTGCGGACCTCGATGGAACTGGGCGGCAACGCGCCGTTCGTCGTCTTCGACGACGCGGACCTCGACGCCGCCGTGGACGGCGCGATGGTCGCCAAGATGCGCAACATGGGCGAGGCCTGCACCGCCGCCAACCGCTTCTTCGTGCACCGCTCGGTGGCTCAGGAGTTCGCCGGCCGGCTCGCCCGGCGGATGGGGGCACTGGTCGTGGGCCCCGGTACGGACGACGGCGTCGACGTCGGCCCGCTCATCGACGCCGCGGGGCGCGCCAAGGTCGAGGACCTGGTCGCCGACGCGGTGGAGCGCGGCGCCCGGGTGCTGGTCGGCGGCACCACGCCGGAGGGCCCCGGCTGCTTCTACCCGCCCACGGTGCTCACCGACGTCGCACCGGACAGCCGGCTGACGACGACGGAGATCTTCGGCCCCGTCGCGGCGATCCTCACCTTCGACGACGAGGACGAGGTGGTCCGCCGGGCCAACGACACCCCCTGGGGGCTCGTCGGCTACGTCTTCACCGAGGGCCTGGACCGTGCCCTTCGGGTCAGCGAGCGACTGGAGGTGGGCATGGTCGGGCTCAACACCGGCCTGGTCTCCAATCCCGCCGCGCCCTTCGGCGGCGTCAAGCAGTCGGGTCTCGGACGGGAGGGCGGCCGGGTCGGGATCGAGGAGTTCCTGGAGTACCAGTACGTGGCGCTGCCCACTCGCTGACCGGGAGGCTTTGCATGGTCATGCGTAATCATGCATACTCTTCCTATGTCCAAGGTCCTCACCTCCCTCCCCACCGGCGAGCGCGTCGGTATCGCCTTCTCGGGCGGCCTCGACACCTCGGTCGCGGTCGCGTGGATGCGTGACAAGGGCGCCGTCCCCTGCACGTACACCGCCGACATCGGCCAGTACGACGAGCCCGACATCGCCTCGGTGCCCGACCGTGCCAAGACGTACGGCGCCGAGGTCGCGCGCCTGGTCGACTGCCGTGAGGCGCTGGTCGAGGAGGGGCTGGCCGCGCTCACCTGCGGGGCGTTCCACATCCGCTCGGGCGGGCGCGCCTACTTCAACACCACGCCGCTGGGCCGTGCCGTCACGGGCACCCTCCTGGTCCGGGCGATGCTCGAGGACAACGTCCAGATCTGGGGCGACGGCTCCACGTTCAAGGGCAACGACATCGAGCGGTTCTACCGGTACGGGCTGCTCGCCAACCCGCAGCTGAGGATCTACAAGCCCTGGCTGGACGCGGACTTCGTGACGGAGCTCGGCGGCCGCAAGGAGATGTCGGAGTGGCTGGTCGCCCACGACCTGCCCTACCGGGACTCCACGGAGAAGGCGTACTCCACCGACGCCAACATCTGGGGCGCCACCCACGAGGCCAAGACCCTGGAGCACCTCGACACCGGCGTGGAGACCGTGGAGCCCATCATGGGTGTGCGGTTCTGGGACCCGTCGGTCGAGATCGCGCCCGAGGACGTCACCATCGGCTTCGACCAGGGCCGCCCGGTGACGATCAACGGCAAGGAGTTCGCCTCCGCCGTCGACCTGGTCATGGAGGCCAACGCCGTCGGCGGCCGGCACGGCCTGGGCATGTCCGACCAGATCGAGAACCGGATCATCGAGGCCAAGAGCCGCGGCATCTACGAGGCGCCGGGCATGGCCCTGCTGCACGCCGCCTACGAGCGCCTGGTCAACGCCATCCACAACGAGGACACGCTCGCCCAGTATCACACCGAGGGGCGGCGGCTCGGGCGGCTGATGTACGAGGGCCGCTGGCTGGACCCGCAGTCGCTGATGATCCGGGAGTCGCTGCAGCGCTGGGTCGGCTCGGCGGTCACCGGCGAGGTCACCCTCAGGCTGCGGCGCGGCGAGGACTACTCGATCCTCGACACCACGGGCCCGGCGTTCAGCTACCACCCGGACAAGCTCTCCATGGAGCGCACCGAGGACTCCGCGTTCGGCCCGGTGGACCGGATCGGCCAGCTGACCATGCGCAACCTGGACATCGCCGACTCCCGCGCCAAGCTGGAGCAGTACGCCGGTCTCGGTCTCATCGGCACCGCCAACCCCGCCATCGGCGCCGCCCAGGCCGCCGCGACCGGGCTGATCGGCGCCATGCCGGAGGGCGGCGCGCAGGCCATCGCCTCCCGCGGCGAGGTCTCCGCCGACGACGAGCTGCTGGACCGCGCCGCGATGGAGTCCGGCACGGACTGATCCATCCGTCCCCGCGACCGGGGACCCCGCACCGGCAAGGGCCGGCTCGACACCCGAGGGTGTCGAGCCGGCCCTTGTGCTTGTCCCGTCTGTTGCTCCACCTCGTGCATGACTTGCGTGGCTTGCGGGCTTCGAACAGTCCGTTCACCGCTCGCGGTTCCCTTGTTGCCAGTTCAAGTGCTGCGCAAGCGTGTCGCAAGCAACGCAAGTCGTTTACGTGTCAATTCCCGCCCCAACCGCGACCGTTGACAAACCGGTGACGCGCTAGAAACCTGATGACGCACTTTCCGCAAAGAATCGACTGTCCTGCTCAATTGGCGCGCAGATTCGGTGCTTCCCCCCAACTGCCGGGCCGCCGCGCCCTCCCCGACTCCCCACGGAACAGAGGACCCCCATGAGACGGAGATCTCTCGGCCGACGGACGCTCACGGGCGCCGCCGTCGCCGGGCTGATGGCCCTCGGGCTGCTGCCACTGCCCCTCGCCGCCACCGCGCAGGCGGCGACGGAGCCGGTGACGGCCGCCGCCGACGTCAACCTGGCCCTCGGCCGCCCCGCCAGAGCCGGCGGCTCGCACGGCGCCTACCCGGCCGGCAACGCCACCGACGGACAGCAGGCCACCTACTGGGAGGGACCGTCCGGCACGTTCCCCGAGTGGCTCCAGGTCGACCTCGGCACCGCCCGCGACGTCGACCGGGTGGTCCTCAAACTGCCCGCCGGCTGGGAGAACCGGACCCAGACGCTCTCCCTGCGGGGCAGCACCGACGGCGCCACCTTCCACAGTCTCGACGCCTCCGACGGACGGGCGTTCGGCCCGGAGCGGGCGGGCACCGTCACCATCGACCTCGACACCCCCTCCGAGGCCCGCTACGTCCGCGTCGACATCACCGGCAACACCGGCTGGAACGCCGCCCAACTGGCCGAACTGGAGGTGTACGGCGACGACGTCGACACCGGCCCGCCGCCCACCGGCACCAACCTGGCCCGCAACAAACCCGCCGAGGCCACCTCCACCACCCAGAACTACGTCGCCGCCAACGCCACCGACGACTCCACCGCCACGTACTGGGAGGCCGCGGGCAATCCGGCCGACCTCACCGTCAAGCTCGGCGCCGACGCCGACGTCAGCGGTGTCGTCGTCAAGCTCAACCCCGACCCGGTGTGGTCCGCCCGCACCCAGAGCATCCAGGTGTTCGGACGGGCCGAGGGCGAGAGCGACTTCACCTCGCTGCGCGACCGCGCCGACTACGCCTTCAGCCCGGGCCAGGACAACGCGGTGACCATCCCGGTCAGCGGCCGGGTCTCCGACGTACGGCTCCGGTTCTTCTCCAACACCGGCGCACCCGGCGGCCAGGTCGCCGAGTTCCAGGTGCTCGGCACCGCCGCACCCGCGCCCGACCTCACGGTCACCGGCCTCGACTGGTCGCCCGCCGCGCCGAACGAGCGCGACGAGGTCACCGTCGACGCCACGGTCCGCAACGCCGGCACCGCGCCCTCGGCCGCGACCACCACCGAGGTCACCGTGGAGGGCACCACGGCCGGCAGCGCCGCGGTCCCCGCGCTCGAACCCGGCGAGTCCGCCGAGGTCGCCGTCGCCACCGGCACCCACGCGGCCGGCAGCTACGCGGTCGCCGCCGTGGCCGACCCGAAGGACACCGTCGCCGAACTGGACGACACCAACAACAGCCGCTCCGCCACCGACCGCCTCGTCGTCGACCGGGCACCCGGCCCCGACCTGGAGGTGCGCTCCATCACCACCAACCCGGCCAACCCGGCGGTGGGCGCCGAGGTCTCCTTCACCGTCGCCGTGCACAACCGCGGCACCGGCGCCGTCGAGGCGGGCTCGGTGACCCGGGTCCAGGCCGGCTCCACCACCCTGGACGGCACCACCGGGCAGGTCGCGGCAGGCGCCACGGTGAACGTCCAGGTCGACGGCACCTGGAAGGCGACGAGCGGCGGGGTCACCCTCACCGCCACCGCCGACGCCACCGCACGGGTCGCCGAGACCAACGAGAACAACAACGTGCTCGCCAAGTCCCTCGTCGTCGGACGCGGCGCCGCCGTGCCGTACACCGAGTACGAGGCGGAGGACGGCCGGTACGACGGCACCCTGCTCACCACCGACGCCAAACGGACCTTCGGGCACACCAACTTCGGCACCGAGTCCTCGGGCCGCGAATCCGTCCGGCTCGACTCCACCGGCGAGTACGTGGAGTTCACGTCCACCACACCCACCAACTCCATCGTGGTGCGCAACTCCATCCCCGACGCCCCCGGCGGCGGCGGAGCCGAGGCCACCATCAGCCTCTACGCCGACGGCGAGTTCGTGCAGAAGCTCAACCTGTCGTCCAAGCACAGCTGGCTCTACGGCAGCACCGACGACCCGGAGGGCCTCACCAACCGGCCCGGCGGCGACGCCCGGCGCCTCTTCGACGAGTCCCACGCGCTCCTCGAGAAGACCTTCCCGCAGGGCACCGAGTTCCGCCTCCAGCGCGACTCCGGCGACTCGGCCGCCTACTACGTCATCGACCTGATCGACCTGGAGCAGGTCGCGCCCGCCAAGGCCAAGCCCGCCGAGTGCACCTCCATCACCGAGTACGGGGCCGTCCCGGGCGACGGACTCGACGACACCGACGCCATCCAGCGCGCCGTCACCGACGACCAGAACGGCAGGATCGACTGCGTGTGGATCCCCGCCGGGCAGTGGCGCCAGGAACAGAAGATCCTCACCGACGACCCGCTCGACCGCGGCCAGTACAACCAGGTCGGCATCAGCGACGTCACCGTCCGGGGCGCCGGGATGTGGCACTCCCAGCTCTACACCCTGACCCCGCCGCAGGAGGCCGGCGGCATCAACCACCCGCACGAGGGCAACTTCGGCTTCGACATCGACGACAACACGCAGATCTCCGACATCGCCATCTTCGGCTCGGGCACCATCCGCGGCGGCGACGGCAACGCGGAGGGCGGCGTCGGCCTCAACGGCCGCTTCGGCAAGAACACCAAGATCAGCAACGTGTGGATCGAACACGCCAACGTCGGCGTCTGGGTCGGCCGCGACTACTCGAACATCCCCGAGCTGTGGGGCCCCGCCGACGGCCTGGAGTTCACCGGCATGCGCATCCGCGACACCTACGCCGACGGCATCAACTTCTCCAACGGCACCCGCAACTCCACCGTCTACAACTCCTCCTTCCGCACCACCGGCGACGACTCGCTCGCCGTCTGGGCCAACAAGTACGTGAAGGACCCGTCGGTGGACATCGGCCACGACAACCACTTCCGCAACAACACCATCCAGCTGCCGTGGCGGGCCAACGGCATCGCGGTGTACGGCGGTTACGGCAACACCATCGAGAACAACGTCGTCTCCGACACCATGAACTACCCCGGCATCATGCTGGCCACCGACCACGACCCGCTGCCCTTCTCCGGGCAGACCCTCATCGCGGGCAACGCCCTGCACCGCACGGGCGGCGCGTTCTGGAACGAGGACCAGGAGTTCGGCGCCATCACGCTCTTCGCGCAGGGCCAGGACATCCCGGGCGTGACCATCCGGGACACCGAGATCCTCGACTCCACCTACGACGGCATCCAGTTCAAGACGGGAGGCGGCGCGATGCCCGACGTGAAGATCCAGAACGTCCGCATCGACAAGTCGAACAACGGCTCCGGCATCCTCGCGATGGGCGGCGCCCGCGGCAGCGCGACCCTGACCGACGTCACGATCACCAACTCGGCCGAGGAGGACGTACGGATCGAACCCGGCTCCCAGTTCAAGATCAACCAGTAGGCGGGCCGGCAGCAACCGGCCGGTAGGAGCGGCCGGCAGGAACAGCCGGTCACCAGGAAACCGCCCGGCGGCGCGGAGCACCACCGCGTCGCCGGGCTTCCGCCGCGCCCGGAATCCGGCCGGGGGTGCGCTCGACCGGGAGGCGGGGGTCGTCCTCGACGCGTTCGGCGTTGAGCTCGTTGACCGCGCCGAGCGCGTCGCCGATCGTCGCGTAGTCCACCGCGATGAAGTTGACCGGTCTGCCGCGCTGCCGCTCACAGGTGTGCGCCCGCTCCAGCACCCGCTGCCGGGAGTTGACGACCCCGGCGTCGAGGCGCAGCCCGCCGCCCGCCGTGACGAAGTGGTTCAGCAGGAACAGCCGCTGGTCCGAGCCGCCCCGGTTGGGCAGGCAGGACATCTCGTCCGGGCTGCGGAAGGCGAAGGGCGTCTCCATGGCGTACCGGTACAGGTTCCGGTACCAGGGCGCGGGTCCGTCCGCCTTCTCCGCGAAGACGACCAGCCGCCGCCCGCTGTCGATCATGTCCCCGAGCTTCGGCCACGGACGGTCCGGGTCCCGGTCCGGCTCGTACAGCAGGTCCGAGAGACCGGCCCGGACGAAGGCGTCCTGCGTCGTCACCGCGTCCACGCCGTCCTGGAGGATCAGCGTGACGACCTCCGTGGGGTTGTCGCGCAGCCACTCGCCGATCTGCCGAAGCGTCGGCTCCAGTTCGAGGGCCCCGGCGCCGCACACCGAGTGGCACAGCCACAGGCCCGGATGGGGCGGGTTCACCCGTTGCAGGATCGCGGTCAGCCGACGGCGCTCGGCGGGGGAGAAGTCGGAGGTGCTCAGCCGCTCCGCGACCTCCTCGGGCCGCTCCCAGCGGTGGGTGTCGAGCAGCAGGACCCGCGACCCGGCGCCCAGCTGACCGACGATGTCCGGATCCTGGAGCGGACCGATGAACCGGTCGGCCGTCGTCGCCATCGCGTTGTGCGACGCGAGCTGGGCGATCTCGTCGTAGCGGGCGTCGCACAGCTCGGCACTGCCCTGGCAGATCCGCGGGGAGGAACCGCTGATCGCCACCGGCGCCAGCATCGTCCCGACGAGGGCGACGGCGGTGACCGTGAAGGTCAGCGCCGGAACGTGCCGCGGATCGGTGAGGACCGGCACGCTGGGCCGGGTCTGCCAGACCCAGCCGACGGTGATCAGCAGCGCGCCCGCGGCGAGCAGGATCACCGCGACCACGACGGCGGTGGTCAGCAGCCGGTCGAGCGCCGCGGCCTGCACGTCGGCGAGCAGCCCCGTGGCCGTGGGCGGCCAGGACGGCGGGGTGCCGAACAGCGTGTCGCCCAGTGTGAGCCGCAGCACGAGCACGGTGAGCGCCATGAGCGAGGCGGCGGCGGCCGGCACCCAGCCCAGCGGAATCAGCCGGCGCTTGGCGGGCGACGGCCTCAGGAACCACAGCAGGGTGAGCGCGGCGGCGCACAGCACCGCCGCCGCCGGTTCCACCACCTCCTGGAAGAGCCGGGTGACCTTGCGGGCACGGTCCAGCGGAGCCAGCGCCTCGGTCCCGGGCTCGACGTCGACGGTCACCACCCACGTGCCCTGCTTCGCCTCCCGCAACAGCTCCTCGGCGGTGGCCCGGACCTGGTCGGTCAGGGCCACCGGGGCGATCGCGGCCAGGGCGGAGGCCACGTCGCCCCGGTTCAGGGCCGTCAGCACGGTCGATCTGACGCCGTCGCGCGTCGCGCCGTCCGGCACCAGCCGCATCAGCGCGTCCGTGGCCGCGTCCGCCTGGCTGTGCGAGAGCGGCAGCGTCGGCAGCTCGTCCAGCGGCGCCTCACCGGCCACCACCCGCGCCACCAGCTCACTCAGGTGCTGCACGAAAGCCTGGAAGTCCGGTTCGGACCGCTTCTGCAGCGCCGCGACGGCATCACCGAAGTACGCCTGGCTGAGCCGTTCGACGTTCGCGACGACGGGCTCCAGGTCGACGGTGATCCGCAGCCGCTCGCGGTCGCCCTCCAGATAGTGGACCATTTCCGTGATCTGGCCCTGGGCCATGGTCCGCAGCGTCTCGGGCGGGACCACCACCTTGAGGTTCGAGGTGATGGTCGACTGCGGAACGGGCAGCCGCTCCAGCAGGTCGCTGGTGAACGGCGTGCTGCGCGGGTCCACCAGCACCTCGTCGTAGAAGCGCTGGTAGGCGTGCTCGTCCTCCAGCACCTGGCCGTAGAACCCGGGGTCCAGCACCGTACTGCGGACGACGGCCGCCGCGGCCAGGACGGTCAGGCTCAGCACGGCCACGCACCAGACCAGCACCTCGACCCAGGGCGAGCGCCGAACCAGTGCGTTCATGGAACCATTCTCGTATCAGCATGCCGTCGTGCCGCACGGCGCCCGGACGGGGCGTGCCCTCACACGCATGCCCCGGCCCGGGCCGGCCGATACCCGTCAGCCTCCGACCGGCGCCCCGTCCGGCGCGTCGCTCCGCTGCGGATGGACGCAGTGCCACCGATGTGCCCCGGGTCCCTGCGCCGCCGCCGGGAAGACGGTGGCGCAGGCGTCGTCCGCCTTCCAGCAGCGGGTGCGGAACGGGCAGCCGGAGGGCGGGTGGGTGGCCGAGGGCACCGGGCCGTGCAGCACGATCCGCTCGGGGCGTTCCAGCAGGCTCGGCGTCGCGGAGAGCAGCGCCTCGGTGTACGGGTGCCGGGGGGCGCCGGAGACCTCGGCGGCCCCGCCCTCCTCGACCACGCGGCCCAGGTACAGCACCGCGATGCGGTCCGCGAGGTACCGGACCGTCTGGACGTCGTGCGAGATGAACACCATGCCGAGGCCCAGCCGGGCGCGCAGGTCCACCAGCAGGTTGAGGATCTGGGCGCGCACCGACACGTCCAGGGCGCTGGTGGGCTCGTCGGCGACGATCAGCTCAGGCTCCAGCGCCAGGGCGCGGGCGATGGCCACCCGCTGGCGCTGGCCGCCGGACAGCTGACCCGGCAGCGCGTCCAGTGTGTGCCCGGGCAGCCCGACCAGGTCGAGCAGCTCCGCCACCCGTTCCTCCCGCCCGGCCCACGTGCCGCGCCGGTGCACGTCCAGCGGGTCACGCAGGATCCGGCGCACCGGCAGCCTCGGGTTCAGCGCGGTGGAGGCGTCCTGGAAGACCACGCCTACGGCGGCGCCGAACCCGGTGCGGCGCTCGGCGGCGCTCATCGTCCACAGGTCCCGGCCCCGGAAGTACACGTGTCCCTCGGTGGGGCGCTGCAGTCCGGTGACCACGCGGGCCAGCGTGGACTTGCCGCAACCCGACTCGCCGACCAGGCCGAGGATCTCGCCGGGCCGGACTTCCAGCGAGGTGTCGGTCAGGGCGTGCACGGCGTCCCGGCGCAGGATGCCGCCGCTGCGGGCCCGGTGCCGTACGTGGATGCGGTCGAGCCGGACGAGTGGGTCCATGGTGCGGTCCTCGGTGGCGGTCATCGGGCACCCTCCAGCGACTTCGCGGGCGCGGGGTGGTGGCAGGCGAAGAGGTGGTCCGGGCCCGTGTCCCGGTCGGTGGCGGGCGGCGGCGTGGTGGCGCAGAGTTCGCTGGCGGCGGCGCAGCGGGAGGCGAACCGGCAGCCCGGGCCGAAGGCCTTCGGGGCCGGTACGACGCCGCGGATCTGGTGCAGCCGCTCGGCACCCGACTCCAGCGAGACGACCGAGCCGAGCAGCCCCCGGCTGTAGTGGTGCGCCGGATCGGTCAGCAGCGCGCGGGTGTCACCGGCCTCGGCGACCTGACCGGCGTACATGACCGCGACCCGGTGGGCGAGGTCGCCGACCAGGGCGAGGTCGTGGGAGACGAGGACCATCGCGAAGCCGAGTTCGTCGCGGAGCCGGACCAGCAGCTCGACGACCTGGGCCTGCACGGTGACGTCGAGGGCGGTGGTCGGCTCGTCGGCGATCAGCAGGCGCGGACCGCGGGACAGGGCCATCGCGATCAGCACGCGCTGGCGCTGGCCGCCGGACAGCTCGTGCGGATAGCTGCGCAGGGTGCGCTCGGGGGAGAGGCCGACCAGTTCGAGCAGCTCGGCGGGGGTGCGGGTGCCGCCGCGGGAGGTGAGCCACTTCAGCTGGGTGCCGATCAGCACGGACGGGTTCAGGGACGACATGGCGTCCTGGTAGACCATCGCGATCTCCGGACCCATCAGCGCCCGGCGCTCCTTCGGGCTCAGCTTCAGCAGGTCTCGGCCCCGGTAGCGGATCTCGCCCCCGGCCTCGGCGTTGCGGGCCAGCAGGCCCATGATCGCGAGGCTGGTGACGGACTTGCCGCAGCCCGACTCGCCGACCAGGCCGAGGGTCTCGCCCTCGCGGACGGTGAAGGAGATGCCGTCGACGACGCGGGTGTCGCCGTAGCGGTCCGGGAAGCGGATGGACAGGTCCCGTACGACCAGCAGGTCGGCCGCGTCCTCGGCGAGCGGCGGCACGGCGGGCTCCACGGCCCCGAGCCGGGCCGCCAGTTCGGCGAGCGCGGCGTTCACCTCGGCCTCGTCCGCGGCGGGAGCGGCGGCGCCGGTGTTGTCGTCGGCGTCGGTGCCGCCGGTGCGGGAGCGGTCCGGGGAGGCGGCGGCGTCGGTCATGCCCTCGGAGAGCACGTTCAGCGCGAGCACCGTGACCAGCACGCACAGACCGGGGAAGAGGGTCGCCCACCAGCCGCCCGACAGCAGGATCTGCCGGCCGTAGGCCAGCACGCTGCCCCAGCTCGGGTCGGGATCCTGCACACCGGCGCCGATGAAGGACAGGCTCGCCTCGAAGATGATGGAGTCGGCCACCATGACCGTCGCGAACACCAGCACCGGCGCCGCGCAGTTGATCGCGACGTGCCGGGCCACGATGTAGCCGCGGCGGGCGCCGACGACCCGCTCGGCGGCGACGTAGTCCTCCCCGTACTGCTCCAGCACGTTGGCCCGCACCACGCGGGCGAGCGAGGGCGAGTAGACGAACGCGATGGTGAAGATGATGACCGGCACACTGGGCCCGAAGACCGCGACGAGCACGGCGGCCAGCGCGATCGGCGGGAAGGACATGACGACGTCGAGCGTGCGCATCACCGACTCGTCGGCGAGCCTGCGCGAGGTGGCCGCCAGCGCGCCCAGGGCGGAGCCGAGGACCAGGGCGAGCAGGGTCGCGCCGAGTCCGATGACCAGGGAGTAGCGCGCACCGTGCACGACGCGGGCGAACACGTCGCGCCCGGCCCGGTCGGTGCCGAACCAGTGGTCGGCGCCCGGGGCCCGGGCGGGAATGCCGGTGGCGAGCGGGTCCTGGGTGAGCAGCGGGGCGAACACCGCGCCCAGCACCACCACGAGGAGGAGCCCGAGGGCGATCCGGGAGGAGACGGGCAGCCGGCGCAGGCGGGTGCCGGGCCGGGCGAGGTGCCCGGCGAGGGAGCGTGGAGCGAACATCACACCGTCCTGATGCGCGGGTTGACGAGCAGGTAGAGCAGGTCGACGACGACGTTGACCACGAGGAAGGCGATCGCGATGGTGAGCACGGTGCCCTGGACCAGTCCCACGTCGCCGCCGTTGACCCCTTCGAGGATCAGCTTGCCCATGCCGGGCAGGTCGAAGATCGCCTCGATGACGACGGCGCCGCTGAGCATGTAACCGACCTTGACGCCCAGCACGGTCAGCGGGGTGACCAGGGCGTTGCGCAGCACCGACCGGATGATCAGGAACGGCGGCAGGCCGCTGCCCCTGGCGGTGCGCACGTAGTCGCGGTCGAGTTCGGCGACCATCGAGGTGCGGATGAGGCGGGCCAGCGACGAGGCGACCGGCAGGGCGAGGGAGAGCGCGGGCAGCGTCATGCTCTCGATCCAGCCGGAGAAGGAGTCGGCCGGGTTGACGTAGCCGCCGGTCGGGAAGAGCGGCATGTTCAGCGAGAACTGCTGGATGAGCAGGACGCCGATCCAGAACGAGGGCAGCGCGATGCCGGCCATCGACAGCACCCGGAAGACCTGGTCCGGCCAGCGGTCGCGGTAGACGGCGCTGAGGACGCCGAAGACCAGCGCCAGCACGACGGCCAGCGCGAGGCCGAGCAGGGAAAGCTGCAGCGTGAGCGGGAACGCGGTGGCGATCCGGTCGGTGACGGGCTGACTGGGCGACATGGTGACGCCGAGGTCCCCGCGCAGCAGGTCGCCCAGGAAGGCGAAGTAGCGCACGGGCAGCGGGTCGTCGAGTCCGTTCGCCTCGGCGAACGCCGCCCGCGCCTCCGGGCTCGCCGATTCGCCCAGCGCGTTGTACGCGGGGTCGGTCGGCGAGAACTGGAGGACCACGAAGACCAGCAGCGCGATGCCGAGGACCATCACCGGCATCATCGCGACGCGGCGCAGCGCGAGCCGGAGGAATGCAACCATCGTGAGGTTCCTAGCGATTGGGGCGGGGGCCGCCGCCGGTGGTGGCGCGGCGGCGGCCCGACGGCGGGGGGCGTGCGGAGTCAGCCCCGGCCGACGTCGAGGAAGGACAGTCCGGTGGTGGGCAGCGGCTTGAACCCGCTCAGCGCCCCTTCCCGCCAGGCGGTGGGCAGCTTGCGGTGCAGGATCGGGTACAGGGCGGCCTCGTCGGCGACCAGGTCGGTCACCTGGCCCCACAGCTCCTTGCGCCTGGCCTCGTCGGCCTCGGCCGCCGCCTTGTCGAGCAGCGACCTGGTCTGCTTGTAGGCGTCGCTGCCCTGCCAGCCGTAACGGTTCTCCGGCCAGAAGCCGTAGTAGAACCAGCGCAGCAGCAGATCCGCGTCGTTGCCGAAGACGGACGGGTCGCCCGGCGCCGCCAGTGCGTCGAAGTTGCCCTGGTCGATCTCGGCGTACTGCGCGGCGGACTGCTGGATGTCCAGCTTGGCGTCGACGCCGACCGCGGCCCAGCTCTCCTTGATCAGCGGCGCGATGTCCTTGACCCAGCCGTTGTCGGTGAGCATCAGCGTGAAGGAGAGCTTGTCCGCGCCCGCTTCGGCGAGCAGCTTCTTGGCCCTGGCCGGGTCGTGCGCGTAGACGGTGGCGGCCTTGTGGTAGTCCGGGTGGGTGGCCGGGACGTAGCCGGAGGCGGCCTCGGCGTTGCCCAGCAGCGCGGTGGAGATGATCTTCTCGGTGTCCAGGGCGTAGTGCAGCGCCTGGCGCACCCGCTTGTCCTTGAACCGCTCGTCGGCGCAGTTGAACATCAGGAAGAGCAGCCCGAAGGACTGGACCGACTCCACCTTGTCCTGGCCGGTGAACCCCTTGACGTCGATGTAGGGCACGTCCTCGATGGCCTGCACACGGCCCGACTTGAGCGCGCTGACCCGGGCGGACGGGTCGGACATCAGCCGCCAGATCATCTTCTTGGCCTTGGCCGGGTGCGGCCCGTTGTACTTGTCGTACGCCGCCATGACGATCTTGTCCTCGCGGACCGCCGAGACGAACTTGTACGGGCCCGAGCCCACCGGCCTGGCGTCGAAGGACTTGGCGTCCGCGCCCGCGATCTTCTTCGGCACGATCCGCACCACGGATATGCGGGACGGGAAGAGCGCGAAGGCGTACTTCAGCTTGAACTCCACCGTCGACCTGTCCACGGCCGTGACCCGGTCGACGAACGGGACGAACTGCGCCATCAGCGAGGCGTTCGCCTCGTCCAGCACCCGCTCGAAGCTGAACACCACGTCGTCCGCGGTGACCGCCGAGCCGTCGTGGAAGGTCGCGCCCTCGCGCAGGGTGGCCCGGTAGGTCGTCGCGTTGATCTTCTTGGGCATCCCGGTCGCCAGCGCCGGCCGCGCCACGAGCGTGGCCGGGTCGAGGTCGACCAGCCCCTCGAAGATGTGCATGTTCGCGGCGTACGGGGTCGCGCCCGAAGTGATCATCGGGTCGAAGCCGGTGGAGAGCGGGTAGGAGAGCCCGGCCTCGATGGTGTCGCCGCCGCTGCCCGAGCCGCCGGTGCCGTCTCCGCTGGAGGCCGGACCGCCGCAGGCCGTCAGGCCCGTGGTGACCGCGGTCGCCACACCGATGGCACTGGTGTATCTCATGAACGTGCGGCGATCGACGCCGGCTGCACTGCGCGCGGACAAGGAGTCCTCCAGGCGGGAGATGAAGAGTCGAGCAAGGTGGAGGAGGCGAGTGTGGTCGGCGCCTCACCGACGGTGCATCAGACGTCTGATGTCTGATGCTTGATAACGTGGGAACGTAGCCGGGCAAGTGAGAGGGGTCAAGAGGTGGCGGTGGGGCAAAGGGCGATTCGGCACAGGGAGCCGGAGCCCAAGACGGCACGACAACCGTTGCGCCAGGAGGTCGTCGACGGCATCAAGGCCTACATCCTGCGCAACGATCTGCGTCCGGGGGATCCGCTGCCGACCGAGCCCGCCCTGTGCGAGGCGCTCGGCGCGAGCCGGTCCAGTGTGCGGGAGGCGATCAGGATCCTGACCGCGCTCGACATCGTCGAGGTGCGGCACGGGCACGGCACCTACGTCGGCAGGCTGAGCCTGTCCGCCCTGGTGGAGAGCCTCACCTTCCGCGGCCTGCTCAGCCCCGACGACGACTTCCAGGTGATGAGCGACCTCATCGAGGTCCGGGAGCTGTTCGAACGGGGCATGGCCGAGCGGCTCGTCGCCTCGCTGGACGAGGAGCAGATCGGCCGGCTCGAGGCGCACGTCGACGAGATGCGCAGGGCCGGCGCGGGGGAGGGGCACGGGTTCGTCGAGGCGGACCGGGCCTTCCACACGCTGCTCCTGGCCCCGCTCGGCAACGACCTCATCGGCCAGCTCTCCGCGGCCTTCTGGGACGTCTACGTCATCGTCGCGCCGCATCTCGACGTGTTCACCCGCGAGCACGAGGCCGCCACCATCGCCAACCACCAGCGCATCGTGGACGCCGTGCGCGACCGTGACCCGGCCGAGTTCGCGGCGGCCCTCGCCGAGCACTACGCGCCGGTGCGGCTGCGGATCGAGGAGGCCCGCGCCCGGCGCTGACCGGGTCGCACGGACGGTGCGGGCGCCCCCGACGGGGGCGCCTTCGCCGTGCCCGGAGCCGGGCGGTCCGGCGCGCGGACCGCGGACCGGGGCACTTGACGGTCGTCTGCGGGATCTCTAATGTCCTCGATCAGCAGACATCAGACGTCTGCTGATCGAGAGTGAATCGCTCCGGCGAACCGCTCTCCTCGTCGGGACCGGCCCGGCCGGTCCCTCCCGTTCCTCCGCGCTGCGCCGCGCGCACGCCTCACCCACCGGGGCCCCTCCATGCCACTGACGGACCTCACCCTCGCCCAGTGCCTGGCACTGCGGCCCGACCTCGACGAGCCCGCCGACCTCGACGCCTTCTGGGAGCAGACCCTCCGCGAGGCCCGGGACGCCGGCGGCGCATCCGGCTTCACCCCGGTGGACACCGGCCTGACCGAGGTGACGACGCACGACGTCACGGTGCCGGGGTTCGCCGGCGAGCCCGTCCGGGGCTGGCTGCACCTGCCCGCCCGGGCGAGCGGGCCGCTCGGCTGCGTGGTGGAGTTCCTCGGCTACGGTCGCGGCCGCGGCCTGCCGCACGAGCAGGTGCTCTGGGCCAACGCCGGTTACGCCCACCTCATCATGGACACCCGCGGCCAGGGCTGGTCCACCGCGGGCGGCGACACCCCCGACACCGCCGCCCTGAACGGCACCGTCCCCGGCTTCCTCACCCGCGGCGTCGAAAGCCCCCACGACCACTACTACCGGCGGGTGTTCACCGACGCGGTGCGCTTCGTGGAGGCCGCCCTCGCCCACCCCGCCGTGGACCCGGACAAGGTCGTCGTCACCGGCGTCAGCCAGGGCGGCGGCATCGCCCTCGCGGTGGCCGGGCTCGTGCCGGACCTGGCGGGCGTGATGCCCGACGTCCCCTTCCTCTGCGACATCCGGCGCGGCGCGACGATCGCGGCCCGGCCGCCCTACACCGAGGTCGCCGAGTACCTGCGCCTGCACCGCGACCGCACCGAGGCCGTCTTCACCACCCTGTCCTACGTCGACGCCGCCCTGCTGGCCGCCCGCGCCACGGCCCCGTCGCTCTTCTCCATCGCGATGATGGACGACATCTGCCCGCCCTCGACGAGCTTCGCGGCCTACCACCGCTACGGCGGCCCGAAAGACCTGCGCGTCTACGGGTTCAACGGCCACGAGGGCGGCGGCGGCCACCACCGCCGCGAACAACTCGCCTGGGTGCGCGAACTGTTCACCGCTCCCCGCCCCGAGGCCCCCACCGTCCAGACCGCACTGCACAACCCCCGACTCGCCTGACCCCTCACCCGAGAAGAGGCCTGTTCATGCAGCGAAGAGTCACCCTGGCCGTCGGCACCGCCGCCCTGGTCGTCCTGGGCACCACCGTCCCCGCCGCCCACGCGGCCGACTCCCCCCGCCGGGCCGCCGCGGCCGCCGGCACCCTCACCTCGCAGGACCTCGCCACCGCCGGCACCGGCTCCCCCTACTACCGGATCCCCGCCCTGACCCGGACCACCGAGGGCACCCTGCTCGCCGCCTACGACGCCCGGCCCACCCTCGGCGACCTGCCCGGCAACATCGGCGTCGTCCTCAGGCGCAGCACCGACGGCGGCACCACCTGGCAGCCCCAGCAGGTCGTGCGCAAGGACGCCGCCCCCAAGGGCTACGGCGACCCCAGCCTCCTCGTCGACCGCGAGACCGGCCGCGTCTTCCTCTTCTACGCGGCCTCCGTGAACCAGGGCTTCTTCGGCTCGGCCACCGGCAACGACGAGAGCGACCCCGACGTCCTCCAGGCCGACTACAGCTACTCCGACGACGACGGCCTCACCTGGCAGCACGAGCGGATCACCGCCGACATCAAGGACCCCTCCTGGGCCGGCCTGTTCGCCGCCTCCGGCGAGGGCATCCAGCTGCGCCACGGCACCTACAAGGGCCGCCTGATCCAGCAGTACGCCATCCGCAAGGACGGCGCCAACTACGCGGTGAGCGCCTACAGCGACGACCACGGCGCCACCTGGAGGATGGGCACCCCCGTCGGCCCCGGCGGCGACGAGAACAAGACCGTGGAGCTGTCCGACGGCCGCGTCATGCTCAACAACCGCTCCAGGCCCTACCGGACGGTCGCCCACTCCACCGACGGCGGCGTCACCTACACCCCCTTCCAGCAGGACACCGAGCTGCCGGACCCGGCCAACAACGGCTCCGTCACGCGGTTCGCGCCCAACGTGGACGCCTCGCACCCGCGCGCCTCGTGGCTGCTGTTCAGCAACACCGCCACGACCGACAGCCGCAGCAACCTCACCGTCCGCCTCTCCTGCGACAACGGGCAGACCTGGCCGGTGCGCAGGACCGTCGAGTCCGGCGCCGCCGCCTACTCGACACTCACCCCGCTCAGCGACGGCACGGGCCCCAACCCGGGCATCGGCCTGCTGTGGGAGCGGGGCAACGTCGACCACATCACCTACTCCTCCTTCGACCTGACGTGGCTCGGCGGAGTCTGCGCGCCGGTCACCGTCACCTCGCCCGCCTCCCTGCCCGCCGGGCGGACCACCACCGTCACCGTCCGCGTCGTCAGCCAGAACGACGTACCGCTCCCCGCCGGCACGGTCTCGCTCGACCTGCCGGACGGCTGGAGCGCCCCGGAGACCACCGTGCCCGCCCTCAACCCCGGGCAGGGCGCCAACATGAAGATCCCCGTCACGGTCCCCGCGAACGCCACCGCGGGCGACGTGCGGGCCACCGCGGCCTACGAGGTCCGCGGTGGCCGGCACTCCTACGGCGACACGACGTTCACCGTCACCCAGCCGTAGCCGGCCACGGGCCGCCCGGCGCCGGCACCCCGGCGCCCGGCGGCCCGTTCCACCCGTTCCACCACCCGCACAGCCCAGGAGAAACACCATGTCCTCGTCCCAGCCCCTGAGCGGCGTCGTGCCGCCCGTCTGCACTCCTCTGGACGCGTCGGGCGAAGTCGACACCGCCTCGCTCACCCGGCTCGTCGAGCACCTCGTCGGCGGGGGAGTGCACGGGCTGTTCGCCCTGGGCTCCAGCAGCGAGGCCGCCTTCCTCACCGACCGGCAGCGGGCCGCCGCCCTCGACACCGTCGTCGAGGCGGTCGCGGGCCGCGTCCCCGTCCTCGCCGGTGTCATCGACATGACCACCCCCCGGGTACTCGTCCACGCCGAGGCCGCCCGCGCGGCCGGTGCCGACGCCCTGGTGGCCACCGCCCCCTTCTACGCCCGCACCCACCCGCGCGAGATCGCCGCCCACTTCCGCGCGATCCGCTCCGCCGTCGACCTGCCCCTGTACGCCTACGACCTCCCCGTCTCCGTGCACAGCAAGCTCTCCGCCGCCCTGGTGCGCGAACTTGCCGAGGACGGCACGCTGGCCGGGCTCAAGGACAGCAGCGGCGACGAGGGCGGCCTGCGCCGGCTCGTCGTCGAACTGGGCGGACGACACGGTCGCGCCGACGGCCCCGCCCCCTGCTTCAGCATCCTCACCGGTTCCGAACTGACCGTGGACGCCGCCCTGCTGGCCGGCGCCGACGGCGTGGTCCCGGGCCTCGGCAACGTCGACCCCGCCGGATACGTCCGCCTCTACGACGCCGTGCGCGGCGGCGACCTGGACGGCGCGGCCAAGGAACAGGAGCGGCTCGTCGAGCTGTTCGGCCTGGTCGACGCGGGCCCGGAGAGCGAGATGGGCCGCAACTCCTCGGCCATCGGCGCCTTCAAGCACGCCCTGCGGCTGCTCGGAGTGTTCAGCCACGGCACCACCGCCGCGCCGCAGATCCAGCTGGGCGAGGACTCCGTCGCCCACGTCGAGCGGCACCTGCGCGGCGCCGGGCTGCTGCCGGTCCGATGACCGCACCGCACCCCGACGCGCCGGTCATCGGCCTCGACCTGGGCGGTACGAAGATCGCCGCCGCCCTCGTCGGGACCGACGGCACGGTGCTCGCCCGGCACACCCTGCCCACCCCGGCGACGGAGGGCGCCGAGGTGGTGCTGGACGCCCTGGCCATCGCCGCCCGCGCGGTGCGGGTCCATGGCACCACCGCGATCGGCGTCGCCGCGGCCGGCGTGATCGACCCCGTCACCGGGACCGTCACCAGCGCCACCGACACCATCCGCGGCTGGGCCGGCACCGCCCTCGCGGCCGGTCTCGCCACCCGTACCGGCCTGCCCGTGGCCTGCGACAACGACGTACGCGCCGCCGCCGCGACGGAACTGTACGGCCCGGACGACGACGGCACCCTCCTCTACGCCGCCGTCGGCACCGGAGTCGGCGGGGCGGTCGCCGCCGCGGGCCGCATGCTGCACGGAGCCGCCGGAATCGCGGGGCACCTCGGGCACCTGCCCAGCCCGGAGGCCGACGGGCTGCCCTGCACCTGCGGGGCCACCGGCCACCTGGAGGCGGTCGCGGCGGGCCCCGCCATCACCGCCCACTGCGCACGGCTCGGCGGAGAACCGGCCGACCGGCTCCAGACCGTCGCCGCACGCGCCGCCCTGGGCGACCCGCACGCCAGGGCGGCCATCACGCTCGGCGCCCGCGCCACCGGCCGGGTCCTCGGCGGCCTCGCCAACGCGCTCGGCCCGCACCGCGTCGTCGTCGCCGGGGGCGTGCCCCGCATCGGCGCCCTGTACTGGGACGCCCTGTGCGCGGCTTTCAGCGCCGAACTCATGCCGCCGCTGCGCGGCCTGCGCCCGCGCCTGCCGCGGGGCGGCGCCGACGCCGCGGTCCTCGGGGCGGCCGCGCTGCCCCGCACCCTGCCCCTGCACCAGCCCCCCACCACCGGAGCCCCGTCATGACCCCGCCCCCGGTCGCGCCCCCGACCTCGCCTCCGTCCCTGGCCGAGCGGCTCAAGGGCCGCCTGATCGTGTCCTGCCAGGCACCTCCCGGCGATCCGATGCGCCACACCGACACCCTGGTCCGCATGACCCTGGCGGCGCGCTCCGGCGGCGCGGCGGCCGTACGCGTCAACGACCCCGAGGTCGTCGCCGCCACCGTCGCGGCCGTCGACCTTCCGGTGATCGGTCTGTGGAAGGACGGCGACAGCGGCGTCTTCATCACCCCGACCGTGCGCCACGCGCTGGCCCTGGTGGAGGCGGGGGCCGCGGTCGTCGCCGCCGACGCCACCGCGCGTCCGCGGCCCGACGGCAGCACCTTCGCCGACCTGGTCGAGGCCGTCCACGCGGCGGGCGTCCTGGTCATGGCCGACGTCTCGACGCTCGGCGAGGGTCGCGCGGCAGCCGGCCAGGGGGCGGACTTCCTCGGCACCACACTGTCCGGCTACGTGCCGGGCTCCCCGGTGCAGGACGCCCCCGACCTGGCCCTCGTGACCGACCTCGCCGGTGCGCTGGACACCCCGGTGATCGCCGAGGGCCGTATCGCGACTCCCGGGCAGGCCGCGCGGGCACTCGCCGCGGGTGCGCACAGCGTCGTCGTCGGCACCGCCATCACGGCACCGACCGCGCTGACCCGGCTCTTCGCGGACGCGCTGGCGCCCTGAACCGGCACGTGCGAGGGGCGGTGGGAACCCGTGTCCCACCGCCCCTCGCGCACGCTCGCGCTTCCGTGTCGCCCGGACCGGACCGGATCTGATCCGATCAGACTGCCGGAGCCGGGTACGTGGGGTACTCCACCCCGGAGACGTGCTGGACGACGCGGACGACCTGGCAGGAGTAGCCGAACTCGTTGTCGTACCAGAGGTAGAGGATCGCGTTGTCGCCCTCGACCTTCAGCGCGCCCGCGTCCACGATCGAGGCGTGGCGCGAGCCGATGAAGTCGCTGGAGACGGCGTCGGGCGCGCCGATGAAGTCGATCTGGCGCTTGAGCGGCGAGGTCAGCGACACCTCGCGCAGGTGGTCCAGGACCTCTTCGCGGCTCGCCTCGCGGGCCAGCTGGAGGTTGAGGATCGCGATCGACACGTCCGGCACGGGCACCCGGATCGAGCTGCCGGTGATCCGCGCCTTCAGGTCGGGCAGCGCCTTGGCGACCGCGGAGGCGGCGCCGGTCTCCGTGAGGACCATGTTCATCGGCGCGCTGCGGCCGCGGCGGTCCGACTTGTGGTAGTTGTCCAGCAGGTTCTGGTCGTTGGTGAAGGAGTGCACCGTCTCCACGTGACCGCGCAGCACCCCGTACTCGTCCTCCATCGCCTTCAGCGGCGGGACGATCGCGTTGGTGGTGCAGGACGCGCAGGACAGGATCCGCTCGTCCGGCTTGATGGTGTCGTGGTTGACGCCGTGGACGATGTTCGGGACGTCGCCCTTGCCCGGCGCGGTCAGCACGACCTTGTCGATGCCCGGGCGCAGGTGCTTCGACAGGCCCTCGCGGTCGCGCCACTTGCCGGTGTTGTCGATCAGGATGGCGTCCTTGATGCCGTACGCCGTGTAGTCGACCTGCGTCGGGTCGTCCGCGTAGATCACCTTGATGGCGTTGCCGTTGGCGAGGATCGTGCTGTTGTCCTCGTCGACGGTGATCGTGCCCTGGAACTGGCCGTGCACGGAGTCGCGGCGCAGCAGCGAGGCGCGCTTGACGATGTCCTCGGCGGCCCGCTCCCCGCCCCCGCGGACGACGATGGCGCGCAGCCGGAGCCCGTTGCCCGACCCGGCCTTCTCGATGAGCAGGCGGGCGACGAGCCGGCCGATGCGGCCGAAGCCGTACAGGACGACGTCGCGGCCGTCCCGCCGGTCGATCTTGTTGGCGCCGGTGGCACCGGCGACGGCCTCGGCGGTGAACTCCTCCACCGACAGACCCCGGTCGTCGCCGCGGTAGGTCGCGGCGAGCATGCCGATGTCGATCTGCGAGGGGCCGAGGTCCAGCGCGGTGAGCGCGCGCAGGAAGGGCATCGTCTCGGTGACCGACAGCTCCGCCCCGGCGATCTGGCGGGCGAAGCGGTGGGTCTTGAGGATGCTGACCACCGACTTGTTCACCAGGGAACGGCTGTGCAGCAGGATCGTGACGTCCTGCTCCCGGTGCAGCTTCCCGATCATCGGGATCATCGATTCCGCGGTCTCTTCGCGGTGCTTCCAGTTGGTGAACGAGTCGTCGTTGACAGTCACGTCTCTATCTTTCGAGCTAGGCGGCGCTCATATGCTAACCCCACCGCGTTGTCGATCGATCAAGTGGGCCCCTCGCCGATCAGATGAGTACGGGATCGTGTACGTGGCTCGAACAGGGTTGCGCCGTGGGTGACCGGGTACGCGAGGCTGGACCGCGTCCGCGCCGATCGTCCGTGCGGGCCGTAACGCCGCCGCTACCAGGGAAAATGCCATGGAGACACCCGCCAACGACCACCCCGTGACACCCGCGCAGCGGGCACTGGACACGCTCGCCGAGACCACCGACACCGGCGAGACCGCCGACAACACGGCGGCGCTCGACACGCTCGCGAGCAGCGACGTCCTCGTGCCGGTGCCCGACGACGCGAACGACCAGGACGCCGCCGACCCCGGGATGCTGGCACTGCCGGTCCTGGAACAGCAGGGCGGCGGCCAGGTGGTGCCCGTGTTCACCTCGGAACTGGAGATGGCCGACCTGCTGCCGTACGTCTCCCGCTACCGCATGGTGCCGCTCGGCGCCCTCGCCGCGCAGTGGCCGGCCGACGACCTGTCGCTGTCCATCGACGCCGGCTCGGAGCACCGCCTCACCCTCACCTCGGACGGCGTGCGCACCCTGCTGGCCCGTCCCTGAGGCCGAGGCCGGGGCGGAGGCCCGCGTCCCGGGTCAGGGGCGGGGGCCTTCGTCGTCGTCGCCGAGCGTGCGGGCCAGCGCGGCCCGCTGCAGCGGCAGTATCTCGGCGTGCAGCTCACGGCCCCTGGAGGTCGGCGTGACGTACACGCCGCGCCGGTCCTCCGCGCACATGGAGCGCCGCACCAGCCCGTCCTTCTCCAGCCGGGCGATGAGCCGGGACAGCGCGCTCTGGCTGAGGTGGACCCGGCCGACCAGGTTCTGCACCCGGCACCGGTCGCCGTCGTCGGGCGCACCGGTCACGAGGAGGTCGAGCACCTCGAAGTCGCTCGCGCCCAGCCCGTGCGGGTGCAGCGCCCGGTCGATCTCGCACATCGTGCGTGCGTGCACCGACAGGATGTCCCGCCACCGTTCCTCGAGCCGCGCACCGGCCGTCCTGGCTCCCATGACTGAACGGTAGCACCGGAACCGATATTGGTTGAATGTGCAAATGGCCCGGTTGCCGGACAACCGGGCCCCGGCTGCGGGAAGGTGGAGGGACACGGTACGGGCGGGCCCGCACGGAGGGAGGACGCGATGCCGAGGACCCCCGTGCACGGCACACGTCTCGACATCCTGGAGTGGCTGAGGGACCCGGCCGCGCACTTCCCGCCGCAGCGTCACGTCGACCCCGCGGAGCACGGTGTCCACGCGGGCTCCGTCGCCGCGAGGCTGGGCGTCTCCCGCCGGGTGGCCGAGACCCACCTCGGGCTCCTCACCCGCCTCGGCCTGCTCCGCACCACCCGGATCCGCCGCCGCACCTACTACCGGCGCGACGAGGTGCGGATCGCCGAGGTGGCCCGGATGTTCGAGAAGGGCTGGTAGGCGCCGACGCCTCCCGGCAGGACCCGGGCGCCTCCCGGCAGGACCCGGGCGCCTCCCGGAGCGACCCGGGCGCCCTCCCGGAGTGACCCGGGCGCCGCCCCGGCGTTACGCTGAGCATTCAGCCGCGGCCCGAGGGGCGCGGCGCGGCGGTGGGGCCCGCCGTACCCGAACCGCGGCCGGCGCCGCCAACGGTCCCTACTTGACCAGCGCAGGAGGGCATCCCCCTGCCCGGCGAGTAGGAGACGTACGACCATGGCAGTCCCGAAGACCGGGCGTCCCGGCGGCATCCGGGCCACCACCCCGAGACGGTCCGCGTGGCGCACCCAGGCACCGGTCGTCGCGGTCGTGGCCCTCGGCGGAGGCACCGGAGCAGCCGCCCGCTACGCGGCCTCCCTCTGGTGGCCGACACCGCCCGGGGGCTTCCCCTGGACGACCTTCGGGGTCAACGCCGTCGGCTGTGCCGTGATCGGCGTCTTCATGGTGGTCATCACCGAGCTCCGGCCCGCCCACCCCCTGGTCCGGCCCTTCTTCGGCACCGGTGTGCTCGGCGGCTTCACCACCTTCTCCACCTACGCCGTCGACAGCCGGTCCCTGTTCGCCGACGGCCGGGTCCCCACCGGCCTGGCCTACCTCGCCGCGACCCCGCTCGCGGCACTCACGGCGGTGTGGCTCGCCGCATGGGCGGCCCGCCGGGTCCTGAAGTGGAGGCAGTCATGACGAGGCTGACCGGCGGCGCCCTGCGCCTGACCGTGTACGTCGGCGAGAACGACACCTGGCACCACCGCCCCCTGTACTCGGAGATCGTCCACCGCGCGCACGCCGCGGGCCTGGCCGGTGCCAGCGTCTTCCGCGGCGTCGAGGGCTTCGGCGCCTCCTCGCTCATCCACACCACCCGGCTGCTGTCCCTGAGCGAGGACCTGCCGGTGGCCGTCGTCGTCGTCGACACCGAGGACCGGGTCCGGGGCTTCCTGCCGGTGCTCGACGAACTCGTCACCGAGGGCCTGGTCACCCTCGACCCGTGCGAGGTCGTCAGGTACGAGGGCCGGAGGCAGTCGTGAACTGGCTCCTCGTCGTCGCGGGCGGCATGATCGGCGCCCCGCTGCGCTACCTCACCGACCGCGCCGTGCAGTCCCGGCACGACTCCGTCTTCCCCTGGGGCACCTTCACGGTGAACGTGATCGGCAGCGTCGTCCTCGGCCTGCTGACCGGCGCCGCCCTGGCCGGAGCGGTCGGCTCCGAGCTGCGGCTGCTGCTGGGCACCGGGCTGTGCGGCGCCCTCACCACCTACTCGACCTTCTCCTACGAGACGCTCCGGCTGACCGAGACCGGCGCGCGCCTGCACGCCGCCGTGAACGTCGGGGGAAGCGTGGCGGCCGGCCTCGCGGCGGCGTTCGCGGGGGTGACTCTGGCCGACGCGCTCTGGACCTGACGCCGGGCACACAGCCCGGTGTAGTAGGAACTGGATGCCATGAGTGCCATCAGCATCGGTCAGGCCGTCGTCCTCGGAGCCGTCGAGGGGGTGACCGAGTTCCTGCCCGTCTCCTCCACCGGACACCTCAAGATCGTCGAGGGGCTGATGGGCATCCCGGTCGACGACGACGCCGTCATCGGCTTCTCCGCGGTCATCCAGGTCGGCGCGATCGCCGCCGTGCTCGTCTACTTCTCCAAGGACATCGCGCGGATCGTCTCCGCCTGGGGACGCGGGCTGCGCGACCGCGAGGAGCGGTACCACCACGACTACAAGTTCGCCTGGTGGGTCATCTTCGCCACCGTCCCCATCGTCCTCGTCGGCCTCGCCGCCAAGCCACTGATCAAGGGCCCGCTCGCCTCGCTGTGGGTGGTCGCCGGCTCGCTGATCGTCGGCAGCGGCGTGATGTGGTGGGCCGACTGCACCGGCCGGCACAAGCGGGGCGAGGACGACACGTCCTTCAAGGACGCGATGCTGGTCGGCGGCTCCCAGATCCTCGCCCTGCTCTTCCCGGGCTTCTCCCGCTCCGGTGCCACCATGTCCACCGCCCTGATGCTCGACCTGGACCGGGTCGCCGCCACCCGGCTGTCCTTCTTCCTCGGCATCCCGGCCCTGACCGGAGCCGGACTGTACGAGCTGAAGGACGCCCTGGGCACGGGAGCGGGTGCCGCGCCCCTGGCGGTCGGCACCCTGGTCTCCTTCGTGGTGGCCTACGCGTCCATCGCCTGGCTGCTGAAGTTCGTCGCCAAGCACACCTTCAACGCGTTCGTCGTCTACCGGATCGCGGTCGGCGTCCTGTTGTTCGGGCTGCTCGGCACCGGCGTGCTGCAGAGCTGACCGCCGATCAGGACGCGGCGCGCAGCGGCTCCCCGACGCTCCTCATGTGCCGCAGGGCCTCGCGGTGCGACGCCAGCAGCCCCGTCTGGTGGTAGGGCACGCCCAACTCGGCGCAGTACGCCTCGGTGATGGCCTGGGCCCGGCCGAGGGCGGGGGTCGGCATGCTGGGGAAGAGGTGGTGCTCGATCTGGTAGTTGAGGCCGCCCATGAAGGCGTCGATCAGCGCACCGCCCCGCACGTTGCGGGAGGTCAGGACCTGACGGCGCAGGAAGTCCAGCCGCATGCCCTCCTCGATCATCGGCATGCCCTTGTGGTTGGGGGCGAAGACCGAGCCCAGGTAGATCCCGAACAGGCCCTGGTGGACGGCGAGGAAGACCAGCGCCTTGCCCGGGGAGAGGACGGTGAACAGACCGCCGAAGTACACGGCGAAGTGGACGACGAGCAGCGTGCCTTCCAGGACCGGCCGCTTCACGGCCCGGCTGCCCAGCGCCTTGAAGCTGTTGAAGCTCAGGTTCAGGCCCTCCAGCGTCAACAGCGGGAAGAACAGGGCCGCCTGGTGCTTGCCGATGAACCGGGGGAGCCCGGTCGCCCTGCTGGCCTGGCCCCGTGACCACACCAGGATGTCGGGGGAGACGTCCGGGTCCTTCTCCTCGTGGTTGGGGTTCGCGTGGTGGCGGGTGTGCTTGTTCATCCACCAGCCGTAGCTCATGCCGAGCAGCAGGTTGGCCGCCAGCAGACCGCCCGCCTCGCTGGGGCGCCGGCGCGTGAAGACCTGCCGGTGGGCGAGGTCGTGGGCCGCCAGTCCGAGCTGGCCGAAGACGACGGCGAGCGCCACCGCGACGAACAGCTGGCTCCAGCTGTCCCCCAGGGCGACGAACGCGGCGACACCGCCGGCGAGCGCGAGGGCGACGGCGCCGAAGCGCACGGTGTAGTACAGCGGGCGGCGCCGGAGCAGCCCCGCGCCGGCTATGCGCCGGGAGAGTTCGGAAAAGTCGCTTCCCCTTTCGCGATCCTTCTCCTGTGCGGGCGTGGGCAGGCTCTCGACGAGCACCGTTGGGTTGGCCATGCGCCACAGTATGTGGGCTGCGCGTCCGGCGGGGGGATGGCGGCTACCCCCGAAGTGGGGGTGTGGCCAGCACCACCCCGGTGCGGGGGTCCACCCACCGTGGGCCTCCCGCCGCCCGGACCGGCCCGGAGGGACAATGGCGATCATGAACACACCGACGACCTTCCGGCCGGTCCTGGAGCGCATCGCCGAGGAGATCGAGCGGACCCCGGGCAGCGGCCGGCCCGCCGACTACATCCCCGCCCTCGCCGCCCGCGACCCGCGCCGCTTCGGCATGGCCGTCGCCGAACCGGACGGCACGGTCTACGGCGTGGGGGACTGGCGGGAGCCGTTCTCCGCGCAGTCCCTCACCAAGGTCTTCACCCTCGCCCTCGACCTGGCCAGGGAGGGCGACGCCCTGTGGGAGCACGTGGGCCGCGAGCCGTCCGGCAACCCGTTCAACTCCCTGGTGCAGCTGGAGTACGAGAACGGCATCCCGCGCAACCCGTTCATCAACGCGGGCGCCCTCGTCGTCACCGACCGGCTGCACACCCGCACCGGTGACGCGGCCGGCGAACTGCTCGCCTTCCTGCGCGCCGAGAGCGGCAACCCGGACCTCACCCACGACGAGGAGGTCGCCGCCTCCGAGGCCGCGCACGGCGACCGGAACGCCGCGCTGGCGCACTTCATGGCGTCCTACGGCAACATCGACAACCCGGTGCCGGTGCTCCTGGACCAGTACTTCCGCCAGTGCTCCGTCGCCGCGTCCTGCGCCGACCTCGCCCTGGCCACCGGCTTCCTGGCCCGGCACGGCATCCGCGCCGACGGCACCCGGCTGCTCAGCCGCAGCCGGGCCAAGCAGATCAACGCGGTGATGCTGACCTGCGGGACCTACGACGCGGCCGGCGACTTCGCGCACCGGGTGGGTCTGCCGGGCAAGAGCGGGGTCGGCGGCGGCATCATCGCGGTGGTGCCGGGGCACTGCACGCTGTGCGTGTGGAGCCCCGGCCTGGACGAGCGGGGCAACTCGGTGGCCGGGGTGGCGGCCCTGGACCGCTTCACGACGCTCACGGGGCTGTCGGTGTTCTGAACGTGCCCGGCGCTCTGGTCAACTTCCGTCGTCCCGGACGAGCTTGAGCCGCAGGGTGAGCGCCATGACGCCCGCGCCGAGCGCCGCGACACCGAGGATCGCGCCCGTCTCCGGCCAGCCCGGAGCGTCCTCGGCCGGCTTCGCCGCGGTCACCGCCACGGGGACGGCCTGCGGTCCCTGCCGGGGCCGGTCGCCCCCGGGGACCAGCGAGCCCACCGGGTCGACCTCGCCGGCCGCCTCGAAGCCCCAGTCGAGCAGTGCCCGGGCCTCCTCGTAGACGGCGTGGCCGCCGCCCTCCTGCGGGTTCATCACCGTGACGACCAGGGTCCGTCCGTCGCGGCGGGCGGCGGCGATGAGCGTGTTGCCCGCGTTGCTGGTGTAGCCGTTCTTCACCCCGATCAGCCCCGGGTACGGCTCCACGCCGTCGGCCCCGGTGAGCAGCCGGTTGGTGTTCATGATCCCGTACGAACTCCCGTCGCGGCCGGGGAACATCGCGTCGACCTTGGCGCAGTACCGCGCGAAGTCGGGGCGCCGCAGCCCCTCCCGGCCGAAGACGGCCAGGTCGTACGCGGAGGAGACCTGGCCCGGGGCGTCGTACCCGTCGGGCGAGCGGACGTGGGTGTCGAGGGCGCCGAGCGCGCGGGCCTCGGCCTGCATCCGGGCCGCCGTGGCGCTCCAGCCGCCGGTGAGCGAGGCGAGCACGTGCACGGCGTCGTTCCCGGAGTTGAGGAACACGCCGTTCCACAGGTCGGAGACGCGGTACGTCTGGCCCTCGACCACACCGACCAGGCTGCTGCCCGGACCGATGCCGGACAGGTCCTCGGGGTCCACCTCGTGCCGGATGCCGCCCGGCAGCGCGGGCAGCACCGTGAGCGCGAACAGCGTCTTGAGGGTGCTGGCCGGGGGCAGCTCGCGGTGCGCGTCGTTCGCCGCCAGCACGTCGCCCGTACCGGCGTCGGCCACGACCCAGGACAGAGCGGAGACTTCGGGAACCCGGGGCGCCGCGGGGTGCGGCCGGACCTGTGTGCCGGAGCGGTACAGCGGCGACGACGGGGCCGCCGCCGCACTACCGGGCGGACCGGGGTCCGGCCGCGCCGCGCGGGCGGCCGCGGTGGCGGGCACGAGTGTCAGCAGTCCTGCCGCGCAGAGCAGGCAGGTGGATCGAACCGCCCGGGATGAGAATCCGATAGTCATACCGCAAACGTAGGAACGGCCCCTCACACCGCCACGCTGACCGGGCCGGGTCCGCCCCGCAACCACCCGGATGCCGTAGCGCGGGCCGAGCGGCGGTGTCGGCCGGTCCCGTCGGCGGCCGGTCCCGTCGGCGGCCGGTGCCGTCGGCGGGTGTCAGCCGGCGGGCAGCGTCGGCTGGACCTGCCGCAGGAACGTGGCGTTGTCCGGCGTC
Source organism: Streptomyces sp. NPDC018026 (assembly GCF_044327745.1). Lineage (NCBI taxonomy): Bacteria > Bacillati > Actinomycetota > Actinomycetes > Kitasatosporales > Streptomycetaceae > Streptomyces > Streptomyces sp. NPDC018026. Next base: position 1,316,596 of record NZ_JBIRFY010000001.1, read on the forward strand.
CGGCGCAACCGCTCCAGCAGGGTCTCCAGGCCGGACTGCCCGTCCCGGGCCAGCAGGGCCCGCCGCAGCCCGCGCACGGCACTCGTCTCGGCAGCGGACAGCAGCAGCTCCTCGCGCCGGGTGCCCGAGCCGACCGGCTCGACGGCGGGGAAGACCCGGCGGGAGGCCGGCTCCCGGCTCAGCCGCAGTTCCATGTTGCCGGTGCTCTTCAGCTCCTCGAAGTAGAAGTCGTCGGCACGCGAGCCGGTCTCGACCAGGGCGGTGGCGAGGATGGTGAGGGAACCGCCCTCCTCCGTCTTGCGGGCCGCGCCGAAGAACCGCTTGGGACCCAGCAGCGCCCCGGCGTCGACGCCGCCGCTGAGCGTGCGGCCGCCGGAGGAGGCGGCGTTGTTGTGCGCCCTGCACAGCCGGGTGAGGGAGTCGAGGAGGATGACGACGTCCTCCCCGGCCTCGACGAGCCGCTTGGCCCGCTCGATCACCAGCTCGGCGAGGGCGATGTGCTGCTTGGCGCTCCGGTCGAAGGTCGAGGAGTACACCTCGCCCCGCACCGAGCGCCGCATGTCGGTGACCTCCTCGGGGCGTTCGTCGAGCAGCACCACCATCAGCCGGGCCCCGGGGTGGTTGCCGGCCACCGCGGCGGCGATCTGCTGGAGGAGGACGGTCTTGCCGGTCTTCGGCGGGGCGACGATCAGTCCGCGCTGGCCCTTGCCGACCGGGGCGATCAGATCGACGACGCGTCCGGCGAGACCGGCCGCGGGGTGTTCGAGCCGCAGCCGCTCGTGCGGGTGCAGCGGGGTCAGGTCGGCGAAGTGCCGCCGTCGGCCCCGCGGGTCGGGTGTACGCCCGTTGACGCGGACGACGTCGGTCAGGGTGCGCCGGTCGCCGCACACCCCCTCGACGAGGTCGCCCCTGCGCAGCCCGTGCCGGCGGATCAGCGCGGGGGAGAGGGCGGGGTCGGTCGGCTCGGGCTGGAGGTTCTCGCCGCGCAGGCGCCCCTTGCCGCCCGCTTCGATGTCGAGGACACCGCTCGTGATGTCGGCCGGGGAGTGCTGTACAGGGGGGTGTTCGAGTGTGGTGGTCATGTGGTCGGTCCTTTCGAGGACACGGGCATGGGACATGCGGAAGGAAGGGGAGAGCCGCGCGAGGGGTCGGACGACACGCCTGCGGACGGCGGGGAACAGCACCTCGGACATGGTGGGGACGGGGCCCCGCTCACGAGGTCGTGCTGAGAAGCGGACGCGCCGGTCGCATCAGGACGGGCGGGTCTGCGAACCGAAGGGAAACTGGCACCGGCGCCCGATCAAGGCGGGCGTACACAAGTGCTGACTGCACCATACCACGGTGTGCCGTGGCGGTGCGGGTGGGACGCGTCACGTCCCACCCGCCGCAACGCGGCCGGTGCGCGGTCTGTTCCGTCTTCCGCGATGTCCGTGCCGGGCTCAGCCCGCCGAACGCGTCCGAGTCTCCTGCGTCTCCTGCGTCTCCTGCGCGATCCGCTCGAACTGCGCGGCCATGGCCGCCTGCAGGGCCTGGGCGCCCGACAGTGGACGCACCATCACGGTCAGTTCGTCGATGCGGCCGGACGCGTCCAGGTGCAGGAAGTCGCAGCCGCTGATCTCGCGGTCGCCGACCCGCGCAGTGAAGAGCAGGGCGTGGTCGCGGCCGTCCGCCTCGCCGATGACCCGCTCGTAGCGGAAGTCCTCGAAGACGCGCTCGACCGCGCGCAGGATCGCCGCCGTGATCGCCTTGCCCCGGTAGGGCTTGAAGACGACGGGGCTGGTGAAGACCACGTCGTCGGCCAGCAGTGCTTCGACGGCGGCCATGTCGTGTGCCTCCACCGCCGTGCGGAATGCCCGCATCGCAACTCCTCCTTGATACTCAACTATATGAATAGGTGCGGAGTAGAGTAGTCGGACACCTCCATGCTTGCTAGCGTGTCGACATGTCTCTCAAGTACGCCGTCCTGGCCGCCCTGCTGGAGGGCGAGGCCTCGGGCTACGAGCTGTCCAAGGTGTTCGACGTGTCGCTCGCCAACTTCTGGCCCGCCACGCCGCAGCAGCTCTACCGGGAGCTGGAGCGCCTCGCGGGCGACGGACTCATCGAGGCCCGGACCGTGCCGCAGGAACGCAGGCCCACCAAGCGGCTGTTCTCGCTCACCGGGGCGGGCCGGGAGCAGCTCGGCGCATTCGCCGCCGCGCCGACCCGGCGGCCCACCGCCATCCGCGACGAGTTCCTGATCAAGATGCAGGCCATGGACGGCGTCGACCCGGCGGCGGTCCGCGCCCTGGTCGAGGAGCGAAGGGCCTGGGCGCTGGGCAAACTCGCCCGCTACGAGCGGGTGCGCGAACGCCTCCTGGACGGCCGCACCGAGGAGGAACACCTCCGGGACGCCGACCGCGTCGGGCCCTACCTCACCCTGGCCGCCGGCATCACGTTCGAGCGGGAGAACGCCCGCTGGTGCGAGCGCGTACTCGCCGTGCTCGACGAGCGCCGCGCTCCCGCGGGGCCCGCCGGACAGGCCCTAGGCTGACCGGATGTTCAGCCCCGAAGGTCCCACCCTGCGCGAACTCGCCGTCCAGGCACTGTCCTCGGTCGAGCGCGGCTACGACCTGCTCGCCCCGAAGTTCGACCACACCCCGTACCGGACGCCGGACCGGGTGCTGGACGCCGTGGCCCGCGGACTGGAGCCGCTGGGGCCCTTCGCCGCCGGACTCGACCTGTGCTGCGGCACCGGCGCGGGCGTCGAGGTGCTGGCCCGGGTGTGCCAACGGGGCGTGACCGGGGTGGACTTCAGCGCGGGCATGCTGGAGGTCGCGCGCGGGCGCACCCTGCCACCGGGTCCGGCGGTCTCCTGGGTGCGCGCGGACGCCCGCGCCCTGCCCTTCGGCCCCGCCTTCGACCTCGTGGTGAGCTTCGGGGCGTTCGGGCACTTCCTGCCCCGCGAACTGCCGGGCCTGTTCGGCCAGGTGCGCTCCGTGCTCCGGCCGGACGGCTGCTTCGCCTTCCCCGTCGTCGCCCCGCCCCGGCCCGGCTCCCCGGGGTACTGGACGCTGCTCGGCTTCGACGCGGCGATGCGGGTGCGCAACGCGCTGTGGCGGCCGCCGTTCGTCATGTACTACCGGACGTTCCGGCTCGGGGACGTGGGCCGCGAGCTGTCGCGGGCCGGCTTCCGGACGGACCTGCACGACCTGCCCGAGTTCGGACACCGCCCCGACGGCAGCCCGCGGGTCCGGCTGGTCGTCGCCCGCCGACTCCCGTAGGCGACGCGTCAGCCGGCCGCCGGCAGCGTGAACTCGTAGACCAGGGCATCCTGCCGGGTGTCCACCAGCAGGTCCGTGATCTCCAGCGGTCGCGCGTACTGGTCGTGCACCCGCCGCACGACCCGGACCGACGCGGTGTCGGGCTGGAGCGTGATGGTGTCCCGGTGATGCAGTGTCAGGCCCGCGCGGCGCATCCAGTCGTAGGCCCGCCGCAACTGCGCGCAGGCGACCCCGTCGGCCCGGTCGCGATAGCGGGCCAGTTCCTCGACCTCGGCCAGTGCCACGGCGGAAAACGATGTCACCGCGGTCCGCCTGCCGTTGCCTCCGGCCGCCGCCGACGTGTAGTGGTGCATCAGGGTCGGCCGGCCCGGCACCAGCCCCAGCGCCGCGGCGTGCTCCGGTGGCGGCGTCCCCCAGACGACGGTGGCACGGTCGCCGGTGCGCGGCTCCGCCGCCCGGGCGCCGACCGGGAAGACCAGGGGCGCCGCACTTCCGGCCGGCGGCCCCGGCAGGGCGACGTGGCTGCCCCGCCGGTCGGTGCTGAGCAGACCGTCGCGGCGCAGCACGTCCAGGGCCTGCCGCACGGTCTCCCGGCTGACTCCGAAGTGCTCCGCCAGCCGGCGCTCGCCGGGCAGCCGTTCGCCCGGGGGGACGGTCCCGTCGCGCAACCCGCCGAGCAGTTGGTCCGCCACCCGCCGGTACAGGGGCGGCGGGGCGTCGGCGGGTGCCGGATCGGCGGGGGGCGGGTCGTGCGGGGTGGTGCGGGCCATGCCGCGCCTCCTGTTGATGACGTACGGTAGCCACGCGGGCTCGGTGCGCCACCAGAACTACCATTGGTCTAAACCAGCAGGGAAGTCCGGTCCGCCGGTTCGGCCGAAACCCCACCCACCGGCCTCAGGTGTGGCGGCTCAGCCAGCGCAGCTTCGCGGCCTCCTGGTACGGCCCGCCGCCCTCGTGATCATTGAAGTCGTACACCTCGATCGTCCGGTCCTCGTGCGTCCAGGCGTTGAACGCGGCGAAAACGGTCGACGGCGGGCAGGTCTGGTCCTCCAGGGCCGCCGAGAACAGCGCCGGGGCCCGGCCCCGCGCCGCGAAGTGCACGCCGTCGAAGTAGGACAGCGTGCGCAGCGCGTCCCCGGTCCGGCCGCGGTGGGTCTTCAGATACAGGCCGACCTCGCGGTAGGGGTGCCGGTCGGTGAGCGTGGTCGCGCGCGGGAAGTCGCACAGGAACGGCACGTCCGGCGCGACGGCGACCAGGTCCGGCACCAGGCCGCCCACCGCTATCGTGATGCCGCCGCCCTGGCTGGCGCCCAGCGCGACCGTGCGGGCCGGGTCGGCCAGCGGATGCGAACGGGCCGCCTCCACCGCGCGCACGGCGTCGGTGAAGACCCGGCGGTAGTAGTAGTTCTCCGGAGCGTCCAGACCGCGGGTCATGAACCCCGGATACGCGGGCGTGCCGCCGACGGGGTCCGCGGTGCCGCCACCGCCGCCCCAGGCGCTGCCCTGACCCCGGGTGTCCATCACGAAGTGGGCCCGCCCGGTGGACGCCCACAGCAGGTGCTCGTGCGGCAGCCCGCGCCCGCCGCCGTACCCGACGAACTCCACGACCAGCGGCAACGGCTCGGTCGCCGCGGCCGGCAGGATCAGCCAGCCCTTCACCGGGTGGCCGCCGAACCCGGCGAACGTCACGTCGTACACCCGCACCGTGGACAGTCCCGTCTCGACCGGTTCGAAACGGGCGTCCAGCTCGTGCTCGCGGGCCTCGGCCAGTGTCTTGCTCCAGAACGCGTCGAAGTCCTCGGGCTCGGCCGACGCACTGCGGTAGGCGCGGAGCTCGTCGAGCGGAAGATCGAACAGGGCCATCGAGAACCGCCTTTGCGGAGAGACGCGCTAGACCGTACGGGTGATCGCACGGTACGTGAGCGGCACGCGGAAACGCCAGGTCCGGCCGCCCTCGGGAACCGCGCGGGCGGGGGTGCCGTCAGGCCCGGCGGTGGGTCCACTGCGGCTCAGTGAGCGCCCAGTCGCGATCCCACTCCGCCATGCGGTGACGCAGGGCCACCGCGCGTACGGCACGGTGCGCCAGGAGCACCGTGAGCACCGTCCCGATGGTCGTGAACGAGCCGATGGTGGCGCTGTGCTGCCAGATCTCCGCACCGTCCGACGGCGGGGGCACGCTCTGGCCGCGGGAGTTCAGCCACACGTCGACGGTCTCACCGTGCCGGGTGTCGGCCGGCACCCGCGCCGTGGTGCTCTTCTCCGTGCCGTCCGGTGCCTTCCAGTGGACGGTCGCACGGTAGGAGTGCTGTCCGCCGAGCTGTCCCGTCGACAGGGTGCCGGGGGTGCGGTCCACCACCGTGGCACGGACCTGGTGCCGCTCGGCCCGCTGCTCCGCGACGATCGCCTGCGCCTGCCCGTAGCCCCACCACGCGGTGGCGGCGCCGAGCACCGGCGCGCCCACGAACAGCAGGAGGGCGACGACCACCTTGGTCCACGCCTCGACGACGTCCGACCGGCGCCGCAGCGGATTGCGCCGCCGGGGCCGGCCGCGTACCCGGGTTCGCATGTCGACCTCCCCGCGATCACCGCGACCGGAGGAGCGGACGGACGGCCGTCGAGCGCGGGGGCCGTCGCGCCTTCGAGTCGCGCCACGTGTGCGAGTGCCCGCACTGGACTGGTACCCACTCCTGCGGGCCTCGCTCACGAACCGGGCGGGATCAGCCGAAGCGTTCGATCCGGATCCGGTCCACCGGCTGTCCGGCCGCCACCAGCAGCCGCGACGCGTGCTCCGCGAACGCGTTCGACCCGCACACGTAGGCCTCCCAGCCGCCGGCGGGCGGCTCGGCGAGGAGCGGCGCCACGTGCGCGGACGCCAGCCGGCCCACGGGCGTCCCGGCCGGCGCGGTGCGGGTGAACACGGGTGTCGTCTCCGCGCCGAACTCACCGGCGTAGATCAGCTCCTCGGGGCCGCGCGCGGACACCAGGAGCCGCAGCGGCACGGTGAGCCCCCGCGCCCGGTGGTGCCGCACCATCGACATCAGCGGTACGACCCCGGACCCGGCGCCGAGCAGCAGGGCGGGCCGGTCACCCGGCCAGGCGAAGAAGCCGCTGAGCGGGCCGCGCACCTCGATCTCGTCGCCGGGCCGCGCCACCGAGTGGAACCAGCCGGACACCTCCCCGTCGGGCACCCGGTCCAGGGTCAGCTCGATGTGCCCGGACCCGTCCGGGGCGGACGCCAGCGAGTAGTGGCGCTGGGCCCGGTAGCCGTCCGCGGCGGTGAGCCGCAGCATCAGGTGCTGGCCGGGCAGGTGGCCCGCCCAGCCGGGCACGGCGAGGCGGAAGGTCGACGCGCGGGGCGTCTCGCGGCGGATCCCGGTGAGCGTGGCGGTCTGCCAGCTCCCGGCCACCTCACCGTTCACCTCGATGCGCCCGGGCACGGCGAACCGCGCCCAGGGAGTGAAGGCCCCTGTCGTGGGCGTGGCCGTCTCAGTCACCGGAGTACCGCTGCTCCTCCCAGGGATTGCCGCGGGCGTGATAGCCGTTCTGCTCCCAGAAACCCGGCTCGTCGTGGTCGAGCAGTTCGAGCCCCGCGATCCACTTCACGCTCTTCCAGAAGTACAGATGCGGGACCACCAGCCGCGCCGGACCGCCGTGCTCGGGGGCGAGCGGCCGCCCGTCGTACTCCCACACGATCCAGGCCCGTCCGCCGGTCAGGTCCGCGAGCGGCAGGTTCGCGGTGTAGCCGGTGTGCGCGTGGGCGACGGCGTGGGTGGCCGACGGCAGCGGACCGGCCGAGTCCAGGAAGGCGTCCAGCGACACGCCCCCGAACCGCACCCCGAACTTCGACCAGCCGGTGACGCAGTGGATGTCGCCCGCGTACCCGGAGGCCGGCAGCAGGCGCGCCCCGGCCAGGTCCCAGGTGCGGGGCTCGGCCACCAGACCGCCCACGCGGAAGGTCCAGTCGGCGGGCGCGATCTCGGGCGTGACCTCGGCGGACAGCACGGGCCAGTCGTCGCCCGCGTCGTACTGGCCGGGCGGCAGCCCCGGCCGGGCGGCGCGCGGACGCCCGGTGAAGCCTCGGGTGGTGTTCATGCGGTGGGGCCTTTCGGGCCGTCGGGGCGGGTGGCCGGCGGCCGGCGTGATCAGTGCGTACTCGTCCAACCGTACGTGTCCGCAGGCGCTGCCCGGTCCCGCTCCCGGTCCGGGGCCGCGTCCGGCCACGCGTTGTACCGCTCCAGGTACGCGGCGAAGCGGAGCAGCTCCTCCTCGGGCCAGTCGGCGAGCCGCTCCCGGAAGGCGGCCCGCCGCCGCTCGGTGACCCGGTCCAGTACGTGCCGTCCGGACTCGGTCAGATGCAGGACCTGGACGCGGTGGTCGTCCGGGTCGACGCGCCGCTCGATCAGCCCGGCGCGCTCCAGCGCGGACACCTGGCGGCTGACGGTGGACTTGTCCAGGGCGTAGTGCGCGGCCAGGTCCGTGGCCCGGCGGCCGTCCCGCTCCTCCAGATGCCCGAGCAGCGTGTACGACACCAGCGACAGCTCCGGGTGCATACGGCCCGCCGAGGCGCGGGCCCGGCGGGCGAAGACCGTCATCTCGCGCTGGATGGTCTCCACGGCCGTGTCCGCGGGGCATCCGCCGGGAACGGCGGTCGTCTCGTCCGGTGTCTCGGCAGCCGTCACAGCTCCTCCTCCGCGTTGCTGGTTGCACAGTACAACTTTGACGGGGAGGTCCCGGGAGTCAACCGCCCGCGGGAGCTCTCGGGCTCTGATCATTGGGGTAGTGTGTCCGTCGGCCGCGGACCGCCCCGGCCGTCGGACGACCGGGAGGTGAGACCGATTACCGCTGTGTCGGCCCGGGTGCTCTCACCTCACCGCAGTGCGGTCGCCGGAGACGAGTGACCGCGAGAGCGCCCTTCGGTTCCCGAAAGGCTCTCGGCTTCCATGCCTCCCACGCTCCCCGCTTCGCCCACCCCGGCGTCCTCCCCCGCGCCCTCCGCTCCCTTCTCCGCGTCCCTTCCGTCGCCCGACGCCGTCGTGGCCGCGCTGCGCGCCGCCGGCTGCGTCTTCGCCGAGGACGAGGCCGCGCTCATCCTGACCGCCGCCCGCACCGCCGCCGGCCTCACCGCGCTGGTCGACCGCCGCGTCAGCGGCCTGCCCCTGGAACTCGTCCTGGGCTGGGCCGAGTTCCGCGGCCTGCGCATCGCGGTCGCGCCCGGTGTCTTCGTGCCCCGCCGCCGGACCGAGTTCCTGGTCTCCGAGGCCCTGGCCCACGCACCGCACGCGCACGTCGTCGTGGACCTGTGCTGCGGGTCCGGGGCCGTCGGAGCGGCACTGGCGGTCGCCCTGGACCGGCCCGAGGTGCATGCCGCCGACGTCGATCCGGCGGCCGTGCGCTGCGCCCGCGGCAACCTCGCGGACGCGGGCGGCCGGGTGTACGCCGGTGACCTGTTCGACGCGCTGCCCGACGCCCTGCGCGGCCGGGTGGACATCCTCGCGGCCAACGTGCCGTACGTGCCCACCGGCGAGGTCGCCCTGCTGCCCGCCGAGGCGCGCGACCACGAGCCGCTGGCCGCCCTCGACGGCGGCACCGACGGCCTCGACGTGCTGCGCCGGGTCGCGGCCGCGGCGCCCGGCTGGCTCGCCCCGGGCGGCTGCCTGCTGGTCGAGACGAGCGAACGCCAGGCACCCGACGCCATCGACGCCTTCGCCAGGGCCGGTCTGGCGCCCCGCCTCGCGGTCTGCGAGGAGCTGTACGCCCACGTGGTGATCGGCGTCAGGGACTGAGCGTCCCGCCGTCGCGCCGCGCCGGTGGTGTGACCCGGGCGATCAGCAGGGCCACGTCGTCGGAGTTCTCCGGCTCGTGCAGGGTGCGCAGCAGCAGGTCGCAGACCTCCTCCAGCGGGCGGTCCGGGCCCTCCAGCAGGGCCAGGAGCGCGTCCAGCCGCTCGTCCAGCGGATGCCTGCGCGTCTCGACCAGGCCGTCGGTGTAGAACACCAGCCGGTCGCCCGGCTCCAGGCCGACCTCGGTGGTGGAGAAGGCGACGCCGCCCACCCCGAGCGGCACCCCGGTGGGCAGGTCGAGCAGCTCGGGCGGCCTGCCCGCGCGCAGACGGACCGGGGGCAGGTGCCCCGCGTTGGCGATCAGGCACTGCCGCAGGTGCGGGTCGTGGACGGCGTACAGGCAGGTGGCGATGGCCTGGTCCAGGCCCGCCGTGGTCCGCTCCAGGTGTCCGAGCAGCTGCGCGGGGTCCAGCTCCAGGGCGGCCAGCGTGTTCGTCGCGGTGCGCAGCCGCCCCATGGAGGCCGCCGCCGCGATGCCGCTGCCCATCACGTCGCCCACCACGAGCGCGGTCCTGCCGCCCGCCAGCTCGATCACGTCGAACCAGTCGCCGCCGACCTCGCTGGTGCCCCCGGCCGGCTGGTACCGGGAGGCGACCTCGAGACCGCCCGTCACCGGCGGATGGCTGGGCAGCAAGCTGCGCTGGAGGGTGAGGGCGGTGTCGCGGGCGTTCTGGTACCAGCGGGCGTTGTCGATCTGCAGCGCCGCCCGCGCGGCCAGCTCCCGGGCCAGCAGCAGGTCGTCCTCGTCGAACGGCAGCGGGTTGGAGATCCGCTTCAGATCCAGCGCGCCGAGCACCTCGCCCCGCGCGATCAGCGGCACGGCCAGGTACGAGTGAACGCCCGCCCGGCGCAGCAGCTCGGCCGCCTCCGGCGAGCGGGCGATGCGTCCCAGGTCCTCCCGCGTCACCCGGGAAACCAGCACCGGCCGGGCGGTGCGCACACACTCGGTGACCAGGCGGTCCGGTCCGTACCGGGCGACGCCGCCGGGCGGGTCGGCGGCCCGCAGGGCGTCCCGGGCCCCGTCGTCCGCGCGCACGGCCAGCGCCCTGATCACCGCCGGTTCGGCCGGCCCCAGGGTGCTGCGGCGGCCCTCCACCACGGCGTCCAGCAGATCCACGGCGGCGAGGTCCGCGAGGCCGGCCACCGCCACGTCGGCCAGCTCGTACGCGGTACGGTCCAGCCGCAGCGTGGTACCGATCCGGGCGGAGGCGTCCGCCACGGCGGCGAGCCGGCGCCGCGCGCCCTCGGCCTCGGCGGCCGTCCGGTACTGCTCGGTCACGTCGACGATCGAGACGGCCACCCCCAGCACGGCGCCCAGGGAGTCCTCCAGCCGGTACAGCGACACCGACCAGGTGTGCTCCTCGTCCGGGTCGGCGGGCGTCCGTCCGGTCGCGGGCCGGTCGACCACCGGGCGCCCGGTCTCCAGCACCTCGCGCGCAGCCGCCTCCAGCGGGTCGGCGTCCACCTGCGGCAGCAGCTCACGGACCGTCCGGCCGAGGTGCTCCTCGGCGGGGATGCCGTTGAGCCGCTCCAGGGCCGGGTTGACCGAGACGTACCGCAGGTCGGTGTCCAGGACGGCCAGCCCGATCGGGGACTGCATGATCACCCTCGTGGACAGGGCCACGTCCCGCTCCAGCCGGCGCACCGTCGACCGGTCGGCCGCGAGCCCCAGGGCGTAGACGCCGCCGCGGTCGTCGAGCAGCCGCATGTTGCGGAACTCGACCAGCCGGGTGCTGCCGTCCTTGTGCCGGACGGGGAAGGCGCCCGCCCAGCTCCGGCCGGTCTTCATGACGTCCTCGAACAGCCGCACCACCAGGTCGAGATGACGTTCGTGGACCATGATGCGGGCGGCGTACTGCCCCAGCGCCTCCGGGGCGGACCAGCCGAACAGCTCCTCGGCCTGCGGACTCCACAGGACGATCCGGCCCTCGGTGTCCAGCACGATCGAGGCCACGTTCAGCAGGTCGAGCAGGCCGCTGGGCCGCACGGGGCCGCGAGGCGACGGCTCGCCCGCGAACCCGGCAGACCCCGCTGCACCCATCCCACGCCCCGCCTTCACCGTCCGACGCGGCACGCCCTTCGACACCGCCCCCCTGTTCTACCGCGTTCCATCGCGTGCAGGGCCGGTTCCGCCGGGGCTCCGCCGTCTCCTCCCAGCATCTCCCGGCAGGCCGGGGGCCGCCGCACGAAGCGCGTCCGGAGTTGGTCTGTACATGCCGTCCATGGACGGTCCAGACTGTGCGCCGAGTGTCTCCCGCCCGCCCGTGCCGCCCGGTCACCCCCACCGAGGAGCCCCCATGCCCCTGCGCGCCCGGCAACGTTGTCACACCGTCCTGACCGGACTCGCCGTCCTCGCCCTCTCCGTCGCCCTCGCGGGTCCGGCACAGGCGGACGCCCTGGTTCCCGCCGCAGACGCCCTGGTTCCCGCCGCAGACGCCTCGGCCCCCGCCGCAGACGCCCGCACCGCCGACACCTGGACCGAGGTGGGCTCCGACCGGGCCGACCCGCTGACCGAGAGCCAGGGCCTGGCCTCGGTCGAGGTCCCGGCCGGCAGCCCCAACCGCTACACCGGGATCGGCACCATCCCGTTCGGCCTCAGCACCCGCGGCTGGAACCACGTCGGCGACCCGGACGCGTCCTACGACGGCCACTACGTCGAGCCGTACCAGCGCGACGACGGGAACACGAAGATGTTCCGCGTGCAGGCACCGGACGGGAGCTGGTCGGAGTACGTGCACACGCTGAGCCCCGGGGAGGCGCTGAACAACTCGTGGTCCGCCGTCTCGCCCGACGGGCAGTGGATGCTGGCGGGGGAGTGGGGCACCATGAACCGGCTGCTGGTCTTCCCGAACCCGGGCGTCAACCCCGCCACCTCTCCCTCGGAGAACCTTCCGCAGGCGGCCACCGTCCACCTGGACCACGCCGTGCGCGACGTCCAGGGCTGCGACTTCCTGGACGCCACCACGCTGCTGTGCTCCTCCGACGACCCGGAGGGCGCGCTGTTCGGCATCACCAAGCCGCTTCTGCGGATCGACCTGTCGGCGGCGCCGAACGGCACCGCCGACGTCACCGGACACGTCACCGCGCTGCGGCAGCTGCCCCTGCGCAGCGCCTGCTCGGGCGGCTTCGAGGCGGAGGGCATCGACTACGACCGGCGCACCGGCACCCTGCGCGTGATCGTCGTGTCGCCGGGCTTCTGCGTGCTCACGGACAGCAAGACGTACCGGTTCACCCGCGGCTGACCCGGTCCCCTTCGCGCCGGGCCGCCGGTGGTGCTTTTCTGGTGGTATCGGCGAGAGCGGTTTCGGTCACGACCACGAGAGGGAGCGATCACGATGGACGGTGAGCGACTGCATCCGGAGTCCGTCTCGGTGGAGCTGAGCGGATGCAGCAAGGAGGACGCCCGGACCGTGTTCGACACCCTGTGCGCGTGCTTCTCCTCCGACCGGCACGCGGGCGACGTGACCCGGGAGTACGACGAGGTGCGTCCGACCGTGTGGCTCGGCACCTTCGACATGGCCGATTCCCGCGGCGGCGAGTGCGACCCCGCCCGGCTCGGGGCGTCCGTGGAGGCCGACGCGCAGGGCGGCTACTGGGCGATCGAGAGGCTGCGCACCACCCTGGACTCCCTGTTCACCGTGCACGACCTGAGTCAGGCCTCCGGGGACCAGGAGCGGGAACTGCACGTACGGCTCGAGAGCCGCTGACGGAGCCCGCCGGCGCCGGTGTGGCGTACGCCGCGTCCTTGTGCAACTAGTTGCACAAAGGCGCGGCGGTCCTCTACAACAGAGGCACCACACCCCGCACGGAGGGCCCGATGAGCCGTTACCCGCACCTGCTGAGCCCGCTCGACCTGGGCTTCACCACGCTCCCCAACCGGGTCCTGATGGGCTCCATGCACGTCGGTCTGGAAGAGGCCGAGCGCGGGTTCGAGCGCATGGCCGCCTTCTACGCCGCCCGGGCCCGCGGGGGAGTGGGCCTGATCGTCACCGGCGGCATCGCCCCCAACGACGAGGGCCGCCCGTACGAGGGCGGCGCCAAGCTCACCACCGGGGCGGAGGCGGAGCAGCACCGTGTCGTCACCGGCGCCGTGCACCGCGAGGGCGGCCGCATCGCCCTGCAGATCCTGCACTTCGGCCGCTACGCCTACCACGCCGACCTGGTCGCCCCGAGCGCGCTCCAGGCCCCGATCAGCCCGCACGTGCCGCGCGAGCTGACCGACGCCGAGATCGAGCGCACGATCGAGGACTACGTCCGCACCGCCCGCCTCGCCCGCGAGGCCGGGTACGACGGCGTCGAGATCATGGGCTCCGAGGGCTACCTGATCAACGAGTTCATCGCCGCCCGCACCAACCACCGCACCGACCGCTGGGGCGGCTCGTACGAGAACCGCATCCGCTTCCCCGTCGAGATCGTCCGCCGGGTGCGCGAGGCCGTCGGCGAGGACTTCATCGTCGTCTACCGCCTGTCCATGCTCGACCTGGTGCCCGGCGGCTCCACCCTCGACGAGGTGATCACCCTCGCCAAGGCCGTCGAGGCAGCCGGAGCCACGATCATCAACACCGGCATCGGCTGGCACGAGGCCCGTATCCCCACCATCGCCACCTCCGTGCCCCGCGGCGCCTACACCTGGGTGACCAAACGCCTCATGGGCGAGGTGTCGGTCCCGCTCGTCACCACCAACCGCATCAACACCCCCGAGGTCGCCGAGGCGCTGCTCGCCGAGGGCACCGCCGACATGGTCTCGATGGCCCGCCCGATGCTCGCCGACCCCGACTTCGTCGCCAAGGCCGCGGCCGGCCGTTCCGAGGCCATCAACACCTGCATCGGCTGCAACCAGGCCTGCCTGGACCACACCTTCAGCGGGCAGATCACCTCCTGCCTGGTCAACCCGCGCGCCTGCCACGAGACCGAGCTGGTCCTGTCCCCCACCCGGCGCCGCAAGCGCGTCGCCGTCGTCGGCGCCGGACCGGCCGGACTGGCCTGCGCGGTGAGCGCCGCCGAACGCGGCCACGAGGTCACCCTGTTCGACGCCGCGAGCGAGATCGGCGGACAGCTCAACGTCGCCCGCAAGGTCCCCGGCAAGCAGGAGTTCGACGAGACGCTGCGCTACTTCCGCACCCAGCTCGCGGCGCACGGCGTCGACGTACGCCTGAACACCCGCGTCGGCATCGACGACCTGACCGGCCACGACGAGGTCGTCGTCGCCACCGGCGTCACCCCGCGCACGCCCGACATCCCCGGCGTCGACCACCCCTCCGTCGTCGGCTACCTCGACGTCCTGCGCGACGGCGCCCCGGTCGGCGAACGCGTCGCGATCCTCGGCGCGGGCGGCATCGGCTTCGACGTCGCCGAGTACCTCACCGACGGCGGCGACAAGGCCCACGAGGACCCGGAGACGTACTTCCGCCTCTGGGGCGTCGACACCGACTACCGCGCCCCCGGCGGCCTCGCCGCGCCCGAACGCCCCGCGCCGCCCCGCACCGTCCACCTGCTCCAGCGCAAGACCAGCAAGGTCGGCGCCGGGCTCGGCAAGACCACCGGCTGGATCCACCGCACCGAGCTGCGGCACCGCGGCGTCACCATGGTCCCGGGTGTGCGCTACGACCGGATCGACGACGCCGGGCTGCACATCACCGTCGGCGACGAGTCCACCGTGCTGGAGGTCGACACCGTCGTCCTGTGCACCGGCCAGGAGCCGAGCCGCGGCCTGTACGACGACCTGGTCTCCGCCGGCCACCGCGCGCACCTCATCGGCGGCGCCGACGTTGCCGCCGAACTGGACGCCAAGCGCGCCGTCAAACAGGGCACCGAGCTGGCGGCGGCGCTGTAGGGGACGGTACGGACGGGGGGCGGGAGGAGCGTGAGGGAGCGCGGGAGGAGCGCGGGAGGAGCGCGGGCGAAGGTCGGGCCGTCCCTAGGATGAGCCCATGTCACTCCCGCACGCGATCCTCACCGCCCTGGTCGAAAAGCCGTCGTCCGGGCTGGAGCTGACCCGCCGGTTCGACAGGTCGATCGGCTACTTCTGGTCGGCGACGCACCAGCAGATCTACCGCGAGCTGGGAAAACTGGAGGCTCAGGGCCTGATCCGCGCGCTGCCCGACCAGCAGCCGGCCCGCGGCCAGAAGAAGTCCTACGAGGTGCTGCCCGCCGGCCGCGCCGAGCTGTCCCGCTGGACCGCGGCCCCGCAGGACCCCAAGCCCCTGCGCGACACCATGCTGCTGCGGCTGCGCGCCGCCGCCGTGGTCGGCACCGCCGGTGTCGAGGCGGACCTGCGACGCCATCTGGAGCTGCACGAGCGGCAGTTGGCCGAGTACGAGGAGATCGAGCGGCGCGACTTCCCGCCCGGCCGGGACAGCACCGAGGACCGGCTGCGGCACCTGGTGCTGCGAGCCGGCATCGACCTGGAGACGTTCTGGACCCAGTGGCTCGGGCACGCGCTGGCCGAGTTCGCCGAACTGCCCGGCGACGAACCGGCCTGACAGCCTCCGCCGGTGCCCGTTCAGAACCGGTACGGCTTCGAGCGGCGGCGCAGGAACCAGGCCCCGGCGATGACGCCGGCCCCCACCAGCGCGCCGCCCGCCACCAGGGTGGCCGTGCCGTAGTCCTGGACGGCACCGCCGAGACCGCCCATGACGCCGCCGGGCGAGGCGGACGGGGTGGGAGTGGCCGAGCGGCTGGGCGAGGGGGAGGGAGAGGGGGTCGAGGAGACGATGACCGTCTGGGTGCCCGCGGTGCTGTTGTTGGAGCACATGACGATCACCGTGTACGTCCCCGGCGAGATTCCCGACCAGGCCGCGGACTGGCCCGAACCGCTGCCGGACAGGGCCACCTGACGCCCCTGGGCGAAGTCCCGCTGGCTGCTGGTGAGCAGGGAGGCGGTGCCCCAACTGCCGTTGAGCTGGGCGCAGGCCGTGGTCTTGACCGACACCGTGGTCCCGGTGGTGCTCACGGAGATCCCCGGCCCGGCCGGGGCCGGCCCGGCGGCCAGGGCGACGGGCAGCACGGCGGCGGCCGCCACGGTGGCGCCGGAGCGGAGAAGCGGCGATGAGATGCGCATGTGGACTGCCCTCCGGCGGCACGGTCGGCGGTACATCCCTTGCGCCGCCGGGGTCGGGAACGCCCGTGCCCCCTCTGGCAGCCAACAGGGCGCCGGCCGTGCCCGCATGCGGAGCGCGACCGCCCAGGTGACGCCTTCCCGGAGCCGGGCTTCCCCGGGCCGGGCTTCCCCGGGCCGGGCCGCAGCCGACCGGGCGGCGGGTCAGCCGTCGGCCCCCAACGTCACCTTCCGTTCCGCCGAGAAGCCGCCCCAGGTTCCGTCGGCCAGCCGCGCCCGGATCCGCACCCGGTGCACGACCCCGGCCTCGCGTCCGGCGTAGAAGCTGTACTCGGCGCGGTCGCGCGGTGCGTCGGCGCCGTAGACCAGCGAGGTCGCCGCCCGGCCGTCCAGGTGGACCTGGTACTCGGTCACCGGTGTCTCCGTGCGCGGCGGGACCCAGGAGAGGTCCAGGTAGTACGCCCCGTCGGTCCGGTGGGAGGCGGCGCGCAGGTCCGTGGGCGCGGTGGCGTGTCCGTCGTCGGTGCCCGGGGTGGTGAGCCGGACGGCGGCGCCCGCGGGGGAGACGTTGTCGGCGGCGTCCCGGGCCCGCACGGTGAACGCGTAGCGGGTGCCTGCCCGCAGTCCCGTCACCACGGCCGCCGTCTGGTTGCCGCCGACGCTGTGCACCTTCGTGTCGCCCTGGTAGACGTCGTACGACACGACACCGCGGTCGTCCTTCGCCGCCGACCAGGTGAGCTGCACCGCCCGGCTGCCCGCCGCCCGGCCGTGAACGTCTCCCGGGCGCGTCGGAGCGGAGTCGTCGGCCACCGCGGCGGGAGTGGTCGCCCGCACCTCCCGGCTGGGCGGCCCGAGCCGGCCCTCGGCGTCCCGCGCCCGCACGGTGAAGACGTACGCCGTCGAGGGGCGCAGCCGGGTGACGTCCACCATCCGCTCGGACTTCGGCACCTCCTTCACCAGCGTGCCGCCCCGGTACACCGCGTAGGTCCGCACGTCGTCGACCGCGTTCCACATCACGTGCGCGGTCGTCGCGCTGCCGGCCTCGGCCGTGACGCCCGTGGGCACTCCGGGCAGCGCTCCGCCCGCACCGTCCCCGTCCCCGCCCGGGCCCCAGCCGCAGGAGGTGAGCAGGAGGAGCGTCCCGCAGAGCAGGGCGAACCCGGCGAACCGGCGCGGGAGAGGGGGAACGGGAACCTCGCGCACGGCTCTGCCTCCCCTGCGGCGCCGGTTAGACGGCGGTGGGCTGTAAAAGTCCGGACCAATATGACGCCCGTGACGCGGTCACATCAAGAGGGTCGTGGGTGACGACCACTCGGAACGGTTACGTATGCTGAGTGACATCACGGCCGAACTCCCTTCATCACCGGGGAAGTTCGGGCCGGTGGCGCGTGGACCGCTGTCGTCGCCATCCCGCGCCGGCGCGGGCGGCCGGGCGGGCCGGAGCCGGAACAGGCCCGGCCCGCCCGCCCCCGGTCCCGCACCCCCGACGCGCCGGGCGTTCGGCGGGCGTGCACCGTCTGGCCCTGCGAAAGGTGGTCGCGCGGGCGTTTCGGGGACAGATGAGGCCGAGTGCCCGTCCATGCCCCCGAGGAGAGGCCACATCGTGCGTGTCCAGTCGCTGACACTGGTCGCGGCCAGCGCCGCCCTGCTCGCCCCCACGACGTTCCCCGGCGCTTCGCCCCCGCCGCTTCCCGAACCGCCGGCGCGGCTGCTGCTGCCCGGTGCGCCGGACCGGACGGGGCCCCTGCGCGCGGACCGGTCCGGAGTCAGGATCGGCCCCGTGCCGCACGTCCCGGCCGGGCAGCCCGCGCCCCACGTGCGGCTGCGCACGGACTCCGGCCAGGAGGCCGGGGGCTCCTCGCAGCGGGGCGGGAGCGGGAGCCCCGTCCGTGCCGCCGACCTGCTGGCCAGGGTGCGGGACTGCGACCCCGTCTCGCGCGGGCGCTACCGCAGCGACGCCGGAGCACCGGCGGACATCCCGGTCTGCGGCACCAAGGAGGCCGTGTACTGGAAGGCCGACCTGGACGTCGACTGCGACGGCCGGCCCGGCGACCGGTGCAACAGCGGCACCGACCCGCACTTCAGCCCCGCCACCGCGTACACCGGGTCCGACGGCCGCCCGCTGGACGCCGAACGCCTGCCGTACGTCGTGGTGCCCGGACCCAGCGACACCTGGGACCACCGCGAGGACGACGTCCGCGGCGGATCGCTCGCGGCCCTCGTCCACGGGGACCGGGTGCGGTACGCGGTCGTCGGCGACGTCGGCCCGAGCGACCTCATCGGCGAGGCCTCCTACGCGGCGGCACGCTCCCTCGGCATCCCGGCGGACCCCGAGGGCGGCGGCGTGGCCTCCGACGTGACGTACATCGTCTTCAAGGGCAGCGAGGTCGAACCCGTCGAGGACACGGCCGCGGCCGAGAAGACGGGGGAGCGGCTGGCACGGCGGTTCGTGGAAGGGGGCTGAGCGGGCGGCCGGTGCCTTCAGACCTTCCGGTAGGAGTACGCCTCCGCGGCCGCCGCCTCCACGGCCGCGAGGTCGGCGCCCGTCGAGGCCGTGACGACCGCCGCCACCGCGCCCTCGACGAAGGGCGCGTCCACCAGACGGGTGTTCTCGGGCAGTTCGTCACCCTCGGCGAGCAGCGCCTTGACGGTGAGCACCGCACTGCCCAGGTCGGTGAGGACGGCGACCCCCGCGCCCCGGTCCACCGACGCGGCGGCGGCCGCGACCAGTTCCGAACTGGTGCCGAACTCTCCGGACGCGGTCCCGCCCGCCGGGGCGACTGCCACCGCTCCGGCACCGCCCGACAGGGCCTTCGCCAGCTCCGCCACCGACGCGGCGACCGCGGCGCTGTGCGACACCAGCACGATCCCCACCAGCTTCTCGTCACTCACCGGCCGTCTCCTCCAGCGCCACGAAGAGCAGCGCGGACGAGGTCGCCCCCGGGTCCTGGTGCCCGATGCTGCGCTCGCCCAGATAGCTCGCCCTGCCCTTGCGGGCCTGCAAAGGCGTGGTCGCCTCGGCCCCCTCGACGGCCGCCGTGCGGGCCGCCGCGAAGGAGTCGCCCAGCGCGTCCACGGCGGGCACCAGGGCGTCGACCATCGTCTTGTCGCCCGGGGCCGCACCGCCGAGCGTCCGGACCGCGTCCACGCCCGCCCGCAGCGCCTCGGCCAGCTGATCGGCACTCACCTCGGGGGAGTCCCCGAGCGCCTTGCCGGTACGGCGCAGCAGTGTCCCGTACAGCGGCCCCGAGGCGCCGCCGACCGTGGAGATGAGCTGGCGCCCGGCGAGGATCAGGACGGCGCCGGGAGTGTCGGGTGCCTCCTTCTCCAGCGTGGCGGCCACGGCCGTGAAGCCGCGCTGGAGATTGCTGCCGTGGTCGGCGTCGCCGATGGGCGAGTCGAGGGCCGTGAGCCGGTCCGCCTCGCGGTCGACCAGCGCGGTGGCCGCCGTCATCCAGCGGCGGAAGAAGTCGGCGTCGAGCACAGGATCTCCTTGCCTGGTAGGTACCTCGCGATTCTTCCCCCGTCGGCCGTCACATGCCCCACCGCAGGCCCGGAGTACTGACCGGCGCGTCCCACAGCCCGAGCAGCTCCTCGTCGATCTCGCACAGGGTGACCGAGGCGCCGGCCATGTCGAGGGAGGTGACGTAGTTGCCGACGAGGGTGCGGGCGACGGCCACGCCGCGCTCGCCGAGTACCCGCTGCACCTCGGCGTTGAAGCCGTACAGCTCGAGGAGCGGCGTCGCGCCCATGCCGTTGACCAGGACCAGGACGGGGTTGCGCGGGCCGAGGTCGGTCAGCACCGCGTCCACGGCGGCGTCGGCGATCTCGCCGGAGGTCATCATCGGCCGCCGCTCCCGGCCGGGCTCCCCGTGGATGCCGATGCCCAGCTCCAGCTCCCCGGAGGGGAGGTCGAAGGTGGGGCTGCCCTTGGCCGGCGTCGTGACGGCGCTCAGCGCCACCCCGAAACTGCGCGAGCTCTCGTTGACCCGGCGGGCGATCGCCTCCACCTGCTCCAGCGGACGCCCCTCCCGCGCCGCCGCACCGGCGATCTTCTCGACGAACAGGGTCGCGCCCGTGCCGCGCCGCCCGGCCGTGTAGAGACTGTCCGTCACCGCCACATCGTCGTTGACCAGCACTTTCGCGACCTGGATGCCCTCGTCCTCGGCCAGTTCGGCGGCCATGTCGAAGTTGAGCACGTCACCGGTGTAGTTCTTGACGACGAAGAGCACCCCGGCCCCGCTGTCAACGGCCGCCGCGGCCCGCACCATCTGGTCCGGCACCGGTGAGGTGAACACCTCACCCGGACAGGCGGCCGTCAGCATCCCGGGTCCCACGAACCCGCCGTGCAGCGGCTCGTGCCCGGACCCGCCCCCCGACACCAGGGCCACCTCCCCGGACACGGGTGCGTCCCGCCGCACGATCACCCGGTTATCGACGTCCACGGTCAACTCGGGATGGGCGGCGGCCATACCGCGCAGCGCATCAGCGACGACGGTCTCGGGGACGTTGATGAGCATCCTCAACGGTATCTCCTAGGCAGATAGCAGATGGGCGCTTGACCAGCGTATCTGCTGGTCAGGGTGGTGGAGGCTAGTTCGGTACTGATGCCGACTCAATGCTGACTTCGGTGACGCTGCGTCAGGTCTTCGCGGCGATTCGGACTACAGGCCGACAAGCGTCCTGCAAGGGCAGTATCGACCTTGCGACCGCGAAGGTCACGCGAGGCGACGTCTGAAGGGGCCAGGGAGTACCGGTCTGGCAGACACGACCAGAGCGCAGGGCCGAGGACGAGGCGCTGAACCATCGCATCGCCGAGGACGACCGGCTCACCGCCGACGCCGAAGCCCCGGCCCCGGATGAGGCAGCCGAGGGGCCCGTTGGGCAGGACGTGTGGGTCGACTAAGCTCGACGTCTTGGTCTGAACCATGGGGGGTGTGGTCTGTGCGGCGGTGGGGGTCCGGTCAGGAGCGCGCCGTCCGGAGCCGGACGGGGCGAACGTGGCTCGCCTGGCTGGTGGCAGGGGGCGTGCTGCTGAGCTGTGGGAGTGCGTACGGCCTCTGGCGGCACAGCAAGACTGTGCGAGCCGTTGCCCGTTGCTTGCGGACCCCCGCCGCAGCGTCGCAGACCGAGCACGAAGACCGGAGGGCGGTCTCCGTGCCGGTGGTCGGTCCCGGCACGTTCGTCACCGCGGCCGCCGAAGGCCGGGTGGTCGGTACGGGAGCGCGGCTGCGGAGGTACCAGGTGCAGGTCGAGGACGGCAGCGGCGTCGTGGCGGACGCTGCGGCACGGGAGATCGCCGGGATCCTGGGGGAACCGCGCGGCTGGGGCAGCGACGGCGTGAACTCCTTCCGGCTCGTGGCCTCGGGGCCGCGCGACTTCGTCGTCAAAATCGCCACGCCGCACACGGTGGACTGCCTGTGCGGCGCGGCCGGCCTGGACACGCACGGTGAGGTCAATTGCAGTGTCGGCCGCACCGTGGTGGTGAATCTGCGCCGCTGGCTGCTCGGTTCGCCGGAGTTCGACGGGCCGATCGAGGAGTACCGGGCGCTCATCATCAACCACGAGGTCGGGCACCGCATCGGGCACGGCCACGAGACCTGCCCCGGTGCGGGCCGGCCCGCACCGGTGATGATGCAGCAGATCAAGGGGCTGAAGGGATGCGTCGCGAACGCCTGGCCGTTCGACGCCGACGGGCGCTACCTCGGCGGCCCGCACGTCTCTTGACCGGTGACGGGCGAACACCGAAGGGACCGGGAGTCCCGTGCCGTATTCATCGCCAACGTGCACAGCCTGAGGTGCCTGGAAGCTCCGCACTGACGGGAACCTTCCGCCCCATCGCGAGGGCGACTTGACGCACGATTCATACCTAAACGATCTCTCAGAGCGCCCTCTGGGAGTCGCGGCGTCCGCTTACCGCATACGCCCGACTGTCTCACGCGTCGGGTCGGCCGACGAAGGCGCGGCGCACGGCCTCGTGCAGGGAGGCCCGGCGGCGGCGGTGGATCTGCTGTCCCTCCGAGGCGGTTCCCGTGGTGGTGATGCTGGCGGCTGACCACGTCATGGCCATCGCGATGACCATGGAATGGACGTCCTGGGCGTCGATGTCGGAGTTGAGGGTGCCGTCCTCCTGGCGCTCGACGAGCGCGGCGATCTTCGCCGAGTCGTCGCTGCCCGGGAACAGTGCTCCGACGGGCCTGCGCTCCAGGCGGTTCCAGGTCGCCAGCCGTACCAGGGCCGGATCGGCCAGATAGGCGTCGTACAGCCGAACCGCGTAGCCGGGCAGGTCGTGCGGGGTCAGCCGGACGGCGTCGAGCAACGCATCGACGTGTTCCGCCAGCACCGCGTCGAACAGCGCCTCCTTGCTCGGGAAGTGGGAGTAGAGCTGGGACTTGTTCGCCCGTGCCTGTTGCGCGATGCGATCCACCCTGGTTCCGGCGATGCCGTGGTCGGCGAACTCCCGGGCCGCGGCATCGAGCAGCCTTCGGCGAGTGGCCTGTCCGTCGCTGCGTACCCGTCGCTGCTCTCGTTCCTCAGTCACCCCTCCATCTTAGATGAACCAGTCAGTCCATCTCCGTGTTAGCTTAGATGGACCAACTGGTACTTCTAGGAGTGATCATGAATGCGATTTCGGAGCGAGAACGCCTCGCGCCGGCCCTGCTGACCGAAGGGCCGCTCCGTCTCCTGATCGGCGGAAACTGGGAGCCGGCACGGTCCGGCAAGGTGGCGCCGACCACGGACCCGACCACCGGGCAGGTGCTGACCGAAGTGGCGGTCGCGGGCCCCGAGGATGTCGACCGTGCCGTCGCCGCCGCTCGCCGGGCCTTCGAGTCCCCGTCCTGGTCGGCGATCACGCCCCAGGAGCGGGGGCGTCTGCTGTTGCAGATCGCCGACGTGGTGGAGGAGCACGCCGAGGAACTGGCCGTGCTCGACTCGCTGGACATGGGCGGCGCCCTGGTGACCATGCGGTGGCTGGCGGGGCAGTGCGTCGACGTCCTGCGTCACTACGCGGGCTGGCCCACCAAGATCTACGGGCAGGCGGCGCCGTCCGAGCCCTCGAAGCTGCACTACGTCCTGCGTGAACCGCTCGGCGTCGTCGCCGCCATCACGGCGTGGAACGGCCCGCTGCAGCAGCTGGTCTGGAAGATCGGCGCCGCGCTGGCCACCGGCAACACCGTGGTCGCCAAGCCCGCCCTCTGGAGTTCCCTCTCGGCGATCCGGCTGGGCCAGTTGCTCGCGGAGACGGACCTGCCCCCGGGTGTCGTGAACATCGTCACCGGGGACGGTGGAAGCACAGGGGAGGCGCTGATCAGCCATCCCGGCGTCGACAAGATCTCGTTCACCGGCTCACTGGCCGTCGGCCGCCACATCCAGGAGACCGCGGCTCGCGATCTCAAGCGGGTCACCCTGGAGCTGGGCGGGAAGTCGCCGACGATCGTGTTCGACGATGCCGATCTCGAAGCGGCCGCGCAGACGGCGGTAGCCGGATTCGCGATGGGGAGTGGACAGGGATGCGTGGCCGGCAGCCGGATCCTGGTCCAGGAAACGATCTACGACCGGTTCCGCGAGCTGCTGCTCGAGGAGATGGGGAAGTACGTCGCCGGCGACCCCTTCGAGCCAGGCACGATGATGGGCCCGCTCGCGGCTCCCGAGCACTATGCACGGGTCAGCGACTGGATCGACACTGCTCGCGAGGAGGGGGCGACCGTGACCAGGGTCGCGGACTGGGAAGCCGACGGGCGGTTCATCCCACCCACCTTGCTGGAGAACGTCGATCCCGGTATGCGCTCTGTCCGGGAGGAGATCTTCGGTCCGGTCTCGGCGCTGATGTCCTTCACCGACGTCGAAGACGCGATCGCCCGGGGCAACGACACCGAGTACGGCCTGTCCGCCTCGGTATGGACCCGAGACATCGGACGGATCAACCGAGTTGCGCGTGGCATACGCGCGGGCACCGTCTGGGTCAACACGTTCGGCGACATAAGTACCGGGACAGTGCCGTTCGGCGGGTTCAAGGGCTCGGGCATCGGACGGGAGCACGGGACCGATGTTCTGAACGCCTACACCGAGGCCAAGACAGTAATGATCAACACCTGACCGGTGCGGCCGGTGGCGTTACGGGTCGGGTCGGGTTGGGCTGGGGCCCTCGACCGGCGCAGCCCGCCGAACGTCTGGAATCCGCTGGCGTCCGTGGCGCGATGTGCCTCACCCCGGTGAGGCAGACGGACACATCATCGACGCTGCCGAGCATCGTCACGTCCGTGCTGAGTTCCTACCTTCGAAAGGAGACATCAGCCCGACATCTGGAGAAGCAGTTGAAGATCGAGAACTCAGTGGCGCTCGTGACGGGAGCGAACCGTGGCATCGGTGAACAGTTCGCCCGCAAGCTCCACGAGAGAGGGGCGTCGAAGGTGTACGCCGGGGCAAGGGACGCCTCGCGCGTGACGGTGCCGGGTGTCGAACCGGTATCGCTCGACATCACCGACCCGAAGTCGGTCACCGCGGCCGCAACGCTGGCCGGCGACGTCACACTGCTGGTCAACAACGCTGGAGTCGCTCAGGCGCAGGATCTGGTCGACGGTGATGTCGACCGGATCCGCGCCGAGATCGAGACGAACGTCTTCGGGACGCTGGCGATGATCCGCGCCTTCGCTCCGATACTGGCCCGCAACGGTGGCGGGGCGATCGTCAACGTCCTCTCCGCGGCCTCCTGGTTCTGCTACCCGGGGAGCAGTTCCTACGCGGTGAGCAAGGCAGCACAGTGGAACTTGACCAACGGTGTGCGCATGGAGCTGAACGCGCAAGGCACGCTCGTCGTCGGCGTGCACGTGGGCATGGTCGACACCGACCTGACGGCCGCCCTGGACGTGGAGAAGATGCCGCCGGCCGAGTTCGTCGAGATCGCGCTCGACGGGCTCGAGAACGGCCGGCTGGAGATCGTCGCCGACGATCTGAGCAGGCGCGCCAAGGCCGCCCTGGCCGGTGCGCCCAGCCTGGCTGTCCCCTGAGGACCCTCCTCGACCCGGTGGTGACCGGCTTCGAGGGAACACACAAGATTGCTAGGAGCAGTTGGCATGCAGGCACTCGTTCATGCCCCGTCGGCTCGGACCGGACTTGCTTTCGCTGAGGTCCCCGACCCCGTACCCGCCGTCGATGAGGCACTGGTCGCGGTGGAAGCGGTGTCGTTGAACCACGGGGAGGTGCGCTACCTCGCCGCGATGCGGCAACCGGGCGAGGTGCCGGGCTGGGACGCGGCCGGCGTCGTCGTCACCCCTGCCGCCGACGGTTCCGGCCCACCGGCCGGCGCCCGCGTGGCGACCTTCGGCGCCGCCGGTGGGTGGGCCGTTCTTCGGGCGGTGGCGACCGGCGAGCTGGCCGTCGTTCCCGACGCCGTCGATCTCGGGGCCGCCGCGACCGTGCCCGTCGCGGCGGTGGCCGCGCTGCGGGCGCTGCGCCGGCTCGGGCCCCTGCTGGGCCGCCGTGTCCTTGTGACCGGAGCCTCCGGTGGGGTCGGGCGCTACGCCGTGGCGCTCGCGTCCCGGATGGGTGCCGAGGTCGTGGCCGCCGTCGGCTCCCCCGGGCGCGAGAAGGGGCTGCGGGAGATCGGCGCGTCTCGTGTGGTGCACGGCCCTGAGCTCACCGGCCTCGCCGGCAGGCTCGCGGGCATCGTCGACAACGTCGGCGGCGCCGCGCTTGCCCGGGCGGTCGACCACCTCGAGCCCGGGGGGATCGCGGTGAACGTCGGCGCGACCTCCGGAGAGCCGCTGGTCCTCGATCTCGAGGCGCAGCGCCGCCGTGCCGCCGGTACCCGCGTCGAGATCTTCGTCCGGGGCGGCGAGAGCGCCGACGACCTCACCTTGATCCTCGACCTCCTGGCGAACGGCTCGCTCGACCCGCACATCGGTTGGCGCGGGTCGTGGCGCGACGCCGACGACGCGGTCGACGCCCTGCTCGGCCGCAAGATCGACGGCAAGGCCGTCCTCGACATTTCCTGACCATCCGGCCATCCGGCCATCCGACCGTCCGTTCTCCCTCAGCATGAGGAGCCAGCATGTCCACTGAAGACCGCGCCACTCTGTACCCCGGCACCGCCCGACCCCCTACACGCACCGCCCGCGTCGCATGGGAGGGAGATCTCGAAGGAGGCTCCGGCCAGGTGACGCTGGAGAGCTCACGGGTCGCCACGCACCCGATCTCCTACTACGAGCGCACCGCGCAGGAGGCCGGCGGCACCACCAGCCCCGAGGAGCTGCTCGCCGCCGCGCACACAACCTCCTACGTCATGGCCCTCTCGGCGGTCGTCGCGCAGTCCGGCGGCACCCCGCAATCCCTGGACGTGAGCGAGGACGTCTCGCTCGCACCCGATCCCGCGGGCGGCTTCCGGCTCGCGGGCCTCACGCTCACCGTGCGCGGGCGGGTCGCGGGCCTGGACGCCGACGGCTTCGCCGAAGCCGCTCGACGCGCCGCCGGCACCGACCCGTTCGGCAAGGCGCTCGCCGCGGTGCAGATCACCGTGCATGCCGAGCTCGAGCTTTCCCCACGTTGAGACGGAGAACTCCCATGATCCGTTATTTCGCCATGCTGACCCGGTTGCCCCAGGTCGCCCCGGAGGTGTTCCACGATCACTGGCGCCACCCGCACGCGACCTACGGCAGCCTGATCCCCGGCATCC
Source organism: Streptomyces sp. NPDC018026 (assembly GCF_044327745.1). Taxonomy (NCBI): domain Bacteria; kingdom Bacillati; phylum Actinomycetota; class Actinomycetes; order Kitasatosporales; family Streptomycetaceae; genus Streptomyces; species Streptomyces sp. NPDC018026. The sequence continues at coordinate 1,343,425 of NZ_JBIRFY010000001.1, forward strand.
GCACCTATGTGCAGGCCCATCAGATCCACAGCGACCTGCTCGACGCCGACCAGGCCACGCACGAAGCCATTTCGGTGATCGAGTTCGACTCCGTCGCCGAGGCCCGCGGCCTGGTCGGCGAGCGGCAGTACTACGACTGGATCCTCCCCGACGAACCCCTGTTCATGGACAAGTCGAAGATCGAGAACTTCGCCACGGAGGAGGAGGTGCTCGTCGCCCGCCCCCGGCCCCAGGACGGGGCGAGCTACGGCGATGCGCAGTGGTACCACCTCGACCGCAGCGTGACCATCCAGCTTCTGCAGTTCGTCCGGCTCGACGGCAACCCCGACTGGGCCAGCAGTGACGACGCCGACCTGGGCCGGCGCATCGGCGCCCTGCGCCACGTGCGCAACCACCCCTCCAGCGAGTTTCACGGCGACAACCCGAGCTTCCTCGGGGCACGGCAGCTCTGGTGGCCGACCCGGACCGCCTTCGAGGACGGCGTGGCCGCGGACCCGGAGGCGTTCACCGAGCTCATCGGCCGCGGCGGCCACTCCCTGACCGTCCTCGTGCAGTCGGAGCGCTTCGTCCGATGACCAGTCGCGCCGTCCGGTGCGGCATCGATCACCTCAAGTGTGCCGGTGATTTGGTGCACGTGGCGGCCGGCACCCTCCGTGCGTGCGACCGCTACGTCGGCAGTCGGCGACCGATGTGCGCGGCCGTGCGCACATCGGTGCGGAACTCGCTCGGTGTCAACCCGTGAGCACGCCGAAAGGCGCGACTGAACGCGTGCGGCGAGGTGTACCCGACGGCGGCGGCCACGGCCTCGACCGTGTCATCGGTGTCGCGAAGCCGTGCGACGGCTAGATCGATACGCCATGCCGTGAGGTAGGCGCCGGGTGTCTGGCCGAGCGCGGCCGGGAACCGACGCGACAGGGTGGCGCGCGACACCCGGATCGCGGCGGCCAGGGTCGCGGTCGTCCAGGCGCGGTCGGGCTCGCGGTGGATGCACTCCAGCGCATCGCGGACGACCGGGTCGCGCAGCGCACCGAGCCACGAGGTGGGCGGCCGCGCCGGTTGCGTGGTCAGCCACGCCCGGACGAACTGGAGCAACAGCAGATCGATGAGGCTGTTGACGGCCGCGGTGGTGCCGATCTGTGGGTGGGCCAGTTCCCGGGTCAGCAGCCGGACGGTGTCGTCGAGGTAGGCCCGCTCGCTCGCTGCCACGTGCACAGATCCCTCGAGAGCGGTGATCACCGGCGTGCTGATCTCCGGGTCCTGCTCGTAGTGCAGGGTCATCAGCGTGGTTTGCGTCGGTGGTGCCCCGAGTTGCACAACGCCCCCGACCACCCGCGCCCGGTCGGCCCTCTCTCGGTCGCAGGGGCCCATCATGACGCCCGGCTCGCTTGCCAACCCGTGCTCGGTGCCCGCGGGGAGGAGCACGGCGTCGCCGGCTTCCATCCTCCGCGGCCGCGTTCCGGGGACAGTGAGCCACAGTGTCCCGGCAGTGACAACGTGCAGGGCGACGCCGGGAAAGGTATCCAGCCACAGTCCCCACGTCTCGCCGGCCTCCACGCGCGTCCCCAACGAGCCCCGCGCGCCGGAGACCCGCAGGGCGTCTGCCAACAGGTCCATCTCGCCAACCTACCCGATGAGAACCGGCGGATCCGCCGGCTGCCATCAGGCACGCACCAGCTGGTCCGACGGGGGTCCGGTGAGGCCGGCTGCTTCCGTGGTGCCCCACTTGCCGGTGGGCCAGAGGTCGAAGTCCACATAGTCGAGGTTGCTGTCTCCGCGTCGCTCATGTCGGAGTCGTAGCACCGTACGCCGTCCGGACCGTCGGCCGCGTTTCCGGAGTGGACGAGGCTGGCACGAATACGTCACAGTGGGTCATCAGGGCCTCCTGGCGACTCGGTTGACTCGACAGCACCGAGATGTTCAGAAGGCCCCTCTTTCATGCCCGGCCGTCCGGCGACCACCTGAACGAGACCGGCCGGACCAACAGGCACGTCGCCGCGGCTGCTGCTTGCCTTGAGGCCACGTCAGCCGGTCATGTCGTACTCGGCCCGGGCCTGGGTGAAACGGCCGGCGGCCAGATCGTCCCGGCGAATCACCCAGTGGACAAGGCCCAAATCCCCTTCGACCGCATCGCTCCCGATCTCCGCGAGCAGCACCCAGTCGCCCGGGCCGTGGTCGATGTCCAGGACGGGATCGTTGTTCCAGACCCAGGGGTAGCCGCCTATCTGCACCGATCCGCCCGTCTGCATGTCGCAGGAGGTCTCCCACCACACATCGCCCAGCTCGTCATTGTGCGGGAACCCCTCGATGTGGTCGCCGCGGTTGGGCAGCGAGGGATCGATCACCAGATGGAGATCTCCGCCCGGGTAGACCTTCGGCGGCCGCTCACCGCCCGGACCGCGTTCGGCAACCGGCCTGCCTGCCGGGACGTGGACGAGCCGGGACCAGCCGCGATCGTCGCTGTACGGGGCGCTGTCGGACGTGTCCGCGAAGAAGAGCAGCGTGCCCTCCTTCGGCAGCGGGAGGTCGGTCGCGCCCGGTGGGATGGCCGCGAGGTCGACCGAGGCGAGGAACGGCAAGTTCGGCACGGGCTCGTCCTCGGGCATCGGCGGCAGTCCGCCGAGCCTTCCGGCCACCGGGCCGTCGGCCGGCTCCCCTGTGCCCAGCGACGCGCACGGACGGACGATTGTGCCGAGCCACCGCTCGACCTCGTCCTGCGGTATGCCAAGGCGGAGGGCTTCGTCGCGGAACGGATCCATCGATCTCATCTTCACAGAATATCCAGCGGTGATCATTGTCCGCCTACCACGTGCCCGCGGACGCGACACAGCGGGACATCAGGGCCTCCTGTCCTCGGCTGACTCGACGTCAGATGAGATGTTCAAGAGGCCCTACTGCTATGCACGGCCCTCAGTTGTGGGTCCTACCGGTCGGTCACGTGGTTCGTAGGCGGTATCCCGGTCTTCGTTGGCAGCGGAGGTGGGTGGGCACGCTCGTACTCGTCGTGCCAGGCAACGATCGTGAAACACAGTGCAATGGCTGCCACGAGCAGTTGGACCGCACCTGCGAACGGATGTGCCGAGTACAGGAAGATCACGGCGATCACGAGCACGCCCAGTGTGAACCCGCCGAGCCAGAGGATCGGAACCCAGTCCATCGGGGGTGCCGCGGTTTGCCCGTCCGCACGGCCCCATCCACGGATGACCGACGTCAGGCCCAGCAGAAGGGCGACCGGGATTTCGATGAGCAGGACGATCAGGCTTATGCAGCCACCCGCGAACCCGTCGCTTCGCGAGTCTGAAGGCTTTCCAGGGCGGCAGTCGTTCCCCGGCAAGCGCGGTATACGTGAACTCGGCTCGAAGGGCATGGTCACACGCTCGTACGCCATGCCGTGCGCTGTATCACGGTTCACCGGGCCGAGACCGAGTCGTGGCCGAGCAGGTGCTGGCCGGGCTGCCGCAGCCCGAGGCCGCCGACGGACGCCTGGTCCTGGCGGTGGACGTCACCCCCTGGCTCCGTCCAGTCGCGCCGACCGACCCGGACCGCCTGTTCTGTCACGTCTACGGCCCCGATCGGACGCTCCTCGGACCAGTACGTGCCCGGCTGCGAACTCACCACCGCCCAGGTCCGCCGCGTGGTCGAGGACCTCATCGACATGGACCGCTGGCACCCGGGTGACCGCGACGTCCTCATCGTCGTCGACGCCGGCTACGGCGCCCCGCGCATGGCCTAGGCACGGAGCGGTGACGTTGCTCCGTGTCAGCGGTCGGCTGCTTCGGCTCGGGACTTGATCGCTCGGATGACGTCGGTCTTGGCGTCGGCGTAGTCGTTCATGTCGTCCCACCGCTGGTCGAACAGGGCTCGCTTGACGCTCTCGTACAGGGCGCGGTCGTCCGCGTGGGTGCGCAGGTGGTCACGGAAGAGGAGGTACTCGTGCACCGCCGCGTCCCCTCTTTCGTATACGTGCACATGCACGTCGCGAGCGGGTGTGCGCACGAGCCGATGTCCCGGCTCGCGAACCCGCAGTTCGTAACCGGCGGCCAGCAGCGCGTCGAGGTAGTCCTCCTCCGCCGTGATGTCGGCCACCGCGACGACGATGTCCACGATCGGCTTGGCGGCCAGTCCTGGGACCGAGGTGGAGCCGATGTGCTCGACATCGACATCGACATCGACCTCGACGTCCTGCGCCGCCAGCGCGTCGAGGATCCGACGCCGGTGACGCTTGTAGTCCTCCGCCCACCGGGCGTCGTAGCCGCTGAGGCCGACCTCGAGCGCCTCCGGGCCGCCGATGATCTCGACCGTTGTGACGTCCGGCCGACGGCGCCCACCGCTGTTCGTCACCAGCACATCCTTTACGTCCGGGGCGAGTTTACCGCGGGCGGCGGCATCACCTGCGCGGTCGGACGGTGGTCTTCGCCGGCTCCTGGTCTTCGTCGCCTCCGGTGTCCTGACCGGCGTTGCGGGCGCGGACGAATTCGAGGAAGGAGCCCAGTTCGCGCTTGACGACGGGGGCGAGGAGGTAGAGGCCGATGATGTTGATGACGGCGAGGGT